>CAWJMR010000011.1:0-133743 GCA_963843965.1 uncultured Gemmatimonadaceae bacterium
GTCCTATTGTCATAGGAAACATCAAAACAGATGTCGCAAATATTATAGGCATAACTCCACCTTGATTAACTCTGAAGGGGAGATAAGTAGCCTCCACCATAAACTCTATTTCCAACTTGTCTTTTTGCTGATTGAACAGGTATTCTTCTTGCTCCTTCAGAAGCGTAAATAATACCAACAATGAGAGACATAAATATTATTAACAAAGCTATTACGGCAAACCAATTAGTAGCACCAGATTCAACTGATTGTGCTGTATTTGAAAAATAAGTAGGAAAGCGAGATATTATACCAGCAAAGATAAGAATGGAAGCTCCATTTCCTATTCCTTTTTCGGTTATTTGCTCACCTAGCCACATTATAAATATAGTACCAGCAACTAAAGTTGCAACCGTATTAATTATGAAAAATACTGGTGGAGTTCCAGCTGCCGGAGCACCTAGAACAGCACCAGATCGCCACAATGTTATAGCCATACCACTTGACATTAATGTTCCCAAAATTATGGTCAAATATCGAGTTATCTGAGCCAGTTGCTTACGCCCTGCTTCCCCTCCCTCTTTTTGTAATTCTTCAAGCTTTGGAATAACCGAAGTCATAAGTTGAACAATTATTGAAGCGTTAATATAAGGGGTTATTCCCATTGCGAACAATGAGAATTTTGACAAAGCACCACCTGAAAACATATCAAGTAATCCTAAAAACCCTGAGTTAAAATATTTTTCTACAACAGCAATATCAAGCAGGAACTGGAACATGAACACCTAATCTAAAAATAAAAATCACACCTAGTGTAAAAAGTATTTTTTCTTTAAGCCCTGAAGCTCTAAGTAAATCAGAAATTACATCAGGTCTTAAAACAGCTTTATTATTTTTCATAGAAACTATTTATTTTTTATTCCTCAACAAGAAGAGATACAGCTTTTCCGCCAGCAGCTTCAATCTTTTCTTTTGCAGAACCAGTAAAATGAAGAGCTTCTACGGTAACAGCTGAAGTTAGTTCACCACCACCTAAAACTCTTAAAGCTTCTGTTTGTTTACGAACAACGCCATCATTTTTTAGTGTATCAAGTGTAATAACAGTTCCAGCTGGGTATTTACTTAACTCAGAAACATTAACTATTGCATAGTTAACTTTGTTAACAACAAAGAAGTATTTCTTTTTTGGTGTTCTTCTGAAAAGAGGCATTTGACCACCTTCAAACCCTGGTCTTGATTGAGAACCAGATCTTTGACCTTGACCGTTGTTACCTCTACCAGCTGTTTTTCCGTTACCAGATCCCCAGCCTCTACCTTTTCTTTTTGATTTTTTTGTTGAGCCCTCTGCAGGCTTAAATCTTCTAATCTCATATTATTTTTATTTCCTCTTAAGACTTAGCAACAGCTTTTATTATTTCTTGAGGTTGCATGTCTCTTATTGCAGCAATATCCTCGATTGTTCTTAAGGTAGAAAGAGCTTTAACCGCTGCTCTTGCATTGTTAATAGGAGAATCTGATCCAAGTGCTTTACCAACAACGTCTTTAAGTCCATTTGCTTCTAAAACAGCTCTTACAGAACCACCAGCAATAACTCCACTACCAGGAGCAGCAGGTTTTAATAAAACTTTTCCAGCGCCTAATTTTGCATAAGTAGGATGAGGAATAGAAGTTCCAACCATAGGTATTTCTACTTGTGATTTTTTTGCATCTGATATTGCTTTTTGGATAGCTCCAACAACTTCATTAGATTTACCAACACCAACACCTACAGAACCTTTACCGTTTCCTACAACAACTACTGCTCTGAAACTTAGCTTTTCCACCTTTAACTACTTTGGTTACTCTTCTGATTTGAATAACTTTTTCGATTGTTTCAACTTCATTTTCTTCTGAAGTTTTTTTCTTTGTTCTTGCCATGTTTTATTTTTAACTCCTTAAAAATCCAAACCATTTTCACGAGCAGAATCAGCTAAAGCTTTAATCTTTCCATGAAATAGAAATCCGCCTCTGTCATAAACAACTTTGGTTATTCCTTTTTCTTTAGCTTTTTTTGCAATATCAGCACCGACTTTCTTAGCAGCGTCAAGATTACCACCACTTGAAAGATCTTTTTTTACTTCAGAATCAAGTGTTGATGCAAAAGCAAGTGTTACGCCTTTTGTATCATCTATTATCTGAGCATAAATATTTTTGTTACTTTTAAATACTGAAAGTCTTGGTCTTTCTGTGTTACCTGATAACTTTTTACGAATTCTTTCGTGTATTCTTTTTCTAACAACTTTTTTTGATTCAAGGCTCATAAGTTACTCCTATTTCTTACCAGATTTACCAGCTTTTCTACGAATTTTCTCAAATGAATATTTAATACCCTTACCTTTGTATGGTTCTGGCTCACGAACAGATCTTATTTTTGCAGCAAGATCTCCTACTGATTGTTTATCAGCACCCTTAACGTGAACTTTGGTAGTACCTTCAACAACAATTTCAACACCTTGAGGAGCTTCTATTTCTACTGGATGAGAATATCCTACTTGTATAACAAGTTTGACCTTGAAGTTGACATCTATAACCTACACCAATCAATTCAAGCGATTTTGTAAAACCATTTGTTACGCCTTCAACCATGTTAGAAACTAAAGTTCTAGTCAATCCATGAAGAGCTCTTTCAAGTTTCTTGTCGCCTCTTCTGTTTACAACAACAGTATTATCTACTATTTCAACACTAACTTCAGGTCTAATTGTTCTTTCAAGTTTTCCTTTTGCACCTGTTACGGTTACTAGACTACCTGATACTGTTTCAATTTTCAGTTCCTCAAGGTATACTGTTATCGGTTTTTTTGCCTATTCGTGACATTTTATTTAATCCTCCAAGTTACTTCGCTTACCAAACATAACAAAAACTCTCCCGCCAATGCCTTTGTTTCTAGCATCTCTGTCGGGTGTAATTCCTTGTGAAGTTGATATAATTGCGATTCCGAAACCGCCAAGTACTCTTGGAACATCTTTATGTCCCACATATATTTTGAAGAACCAGGTTTACTTACTCTTTTCAAACCAGTTATTACTTGTTGGTTGTTAACATATTTAAGCTTTATTCTTATATTTTTATGTTTTTTTTCATTTTCAAATTCTTCGATTCAGAGTATAACCTTCTCATTTTAAAAGTCCAGCTATCTCTTTTTTTGCCTTCGAACAAGGCATTTCAACAACTGAGTGAGATGCCATACAAGCGTTTCTGACGCGAGTAAGCATGTCTGCTATTGGATCTGTTACCACGATTTATCCTCCTAGATATTAATATTACCAGCTAGCCTTCATTACACCGGGTCACTCGCCTCTCTGTGCCAGCCTCTAAAACAAACTCTGCAAATACCAATTTCTTGTAAACAGCATCTGGCTCTTCCACATCTATTACATCTGGTATATGCTCTAGTTGAAACTTTCAGGTTTTCTCTTATTTTTAGCTATTAATGATTTCTTTGCCAGAGGTAGTACTCCTCTTATTATTTACTAAACGGAAATCCGAAACTGGTTAACAAAGCTTTACCTTCTTCATCGGTTTTTGCTGTTGTACTTTGTTATTTCCAGCCCTCTGATTTGTCGAGTTTATCATATTCAATTTCAGGAAATATGACTTGTTCTTTCAAACCAAGTGTATAGTTACCTCTACCATCAAAAGCTTTTGGAGAAACACCTCTAAAGTCTCTTATTCTTGGAAGATTTAACAAAGGAGCCCGGCATGTCGACGCGCTTCAACGGACCGATGGCCTCCACGCCCGTTATTCGCGGTCTCACCGGCGAGCGCGTGCTGGTACTGCAGGACGGTGAGCGCGCGGGCGATCTGTCGGCCGGCGCGGCCGATCACATGAATGCGGTCGATCCGAGTACGGCCGAACGCATCGAAGTCATTCGCGGTCCGGCGTCGCTGCTGTACGGCAACAACGCCATCGGCGGCGTCGTGAACGTCATCTCGTCGGATATCCCCACCAGCATTCCCTCGCGCGCCACCGGATATGTGCTGGGGCAGGGAGAAAGCGTGACGCCCGGCGGGGTCGCGAGCGTGGGGATCACGGTTCCCGTGGGCTCGAAGCTCGCCCTCACGGCGCGTGGTGGCTTCCGGCAGTTCGAGAATATGCGCGTGGGCGGTGGCGCCGCGCAGCCGAACACGAACGGCGCCACCAATCAGTTCGCGCTCGGTGCCGGTACGGTTGGTGGACGCGGGTCGGTCGGCGTGGTGTATCGCCAGATGGGGTTCGAGTACGGGCTGCCACATCCGGCGGGCGACGAACCCATTCGCATCGACGGTGTGCGCCGCATGGCGGCGTTGCAGTCCACCATCAGCACCGGCTACGCGCCGATCGCCACGCTGCGCGTCGATGGCACCTCGCAGTGGTACTCGCACAACGAGATCGAGCCCGACGGCGCGATCGGCACGCAGTTCACGCTGAACACCCAGACGGTGAACGTCACGGGACGCACGAAAGTCGGCCGGATGACTGGCGCGCTCGGCGTGCAGGGACTCTTCCGTGAATACCGCCCGGTCGGTGAAGAAGCCTTCGTACCGGGCTCCACCAACAACAATGTGGCCGCGTTCCTCTTTCAGGAGCTGCCGCTCAGCATGGGCGCATCGGAAGATCACACGCCACGACTGCAGGTCGGTGCGCGCTACGATCGTTTCTCGATCGCGACCGATCCCGGCGCGGAAGCGGCCCGCTTCGGCGACGCGCAGTCGCGCACCTTCGAAAACATGGCCGCGTCGTTGGGCATGAGCGTGCCGGTCACCACCGACATGTCGCTCACGGCGAACGTGTCGCGCGGATTTCGCGCCCCGGCTGTGGAAGAGCTGTTCGCGAACGGCTACCACGCCGCCGTGGGCACCTTCGACGTCGGTAACGCGAACCTCAAGCCGGAGCAGAGTACCGGCTTCGAAGCGGGACTACGAGCGCAGACGCCGCGCACGTTCGCGCAGTTCAACACGTACTACAACCTGATCGACAAGTACATCGTGCCCAGTGCCACGGGCACGCAGGATGTCGACGGGAATGACGTGCCGCTGGTCAACTTCCTGCAGCGCGACGCCGCGATGTACGGCGTGGAAGGACAACTCGAAACGAAGCTCGTGCATCGCCTGGTCGGCGGTGTGATGGGCGACTTTGTCCGCGCCAAGATCCGCAACAGCGACGACAACCTGCCGTACATTCCCGCCGGCCGTCTCGGCGCGTCGCTGCGCTACGACAATGGCCGCGTATCCGCGGGCGGCGACGTGCGCCGCGTGTTCGCACAGGACAACGTGAGCGGCGACGCGCTCGACGTGACCACGAACGCCTACACGCTACTCGATCTGAGCGCCACGTGGCTGTTCACCGTGAAGGGCAGTCAGGTGCACTCACTCACGATGCGCGTGGACAACGCGTTGGACGAGCAGTATCGCGACGCGACCAGCCGGATCAAGAGTTACGCGTACAATCCGGGACGCAATGTGAGCGTGGTGTATAAGCTGTTGTTCTGAACAACTGCAAACTCCCTAGTAAGCAGGGGGGAGGGTATCAGGGTGGAGGAGGGAGTAACTGCGCGTGGTTCATCTGCTTCCTCCCTCCTGATATCCTCCCCCCTGCTTACTAGGGAGTTTGCAGTACGCCGTTCACCCCACCGCATACCCCCGCAATAACCGCAGCATCCTTCCGTCCGTCTCGGCCGGCGTGTCGCCCTTGGGCGTCTCGATCACCTTCGGGATATGCGCCATGCGCTCGTCGGTCATGAGGCGACGGAAGGCCTGTTCGCCGATTGTCCCTTCGGCGATGAGCTCGTGGCGATCCAGGTGCGAGCCGAGCTTGGCCTTCGAGTCGTTCAGGTGCAGACAGCCCAGCGCTTCGAAGCCCAGCACGTCGTCGAACTTCGCGAACACGCCGTCGTAGTCGGTGACGAGGTCGTAGCCGGCAGCCCAGATGTGCGCGGTGTCGAGGCACACGCCCACCCGGCTCCGCAGGGCGGCGGGAATGCGCGACAACAAGTCGGCCATCTCCTCGAACGTCGAGCCAAGCACCGTGCCCTGACCGGCCGTGAGCTCCATCAGCAACCGCGTCGGACCAACCTCCGCTTCCAGCGCAGCGGTGATGCCTTCGGCGTTTCGCGCGATACCACTGGCGCGGTCGTCCATGAAGTTGCCCGGATGCGACACCAGCGCATCGAGGCCGAGTGCATGACACCGTCGCAATTCGGCGCTGAAGCTTTCCACCGAGCGCGCGCGCAACGTGTCATCGGGCGACGCGAGATTGATGAGATACGAGTCGTGCGCACAGGTCCAACGCACCTTCGTCTCCGTCATCGCCGTGCGATAGCGCGTGGACTCGGCATCGTCGATGTCGCGCTCGAGCCAGCGGTTGGCTTGCTTCGTGAAGATCTGCGACCCGGTCGCACTGATCTCACGCGCTCGCGCTGCCGACTCCCACGTGCCGCCGGCAATCGACACGTGCGCCCCGAGTGGTGCACGGTCCTTCGTCCAGTCGCCCGCATCGACCACGATGGGCGCGGCAATCGACGGGGCAGGCGGCGATGGCGCCTTACGGGTGGAGACCTTCTTCGCAGGGGCCGCAGCAGCGGCTTTCTTGGCAGGCATGACCAACAGTATCACCATACCCCCGCCACCTCCACACCCACCCCTTACCCCCTACTTCGCCGTTAGCGTTGTCCGCGCAACCACTCCAGCGGATCCACCGAGCGCCCCTTGGGACGGATCTCGAAGTGCAAATGCGGCGGCAGATCCGGGTCGGTCGCACCGACGGTGCCGATGGTCTGACCCTTGGGAATCTGCTGCCCCTTCCGCACATCGATGCGGGCGAGCGACCCGTACACCGAGTAGTCACCGCCACCGTGCTGCACGATCACGGTGGGGCCGTACGTGCCCACGTTGTCGGCCAGCACGACCTCGCCGGCGGCGATCGACTTCACGGCGGTTCCTACCGATGCGCCGATGCCGATGCCGTTCCAGCGTGTGGTCGTGTTGTTCGGATTGATCACGCGTCCGAAGCGATACAGAATCGTGCCGTCCACCGGCCAATCGAGCTTGCCCAGGTCGGACGTGCGAATGCTCGACGGCGCCGCCGGGCGCGCGTTCGGCGACATCTCGGCCCGGCGTCGCACCGTTTCCAACGACGCGATCACGCCGGCCACCTTGGCTTCGTCGCGCGCCAACTGCGTGAGTCGCTCACGCGTTTGCGTCGCGCTGCGCTGCACCGTGGTGAGATTGCGCTGACGACGCCCCTCCAGCTCAGCCAGACGGCGCGCTTCGCGATCCTTTTCGGAGCGGTTGCGCGCCACTTCGTCCTGCAAGCGGACCAACAGTAGTCGCTGTGAAATGATCTGGTCGCGCAGTCCTTCTACACGACGCACGAGCCCGCGGTCGTGCAGCGCGAGTTCGTGCAGATACTTGTAGCGTGCCACCAGTCCGGCGAACGACTGCGCGGAGAGCATGGCTTCCACGTCGTACAGGCTGCCGCGCTTGTAGATCTCCACCATCCGTCGCTGCAGCGCCGAGCGCTTGTTCACCAGCTCGCTCTCCGCCTTCACCAGGCCGGAGCCGGCCTTCACCACTTCCGTGTTGATGGTTTCAAGCTGCTGGTCGAGCGCTCCGACCAACCGCGCCGTGGCCTTCCGCTGCGCCTCGAGATTGTTCACTTCATCGGCCAGCGTGCGCGCACTGCGCTGCAGGTCGGCCATCTTCGACTCGAGGTCGGCTCGCTCTTTCCGTAGCTTGTCGAGCTCATCCTGCTGCTGACGTAACCGCTGCTCCGGCGCACCCGTCGCTTGCGCGTGCGCGGTCGAGGGTGTTGCTGCGGCAGCCGACGCGAGCAGCGCACACACGCCCACCATGACACGGCGTCGCATGGCGCGCACTACGCGTCGCGCCACACGCGGCGCAGGTGGCGACCCACCGACAACCAGCTGCCCACGAGGCCCAACAGGCCACCGGCTCCGATGCCGAGCATGACTTGCTCGGCGTTGAAGAACTGCGCCGCCATGAGGTTCTTCGACACGAGCTGCACGGCGGTCCACGCCAACAGCGCCGCAATCGCGCCGCCGGCGAGACCCTTGAGCGTGCCATCGATCAGATACGGCAGGCGCACGAAATTGTTCGTGGCACCCACCAGGCGCATGATTTCGATTTCCTTGGTGCGGGCGAGAATCGCCATGCGGATCGTGGACCCGATGATGATGATCGCGACCATCGCGAACACGCTGCCGAGCACTGATCCGGCGATGCCGGCGATGTTGCGGATGCGATAGAGCTTCTCCACCCACTCGCGACCGTAGCGCACTTCCTCGACCACCGGATATGTCTGCAATCGCCGTGAGATCGCCTGCACCGTTTCAGGATCGCGCGCGCCTTCCTTGAGACGCAGCTCCACCGATCCGGGCAGCATCGCCCCTTCCATCACATCACGAAATTCTTCCAGCTCCGCACGCGCGCGTTGCAGCGCCGAGTCGGGACTCACATAGCCCACGTCGGCGACCTGCGGGATCTTGTTGATCCCCTGCATCAGCTCTTCCACCTGCGCGTCCTTCGCGCCGTCGATCAGGAAGGCGCGGATCTCCACACGGTCTTCGATTTCCAGCAGCGCCGACTTGATGTTGATCGCGACGAGCCCGAACAGCCCGAACGCGAACAGGGAGAACGCGATCGTCGTGACGCCGAGGATCGCCAGCAGCGGGGCGCGCTTGAACGCCAGGAAGACTTCACGGAGGGCGAGCCTCATCGGCGGCCTCGCATGTCGGCCAGCAGTCGCGCGACATCGGTGCCGTCGTGCACCAGCTCACCGTGGTCGAGCTCCAGAAAGCGCAGATTCGAACGCTGGATCATCGCCACATCGTGCGTGGCCATCAGTACGGCCGTACCCTGGGCGTTGATCTCGCGCAGCAGCAGGAAGATCGCGTGTGTGGCGCGGTCGTCGAGATTGCCGGTGGGTTCGTCGGCCAGCAACACGAACGGATCGTTCGCGAGGGCGCGGGCAATCGCCACGCGTTGCTGTTCACCGCCGGAGAGTTCGTGCGGAAATGCGGTGGCCTTCGAGGCCAGCCCGACCTGCGTGAGGAGTCGCGCCACTTTCGGTCGGATCTGCGCGTGCGGCGCGCCCGTCACTTCCAGCGCGAACGCCACGTTCTGTTCGGCGGTCCGGTCCGGCAACAACCGGAAATCCTGGAATACGATGCCGAGTCGGCGGCGCAGGATCGGAATCTCGCGCTGCTTGATGGAAAGGCTCGAGAATCCGGAGATGCGCAGCTCGCCCGTGGTCGGGCGCTCCGCCATCGACAACAGCTTCAGCAGCGTGCTCTTGCCCGCGCCACTGTGTCCCACCAGAAACACGAACTCACCTTTGCGCATCTCGAACGAGATGTCGCGCAGGGCGGCGCCTGAGCGGGGGTACTCCTTGCTGACGTTCGTCAGGCGAAGAATGCCGGACACCAACTACTCCAATGCCTGAGTGAGATCGCCGATCAGCGTCGACGCATCGTCGAGTCCGATGTTGAGACGGATCGCGCCGTCGGCGAGCGCGCTCGCCACCGACTCGACGCCGCCCAGTCGTGCAGCACGTTCCGCGTTGTGCACGTGAAAGTGCTGCAGTCGGCCGACCAGCTCGCCAACGGCCGCGTCGCCATCGCGCAGGGTGATCGACATGAGACTGCCGTACCCCGAAAAGCACTCCGCGGCCACAGCATGATCGGGATGCGAAGCCAGTCCTGGGTAGTGCACTGCGCGCACCGCATCGTTCGTCGTGGCGAAGGCGGCCAACCACTGCGCCACCTGCATAGCGGAGCTGTTCTGTCGGGCGACCCGGACGCCAAGCGTCTTGAGGCCGCGGGTCAGCTGCTCGACGGCTGCTGGGTGCGGCTCGGCGCCCCACGACCGCTTCTTGGTACGAATCTCGTCGATCACGGCTTCACTGCCGCACACGACGCCGGCGAACCCGTCGCCATGGCCATCGAGGAAGGCGCTGGCAGAGTGCAACACCACATCGGCGCCGTGTTCGACCGGCCGAAAGTTGATCGGACTCGCCAGCGTCGCGTCGACCACCAGGGCGAGCCCGAGCTCCTGCGCCAGCGTGCGCACGGGGCGCATGTCCACGATGCGCGTGCTCGGATCGACCGGCGACTCGAGATAGACCAGGCGCGTCGTGCGCGTGAGGGACCGGCGCCATCCACGCGTTTCGGTGGGATCGACGAAGCTCACCTGCACGCCGAGCGCCGGGAGCTCGTGCTCGAAGAACCGACGCGTTTCCGGGCGCAGCCAGCGGCTGGTGAGCAGGTGATCGCCGGGGCGGAGCAGAGACACCATCGTACAGGCCACGGCCGCCATGCCGCTGGCCAGCACGAGTGCTGACTCCGTGCGATCCAGTTGCGCCAGCTGCCGCACCACCGAGCGATCGGTCGCCATGGGGGGCATCACGTCGATGTCACTCATGTCAGGCACGGCAGGTTGGCTGCGGAATGAAGGCGGAATTGGCCGGCGAAGGGGCCGGACGAGGTCAGACGCGCGTCCGGGAGTCGGTATCCAACTTCACCACCCGCACGAGTTCGGACGGAGCGGCCCCGACGACGTCGCGCAAGACGCACCCGCCGCGAGGCAACGTGTCGTCGATCTGCAGCTCGGCCAGTTCAGAACGTCGGTCAGATACCACACGCACCAGCTCGTGTCCCGTCACGAGGCGCACCAGGGCGTCGTCAGAGCGCAGGCGCACCATGGGCCCCCGTTCGGCGTCGCCGGGCTTGCTGCTGATGAATCCCACGACTTGCAGGACCGGGGAGAACCCGCTGAACAGCCCCAGTTTCCGCGCCTTGGCCTTCTCTTCGTCGTTCATGATGCCCTCGCCACGGTGCCAGGCACCGTGAAGCCGTCTTCCCGTCGCATGATCAACCGGCGGCCCCGAAGCCGGTCCAGTTGCTGTGCGGCAAACGTCTCGCTCACCGCCAGGATCGGGGCTAGCGCCTCAGCCCAGATCGGCCCGTGGTCGCGCACCGCTTCCCAGTGCATCCGCTCGTCGTCGTCCACATAGCCGAACAATTCGGCCGCCCCCTCATGCCATGATACCAACGCCAGCGCATGACGTTCGAGGACCGTCTCGATCGGGTCGATATGGCCTTCGTGGATGCCGCGGAAGGTGAGGAATCCCGGCAGACCGTCGTCGCTGGCGTACCGCAGCAGCAGCTTGGCCACGATCTCGTCGGCGCACGAAAAATCCAGCAGGTTCACCTGCGAGAAGTCGATCGTGGTCACGACCGAAGCGCCAAGTTCGATCACCTGCTCCTCGATGGCCGTGCGAACGGCCGCGCCGGTCGGGCGGGTGACCAGATTCGAGTACAGGTCGCAGACGGTGCCTCGCAGCACGGTGCCGACGTCGATGTTCACGGTCATCGCGCCCTCACAGCGTGCCCCGCGGGCGGGCGCGCGACGCGCCGGCGCTGCGTGCCCGTACGGGCGCGTCACCGAGGCGTTCGGGGATCGTGACCTGCATCTGCGCGCCGGGGAAGAACGGCAATCCTTCCGTCATCGGCACATCTTCATCCCATTCAGGCGTGATGGCGATGCGCGCGGTGCCACTGCGCACGGACAGCTTGCCATCCCAGCGACCCACGAACCGACGAATACCCGCCAAGCCCTGACCGCGTCCCTTGTCGCCATGGCGGAAGCGGCTGACCGCGCGCAGCACGGCGTCTTCGAGTGCCATGGCGTCATCCCAACGGTCGCTGCGGCGATGCCCCGGCGAACTCTCGAGTGACTTCCGGAAGCCGACACCCGCGTCGCACACGGCAATCACGACCACACGACGACCGAGTCGGCGCGCGTACTTGTAGGTCTGCACCGCCACCCAGCCGCCAAGGCCGGCGTGCTCCACGATGTTCTGACACGCTTCGCTCAGCGTCATGCCGAACGCGCCGGTGATGGCGGTATCGAGATTGAGCTGGCCATGCAGAATATCGGCGGCCTTCTGTTGAATGCGTCCCACCACACCGTGTACGTCGTCGCTCTTCGTGATCGGTGTGATTTCGAGCAGCACATCCGACTCGTGCGCCTCTCTCGCGCGCGGCACCGTACCGTGCATGTCGTACAACTCGGCCGCATGACGGAAGAACCCGGTGCGCGACCAGTATGACACCGTGTCGGCATGCTCGGGCACTGCGAAGCCCATGCGCTCGGCGCGTGATTGCGCCACGCACAGCAGCGCCGTCAACCCGTATGGCGAGGCCCAGCGCGCATGGCGGGCATCGACCAGAATCTTGTCACCTTCGGGGACCAACGCCAGCTGCTCGAAGACCTGCTCGAAGCTCTGCTCATCGAGTGATGGCGGTACGCTGATGACAGACGTCACGAAAGGCTCAGCTCTCCGCGGAGATGATTCGCAAGACCGGAGGCCCCGCGATGCTCGACGTTGCGCGATGCGGCTTTGTTTGCCGTCGCAATCGCATCAGTCAACATATCACCAGCAAGCAGCCGCGAGAAATGGGTAGCGCCCCATACATCGCCACATCCGGTCGGATCTCCGGGGCCATCGACCCGCGGCGGAACACTCGGCACCAGCCCCGTGCGCAGTGCGCCCAATGCACCGCTGCCACCGCGCGGCGATGTGGACAGCGCAGAAGTGTGACCTCGTACGGGCGGCAAGTCGCTCAGTCGTTCGAAGCCCGGCGCGGCCACGTACACCGCACCGCGCTTGCCGAGCGTGACACAGAGGCACGAGACGCCCGCCGCCATCGCCGTTGCCGCCAGAGCCATCGAGTCGGGAGCCATCATCTGCATCTCGTCTTCATTCACCTGCAGCACATCGAAACACTCGCACCACGCGGCCACGTTGGGCAGCGGTTGCGCCACGCGAAGACCGTCGGGCAGCACGGCCATGATCTTCATGTGCAGATCGCAGTAGATCGGACCGCTGAAGTGCGCGCGCACCAGCTGCGTGGTCTCGAGGTCGAGCTCCCAGCCGCTCAGAAAGTTGATGTACAGCGCATCCAGCCGCGCCGCATCGAGCACCGGTTTGAGCCCCATCCAGGTCCACGCCGGCACACCGCCCGAGAGATGCTCGGTGCGACGTTCGTCATCGAGATAGCGCAGCTCTACCCGATTGTTGGGGTACGGCACGCCGATGATCTCGGCGTCGGGTGCCATGTGCCGTAACGTGTGGCAGAACAAGCGCGCGCGATCCACCAGATCGTCACCGACGCGGGCCAGCGGCACGATCTCCCAGTCATCAGGCAGCGCCGCGTCGAGCGCCGAGAGCGAGTAGGTGATGCCGCCCCACTCTTCAACGGGCACACTGCGTTTGTCGCGCCCATGCAGCACATCCCACACGAACGAGCCGATGACGCCGACGCGCTTCTTGCGCGGTACGCTTTGCGGCTCCCTGGGCAATTCAGCAGTGCTCACGCGGGCGGCCGACCGGTATGCTGCGCAATGAACGTGGCCACCGCGCCCACCACGCCGGCGGTGCCGGGCAGGGTACCGGGCACGATCCGACAGGCATCCACTGCCGGCTTGAAGGCGCGACGCCGCACTTCCTGACGCAACGGCACGAACAACGCTTCGCCCGCCTGCGTGACGCCGCCCGCGATCACGACACAATCGGGATTGAACACGTTCAGCAGATTCGCGATGCCGGTGCCGAGAAAGCGCGCGGTGTCCCGCACAATTTCGATCGCCACCGCATCGCTCTGGGCTGCCGCGGCGTACACCGTAGCCGCCGTGATCTTCGACACGTCGCCGTCTACCAGCTCCGGCAAAATGGACTGCTGATCGAACGACAGCGCCTCGCGCGCGCGTTCAGCGATCGCGGTCCCCGACGCATAGGCTTCGAGGCAGCCGTAGTTGCCGCAGCCGCAGCGACGCCCCGTCTGGTCGATGGTGGTGTGGCCAATCTCGCCGGCTACGTCACTCGAACCGTGGTACAACCGACCATCGAGGATGATACCGCCGCCGATGCCGGTGCCGATGGTCATACCGATCACGTTCGTCGCGCCCTTGGCCGCGCCCACCCACCACTCGCCGTACGTCGCACAGTTCGCGTCGTTGTCGAGCGCGGCGGCGAGGCCGGTGAGCTCGGTCATGCGATCGCGCAGCGGGATGTTGTGCCAGTTGAGATTCGGCGCCACGAGCACGATGCCCTTCTCGCGATCGAGCGGGCCGGGCGCGCCCACGCCCACGCCGAGGAAGGCATCGCGCGACACACCCGCTTCGCGCATCGTGTCGGACACCGCCGTATTCACCATGCGGGCCATGCGCCCGATCACGCCATCAGCGCCCTCGTGGGCCGCGGTGGGTTCGGAGCAGAGTCCGAATTGGCGCGATCCATCGGCGGACATCGCGCAGACGACAATGTTGGTGCCGCCAAGATCGACACCGACAATGAACTGGTTGGCTGGGAGGGCAGTCATAAGGCGAAAAGATAATGCCGTCGCCCAGTGCCGGCCTTATCCGAGGGGTGATGAATCGCCCTGAACTCGGGGTAAGCCGGACATCGTCGCCACCGCCTCGCCAACCGCGATGGTCGTCAGGTCGCGCATGCAGCGCCAGTGCCCGAGCGGGCATGCCTGTCCGCCATGCGCGCTACACGGTCGACAGGTCAGCTCGTCGCGTCCCAGTGTCAGATGCCGTTCAGCCAACGGCCCGAATCCCATTTCAGGAACAGTGGGCCCAAAGAGCGCGATCGTCGGCGTATTCATCGCACTCGCCAGATGCAGCGGCGCCGAGTCGTTGGTCACGAGCACCGTGCAGCGCGCGAGCAGGGCGGCCGAGCCGAGCAGCGACAGCTTGCCGGTGGCATCGATGATCGGCCGGCCTCCGCGCTGCTGCACGGCTGTGCTGATCGCCGCCGCGAGCGGCGCATCGCCCGCGGCACCAAGCACCACGACGCGCGCATCGTGCAATCGCGCCACGAGCTCGCTCGCCAACGCATCGTACGACGGCCAGCGCTTCGTGGCCCACACACTGCCGGGAGCTAGCGCGATCAACGGCGCTCCAGTGATCGCACCGGCCGCGTGCAGCAGGGCACTCACCGCTGACGTATCAGACGCGCCAGGATAGAGCGACGGCCGCAACTGGCCGGGCACAGGCACCGACGCGTCGCGCGGACTGTTCGCCAACGCCCACAGTCGCTGCGCGTGGTGCCAGTCTTTCCGATACGCCACCCGGCGCGAATACAGCCATCTCCCAGCCGACGTATCGAAGCCCACGCTCGGCACACCGGCCATCCGCGCCAGCGCCGCCGTACGCCACGAGCCCTGCGCCATGTAGGCCGTGGTCGCACGCGTCTCGCGCAATCGCGCCGCCACCCGGCGCAGCCCCGCCAATCCCGCGTCGGCCTTTCGCTTGTCGTACACGATCACCGACGCCACCGCCGGATGATTGGCCAGCACCGCCGCATTCGCCGGCGTCGCCACCACGTGCACCTCGCCCTCACGCGCCAGCCGCTCGATGAGCGGGGTCGTGAGGATCATGTCGCCTAAGAACGAGGTTTGGACTATAGCCGAAATCGTCACGTGGGTTTCGAGTTGTGAGTGAAAGTTGCGAGTTATGAGTGTTGCTTACTCAAGACCCGGGACTTGAACCCACCACTCGAAACTCACGCCCTTAGTCGACCTGCAGCACCGCAAGGAAAGCTTCCTGCGGAATCTCCACGCTGCCGACCTGCTTCATGCGCTTCTTTCCTTCCTTCTGCTTCTCCAACAGTTTGCGCTTCCGCGAGATGTCGCCGCCGTAGCACTTGGCCGTCACGTCCTTTCGCAGCGGCTTCACGGTCTCGCGTGCAATGACTTTGGCACCGATCACGGCCTGGATCACCACTTCGAACATCTGGCGCGGAATCAGCTCCTTGAGCTTTTCTGCCACCTTGCGGCCCCACTCGTACGCCTTGTCCTTGTGCACGATCACCGAGAACGCATCGATCGCGTCGCCGTTGATGAGCATGTCGAGGCGCACGAGATCACTCTCGCGATACTCGAGGATCTCGTAATCCAGTGAGGCGTAGCCGCGGCTCACCGTCTTCATCTTGTCGAAGAAGTCGAGAATGATTTCGCCGAGCGGGAATTCCCAATCCAGCTCCACGCGCACGGTGTCGAGGAAGCGCGTGTTCTTGTAGATGCCGCGACGCTCCATGCCGAGCGTCATGATCGGACCGATGTAATCCGACGGGCACATGATGCGCGCCCGCACGTACGGCTCTCTCACACGCGTGATCACCACGGCCGGCGGCATGAGCGCCGGGTTCTCCACCAGCAGCTCGGTCCCGTCGGTCTTGAGGACCTGGTACTCCACGCTGGGCACCGTGGTCACGAGATCCAGATTGTACTCGCGCTCCAACCGCTCCTGCACGATTTCCATGTGCAGCAGTCCCAGGAAGCCACAACGGAAACCGAAGCCGAGGGCCGTGGACGTTTCCGGCTCATACTGCAGCGACGCATCGTTCAGCTTCATCTTCTCGAGGGCATCACGCAGCGTTTCGTACTGCGTGGTGTCGGTCGGATAGATGCCGGCGAACACGAACGACTTCACTTCCTGATAGCCGGGCAGGGCCTCGGGCGCGCGATTGTCCTGATCGAAGATCGTGTCACCGGCGCGCGTTTCGCGCACCGAGCGCACGGCGGCGAGCACGTAGCCCACTTCGCCGGCATGCAACACTTCGGTGGGTACCTGACGCAGCTGCAGGTATCCCACTTCGGCGACTTCATACACGTTGTCCGACGCACCGAAGGTGATCTTGGTGCCCTTCCGCATCGCGCCGTCGACCACGCGAATGCTGGGAATGGCGCCGCGGTACTTGTCGTAGTACGAGTCGAAGATCAGCGCGCGCAGCGGACCGTTCACATCGCCCGACGGGGGCGGAACGCGCCGCACGATCTCTTCGAGCAGCTCAGGCACACCGGTGCCTTCCTTGCCGCTCACCTGCAGCACGTCTTCCGGTCGGCAGCCGATCAGATCGACCACTTCCTGACGACGACGCTCCGGCTCGGCACCGGGCAGGTCGATCTTGTTGAGCACCGGAATGATCTCGAGTCCGGCGTCCATCGCGAGGAACAGGTTCGACAGCGTCTGCGCCTGAATGCCCTGCGACGCGTCGACCACCAGGATCGCGCCTTCACAGGCCGCGAGCGAACGCGACACTTCATACGTGAAGTCGACGTGGCCCGGCGTGTCGATCAGGTTGAGCTCGTAGTTCTGCCCGTCACCCGCTTTATAGCTCATGCGCACGGCATTGAGCTTGATCGTGATGCCGCGTTCGCGCTCGAGGTCGAGCGTGTCGAGCACCTGAGACTTCATTTCGCGCTTCTGCAACGTGCCGGTTTTCTCGATCAAGCGGTCCGCGAGCGTGGACTTGCCGTGATCGATGTGCGCGACGATGCAGAAATTGCGGATGTGACTGAGTTCCAACGGAATGCCTTGCTAGAAGGGGCGATGCGTGGACAGCCTTTCAAGATAATCGATTCCGGCGGCAATCTGGTGCCCGGATATGAAAACGGCGGCCGTCCCGAGGGGACGGCCGCCGTATAACGAATTGTCTTGGTTGCGCTTACTTCGCCGGCGGGGGCGTCGCCGGCGTGCCGGAGCGGGCCTGACCGGCCAGCTGAGCGGCGGTCGGAGGCGCTGGCGGGCGCGGGTAGTACACCACACGTCCCTTCTCGATGGCCGCTACCGAGCCGCCCTTGAGCGTGAACGGGACACCGCTGGTGTAGCCCACCGGTATCATCCCGCTCTTTTGGTACACGTCGGCCGTCATGATGATTGGGTCGAGCGAGGCGAGAGCCAGGCCGCCATTGATGCTGGTCGTGTAGCGTGACACCACCACCGGTCCGTTGCCGAACGCGAAGGCCCCGCTGATGACCGGCACCGGCGAGATCTCGCTGGGCTGGCTGATCACCGCGTCGAACGGCACGCCGGCCGCGTAGATCGTCTTGGCCAAAATCTCCACCATCTGCTGCTCGCTGACCGCCAGCGTGTCCATCAGCAGGTCGTGTCCCCAGCTGCCACCTGCCTTGAAGGCCGCCAGTTCGGGCTTCACGCTCGAGGCAATGGCGACGATCAGGGGCGACTCGCCGTAGTTCAGCAGGTGCATGGCCTCGTCACCCAGCAAGCGACGGGGCTTGACCGTCTTACCGGCCTTCAGCTTGCCCGCGTCGGTCGGTTTGGCCGGCGAGAGAATCTGAATCGGCAACGCCGCACCCTTGGTCCGCGTGACCGCGAACACGGTGACGTAGGCGTCCTTGTTGACCGAGAGCGAGAGACCGGGCCAGTTCGCCAGCGACGTCACGGCCGTTACACCGGTGACGGTGACCTGCGGGGTACCCTCCACTGGGGCAGATCTCGGTGCCGCACCCTGGGCCAACAGGGTGCCACTGACCGTCAAAGACGCGACGGTCGCGAGCAATCCAAACGATCTGGTCATGTCCGCTCTCCTATAGGGAGGGAATTATTCGTCAATCCTCAACCAATGTTGGGGTCTCGGCCGTAATTGTCAAACACTTCATAGTTGCCGCGGGATCCCCAGCCCAAATCAGCGGTCATCGCACTATCCTTCTCGCACATGTCCCAGCCACGCGCCGATCAACTCGACCCCACCGTTCTGGCGGCCCTTGGCCACTTGGAACTCGTCGCCCGCTGGGTCGTCGACGGCTTCGTGACGGGCATGCACCGATCGCCCCGCAAAGGCTTCAGCGTCGAGTTCGCCGAGCATCGGCCGTATATGCCGGGCGACGACCTGCGCTATCTCGACTGGCGGATCGCCGGCCGCGCCGACCGTTGGGTCGTCAAGCAGTTCGAGGAGGAGACCAACGCCCGCGCCATGCTGGTGCTCGACGTGAGCGCGTCCATGCAGTGGACCAGCGATCCGGCCCGCCTCACCAAGCTGGCATACGCCGAGCGACTCGCCGCTGCGGTCGCGCTCTTGCTGCTGCGTCAGCGTGACGCGGTCGGACTCGTCCGCTTCGACGCCACGCTCCGTGACGTGGTACCGCCGCGCTCGCAGCGTACGCAGTGGCGTCGCCTCATGGCGGCCTTCTCCGAGCCGGGCGGTGGCACCAGCTCCGACGTGGCGGGTGCCCTGCTGCAGGCCGGCCGCTTGGTGCGTCGCCCCGGGTTCGTGGTGCTGTTGTCCGACCTGCTCACCGATCCCGAGCCGGTGGCCGATGCCGCGCGCACGTTGCGGGCGCGTGGTCACGAGGTGCTGGTGCTGCACGTGATGGACCCGGCCGAACGCGACTTCCCCGATTCCGGCGAGGCGCGCTATCGCGATCCGGAATCGAAGATCGAAGTGCCGGCCTCACCGGCGGATGTGCGGCTCACGTATCAAACGACCGTGCAGGAGGCGCTGGCCGAATGGCGCGCGGCACTAGGTCGGGCGGGCGCACGGTACGCCGTGGCCATGACCGACGAACCGTTCGGTCGACCGTTGCGCCATCTGGTCGGCGTGAATGGCCGCGGTGCCATGATCTGATCGTGCGCTGGTGCGTCCTCTCCTGACATTTCCGATTCTCTTGTAGTCCTCTCGCAGCCTCTCGATGGCGTTTCTCGCTCCGCTGTTTCTGACGCTGGCCACGCTGGTCGGCGTGCCGTTGCTCGTGCATCTGTTGCGCCGAAAGGTCGGTCGTACGGTGGATTTCCCCGCCGTGCGCTACCTCACGCGCATGGAACAGGAACACAGCCGCGACCTCAAGCTTCGTCATCGATTGTTGCTGCTGCTGCGCATCCTCGCCGTGTTGGCGCTGGCATTGGCGGCCGCACGCCCCATCGCCAAACTCGCCGGGCTCGGTCATGCCCCCGTGAGTCTCGCCGTCGTGCTCGATAATTCCATGAGCACCGGGATCATCGGCAACGAGCGCTCGGTCTTCGACAGTTTGCGGGCCGATGTGCGCGGACTGCTGTCCGATCTCTCGAATGACGATCGCGCCTGGATCGTGACCGCCGATGGACGCGTGATCGGTGGTAGCGCCCCGTCGCTGTTGGAGTCGCTGAACGGACTCGCGCCGTTGGGCGGACGTGGTGATCTGGCGGCCGCGACGCGTCGCGCAGTCGGTCTTGCCCGGAGCGGCAGTCCCCGTGCGCCGGTGGTGGCCATCGTCAGCGACGGACAGCGCAACGCCTTCGCCACCGACAGTGTGGTCGACGCTGGCACCGTGCCGGTCGTCGTGTTGGCCCACGGCACGGGTTCCGTACGCAATCGGGCGGTGCTGGCCGCGCGGGCGGAACCGGCGCGTTGGACTCCGTCGGGCACCGTGAACTTCGCCATCAGTGCGCCTGATTCATCCGACTGGCGTTTGCTGTTGGATGGGCGCACGGTGGCCCGTGGCGCGGTCGCGAGTGCGCCGGTGGGCGCGCCGGTGCGACTCACGCAGCGGTTGGCCAGCAACAGCACCGGGTGGGTGCGCGGTAAGGTGGAAGTCGACGCCGACGCCTTGCGGGCCGACGATGCGCGGTGGTTCGCGGTGCGCGTGGCCCCGCCGCCCATGGTGGCCGTGCGCACCGAAGGCGGCCCGTTTCTTTCGGCCGCCCTCTCCACGCTGGTGGAAGAGAAGCGTCTCGAGCGTGGGGCCGAGGGCGCGGCGCGCAGTGTGACGGTGTCAGGCGCCGACGCGGCCGGCGTGCGTCTGCCCGTGTTACTCACCGCGCCGCTCGATCCCGTGCGCATCGGCGAAGCGAATCGCACGCTCACGCGGCTCGGCATTCCGTGGCGGTTCGGTGCGATCGCGCGCAATCTCGTGTTGGCCCGTGCTGCCAGCAGCGATGGCGCGCCGCTCGATACCACGGCGGCCTCGGTGAGCGTGTTCGAAGGCACACCCGTGCGTCTTCGCTATCCGCTCGTGTACTCACCGGGCGGCAACACCAGCGGTGCTGGTGCCGGCACTGGTGCCGGAGCGCCGGCGCTGCCGGACACGTTGGCCACCGCCGGCGGATCGGCCTGGGCCGTGGCAGGCGAGGGCTATGTGCTCATCGGCTCGCCGCTCGAGCCCGAGGCCACCGAACTGCCGCTGCGCGCGGCGTTCGTGCCGTGGGTGCTCGAGGCGCTCTCGCGCAGGCTCGGTGAAGACGGCCGGCTCATCGAAGCGGTGCCGGGCGAACATATCGCCGGGTTGCGCGGCGTCACCGGCCTCGAAGGGCCCGACGGGAAAGTGGTGGGCACCAATAGCGACCGTCTCACCGTTCCCAATGAAGCAGGCGTGTACTACCTGCGTCGTCAGGCCGCGCGCATCGGCGCGCTGGTGGTGAATCCGGAGCCAGAGGAGTCGGACGTGGTGGGGATGGGGCAGGGAGCAGCGGATAGCGCGGTGGCCGCGATGCGCACCCACATTGCCGGCCGTGATGTCACGCCGGCGACGAGCGTGAGTGCGTGGCGTACGTTGGTGTTCGATCGCGCGGCCGGTCATGGCCTGCTGTTGCCGCTGGTGGCGCTGGCGCTTGCCGCGCTGCTGGCCGAAGCCTGGTTGGCGAGACACTGATGGGTCTTCCCAGACTGCTCGATGCGATCGAGGCGTTGCCGGCGTTCGCAAGAGTCCACAAGGCGATTCCGGGGCCCGGACAGAGTCTTCGCGTGGGCGGCTTGGCTGGATCGGCCGACGCGGTGTTCGTGGCCGCCCTCGCCCGCGCGCTACCGCAGCGACTCGTGGTGGTCATCACCGACCAGGTGGGCGATGCCGAACGCTGGCTGGCCGACTTGCAGTCATTGGTGGACGACATCCCGGTCGCCCTCTATCCGCCGCGTGAAGGCTTCGGCGAAGTGGAACCGCACGCGGAAGTGGCCGGCGAACGGGTGGAGACGCTCGAGAAGCTCGGGCGCAGCGGCGTGCGTCTGTTGCTCACCACGGCCCGCGCCGTGCTCGAGCAGACCGCGCTGCCACGGGCCCTCGCCGGCGCGCGCCTCGAATTGCGCAAAGGCGACGTGCGTCGCTTGGAAGATCTCACGGCGCATCTCGAATCGATCGGCTTCGAGCGCGTGCCGATGGTGGAAGACGTCGCGCAGTTCTCGGTGCGCGGCGGCATCATCGACATCTACTCGTTCGGCATGGCCGAGCCGGTGCGTCTCGAGTTTTGGGGCGATGACATCGTCGAGCTGCGCCATTTCGATCTCAACACGCAGCGCAGCACGCGTGATGCCGACCTCGCCCTGATCCTGCCGGTCGACGGTCGCGTGCGGGAGGACGAGGGAGAGGTCGAACGCGTGTCGTTGCCGTCGTTGTGGCCGCCCGACGCCGTCGTCATCATGCCCTCCGGCACGTCGGTGTTGCCCGAACTCGTGCGCACGTGGGATGAAGCCGCGCATCATCTCGAGCTGGCGCGTCGTCGCGGCGAAGAGTGGGTGCGTCGCGAACGGCTGTTCGTACCACCGCCCGAGATGGCGAGCACGCTGGCCCGATTCGGTACCATTCGCATTGCGCCGCCGCCGCAGCGTGCCGTCAGCACGTCCTCAGCCGATGTTCAGCCGCAGGGGCCCGAGCCCGATGTGGTGTTCGCCACGCGTCCGCCGGAGTCGATCTCGCGCGACCTGCGCGTGCTGCGCAAGCTGCAGCGCGACGGCCTGCCCACGGTCATCCTGTGTGACAATGCCGGTCAGGTGGAGCGGCTCGATGAACTGCTCGGCGAAGACGGCCCGCTGTCGGCGGCGCTTGCCATCGGCGTGCTCGGCGGCGGATTCATTATCCCGAACGTCGTGCGCGTGCTCACCGATCACGAGATTTTCCGTCGTGATCGCCGACTGCGTCGTACGCGAAAGTACACCACCGGTGCACCGCTCGACACCATCGGTGCGCTCAAGCCCGGTGACTACGTCGTGCATCTCGAGCACGGCATCGGCATCTATCGCGGCATCGAAAAAATCTTCGTGCGCGAAAGCACGATCGAAGCCGCGGTTATCGAGTATGAGGGCGGCGATCGACTGAATGTGCCGCTGTATCGCATCGATCAGATCGAGCGATACCGCAGCGCCAGCGACGTGTCGGAAGACGCACCCGCCCCGCGGTTGCACAAGCTGGGCGGCAATCGCTGGAAGCAGCAGCGCGAGAAGACGCGCATGGCGATTCTCGAGATGACGCAGGAACTGCTCGATTTGTATGCGCGCCGCAAAGTCGCCACGCGCCCCACGCATGGCGTGGATACGGCGTGGCAGCGGCAGCTCGAGAGTTCGTTCCTGTTCGAGGATACCCCCGATCAGCGCAAAGCCACCGAAGATGTGAAGCGTGACCTCGAGAGCGATCGCCCGATGGATCGCTTGCTCGTGGGCGACGTGGGCTACGGCAAAACCGAAATCGCCATTCGCGCGGCGTTCAAGTCGGTGCAGGGTGGTCGTCAGGTCGCGGTGCTCGTGCCCACGACCATTCTGGCCGAACAGCACGCGCGCAGCTTCGGCGATCGACTGGCTGACTTCCCGGTCACGGTGGAAGTCATGAGCCGCTTCCAGACCGCGAAGGAACAGGCGGTCGTGGTGGAGAAGCTCAAGAAGAAGCAGATCGACATCGTGATCGGTACGCACCGATTGCTCAGCCCCGATGTCGAGTTCGCCGATCTCGGACTCATCATCGTCGATGAAGAGCATCGCTTCGGTGTGAAGCACAAGGAACGGCTCAAGCAGCTCAAGCTGCAAACCGACGTGCTCACGCTCACGGCCACGCCGATTCCGCGCACGCTGCACCAGAGCGTGGCGGGATTGCGCGATCTCACGCTCATGCAGACGCCGCCGCGCGATCGCTCGCCGGTGCTCACGTTCGTGGAGCCGTTCGATGACGCGCTGATCGAAGAAGCGATCTCGCGCGAGCTCGATCGCGGCGGTCAGGTGTTCTTCGTGCACAATCGCATCGAGACGATCGAAGCGATTGCCGATCACCTGCGTCGTATCGTACCGCGCGCCAAGGTGGCCGTTGGACACGGGCAGATGAAGGAGCGCGAGCTCGAAGTGGTCATGCGCCAGTTCGTGGACCACGAGGTGGACATTCTGGTGTCCACGCTCATCGTGGAAAGCGGGCTCGACGTGCCGAACGCGAATACGATGTTCGTGAACCGGGCGGACCATTTGGGGCTCGCCCAGCTTTATCAGCTGCGCGGCCGCGTGGGGCGCTCGCATCGCCGGGCCTACTGCTACCTGCTGGTGCCCGATCGGGTCGACGAAGACGCCGAGCGCCGTTTGGCCGTGCTGGAGCACCATACCGAGCTCGGCGCCGGCTACCGGATTGCCCTCAAGGACCTCGAGTTGCGCGGCGCCGGTAATCTGCTCGGGTCGGAGCAGTCGGGCTTCGTGCATTCCGTGGGCTTCGATCTCTACCTCCGGCTGCTCGACGAAACCGTGCGGCAGCTGTCGGAAACCGGGGGCCAGAAGGCCTGGATCCCGGCCGACGTGTCGCTCGATTTCCCGAGTTTCCTGCCCGACGACTACATCACGTCGCAGGAAGCGAAGCTCGACGTGTACCGCCGCCTCACGGCGTTACGCGAGCCGAAGGACATCGAGGCCCTCCAGTTGGAGGTCCGCGACCGGTTCGGTCCGATGCCCACGGCGGCCCACGCGCTCTTCGCCAGTGCCATGCTCCGGGTGCTCGGCGCGTCCCTCGGCGTGGAGGGGGTGCTTGTGCGGGCATCTGAAGCCCGTGTTAGTTTCAGGGCTGACGCAGTTCCTCGCCTGAAGGGTCTGTCAGCAGCATTCCACGGTGTCCAGTTCCAAGTGGACGTTCGACGGACTCAGCCGCTGGCGCTCAAGTTGACCCGGTTAGGCGGGGCGGAAATGCTCGAGGGCCTGGTGCGCGCGCTGCGTGCCCTCGCTCCCTGATGGCAACCGACTGGATGCTTTCAGGGTCTCACCAACACTTCTCTTCACTCCGGTGCCGGAGTTCGACCTGATGAAATCGTATCGTTTGTCCGTGCTCGCTGCCGTCGCGTTCGCCGTTGCCTGTGGTGCCGCGTCCAATCCGGACGTCGCGGCCTCGGCCGGTGACCAGCAGCTTTCCGTGACGCGCCTGGCGGACATCCTGGGCACTTCGCAGGCCCCGCTCGAAAAGGACGTCGCCCGTTCCATCGCCGAGCTCTGGGTGAATTACCAGCTCGTGGGGGTCGCGGCCGCCAAGGGCGACTCGCTCTCCGACAAGAAGACCATGGACGAGGCGCTGTGGTCGAACATCGACAACATCCGCGTCAAGAAGTTCTACGACAATGTCTCGAAGGGCTGGGACACGCTCACCCCGGGACCGGACGAGCAGCGTTACATGAATGGCGAGGCGCTGGCCGCCCGTCATATCCTCGTGAAGGTCGATGCCAACGCGACGCCGGAGCAGAAGGCCGCCGCGCAGAAGAAGGCCGAAGGCATCCGTGCCGAAGCGACGCCGGCCAATTTCGCCAAGCTGGCCGCCAAGAGCGACGAGCCGGGCGCCGGTGAGCGTGGCGGTGACCTTGGCCTGTTCGGCAAGGGCATGATGGTGCCCGAGTTCGAGAAGTGCGTGCTGGCGATCAAGCCGGGCGAGATCTCGCCGGTGTGCGCCACGTCGTTCGGTTTCCACGTGATCTACCGCTCGCCGTATGCCGAAGTTGCTGCGAAGTTCGCGCCGATCGCCAAGCAGCGGAACGTGCAGATCGCCGAGAGCACCTATCTCGCGAAGGTCGAGTCGTCGAACGGCGTCGAGCTGACGTCGGGCGCCGCCGTGAAGGCCAAGGCCATCGCGCGCAACCCGCTCGGCTACGGCAAGGACAACGGCAAGCTCGCCACGTACAAGAGCGGCGAACTCACGGCGTCGGAATTCGCCAACTGGGTCGCGGCCTATCCGCCCAACTCGCAGATCCGTCCGCAGCTGCTGAACGCGCCGGATTCGCTGGTGGAGAAGTTCGTGCGTCAGATCGTGCGCAACGAGCTCGTGCTGCATCAGGCCGACAGCGCCAAGGCGACGCTCGACACCGCCGAGCTGTCGAACCTGTATCTGAACTTCAAGAACGCCGTCACGCAGACGTGGAGCTCGCTCAACGTCGAGCCGTCGAAGCTTGCCGACAGCGCGAAGGCCGGTGGCGACAAGGCGAAGATCGCCGCGGCGCGCATCGAGTCGTTCTTCGACAAGCTGATCAAGAACGAAGTGCCGTTCGTGGACGTGCCGTACCCGGTCGCCCATGCGCTGCAGAAGAAGTTCGCGTTCTCGATCAACGACGCGGGCCTCGACAAGGTCGTCGAGAAGGCCAAGACGGTGCGTGCCACGTCGGATTCGCTGAAGGCCGGCAAGGGCGCCCCGGGCGTTCCGGCTCCGGGCGGAGCTCCGGCCCCGATGCCGATGCCGACGCCTGACACGACCAAGAAGTAAGCCCGTTTTTCAACGAACCCCTGGTCAGTCGACCGGGTACTACAGGGAATGATGCCCAGACTGCTTTCTCTGCTGACCGGCGCCGCGATCATCGCGGCGCCGTTGTCGGTTACGCTGGCGCAGGACGCGCCGAAGCCGGCGCCCAAGGCGGCCGCCGCCGATACGGTGCAACCCAAGGGATTGCCCGTCGACGGCATTGCTGCCGTGGTTGGTGACCAGGTGGTGCTCGTGTCCGAGGTGCTGGCGGCCGTGAACTCGGCTCGCTCGTCGGGCGCCAAGGTGAACTCGGCGGCGGATCTCGTGAAGCTCGAGCAGGAGATTCTGCAGCAGTTGGTGGAAGCCGAGCTGCTGGTGCAGAAGGCGAAGGAGCTGAAAGTCGAGGCCAACGAGGCCGAGCTTCAGCGCTCCATCGATGACAACGAGAAGCAGATCCGTTCGCAGTTCAAGACGGAAGCGGAGTTCAAGGCGGCGCTCAAGGAAGCGGGCTTCGGTACGGTCGACGAGTGGCGCAAGCTCCAGAACGATCAGCTGAAACGCCGCAACCTGCAGCAGGAAGTCGTGAGCAAGTTGAAGCGCGACGGCAAGATGACGGCGATCAATGTGACGGAAGCCGAGATCACCGAGGCGTTCGAGTCGAATCGCGCCAAGCTGCCGCGCAAGGAAGCGCGTGTGGGGCTGCGTCAGGTCGTGATCGCGACCAAGCCGTCGGAGGAATCGAAGAAAAAGGCGCGTGCGAAGATCGATTCGATCCGCGTTGAACTCGACAAGCACCCCGAAGACTTCGAGAACATCGCCAAGAAGGAGTCGATGGACGGCACGAAGGAGCTCGGTGGTGACCTCGGTTGGAACCGTCGTGGACGCATGGTGCCCGAGTTCGATCGCATGATGTTCGCGCTGAATCCCGGCATCATCAGCCCCGTCGTAGAGACGGCGTTCGGCTATCACATCATCCGGGTGGATCGTGTGCAGCCGGCCGAAGTGAAGGCGCGCCACATTCTCATTCGCCCGACCGTCGATTCGCTCGACGAGAAGCGCGCCAAGGCGCTGGCCGACAGCATTGCCACGGCGTGGCGGGCAGGCGGCAGCTTCGATTCGCTGAGCGTGAAGTTCCACGACGCGGCGGGTGGCGAAGACAAGTCGATCCCCGAGTATCCGCGCAGCGAGCTGCCGGAGCCGTACCGCAACGCGCTCGAAGGGAAGAAGCTGGGCGATATCATCGATCCGTTCCCGATGCCCGATCCGTCGGCCGGCGTGAACAAGTACATCGTCGCGCAGGTCACGTTCCTCGACGAAGCCGGCGAGTATACGCTCAAGGAAGTGCGCGAGCGTTTGCGTTCGCAGCTGTCGGAAGAGCGCAGCATGCGTCGCCTCATTGACTCGCTCAAGAAGCAGACGTACGTGTCGGTGCGGTATGATCCCGCCAAGCAGACGGTGACGCCGTAAGGCGGAGACTGTGATGCGCCTCGCGCTCACCCTCGGCGATCCCCGTGGCATTGGCCCGGAGATCGCCGCCAAGGCGCTCAGTGACCCGCGTATCGCGGCACTGGGCGCTTCGTGGTATGTGATCGGTCCAACGGGCACCCCGGTGCCGGTGCATGAGTCCGTCGGTGTCTGGACGCCTACAGGTCGCACTGCCGACGACATCGCCTTGGCCGGACGGCTGGCCGGCCTCGCGGTGCAGCGCGCCGCGCGCATGGCCCTGGCGGGCGAGGTGGATGCCATCGTCACCGCCCCGCTCGACAAGGCGGCGCTGCAGGCGGGTGGGTTCGATTTCCCGGGGCATACCGAGATGCTGGCCGAACTGGCCGGCGTGCCGGCCACGATGATGCTGGCGTCGGACAAGCTGCGCGTGGTGCTGGCCACCACGCATATCGCCCTCCGCGATGTGCCGGCGGCGGTCACCCGCGAGGCGCTGCTGCAGGCGGCCTATGCCACCCGCGAGGGGCTACGCCACGACTTCGGCATCGCCGAGCCCCGGTTGGCCCTCTGTGCCCTCAATCCGCACGCGGGAGACAGTGGACGGTTCGGGCACGAAGACGACGACCTGCTGGCTCCGGCGGCCCGGGAAGCGGGCATGGCGGGGCCGTTCCCGGCTGACACGGTGTTCGTGCGGGCCATGCGCGGCGAGTTCGACGCGGTGATCGCGCCGTATCACGATGTCGGTATGACGGCGATCAAGGTGGCGAGCTTCGGCAGTGCGGTGAACGTCACGCTGGGGCTGCCGTTCGTGCGCACCAGCCCGGATCATGGCACGGCACTGGATATCGCGGGGCAGGGGGTGGCCAGCGCAGAGAGCCTGGTGGCGGCCATGCGACTGGCGGTGGACATGGTGGAGCGACGGCGGGGCAGCTGAGCGTCGTCACACGTCCGTTACCGAAGCCCCCCATTGTCTCTAAGTGCATGGCCCCATTAACTTTTAAGGCTATGCAGATTCGTAACGTCGCCATCATCGCGCACGTCGACCACGGGAAGACCACCCTCGTCGACAAGATGCTCCGCCAGGCTGGAGCCTTCCGCGAAAATCAGGTCGTAGAAGAACGCGTGATGGATTCCAATCCGCTTGAAAAAGAGCGCGGAATCACCATTCTCGCCAAGAATACGTCGATCCGCTGGAACGACACGAAGATCAACATCGTCGACACGCCGGGCCACGCCGATTTTGGTGGCGAAGTGGAGCGCATTCTGCGCATGGTCGAAGGCGTACTGCTCGTCGTGGACGCGTTCGACGGTCCGATGCCGCAGACCCGCTTCGTGCTCCGCAAGGCGCTCGAACTCGGCCGCACCCCGATCATCGTGATCAACAAGATCGACCGCCCCGGCGCCGATCCGTTGCGCGTGCATGACGAAGTGCTGTCGCTGTTCATCGAACTCGAAGCGACGGAAGAGCAGCTGAACGCGCCGGTGGTCTACGCCAGCGCGAAGCAGGGGCTCGCCACGATGGACATGGATGTCACCCCGGTCGATCTGAAGCCGTTGTATCAGACGATCGTCGACACCGTGCCGCCGCCGCCGTCCGATGCTGAAGGCACGTTCCAGATGCTCGTGTCGACCATCGAGTATTCGGCGTACCTCGGTCGGATGGCGATCGGCCGCGTCGAGCGTGGCGTCATTCACACTGGCGATTCCGTCACGCTGCTGCCGTTCGAGAGCGACAAGCCGATTCAGCGTGGACGCGTGTCGAAGCTGTACGGCTACGAAGGCCTCGAGCGCGTGGAAATTCAGGAAGCGTCGGCGGGCGAGATCGTGTTGCTGGCCGGCTTCGAAGATGTCGACATCGGCAGCACACTCACCGATCCCGACAATCAGGAACCGCTCCCCGGCATCAGCGTGGAGTCGCCCACGATCAGCGTCGACTTCGTGGTGAACAACTCGCCGTTCGCCGGTAAGGACGGCAAGTTCGTGACGTCGCGTCAGCTGCGCGAGCGCCTGTACAAGGAGCTCGAGCGCAACGTCGCGCTCAAGGTCGAAGACAGCGACTCGACCGACGCCTGGAGCGTCTCCGGCCGCGGTGAATTGCACCTCTCCATTCTCATGGAGACGATGCGTCGCGAAGGCTTCGAATTTCAGGTTTCGCGTCCGAAGGTGATTCTGCGGACCGACGAGAACGGCCAGAAGCTCGAGCCGTTCGAAGAGCTCGCGATCGACGTACCCGAGGAATACCTCGGCACCGTCATCGAGAAGCTCGGCCCCCGCAAGGCCGAAATGATCGAGATGAAGAACCCGGGTCAGGGGCTCGTGCGCTTGCTGTATCGCGTGCCGGCGCGTGGTCTGTTCGGCTACCGCAGCGAATTCCTCACGGATACGCGCGGCACCGGCATCATGCACCACCGGTTCCTCGAGTACGGGCCGTGGGCGGGTCCGCTGTCGGGCCGTTCGCGCGGCGTGCTCGTGTCGATGGAAAACGGCACGATCATCGCGTTCGCGCTGTTCAGCTTGCAGGAGCGTTCCACGCTGTTCGTGACGCCCGGCGACGCGGTGTACGAAGGCATGCTGATTGGTGAGAACTCGCGTCCGGGCGACATGGACGTGAACCCGACCAAGGAAAAGAAGCTCTCGAACATCCGGACCAAGTCGACCGACGAAAACATCACCCTCGAGCCGCCCCGGGAGATCACCCTGGAAAGCGCGCTCGAGTATATCGAAGACGACGAGCTCATCGAGATCACCCCGCTCAACATCCGGCTCCGCAAGCGTCTGCTCTCCACGAGCGACCGCAAGCGGACCAACCGCGAGACGAAGCGGGAACGGACGGCCTAAGCACGGGCTTCGGCTCGGGCCCGGCGTGAACGGTTCGTCATCGGACCGTTCCGCCCACGTCGGTCGTTCGTTTGGACAATTTTCTGGTAGCGTGCGCACACTTTCGGGTTGCGCCACGGCGAGCGTCTGCCGATACTCCCGTTCACGCCGTCTCGAAAACCTCGTTGCCGTTCGGCCATCCGCAGAACGCGCGCGCGGAACACCATCACCACTCGCAGGAGAATCGTCCCATGTTGGAGCAGTTCGGGTCGTCGTCGCTGGACGCGCTCGAAGAGAAGTTGCCGTCCTCGGTTTTTGCGCTGGCTGCCGACGATGAGGATTTCGACGACGAAGATCTCGACGACGATCTCGACGAAGACGACGATGAGGATGATGACGTCGACTTCGATGATGACGACGACGATGATGACGATGATGACGACGACGACCTCGATGATGACGACGAGGACGACGATGATGATGACGAAGACGAAGATCTGGATTTCGACGTCGATGGATTCGACGAGGATGATCCGGACGCGTGAGTGAGATCGGCGGGCGATACTCCTTGGAGTGTCGCTCGTCTGCCTTTCGGCCGCACTTGCCCCGAGCTCAACGGCGGGATACATTATGCGGCTCTGGTGGAGATGGTGACATCTCCTTCGGGCCTTTAGCTCAGGTGGTTAGAGCGCACGCCTGATAAGCGTGAGGTCGTAGGTTCAACTCCTACAAGGCCCACTCAAAAACGGCGACGGCATCGGATTCTCGATGCCGTCGCCGTTTTGTCTATACGGTTGCTGCGTCGTGACTTACGATGCTGCAGCCGTTTTGCGTTGCCCCTCGGTGTGCGTCTGCGATGAAGCATCGAGCGTGCTCGCCTGCATCGCAGTAACACAACGGGTAACACAAAACGGGTGACGTGCGCGCCATATGCGCCAGCGTCGCGAAGGGCATCGGGAGGGTGGTGGCTGGGAGTCCGGCCGATTCGGCGGGCGTGTTCTAGCCTGCCGACAACCCCCACCCAGGAGTTGTCCGATGCCAAAACTGCGTCCCTCAAACGATCCCAAGAGCCGGATCTATGACCGCGGGATCGTTGGCGCGCCGCGCTACTACGCCGACTTCCGCGACTTCGCCAACGAGGGCGGCAAGCTGCAGGCGCTTATCGGCGCTGGTGAGCAGCGAGCCACGGGCGATCATGCACTCGCCGTATCGCTGACTACTGCGCGACTCGCGGCGCTCCAGGCCGTGCGCAAGGTACGCCCCGCGGGCGTGGCCGCCCGCCGGACATTCTCCGCCTTCGCCGACCATCACCTCTGTCGCATGGCCAAGAACGGCGTGGCCGAGAGGCAGTGGCTGGAGAGCGCGGAGCGACACCTGCTGCGCGCCGCCGACTTCTTCGGCGCGCATACGGATTTGGCGCAGATCGATGTTGCCAAGTGTGCAGCGTTTCAGGACCACATGCGTCAGATGCCCAATGGTCGCGGTGGCCACATGTCGTCGCAGAGCGTGAGCCATCACATGAACAGCTTGAGCAGCATGCTCTCGCGCGCGCTTGCGGAGCAAGTCCTTCCGCCGGGAGAAAATCCAGTAGGGCTGATCTACGACGAGATTGTCGCTGACGCGAGAGAGACGACCTGGCTGGAATCCGACGAGGCGTCGGTGCTGCTGCGCGCGGCCCGCGCGTTGCGACCAATGCGGGGAGACCTCGCCGCGCGTTTCTGGTTCCCACTCGTTGCCACGTATTTGTACACGGGCGCGCGCGAAACAGAAGGCTCTGGCTTGGAACGCTCGGATTACAATTTTGAACGCGGACTGGTACGCATTCGCCCGAATGCATGGCGCCGATTGAAGAGCAAGAAGTCGGACAGGAGCGTGCCGATGTTCCCTCAATACGCGCGCATCATGAGGGAATACCTCGATGGTCCCGACGCCCCCACCGGTGACCTGATGTTCCCCTGCTTCGACGGTGACGGGGCAGAGCGCATGCTTACTGACTTTCGGAAGGTGCTCGACAAGCTCCCCGTTCCCGCGCGACTGGCCCGCGCACGCACGGCAAGGGAGCTGCTGGCGGCAGAGGGAGAGCGCTGGCAGAAGGTGGAGCGCATCGTGGCGAAAGGGCGTGGCCCGAAACCGGTCGAGACACTCGACGAACTCATGGCACCCCTGTCGAACACGATCATCGATCCGATCCGCACGCGCATGCTCCGTCACTCGTGGTGCACCGCGCGATTGCAGACCTTGGTGAACGGGTCACCAATCACGGTCTTCCAGGTGGCGAAGGAGATGGGTCATGCAGATTCTGCCCAGGTCGATACGCGCTACGGGCACCTGGGTGTCATCAACTACCGCTCAGAACATGTGGAGTTTGACCTCGAAGGTTACTGATTCTGCGGCGGTGGCGGGTGCAAACTCGCGCGATCAACGGAGGCTGCGTCGCGCGGGCTGCGCCTTGTCCTCGAAGACGGACCGCCACGAATCGATTCGCACCACAGAAGGCGTCGCCAGCGGTTTCCGTGCGGCGCCTTTTGCTCGCGCGTTCGGCGTCGGTCGTTCGACGTGCGCATCTGGGGCCGGTGCGCCATCCGTGGGCTCGGAGTTGTCGAAGGCGTTGCCTGACTTTTCGCTGGCCGCCACGGTGGGCTTTGGCGCGACGGCCGCCGCCAGATCCCCGACTCGTTGACTTGCTGTCGAAGCGGGGGGCTCGAGGAAGTCTGAGAGATCGCCGCCCCCTCGCAGATGACGGTCAATCGCTTCTGCCGTGCTACCGGGAATGCGGTATCCGCGCGTGCCACTGCGCCTGAAGAGCGTCTTCGGACCGAGGGCGCCGCGCGAGATGTAGCCGCGAAAGCTGCTGGGGGCGATTCCGAGGTACTTTGCCAATTCTTCCGTCGTCCAGCTTGCCAACGTCTGCAGAGGGCGGGTGGGGCCGCCCGTTCCGCCGACGCTGCCGCACAGAGCGGGATTGGGGAGGGTCGCCGCGATCTGCTCCGGCTCGGCCTGCGCCAGCAGGGCTAGCAGCGACTCTCGCGTGAGCGACAAGGATTCGCCGGGCAGCATGACTTCGGCGCGCTTGGACAGTGCTTGGTGCAGGTGACACATAGACGGGCTGTCTGAGGACGATACCGTGGCCGAAGCCGGGAACGTCCTGAGCCTAGAGTACGCAGCGTTTAATGCCCGTATGCGTCGGACAGCCGCCGAGTGCCCCCTTTCCCCTGACGCGTGGCGCCGCGGGGCAGGGGGCGACGCTCAAGCCGCGCGCTTCATTGCTCGGCGCTGCAGACCTAGAGGTCATCCTGCGCAGGTCATCCTTCGAGACTCGCGAGGTGGGTAATGAGAGCGTCCGCTGCGTCCCATGCCGTGTTGAAGGGACCGAGGTGCGCCGGAAGCAGGTCTTTGTTGGTGAGATGGAGATACAAGATCCCCGTGACCATTCCCCAAACCGCGTCGAAATCCTTAGGGATCCGGTGCGCAAGAGCGTTGTAGAGTCGATCGAAGTCGCGTGGGTGCGTCACTCCGTTGAAGCTTCCCGAATGGATGCCGCCTGAGACAAGAACGAGTAGAGCGACTGCGACGCCGAGCGCGCGCTTCTGCAGGTTTGGGCGGGCGGGATCGCCGCGAACTAGGAGCCAGTCTGCTGCCCACGCGTCGGCCTCGCGCTCCTGATCGATCGACGCGTCGCCCGGGTCCCGCGCCGAGTGTTTGAGCACGATGTGGGCGATCTCGTGCTGAAGCAGATATCCGGTAGCCATGAGCGCGAGTTCGCGGGCCGCTGCGAAGTCATCATCGACCGCGTCGCCCGCCGCTGGTTTCGGAAGTCCCGGCGGCCATGGGTCGGCGGCACCATCTAAGAACCGGGAGAGTGCCCACTGGTAGACCTTCAGGGCGGCGACCACATCTGGGTCGACGATGTCGACGACTGCTTCTTCGCCCGGAGTTCTGGCCATAACGCGATTGTAGAACACAAAAGCCGCGTACGCCTGTGCCCACAGAATCTCGACCACTCGCGTGCTCAGGCGGAACGTCTTCGTTTCCGGCGTCGCGCTGCAGATCCACGCTGGCTCCTCGAAGAGCTCGAGGGTATAGCCGTCGAGGATCGAGTTCATCTCGTCGCCAAGCTCCGGCGCCACATTCAGAAGCGTGTGAGGGACCCACTGGAAGAAGGGCGCGATCGGCGAGGTGATGGGTCCATGGAACGTGACGGTAAGCATTCGGTGGAAGCTCTGAGTCGTAGGTACGATGAACGATGCGTGGGCTGTCAGGCTGGGTAGCGAGTCCGCTTCGGATCAGGATGCCGCGGTGTTTGAGGAAGCCTACGACGGCCGGCTTGGGCGATGTGGCCAACCACTCTTGCGGCGAAGCTTACGCCGACGACCCTTCGACCGCGTTATCAATACAGTTTGTCGGCAGACGGTTACGAGATGCAGCATTCTCGGCGTGGGTGAGCGGCTGACGTCGAGCGCTGCGGTGCAGCACTGTTGCGTCGTTGCGCTAGGTGGACTTCTCGTTCGCGTGCGATGCCCCATCTTCGACGCCGCCGTCCGCTCCCCTCTCTTCGCCGGCGATAGCGTGCGCATTGTCAGCGGTGACGCCCGAGTCCACCACATTCGTCGGGACTGCGTCCACCTGCGCCCGCGCAACGCGGTGCGCGAACGCAAACTGGTTTGCCACCGCCTCCTCGTCGGACCCCCAGCTCAGTAGCGAGAACTCCTCGTACAGGCCGACCGCGTTGCCGTACACGCGAACCAGGGCGTCGAAGAGCTGTACGGGGTCGGTCAACTCTGCGACCGACTTGTAGTCCTCCCGCGATATCACGTCCGGAGTTCGCAGTCCAGTCTCCATTACGAAGCCGTGCGAGCGAAACGGTAGAAGGAACGCAGCAGCTTCGGCCGGCTCTGCGCCGAGGCGTTTTGCGAGATCGGTATCGACGTGCGATCGTCCTTGCAGGATCGCCCACCAAGTCAGCAGCGTGCGCGCTTCATTAATGGGTGACCGGCGATACAGCGGCTCCCGAAGGTGCTCGCTCTCCAGCCGATGGCCGAACACCTCGCCAACCCGCCTCCAAGTCTCTTCGGTGAGCGGCGCCGTGCCTTCCACAACCTCCTTCTCATACGCGCGCAGCATTCGATAACACATCGCCGCGAAGAAAAGGGAAGGCGTTCCGTTCACTATATCGAGCGCGAGCGTCTCGCGCGCATCAGGCGCGAGGCGCTGCACGCATCTGCGCACGACGCGGCCCGCGCTTGCGGCCGGCGACAGGAACGAGCCAAACAGCCCACCTTCGTTGCCGTAGTCTTCGCCCGTGGCGGCGATCGCGCGAGCAAGAGTGTCCGCCGCCGTCGCGGTGAGCGACTCTGTGCGCACCCCGAGCTTGTCGATCAGGCGCTCGGTGGCCCCCTGCGCGTTCACCGCCCGCAGGGCCGCGACTGACGCGCCAAGATCCGCAGCTGCCAGCATGCTCTCCACCTCCGAGAGGCGACGGTCGCCTACGTCGGTGGCTGGCACGGCGTATTGGAAGTACCGGTCGAAGTAATGACGCGCGGCTACGCGCTGCTCGCGCTCCCATCTTCCAAACCAGTCGGAGCCAAAGTGATTGTTCTTGGTAACCGCCTGTACCCACGGGAACAGGTGATTGAGGACGTCTGTGACAGCCTCTCGCCCAGTCGCATCGAGCTCCATGATTACAGCTTCCCACGCCGCCTTCGCAGCTGTTCCACCTGGCCCGCCGGCATGCTCATATGGTCGGCTTTCCGCGTACTGCCCAACGAACAGGCGCCGATTGTCTTGAACTCGCGCGTAGACGTCGGGAAACCACGCACGAAGCGCTTCGATCAGCAGGAAGTCGCCCGTGTGCACTTCGCCCGTGACGATCGGGAGCGCGAACCCTACAGCGTTCGCGTATCGCTTACCCTCTCGAACGGTGCGAGGGGCCGCGCTAAAAAGCGGACGCACATAGCGCAGGAACGCCTCTTGGTCGCCCTGCGGAAACGCACCCTCCGCGCCCGCGATCGCAGTGCTAGTGTACTCAAGCATGAGCTGGAACAGTGTGCTCGCATCCGCCGCCGGCAGTTGTAGCGGCACCTGAACAATCTTTTCGAGGTAACGCCGCCCGTCGCGCGGCGCGCCCCCGCCGACGACCGGAACCAGCGCGGCCGCCACGACGTCTAGGTCAAACGCCAACACGTAGGTGATGCGCTCGAAACCGGCTGTTAGCTTGACTAGACGGACCAGCGCGCGGATCTCGCTCGCGTCGAGCCGGTCCACGTCGTCAATGAACACTACGATGCGCGCCTTCGCCTCGCGCAGTACGCTCTCGAATCGCTCACGCAGTTCGTCAAGGTCGGGCGCCGCCATCTGCTCGCCGGCCGCCTCGGCCGTACCGCTCAGCGACTCTCCGAGCAACGGTATGCTCCTGAGAGCCTTGCCGTACCCGCGTAGAACTTCGCCAACTCTGTCTTTGGTCGTTTTGAGCGCGTCGGCTCGTCCGAGCTTGCTCGCCAGCACACCGAAGAATTGTTGGACAAGATCATCGGCCTCGCCGAAGCGCCAAGGATTGAAGTCGACGCAGATGACGCCCGGGTACTCGGTCAGGTCGGATCGGACCATCTCCAACACGGACGTCTTCCCTTCGCCCCAAGCCCCGTAGAGGGCAACAACTAGGCCTGCGGTGTCGGCTCGTGTACCAATCGTTCGGGCGATGCGGGTGGCGAACCCACGACGCCCAAGACGCTCCGCCTCTCCCGGCCGCCACGGCGCATCGTGGAGATATGTTTGGTCGCCTGCGGGACTGGCCGCCGGCGTGTCAGATGCGCCGGAAGAATCGGTTGATGGCTCGGACACGGGCAGAAGGGAGCGAGAAAGCCAAGAGGCCGTGCGAGGCCTTCTGACAGAAGAAGCGCCGTGCCGGGGCGCGGGCGAGCCACACGTCCATGACTACGCGCGATGTGACGAGAGTCGCGGCTTGCGGCGACGTGAGGTAAGTTAGCCGTCGCGCGCGAACCCGTGACCACTACGCCAGCAAGCTGTTGCCCCCTCGCCTCCCGTCCCGACAGAAGTCGAACGACATTCGTGGCTCCGCCATCGACGCGGCTGGGCACCTGCCCGCGGCGACTGCCGACGGCGTGTTGCGGGAGTCGACGCGCCGTCCGCTTACCGCTCGCGAGATATTGACGGGTCCGTCAATTCCGCCGCTACAGCGGCTCAAGCTCTTTGACGATAAGGAACTGGAGGAGTTGGTGCAGGAGTGGCTTCAGTTCTCAAAGTCGTCGCCCTACGCGCGCGTGCAGCGCGCGCCCGGCGCCGGAGACATGGGTCGCGACGTCATCGGCTATGTCGATTCGGACGTGACCGTGAGCCTCGCGGACGTATACCAGTGCAAGGCCTATGACCACAGGCTCGCCCCGGCCGACGTCTGGGTGGAGTTTGGCAAGGTCTGCGTCTATACGCACCGAGGCGAGTATCGGATGCCCCGCAAGGTCTTCTTCGTCGCGACGCACGGCGTCGGCCCGAAGCTTCACCGTCTGCTCGAGAAGCCTGATCAGATCAAGCGACATCTTGTCGAGAAGTGGTCGAAGGAGTGCGCCACCCAGATCTCCAAGAACGAGATGATTTCGTTAGAAGGAGGTTTACTCGCGCATGTCGAGGCATTCGACTTCTCGATGTTTTCGTACGTCGAGCCTTTGGACCTCATCAAGGGTCATCAGGGAACGCCCTACCACGCGAGGCGGTTCGGCGGCGGCCTGCAGCAGCGTCGGCCCACCCCGCCCGCGCCACCAACAGCCCCCGCAACGACCGAGGCGCGCTACCTTGCTCAGCTGCTTGAGGCGTACGCAGATCACCTCGGCCACCCCTGTCCCGCGCCATCATCGCTGGACGCCGAGCCGATGCTCCGCGGTCACCTCGCCCGCCAGCGCGAGTCCTTCTACCGCGCCGAGTCGCTCCGCGAGTTCGAGCGCGACACGCTAGCCGACGACTCCGCATTTGAAGCAGTGAAGGAGCAGATCCACCGCGGCGTAATCGACGTCTGCGAGGCGGAGCACGAATCCGGCTTCCGCCGCGTCGTTGAGGTTACGCGAGAGGCGCGCCGATTCCAGCCGACCGACTACGTTCTCCTCGGCGAGATGCACGGGGAGGACCGCGTCGGTATCTGCCATCACCTCGCGAACGAAGACCGACTGACGTGGGTGCCGTGACGAGTGGCGCTGGGCAACGTCCACCGGCGGCGCGAAATGCCCGCCTTTTCAGTACGCCGCTAGAGGTGGGACTGCGCGCGGTGTTCCTTCTCGATGCGCTAGCTCCTGCTCGTTGCGACGTTCGCCGACTCCTGATTCTCGACTACCTGCTCGTTCACTCTGGAGATGTTGAGGGCGGGCCGCCCAGTCTTCACCCTGCCACGCCGCACCGCTCAGGGGAGCTTCTGGTGAAGCGCGATTTGATGCGCAGTGGGCTGATGCTGTTCGTCGCGCGCGAAGTCGTCTCGATTCACATCGACGCTGACGGGATGCGATTTGCGGCAACGGATTTGACTCCACGCTTCCTTGCCTACCTAGAGATGCCGTACGCCGGGATGCTTCGCGCGGCAGCGGCCTGGGTCGGCGATCGCTTCGGCGCCACGAGCGACGCGGAGCTTGAGAGCTACGTTGCCGCCCGGCTCGATCGGTGGGGCGGTGAGTTCAGCACCGAGTCTTTGGTGCGAGAGGTGAGCCCATGAGCGCCGCCGCAGCTCCTCCGGCGTTGGACTCCGCGGACACCGCCAACACCGTGGCCGCCCCAGCGGCGGGGTTCTTCATTCGTCGCCTCGTGCTGGTAGGCACACATGCGCCCACCGCGGCACTCGAGTTCCGTCGCGGGCTCAACATCGTCACGGGTCCGTCTGACACGGGAAAGTCCTTTGCGCTGCAGTGCATCGACTTCGCGTTCGGCTCGACTGAGCGCCCGAAAGACATTCCTGAGGCACGCGCTCACGACTGGGTCGTGCTCGAGATTGAGTCTGTAGATGGCAGCGTATTCACCATCCAGAGATCGCTCAAGGGGAGCCCGGTCCGATGGTACTCGATGGCTTTCGCTGAGATTCGCCCGGACACGACGTACGAGGAGCTCGCAGCGAAGCACAACCCGAAGAGTGAGAAGACGCTCTCCTACCGGCTCTTGGAGCTGAGCGGGCTCGCTGGGCGCGTCCTGCGAAAGAACAAGCAGAACGTCACGCGCACAGTAAGCTTCCGAAACGTCGCGAAGTTCGTGGTGATCGACGAGGAACGTGTCATTTCGAGCAAGTCGCCCGCCCTTGGCGAGCAGAAGACTGACGAGACGGCGGACAAGTCCCTCTTCTCCCTGTTGCTCACCGGCGACGACGAAAGTGGACTCGTGTCCAACGCAAGGGACGAGGAGCGCAAGCAGCGGCTTGAGGCACAGCGAGATCTGCTTGACGGCATGCTTGGCCCGTCCGTTGGGGCGGGGCCCCCTGCGCCGCCCGATCGTGCGGAGCTTAGCCGGCAACGCGAAGCCCTGCGACGCCACATCGATGAGCTCACCGACACTATCGGCGTGCAGGCACATCAGCTCGACGATGCCGCGGCCGAGAGCGAGGCGGCGCACCGGAACGTGACAACGGCGAAGTCTCGGCTCCTGGTGGTCGCTGAGCTGCTCTCGCGCTTTGGACTTCTAAGCTCAAGCTACGAGACGGACCTTCGCCGACTCGAGTTCATCGCCGAGGGGCACCACTTCCTCGCACAACTTGCGGTGGTAACGTGTCCCGCGTGCAGCCAACCTTTGGAAGGCGGCGCAGGAACACACGCGTTCTGCGAGAAGGGCGCACCCGGAGCCGATGACGTTCAGGCAGCATGCGCGCGTGAGGCCGCGAAGATCAGAACACATTTCGCGGACCTGCAACAGGCGGTCGGAGATTTGGAACGGGAGCGAGAGGGGCTGGCAGCGGAAGTCATACAGGGCACGACGCGATTGCGTGAGGCTGAGGAGCGTGTGCAGCGAGTGTTACGGCCGCAGCTCTTCGAGGCTACGTCGGAGCTACGGCGGCAGCACGCCACCAGCGAGCGTGTGCTTCGCGAGGAGTCCGCGCTCGACCACAGAGCTGGGCTGCTCGAGCGTCGCCAAGAAATCGAACGCACGCTGCTTCGGATCGCCACCGTCCCCGACTCGGCGGCACCAACTGCGGACGCGCCTTTTCAGGCGTTTGCGCGAGCAACTGGTGAGTTGCTACGTGAGTGGCGTTACCCCGATAGCGGTTCCGCAAGGTTCAATCCGAAGCAGATGGACATCGAGGTGGCGGACAAGGCACGTGCGCTCCATGGCAAGGGCGTTCGAGCCATCCTTTACTCCGCTTTCGTGATCGGCCTCATGCGCTTCTGTCGCACTCATGGGCTTCCGCACCCGGGTCTGGTCGTTTTGGACTCGCCGCTCACTACGTACAGAAGACCCGGTACGCGACGAGCCGACTTCGATGAGGGGGAAGACGTCGCACTTCCCGAGGACGTGCAGAATGCTTTTTTTGAGAGTCTCGCTGCCACCGCGGTTGCCAATGGCGAGCAGGTCATAGTCTTCGAGAACAAGGAGCCGCCGGCGGGTGTGAAGGCCGTGGCCACGTACATCCAATTTTCGGCAATTGAGGGCGACGGTCGTTCCGGATTCATCCCCCGTTCGCATTAGCCGCGCGCCATCATCAGATCGTTCGACGGGCCGGTGCTGTGCGTCTCCGCTTCTTCCCTCAGCGAAGACGGCCCCACGTTGCATTGAGTCGGCGTCGGTCGCGTGCCGGAGGAAACACTGTCAAGACGGGGCTCTCGGGCCACGGCCGAAGATGGTGGCCGTAATCGTCGCTGGGAGATTCTCCGGTGGAGAAGGCACCAGAGACCGCAAGTGTAGGCGGTGCGCACCGCACTGTCAGACTAGGCGATGTCAGGCCCAACGCGTACGTTTCCGCGTCGCCTAACTCGCCCATTCTTCGCAACTACGCCACCAATGCCCCTCGAAGCCGCTGCTCGCGAAGAGATCGACCGCGCGCTCCTGGCGTCTGGCTGGTTGCTGCAAGACTTCCGGGCGATGAACCTGTACGCAGGCCCCGGTGTGGCCGTGCGGGAGGTCCAGTTGGCTCAGGGCCACGGCGTCGCCGATTATCTGCTCTACGCCGACGGCCAAGCCGTGGGGGTGATCGAGGCCAAAAGAGTGGGCGAGACGCTCACTGGCGTCGAGCTCCAGAGCGAGAAATACGGCGCTGGGCTCCCCGCCGGCATCCCAGCGCCAGTTCGCCCGCTCCCGTTCCTATACCAGTCCACGGGCGTTGAGACCCGCTTTACGAACCGCTTGGACCCTGTGCCAAAGAGCCGGGACATCTTCGCCTTTCATACGCCGACGACTCTGGCGGCGTGGGCCAGCGCCGAGCCGCTGTGGCTACCGATAATCAACGGCGTGCCTCATCCGCATTCCGAGCGCCCGGCCACCTTCCGCACCCGCCTGACCGCCATGCCCGGCGTGGAGCCGGGTAGCTTATGGCCAGCGCAGCTCGACACAGTGCGAAACCTGGAGTCATCTCTCGCGGCCGGGCGGCCCCGCGCGCTCGTCCAGATGGCGACCGGCTCCGGCAAGACCATCGCGGCCGTGGCGAGCATCTACCGTCTGCTCAAGTTCGCAGGCGCGCGGCGCGTACTCTTCCTCGTTGACCGCGCGAACCTCGGTCGGCAGGCGCTCAAGGAGTTCCAGAGCTACCGAACCCCCGATGACGGGCGGCTCTTCACGGAGCTCTACAACGTGCAGCGACTCACTGCCAACCGCGTTGACCCCGTGGCCAACGTGGTGATCGGCACGGTGCAGCGGCTGTACTCGATGCTTCGCGGCGAGCCCGCAATGTCCGAGGAGGTCGACGAGCTGGACGCCGACAGTGCGTTGGACGCTATCACGATGGACGGGACCGGCTCAACCGGCGGCCTCAACGCGCTCCGACGTGAAGCCATTCCCATCGCATACAACCCCGACTTGCCAGTCGAGCTGTTTGACGTGGTGTTTATCGACGAGAGCCACCGGAGTATCTACACGCTCTGGCGGCAAGTAGTCCAATACTGGGACGCCTTCCTCGTTGGACTGACAGCGACGCCGTCGACGCTAACCTATGGCTTTTTCGACGCGAACGTCGTTCAGGAGTATGGCCACGAGCATGCAGTGGCCGATGGCGTGAACGTCGACTTCGACGTCTATCGGATCCGCACCGCAATCACCGAGGGCGGTTCGACGGTGGAGGCGGGGCAGATGGTCGACAGGCGTGACCGCGAGACTCGCCGTCGGCGCTGGGAGCAGCTGGACCAGCCGCTGGTCTACGATGCCGCCGCACTCGACCGCGACGTGGTCGCGCCCGACCAAATTCGCACTGTCGTGCGCGCGTTCCGCGACCGGTTCCTTCCCGAGGTCTTTCCGGAGCGCACACACGTCCCGAAGACGCTCGTCTTCGCGAAGGATGACTCCCACGCAGATGATCTCGTGAAAATCCTCCGCGACGAGCTCGGGCTCGGCAACGACGCGGTACAGAAGATCACGTACAAGACGGGCACCGCTCGCATCGTCGAACGCGTGACCGGGCCAGACGGTCAGGAGGTGGAGCGCATCTCGTACAAGTCGAGCGGCGTCAGACCTGAAGACCTTCTCCAGAGCTTTCGCAACTCCTATCATCCGCGCATCGCGGTCACCGTTGATATGATCGCCACCGGAACCGACGTGAAGCCGCTCGAGGTGTTGTGGTTCATGCGAACGGTACGGAGCCGCACGCTGTTTGAGCAGATGAAGGGTCGAGGTGTGCGCGTGGTCGCGCCCGACGACCTTCGCGCGGTCACCCCCGACGCTGAGGCAAAGACTCGCTACGTCATGCTCGATTGTGTGGGTGTTTGCGAAGAGCCGCTCGCCGATACGCGTCCGATGGACCGGCAGCCGACCGTATCGCTCGACCGATTGCTGCAGGCGGTGGCGATGGGGAACGTGGACCCGGAAGTCGCCTCGACGCTCGCGAGCCGCCTCGTTCGCCTCGACGCCCGGCTCGGCCGCGACGAGCGCGCGAGCGTGGTGGCTACCACCGGCGGGCCCACTCTGCGCGACCTTGCCCACCGGATCGTCGACGCGCTCGACCCCGACCGGCAGCGTGCGGCGGCGCTCGCCGCCGCCGCTCCGACTTCGCACGCTGCCGACCCAAATGGGGAGCCGGGCGACGCGGCGGTAGCGCGGGCCGGCGCGATCCTTCTCCGGGCTGCCCTCGCGCCTATAGCCGGCGATCCACAGCTGCGGGAACGACTCCTCGACCTCAAGCGCGCCAAGGAGCAGACGATTGATACGGCAAGCGTCGACACGCTCCTCGGCGCCGGCCTCTCCGCCGAGGCGCGCGACCGGGCGCTCGGTTTGACCACGCGCTTCGAGGCATTCCTTGCCGAGAATCGAGATGAACTCACGGCGCTCCGGCTACTCTACGGATCGCGCGAGCCCGGGCAGGCGCGGCTGACGCGCGCATCGGTCGAGGAGCTCCGCCAGGCGCTTCTCGACCGCAAACCACCGCTCGCGCTCGACGCCGTATGGCAGGCGTACGAGACGCTGGATCGGGCGAGAGTGCACGGCGCGCCAGCAAGGCAGCTCACCGACGTGGTTGCGCTCGTACGCTTCGCCACTCATCGCGACGACGCGCTGTCGCCGATCCCGGCGGTCGCGAGGGCGCGACTTGACGGGTGGCTCGCTCGAGCGGAGGCAGAGGGACGTGCGTTCACGCCTGACCAGCGGACGTGGCTCCTGATGATGGCAGAGCACGTGGCGGCGAACGTGGAGATTGAGGCAGAGGATTTCGACGATCCACCGTTCACGCAGCGCGGAGGGTTGGCGGGGGCGCACCGGGTATTCGGGGCGGAGCTGCCGCGGGTGCTGGAGGAGATTGGCGAGGTGATCGCAGCATGACGGGGACGCTGCCGCACGGCTGGGCCAAGACGACGCTCGGCGAGATTGGCCGATATCTGAACGGACGCGCGTTCAAGTCTCACGAATGGTCCGATAGCGGGCGCATGATCATCCGTATCCAAGACCTGACAGGCTCAGGCAACTCGCCCAACCACTATAGCGGCGACGTCGAGCCGCGCTACGAGGTGCGTACCGGCGATCTGCTCATCTCGTGGGCCGCGACTCTCGGTGCGTTCATTTGGCGAGGTCCGGACGCAGTCTTAAACCAGCACATCTTCAAGGTCGAGTCGCACATCGATCAAGGATTTCACTTCTGGCTCGTGACTGGCATCCTCGACCAGCTTCGTGGACAGGCGCACGGCTCGGGAATGGTGCACATCACGAAAGGGAACTTCGATGCCACGCCCGTTGCGCTCCCACCGTTTGCCGAGCAGCGGCGCGTCGTCGAGGCGGTCGAGCAGCACTTGTCGGATCTTGACGCTGCCGTGTCGGGGATGGAACGGGCGAGGGCGAACGTACGTCGTTTCGTTGACTCGTCCATCGCAACTCTCATGCACCCACGCGCCGACTCGCCTCTCGTTCCTCTTCGTGAGCTCGGCGCGTTGAAGGGCGGCGTCACAAAAGGGCAGAAACGGCGTCCGGGCGAGCCTACACGAGCCGTGCCCTATCTGCGCGTGGCGAACGTGCAGCGCGGCCGACTGGAGCTGCGCGACATGCGAACCATCGAGGCGACCGAGCGGGAGATCAGGGAGCTTCGGCTTCTCCCCGGTGACGTCTTGTTCAACGAGGGAGGGGACCGTGACAAGCTCGGACGCGGCTGGGTTTGGAATGGCGAGCTCGATGAGTGTATTCATCAGAACCACGTCTTCCGGGCACGTCTCGATACAAGCCTCGTGGAGCCCCGCTTCGTGTCGCATTACGCCAATAGCTACGGGCAGCGTTACTTCCTCGATCACGGAACGCAGACCACCAATCTCGCCTCGATTAGCATGACAAAGTTGGGAGCGCTTCCGATCCCACTCCCTCCGCTCGACGAGCAGAGGGCGATCCTATCTGAGATCGATGAGCGACTCGCGGTGGCGCACCGCACTGCCGCCGATATCGACGTTCAGCTCGCCCGCGCTGCCCGCCTACGGCAGGCCATCCTGCATCGCGCTTTCACCGGCCGTCTCGTTGCGCAGGACCCGGCCGATGAGCCCGCGTCAGTCCTGCTCGAGCGCATACGCTCCGGAAGCAACCAGCGAACGACGGCGGCCCCACGCGGGCGCCGCTCGTCGCGGGCCACCCTTTCTCGTTGACGATGGCCGAAATCACATCCGCACGCACCGGCGAACTCCTGCGCGCGCTCCTACGCATCCTGCAGAATCACCCTGATGGACTTCAGGCACGGGACGCCCTGAAGGCCCTTCGGGCCGTTGTGCCGCCGACTCCGTATGAGCTGGGAACGTTCCCATCCGGAGGCGTCCGCTACGACAAAATCGTTCGCTTTGCGACTGTCGACTGCGTCAAGGCAAAGTGGCTTGTGAAGGACGGCGGTCGCTGGTACGTCACCGATGCCGGGGTAGCGGCGCTCAAGCAGTTCGCAGATCCAGCGAAGTTTCACGCCGAGGCTGTTCGCCTCTATCGCGCGTGGAAGAAGGCACTGCCCCCGCCCGATCCTGACATCGAGGATCTCGACGACGGTGACGTGCTGGAGGAGGTATCGGTTACGCTGGAGGTCGCGCAGGAGCAGGCGCGCGACCAGATCGCCTCATATCTGCACGCGATGGACCCGTACGAGTTCCAGAAGCTCGTTGGTGATCTCTTGACCGCGATGGGTTATCACGTCGCATGGATCTCGCCGCCTGGCAAAGATGATGGGATCGACCTCCTCGCATACCCGGACCCACTCGGCACCCGACCGCCGCGCATCAAGGTGCAAGTCAAGCGCTACGAGAAGGCCATCCCGGTGTCCGAGGTGAGCGCCTTCATGGGCAACCTGGGAAGTGACGAGGTGGGGATCTTCGTCGCGACTGGTGGCTTTACCAAGGACGCCGAGGCGAAAGCAAGGACAGACAAGCAGCATCGCGTGACGCTCGTGGGACTCGATGCGCTCGTCAAGCTTTGGGTGAAGCACTACGCGGCCCTCGACGATCTCGCACGTCAGCGGCTCCCATTGCAGCCCGTGTACTTCCTGGCGCCAGACGCCTGATTCATCAAGGCACACATGCTCACCTTCGCCACGCCCGCATTCCGTGACATCTGACCGCATCGTCGCCAAGCTCTGGAACTACTGCACCGTCCTCCGCGACGATGGGCTTTCGTACGGCGACTACGTCGAGCAGCTCACCTACCTTCTGTTCCTGAAGATGGCTCACGAACGCACGCAGGCGCCGTGGTCGCAGCCGTCGGTCATCCCAGAGGGCTTCGACTGGACCGTGCTGAAATCCAAGGAGGGCGATGCCCTTGAGGTTCAGTACCGCCACACGCTCGAAGCACTCGGGCGGCAGCCGGGCATGCTCGGGTTGATCTTCCGCAAGGCGCAGAACAAGGTGCAGGATCCGGCGAAGCTGCGCCGTCTCATCGCGGACCTCATCGACCGCGAGCAGTGGCTGGCCCTCGACGCGGACGTCAAAGGTGATGCGTACGAGGGACTGCTCGAGAAGAATGCGCAGGATACCAAGGGCGGGGCCGGCCAATATTTCACGCCCCGGTCGCTGATCCGCGCTATCGTTGACTGCGTCGCCCCGGTCCCCGGTGAGACAGTGGCCGACCCAGCGTGCGGTACGGGCGGCTTTTTGCTTGCGGCGCACGACTACGTCATGCGCCACCACCCCTCGCTCGACCGAGCGCAGAAGCGTCACCTGAAGCTCGAAGCGTTGCACGGCACCGAGTTGGTCGACGGCGTCGCCCGGCTCTGCGCGATGAACCTCCTGCTGCACGGAATCGGCCCCACCGCGGGCGACACTGCGGCGCCGGCCGTGCGCGTCGATGACGCCTTGCGTTCCGACCCTGGTCAGCGCTTTGACGTGATCCTTACGAACCCGCCGTTCGGTCGAAAGTCGAGCGTGCGTATGGTGAATGGAGACGGCGACGAGGAGCGGCAGGACCTGACGGTCGTCCGCGACGACTTCTGGGTCTCCACCAACAACAAGCAGCTCGCGTTCATGCAGCACGTGAAGACGCTCCTCAAGGTCGGGGGACGGGCCGCGGTGGTGGTGCCCGACAACGTGCTGTTCGAGGGCGGGGCCGGCGAGACCGTGCGCCGCAAGCTGCTGCACGAGTGCGACGTGCACACGCTGCTGCGACTACCGACAGGGATCTTCTACGCGCAGGGCGTGAAGGCAAACGTGCTCTTCTTCGAGCGTCGCGCAGCGAGCGACCAACCACAGACGCAGAAGCTATGGGTCTACGATCTTCGGACGAACAAGCACTTCACGCTCAAGACGAATCCGCTGCTGCGCTCAGATCTCGACGACTTCTTGAGTTGCTACCGCCCGGAGAACCGGTACGCGCGCACGGCGACTTGGAATGAGACTGACGCGCCGGACGGGCGCTGGAGGGCATACGATTACTCGGAGCTCGTCGCCCGCGACAAGGTGAGCCTGGACGTGTTCTGGCTGCGAGACGATGCGCTCGAGGCGTCCGCGAACCTGCCAGCACCCGACGTGATTGCCGCGGAAATCGTGGAAGACCTGCGGGCCGCGCTCTCGACGTTCGAGGAGCTGCAGGGCGCGCTGTCAGAGCAGTGACCGTGGCCTCGCGAGCAGCAGGTCCATCGCAAGACTCTTGTGCACGCGCCGGCGCTGAGGACAACAGAAGGTCGCATTGCGGTCATCCTTGCGTGGCAACGACTTACCGCGACTGACCTCGAGTGACTACCTCGGCTTGTGCGTGCACGAGCCACTCATCACGACCACAATGACCTTCTCACTTGCGCACAACTCGAGCGCGTAAGCCCATGACTGACCACGGCTGATCGTTGCAGTAACGCCTTATTGCACAACGCCGCCGGCCCCCCGCGAGCGGCTCACGACCCTCGGTATGCTCGATCCAGAGCCATCACCTACCGAGGTCTCACATGGACGCAGTCGTATCACAGCTTCCGCCGATCACATTCCCGCAGCTTCGCCACGATGCCCTCGTCTTGATGCACGCCGGCGGCGCGCAGGGCATCGCGGCCGCCACCATTCCTGGCGCGTTGAGCGATCTCAAAGCCGCCCTATCGTGGCAAATCGACCGACACCTCGCGCTCGAGGGCGACCGGGAAGCGAGATATCTGCTGGACCCGCCGCTCGGTGCGTCGCACGTACCATATGACGTTCGCGCGCTCCTCACCGGTGCGGCCACCGCCGCAGCGGCGCGTGCGCGCTCGATGGGCATGCGTCGTCCGGGGAATGCGCGGAGTCGGGTCCAGAGGCTGTTAGTTGCGCTTTACGCCACGCCAACGGCGAACACCGCAATGGTGATGCCCGGCCTGCTTCCCGCGGCGTGGCAGGAAGTCGTTGATCTCATCTTGCCAATGGCGGTGCCGCTTGGAACGGAAAAGAAGTGGCGAAGCGTCGCCACGGCGATCCGAAACTTGGCGCGCGCCGCGACCGCGCATGGTGTGCTCGATCCGCGCGCGCTGCCTGGTGAAAGCCATGAGCTCGCGGCCAGTCTTCGCTCTTGGGGTCGCGCCCACGTCGCCCACGATGTTTGGGCGCTTCGGAGTGCGAGCGCTGCAATCCGGGCTTCGCTGAACGGTGTCCCCGCGTTGCCAGAGTGGAGCGGGACTCAATCTCGCGAGCTCAAGCGCGACGAGCGGTCCGCCGTGTTGCCCGCATTCTTCGCGGATCTCGACGATTGGACGGCACTAGCGCTGAAGAAGATCGGAAGCCGCAGCACGACAGAACGCAGCGAATCGGCGCTGGAGCCGCTGCGACGTGCGACGCGCGAGAGCTATGCCGCGCGGGCTCGCCAGTGGGCTGACGGTCTCCTGGCGCTTGTCGCTCGCAACGCCGTCCCGCACCAACTTGACCTCGCGTCGTTGCACACCGGTGAAGTGTGGCTGACGATGATGCCGGCGAGCGCCGCGCCGAGGATGACCGCCGACACGGATGCCCGCATGCAAGCACGACGCGCGCGCCTCGGCGTCGATGGGGGAGTTCTGCTCCTGCCAGCGCGCGAGCGTCCCTTGGCGGTGGTGGTCGCGGAGCTCGCAGTGGACGCTGGCGATATTTGGCCACGCGCGAAACGCGTGTCAGGCGATCTGCCGCCAAGCATCACGCAGATGCTTTTCGCACTCTTCGCCATTGCGGAGCGACTCTCCGTTGCGACATGGGGTGACGGATCGGAGCAGGTCATCGCACTGCGCTCCGCGTGGTTGCCGGAACTCAAGCAACTGAAGGGCCAGCTCGCCCGCGCCACCGGGCACTGCAAGCGTCCCGAAAATCTGCTGCGTGTCCTTACGCTTCCCCAGTTGATCTGTGGCGTACTGCCATGGCGCACCTTGATCGATCTTCCTCGGCGGAAGCGCGCGGCGGACGCCGCAGCGGCCGACGCGCGCGAGGCCTCAGCGTCGGGCGCGACACGCCGAGACGCGTCGAAGCTCCGCGCCGCGTATCACGAAGCGTTACAACGCTGGGTTGTGCAGGCCACCTTCACGGCGGAGCCGATGCGCGTCGGGAACGTGGGGCACGCCCGCGTCGGCAGCGAGGTGCTGCTCACCGGGGAGTGGGCGCAAGACGGGGCACTGGTGAAGCTGACGGCGATCTCCAGCCATTTCCCCGAGCGGGATAATGCGGGCGGGCAGGTGAGCGAGGCGTCATCGGACAAAGCACTGCCGGAAGCGCTGGGGACCAAGACCGGCGAGGAGCGCGAGCTCTGGGGTTGGTCACGGGCCATCATCGACCTCGAGTGGGCTGAACGGTATCTCCGTGAGTTCTGGCAGCCGACCGTGGTAGCGCAACATCCCGAACTCGCCACGCGCTCGCTGCGAGAGCTGGTGGAACGCGGTGAATTCGCGTGGCTCATAAATCCCGACCCGCGCAGGGATGCGGCCGCCGACGTGGAGGGTGCCTACCGCCACGGCGGCATCGAGGATCGCTTTGGTGAGGCTCTGCTTGAAGGGCTCCGCGTGCTTGGGCGCCACGGGTTTCCCGATTCACTCGACGAAGCGCGGATGCAGTTCCCGTGGATCTTCGGTCCGCACATCATCCGGACGCTTTGGGCCACCTACTGGTGGGGGCTTCGGGGCGACAACGGCCCCGTGCGCAAGCGCCGCGGTGGTGGCATTGACGCCCAGGACGGCAAGTCGATTGCCCGTCGGGCGACGTGCGACACGGATGGCACGCTGCAGGCGCACTACGTGAAGATCCGCGGCACCATGATCGAACTGAGTCGAAGCGATCCCGAGTCGTTCGAGCATCCGCGCGCGTTCGACGCGGAAATGGACTTGACGTGGTGGCACGACGGACGCGTTGACTGGCGCACGCGTTGGCGCGATCAACGGTTCCCGATTCCGGACAGCCTTCGGCATGAACTCACGCGCGAAATCCAGAGCGAGAAGCGCACGGCGCGACGCACAACGCGCCGGCGCGCCGCGCACCGCGCCGTTCCGAGGCTGACCACGACGACCGCGGCCTAGAGTCGGCTGGCCAGCGGGGACGGCTCATGCTCCTTCGGCTTCAGACGGGCAGCTTACATGCGGAGCAGGATCTCGATGACATCGTCCTTGCCCGTGGCATAGACGTCCGAACGGTTCGCAAGAATCTTGCGAGCTGTCGGTGTCAACCTGACGTTGGTCTGCTGCTTGTCTTCGGAGTCCGTGGGGCACTTTCTGCGGTTAGAGCGTGTAGTGCTGCAGAGTCTTCGGCACGATGCCTTCCTTCCGAATCTCCTTGCGGACCAACATCGTCACCATGCCAGCCATTGAGACCCCATGGTGCTCGGCAAGCGCGTGCAGTGCTGCCTTGTCGTCTGCAGACATCCGCAGCAGGGTCGCGTGGTTCTTGGTCCGGTTCGGTTCTGTGCGCGGCATTTAGATGTCCGGTTGGTGGTCGGGGAGAACGCTACTCAACGTATAGCGACGCGGTAGTCGTTTGCGGGAACTTCGGCGACTTGAAAGGTCACCTTCACCGCCGGTACGGCCTACTCACGCCGGAGCAACGACGCGCGGGGTTCCCGCCGATGCTCGAAACGATTGAGGGTGGAACGGCTCAACTGGCCGGAGTTCACGGACGGACTCGCCAGCTTGGCGGTTTATCACCACACGACGGCGGGGAGCGACGACGAGATGCGCCCGCTCTCGCGATACGCGATGGGACCGGAGGTCGTCGCCCGGCTGTCGGCGGCCGACGTGTTTCGAGAGCCCATCCGGCTTGTGCTCGGCGCGCGCACGGCGCGGGACGGCGGACTCGATGCGATTCTGCACGCGGGACTCGGTTTGACAACCGTTGCCCGCCTCAACCAGGGCGACACCACCGAGTCGCGGGGCGCGTGGTGGAGGTGGGCGGCTACACACTGACTGGCGGATCCTCACCGCGAAGGGCAAATGCCCATTCGAGGAAGCGGCTCTTGCTTGCGTGGTGCACAGGCAACGAGGCTCCGCGCAAGCGCTGTTGCAGCTGCAAGCGCTCAGCCCATAGTGCCCGCGTATCGGGATCGTCTGCGGGGCGAAGTTGGCGGCGCAGCGTAGACATGGAGATGCCAAGGTGGGCCGCCATCTCCACCATGGTGAGGCGGTCAGCGGTCAGCACCGCGGCGCGGCGAGGGGAGTTGTGCAGTTTGGGCATGTTGAGAGGGTGACGTGCCAGGCCGCACTCCGGCAAGTCACATCTTCACCAGCCACTATGCACGCGTCACGGATTGATGCAGGCAGTGCAGTCGCGACGTCCCGAACGCGGGGAGCGCGGCGGACAGCTCCGAACGAACAGCGGTGGCGAATGGACATGCAGCGTGGCAGCCTAGATTCGTCTTGCAAAGCGGCGTCGGATCGCTCGCGGCGTCGGCGAGGTCATCGCGCGCGGCACGGCGCGTCTTACGCCAGAATTTCTATCTCTCACTTCGCGTCATCGCGGGTCTCGTCGTCGTGACGGTGACCGTGGTTGCCGGGATCGCCGCCGCCGTGATCGCGCTCAACGGCAGTAAGCCGCTCGTAATCCGGAACGCGCGCCGCCTGCTACGCCCTCGGAGACCCAGCTGATCGCTCGGGCGCGGGTGGCGGAGGCGCCCGACGGCCCTTGAGGGCCGGATATGGCGCGGAAGGCCGTCCCGGCGGTCAGCGCGTGGCGATCAGTCGACGAATGGCGCAGACGGCAATGTGTTCGACGACGACCGTCCAACCTGAGAGGACCGGGGACGAGGGCTCCAAGGGGTTCGGAAGCGCGGTGCGAACGAGTTCGCGCTCCTTCGCGTGGACGACGCTGTTGCGAAACGCATAGAGCGCCTCGGCAAGTGAGGCGACAGTAGTTAACGCGGGCAGCAACGCATGCCGCTCGGCAAGCACGAGCAGTCGGCGACGCTGCGCAGGGGTCAGCGCCGACTCCAGCAGCGTACGCAGTTGCGGGCGTTCCTGATGACCGCTCGCGACTTTAAGGAGTGCGTCGGCCGTGACCGTCGGATCGTGTCGAAGCCGCTCGATCTCAGCGAGATGCGCTCGCGAGAAGAAGAACTCGAGCACGCGGTAGAAACCGAGGAAGCGTGCTTCGCCATAGGCGCGACACGCCGCATTGTATAGCTCGAGCGGCGGCGTGTCGACGAACACCGCACGGCGGCGCTGGCGGGTGCGCTGCAGCCGGGGTACGGAGTCATACTGGGTGATGTCCTGAATATCCTCCGCCGAGAGGAGATGTTGAACGGCCATCGACGTGCCATGTGAATGGAGATAGTGGCTGTTCATGTAAAAGAGTGCGTTGGCGAGGAGCGCGCGGAGGTCCTGCGGTGCGCTGCCGAAAAAGCGCAGGGAGATCCCGAGCTCGAAGTTGACTTCGATATCGTTCCAATACGCGGGTGTCATCAGCACGCACATCGCGGGCGACGCGAGGCCCGCGCGCACCGCGACGTCGCCGAGCGCGAAGGGGACGTCGCGGTCCGCGGTCCACCCCCCTGTCCCATCGAGCCAGACCAGAATCTCGGTGTAGTCCGCCCACCGGAAGCCGCAGTGCCGATAGAAGTGCAGGCCAGTGACTGTCGGGAGTCCGCCATCCAGCAACGTCTGTAGCGCACGCCCGCGCAGGAGCAAATCGGGAACACCGGGTGCGACGCGAACGCAGAGAGAGCCCGCCGACACGGTGCACGCATCCGGCACCTCGTCGGGGAGGAGGTGGAGCAGGGCGTCAGAGTCGGCGAAGGCTCGCATGGGCAACGTAGAGGTCGAAATGGTGTGGGGCCGGCGACGCCGGCCTGCATGCTCGTATGTTGGTCGGCGTCACGCGTTTGTGCGAACGCACGAGGTGCCATTCTGCCGTGCATCGTTGCGAGTGGCTAGGTACGGCTACGCGTGCCGATCAGCCTTGCGCCGGCGGCTTCTCGCGTGAGGGATCGCCGAACGCGGCAGGCGCGAGGGGACCAGCATGGCGCGTCGCCATGTCCTACCACGTCCCCCCATCGGTGACGAACTCCTGCCGGGCGGACAGCCTGCCCAAGGGCAGTGGCGCGGCCGCGTGCGGTTTACGCCGATATCGTGGACCGAATGGGTGCGTTACGGAAGCTGCCAGCGGAGGTCCTCCGGAATCCGCCGCCGGATTCCGCCGGATTCCGCCGGAAGAAGTCGACAGAATCCCCCGCCGTGACCGTCAGCCCCGGTCTCCGAGCTCAAATGACGTCCATGGACGCATTGCCACGGGGATCGGGCCAGATGGTCGACCATGTTCTAGGCTGGTTCGCCCCCGATAAGGGGGCCGGATGCTCGTGCCCTGCGCCCCCCCGGCGCGCCACGATCAGCCGACACCGAACCCCGGAGCACCGTGTACGTCGACGGCATGACCCCAGTCTCTTCGCCCGAACGCGAGCCCGCGCCGGCCGTCGCGCCGACGAAGATCTCCCTCAAGCGCTCGCCCACCCGGGTGCGAGAAATCATCAACGAGTGCCTCGATGCCAGCGACCGCTGCCTGCCGTACGATCTTCGAGCCCTCGGTGTCGAGGGTGGAAACCGCGAACTCGTTGACCTCATCCGCGAACTGAAAGCAGAGCGTGAGAAAACGGAGACGGCCGACCGCGGCCGCCCCAATGTAGGATGCGATATACCGCTCCCGCCCGAGTTCCGGCGCCCTGACGCGATGATGCGCAGCGCAATTGCGAGCTTCGTCGCCCGCGTCCATGGGGAGCTTCACGAGCAGGTAGAACTGCGGATCGCCGCACGTGAACAATCGGCGCGCAGCCGTGAGACCGCTCTTGCTGAGTCGCTGGAAGCGGCATCTGAAGAGGCGGCGGAAAACGCGCGCCTGCTTGGAGATGCCCACAGTCAGATCGAACGCGACACAGAGGACCGCCGGCGGTTGACGACTCGCATCGATGAGCAGGTAGCGTATCATGCGGCGTTGCAACAGAGCGCTGCCGATGGACGGCAAGCGCTAATCGCTGCGAACGCCGCGGTCGCGGCCGCCATCGAAGAACAGACCGTGCTTCGTCGCAGAGCGGAGCATGCCGAGCACGAGTCTGCCGGCTTCAAATCGGAACTCGGCGGTCTGCACAGCATCGTGGACGCGCAGAGGGAGGAGCTTCGTACGCTTAAAGTCGAGGTGGCGCTCCGTTCCGGAGAGGCCACCATGCTGCAGCGAATGACTGATGGTCTCGTCGAAACGAATGCTTCTCTCGTGGCGCGCTTGGTTCATTCGCCGGTAACTCCATCAAGCTCGGTAGAACGACCGCGCCGTCCGTCGCCCGCCAAGCGAACCAAGGGTTAGGCACCCGACAAGTGCCCCCCGCTGAGCGTGCTTCGGGCGCTGCGGCGGCCGCCGCAGCGGGAGTGTAAAACCTCTTTGGGCGCCACCGCATCCCGTCCGCTACCCTTGCGTCGTCGAGAGATCGTCGACGCGTTTACCCCGAAAAGGAGAAGCTCTTCGAGACGACGACTGTTGTATCGCAGACACTGTGCGTGATCGCTGGCCTGACCGTGGGCGCCGGGGTCACCTACTTCATCGGTCGGCGCGCGTGGGTCGATGCCACGGCCACCGCGCAGGCCGAGTGGCACCAGCGAGCGGCAGAACTGCTCGCTGATGTTGCGGCCGCGCGCGGCGAGCGCACCACCATTGCCGACGAACATGCCAAACTCTCAGCGCAGATTGCTGCGCATGAAGCGCATCGCCATGAGAGGGCCGCCGCCGTTGACGCTTTGGTCTCACGAGTGGGAGAGCAGCTGTCAGGCAACGCTGCCGACAATCTGCGGGCGGGGTTGAAATGGGTGTCGAGTCTGGGCAAGCAGCACGTGGACCGGCTGCAGGAGGCCTACGCGCAGGCCAACGTCCATCGAGATCACGCGGTCGAGCAGATGATACGTCCTGTTCGCGACGGAATAGAGACGCTGCGGGCGCTTACCGAGCGCGTAGAGAAGGATCGCGCGACGGTGCTCGGCACCCTACAGGAACAGCTTCGTCAGCTGGCCGCAGGCCACCAGCAACTGACTCACGAAACGTCAGCGCTTACCCGCGCGCTCCGCACCCCGCAGGTGCGTGGTCGTTGGGGGGAGATGGCACTGGAGCGACTTGTCGAAGCATCGGGCATGGTTCGCCACGTCGACTGGGTGTCGCAGCCTACGCTGACGAATGACGACGGCACAGTGCGACCCGACATGCTGATCACGCTGCCGGGGAACGGCCGGAAGCTGATCGTCGACTCGAAGGTCCCGCTTGATGCATTCCTCAAGGCGACCGATGCGCGGACGGAGGCGGAGCGGACGTCGTACTTGGCTGCGCACGCCGCACAGGTGCGGACGCATGTTGACGCGCTTTCAAAGAAGCAATACGGCGACAAGGACGCGGAGGCTCTCCCCATCGTCTTCTTGTTCATGCCGGCGGAGGCACTATATGCCGAAGCTGTGGCGCACGACGACTCGCTCGTCGCGTACGCCCTCGACCGACAGATCATGCTGGTGAGCCCGGCCACCCTGATGCTTGCGCTCCGCATCGTTGCTTTTGCCTGGCAACAGGATCGGCTATCCGAGACGGCGCTTGAGGTCCGCGACCTTGGCGCGCAGCTGTACTCTCGAATCGGCACGCTTGCCGCGCACTTCGAGAAGCTACGCCGCAGCCTTTCCGCAACAGTGGCGGCGTTCAATCACGTGTCGGCGTCGCTCGAAGCTCGCGTTTTGCCGACCTCGAGGAAGCTGCACCGTGTGAACAATCTCGAAGGCCAACCGCTCGCCGCTCTGCAGCCGGTCGATGACCTCCCTCGTGCGCTAAATGCGCCCGAACTGACCGAGGTGGTCACCTCTCCCGCCGCAGAAGACGACGGCCAGGAATCGCACGCGTCCGAAGAACTCGCCGCATAGCACGCGTCCGGCGCCCACCACGAGAAGCCCGGAAGCTGGCGAACCGTCGAACGACGGTAGCCGGTTCATTACCACAACGGAGCCCATTCATGACATATGAAAACAAGAACGCTTCTCCTCGGGCAGCGCTCGCGCTGCTCACAACGACCAATGGCGTCTGCTTCATGCTCCTGCTTTTGTCGTTCGCAAAGAATGTTGAAACGAGCGCGCGCGCGCAGCGGGAGCTGCTGGTCAGCCTCGCGCCGCGCATCACCGCCGGCGTTCGCAGCTGGTTGGCGGAGCAGGGAGTCCTCGGCCTCCATACGCCTCTATTGATTGAGGCCGTGATGGAGTACGTGAGTACCATGTTGCCGATGTGCCAGTCGCGGTCTCCAAAGGACTTCGCGGTGCATCTCGAGAAGCTCGTCCTCAGTTACCTTGAGGGCGAGGGGGATGCACCCATGTCGCGCCGGGCCCCCGCGCGCGAGGATGCTGGGCTGTTGTCGCCAGCGCCGAAGGCCGAGCGAGCCGCCGTGCTGTTCGCCATTCTGGCGCGCCTCACGCCCGCCGAGCGGTTCGTGCTCGAGCAGAGACTGCTGCCTCGTGCCACGTGGGAGTCGGTGGCCCGAGCGCTGGGCACGAGCGTTTCAACCGCGCAACGCCGTCACGCTCTGGCGACCGAGCGGGCGCAGCTCATCGCCGTGGATGTACTCGCCGAAACGCTCGAGTACGCCGAAGGCCGTGCGGACGGCACCTCCTTCGACGATGACGAGCACCTCGCGGCATGAATGGGTCGACTGCCGCTGTCGATTGCGCGACCGAGAGCATACAGGATGTCGGTCACCACCATGGCCGTCAGGCCCGTGAAGCAGAGCCGCGCCACAGCAGCAGTAACGATCAGAGTAACACAAACTGGGGCGCCGGCCAGCGCCACGTAGCGCTACAGGCGCCAGGCGATTACCTAAGTTGTTGTAAATCAACAGTTCCCAGCGCCACAGTTCTGATGCCGGTCGCCTGATAAGCGTGAGGTCGTAGGTTCAACTCCTACAAGGCCCACTGAAAAAAGCGGCGACTGCATCGGAAAACGATGCGGTCGCCGCTTTTGTTTTCGTATCATGTGCCACCTCGCGCGAGCCGTTTGACAGATCATATGCGGATAGGCATTTATCATATGCGTATCCGCATATGATGCTTCTGTCCCTTCGCTGGTCGCCGCATGTCTGTCTGCGCCATCTCCCCGGACGCGTCGTCGTCCGAGGCCCCGCTCGTCGAGCTCGATGACCTCGACGCCCTGTTTAAAGGGTTCGCCGATCCCACGCGGCTCCGCGTGATGAACGCGCTGGCGGCGGGGGAGCTCTGCGTCTGTGACCTCGTGGAGCTGCTCGGGCTCGCCCAGCCGGCGGTGTCGCGGCATCTGGCCTATCTGCGCCGCATGGGGCTGGTGGAAGCCACGCGTGAGTGGAAATTCGCGCACTATCGGCTGGCCGAACCCGCGAATGCGGTGCATCGCAACTTGATCGCCTGCGTGCGCGGCTGCTTCACGGGTGTGCCGTCGCTCGATGCCGAGCGTGCCGCCGCGGTCGTGCGCGTGCGCGAACGCGCACAGGTGCCGTGCTGATGCCGGCGTCGTCGATGCCGCCAGCTGCCGGCGCGGGCCTCGCGCCCGCCGAGGGGCCTATTCTCACGCGCCTCTCTACGCTCGACCGCTTTCTCCCACTGTGGATCTTTGCCGCGATGACGATCGGCCTCCTGCTGGGCCGACTGTATCCCGATCTTGGTGCAACGCTCGATCGGGCCAAGCTGGCCGGCGTGTCCGTGCCCATCGCGGTCGGCCTGCTGTGGATGATGTACCCGGTGCTCGCCAAGGTGAAATACGAAACCATCGGCACGCATCTCGGCGACACCAAACTGCTTGGCACCTCGCTGCTGCTGAATTGGGTCGTCGGTCCGATCCTGATGCTCGCGCTGGCGTGGCTCTTTCTGCCTGAGCTGCCGGCGTACCGCAATGGGCTCGTGCTGATCGGACTCGCCCGCTGCATCGCGATGGTGTTGATCTGGAACTCGCTCGCGTGCGGATCTGGTGAACTGGCGGCGGTACTGGTCGCGCTCAACTCGGTGTTTCAAATCCTTACGTACTCGGTGTTGGGTTGGCTTTTTCTCACCGTCGTGCCGGGGTGGTTCGGCGCAGATACCGCCACGTTGCAGGTGTCGATGGGGCAGATCGCCACGAGTGTCGCGATTTTCCTCGGCGTACCGCTGGTGGCCGGCTATCTCACGCGCAAGACGCTCGTGGCGGCGAAGGGCAGCGACTGGTACGACACGATCTTCATGCCGAAGTTCGGACCCACCGCGCTGCTTGGGTTGCTCTATACGATCGTGTTGATGTTCGCGATGCAGGGCAATCGCATCGTGTCGCTGCCGCTGGATGTCGTACGCATCGCGATCCCGATGTTGGTCTATTTCGGTGTCATGTTCGGAGTGGCGTTCTGGCTGTCGCGGCGTCTTGGCTTCGACTACGAAACCACCGCGTCCATCTCGTTCACGGCGGCGGGCAACAACTTCGAACTGGCGATTGCGGTGGCGGTGGCCACGTTCGGCATTGCGTCGGGCGAAGCGCTGGCGGCGGTGATCGGTCCGCTCATCGAGGTTCCCGCGCTGGTGGGCCTCGTGTACGCGTCGTTGTGGGCGAAGCGCCGCTACTATCCCGAGGCGAGGTCGTGATGCGCTACGCGCTGATCTCCGATATTCACGCGAATCTGCACGCACTCGATGCCGTACTGGCCGACATCGACGCGCGCGGCGATGTGAACGCGATCTATCATGCCGGTGACCTCGTGGGCTACTCGAGTGCGCCCAATGCCGTGGTCGATCGCCTGCGCGAACGCGGCATCGCGGGCATTGCCGGCAATTACGATTCCACGGTAGCCACGGCGTACAAGCACTGTGGCTGCAAGAGCGAAACGCCGCGACAGGAGGAACTGGCGCATATCAGTTACAGCTTCACGCTTGGCGCCGTCTCGGCCGAGACCGTGCGCTATCTGGCCGCGCTACCGTTCTCGCTCGACGTGCGCCCGCAGGGTGGCCATGCGAGTGGGCCGCGATTGGTGATCGTGCACGGGACGCCGACGCTCAACACCGTGTACTGGACTGAAGACCGCAGCGACGACTTCTGCCTCAAGATGGCGGCCATGGCGGGTCTCAAGGCCGGTGACGCGATCGCGTTCGGGCACACGCACAAGCCGTGGCATCGCGTGGTGAATGGGATGCACTTCATCAACACCGGCAGCGTCGGGCGACCGAAAGACGGTGACTGGCGCGCCGGCTACGTGCGACTCGACATTGGAGAGGCCGAGCCCCGTGTGGAGTTCGTGCGCGTCGCGTATGATGTGGAGGCGGCCGCGCGCGGCGTGATCGACGCGGGGCTGCCCGAGGAGTTCGCCGAGTTCCTGCGCACAGGCGGGACGTCAACGCGACCGTGATTCGAGAAGAGCCGGGTGAGTCAGGAGTGCCGCACGCCGGAGGTCGGCGAATCCTTTGATGGTCGAGGCGGCGGCAGCTTGATCGGTGACACCGAAGATGCCCGCGCGAAATGCGGCCGTGCTCCCGTGCTTTCGTGTATCACGGGCCACGTCTGACTCGATCAGACGCACGTATTGTTTTACACGCGGTCCGAGTACGGCCCAGTCGAGCCAGCGCTCGGCGAGTTCTCCGACGTACATGAGATCGCGAGCTCGGAATGATGGCACCGCCAGCAGGCGACTATGCAGTACCTTGCTCGTGTCGGTGAGCGCCACCAACGGATCCGGAGAGGCCGCGGTACCACGCGCCCGGAACGCCTCGTTCACGTCGTGGGGAAGGGCCAGGAACCGGCCGCTCGCATTGCGGAGCACATTGAAGTCGCTGCCGTCGTTCCAGTAACCGTCGCCGTTCGCCAGGGCGATATCGAGTGCCAGAAAGCGAAGGACCTCATCGACGCCAGCGTGTCGTCCGTCCCCTTTATTTCATACCAACGACGATACGGCGCCAGATCGTCGCCGAGGTAGTTCAGTACACCACCGAAGGAGTTGTTCGGTGACTTCCAGAGGGTGCCCGCGCTGGTGCTGAGTTGTTCCTTGAGCATCTGCTTGCTGAAGGTTTTTGGGTTGACGTACAGACCCCAGAGTTCACCATTGATCACGACCCGCACGAGATTCGCTTTCGGCGCGGGGATGTTTTGCCGTGCCACGTCGAGGTAGAGAATGGAGCGAAGAAACGTGGGGTCTTGATTGGAGTTGAGCAGATTCAGGCTGGTGTGGCCGAGCAGCTTCTGCTCGCGCCAGGCGTCGAGGTTGATCGACAGTGATCGCTTCAGTCCGTCGGGCACCATGTGAAACGAATTGTTCCCACGAAAGCCCAGACCGACGTCGCATTGTGTTTGCATCATACAGATCGACGGATGCCGGATACTGCGTGACGTCGGACGGACCGATCCGAGCACCCGGTGTGCCGGTTGCCGGAAGCCGCTGCGCGCGCATCGGGGGGCGGAGCTCCGGCTGCGCCGCGAGATAGGCGCGCGCGGCCGCTCATTTGGCCGGTCGCGCCGTCTTGTCGAGAGCCGCGCGCAGCCCTGCCGCTAACGTGGTGGCGTTGGCGTTCGCCCAGAAATGCATGAAGAAAAACCGTGGCGCTTCGTCGAGCATGTGGCTGTGCAGCGCCGTGACTTCGATGCCGTGATCGCGGAGCGCCCGAATGACCGGATTCACCTCGGCCGCTGTCATCACGAAGTCCCCGGTGATCGCCGCCTGACCGCCGCCGGTCGGCTGAAAGTTCATCACCGTGGCCACCCCCATCGAGGGCGGTACCTCCATGCCATGCGCCGTGATGCGTTCGGCGCGCGCCGCATTCACTTGATAGACACCGCCGTTCACGCGCCCGGCGACGCCAAGGGTGCGCGCGATGGCCGCAGTATCCAGATCGAAGGCGCCCGGCGCGCCCGTCGGCGGCGCCGCCGCTGCAGTGAGCGGCGTCTTGCTCGCAGCGAGTGCCAGTCGGATGGCCGTCGCGATTTTTGCAGCGTCGCCATGCGCATCGATGTGCATGTACAGCACGCGAGGGCTTTCGTTCAGGACGTGTTGGTGTAGTGCTGTCTGCTCCACCCCGTTCTGCTGCAACACCAGCATCACCGGGTTGACCTCGTCTTCCGTGAGCACCAGATCGCCCATCACCATGACGTCCGGCCCCGAAGCCATGCGTTTGAAGGCGACCCACGACCCGAGCGCAAACGTGGGCCGGATGATCACGCCGTTGGCGACCACGGTAAGGTCGGTGCGCGGAAAGCCAAACCGGAGAACGTCGCCTGGTTGCATCGTGCCGCGTCCGCCGAGTGCCTGCTGAACGGTGGCCCATGCCGGACCGCCGTCGGGGGGCAGCGCGGTGCTCTGGGCGGCGGCGACGTGCGTCGTGGCCAGCGAGGCGACAACGGTCGCGAGAATTCGTGAGCGAGACGTCATCTGAATGCCCGTAGATGGTGTTGTGTCATGGCGATACCTCGAGGGAACTGGTCACGACACGCGGCGAGGGCAGGGGCAGGACCGGGCACGTTGCGTGAGGCGCCAGCACCTGTGATAAGATACGCGTAGCGTACGGTGTCGTGCGCGGCCTTCCCGCTTGGGCTGGGCCGATGTTTCCCGCTGCTCCTCAGCCGTGCCATTCCCCCTCCGTTCGATCTCCCGTGTTGTGCTCGTCGCGCTCGCGTGCCTGCTTCCTGCTGTGTCGCGGCTTCGAGCGCAGCCGGTGGTTGAGGCGCCCGCCAAGCGCGCCACGTCGACTACACCGCCTGCGGCAGCCGCGGTGTCGCTGCGCTCGTCGCCCCTGGGTGCCGGCTTCAGGCTGGACGGTCGCTTGGACGAAGCGATGTGGACAGCGGCCGACTCGATCGGGGAACTCACCGAGGTGGAACCGGTGGCTGGTCGTGCGCCGGCCGGTCGCACCGTCGTGCGCGTGCTCCGCGACGCCGACCGGATCGTGATCGGTGTACGGGCCGACGATCCGAATCCCGGCAGCATCGTGAGCTTTGCGCGCGAGCGCGACAATTCGCTCGCCAACGAAGATCACGTGAAGATCGTGCTCGACACCTATCTCGACGGTCGCTCGGGCTATGTGTTCGCGGTGAATCCCAACGGGGCGCGCTACGATGCCTTGATCTCGGGCGATGGCGAGAATGCCAACTGGGATGCCGTGTGGGATGCCGCGACGGTGCGCACCACGACCGGATGGTCGGCCGAGATCGTGATCCCGATTCGCAGTCTGCAGTTCGCCAGCGGACTGACGACGTGGGGCTTCAACGTGCAGCGTCGCGTGCAGCGTTTGCTCGAGAACGACCGTTGGGCGAGTCCGGTGCGCGATTTCAAGATCACGCAGACGTTCCGCGCCGGTCGCCTCACGGAGTTGCCCGCGTTCGCGCTCGGACTGGGGCTCAGTGTGCGTCCGTCGCTGATGGGCGCCTCTGGCGTGCCAGCGACTGGAGCGTCACGTCGCGACGAACGCGACATGAGCCTCGATGTCACGCAGACGTTGGGCGCGAGCACGCTGGCCGCCCTCACCGTGAACACGGACTTCGCGGAAACCGAAGTCGACACGCGGCGCACCAATCTCACGCGCTTTCCGATCGTATTTCCGGAGAAGCGAACCTTCTTTCTGCAGGGCGCCGACATCTTCGACTTCGGTCTCAGTCTTGGTGATGACGTGCGCCCGTTTTTCAGCCGCCGGATCGGCTTGCTGAATGGCAACGAGGTCCCGATACGTGCCGGCGTGAAAGTCACGGGGCGTGGTAACGGCGCGAACTTCGGCGGCATCGCCCTGCGCACCGGCGACCTTTCGGCCGCCACGACGGCTGGCACTTCGTTGCCGTCGACGGCCAACACGCTCGGCGTACTGCGGTACAAGCAGAACCTCGGCCGCGAATCCACCGTCGGCATGATCGGCACCCTTGGGGATCCCACGGGACGCGCCGATAGCTGGATGGCCGGCGTTGATGCCACGTATCAGACGTCGCGCTTTCATGGCAACAAGAATCTCCTGATGGGCGTGTGGGGGCTGCAGACCGACCGGGCAGGACTCACCGGCGAGAAGACGGCGTGGGGGGCCAAGATCGACTATCCCAACGACCTCTGGCAGATCTCGGCCACGTACAAGCGCATCGGTGACGGCTTCGATCCGTCGCTCGGCTTCGTACCGCGTGCCGCGGCGCAGATCATCACGTTCACCAGCAACTTCGTGCCGCGTCCAACGGGGCGAGTGGCCGGCCTGCGCGTGCGGCAGATGGTGAACGAGTTCCAGCCGCGCGTGGTGACCGACTTGAACGGCACGTGGGAGAGCTATCGCATCTTCATGGCGCCGGTAAACTGGCGCCTCGAGAGCGGGGACCGGTTCGAGCTCAACGTCAATCCCACCGGCGAGCGTCTCGCGGCGCCGTTCACGATCGCGCCGGGCGTCACGATTCCGGTGGGTGCGTACCACTGGTATCGCTATCGCGTAGAAGGTGGCCTCGCGGCCAAACGTCGATTCAGCGGGCAGGCCACGTGGTGGTTCGGGTCGTTCTACAGCGGCACGCTCGACGAAATCATTCTGACCACGGCCTGGAAGCCGTCGTCGTTGATCAATGTGGAAGTGAACGGCACGCGCAACATCGGTCGCCTGCGAGAAGGCGGCTTTACACAGGATCTGGTCGGTACGCGCGTGCGCATCAACGTGTCGCCGAATCTGCAGCTGAACAGCTACGCGCAATACGACAATCAGAGCGACACGTTCGGCGCGAATACGCGGATTCGCTGGACCTTCTCGCCGCTGGGCGATCTCTTCATCGTGTACAACCACAACCTGCGACACGACATCAACGGCGACACGGGCCTGCCATATGGTACGGGCGTGCAGGCAGATCCGACCATGCGCTATCCGCGGAACTGGGGTTTTGCGTCCAATCAGTTGCTGGTCAAGCTGCAGTATGCCTTCCGGTACTAGCGTGCGCAGGCTGGCATTGTTGCCGCTCGCGCTGGCGTTTCCATCCGTCGCCTACGCCCACGGCGTGACGGCCGGTGATAAGGGATACATCATGGAAACAGTCGGCACGCGCATCGTGCCGTTCATGTATCTCGGCGCCAAGCACATGGTCACCGGTTACGACCATCTGCTCTTTCTCGTGGGCGTGATCTTCTATCTGTACCGCCTGAAGGACATCGGCGTGTACGTCACGCTCTTCGCCATTGGGCACTCGATCACGCTCATCGCCGGCGTGCTCACGGGCGTGCACGTGAATGCCTTCGTCATCGACGCGATCATCGGCGCGTCAGTGATCTACAAGGCGTTGGACAATCTCGGCGTGTTCTCTCGGCTGCTCCGGTACGATCCGAATCCGCGCATGGCCACGATGGTGTTCGGACTCTGTCACGGCCTGGGATTGGCCACGAAGATGCTCGACTTCGAGCTGGGAAGGAACGGTCTGCTGGAAAATCTGCTGGCGTTCAATGTGGGGGTGGAGATCGGCCAGTTCCTCGCGTTGTGCGTGATCCTCATTGCGATCAGCTTCTGGCGTCGCTGCGCCAGCTTCATGCGCTACGCGAACGCGGCGAATGTCTTGCTCCTGATAAGCGGTGTGGCGCTCGTGATCTTTCAGGTCAACGGATACTTCACCGCGTCACCGGCATAGGAGGCCCGCATGCAATATCAGGATGAGCCTCCCGAGGACCTACCGTCCGTGCGCCTCCTCTCGTGGCTCTCGGTGTGCGCGCTGCTCTTTGCGGCGTTCATCGGCGTGGCCGTCGTGATGCCGGCGGAAACGGATCGCGATCCGACCGGCTTGGGGCAGCTGTTCGGTATCGCCGAGATGGGTCGCATCAAGGTGGCGCTCACCAACGAGGCCGCTGCCGATGTCGAGGAAGGCGTTGGTGCAAGCACGTCTGCGGCGACGCGACTGACCGGCTCGCGTTGGCGCGACTCGATGACGATCACGCTACAGCCGAGCCAAGGGATCGAGGTCAAGATGTCCATGCGGACCGCCGAGAAGGCGATCTTCGCCTGGATGACCGACGGCGGCGAGGTGTACTTCAACATGCACGGCGAGCCGCCCAATGCGCCGAAGGACTACGCGGCACATCGCTACGGCAAAGACACGTCGCGTGCGGAGTCGGGTGAGCTGGTAGCCGCGTTCGACGGTGTGCATGGGTGGTTCTGGCGCAATCGAACGGACCAGCCGATTACGATTGCGCTGAAGACCGGGGGTGAGTATCTCGTGCTCAAGGAGCTCAAGTGATAAAGACCTCAGGAGTTCTGGTGCTGGCTGTCGCGCTCACGGTCGGCGCGCGTCGTCATGTGGCCTGGGACGGCATGCTGCTGGGCGTGGGTGGCTCGAAGATCCGCGGCGAGGTGGAGATGGTGGCCGGCAAGACACCGGGAACGACCGCCGTCGAAGTCAGCTTCGCGCGCGATGCGGCGGGGGCGGTCCGACCATGGCACGTGCATGTGGGCAGCTGCGCGAAAGGCGGTCCGGTCTTGGGCGCGGCGTCGGCCTACCCGGTCCTGAAGGTGGACGGGAAGGGCGGTGCCGAGGGCAAGGCGACCTTACGCCTCGCGCTCCCGGACAGCGGCAGCTTCTACGTGAATATCCACGAGTCGGCATCGGCGATGTCCAAGATCGTGGCCTGCGGGGATCTCCTGCTCGAGGAGTAGGGGCGGCCCTCCTCACCCGCTAGACTGCAGGGATGACGACTCCGACCGAAACCGCCCCCGACCGCTACGCCTTCTGGCAGAACGCTCCGCTTTCGATCGCGGGATCGCGGGTACTGGTGGCCACCAAGCCCGGGGTGTTTGCGCACGGCTCGGTCGATCCGGCGTCCATGATGCTGGCGGAAGCGGTGGCGTCGCTGGGCAAGAGCACGTCGGTGCACCTGAACTGCGGCAACGGCGTGGTGCCGGCCGCGGCCGCCGTGGCGGGCGGCGCATCGGTGCTCTGGTGCTCGGATCGCTCGTTGCCGTCGGTGCAGGCGACCGAGCGTACCATGGCTGCCAATGGCATTGCCGGGTCGCACGTGGTGCATGCGCACGGTACGCACGCGTTCCCGTTGGCGCTCGCCGCCGATGTGGTCACCATCCGCGTGTCCACCGACAAGCTGGCGTTGCAGCAGCTGATCTGGGAGGCGTTCCACGCCCTCCGCATCGGCGGGAAGTGCTTCATCGCCGGCGCGAACGACGAAGGGGTGAAGCCGGCGGTGCGCTTGTTGGAGTCCATTTTCGGCGTCGCCCGACTCGACGCGCAGCACAGCGGCCATCGGATGGCGGTCGCCACCAAGGCGCAGATCGCGCCGTCGTCGCTGGCCGAGGGCACGTCGCCGTACCTTGACCCTGAGCAGTTCCGTGAAGTGGCGGTGACGCTCAAGGGCATCGAACACACGCTGTTCTCCCGCCCGGGCGTGTTTTCCTGGGAGCATCTCGACGAGGCCACGCAGATCCTCGGCGACCTGATGGACATCCGGGCTGGCGAGTCGGTGCTCGATCTGGGCTGCGGCGCGGGCGCGCTGGGGCTCACAGCGGCGTCCTTGTCGGGCACGGGGCGGGTCTTGATGGTGGATGCCGACGCCGAGGCCGTGCGTTGCGCGGCGCGGGGCATCGCGAGGGCCGGTCTCGCCAATGCCGAGGTGCGGGCCAGTGACGTGGGTGGCGCCGTCGGTGTCGAGACGTTTGACGTGGTGGTGTCCAATCCGCCGTTCCACCAGGGCAAGGCAGCGGATCTCATGGTGCCACGGCAGTTCATTGCCGACGCCTGCACGCACCTGAAGGTCGGGGGCCGACTGCTGCTGGTGGCCAACCGCACGCTGCCCTACGAACAGGTGATCGCGGACCGGTTCGGTGAGGTGCGCATGATTCACGACGGGCGCCGGTTCAAGGTGCTGGGCGCCACCCGGTAGCGGCGCCACCGCTGCGGTGACTGCGAGAGCGAAAGACTGAGGCTGCGCGTAGACTGACAGAGGGGCAGCCGTCCGGCGCCGCCCCGACGGCATCCCGAATCCCAGAGCATGTGGATTGTTGAACTGGCGCTGAAGCGCCCCTACACCTTCATCGTCGGTGCACTGCTGGTCGTGCTCTTCGGGGTGTTGTCGCTGTTCAGGATGCCCACAGATATTTTCCCGGAAATCGACATCCCCGTGGTGTCGGTCATCTGGTCGTACAACGGACTGCCGCCCGAGGAGATGGAGCGGCGGTTCGGCACCGTGTACGAACGCGCGATCAGCACCACCGTGAACGACATCGAGCACATCGAGTCGCAGTCGGTGCAGGGCGTCACGGTCATCAAGGTGTTCTTCCAGCGCGGCGCGAGAATCGAGGCGGCGGTGGCGCAGATGGCCGCCGTGTCGCAGACGATTCTCCGCATTATGCCGCCGGGTGCGAGCGCACCATTCATCGTGCGCTACAACGCGGCGAATGTGCCCGTGTTGCAGCTCGCCCTCGGTGGCGAGACGTTGTCGGAGCAGGAGCTGGCAGATCTCGGCACGAACGGCATGCGGACGCGGTTGGCGACTGTTCGCGGCGCCAGTGTGCCGCAGCCGTACGGCGGTCGGTCGCGCCTCATCAACGTCGACCTCGACCCGGCGCAGCTGTTCGCCCGCGGACTCTCTCCGACCGATGTCAGTGATGCGATCAATGCGCAGAACCTGATCCTTCCCTCCGGTACGGCGAAGATCGGCGAGCGTGAGTACACGGTACGACTGAACAGCAGTCCCAGTGCGGTCGAGGCGCTCAACGACCTCCCGATCCGGACCGTCAACGGCGTCCTGACGCGCGTGCGCGATGTCGCCCAGGTGCGCGACGGCTACGCCGTGCAGAACAACATCGTGCGACGTGATGGGGTGCGCGGCGCGTTGATTACCGTGCTCAAGTCGGGTGGTGCCTCGACCATCGATGTGGTGAATCGTGTGCGGGCCGCGCTGCCCGGTGTGTTGGCCACGCTCCCGCCGGCGTTGCAAGTGGATATCCTGGCCGACCAGTCGTTGTTCGTGAAGGCCGCGCTGACCGGCGTGCTGGTGGAAGCACTCATCGCCGCCTGTCTCACGGCCGCCATGATCCTGCTGTTCCTCGGCACCTGGCGCGCGACGCTGATCGTGGCGATGTCGATTCCGCTGTCGATCCTCTGTTCCGTCATCGCCCTGTCCGCGCTTGGTCAGTCGCTCAACGTCATGACGCTCGGCGGGCTGGCGCTCGCCGTGGGTGTGCTCGTGGATGATGCGACGGTCGGCATCGAGAACATCTATCGCGTGCTCGAGGACGAGTCCGATATCGAAAAGGCGATTCTCGCCGGCGCGGGACAAATCGCGATTCCGACGCTGGTCTCCACGATGGCGATCTGCATCGTGTTCGTGCCGATCTTCTTCCTGAGTGGCGTCGCGGGCTCTCTGTTCGCGCCGCTGGCGATGGCGGTGGTATTCGCCATGTCGGCCTCGTATCTGATCTCGCGCACGCTCGTCCCCACGTTGATCCGCTACGCGCTGGAGCGCGAAGTCGCGCAGCGGCGTGCCGGCGCACCGACCGGCGGATTCGCGCGGTTCCATCATGCGTTCGAGGACTGGTTCGAGCGGCAGCGCGCGTCGTATCGCCAGGGGCTCACGAACGTGCTCGCGCGTCCGCGCGGCTTGCTGCTCGCATGCGGCGCGATCGTACTGGTGGCTGGCGCTCTGGTCCCGTTTCTCGGGCAGGACTTCTTTCCCGTCGCGGACGCCGGCCAGATCCGGTTGCACCTCCGCGCGCCGCTGGGCATGCGTATCGAAGAGACGGCACGCGTCGTGGCGCGCGTCGAGGAGTCGATCCGACAGATCATCCCGGCGCACGAAGTGGGCACCATCATCGACAATATCGGGATCCCGTCGGCGTCGATCACCAATCTCGCGTTCAGCGACAATCCGACGACCGGTGTGACCGATGCGGATATCCTGATCGTGCTCGACGAGACGCATGGGCCGATCGACGAGTATCGCCGAGCGATCCGCGCGATGCTCCGACAGGACTTTCCGGACGTCACGTTCTTCTTCCAGGCCGCCGACATCGTGGGCCAGATCCTCAATTTCGGCCTGCCCGCGCCGATCAACGTGCAAGTCGTCGGGAGTGAACGCGCCAAGAATTTCGCGGTCGCGCAGTTTCTCGAGCGTCGTTTTCAGCAGATTCCCGGCGCCGTCGACGTGTACCTGCACCAGCGGCTCACCGCGCCGGAGCTGTTCTTCGCGATCGATCGGGAGCGGGCCTCCAGCATGGCCCTGACCGAACGCGAAGTCGCGAGTGATCTGCTCGTCTCCCTCTCGTCCAGTGGACAGACGGCGCCCAACTTCTGGTTGAACCCGCAGAACGGTGTGCAGTACGCCGTGAGTGTGCAGACGCCGCAGCAGCATCTCGCGACACTCGATGCCGTTGGTCGCACGCCCCTGGTCGGTGCGGCGGGTGGGGCACCGCAGATGCTCGAGAATCTCGCCACCATGTCGCGCCGGAGTAGCGCCGCCGTGATCAGTCATTACGACGTGGCGCCGGTGTTCGACCTGTACGCGAATGTGCAGGACCGCGATCTCGGCGGCGTGGCGCGCGAGATGGATGCCGTGCTCGATTCGATCCGCCCGACGCTCCCCCGCGGCAGCTCGCTGGTGATTCGCGGACAAGTGGCGAGCATGCGCAGTTCGTACGTCGGCCTTGGCGTCGGCCTCCTGCTCGCCATTCTGCTGGTCTATCTGGTGATGGTCATCAACTTTCAGTCGTGGCTCGATCCCTTCATCATCAGCTGTGCGCTGCCGGGCGCGTTGGCCGGTATCGCCTTTGCGTTGTTCGCCTGCGGCAACTCGCTCACCGTACCGGCCATCATGGGGGCGATCATGAGTATGGGCGTGGCTACCGCGAACAGCATTCTGGTGGTGTCATTCGCCAATGAGCGCATGGCCGACGGGCGCAGTGCGCTCGACGCCGTGCTCGAGGCGGCGGTTACGCGACTGCGCCCCGTGATCATGACGGCACTCGCGATGATCGTCGGCATGTTGCCGATGGCGCTGGGATTCGGCGAGGGTGGAGAACAGAACGCTCCGCTCGGTCGCGCGGTCATCGGTGGACTCGCCTTCGCCACCATCGCGACGCTGTTCATCGTCCCGATTGTGTACAGCCGCTTGCGTACCCACTCTGTGGCGCCTGTTCGCGCTGCGATGGAGCCAGCATGACCCGAATGACCGATCCGCGCCGTGCGCCGCGCCACGGACGCGCGCTCCCCATCGTCATCGCGGTCGTGTTGATCGGCGGCGTGATCCTGGGTGTCCTCCCGCGCGTGAAGCAGGCCAGGGCACGCGAAGGTGAGGTGCGCGCCACGACCGGTGCGCCCACCGTCTTTACGGAGCGCGTCTCCCGCGACACGGGCGCTACCGCGCTCGAATTGCCAGGCAGCATCGCCGGCTTGCACGAGACCGGCATTTACGCGCGCACCAATGGCTTCGTGAAATCACTGCGCGTGGATATCGGCTCCGTGGTGCGGGCTGGTGACACGCTGGCGCTGCTCGACATGCCGGACGTGGCGGAGCAGCTGCGGCAGGCGCGCGCCTCGCTGGAGCAGGTGGAGGCGTCGGCCACGCTTGCCCGCAGTACGCTGGCGCGCTGGCGCACCATGCGGGAGAAGGAGGTCGTGACGCCGCAGGAGTTCGACGAGCGGCAGGCGGCGGCGAATGTGGCGGAGGCCAACGTCCGCGTCGCGCGTGCCAATGTGGCGAATCTCTCGGAAGTGCTCCGCTTCGGCGCGTTGACCGCCCCCTTCTCCGGTGTCGTCACGTCGCGCACGATCGATCTCGGCGCCCTGGTGTCGGCCGGCGCGGTGACGGGCAATCGCCCGTTGCTCACGCTCGTGCAGATCGATACGCTGCGCGTCATGCTGAACGTCCCGCAGAGTGCCGCCTCCCAGATTACCGTGGGACAGCGTGCCGACATCGCGGTACGCGAACTCGGCGACAGCGCGTTCCGTGGACGCGTCGCGCTCACGTCGCGCGCGATCGACGCCACCAACCGGACGCTGCTCACCGAAGTCCGTGTCAACAATGCGGGACGTCGCCTCATGCCGGGCATGTTCGCCACCGTGAAGCTGGCGATTCCCGCCGCCGGGGGCGGGCTGCGCATTCCGGCCATCGCCCTCATCGTCCGCGCGGACGGCACGCAGGTGGCGCGCGTGGTCGATGGCAAGGTGAGCATGGTGCCGATCACGTTGGGTCGCGACTACGGCACCACGCTCGAGGTGCTCAGTGGCGTGCGCGAAGGCGATGCCCTGATCGTGAATCCGAGCGAGATGCTGAGCGACGGGATGACCGTCAAGAGCGTCGCCCGCGCAAAGAAGACGGCGAAGCCTTAGCGCTTCGGCGTTTTCGCCAACGCCTTGTATTCGAGCGCGGCGGCGCGAAGTGCGGCGATCTCACCGGCGTCGAGCAGGCGCCACTGTCCTTCCGCCATGTCGCCCAAGGTGAGCGGGCCGATCGCGACCCGCTGCAGCGTGTGCACGTGATGGCCAATGGCCGCCATCATGCGTCGCACCTGATGGTAGCGCCCCTCGGTGATCGTCACGTCCGCGCTGCGCTCGCCGGTGGCGCTGAACGCCGCGGGAAGCAGCGGCGTGGTCTCGCCCTTGAGCATCAGGGTTCCGCTGGCCAGCAGGGCGTCCTCGTCGCCGCGGAGCGGTTCGGCCACTGTCATGGCATACCGTTTCGGCACGTGCGACTTCGGTGACGCCAGCAGGTGATTGAGCGCGCCATCATCGGTGATCAATAGCAGCCCCGACGTATCGGCGTCGAGCCGGCCGATCGACGCCATCACCGGGGTGCGCTTGGGATAGTTCGCCGGGAGTAGCTCGTAGATCATCGGCGGCCGGTCGTTCAGCGAACAGACGTAGCCCACGGGCTTGTTCAGCAACACGACCGATTCCGGCGGTGCATCCAGCGGCGTGCGATCCACGAACACGTCGTCGTGCATATAGCGATCGGTGTCGCGCAGCACGACGCCCGCCGCCGTGGTGACGCGACGCTGCCGTACGATCCGCTCGGCCTCCTTGCGGGTGCCGTAGCCGAGTGACACGAGGTAGCGGGACAGCGTCATAACGTGGGGCTCGGGGGCGTGCCCCGACGGGGGCGAACGGCGAAGCGGGCGTACCGGGGAGTATAATGCACCGTGGTCCCCTCCCTCCCGGCCTCAGCATGAGCAGCGCATGAGCACTTCCTCCTCCCGCCCGCGCCCGCCGATCAACGGCGACTTCTACGATTGGTTCTCGACGCTCCCCGATGAGGTGAACGCGGCCCGCTTGAAGCTGCGCGATTTCATGAGCGGCGAATGGGAGCCGCAGGCGAACGGGTACTGGGAACGTGCGGAATTCCCCCGCGAGTACCTCGTGGGCAAGATGAAGGAGCTCGATCTGCTGCAGGGCGCGTATACGCCGGAGCGCGCCGGCATGGCGACGGTCATGGATGGACTGCTCTCGATGGAGTTCGCCCGGGTCGATCCGTCGTTGGCGACGTTCTTCGGCGTGCACGCGGGACTCTGCATGGGATCGATCGCGCTGTGCGGCTCCGAGGAGCAGCAGGCGGAGTGGCTGCCCGCGTTGCGCCGGTGGGATCTGATCGGTGCCTTCGGCCTCACCGAGCCCGACGTCGGATCGGGGGTGGCGCGCGGTCTCACCACCACCTGTCGCCGTGAGGGTGACACGTGGGTGTTGAACGGGCAGAAGAAGTGGATCGGCAACTCCACGTGGGGGGATATCGTGATCATCTGGGCGCGCGACGAGGCCGATCAGTCGGTGAAAGGCTTCATCGTACGCACCACGCTGCCGGGATACTCCGCGGAGACGATGCAGGGCAAGATCGCCCAGCGCACCGTGCTGAACGGCTTGATTACGCTCACCAACGTGCGGGTAGAGGAGCGGGATCGCTTACAGCGGGCGAACAGCTTTGCCGATGCGCAACGGGTGCTGGTCACCGCGCGCTGCGGCACGGCGTGGCAGGGCGTGGGCTGCGCGATGGGCGCCTACGAGCATTCGCTGCGGTACGCGCAGGAACGCACCCAGTTCGGCAAGCCGATCGGCAGCTTTCAGCTGATCCAGATGATGATGGTGAAGATGCTGGGCAATCTGACCGCGATGATCGGCCTCGCCCTGCGGGCGTCCGAGCTGCAGGACCGCTTGGGGCCCAAGGACGAGATGTCGGCGTTAGCCAAGCAGTTCTGTGCCGCCAAGTGCCGCGAGGTCGTACAGCTGGCCCGGGAATCGATGGGGGGCAACGGCATCCTCCTCGAGTTTCATGTGGCGCGTCTGTTTGCCGATGCCGAGGCGATCTACTCGTACGAAGGGTCGAACGAGATCAACGCGATGATCGTGGGACGGGCCGTAACCGGCTATTCGGCGTTTGTCTAGAGCGCAGCGTGTCGAGCTGGACCGTTCTGCAACGATTCGGGGTACGGGTCGTCTGGTGTAATGACGGAGTGGTCGGCCCGATGCAGGCCTGGCGCACCGCCTTCGATTTTTCGGTTGCTTCATGCCTGAGTCTTTTCACGTGCTGCATGATCCCGCGCGGCTTCGTCTGCTGCGGGACGCCAGCCGTTCGCGTTCGTTTCCGGAGTCCGCGTACGACAGCCTGACCCGTGTCGCCGCCCAGGCGCTCGACGTGCCCGTGGTCCTGGTGTCCCTGGTGGACGACCAAGGACAGTTCTTTCCGGGAGCGACGGGCTTGCTGGGTGAGATTGCCGTGTGCCGCGCCACACCGCTGTCGCATTCGTTCTGCAAGCACGTCGTGATGACGGGCGCCGTGCTGGCGATCGAAGACGCCCGTTCGCATCCGCTCGTGTGCGACAACCCCATCATCGACGAGATGGGGGTGGTCGGATACCTCGGGTTCCCGCTCACGACGTCGGATGGCCACACACTCGGGTCGCTCTGTGCGCTCACGATGTCGCCACGCGCGTGGACACCGCAGGACCAGGCCACGCTGCGCGATCTGGCGCAGATGGTCATCAGCGATCTCGAGCTCCGCGCTGAGTTGGCGCATCGCGAAGACTCGGCGGAAGCGACTGATCCGTCGGTGCTGGTCGAAGGCCTGCCCACGCGCGGCATCGACATTCTGGACCATATGATCGAAGGTGCCGTCGCGCTCGATCGTCACTGGCGCATCACGCTGGCCAATCGCGCGGCAGCGCGTCTCACGCGAATCTCGCGATCCTTGGCGGTGGGGCAGGACGTCTGGACGCTGCTGCCCATGCTGCGCGGAACGCCGATCGAGCAATTGCTGCGCGAAGCGGCGGCGTCGCGCCGTCCACTCGAGGCGGAAGCGTATCTGCCGGCGCAGGCCCGCTGGTTCGAGATCCGCGCGGTGCCGGCGCGACATGGGCTCGCCGTGTACTTCGCCGACACCACCGAACGGCGTCGGGCGATCGAATCCCTCGCCCTGCGCGAGGATCAGCTGCGTCAGGCGCAGAAGATGGAGGCAATCGGCACACTCGCCGGCGGCGTGGCGCACGACTTCAACAATCTGCTCACCGTGATGCGCGCGAACTGCGAGCTGCTCATGGATGATCTGACGCCGACGTCGCCCACGTATGACGAATTGTCGGATATCCGCACCGCCGTCGCGCGCGCGGCAGCGCTGACGCAACAGCTGTTGGCGTTCGGCCGGAAGCAGGCGATACAGCCGCGGCACGTCGATATCGCGACCACGGTGGAATCGCTCACTCCGATGCTGCGACGGCTGATTCCCGCCACCATCGAGATCGACACGCGCAACGAGCCAGGGCTCCCCACCGTGTTCATCGATCCCGGGCAGGTGGAGCAGGTGGCCATCAATCTCATCGTGAACGCGCGCGATGCCATGCCCAATGGAGGCATCATCGGCGTGGAGTGTGCCACGTTGCAGTTGACCGAGCCGCTGGCCACCGCCAGCGTGACGGTGCCGGAGGGACGGTGGGTGCAGCTGTCGGTGCGCGATTCCGGCACCGGCATTCCCCCCGAGCTGCTGACACGCATCTTCGACCCGTTCTTCACGACCAAGGACGTGGGAAAGGGTACTGGTCTCGGATTGTCGACAACGTTCGGCATCGTGCACAAGGCGGGTGGCATGATCACCGTCGATTCGCGCGTCGGCGCCGGCACCCGCGTGCGCGTGTTCTTCCCGGCGTCGCCGGAAGAGATCGTGACCCCGACCTCGCCGGCCCGAACGACGACGGCGGCCGCCGGCACGCTGGTGCTGGCCTAGTTCGCGAGCCCGTACACGACCGTGGTCACCACGCGGACGCGCTTGGTGACCTGACTCTCTTCGGAGATTCCCATCGCCTGATCGCGCGGAAGAATTTCGAACACGCCCTGATTGGCACTGCGAATGCCCGACAGCGTGCTCTTGGAGTCGCGCGCGAACTGCTGCGCCGATTCGCGTGCCCGCGACGTGGCCTCGGCGATCATCGGGTTCTTGAGATCGTTCAGCTTCGTGAACACGAACGTCGGTCCGCCGCCGCCGTACTCCTGTCCTGAAGACAGCACGACGCCATTGCGGACCAGATCCGGCACGCGCTGGCTGGCGGTCTGCACGAGGTCGACACGCGTGGAGCGCACGACCAGCGTCTGCCGGATGATGTAGCGCCCGGTGTTCTGATACCCGCCTACCGTGCGCGCATCCTGCACGGAGAATTCCTGCAAGCTCACTTCGGTGCCGGTGGAGTCGAGGCCCTGCGCCGAAAGAAAGGCGCGCACCTGCTGCACGTTGCGTTCGAGCGCGGTATTGGCGCGGACGAGATCGTCATCGGTGACCACGAGCCGCAGCGGCCAGATGGCGAGATCGGCTTTCGCCTCACGCTCGGCTACGCCTTTGACCGACACGGTGCGGTCTGACGTACGCATGCGCGCGAAGCCGGTGCCGGCGAGAAAACCGCCGGCGGCCACGCCGACCGCCAGCACCACAGCGGCAAGGAGGCGGCCTGACGACGAAGACGTGGGTGTGTGCATGATGTGGTGAGTGTGGGGAGCGGATGTCAGCGATCGTCGACGGGAATGCGAATCTCTACGCGGCAACCGCCGGACGCCTGGTTGCTCATGCGAAAGGCGTACCGGTCACCGTACAGCATGGTGAGGCGCATGCGGGTGTTGGTCAGGCCGATGCCGAGGCCGTCCACCGACGGTGTCGCGGCCAGAAAGCGTCCGCTGGTGGTGAGCAGTCCGTCCAGGCCACGGCCATTGTCCTCGACGATGATCTCGAGCACGCCGCCGTTGCGTTTCACATGCACTTCGATGCTCTGATCCGGATGGCCTGGCGCCAATCCATGCTTCAGGGCGTTTTCGACCAGCGGCTGCAACAGGAAGCTGGGGAGCATGTCATCCACCGCCGACGGGTCGACGGTGATGTCGGCGTCGAGCCCCTGACCGTAGCGCACGCGAGCGATCTGCAGGTAGAGCTCAACGAGTTCGATCTCCTGCCACACCGGAATCAGCGACGAGCCTGCACTGCGGAGCGAGAGGCGAAGCAGGTCGGCCACGCGGGTCAACGTGCGCTGGGCTTCCCGCACGTCCATCTCCATCAACTCGGCCACGGAGTTCAGCGCGTTGAAGAGGAAGTGCGGGTTGAGCTGCATGCGAAGCGCTTCGAGCTGGGTACTCGCGAGCTTCTGCTCCAGGGCGGTGGCCGCACGGTCGCGCTCGCGATAGCGACGCACGAATTCCACCATGTACGCGGCACCGACCACGGCCCAGTACAGCACCACCTGAAAATCCAGGTGATTGACGAGCACCACGCGCACCGCGAAGGCGTAACTGGTGACCTGTCCGATGGCCCCGAACACGTGATCGAGCCAGGCGATCGCGAACACGTTGATCGTGCAGATCACGGCGCTGACCGCGACGTGCATCGAGATCCAGGGCAGAATCCGGGCCGTATCCAGCTTGACCCGTTCGACGAGCGTCAGCACGACCTGCGACCAGAGTCCCCACATCATCCACGACGCTCCCTGCCAGAACAGCGCGGTGGCCACGCTGTAATGGGTGCCCGAGGCGTCGCCGACGAGGGTGAGCTGTAACGCCGCGAGGACGGCCGGAATTACCCAGACCACGGCAAACAGCAGGCGCGTGATGCGCCGCAGGCGCGCGCCTTCATCGGCGATCGTGACGGGCTGAATCGAAGTCACCAGGGTGTAGCGGCTGAGGGAAGCGTCGTCGCGCCGCAAATACGTGCCATGCGATGCGTGCTAGGCGATGTACTGGAACTTCACGCACAGGAGAACGTAGTACCCGAGATATGGACGGAAGGTGCAGCTTTTCGGCTGCACTTTCCTTTCGAGTTACTTGGTGCAACCATCCTTGCATTCCAGAAACGGCATTCCAACGTACGCCGTCCCTTTGGAATGATGGCCAGCCGCTGCGCACTGCGACAGCGATCCTGGAACTCAACCGTTCGTCTACCGATCCGGCGACGCTGCTGGACTGGAGACTGTCAGGTCATTGTCGATCACGTCACGCGCGCTGCACCTCCCGGCGCGCTGCTCAGTGACCGTCGGCAAGTCGAGAGGAGGCGGAGACGGTGCGTGTGCGAGTACTGATCGTTGACGATGAAAGTCTGGCGCGGCAGCGTGTTCGCCGACTCGTGCAGACTGAGGCGGATGTCGAAGTAGTCGGCGAAGCGGAGAGCGGCCACGAGGCCGTTGCGCTGATTCGCGAGTTGCAGCCGGATCTCGTCTGCCTCGACGTGCAGATGCCGGGGCTCGACGGATTCGGCGTGCTGCGTGAACTCGACGGCGGTCACGTGCCGATGGTCCTGTTCATCACGGCGTACGACGAGCATGCGCAGCGCGCCTTCGACGTGCACGCGGTCGATTACGTGTTGAAGCCGGTCGATGAAGACCGCTTCAAGGCGGCGTTCGACAAGGCGCGCAAACAGCGCGCGAATGCGGTGGCTGCGGAACGCCTCGGTGAGCTGCTCGAGACGGTGCGACGTCTCGCCGACGGCGGTGCGGCCATGGCCGACGCCCGCGGAGAGGTCGGCGCGGCAGGCAACGGTCACGCGAACGGCGCAACGGCGCTTGCCGCGGGCGCGAACGGCGCAGGCACCAACGGACGTTACGCGAGCCGCATCCTGGTCAAGCAGGACGGTCGCATGTTCTTCGTGAAGACGACGGAGATCGACTGGATCGAAGCCGATCGCAACTATGTGCGGCTACATGTCGGCAAGATTTCGCACACGATCCGCGAGCGCATCAGTCATCTCGAAGAAACGCTCGACCCGAGACTGTTCGCGCGTATTCATCGCTCCACGATCGTGAACCTCAATCGTGTCCGCGAGATGCAGCAGTGGTTCTCCGGCGACTATGTGGTCATCCTCGAAGACGGAACGCGACTGCGTCTCAGCCGGCATTACCGCGATCGCGTCGAGAAGCAAGTCGGCGTCTAACGCCGCGGTGTGTTACCCAACGCCCTCGAGTGTGCCCGTGGTGGCGCGCTCGGGGGCGTAGGCGTAACTGACGGCCGTGGCCAGCTCGTTGGCGAACTGCTCGAACCGGCGGGCCGGTCGTCCGGTCAGCGCTTCCACGGTATCAGTCACCGTGTCGAAGGCGCCCTCCGCCGCGCTCGCTTCCGTTGAGACCAGATCGTGGACCTGCCACGGTGAGAGTCCGGATGCCAGCAGGGTCGTTTCCAGCTCCGTCGTGGTGCAGTTCACGTACCGCACCGGTCGGCCGAAGGCGGACGACAGCAGCTCGCACATCGCCCAGCGATCGAGAGCGACGGGTCCCGTGGCCAGCACCGGCTTGGCGGGCAGCGCGTCGGCGACCGCACAGGCGGCCAGTACGGCACCGAGGTCGCGCGCGTCGATCTCGGATACGCGGCCCTCGCCCTGACAGCCTACCAACATGCCGTTCGTGAGCAGCAGCGGGAGCTGATGCAACAGCTCCTGCATCTGCCGCATCGGACGCACGACACACGAGGCGAGTGGCGCGCGCTCCAGGTGCTGCTCGATCCGCCAATGCCATCGCGCGGCATCGCTGCGCGCGGCCGCATCAGCACCGGTGGCCGAGAGTTTCACGATGCGCTGCACGCCCGCCGTCGCGCAGGCGTCAATCACGCGCTCCTGCACGGCCACGAGGTCGGCTGAGGGTCGCGAGAGCAACACGACCGTGTGCACACCGTCGAGCGCCGCACTGAGCCGGTGTCCGTCGTCATAGTCGCCCTCGGCGAGCGGGATCCCCAACTCGGCCAAGGCCGGTACGTGACTGCGCGACGGCACCAATGCCTTCACCGCAGCGCCGCGACGGTGCAGCGCGCGGGCGGTCGCATTGCCGATGCGACCCAATGCTCCAGTCACGAGTATCATTCGGAGGCCCTGTGGATGGTGTGTGATTCGGTACACATCACGGCGTGCAGGGTTCATGCGAGCTCGAGTGAGACCGATGTCGACCGTCCCGCCCGTCACCCCGATCAGTTGGCAGTCCCGGATCGTGCACCTGCTCGTACGCGCGCGGATGCGTCCGCACGCCTACGCGCCGATCGACCCCTCGTGGGTTCGCACCGAAATGGGTCGGCCGCGCGCGGCACGTCGCTGGATGGCCCGGTCGACCGGCGCCGCGATGGAACTGCGCCCCGCCGGGCAGGGGTGGCCGGGCGGTGAAGTCGTCTCGTGGCCCGGCCATGCGGCGGACGCGCCGGTCCTGCTGTACCTCCACGGGGGCGGCTATATCGCCTGCTCGCCGGAGACGCACCGCCCGCTGGTCTCCTCGCTCGTGCGGCGCCTCCGCGGACGGGCGTTCGTCCCGCGCTATCGCCTGGCACCCGAGCATCCGTTTCCGGCCGCGCTCCACGACGCCATGGCCTCGTATCGCTATCTGCTGGATGTGGAGCGCATTCCGCCCGAGCAGATCGTGATTGCCGGCGATTCGGCTGGCGGCGGACTCGCGTTGGCCTTGGCATTGGCGATCCGCGATGAACGGTGGCCCAATCCGGCCGGACTCGTGGCGTTCTGTCCATGGACCGATCTGGCTGCGACCGGCGGCTCGCTCGAGGAGAACAGCGAGCGATGCGCCATGTTCGCCGGCGACACCATTCGACGCGCCGCGCGATTCTATGTCGGTGACGCCGATCCGACGCTGCCGCTGATCTCCCCGTTGTATGGCGACTTTCGCGGGTTGCCGCCCATGCTGGTGCACGCCAGCGAAGATGAAGTGTTGCGCGATGACGCGATCCGCGTGGCGGAAGCAGCCCGTCGCGCCGGTGTGGCAGTAGAGCTGCAGCTCTGGCCCCATGTGCCGCATGTGTGGCAGTTCTTCGCGGCCGTGCTGCCGGAAGCACGCGCGTCACTTGCGGCCACGACGCGTTTTGTGCTGGCGCGCATGTAGCCAACACGAACGTTGCTGCACGTTTGCACGCGACGTTGTGTGTGTCACATCACCGTGCGCTGACACGTTGGAACATCGGCGTCTCGCACTGTGACGGATCGTGACGCCTGGCGGCACGATGCGTCCAGCGAGCAACGACCGTGAGCAACTCAGACATCTTCCCGACCTATCGTCCGCCGGACTGGTACCCGCTGCAGCGCGCCCTCGCGCTGGTGTTCGGGACCGCCGCCATCGACGCGACCGCCTCTTTCTGGTTCATCGGGTTTGTCCAGGGACCGGCGGATGTGGGCGAGCTCCGGCTGTACGAGTACAGCACGACGCGCCGTCGCATTGCGCTCGATCGCAATGGGGGCGCCTATCGCTGGTTCGACGAGATCGCCGGATACAGCCGGGTGGATCACGAGGAAGCGCTGATCGGAGCGCTGGTCTGAGCGGGCGCGAGGCGTTCATGGAATTCCGGGGCGACGCAGCCGATACTTCTTGCACATGCCCCCGGATAGCCCCGGCATAGGCGCGAGTCCGCGTCTGCTGCCGTCGTCGCCGATCGGACCGGCGGTCTCGCCAGGTGCCGCTTCTCCCGGGCCCGCAGGCCCGGTCGCACCGTCGACCGCGGTCGTTCCGGTGGGCCCGGCGAGCACCCGCGACGCGTCCACGACGCCGTCACCGCTGGGGCGCAGTGGGCTCGACCTGTTCGACATTCTCGGCACCACCGACGTACTGGTGGAGCGCAGCGCCGTGGCGCCGGTGGCGCTCGACGTCGGCCTCGAGACCGCCCGCGGCGCGTTGCTGCGCGGCCTCGCCGCCGAGTCGCTGGCGACGCTGGACGGCGTCTGGGAGCGTGCGCAGCTCACGGAGGAGGGTTGGTATCTCCGGAGCGGCGCGCTGACCGTGCTGGGGCTTCCAGGCGAAGCGGAGCGCGTGTCCACGGAGGCGCTGCAGCTCAAGCCGTCCTCGATTGCCCTGCGCTTCATCCAATCGTTGGCGCGACTCGCGGCCGGCGACGTGCCCGGCGCCCGTAGCGCGATCGCCGCGGCCATGGCACAGCAGACCGCGCATCCGGTCCTGCTCATGCAGCAGGTCATCGTGCTCGCGCGTCAGGGGAATCGCAGCGAGGCCGAGCGACTGCTGCAGCAGGTGATGCGCGTGTTTCCGGATCATCCGGCGATCGAGTTCGCGCGGAGCTCGCTGCGCTCGATCGCGGCGGATCAGACACGCCGTGCGTCGCGCAGCGCGTTCGGCGGTCGCGTCGATGAGCCATCGCCGTTCACCACGGGCGATCACGAGGTGTTCGAGGCGTTCAGCGCCGCGTCGCGTGACGTCGAACGCGAGCCGGAGGCCCCTCCCGAACCGTCGCGCCGAAACGCCGCAGGCGACGGGACGGCTGATGCGCTGCGTGAGGACGAGGGCAACGGTGAAGCGCGCACGCTCGACCCGGCCATTCAGGGTCCGACGGACGACGAGATGTCCGGGAATGTCGCGGAGCGTGCCTTGGCGCGTCTTGGCGCTCGCTTTGCGACGCTGTCGGTCAACGATGCCGTGCGTGAAGGCCGCGTGTTGATTCGCGCCTTCAGTGCGGGCGGGTCGATGGCTGGGGCGTGCAGCCCGGAGCAGGCGCACGCCGCGCGCGGCGTCCTCACGGCCATCGTCTTCGCCCTCAACAACGGCGGTGGCGCGATCCGGGCCACCGAGGGAGCGTCACCGTTGGACGTGCTGCTGTCGCAGTGGCTGCCGCTGATGCAGGCCGAGCGATTCGACGATGCCGCTCGGTTGCTGCGTCGGCTTGGCGCGAGCATCCCTGAGGCGCAGCGGCGTTTGCTGGCGGCGTGTGCACAGCTGCCTCCGGAGGCGACCGCGCGCGACGATCGCGAGCCGTCCATCCGCGCCTTCGGCACCGGCGAGTACGAGACGCTGGTGCAGGGCGAGCCGGCCAAGGGGCCGCTGATTCCGGTACGGCTTGGTCTGGCGCTCCTCGAAGCGCGCGCACCGGAGCGGACCCCGGAGCGATTGGCGGAACGATCGCGTGATGGGGCGCGCAGTGTCTCGGGCGATCTCGATCGTGCGGTGTGGAGCCGGACGCCGAATTCGACGCGGTCGGCGGAGCCGATCGGCGGCTCGCGGAGCGACGACCCGGCGGGTGCGCTCAGTGGCTGGATCGAGCGTCCGCGTGACCTGCTGACGGCGGCGACAACGGGCACGACGCTCGGCACGAGAACGCCGAGTCGCGTGACGCCGAATGGACTGGCGGTAGCAGCGGTGGACGCCGACGGGCGCGGCTGGGGCGCGGCGATGGCAGCGGCCTCCCTGCAACCGCGTCCCCGCGACGAAGGGGCTGGCATGCGGATCGCGGCGCTGTTGTGTGTGATCATCGCGGCCGGTGCCGGCATGTCGGGCTCGGGGGCGGTCGCGGTGGCCTTCGGGATCGGCGCCGCCTGGCTCGGGCTGCGTCGGAGTGGGCGGTCGGATGCCGGTCCGGACAGGGCAAGCGACCGCGACACGACCGGGGCCGATTAGATTCCCTTCGGCGTTGCCTGACCCCGGTCGGCGATGCCCCATTGGCCGCGCACCCGCGCGCCGTCGTCGCTGTCCCATTCCGAACAGAGTCGTTCATCTCATGGCCCAGTCCACGTCCGCGCCCGTCACGGCGTTTCTCCGTCATCATTACCGTCACTTCAACGCGGCCGCGCTTATCGACGCCGCCGATGGCTACGTGCGCCATCTCGAAGCCGGCAACAAGATGATGATCACGCTGGCCGGCGCGATGAGCACCGCGGAACTCGGCCTCTCGCTGGCCGAGATGATCCGGCAGGACAAGGTGCATGCGATCACGTGCACCGGCGCGAACCTCGAGGAAGACATCTACAACCTCGTGGCGCACGATCACTACGCGCGCGTACCGAACTATCGCGATCTCACGCCGCAGGACGAGCAGGCGCTGCTCGAGAAGCACTTCAACCGCGTCACGGATACCTGCATTCCGGAAGCGGAGGCGATCCGTCGGATCGAAAAGGCGATTCTCGACGAGTGGACGGCGGCCGACCAGGCGGGCGAGAGCTACTTCCCGCACGAGTTCATGTACCGGATTCTTCTCAGCGGCAAGCTCGAGGAGTTCTATCAGATCGATCCGAAGAACTCGTGGATGCTGGCCGCCGCGCAGAAGAACCTGCCGATCATCGTGCCGGGCTGGGAAGACTCGACCACGGGCAACATCTTCGCGTCGCACGTGATCGACGGCAACATCAAGAACGTGCACACGGTGAAGGGCGGCATTCAGTACATGATGTATCTCGCCGATCACTACACCGAAGTCACGAAGGATTCATCGATGGGCTTCTTCCAGATCGGCGGCGGCATCGCCGGCGACTTCCCGATCTGTGTCGTGCCGATGTTGCATCAGGATCTGCAGCGCACGGAAGTCCCGCTGTGGGGCTACTTCTGTCAGATCAGCGACTCGACCACGTCGTACGGCTCGTACTCGGGCGCTGTGCCGAACGAGAAGATCACGTGGGGCAAGCTCGGCATCGAGACGCCCAAGTACATCATCGAGAGCGACGCGAGCATCGTGGCCCCGTTGGTATTTGCGATCGTGCTCGGTCAGTAGTCGACGTAGCGTTCGATGTGGGTTCGCGTGGCCAGTGTCCGGTGCAACCGGATGCTGGCCATGCGGCGTTTCAGCCCCCGTCGCCTCGGCGATCTCCGCGCTCATGGAACTGATCACACAGAGACAAGGAGACTAGGAGAAAAGGAGAACGCGCTTCGAGTGATCCGTTTGCCTTTTGCTGTGTGATCGGTTCAGCGACGCTGGCCTCTCTGCGTACTCTGCGCCTCGGCGTGATCGGTTCCCATCGGGTCGAGGCCGGCCTGTCTGCGACGCTACGGAAGCGTATCCGCGTCGACCTTGGGCACGCGAAGCCGCTGCCCCACTTTGATCTCGTCGGTCGACAGCTGATTGAGCTGTCGGAGCACATCGGGTGACGTGCGGAAGCGGCGTGCGAGGCCGGTGAGGGTTTCGCCGCGTTGCACGACGTACCGCACATACAGCGCCGCCGGCGGGGCAGGGGCGCGCGTCGTGGCGCTGAGGATTTCTTCGTCGCGAGTCACCGAGCGGCGGGCCGCTGCACTGGCCTGCGACACCCGCAGCGCCGACGTCCACGAGCCGTCATCGACGATGAAGTCGACCTGGGCGGCGGGTGTGCGCAGCACCAAGCCACGACCATAGCCGCGAAAGAGCGTGCGCGGCTCGAGCGTGAAGGCCGCGTCGTACGGATAGCTCTCCACCAGGAGTTCGGTCGGGCCGTCTTCCCTCGGTCGCAGCAGCGGCGTGGGTGGCGCGCCGACGTACAGCAGTCGCCGGTTGGTGGCGACCACGACGCCGAAGGACTCGCGCCACATGTCCGTCCAGCGGCGTTGCGAGGCGAAGGCCCGTGCCACCACGCGCTCGTCTGGCCCCAGCTGCGACAGGACCTCCTGCTGGGCGGCCTCGCGGGCCGTACGACGGGCGCCAATCGGCGGCACGATCGCGGCCGCGGCCACAAGTCCTGCCGTACCAAGCAGGGCAGTACTGCTCGTGAGCGCGACCAGCAGGCGGACCCACGGACTCCGCTGCCGCCGGACCGGCGGCGCCGCCGCGCCGGCCCGCAACCAACCCGCCCGTCGCGATGGAGGCGTCGCCCCAGCGGACTCGGCGGACGCCGTCGTGTCGAGCGCTGCCGTTGGGTTTTCCACCGGACTGGCGGACGGGTCATGGGTAGCCATTGTCTGAAAATACCCACCGGGATCCCCCAAAAGCGGCGCGAAAACTCATCAGGGGGCTTGCCAATACGTATTTGCAACACATTTTGAATCGCGATGGCCCTCCCTCCTTCTGGGCGCCGCGTCACGATCCATGACGTCGCTGCCCGCGCCGGTGTCTCCCAACCCACCGCGTCGCTCGTCCTCTCGAACCACCCGCGGGCCCGTGTGGCGCCCGCGACCAGGCAGCGCGTCCTCGACGCAGCCGCCGAGCTCGGCTATAAGCCGAACGTGGTCGCCAAGTCGCTGGCCAGCCGCCGGTCGTTCGCGCTCGGGGTCATCGTGCCGGACGTCCGAAACCCGTTCGTCGCCGACGTGATCACCGGGGCCGAGCGCGTGGCTGCCGACGCGGGTTATGCCGTGCTGCTGTGCGATCAGTCCGCGCGCAGCGTCCGGCAGCATCTCGACGTGCTGCGCGCCCGTCAGATCGACGGCGTGCTCCTGGATGCGGTCGGTGCCAGCACCCTCCCTGACGAGGCGCTCGCTGGCGTGAACGTCGTGCTGATCGACGAGCCGTCGGAGCGCTGGCCGGGCATTGCGACCGACGCGGTCATGGCCGGACGTCTGGCCGCCGAGCATTTGCTCGATCTCGGACACACCGAGATGGCCTTCATCGGTCCCGCCTCCGACGTCCACGCGTTTCGCATGCGGGAGCGTGGGTTCGTGGTGCGTCTGCGCGAAGCGGGCATTGCCCTGCGCTCAGCGCGGCTCCGACGGGCACCGGCCACTGTGACCGGTGGCCGCGATGCGATGCGGCTACTCCTCGCCAACGGACCACGGCCAACCGCGGTGTTCTGCGCGAACGACCTGATGGCCATCGGTGCACTCAAGCAAGCACTCACGGCGGGGTTGTCCTTGCCCGCCGATCTCTCCGTCGTCGGCTGCGACGACATCGAACTGGCGCGCTACGTGACTCCTGAACTCACCACCATTTCCGTTCCCGCCCGCGAGCTCGGAGCGCGCGCGGCCCGTCTGCTGCTGCAGCTCATCGAGCAGTCCACGCAGCGTGTTTCGGCCAGCCGCTTGCTGCCGGTGCGCCTCGTGACGCGCGGCAGTTCCGGACGCGCGCCGGCGGCCGTCGCATGAGCCCCGCCACCATGGGGAGCGCGTTCGCTCGCGGTCGCGAAGCCACCATTGTCGGCACCGGCAGCGCGGTGCCGTCGCGCATCGTGACCAACGCCGAGCTGTCGGCACAACTTGGCGAGGATATCGATCCCTTCGTGCGTGGCACGTTGGGCATCGAGCAGCGGCACTGGTGTGCACCCGATGAAAGCACCGCCGATCTTGCGGAGGCGGCTGGACGGGCGGCGCTCACAGCGGCGGGCGTTTCGTCGGAGCAGATCGACCTGCTCATCGTCGCCACCGACACGCCGGAGTATGTGTCGCCGGCCACGTCATCGGTGGTGCACGGACGGCTTGGACTCACGAACGCCGGTACGTTCGACCTCAATGCGGGGTGCGCCGGATTCGTGACCGCGCTCGACACCGCCTGGAAGTACATCCGTGCCGACGAGCGGTATTCGCGCATTCTGGTGATCGGCGCGTACGCGATGTCGAAGTATCTGCATCCGCGCGACAAGAAGACGCTGACGATCTTCGCCGACGGTGCCGGCGCAGCGGTGGTGGAGGCCGGACCGGTCGCGGGCGTGTTGTCGTCGGAGCTGTTCGCCGATGGGCGCTACTGCCATGGCATGGGCGTGTTCGCGGGGGGCACGCACACGCCGATCACGCGCGCGATCCTCGACGAGAACGTGCAGCAGTATCTGCGCTTCGTGCAGAAGTATCCCGCCTCGGTGAACGAGGAAGGATGGCCGCGCATCGTAAAGTCGGTGCTCACGCGCGCTGGGTACACGCCGGACGACGTGGATCTCTGGCTCTGGACGCAGGTCAATCGGTCCACCATCGACGTCGTCATGCAGGGGCTCGGTCAGCCGATCGCGCGCGCGCACACCATCATGCACAAGTGGGGCTACACCGGCTCCGCGTGCTTGCCGATGGCGCTCGATGACGCCGTGCGAAGCGGTCGCCTGAAGGATGGTGATTTGATGGTGCTGACTGGTTCAGGCGCCGGTCTCGCGATGGGTTCGCTCGCCATGCGCTGGCGCAGCGCCTCCGTGGCGTCGTCGTCGGCGTCGCCGTCGCCTCTGACACCGGCGTAGACGTCGATGTCGATCTCTTCCGCCGATACCGTGGCCCTCATGGCCGAGACGCCGCTGGCGTTTCGGTTTCTGGAGTGCTGCGATCGGTTTCCCGACGCGGTCGCATATGCCGTGTATCCGACTGGCGCGCGCACGCCGAGTCGGGTGCTGACGTGGGGCGAGTGGCGCGACGCGTCGCTGGCCTGTGCGGCGCGTTTGGTGAACGCGGGCATCGTGCCCGGCGACCGCGTGGCCATTCTGGCGGGCAATCGATTGCTGTGGCCGGTCGTGGACGTCGCGTTGCACCTGGTGCGGGCGGTGGGCGTCGGACTCTATCCCACGAGCGCGCCAACCCAGATCGCGGCCTTGCTCCGTGACAGCGGGGCGCGACTGCTCTTCACCGACAGCGCCGCGCACGTCGCCGAGATTCGGGCGGCCGGTGATCCGGTCGTGGCGGGTATCGCGATCGTCGTCGATGGCGCGCGTGGTGGCGAGGGCACGACGTTCGCGGGCTGGTGTGACGAGGGCGCGCAATTGCTGCGCGACGGGAGCACGACCACGCTGCTCGAGGCGCGCATTGCCTCGATCGTGCCGGATGACCCGGCGGCGTTGATCTACACGTCGGGGTCGACCGGGGAACCGAAGGGCGCCTGCATTTCGCATCGGTATCTGGCGGCATCGGCCGCGTCGATCGCCGAGGTGCTGCGCATCGACGCCGACGATCGCTCGGTGTCGTTCCTGCCGTATTCACACGCCGCCGAACGCATCTTCGGGCAGTGCACGCGGATGCTGTCGGGGATGTCGGCGGCATTGGTGGAAGATCCCACGGATGTCTTTCCCGTGTGCGCGCACTTCCGCCCGACGGTGTTCGGCGGGCTGCCGCGGCTGTTCGAGCGATTGTACGAGGCCACCGAAGTCGCGCGTGCCCATGGCACCGATCCCCGCGACGCCATCGCGGCGCGCCTCGGCCCCGATGTGCGCTTGGCGACGTCCGGAGGTGCGGCGTTGCCGCAGCGCGTCGCGGAGACGCTCGACGCGTTGGGCTTGCCGATTCTCGGCGCGTACGGACAGACCGAGCATCTGTGCATCGCCATGAACCGTGTTGATGCGATCCGGTTCGATACGGTGGGCACCCCAATGCCGGGAACGACGGTCCGCATTGCCGACGACGGGGAACTGCTCGTGCGCCGGAGCGCGCTCACGTTCAGCGGCTACTGGAACAAGCCCGAAGACACCAAGGCGGCATTCACGGATGACGGTCTCTGGCTGCGCACCGGTGATCAGGCGGCGATCGAAGCCGACGGCTCGTTGCGCATCACGGGTCGCGTGAAGGAGCTGATTGCGCTGTCGACCGGTCGCAAGATCGCGCCGCTGCCGATCGAAGCGGCACTGACCGACTCCCCGTTCATCGCGCATGCGGTGTGCCACGGAGAAGGCCGGAAGTTCCCGGTGGCGCTGCTGGCGCTCCGTCGCGACATGGTCACCGCCTGGGCATCGGCGCAGCAGTTGTCGTTGCCGTGGTCCGAGCTCGCGCAGCACGCGGCGCTGCGCGCGTTAGTGCAGGACGAGGTCGATCGCGTGAATGCCACGTTGGCGCGCACGGACCGGATTCAATCGTTCGCGATCACCGATGCCGAGTTCTCGGTCGCCGGCGGCGAGCTGACGCCGACGCTCAAACTGGTGCGTCGGGTGATCGACACGCGCTTCGCATCCGTCTTCGACGCGCTGTACGCGGTCGCTGCGCGGCCCACGGAGAACGCATGATCATGTCACCGACCGACCGGTTCGGCACCTTCGCGGTGGGGCAGCATGCGACATCCGTGCATCGGGTCACGATCACGGATGTGGTGCTGTACGCGGCGGTCACCGGCGATCTCAATCCGGTGCACGTCGATGCGCCGCATGCGAGCGCGTCGCGCTTTGGCGGCCGAATCGCGCACGGCATGCTGTCGATGGGCTTCGTCTCCGCGCTCATTGCGCGCGCACTGCCCGGACCAGGGGCGATCTACCTGTCGCAGTCCGTGCGCTTTCTGCGCCCCGTGCGCGTCGGTGACGTCATCACCGTGCGCGTGGAGATTGTCGAGGTGCTGGGTGCCAAACGCCGATTACGGCTCGCGACGACCTGTCGTAACGCGAGCGATGAATTGCTCTCCGACGGCGAAGCCGTCGTGCTCGTTCCGCTGGAGGGGTGATGCCACCACCCGGTAAACCTCCACCCCTCTCAGCCGGACGATTCCCGATGTCCCGCAGTTCCGTTTCCCTCCGCACCGTTCCGGTGCACCTCCCTCGTTGTTCCCCTCCTGGAGGAGTACGCATGTCGTCTTTCGTTCACCGGACCGCCCGTCATGGGCGTGCGCTCCGGCAATTGCTGGTGGCTCTGCCGTTGCTGGCGGCGCCCGCCGTCGCGGCGGCGCAGGCCGGCAGTATCTCCGGTCTCGTGTCCGACAGCGCGAAGGCGCCGCTGCCCGGCGCGCAGGTTACCGTCGTCGGCACCCGCTTCTCGAGCACGTCCGGCATGGACGGCCGCTATCGTGTGGTGGGTGTCCCGGCCGGCACGTACTCGCTGCGAGTGCAGCGGATCGGCGCGCTCGCCCGCACGTTCGACAACATCACCGTCGCGGCCGACCGTGACACGAAGCTCGACATCACGCTGGCCGCGTCCGCGCTTCAGCTGGGCGGCTATGTCGTGTCGGCGTCACGCCGCGTGGAGAAGATCACCGATGCGCCGGCCACGGTCACGCGCATCGATGCCGATCAGCTGCGCAATACGGTCGGCAACTCATTCACGTCGGTGCTGAAAGACGTGAAGGGTGTCGACTTCTTCCAGACGGGCGTGGCCGCCGCAGGTATCAATGCGCGTGGCTTCAACAGCGCGTTCAACAACCGCATGCTGCAGATGGAAGACAACCGCGTGGCGGTGCTGCCGGAAAACGGCCTGCCAGTCGGCGTGTTCACCACCATCCCGAAGATCGACATCGCGGGCGTGGAAGTGCTCATCGGTCCCGGCGCCGCGCTATACGGTCCCGATGCGTCGAACGGCGTGGTGACGCTGCTCAGCAAGGACCCGAAGCAGTACAAGGGCCTCACGGTCGAGACGTCGATGGGCAGCAACGGCGGCTCGGTCTCGAAGACCTTCGAGAAGGATCCGGGACATGTGAGCTTCTCGGATCTGCAGGTCCGCTACGCCAACGTGTACGGCAAAGTCGGCTTCAAGGTCACCGGCGAGGCGCTCTACGCCAACGACTGGCAGAACACCAACAACTATGCGCCGGTCGCGCCGCGCACGACGCCGTCGCCCGAGATCAATCCGGACTGGACCACGAGCTATCGCCGTGCGAGCGGCGCCCTGGTGTACTACTTCGACCAGGGCGGCCGTCTCGAGTACCAGGCCGGCGCCAGCAACAGCAACGGCATCGGCGTGACCAGCGCCGGTCGTAACCAGCTCAAGAACTGGGGCTACTGGAATCAGCAGGTGCGCTACACCTCCGATCACTGGTTCGCGCAGGCCTACGCCACGCGCTCCACGTCGGGACAGACGTTCGCGCTGAACGGGTTCTCCACGAACCGCCTGGCCGCGCGCTTCAACGGCATCAGCGACGACTCCGTGCGGCGCGCCTCGGCCTTCCCGGCCGACGGACACATCTACGCCGGCGAAATCCAGTACAACACCACGGTGCCGAAGCTGTTCAACACGCGCATCGTGGCGGGTTCACAGGTGCGCCGGGACGTGGTCAGTTCGAAGCAGGTGTGGCTCACGGACGCGCTGACGAAGGAAGACATTCAGCTCGACCAGGTGGGCGTGTACGCGCAGACGGAGACGCCGGTGAACCAGTACGCGAAGCTGGTATTCGGCGCGCGCTACGACAATCCGGAGTTCTACGATCCGCAGTTCAGCCCGAAGGCGGCGCTGCTGCTCTCGCCGAATGAGAACAGCACGTTCCGCCTCACGTTCAATCGCGCCTTCAAGTCGCCGTCGATTCTGCAGACGAGCTTCTATTTCCGCGATTTCAGCCCGGGCATCGGCGTGTTCGGCAACAAGGACGGCACGACGATCAAGAACGCGACGGGCACCACGCTCCGCACGTTTGCCCCTGTCGTACCCGAAGTGAACAACACGATCGAACTGGGCTACAAGGGCGTGATCAAAGATCGTCTGTACATCGACGTGGCTGGCTACGTCGCGCGTTACAAGTCGTTCCTCAGCCCGCTGGTCGTGGTCGCCAATCCGTTGACAGGCAACGCCGCGACGGCCACGTACGCCTACAACACCGCCACCAACACCAAGTACGTGAACGCCACGGGCGCGGAACAGATCGCGCTCACGTATTACAACCTCGGTGAAGCCACCTTGTCGGGTATCGATGCCGGCTGGCGCTTCGTGGTGAACAGCAAGGTCAACACGACCGGTACGTTCAGCGTGCTCAAGCTCGACTCGATCATCCAGAAGGTCGGTGACCCGGCGGAAGCGACGTCGCTGAACAGCCCGACGATGAAGGCGACCGTCGGCATGGATGGCAAGGACGGCCCGTTCCAGACGTTCGGCGGATTCACGATGCGCTTCGTGAAGGATTACAAGTTCCTCTCGGGCGTGCACAACGGTCGCATTCCCGGCCTGTTGAATCTCGACATCAACATGGGCAAGCGTCTGACGCCGAACATGGTGTTGAACGTGTCGGTGCAGAACCTCTTCACCTGCACGAGCGGTGTGACGACGCCTCCCGCCTTCCTGAATGCCGCGCTCGCGGCACCGTACCAGCGCGGCTGGGGCTGTGGACTGGGACGCAAGCACATCGAGTTGCTGAACATGCCGGCCCTCGGCTCGATGACGTTCATCGGCCTCCGGTTCGACCGCTAAGACGTGAAATCTTGGCATTCCCTGGTCTTGGCCGTGTGCGTGGGGACGACCATCGTCCCCACGCCGCGCGTCCATGCGGAGCGCAACATGATCGATGAGTCCAGTGCGTCAACGCCGCTCGCCAGCGGGGTGGTGCTCGGGGAGTATGAGGGTCCCGAAGGTCGTCGCCCGTGGCGACTCTTCGTGCCGGCTGGCGATGCTTCGATGCCAAGAGCGATGCTGGTCATGTTGCACGGCTGTACGCAGGATGCGGCCGACATCGCACGCGGGACACGATTCGATGAAGAGGCGGAGGCAGGGAACTTCCTCGTGCTGTATCCCGAGCAGACTGTCGACGGCAATCCGCGACGCTGCTGGAACTGGTTCGACGCGGCGCATCAGTCGCGCGGCGGCGGCGAGCCGGCCATTCTCGCGGCCATGATCGCCAAGGTCGGCGCGGAGTACCACGCCGATCCGCAGCGGGTGCATCTGGCCGGTGTGTCGGCGGGTGCCGGCATGGCGGGTCTGCTGGCCGTGGCGTATCCCGAACGGTTCGCGTCGCTCACGTCGGCGTCGGGCATCGGTTGGCGCGCCGCCGGCGACGTGTCGGCGGCGATCGCGGTGATGCAGAAGGGCGCGGGTGACGCGCTGCCATCGGGGGTGGCGATGCGCGCCGCGATGGGAGCGAATGCCTGGGCGCTGCCGGTGTTGGTGATGCACGGCGGCAAGGATGCCGTCGTGAGCGTGCGCAATGCCGACGAGACGGCGCGACAGTTCACCGCGCTGCATGACATCGTCCGCGGCGAAGCAGGACAAGCGCCCTTGATCAGCGCCGAGATGCCGACGCGGGTCGAGCAGGGATATACCGTGCATGAGCGTCGGTGGCAGGACGCTGGCGGGCGCGCGGCCGTGACGTTCGTGCGCGTCGATGAGCTGGGGCACGCATGGTCCGGTGGCTCGCCGAACGGTAGCTTCACCGACAGTGCCGGTCCGAACGCGAGTCACCTGATCGCGACCTTCATTGCGCAGCACGCGCGTCCAGCCGCTCGCTAAGCCTTTTCTCGACCCGATGACGTATCCGCAGCTGCCCGACCTGTTCGATCCGATCGCCTGGTGGTCCATGGTGGATGGCACGCGAACGGCCATCATCGACTCGGCCTCCGGCATCCGCTACAGCTATCGCGAGGTCGATCGCGATGCCGAGCGTTGGCACACGGTGCTGCTGCGGCACGGCGTCCAGGCCGGTGACCGCGTGGGGATCCTCGCGCAGAACCGGTACGACTTCGTCCCGCTCTTCTTCGGCTGCATCCGGCTCGGCGCGATTCTGGTACCGCTCAATTGGCGCCTCTCGGCCGTCGAACTCGGCCGCGTTATTACCGATGCTGACCCATCTCTGATCTTCGGCGAATCGGCCTCACGCGCGCTGCTCGAAGAATCGTGCGCACATCTCGACGGCATCACGATGCCTCGCGTGCTCGACCTGGATCACGACGTGCCGGCGATGCAGCGCGCGGCCGCCGACGACGTGGCACCCGTGTCTCCCGCGCGCGGGCACGATGACACCACGATGCTGCTCTATACCTCGGGGAGCACCGGCGTGCCCAAGGGCGTGATGTTGCCGCATCGTCAGCTGCTCTGGAATGCGATGGCCACCACGATCGGGTGGAGGCTGGGAGCCGATGATGTCGGACCTGCCGCCACGCCGTTCTTTCACACGGGTGGGTGGCACGTGTTCACGACCACGCTGCTCTCGCGCGGCGGGGCCATCGTGCTCATGGGCGCCTTCGAGCCTACGGAGTATCTCGATGTGCTCGATCGCTTCGGGGTCACGGTCACGTTCGGTGTTCCCACGCAGTTCGCCATGATGCGCGATTGCGCGAACTGGGGTCGGCCATTGCCGAAGTTGCGATGGTTCTTCTCCGGCGGTGCGCCCTGCCCGCAGGGCATCAAGGACATGGTGCGCAGCGCGGGCTACGGCTTTCGCGAGGGCTACGGACTCACCGAGTGCGGTCCGAACTGTTTCGCCACCAACGATCGCACCGCGTTCGAAAAGGATGGTTCGACGGGCTGGCCGATTCCGTTCCTGCAAATGCGCCTGCGCGCCGACGACGGGTCACTGGCCGGTGACGACGAAATCGGCGAGCTCGAATTGCGCGGACCGCAGATGTTCAGCGGCTACTTCCGTGCGCCCGAAAAGACGGCAGAAGTCATGACCGCGGATGGGTGGCTGCGCACCGGTGATCTGGCCAGTCGCGATGCCGAGGGCGTGCATCGTATTCGCGGTCGTCGCAAGGAGATGTTCATCTCCGGCGGTGAGAACGTCTTCCCTGGTGAAGTGGAGGCCGCACTGCTCGATTGCCCCGGTGTGCTCGAGGCCACGGTGATCGGCGTGCCCGACGCGCGCTGGGGCGAAGTGGGGTGCGCGCTGATCGTGCGCCGTGACCCCGCGCTCGATGCGAACAGGGTGACGAGCGAAGCGCGCCTGCGGCTGGCCGGCTACAAGGTGCCCAAGCGCGTCGTGTTCGTGGACGCCATCCCGCGACTGGGCTCGGGGAAGATCGATCGACGGGCCACGGCGGCACTCATTCCCGATGCCTGAGTTGTGTCATGACTAGTCCGACAGCGCGGGCGAAAGGCTCGGCCGTTCAGAGCACCCTGACGTTCCTGACCGCTGCCGTTGGCGACGAGATGCCGGCCGCGCTCATGGCCGAACTCGACCTCGAGACGAAGGCCGTCGTGGCGAGCGTCGCCCCCACGCACGAGGTACCATACGACGTGCTGGTGACGCTGTGGAAGGCGGCGGACCGGTGGATCCTCGCGCATCGTCCGGATCTGCGCGATTGGGCAGAGCAGGCGGGCGAAGCGTCCATCGGGTCGCTGGGCGTCCAACTGTACGGCGGTATTCTCCGGAAGCCCACGCCGCGCGAGTTCCTCACACAGAGCATTTCGCTCTTCCAGCTGTACTATCAGCCCGGCGACATGGACGTCGTCGAAGATGTGCCGGGTCGTGTCGTGCTGCGGCTGGTGGGGTTCGATCCGGTGACGACCATTTTTTGTCGGCGCCAGACGGGTGGTTTGCGCAAAGCCGTCGCCCTGGCCGGTGGTGAAGACGCCCGGGTGCGTCATGTGCGGTGCTGCATTGAAGGGGATGCCTTCTGCGAGTGGGAACTCTCGTGGCAAGTCGAGAACTCCACCGCTGGCGCACGGAGCGCGACCTAGCGAGCATTGGGGATGCTTCCGCTGGTCCGAACGGCTCCATGACGCGCCCTGAGCGCGCTCCCGCCCCCAAACGCGGCAAAGGTGCGCGCACGTCTGCGTCCGCTGCCGCCGAGGCCAAGGCCGCGACGGCGCCGCCGCAGCTCGATCTGTTTCCGGTGCGTCCGGTTGTGGACGTGCTCGATCCGCGGTCCGTGGTCGGCGCGCAGACCGGCGTCGAGCATCTGGTGCGCGTGCGTCTGCGCCCCAACGATGCGCCGCATCTGATCTTCCATGATCGACACGGTTGGTACTGCGAGTCGCACGGGCCCTCCTGTCATACCGTACAACTCGCCCGCGACGAGATCAAATGACGGGGCCACATGTCCGTTGATGTCACGCCGATCTGGACGCCGTCGGCGGAGACCGTCGATCGCGCCCGCATCACGCACTTTCGACGCGATCTCCTGCAGCGAGGCATAGTCGATCCGTCGGTGGGTGACACGCACGCGCTGCAGCGCTGGTCGGTAGAACACCCGGCGTCGTTCTGGACCGAGATCTGGCGCGCGGCGGCCTTCATGGCTGACGGTCCCGGTGCACCCGATTCGCCGTGGAGCGAGGTGCTCGTGGGCGGTGAGCGGATGGCACCACCGGATAGGCAGCGTGGCCCGCGCTGGTTCACCGATGCCCGACTGAATTTCGCCGAACATCTGCTGCGTCGGCGTGATGAGGCACCGGCGATCGTGTCGTGGAACGAGCATGGAGCGCAGCAGCGCATCAGCTTCGCGGACTTGGCGGGGCAGGTGGCCGCCACCGCTGCCGGTCTCGCGGCGGCGGGTGTCGGCGTCGGTGATCGCGTAGTGGGATATCTGCCGAACCTTCCGCAGGCCGTGATCGCCATGCTGGCGGCCACGTCGCTGGGTGCGGTATGGTCGTCCTGCTCACCCGACTTCGGCACCAAGGGTGTGCTCGATCGTTTCGGGCAGATCGCGCCCAAGGTCCTGATCGCCGCCGACGGGTACTGGTACGCGGGCAAGCAGATCGACTGTCTTGACCGTCTGCGCGAGATCGTGGCGGCGTTGCCGTCGGTGGCGGCGGTGTGGGTGGTGCCGTATGTGAGCGCGACGCCGGCGATCGCGTCGATTCCCGGCGCGGTCACGTTCACCGACGTATTGGCCCAGCACGCGTCGCATCGTGAGCCGACGTTTACCCGTCTGCCGTTCGATCACCCGTTGTACATCATGTACTCGTCGGGCACGACGGGGCTGCCCAAGTGCATGGTGCACGGCGCGGGCGGCACGCTGCTGCAGCACTGGAAGGAGCTGGCGCTGCACACCGATCTTCGGCCTGACGACGCGATCTTCTACTTCACCACCTGCGGGTGGATGATGTGGAACTGGCTGGTCTCGGCGTTGGCGATCGGCAGCACCATCGTGCTGTACGACGGTGCGCCGTTGGCCCCCTCGGCCGATATTCTGTGGCGCATGGCGGCCGCCGAGCGCGTGTCGGTGTTCGGCACCAGCGCCAAGTATCTGTCGGTGCTCGAGAAGGAAGGTGTGCAACCGCGGGCACAGTTCGATCTGACCGCGTTGCGCGCGATTCTCTCGACCGGCAGCCCGCTGGCGGCGCACAGCTACGACTTCGTGTACGCGCAGATCAAGTCGGACGTGCGTCTGGCCAGCATCAGCGGCGGCACTGACATCGTGAGTTGCTTCGCGTTGGGTGACCCCACCGGCCCGGTGTATCGCGGCGAGTTGCAGATGCGTGGACTGGGCATGGCGGTCGACGTGTTCGGCGACGACGGCACACCAGTGCGGGAGACACCGGGAGAGCTGGTGTGCACGCGTCCGTTTCCCAGTATGCCGGTGGCGTTCTGGAACGATCCCGACGGCGCACTCTATCGCGCCGCCTACTTCGAACATTTCCCCGGCGTGTGGCGCCATGGCGACTGGGCGGAGATCACGTCGCACGACGGTCTGATCATTCATGGCCGAAGCGACGCCACGCTCAACCCCGGTGGCGTGCGGATCGGGACGGCGGAGATCTATCGTCAGGTCGAGCAGATCCCGGCGATTCTGGAGTCACTGGTCATCGAGCAGCGGCTCGGCGTCGACGGTGACGACTCCCGCGTGGTGCTGTTCGTGCGCATGCGTGACGGAGCGTTGTTGAGTGAGGATGTGCAGCGGGCGATCCGGCAGCGCATCCGTGAGCACGCCAGTCCGCACCACGTGCCCAAGGTGATCGTGGCGGTGGCGGACATTCCCCGCACGATCAGCGGCAAGATCACCGAGATCGCCGTACGCGACGTGGTACACGGCCGACCGGTCAAGAACGCCGACGCGCTGGCGAACCCGGCGGCCCTGGCGCTGTTTGCCGACCTGCCAGAACTCCGGTCGTAGGCACGTCCGGTACGCAGCGGGTTATCTTTCAGGTATCCCGCCGGACCAGCCCCGAAAATCACGTTCGTGGAGCATCGTCCCATGTGCAAGAATCCGCTTTCGGAAGACCAACGGCAACGCGCCTGGATCGGCGCGCTGCCGCGTTCGCATATCTGAGTTGGGGATGGCTGACCATGGTCGGCACGATTTCGCGTGCCCGACCGTCCCATCATCACAACTGAGGTCTGTCCTATGGCGACGATGACTATCCCCGAACAGGGGATCGAGCACGATGCGTTCCCGATCAATGGCACCGACTATGTCGAGTTCTACGTCGGCAATGCCAAGCAGGCGAGCCACTATTACCGCGCGGCGTTCGGCTATCAGCTGGTCGGGTACCGTGGACCCGAGACGGGCGTGCGTGACCGCTCGAGCTATCTCATGCAGCAGGGCAAGATCCGCCTGGTGCTGACCACGGCGCTGACCCCCGACTCCGCGATCGCCGCCCACGTACACAAGCATGGCGATGGCGTTCGCGACTACGCCCTCTGGGTGGATGACGCCCGCTCGGCCTACGCCACGGCGATCGAACGGGGCGCGATTGCGATTCAGGAACCGCAGGTCTTTTCCGACGAACACGGTGAAGTGATCATTGCCGCGATCGGCACGTACGGCGACACGATTCATTCGCTCGTGGAACGCCGCAATTATCGCGGCTTCTTCCTGCCCGGCTTCCGCGAAATCTCGGCGCGCTATCAGCCCGAGAGCGTGGGCCTGAAGTATGTGGACCATTGCGTCGGCAACGTCGAGCTTGGCCAGATGAATCGCTGGGTCGACTACTACGCGAACGTGATGGGCTTTCGCAATCTCATCACGTTCGATGACGACGACATCAGCACCGAGTATTCGTCGCTCATGTCGAAGGTGATGGCGAACGGTGACGACAAGATCAAGTTCCCGATCAACGAGCCGGCGTCGGGCAAGAAGAAATCGCAGATCGAAGAGTATCTCGACTTCTACGGCGGTCCTGGCGCACAGCACCTCGCCCTCGCGACCGACGACATTCTGGCAACCGTGACCGCCCTGCGCGACCGGGGCGTCGAGTTCCTGTCGGTTCCCACGTCGTATTACGCCGAGTTGCAGGAGCGCGTGGGGCAGATCGACGAGGATATCGACGCGCTGGCCGCACTCGGCATCCTGGTCGATCGCGATCCCGACGGTTATCTGCTGCAGATCTTCACGAAGCCGGTGGAAGATCGCCCCACGCTGTTTTACGAAATCATCCAGCGAAAGGGCGCCAAGAGCTTCGGCAAGGGCAACTTCAAGGCCTTGTTCGAAGCCATCGAGCGGGAGCAGGAGCTACGCGGCAACCTCTAGCGTAGCGAACGGCCAACACGTTCGGCATGCTACGTGCGATGCATCACCGGTGAACCCGTACCCACAGGAGATCACCGATGATGCATCTGTTGCATCGCACCATCCCGTTCATCGCCGTTGCGGCGTTGGTGACGGTGTCGCCGGCCGGCGCGCAGGAGCGCGACGATTCGACCTCGACCGCCGGCGCAGTCGTTTCCCTGCTCGGACTCGGGGGCAACTTCGTCGGATTCGGTGGAACGGATGCCGATGCCTCGCATCCGAATGCCTGGAATTGCGCGGGCGGCTGTGCGGCGTTCGGCGCACGCGGTTTCGCGGTGAAGCCCTTCGGGGCGACGGTATCCGCGCTGCGGGCGGCCTCCCATGACGCGTCGGTCGCCAAGGGTCGCTCGGCGTCGCTGCCGACGGATCGTGCCGACCTCAGTGACTATGGTTGGTCCCGGCGGGTCGGCACCGACGGTGCGGCGCTCGAGCGACTGTCAGCGGCAACCAAGCCGCTGAGCACAGAAGAGGGCTCGACGCCGGCCGACGACGTGGCGGGCCCCTTGCCAGCCCCCGTCTCCGATGGCGCTGGTCGCGCCCCAGCGTGGATTGCGCTTGGAAGCAGCCCGGTGGCGGCTGCAGCCGTGTGGAACGATGAGCCCCTCCCTCCGACCTCGGCAGCAGCTGCGGCCGCGGCGCGGGATGCTGGTCGCGTGACCACGGCGGCGGCGAATGTGCCCGACGGCGCGATCACGGCGTTCGCCGCGGCGTTCGACGTGGCACCGCTCGTAACTACGGTGCCGGAGCCGAGCACCGTCGTGTTGCTGGCCGTGGGGATGTCGTCGCTGCTGTTTCTGCGTCGGCGGAGCGCGCGAGGCCGCTGACGCTTCGAAAGGACCGCTCCACGCACGGAGCGAGTACGTAATGTCATATACAGGCGGCGGGAGGATTACCCTCCCGCCGCTTGGTCTATTCGGCCAGATTGCATGCATCAATTCGTCGGCGCACGACTGCCATCCGGCGTCGCGTCGGCCGCCCGCACCAGAGGCCGTCTTTCATGCCGTTCTACCACCAGCTGGGCTCCGTGCCGCGCAAGCGACACATCGTCTTTCGACGTCCCGACGGCGGACTGTACGCTGAGGAGTTGATGGGGCACGAGGGGTTCGTGGGAACCTCGTCGCTGCTCTATCACACGCATCCGCCCACCACGTACAAGTCGGCCCGCAAGGTGCGCGATTTCGTACTCGAAGCCGATGTCGACACGTCGCTGCGCCACCGGCACTTCCTGACCTCGCGCACCACGACGGGTGGGTCGGCCACACTCGATCGCCTGCCGCTGCTGTTCAACAGCGACATCGTGATGCTGTACGTCGAGCCCGACACCAACGACACGCATTTCTACCGCAATTCCCAGGCGGATGAAGTGGTGTACGTGGTGGAAGGATCGGGTGTGCTGGAGTCGGTGTTCGGCGAGCTGCCGTACAAGTCGGGTGACTATGTCGTGATTCACCGCAACATCACGCATCGCTGGCGTCATGATCTCGCCGCGGGCGCCACGAAGTTGCTGGTCATGGAGAGCCGCGGTCACATTCGCGTGCCTTCACGCTATCGCAACGACTTCGGACAGATGCTGGAGGGGGCGCCGTTCTCGGAACGTGACATCCGCCGCCCGCAGCAACTCGCGCCGCACGACGAGATGGGTGACTTCCCGATTCTCGTGAAACAGTACGATGCGCTGAATGAACTCGTGCTCGATCACCATCCGTTCGACGTGGTCGGATGGGATGGGTACTTCTATCCCTGGATCTTCAACATCCACGACTTCGAGCCGATCGTAGGCCGGATTCACCAGCCGCCCCCGGTACATCAGACGTTCCAGGGTGATGGGTTCGTGATCTGCTCGTTCTGCCCGCGTCCGTACGACTTCGACCCCGAGGCGATTCCGGCGCCGTACAATCACAGCAACGTCGATTCCGACGAAGTGCTGTTCTACGCGTCGAGTGAGTTCATGAGCCGCAAGGGGATCGAGTACGGCTCGATCACGCATCATCCCGACGGTCTGGCACACGGTCCGCATCCGGGCCGTACGGAAGCGTCCATCGGAGCGAAGTACACGAACGAACTCGCGGTGATGATGGACAGCTTCAAGCCGCTCAAGGTCGCCAAGCTCGCCATAGCGATCGAAGATCCGGCGTACCACAAGAGCTGGATTGATGCGCAGCATGCGCAGTACAGTCCGCCCACGTCGTAATCCCGCTCTCAACTTCTGACTCGCCGTCATGCCGCGCCTGTCCAAACGGTTCTCGTCGTTTCCCGCGTATCCGCTCGCGCACATTCCGGGGCGCAAGAAGGCGCTGATCGAGGCGGGCGTCGACGTCATCGATCTCGGTGCCGGCGACGCGGACCTCGCTCCGCCCGCCGGCGCGGTGTCGGCGTTGCAGCGGGCGGCCGAAGTGCCGGCCATGCAGCGGTACGGATTCGGGCTGGGGCTCGTGCGCTACCGCGAGGCAGTCGCCGCGTGGATGCAGACGCGCTTTGGGCAGCGCGTCGATCCGATCACCGAGATCGTCCCTTTGCTGGGCAGCAAGGAAGGACTCGCCCACATCGCCTTTGCCTTCGCCGGCCCCGGTGATGTCGCGATCATTCCCGATCCCGCGTATCAGGCGTATCTCGGTGGCACACTGCTCAGCGATGCCACGCCGTACGTGTATGCGTTGCGGCCCCGCACGAACTTTCTGGTGGACCTCGACGAGATCCCGGCGGACGTGCTGTCGCGTACGCGCATTCTGTACCTGAACTATCCGAACAATCCGACCTCGGCGATTGCGCCGCGCGACTATCTCGAGCGGGTCGTTCAGGTGTGTCGGGAACGCGACATCCTGCTGGTGTATGACAATGCCTACTCCGAGATGGGATTCGACGGATACGTGCCGCCCAGCATTTTCGAGATCGATGGCGCACGTGAGGTGGCGATCGAATTTCATTCGCTCTCGAAGACGTACAACATGACCGGCTGGCGCTGTGGCTGGGCGGTCGCGAAGCCGGAGATTTCCACGGCGCTCGCCAAGGTGAAGGCGTTCACGGATACCGGGCAGTACATGGGCATTCAAGCGGCTGGTGTCGCGGCCATCGAAAGCTGGGCCGAGTTCGTTCCGCAGAACGTGGCGGTGTTTCAGGCGCGTCGTGATGCGGCCGTGACGGCGTTCCGTGCCAACGGCTTCGCCGTCGACGTGCCCAGCGCCACGATGTATCTGTGGATGCCGTTGCCCGAGGGTATTGCCAGTGCCGCGTTCGCCGATCGGCTGCGCGAAGAAGCCGGTGTCATCGTGCTCCCGGGCTCCGGTTTCGGTGCGGGTGGGGAAGGGTTCTTCCGTATTTCGTTCATCCAGTCGGCGGAGCGCATTGCTGAAGCCGCGAAGCGGGCGGGTGCCGTGCTCGATGCCATGTTGAAGGAGCTGGCGTGATGCGTGGCCGCGATCTGTTCGGCACCGGGGCAACGTTGGCTTTGGCGGCCATGCTCGCGTGCCGACCCACGGCGCCGGCGGCTGCGCCGGGCGAGCCGGTGCCAGCGGCGCGTCCCGAACCGACGCGTCCCACGCCAGTGGAAGCGCCGGGGCGCTCAGCACCCGCGGCACCCGCGCGGGTGCGCCCGGTGGTCAGCGCCGAGGCCCCGCCGCTGGCGCGCGAATTCCGTGGCGTGTGGGTGGCATCGGTGGCCAACATCGACTGGCCTTCCAAGCGCACGCTCACCACGGCCGAGCAGCAGGCCGAACTCATCGCGCTGCTCGACCGCGCAGCGGCGCTCAAGTTGAACGCGGTCCTCTTTCAGATCCGTCCGGCGGCCGACGCGTTGTATGCGTCGAAGATCGAACCGTGGTCGGAGTATCTCACCGGCGCACAAGGCCGCGCACCGGTGCCGTTCTGGGATCCACTCGAGTTCTCGATCAAGGAGGCGCACGCCCGCAACCTCGAGCTGCACGCGTGGTTCAATCCGTATCGCGCGCGTCACACCGACGCCAAGTCGCCGTTGTCGTCCACGCACATCGCGCGCACGAATCCATCGCTGGTAAAGCCGTACGCGGGCTATCTGTGGATGGATCCGGGTGAGCCCGCCGTCCGTGCGCGCACGCTGCGCGTCGTACTCGACGTGGTGCAGCGCTATGACGTCGATGGCGTGCATATCGACGACTACTTCTATCCGTATCCGGAGAACGATCGGCGTGGTCGCGCCATTCCGTTTCCCGACGATCGCAGTTGGAAGCGCTACGTGCGCGAGGGCGGCAAACTCTCTCGCGCCGATTGGCGGCGCCGCAATGTCGATCTGCTGGTGCAGGCCCTCGACGAAGGGGTGCACAAGGCGAAGCCGTGGGTGCGATTCGGTATCAGTCCGTTCGGCATCTGGCGTCCCGGCTATCCCACGCAGGTGCGCGGGTTCGATGCGTACGAGAAGCTGTACGCCGACGCGCGGAAGTGGCTGCGTGAGGGTTGGGTGGACTACTTCACGCCGCAGCTCTATTGGCCCACCACCAAACGTGAGCAGGCGTATCCGGCACTGCTCGACTGGTGGGTTGGCGAGAATGTCATGGGGCGCCACATGTGGCCGGGCAACTTCACCTCGCGCGCCGGTGGCGTGGGCTCGGGTGCGTTCTCCGTTGGTGAACTCGTGGAGCAGATCCGCGTCACGCGCTTGCAGGACGGCGCCACCGGCAACGTCCACTTCAGCATGAAGTCGTTCCTGACCAACCAGGCCGGCATGAACGACACGCTGCTGGTGGGGCCCTACGCCGCGCCCGCGCTGGTGCCGGCCACGCCGTGGCTCAAGGCCGCAGCGCCCCCGCTGCCGACGGCGCGTCTGGCCGAGACCAGCACGGGGACCCGGCTGCTGCTCCGGACCGTAGGCACCGCGGTACCGTGGCAGTACGCCATCCGACTGCGCACCGACACCGCATGGATTACGATGCTGGTCTCGGGATCCACGACGTCGTGGCCGATCCCGAAGGGCACGTCACCGACGGCGCTGTCGGTCGTGTCGCTGAACCGCGTGGGCACCGAAAGCTCACCCGTCACTGTTATGTTCCGAGGCCGTTCTGATGCGCCCTGATCCCATTCCGTTCTACTATCGCATCACGTCAGGCATTCGTATCACGGTGCGCCCGTCGTATCTGCGCGACCGTTCGAATCCGGTGCTTGGCCAGTTCGTATTCGCCTACCACATCCGCATCGAGAATGTGGGTGAACAGGCCTCGCAGCTGCGCACGCGTCGCTGGCTGATCCACGACGAGTCGGTGGGCGACACCGTGGTCGAAGGGGAAGGTGTGGTCGGCGAACAGCCGCATCTGCTGCCCGGACAAGTGCACGAGTATCGCTCGTTCTGCGTGCTCAAGGCGCCGCAGGGCTGGATGGAGGGCTCGTATCGCTTCGTGCGCGACGATGGCTCCTCGTTCGAAGCGGTGATCCCGCGCTTTACGCTCGCCGCCGAGCCCCGGGCCGACACCGTCTCCTGACGTTCGACGCGCTGGGGTGCCCGTCACCCCAGCGGAATCGTCTCGCTGAAGGCGTCGGTCAGGAGTCGCACGGTCGCGTCGTCGAGCAGGTCGCGCACTATCAGCGCGAGCAGTGCCGCCAATGCCGGCTCGGCGATGGGCTCGAGCTCGATCTCCGCGCCTTCTCCCGTAGGCGAGTCCGGTCGTTTCACCAGTTGTATCAGCGGACCGCTCAGCGCATCGCGCGCCTCTTCCCGTCCGCTCCGCGTGATCACCTCACCGAGGCGCGCATCCGCGGCCTCGTACGCCCGGGTGGCGGCGAGTGCTTCGTAGCGCGCGACGACGCCTGAACGATCGGCCGCGCCGAGGCCCGCCAATCGCACGAGAAAGCCACGTACGGCGGCAGTCTGCGGTCCGTACGGTAGCGACGGCGCGGCGCTCACGACGTCGCCGGCGCCAACGGCACCTGATGGCCCAGCAGGCGCAGACCGTCGTAGACGGTGGGAGCGACGGGACGCCAGCCCGTAGCCAGTAGGGCGTCGACGTTGATGCGCTGATTGCTGCGGCCACTGCGAACCGGTGCGGCTGCGTCACTTGGGGCTGTGTCGGGTGCCGCGCGCGCCGCCGGCGCGATGATCGGGCGACCGGTCAGGGTAGACGCGATCGACGACGCGCGCAGCGGCGTGCCATCGGCGCAGTTGAACACGCGCACGCCGGGTGTGCGGTCGTGGTGCAGCAGATGCGCGATGGCCGCCACCACATCATCGCGCCACGAGAAGTTGCACCACACGTCGCCGACCGCGAACGCGGGCTCGGCCAGTCGGGCGGCCGGATCGCGTTGCGGTCCGTACAGTCCGGCGGCGCGTACGATGCGCACCGCGGCATCGTGATCCAGCGCCACGGTCGCGATACGCTGTTCGGCGTCGTACAACGCCTGCACACGCGCGTCGCGCGGCTCGATCGCGCTCATCTCGGTGACTTCGCTGCCGTCATGGCGATCATAAACACCAGTGCTCGACACATACAGCACCGATCTGATGCCGAGCGCATTCGCCAACGCTGCCGCGCCGGCGGCGGCCAGGGGATAGATACCGTAGTCGTCACCGCGCGCACGCGACGGGGCGATGCATACGACGAGGTGCTCAATCGGCACCGGGAGCGCCGACCGCACGGTGGCCTGTAACGCCGCCAACGGTGCTGGCCCGCGCGCGGCGTCGGCAATGTCGCCTGTCAACGCGACGACATCGGGGATAGTGGACGTACCGGCACTGCGCTGCAGCGTGGCCACGGTGGCACCATGCGCGGCCAGTCGCGCGGCGGTGGCCCGACCCAACCAGCCCGGCCCAACGAGCAGCACGCTGCCGTGCAGGCCTGCGGCCCTGTCTTCCGGATGTCCCGTCGTCATCGCGTGCTGCGCATCAACGAATCAGGAAGTACCAGACCGCGCCGGCCGCTGCCAAGGCTGCCCCGATGCCGGCCCCGATCAGGCCGGTGCTCTTGCCGCCCGTCTCCTTCGCATGTCGATCGGACATCGGCGTCCTCCCGGTCCGTCCGGTGCGCTGCGACGCGTGGGCGTTCGCCTCGTCGGCGTCGGCGGCGTTCTGCGCATCCTGTGCGCGCGTCAGGTCGCGCGCCGTCGGTGGCATCGGCGTTGGAGCGGGCGCCGGCTCCATGCGGGCGCCGGGTGTCACCAGCGCAGCGGGAGGCGGGCCGAATCCATGCGCCATCGCGGGCTCCACATGCCGCACCGGTTGAAGGAGCGGTGCGTTGAGCGCCGAGAGCGGCTCCGGCGCAGCGGGTGCCGGCGCCTCGATACGCGACGGCGCCGCCTCCTCGAGCTCGAGCGCCGGACGGTGCGTCGGGACATCGACCAGCGAGTCCGCCAGCGCGTCATCGAGCTCGAGTCCCATCAGATCGGTGCTGGAATCCAGCACCGGGGCAGGCACGTCGGGCCCACCGAGTCCGTGCTCGATCGTGAAGCCGAGCGACATCGAGGGGGCATCGTCGTCCTGTCGAGGCATCCCGAAGTCGTCGGCCAGATCGAGCGCGATGTCCACGGCGGGCATGGGCAGATCGTCCACGAGGTCGATCATCGGTTCGGCCGGCGTATCCACCACCGTTTCGAAGGCGGCGAGAATCTCGGCGTCGTGATTCACCGGCTCCGGTATCGCGATCACGCCCGAGGGCGTGGTGCGCAGCAGCACATCGGTGATGGCGACGGCATCTCGGAGCGGCTGATCATCCCACTCGCCCTCGGCCGCCTGCTCGTCGATCGAGGCGTGCGCGTAGACGGCGGGCTCCTCGACACGCGCGGCTTCCTCGCGCGCTTCGGCGGCCTGGATCGCCACGATCCGGCTCGACTCGATCCGGCTTGCCTCAGTGCGACTCGCCTCGGCGCGATTGGCGTCGGCGCGCGAGCGTACGGCCGCGACCATCGCGAGCAGGCGATCGGCACGATCGGTGGACATGCCATGCGCATCGAGGAGGGCGTGCAGGCGCAGCAACAACGGCTCGGCGTTGGCCGGGACACCGGCCGCCAGCGCCAGACGGGCCGCGTTTTCCAGCATCACCACAAGTCGCGCATCTTCATCGCCCACATGGCGTTCCACGGCCGAGATCGCGCGTTGGATCAGCGCCTGCGCTTCGTCGAGCCGGCCGCAGGCCCCGAGCATCACCGCGAGATCCATGCGTTCGCGCGCCACCGGCATGGCATCCTCGCCGCCGAGGGCCACGCGGAGGGCGCAGGCGCGCTGGGCGTGGAGCAACGCGTCTTCGGTACGTCCCGCGCGGAAGCAGGCCTGGGCCAGATTTCCGAGAATCAACGCCAGCGCATCGTGCGAGCTTACATCGGGCGCACGACGTGCCAACACGTCGGCCGCGGCAGCAAATGCCTCGGCGGCCTCATCCCAGTCCGCCGCAGCGGCAAGGGACAGGCCTCGCGTGTTGTCATCCATCCAACCGTCGCGCTCGGAGCGCACGGACCCGTGTGCCATCAATAGCTCATGCATCGCGAGAGTTTGACGCGCCGTCGTAACCCACGTCACCGTGGTTTGCGCGATTGTGCCAGCAGTGAAACGTTCATGCACGGAGCGACATAGCCGCCAACGGCTGGCCATGAAATGCCGCAACGTGCCGTTGGGCGCCCGAACGGGATCCCGGCGTCCCATGTGCAATATGGCATGCTCTGGCCCTCAGGTGGCAGGAACGACGCCAACGGCGCGTGATGCGCGTCAAATGTGGTGGCGCGGCGTTGGCTCGCCGCGTTGACGCCGCTCATCCGGCGCGTAGCTTCCCGAGTATGAACCCGTCGCCGAATCGATTTGCACTCAATGACTTACGGTCGCGTTCGCCGAAGTCAGCAGGCCGCACCGCATGGCGTCTCGCGATGCTCTGCACACTCGCGGCGTGCAATCGTGAAAAAAGCGTCACGGTGTCGGGCGACATACCGGGACTCGATACACTCGGATATCGCGGCGATTCGCTGCTGGCGCAGGCTGAACGCGGCCCCGCCGACCTGCTCGATTCGCTCGCGGCGATGAAGAACGCATCGCAGGTGGCGGCCAGCGGAACGAACGAAGGCACCATCGCCAACGTGAACAGTGCCGCGCGTGGCAGCGCCGGCTTAGGCGCCACGGCGGGTCAGGCGATGAGTCTTCGGGCTCAGGCGCGAGGTGATTCGATGGCCCGCGCCATCGCCCAGAAGCTGGCGGGTGGAAGCGATCTCTCTGGTCGTACGCGTGGGGATTCCGTGCGCGGCGTGGTCACGATCGTTGGTGCTGAACCGGCACGGCAGGTCGTGCTGCGCGTCGACGGCAACAATATTTCGCTGAGCGGGATGGCCACCACGGGCCTCGGTCGATTGGCCGGCACCGAGGTCATGGTGCGCGGGGTGAAGATCACGCCGCGCGACATCGTGGTATCGGACTATCTGGTCCGCGCGTCCGATGGCGTGCCGGCCTGGGATGGCACGCTCGACGAAGACGGCGGCCTGCGACTCACCGACGGGTCCGGTCGCAAGCGTCTGCCCTCGGTGCCCAGCGCGTTGCGCGGCATGGTCGGCGCGCGCGTCTGGGTCGCGTTCAAGGAAGGCAGCGCTACCGCCGACTCGTACGGCATCATCGGTCGGCGGTAAGCGCGCGTTCGTCGTCAGGCTTCGCGAATCGCGGCCATCGGCGTTTCCTTGTAGACATCGCGACTGGTCAGCAACCCGATCGCCATCGTGAGCAGCAGCATGCCCGCCGCGATCACGAACGTCGGGCCGACGGCGGGATCGAACGGATCCTTGAACACGAATCGCGTGAGCCCCCACGCGCCGGCGAAGGCCAGCACCATGCCGGTGAGCGCGCCGAGCGCTCCGAGCGCCCCGTACTCCGCCAGCAGCACACGCGCGACCTGCGCCCGTGATGCGCCGAGCGTGCGCAGCAACACGCCCTCTCGCAGCCGCGCGCGCCGCGTGGCGGCGACGGCACTGAAGAGCACCGGGATTCCCATCGCCAACGAGAACAAGCCGAGGAAGCGGATCGCGAGCGTGACCTTGTCCACGATGGCCCCGATCGTCTGACGCACGAGCGTGAGATCGACACTCGAGATGTTCGGGAAACGTCGTACGATATCGCGCTGCACGGCGGCGATCGCCGGTCCCGCCGGCACGTTGGCAACCACGACGAACTGTTGTGGCGCGCGACGCAGCGCTTCAGGCGCGAACACCACGAAGAAGTTCGCTTCGAAGCGCGCCCAGTTCACCGTGCGAAAACTGGTCACGACGGTGGTAACCGGCACGCCCTGCACATTCCACGTAACCGTGTCGCCGAGCGCCACGCCAAGATCGGTGGCCAGATCGCGCTCGAAGGACACTTCGAACGGCGCATCGGGATTGGTGGCACGCGTTTTCGCGCGCGTGGCCGAATCGGCGAACCACGTGCCGGCCACCAGCGCTTCCGAGCCCACGAGAGAATCGCGATAGGTGCTGCGGTATTCGCGGCGCAGCGCCCAGCCGGCGCGCCGCGCGCTCGTGTCGGCCATCAGCGATGACACACTGCGTCCATTCAACGCGTCGATCCGCATGGTCACGATCGGCGTTTGTTGCACGACGGGATGTTGACGCGCACGCAGCAGTGAGTCGAGTGGGGCCGCCTGATCATCCTGCACGTCGAAGAAGAGCAGGTTGCCGGCCGAACCGGCGGACGTGGCTTGCACACGACTGAGCAGATTCGCCTGCACCAAGTACACGGTGCTGAGCAGGAACGCACCGAATCCCAGCGCGAGCGTGACGGCGCGCGTCTGATTGGCCGGGCGATGCAGATTGGCGATACCCTGCCGCAGCTCGAACGGCCACGACGGCCGCGTGCTGCGGCGCGCGGCCGCGATGAGCAGCGTGGCGGCGATCCAGAGTACCAGCACCGCACCACCGATGGCCGCGCTGATGTAGAGCCCCTGGCGCACGCTGCCGATGCGCGACACCACGATGCCGATGATGCTGCTCACCAAGAGCGCGTCGACGGTCAGGCGTGCGGGATCGTTCCACTCGCGGGGCAGCGCGGTGTTATCCATTTCGCGGCGAATGGCCTGCAACGGCGACACGCGACGCAGCGCCAGCAGCGGCCGCATGGCGAACACCAGCGACACCCACACGCCGGTGGCGAGGCCCAGAACAAGCGGTCGCGGTTCGAGCGCGAGTTCGACATCGATCGGCAGGAAATCCGACACGACCCCCGGCAGCAGGAACTGCACGGCCACACCGAGCAACGTGCCGGCGATGGCACCCACAAGGCCCATGGCCGCCGACTGCACGACATATAGCGCCAGCACCTGACGACTGGTGGCGCCGAGGCATCGGAGCACCGCCACCGTATCGATCTTGGCCGACACGAACGCATTGACGCCACTCGCGACACCGATGCCGCCCAGCAAGAGCGCGATGAGTCCGATGATGCTGAGGAAATCGGCCAGACGGGCCACCGACTCGGTGAAATCGCGCTCGGTATCAGCCACCGTGCGAACGCGCACACGGGTGCGCACGGCGCCCGACACGAGTCCCGACGCGGCATCCGGCGCCGGTTCGGCGGCCTTCGCCACGGAGTCTGCCGTTGCCTTGGTCGCGGCGGAATCGGCCGGAGGCGGTTCGTCTTCACCGCCGGGGCCACGGCGCTCTTCACCGCGCGCTTCTTGCGCTTCCTGCTGCGCGGCCGCCTTCGGGTCGATCCGACGGCGAAGATCACGCGCCATCGTCTTCGCGGCGGCGGGCGTGGCCAACGACGCGGGCAGTTTGAGCACGACGTCGTACTCGGCGCGGCTGCCGAACTTGAGCAGAGCGGTCGCGTCGAGCCACTTGTCGGACAGGTATACGCGCGGACCGATCACGGCGGTGATGCCGGCGTCGCCGGGCACGTTGCCGAGCGTTCCGGCGATGGCGAACATCTTCTGACCGAGTCGCAGCGAATCCCCGACGCTGGCGTCGAGCGCGACCAGCAGCGACGGATCGACGAACACGATCGATTCGTTGTGCACGCGTGACCACGCGTTGGCGGGAATTGTTTCGATCTCGCCGTAGAACGGATAGCCGGGTGAGACCGCGCGCACTTGCACCAGGCGCGTGCCGCCCGACGGCTCGGCCAGCGCCATGCTGGCGAAGGTCGTGACGCGCGACGTGGCGATGTTGTCGGTGCGCAGCGAATCGAGCAGCGTGTCGACGACGGCCGGGAAGGCGGCGCGCGCCTGCAGCGCCATGTCACCACCCAACAGCGTGCGCGACTGCTCGCGGATGGACCGCGTGACGTTGCCGGCGAACGAGTCGATCGCCACGAGGGCGGCGACGCCGAACGCGATGGACGACATATACAGCGCCAGGCGACGACGGGCCGTGCGGCTCTCCCGCCAGGCTAGGCGGAGCAGGGCCTGCGTCGTCATGAGGCGGACGGACCAGCAGCCGGTTCGTGCATGACGTCTTCCACCACGACGCCGTCGCGCAGTCGAATCGTGCGTTGGGTTCGGGCGGCCAGCGTAACGTCGTGGGTGACGAGCACGATGGTGCAGCCGCGTTCGCGATTCAGGGCCTGCAACAACTCGACGATGCGCTCACCGGTCGTGCCGTCGAGATTCCCGGTGGGCTCGTCGGCGAAGAGAATGCGCGGCTCGTTGACGAACGCGCGGGCCAGTGCTACGCGTTGCTGCTCTCCGCCTGAGAGCTGCTGCGGGAAATGGTGCGTGCGATCGCCAAGGCCGACGCGCGTGAGCAGGTCGCGGGCGCGCACGGTGGCCTCCTTGGCGGAGACCGCGCCGGAGAGTTCGAGCGGCACCTGCACGTTCTCCAGGGCCGTCAGCGTGGGGATCAGCTGAAAGCTCTGGAAGACGAAGCCGACCTTTTCGCCACGCAACTTGGCGCGGCGATCTTCATCGAGACTTCCGAATTCTTCGCCGTCGAGCGACACTGTGCCCTGTGACGGGGTATCAAGCCCGGCGAGCAGTCCGAGCAGCGTGGTCTTGCCACTGCCGGACGGTCCGACGATCGACACGAACGCGCCCTGCGGCACGTCGAACGACACGTCACGCAACACCGTGAGGCGCTGCGTGCCACTCTGGTATTCCTTGGTTAACCCACGGGCAACGAGCATGCGATTGGAACAGAAGAGGGAAGTCGGTCGCTGGGCCGCGAGTACGGTACTCGTGGCTCTGACGGCATTCGGGGCTGCCTGTGGCACCAACGGCGAATCGGGTCGTTCGGATTCAGCCGCCGCCACATCGGCGTCGGCTGAAAGAACCGGGGAGAGCGCTCCCGAAGCAACTGTCCCGACGCGATCTGCCCGCGTGGTCTTGCTGGGCACGAGTCTGACGGCCGGGCTGGGGCTCGATCCCGAGAAAGCGTACCCGGCGCTGCTCCAGAGAAAGGCCGATTCGGCCGGCTATGCGGTGCGGATCGTGAACGCCGGGCTGAGTGGCGAGACGTCGGCAGGCGCCTTGCGTCGAGCGGGGTGGGTGCTGGATCAACCGGCGGCGTTGGTGGTGCTCGAGGTGGGGGCGAACGACGGATTGCGGGGCGTCGATCCCGATTCGACCTACGCGAACATCGTGGCGCTAGTGAACGTGGTGCGAACGCAGCGGCCCGAAGCGGACGTGGCGCTCGTGCAGATGGAAGCCCCCACGAATCTCGGCGGGAGTTACACCACGCGCTTTCACCAGGCCTATGTGCGGGCCGCCAAGGTCACGGGTGTCACATTGCTTCCGTTCCTGCTGGATGGGGTCGCCGGTGATGCGCGGTTGAATCAGGCCGACGGCATTCACCCGAATCCAGAAGGTTCGAAGCGAGTGGCCGATACTCTTTGGCGCGGGTTGTCACCGCTGCTGGCGAAGGTGGCCGGTCGCTGACGGACCTGCGGGGCAATCGTGATTTCTCGATCAGACGTGGGCCATGCGTTCCATTCTGGTGTTGCTGGAAGACATCGTGCAGTCGGAGTTCGGCCCGGGAGCGCTGGCGTCGGTGCGGGCCGTTGCCGCCACGCGGGTCACTGACGCCGTCTATGGGGCGGGCTCGGCCGCGCGCGTCACGGCGTTCATCGGCGCCGTGTGTGAAGTGCGCCGTCGGCCGCTCCCCGAGGTGTACGCGTTCATCGGCACGCGTCTCGCCACTTCGGTCGTGAAGGACTTCCCGATGGTCACGCGCGACCGGCAGTCCACGCGTCTGGTGCTGCTGCAGATCAACCAACTGGCGCCGGCGGTGTTGGATGCGCTGGTGCCCGGGGTGGAGGTGCCGGCGTTCGACGTGGAGTTGATCGACGCGGAGACGCTGCGGCTGAGTTTCACCGGTTCCTCGGAGATGGCGTCGCTGCTGGAGGGGGCGGTCCGTGGGTTGGGTCAGCATTTCGGGGAGCGGGTGGAGCCTTCGCGCGCGTTTTCACCGGCCTACGCGCCCGATCGCCGCCTGATCGACGTCAAGATCACGCCGGACCGCCGCACGGAGAACGCTCCCTCACCGACGGGGGGCGATCGGCGGAAGTTCTTCGCGTTTTAGCGGGTCGCTGCTGGTTCGCGGTTGATTGGTGATGGGTCCCTTCCGGTGATGAGACCGTCTGGTTATTTTTCGAGGCTGTGCAGTCTTGGCTCATCGGTGCGGTGCAGGTCGGTGGGTGGGAACGGCGCGGTATTCCAGCTGGTATCCTGCGGGGGGTCGCCCCCCGATGTCCCCTGTTCGAAGGTGTCGTTCGCATGGCCTTTTCTGCGACCCAGATCCGACGTGGCATGGTCCTCGTGTTCGAGGGCGATCCGTGCCGAGTCGTCGAGTTCCGTCACCACACGCCGGGTAACCTGCGTGCCATGGTGCAGGCGAAGCTGAAGAACCTGCGTACGGGTTCGAACTTCGAACATCGCTTCCGCGCGGCCGACACGATCGTGAAGGCGGACATGGAAACGCAGGAACTGGAATTCATGTACCAGGGCGGCGACGTGTTTCACTTCATGAACATCGCCAACTACGATCAGATCGAGATGGACGAAGAGGCGCTGGGCGATTCGGCGCCGTGGATGCAGCCGGGCATGAAGATTCTGGCCGAGTACTACAACGGCCGTCCGATCGGCATTGAGCTGCCGAACTCGCTGATCTTCGAGATCGTCGAAACGGCGCCGGTGGTGCGCGGCGCCACGAAGACGGCGTCGTCGAAGCCGGCCAAGCTGTCGAACGGCGTCACGGTGAACGTGCCGGAGTTCGTCGAAGAGGGCACGCGTATCCGCGTGAACCCGACGACGGGCGAGTATCTGGAGCGCGCGAAGGAGTAATCGTTCGACCGCGGAAAAAAGTCGGGGCCAAGTATGGCTGCCCCGCTTGCAATCGGTCTTTCGTCTGGTTACAGTTTGCGTCTCCCGTCGGTTGTCATCCTAGATGATGATCGAGTGGAAGTTGGCTTCGAACGTGATGGGTGAAAGCACACGCGTTCGTCGATGGTGGCCGTAGCTCAATCGGTTAGAGCACCGGATTGTGGTTCCGGGGGTTGCGGGTTCAATTCCCGTCGGTCACCCTGGTCACACTGCAAGCGCTGGTGGGCCACGGCGCTTCAGGAGGTCCGTAGCTCAATTGGTAGAGCACCGGTCTCCAAAACCGGCGGTTGGGGGTTCGATTCCCTCCGGGCCTGTTGCTGAGTATGGTGTATCAGCGTCGGGTGTAGGGCGGGCGCCGAAAGGGGCTCGGTAGTTTGGACAAGATCCGCCGTGGCTTCCCGCCGCAGGCGGAACGCCACGGCGGTATCGTCTAGGGGACTAGGACACAGCCCTCTCAAGGCTGGAACACGGGTTCGAATCCCGTTACCGCTACTGAAGGTGCTGTTGCAGGAACGCAGGACGTAGACTCTGGCTCCATCGTCTATCGGTTAGGACACGACCCTTTCAAGGTTGAGAGACGGGTTCGATTCCCGTTGGAGCTATCAGCTCCCTCTGGAGCTGGCTGATGCAGGTGCAGGCGTTGTTGGGGGCGTAGCTCAGTTTGGTTAGAGCACTCGACTGTCACTCGAGAGGTCGCGGGTTCGAGCCCCGTCGCTCCCGTTGTTCCGCGGATGTTTGGGATGCAGGTGCTGGTGGAGTTTCCGCGAACACAGATGCAGTGCTGCAGGTGTTGTACGCCCTCGTGGTGGAATTGGTAGACACGCTACTTTGAGGTGGTAGTGCTTAACGGCGTCGCGGTTCGAGTCCGCGCGAGGGCACTGTTTACCGCTGGATAGCAGGACACGGCACCTCACCGTGAGATCGAACGCCACAGTAGCTCAGTGGTAGAGCACCCGATTCGTAATCGGGCGGTCATCGGTTCAATCCCGATCTGTGGCTCTGGTTGGTTCAGAGCAGATGCATAGCAGCAACAACGAAGCGGCCCCCGATCATTCGGGGGCCGTTTTGCGTTTGCGCCGTATTGGCATCATTGGCACAGCTGTGCAGACGCGCTCGACCATGCACATTCCCGACATGGCCACTCCGTCGTCGCGCTCATCCGAGCCATCGCCATCGAACGCGCCCGCCAATCCGGCGGAGCAGGGCTCGCGCTACCGTTATCTCGTGCTCGCGATGCTGGTGCTCGCGTACACGTTCAACTTTCTCGATCGGCAGATCCTCGGCATCCTCAAGGAGCCGATCAAGAAAGATCTCGGATTGACCGACACGCAGCTTGGCCTGATGGGCGGGCTGGCCTTTGCGATGCTCTACTCCACGCTGGCCGTGCCGATTGCGTGGCTTGCCGATCGCGCCAGTCGCACTTGGATCATGACGGCGGCGCTGGGGCTGTGGAGCGCGTTCACGATGGCCTGTGGCCTCGCCACGGGCTTCTGGTCGCTCTTCCTGGCCCGAGTGGGGGTGGGCTTCGGTGAGGCCGGCGGCGTGGCACCGGCCTATGCGCTCGTGAGCGACTACTTCCCCAAAGAACAGCGCGCGCGCGCGCTCGCCGCGTACTCGTTCGGGATTCCCGTGGGATCGGCGCTGGGTATTCTCTTTGGCGGGCTCATCGCCGCATCGATCAGCTGGCGCGTGGCGTTCTTCATCGTGGGCGGCGCCGGTGTGTTGCTCGCGCCGATCTTCAAGCTCGTCGTGAAGGATCCGGTGCGCGGTGGGCTCGATGGGGCGACCGCGGCGGCCCCGTCCATCGCGCCACCGTTCTCCACGGTGGTGGCGACGGTCTTGCCGAAGCCGACGTTCTGGCTGCTCGCGTTGGGGGCCGCGTGTTCGTCGGTGTGCGGATACGGCGTGGCCTTCTGGCTGCCGAGCTTCTTCATTCGCAGCCTCGGCCTGACCTTGGTGCAGACGTCGTGGTACTACGGCGGCATCAATCTGATCGGTGGCGTGGCGGGCATCTGGCTGGGCGGTGCATTCGCCGACCGCTTCGCCAAGAAGAACCGCGCCGCCTACGCGCTCACGCCGGCGATCTGCTTTCTGGTGGCGCTGCCGTTCGCCTACGCCGCCATGAACACGACGTCGCTGGTGTGGGCGTTCCTGCTGTTCCTGGTACCCACCGGACTCAATCTCGCGTGGCTCGGCCCGGTCATCGGTGCGGTGCAACACCTCGCGCCGGCGAACATGCGCACGACGACCAACTCGCTCTTTCTGCTGATCAACAATCTGCTCGGTATCGCGGTGGGCCTGTGGATCTTCGGCTACCTCTCCGACCTGCTCGCACCGCGCTACGGCACTGAGTCCATGCGCTACGCGCTGTATTACGGTGGCGGATTCTACGTGATGGCGTCGCTGCTGCTGTGGTTGGCGTCGCGGCGCCTCGCCGCCGATTGGGTCGAGGCGTAAACGGCGCGGTCCTACGCCTGGCGGCGAATGCGCTCGACCAAGGCACGCGTTTCCGACGACAGGCGCGCACCGAGCTCGCGCTGCAGCAGCTCCTCGAGCTCGTTGGCGTGCGCAAGCGCGCGCGCGCGTTCGCCGACGGCCGCGAGTGACTCCATGAACGCGCGATGCGCGCCTTCACGCAGCGGATCCCGTGTGATCAGCGCACGGGCGGCCGATTGCATAGCCTCCCAGTGCGCCTGCGCACCGCACAGCTGCGTGATCGCGTCGAGCGCATTCCGCCAGGCATGGCGTACGCGGTCCTGATGCGGCACGATCCAATCGCCGGATGACCCGCCCGGCAGCAGGTCGTCGCCGTGGAGATCGAGCACGCCGAGCCACTGCTGCAACTGGTTGACGTCAGGTGTCGATCGCCGCGCTCGCGCCGTGGTGGCTTCCCCGGCGGCCGTCAGCATCTCGTCCACATCGATCGCGCACCGCAGTCCGTCGGACGTGAGGCGCACCATCCGGTAGCCGTGACGCTCGAAGACGATCCACGGTGCATCACCGAGCGCGCGCCGCAGGTGATGCAGTGTCACATGGAAGACGTTGCGGAGCTGTGCATCGGACGCATCGGGCCACAGGGCCAGGCCGATCGCCTCCTTCGAGGCGTGCTCGGTGAGCGCGAGATAGCACAACAGTTCGCGTACCTTGCCCGCCGGCATTCGGTCGGCCGCGACATCCACACCGTGCTGCTGCAGGCGGAATCCGCCCAGCAGTGTAATCGACAGCGATGGCGACAACGGGCGATCGGGTACCGGCGAGGGTGAAGGCGCCGGAGCCGGGATCGCCTCGATGTCTTCGAAGATCTGCGTCAGCGTGAGGCTACGTCCCGCGCTGACCAATGCCGCGGTCCGCGCGCGTCCGAGCGCGACGAGCAATCGCTCGCGCGTCGTCGCGATCCGCTCGATATCGTTCCCCATGATGCCCGCGCCGCAGTGCTCGCGCAGGCCTTCGGCTGCGCCGGTCCAGCGCGCCGCTTGCTCGGCGGTGTCGGCATCCGCGCCCGACTCCATGAGGATGTAGGCGAGTGAATCGAGTGATCGGGAGATGAACCAGGCATCGGGCTCGGGGCGCAACGTCGTGATGCTTTCACGCGCATAGTGCGCCGCGCGCACCCGATCACCGGCAGTGAACACCGTGATGGCCAGGCCCTCGAGCGCGAGCGACAGGAACCACCACTCGCCCATCGCGCGCAACAGGTCGATCGCCTCGACGAAGTCGGCCTCGGCCGACCGGAGATCGCCCACGGTGAAATGCACGAGGGCGCGCCGCATCTGCATCACGCGCAACAGCCACGGCTCGCCCGAGCACACCGCCATGCGGATACACGCATCCAGGTGCGCGACCGCACCGGCGGCGTTGCCGCGCAGTGCTTCGGCGAGCCCCATGAGTTGATTGCACAGACTCCGTCCGCGATACATCGCGCGGTGCGTCGTCGGCGTCACGCCATGTGCGGCCGTTTCGCGCGCCTCCACGATGTCCCAGATCGCCAGTTCGCGCGCGCCCATGCTGAGCATCAGCGCGGTGTCGGCGGCGAAGTAGGCGAGGCCGATGATGGCGTAGCTCAGTCGTCCGATCGCGATCAGTTCCGCGGTGGTTCGCGAGGCGTCCGGGGTCCCATCGGCATCGAGACGCGCGAGCACCTCGCGCGGGAGTGTGCGTGCTTCCTCCCAGGGGACACCGGAGATCCAGAACCAGGCGAGGGCGCCCGCGAGTTCGGCGCCGAGCGCGGCGTCCCCCCCGTCGGAGATTGTCCAAGCGAGGGCGCCGCGGATCTCGTCGAGGTCGGCCTGTAACCGTCGTACTGTGCGCCCGCGCGCGGGACTGAACAGCGCGTCTTCGGCGCGCTGCGCCACGCGCGTGATCCACCAGGCGTGGCGGCGCTTCACCAGCGACGCATCGGGGGCAGCCTGCAGCTTCTCGACGCCATACTGGCGGACCGTCTCAAGCAGCCGATAGCGCGTCTCCCCCGGCGTCTCTCGCACCTCGACCAGCGAGTGTTCGAGCAGCCGGCCGAGCGGGACCACGAGCGCGTCGGGACGCCGCGCACACACTTCCGCCATCGCATCGAGCGTGCAGGCGCCGCGAAACACGGCGAGGTGCCGCAGTAGTTCCCGTGCTTCGTCGTCGAGCAGATCGTAGCTCCAATCGAGCACCGCGCGTAACGTGCGATGTCGCGGGACATCGGTTCGCCTCCCGCGCGCCAATAACGCCAGCGCATCGTCGAGGCGCGCGGCGAGTCCGGCAATGCCGATCACCGGTACGACCGCGGCGGCCAGTTCGAGCGCCAGCGGAAGACCATCGAGCCGCTTGCAGATCGCCGCGACGTCATGCGCGTTATCGTCGGTCAACGCGAAGGTGCGAGACACCGCGCGCGTGCGATCCACGAACAGACGCACGGCTTCGAACGATGCCAGCCGTCCGGCGTCCCACCCACCGGGGGGCTCTTCCGGCGGACGCTCCAACGGCGGAACCGGCCAGGCCACTTCGCCGTCGATGGCCAGACGTTCGCGGCTCGTGGCGACAATGGTGACATCGGGCGCCCGTCGGAGGATCGCGTCGGCGAGTTGCGCCACGTCATCGATGACGTGTTCGCAGTTGTCGAGCACGATCAATTCCGCGCGATGCTGCAGCGCGTCGAGCAGCGCGTCGAGCATGGGGCGGCCAGGCGACGGCGACACGGACAGCACCGAGGCCAGCGCGGACGCGACATCAGCCGACGCGCGCACGGGGGCGAGTTCGACCCACCAGATGCCGTCGAGCCACGCCTCGGTGGACGTGTCATTGGCAAGCCGTGCCGCGAGTTCCCGGACGACGCGGGTTTTCCCCGCGCCACCGGCACCGACCACGGTGAGCAGCCGGACCGTGTGTACGAGACGCTCCAGCTCTTCCGACTCGGCCTGGCGCCCCACGAACGAGGAGAGGGCCTCAGGAATGTTGTGAGGACGCCGGGCGGGCGCGGTACGTGGCACAGCGACGAAGGAGAATGGGGCGGGAGCACACCGGGGCTACCCGGTGCGAAGTCGTGATGAAGATGCGCTGACGCGTCGCCACACGGAACACCGCACGTGCAGCTCGTCCCAGTTTGCCGCTTAAACCATACGGCCTCGCCGTGCGGAAGCAGCGCATTAAGCAGTGGCTCCTACCCTCGGTACAGCGATTGAACGGCGGTCGACACGACGGCGCCGATCGCGGACGTGTCCACAGGCACGCCGACCATTTACCGGGAGACATTGTATGGCAGTCATCATCGCTCGCGCGCTCTGGAGCCGGCGCGTCGGACGATTCATATCTCACCTGCTCGCCGCGCAATCGGTGATCCGGTGGTTGGTGGCCCCGCTCCTCGTCGTCGTGCTCGCGGCGTGCGGCGATGACAGTCCGCCGGGGCCGGACACGCCGGCGCCACCGCGCGTTGCGCGCGTCGTGGTGACGCCTGTGACCGATCCGATTCTGATTGGCCAAAGCGTTCCCCTGACCGCCTCGCCGCGCACGCTCGACGACGCCGTGGTGCCGGATGTGTCGATCGCGTGGGCGAGCGCCGACGCGTCGGTCGCGACCGTGTCGGCGGCCGGTGTGGTGGAAGGGCGTGGTGTCGGCGTGGTGGAGATTCGCGCTGAGGGCGGCGGCAAGGTCGGTGCGACGCACGTTCGCGTGGTGGCCCCGACGCTGCCGGTGGTGGTGGCGTCGGCGTCGCCGACCGAGCTGATCGCGGGCACACCGACGGATGTCACGATCACGGTGACCGGCACCGGATTCACGGCGGCGTCGGCCGTCGCGCTGGACGGCATCGCGATCACCACCACGTGGGTGTCAGCGACCGAACTCCGCGCGCTCGTGCCGATCGCGGCCATGGCGGTGATACGCGTGCGCTCACTCTCCGTCCTCGGCGTGGGCGCGGAGCCGTCCAACGCCATTCCGTTACCGATCGTCGAGGGCCCGATGCCGATGCCGTTCATCGATCAGCTCAATCCTTCGGAGGTCGTGGCGGGGACGACGCCCGCGTTCCGGATGCTGATTATCGGTCGCGGCTTCGGCCCGCGATCGCAGGTCACGCTCGACGATGCGCCGTTGGAGACCGAGTACGTGAATGCCACGCGCTTGCGGGCCACGATCACCCCTGAGGCGATGCGCACCGCGCGTACGCTGACGGTCGCGGTCGTGAATGCCGGACCCGGTGGTGGCGTGGCACGGTCACCGTTCACGGTGACGCCGGTTCCGGTTGCGCGCGTCGAGCTGTTGTCGCCGAAGGGAGCCGCGTGGACATGGACCAACGACGCGATTCCGCTCGAGGCCATCGCGCGGGACGCGCAGGATCGCGTGCTCACGGATCGCGTGGCCGCGTGGAGTGTGAGCGACGAGACGATCGCCTGGCCGAACGCGAGTGGCGATCGGACGGTGAATGTGTACGGCCGGAACGCCGGTCAAACACGCGTGAGTGTGCGGGTGGGCGATGCGCTTGCCGATCGCACCTTCACCGTGCTCGACGCCCCGCGCGCGGATCTCGCGTTCGTGATGCCGGTGGGCACCCGTCGGCGGATGGGGCTCTGGTCACCGGGACGTGGTGTGGCGCATGAGCTGGTGCGCGTGCCGCATGACGTGCTCAGTCTGTCGCCGTCGCCGGACGGGCGCTCGATCGTGTACGCGGGCCTGCCCGAGAATGCGGGCGTCGACGGTAACGCGGACATCTACATCACCAATCGTGATGCCTCGCGCATCACGCGCGTGACCGAGCATCCCGCCGCCGACATCGAGCCGGCGTGGTCGCCCGACGGATCGACGATCGCCTTTACCAGCGCACGCGGGGCGAACGGATTGCTCGATGTGTGGGTGATGAACGCGGATGGATCAGCGCCGCGTCAGCTGACCGAAGCCCGCATCGCGAACGATCCCTTGCCGCACTCCGGCAACGGCGCCGGGGCTGCCGCGTGGTCACCCGACGGCGCGTGGCTGGCCTATACCGTGGCGCGGGCGGCTACGCTGAACACGCCGGCGTCGTCGACGATCTGGCTCATGCGCGCCGATGGCAGCGGCAAGCGGCAACTCACGAACGGCACGGAGGGGATGGACTACAGCCCCACGTGGTCGCGTGACGGCCAGTTCGTGACGTTCACGCGTGTCTGGCGGGCGAACAACACGGTGCAGTTGTTCACGGTATCTGCCGCGACGGGCGCGTCGGCCTTTCCGTGGCTGCACAACGCGTTCGTGGCGACCGGCACGCCGTCGTACTCGCCCGACGGCCAGTGGATCACCGCGTCGCACGTACCCGGTGGCACTGCTGCCCCGCTGCTGTATGTGCTGCCCATGAACAACAGCGTAGGCCCGCGGATGCTCAATCCCGCGTCGGTCCCCAGCGGCGTCCTCGGAGCCAAGTGGCTCCGTCGTCCGTAACGCCGCGCTCTCTCTCCATCCTTCCAATCAACGAGGTCGTTATGCGTCATACGTCGACCGGCATCACCGCCGCCATCGTCCTGTTCACGGCAACCCTGAGCGGTTGCTACCACGCCGTCATCGAGACGGGCCGTGCGCCGTCGCCGGTCAAGATCGAGAAGGCGTGGGCCCATGGATTCCTGTTCGGGCTGGTCCCGCCCGAAGTGACCGAGACCGCCCAAAAGTGCGTCAGCGGCGTGTCGAAGGTCGAGACGCAGCAGTCGTTTCTCAACATGGTCGCGTCCGGGCTCACCTACGGAGTGTACAGCCCGATGTCCGTGAAAGTGACCTGCGCGCAGGCCGCCGGTCCGGTGTAGCCCTACTTCATCGCGTTCATCGAGCGCAACACGGGGTAGTACGTCGGGGCCGGCGACTGGCCCAACACGGCGTCGAGCAGATTCCACCACATGAAGCCGTCATCGGAGCGCGGGTCCATCAGGATGAACGTGAGACGCGCGAGCGGCTGATCCATCGGAATCACCAGGGAGCCGGCGGGCAAGGTCTGCTCGGTCGGCTCCCACGCGCCGGTAAGCGTGCGTCCCTTGTGCGCGCCCTGATACTCACGCGTCTCGAGCGTGTTGGTCGCGATCTTGTAGCGGTCGCCGCTGAACGGCTGGTCGGCCGCCGTCACGCTGTACCGGATACCATGGGCTTCGAGGCGATCGATCACGGTGGCCATCATCCGCTGTGTCGGCGTGCCGGCCGCACCACCGCGGCCGCCGAATCCGCCGGGCGCCGGTGTCGGCGCGGCGGCGGCCGGCGTCGCCGTCATGGGAACGACCCACACCCGCGGTGCCAGCGTGGTCTCGGTGGGCTCAGCGGTGCCGAAGAACGGCAGCATCTCGCTGGTCACGTTGGCGTTGCCGAGTCCATCCGGACGCAGGCGATACGGACGATCGGCCACGTACGGATTGCGCACGGAGATGGTGGGTGCGAACACGATCTTCTGCAGAGCCGGCGCCTTCACGAGCTGCTGACGCACCGCAAGCTGCTGGCCGATGATCGATTCGGTGTTGGCCTTGGCGACCACGTCGCGTACCGTCTCGCCGTGCGAGGCCACGTAGCTCAGCGACTCCTCGAGGAACCAGTAGGTCTCGGTGATACGCGTCTTGAACGACGCGTACGAGTAGGTCTCGGTGAGCAGGCCGAGAATGTTGCGCACGCCGTAGTACGTGGACGTGTAGCGCGGCTTCGCGAGCTCGGCGTCGGAACGCCAGGCGCGCTGATCGCCGGTGCCCGACACGCCGCCATAGTAGAACCAGTCGGAGCCGTGCTTCGTCTTCACGTTCTTCGTGATCTCCGGCAGCAGCACGTCGCGCAGCAAGCTCGTTTGCGCTTTCGAATTGTTCGGGTTCAGCGACGTCTCATACGTCATGTTGAAGCCGCTGGTGGAACTGCCGTCGGTGGTGTGCAGATCCATCGCCACGTGCGGCTGATAGCGTGTGAGCAGCGAGGCCATCGATCGCGCTTCGGCGGTTTCCATCTTGGTGCCGTCGCGATTGAGGTCGAGACCCTGCGCATTCTCGCGCGTACCCATGCCGCCCACGGGGCCCGCCTGCGACCCGCGGTTGGAGACCGACACGCGTTCGTTGCCGTCGGCGTTGTAGATCGGATTGATCAGCAGCACGGTGGTCTTGAGCCACGCGTTGCGCTCGCCCTTCGCGATGGAGCGCAGCAACCAAAGGAGCGCTTCCTTACCCTCCACTTCACCGGCGTGGATGTTGCCCTGGATGTACACGCGGGTCTTGTTGGTCGCGAGCACCTGCGCCGCGCTGGCTCCGGGCGCACCGATCACCGCGAGTGGCAGCGGCCGTCCTTCGGTGGTGTAGCCGTACGTGGTGAGATGGATGTTCGGGTTGACGGCCGCCATCTGCTTCATGTACGCGATGACCTCGTCGTACCGGCTCGTCTCGGCGTAGTCGGTTCGCTCTGGACGCGTGAGCCACTGCGCGCCGGCCGACTTGGCAGGGGCCTGGGCGGCGAGGGCGCGCCCGTCGAGCAGCGCAACAGCGGAGGCGAGGGCGCACACCGCGCGGGTGACACGCGAAACGGACAACGGCTTCATCGGACGACTCCAGGGGGAGAGAACATCGGGGTCTGGTGCTGTTGAACGACGGCGAACGGGGCGACTTCGTTGTGGTCCTGTATCGTGCGGAGCTCGTGCAGCCGCGGCGTGGGGCCGCCACGCGCGCGGAAAATCACGGCAATGCTGGTCTTGCCCTTCGTGACGGTGAACGGCACGAGGACCTCGACGACGGTGGGCGTATCGGCCGCCGCCGCAAAGTGTTTGGAGGCAATGAGGCTGTCCTCCACGATGAGATCGTAGTTGCCCGAGGCGCTGCCGAGGAACGTGCAGGCGATCGTGACGTCGGTGTCGTCGAAGGTGGTGAGCGCGTAGCGAATGGAGCCGCGGGCTTGCCGATAGGCCTGCCCGCTGACCGTGCCGGTGGTGTCGTCATGGCCGACGTATCCGTGCATCCCTTCGCTGAGGGCATTGCCGACCTCCACGCGGTCCACCACGCGGCGATCACGGGTCGCGAAGGGGTTGGCCGACGCGACGGTCGCGCAGGCCGCCAGCAGGGCTGCCAGGGCCGCCGCGCGGCGGAGCAGGGGGAGCGCGGACGCCGTCATTCTTCGGGGAAGGGCACGTCTTCGAGGCCGGGGCCGGCGGCGCTGCGCGATACGGGTCCGCCGGTGCTGCTGGCCGCGACGCCGGCGCGGGCCTGCGATCCCCCGGGCCACGCAATGCCGCTCAGCGCGCAGCGGGCGAGATCGAGGTCGGGGAGCGGGACGTCCTGACGGATGGTGGTGAGCTGCAGCATCAGCCGCACGTGCTCGTGCTGCCCGGCCAGCTTCGCGGTGTCGTCACGATGACTCACGAACTCGCTGGCCTCGAGCGCCTTCTCGATCGACTGCCACCGTCGCAGCAGCTTCACGGCCGTCCCTTTGCCTACGCTCTTCACGCCGGGAATGTCGTCGCCCTCTTCGCCGCAGAGCGCCTTGAAGGCCGGCAGATTGGGGGGGAGCACGCCGAACTTTGCCAAGACCTCGGCGGCGCTCCACGGCTTGATCCGCGTGCCGTTGGGCCCCTTGCCGGCGCCCACGTAGGTGGCCACGTCGACCCCCTCCGACACGAACTGCAGGAGGTCGGAGTCGTTCGACAAGACCGTCACCCGGGCCTCGCCGCGGAAGCGCGCCATGAGCGAGGCCACGCTGTCGTCCCCTTCGTACGAGGCCACGCTCACGCTGGCGATGCCGGTGGCTTCCACGCCCTCGCGGATCGGCGCAATGCGGGTGCGCATGGAGCCGGTACGCCGGTGTTTGTAGGTGGGGAACAGGGCATGGCGAAACGTCGGCCCGTCGTGATCCCAGGCGGCCACCAGATGCGTGGCGGCGATGTCCATCGCCGCGCCGCGCGCCATCTGGCACCAGAGGCGCACGCCGTTCGTGACATCGCCCGCGGCCACGTGGGCCGCGCGGCCGGCCAACGATTGGGCGTCCACGACGAGAAGGTGCGGCAGGGTCATCGGGACAATTTAGCCACTCGCCGGCTCGACGAACGGCGCATCGAGATACGTCACCTGGCGGATGTCACGTGACGACCGCGCGGGCGACCCTGCGGTCTCACCCTCCCGGAGGATTCATGCGTCGTCGATCGCTGTGCGTTGCTCTCCCGCTGATGGCCCTCGCCGGGGCCTGCACCCCGTATGCCGTCTCCACCTCGGCGCTGCCGATGGCACGCGGCGAAGGCCAGCGTACCACCACGTTCGCGGTCGTCCCCAGGGGCGTCGAGTGTGTCTTCGACTGCGAGAGCTCCTCCAAGGACAACCTCGCCATGCCGAGCCTCGACGTGGAGCAGCGCATCGGATTTGACGACTACTCGGATGTCGGGGTGCGGATTCCCACGCTGAGCGGCGTCATCGTGTCGTACAAGCGACGGTTGAACGGACCCACGAGTCGAGATGCGGCAGCGACGTCGCTCATGGTCGGCGCCGGCGTGGTGAATCTCGGGCAGCACGCGCATGGCGAACTGACGTTGATCACCTCGGGCCGCGAGAGTGCCCGGGTGGTGCCGTATGGAGGCGCGCGCGTGATTCAGGTGCTGCCGTTGAGCCGCGCTGCGGTACACGACGAACCGGCGATCGGCGCATTCGCCGGAGCGAAGATGGGCGGCCGCGGCAGCGGCGTGTCAGCGGAGCTGGCGGTGTTCTACGATCACTCCGCGCTGGGGCTACGGTCGAACCATGTCGTGATCGTGCCGTCGATCGCGATCCACGGCAGCGTCTTCCAAAGGCTGCTGCCGTGGTAGCGCGACTCGGCGACTGTATTACGGCGCCGGCTTCACGCCGGTGGTGGCCCATCCCACCAGATCGTTGAAGGCGCCGGCGATTATGGGTGCCGGCACCACGCAGTGACCGTACAACGGCACCTGCCGCTGCAGCAGCATGTTCGACGTGCCGGCCGCTTGCACGACCTTGGCCAGCTCGACCTCATGCATGAGAGGCACTGCTGGGTCCCACGTGTTGTGCACCGTCAGCAGCGGAATGCGCAGGTCGCCCGTAGGCGTGAAGTTGTGCGTGAGGTAGTTCACCGACGCCGGCGTCATGCTGTAGCGCACCACGCTGTCATTCGTGGCGGCGATCATCTGCTCGAGCATCGGAGCAGGCAGGCCCACCGGAGTACCGAGCGTGTACGTCGTCGTCGCATTGTCGAACGGCGACTTGCCGTGCGTCAGATCGAGAATGTTGTTGATGCCGCGCGCATGGAACGAGACCGCCGCCCACAGCGACCCCACCAGCGTTTGCGCGGCGGTCGAAGCCGGATTCAACACACTGCCGCTCGGAACGAAGGGCAGTGGCGTTTCCTTGGTGCTCGCGATCGCGAGCAGGCCCAGTGGACTGACACTCACGGCGGCGGCGATCTGCGGGATCGTAACCTCGGTGCCATCAGGGACGCCGAGCACGTTCCCCGGGACGACGCCGGTGTAATACGAATCGAACAACGCGCGCACATGCCCCAGGTACTGCGTCTGCACGCGCGATCCGCCCACGATGCCGCACACCGTCAGCGCGCCCGCGTACTGCGTCGGATACTGCTCGGCCAGCGAGAGCGCGACGCCGCCGCCCAAGGAGTAGCCCACGAGGAAATGCCGGTCGGGCGCGCGTCCCAGCACTGACGCGAGCAGTCCGCGCAGTTGATGCGTGCGCAGCGCGCCGTCTTTCACCGCGAAGCCGTTTTCGGAATAGCTGGAGTAGGCGACGGCGTAACCGAGCGCGCCCAGCGCTTCACGGGTGGCGTAGAGCCCGTCCTGATCGCGAAGATCGATCGGCGACGAGACATCGCGGAACCCGTGGGCGATGGAGACGGCCTGACCGTTCCAGTTGGTCGGGACGTAGATGGCGTACAGCGATCCCCGGCCGGTCTCGCCGGTGACGATACGCGCCCACGGACCGTAGGCGGGCGGTTCGGCGGTCTTCCCGAGGACAGGTGACGCGTTGGCGGAGGCCGCTGGTGCGACGGTGCCGTCACTGCAGGCGGTCAGGACGACGACGGCGGCGCTCACGACGGCGGTGAGCGCGGAACGCTGGAGGTGGAGAAACATTGAGGCATCTCCCGGGCACACGCCCAAGTAGGTGGTGCTGCGTCGCACACAGTGCGTGCCTCTACGTTCGGCCGTGCGGGTGGTCCTCGGTATCCGTCATTCGACGTACACGCCGTCGCCGAATCCCTGATCCTTGGGCGGGCGCTGCGCGTGGCGTATCAGCGCGGCAGCGTCACGCGGAAAGTGGTGCCGTGCTCGGACGACGACGTGACCTCGATCTTCCCGTTATGCGCGGAGACAATGCGATCCGTGATGAACAGGCCAAGGCCGAGGTGGTGATCGGCGGAGGCGACCGGCTCGTCGGCGAGGATCTTCTTGAACGGACTGAAGAGGGTGGCGATTTCGCCGGCGGGAATCACGCGGCCGAAATTCGCGACTTCGATGACCACCGACCGTTCGGTGCCGAATGCCCGCACGCTGACGGGAACGGAGGAGTCGCCGTGATGCACCGCATTGCTGAGCAGGTTGGCGAGCACCTGCCGGATGCGCGCGCCGTCCACCGGCGCCCACAGGTCGAGGTCGATATGCGGCTCGAAGGCCCACTGCGGGTGGGCGGCTTCGATCTCCTCCACCGCGTGCTTCACCAGCAGCGAGAGGTCGGTCGGTTCGGGCGCAATCGCGAGTCCCGCCCCCATGCGACTCCGCGTGAAGTCGAGCAGGTCGTCGACGAGGTCGATCATCCGGGTCACACTGCGCGAAGCGCGCGACACGAGCACGGTCTGCGTGGTGTCGCGCGCCGGGAGGGTGGCGAGATGCTCCGTGACCATGAGGACGGTCTGCAGCGGCGCACGAAGATCGTGACTGAGGATCGCGAGGAACAGATCCTTGGATTCGTCGATGCTGCTGGTGAATCGCGTCACGGATTCGCCGATCGACTGATCGACCGACGCGTTGAAGCGCATGAGGTCGTCGATATCATCGGCGTCGAGCGTCGCGCGGGACTCGGTCCAGAGCCGGAGCACGCTCGAACGCAGGGCGCGGAACTCCGAGACCATCTCGCCCACGCTGAAACCGTGGTGCGCGCGCTCCGCGCCATGCGCCTGCGCGGCCGAGTCGTAGCCGCCCACCGATTCGTCGTGCTCGGCGCGTGCCTTGTTGGCGCCAGTGTCATGCGACTGCGACCGGCGCAAGTCCGCCACGATGTCGCGCAGCATGCTCGCGGAATGGTCGCGGAGTGCGGCGCGGTCGAGGTGCTCGGCGCCCTCGCGGGTCCGGGCAAACTCCTCCCAGGCCGCGAGAATGGCGTCGCGGTTGGCTTCGATGAATTCGGGCAGTCGCACAGCGGTACGGGTAAAGGTGACGCCGGAAGGTAGCGAGTCGGCTCCAGCCGCAGCACGCATGGGACGAGATCGCGCGGGCGGCGCGGACTGCGTGGCGAGGATTGGGCGGCGAGGGCTTTACCCGAGCGGGCAGGGCGGAGTAGCTTCTGAGGGTAGGGCGGTCGGAGGTTCGGCTGCGCTGCGGGCGTAATTCAGTTGGTAGAATGCCAGCTTCCCAAGCTGGACGTCGCCGGTTCGAGTCCGGTCGCCCGCTCTGATGTACACACGAACGGCCCCGAATCTTCAGGATTCGGGGCCGTTTGCGTAGGTCATCGCTTCCGACTCTCGTTACGCGCGGCAGATTATGCAAAATTCACGTCGGGCATGTCGTGCGTCGACCGCTTGGTCCGCCACGTTGCCACAGAAACGATGAGAGTTCCTCATGGCAGATTTGAAGTTGTCATCGAGAATGGGCGTCCTCGTGACGCACCCGGTCGAGCCCGATGGGATCATCCGTGGATTCAGCTCGCTCTGGGCGTACTACGTGAAGGGCTTTGACTCGGCCCACCATTGTCAGGCGTGCTTCAAAGGTGCACTCGCGAAGAACTTCAACACGAAGACGGCGCGAAGCGGTGCCGAAATCATTTTGGAGCGCGCCCGCGACTTTCCATTCGTGTACGTCTGTGGAGTCGCTTCGGGCCCCGACGCGCTGAAGGGCCAGCGAAACCTTCACCTGCCGCTTCGATTTGCGGAGCGCGGGATCGTTGAGCGGACCACGTACAATGGCTACCGAATAGTGGTGACGAATGCTGAAGCGCTCAGCATTCCTCCTTTGCCTGACTACTGGATGGGGCTTCCCGACAAGTATTGCCGATGCAAGAACTTCCGCTTCGGCGTTGCCTACTTCCCGCATGATGTTCCCGAACTGCAGCAGAGCTCCAACGGGCTCGCTGGCGACCGTGAACTGTGGCGTATCCAGGAGCTATTTCGCGGCATTGTCATGTCGCGCGTACGTGAGGGCAATCTGCCTGTTCCTCGACATCTCCCGCGAATCAGTCGGAACATGCTGCGGGAGAAGGAGTCGCGTTGGTTCCCGGTGCCTGGCATGTCTGGCGGGTTCACGTATAAGCTCGTCGAGCGTGAGGGATCGCTCGAATTGATCGTGGAGTCGTGGAGCCGCCTTGCTGAGGGATCGGGAATGCGTCATCGGGTGACAGCCACACAGGCGGTCCTCGAGGCGGCGGGGTTCGTATGACGCAAAGCGCGTTGCGCTGATGTACCTGAGCTCACCGCATACGGCAGCGCCCCTTCCAGGAGCGCTGCCGTATGCACATGGGCCACCAGCTCGTGTCCGAGCTTGCCTGGCAAAGCGTCAGCGGGCCTGCGTCGTCACCCGTCGGATCCACCGGGCCTGACGCGCCCCGCCCACCTCGGGCGTGATGAACGCGCGTTGGCTGCGCGAGCCGTCCCCGGGCATGATGTACATCGACGAGCCGTTCACCGGATCGTTCGTACCGGCGAGCACCCACCGACCATCGGGGCTGATCGCCGGATGCGCCGCGAAAGGCGGCGGGGTGAGTCCGAACGGAAATGCAGTCTGGCCATCCGGCGAGACCGCCGAGAGCATGGTCATCGTGGCCGGTACGCGCTGCTGTGCGAACACGATGTAGCGCCCGTCCGGCGACCAGGTGGGCGACAGCGCGTTGTCGGTGGTGGATGCGAACAGCTGACGCTTGTCGCTACCGTCGGCGCGCATACGCCAGAGCTGCACACGGAAGTTCGCGCCGATGACATAGGCAAGCGTTTGTCCGTCGGGTGACCAGGCGGGGGATGACGCGCTGTATCCAGACCCCGCGACCGGCGCGGTGACGCTCGATTGCGTGAGTTGGCGCAGGCTGCCGCCATTCACGTCCATCGTCCAGACGTCGAGGGTGCCGTTGGCACGGCTGCTCGAGAACGCGATGCGCTGACCGTCCGGCGACCAGCTGGGCTCGAAATCGGCCGCCTCGCCGTTCGTGAGTTGGCGCAGACCGGTGCCATCCCGGCGCACCACGTAGATGTCCGGCGCTGGCACCGCCTGGCCATCCGTTTTCACGCTGCCGGAGAAGGCGATATACTCGCCGTCGGGCGATGGGGCCGGCGAGGTGACCGTGAGGTGCCCCACGATCGTCTGGGCCGCGTTGCCGGTGTGTGGCTGCCAGAGCCGGAGATGCATCTGCGTGCTCGAGCCGGCCACGTACACGACGTCGAACGGCGGCGGGTCGAAGAGCCGTACCGCCTGTGACGTGATGACGTCGCCCACGCTCGCCGTGAGCGCGGCCGTTCCGGCGCTCGTACCGTACACCTTCACGAAGTTGTCCGATTCGGGGGCGAGGGTCACCAGCGCTGGTGTGCTCGTGCTCCACTGCGCGGCGCGTTGTGGCAGCGCCTCGCCGGCCGCACTCCGCGGCGTGGCCTGATAGAGCAGGGGCCATCCCACCCAGCTCCAGTTCGCGCCGAACGGTCCTGCGGCATCGAGTAAATCGATGCTCGCCACCGGAATCTCGTAGACGGTGACAAACGCGTCGGCCGCCCCGCCACCCGGTGCGGGCTGCTGCACCGTGATGCGCAGCGCCCGCGGCTGAGCATAGTCGAGGGCGGTCAATATCACGCGCAGCGTGGTGGGGCCAAAGTAGTCGACGTTACGGACCACGCCGTTGATCTTCACCGTCGTGTTCGCGGTGAAGTTCGTGCCGATGATCGCCACGACCACGTTTGCGGCCGTCCCGGCCAGAATGCGATCGGGCATCAATCGCGTGATAGTCGGCGGGGCGGCCGGTGGGGCGGTTATGGTCACGGTGAACGGCGCGCTCACGCCGTTCGTCGGTGCGGGGGTGCGTACGCGCACCACGGCCTCACCGGCCGTTTCGAGATCCGGAACGTTCACCCGGACGCGGAGCTCGGTCGCACTCGTGAGCTGACGCCAGTGGGTGACGACCAGCATGCCGACCACCACCAGGCGATTGCCAAAAGCCTGGCCGAGCGTTCCGACCACCCGATCTCCCGCGCTGTGGCCCAGGGCCCGGGCCACAGCCCTTGCCTTCGTGGCCTTCCAGGCCCTGGCCCGGCGGGGTGTGCAGGCCAGCCTGGAGGGGCAGACCTGGCACCTGGGCAGCCGGCGCTGGATGAGCGATCTGGGTCTGCTGACCCCGACCTGGAACGCAGCTGGACGAGGTGAGGAGTTCTGGCCACACCCTGAGCCTGCTGGGCCATGCCCGGGCGGTGGTGATGGTGTTTGCTGTGGCCGACGTGCTGCGGCCCGGCGCGGCACAAGCCGTGTCCGACTTGAAGGCGCTGGGCATCACGCCCGTGATGTTGACGGGCGACCGTGCAGCAGCGGCGCAGGCCATCGCCCTGGCGGCGGGCATCACCGAGGTCAGGGCGGAGCTGCTGCCTGAGGACAAACTGCAGGCCCTCGCCGGCCTGCAACAGCGCCTGGGGCCCACCGCCATGGTCGGGGACGGCATCAACGACGCCCCGGCGCTGGCCTGTTCCGACATGGGCTTCGCCATGGGCGCGCAGGGCACCCACATCGCCATCGAGGCGGCCGACGTGGTCATCATGAACAGCGACCTGCGCCGGATTGCCCAAACCGTGACACTGTCCCGTCGCACCCACGCGCTGTTGTGGCAGAACATCGCGCTGGCCCTGGGCATCAAGGCGGTCTTCATGGTGTTGGCCTTGATGGGACTGGCCAGCATGTGGATGGCGGTGTTCG
>CAWJMR010000012.1:0-51459 GCA_963843965.1 uncultured Gemmatimonadaceae bacterium
GAGATCACGGTCGGCAACCAGGTGGCGGCCGGCCCCGGTGCGCCGCTGCTGACCACGCTGATGTCGGTCAGCCCGATCTACGCTAGCTTCGATGCCGATGAGCGGGTGATTGCCAAGGCGCTGGGCGAGCGCAACCGGCTTGAGCGCATTCCCGTCCAGATGGGCACCATGGGTCAGGACGGCACGCCGCTGGAAGGCAAGCTTCATCTGATCGACAACCAGATCAATGCCAAGAGCGGCACGGTGCGCGTGCGCGCCGTGTTCGACAACAAGGACGGCAGCCTGATGCCGGGCCAGTTCGCCAAGCTGCGCATGGGCCAGTCCAGCAAGCAGCAGGCGCTCCTGATCAACGAACGGGCCGTCGGCACCGACCAGAGCAAGCGCTTCGTGATGGTGGTCGACAAGGACAACAAGGCCGAGTACCGCGAGGTCAAGCTCGGCGCACCGTCCGGTGGGCTGCGCATCGTCACCGAGGGCCTGAAGCCCAACGAGCGCATCGTCGTCAACGGCCTGCAGCGCGTGCGCCCCGGCTCGCTGCTGGCGCCGACCTCGGTCGCCATGGACGCCAAGCCCGAAGTGCAAGCCAAGGCCAAGACTGAAGTGAAGGGCTGAGCCGCATCATGAATCTCTCCAAATTCTTCATCGACCGGCCGATTTTTGCCGGCGTGATCTCGGTGCTGATGGTGCTGGCCGGCCTGCTGGCCGTGCGCGGTCTGCCGATTTCCGAGTATCCCGAGGTGGTCGTGAAGATCTCGTCGGCCTTGACCGAGTCCTCGATCGTGACCTGGAGAAACGTCCGCTTCTCGGGATCCATCGTCGTTTTCCAGAGCTGCTCCGGATTCATCTCGCCCAGACCTTTATACCGCTGGATCGCGAGTCCCTTCTTGCCGAGCTCAAGCACGTAGTGCACCAGTTTGCCCGTGTCGTTGAAGCTTTTTTCTTCGCCTTTTTCCCGGACCGTGTACGTCGGTCCGGCAAGCCCGAGCAGCGCGGGCGAAAGGCTCTGGAGCTCCCGGAACTCCGGGCGTGTTCACGAAAGTTCTCGTCAAGGATGATGCTCGAATGCGAGGCGTCGTATTTGGAATCGAAGCGGAGCCGCAGGGCCTGGTGCTCTTCGTCCTGTTCGATGGCCCACTCGGTCCTGGTCTTGGGATGGAGCAGCTGTAAGATATTCCTCCACGGACAGCGCCAGGGCCTTGAGCTTGCTCTCTTCCTTGAGGTCCGCCTTGGTGAACGTTTTGTCGAGCAGGAGCGAACGCAGGACCATCACGTCCAGCCGCTTCCTGCGGTACTTGTCGAGTGTCCGCTCGAACTGCACGAGCTTCTTGAGCGTCGCGGTCAGACCCTCGCCCGTTAAGCCACCGGTCCTGCTCCGGCGCAAAAAGCTCGATGTCCTCTGCCGCAAGATCGAGGAGAAAATCTTCCATGCGCGAGTCGTCCTTGATATACCGCTCGGTCTTGCCGCGCTTTACTTTAAAGAGCGGCGGCTGGGCGATATAGAGATACCCCCGTTCGATGATCTGGGGCATCTGGCGATAAAAGAACGTCAGCAGCAGCGTGCGGATATGGGCACCGTCCACGTCCGCGTCGGTCATGATCACAATTCGGTGATACCGAAGCTTGGCGATGTTGAACTCTTCCGGGCCGATGCCTGCGCCGAGCGCGGTGATGAGCACCCTGATCTCATCGCTCGACAGCATCTTGTCGAAGCGCGCTTTTTCAACGTTCAGGATCTTGCCCTTGAGCGGAAGGATTGCCTGGTTCTTCCGGTCCCGGCCCTGTTTGGCCGATCCGCCGGCCGAATCTCCCTCAACGATGAAAAGCTCGGAAAGGGCCGGGTCCTTTTCCTGGCAGTCCGCGAGCTTGCCCGGCAGCGACGTGGAGTCGAGCACGCCCTTGCGCCGAGTGAGTTCCCTGGCCTTTCGCGCGGCCTCGCGCGCCCGGGCTGGCGTTCATGCCCTTTTCCGCTACTTTGCGCGCTACCGCGGGATTCTCTTCGAGATAGGCCCCGAGGGACTCGTTCACCATGGCTTCGACAATGCCCTTGACCTCGCTGTTGCCGAGTTTGGTCTTGGTCTGGCCTTCGAACTGGGGATTCGGCAGACGCACGCTCACCACCGCGGTAAGCCCTTCGCGCACATCCTCGCCCGAGAGCGCCTCGTCTCCGTTCTTGATCAGCCCGCATGCCGCGGCATAGCTGTTCACGGTGCGCGTGAGCGCGGCCTTGAACCCCACAAGGTGCATGCCGCCTTCCTGGGTGTTGATGTTGTTCGCGAAGGAAAAAACCTGCTCCACGTAGCTGTCGTTGTACTGAAGGGCGATCTCGACAAAGATCCCGTCGCGTTCTTTTGAAAGATAGATCGGAGCGGGGTGGAGGGGGTTTTTGTTCTTGTTCAAGTACTCGATGAACGAGCCGATGCCGCCTTCATAGAAGAACATCTGCTTTTTGCTGGCCCGTTCGTCGGCGATCGAGATCTTGAGACCCCGGTTCAGGAACGCAAGCTCGCGCAGACGCTGCGACAGGACATCGTAGCTGTACTCCCGGTCCTCGAAGATCTGAAAATCGGGTTTAAAGGTGATCTTGGTTCCCGTCGTCGTTGTCGTACCGGTGACCGCGAGGGGTGCTTGCGGGTTGCCGCGCTCGTATCGCTGCTGGAACACCTGGCCGTTCTGCTTGATCTCAAGCTCGAGCCACTCCGAGAGCGCGTTCACGACCGATACGCCCACGCCGTGGAGCCCGCCTGAGACCTTGTACACATCGCTGTCGAACTTGCCGCCGGCATGGAGCACGGTCAGGGCGACCTCGGCTGCGGAGCGCTTCTGAACGCTGTGCATTGCCGTGGGGATGCCGCGTCCGTCATCGATCACCGTAACGCTGTTGTCGATATGGATGACGACATCGATGTTCCTGCAGAAGCCGGCCATGGCCTCGTCCTCGATATCTGTGGCGATGCTGACGTTGTTGCGCTTGGCCAGCGACACCTGCGTGGGGGTGAAATTGCCGGCGTCCTTCAGGCGACCCAGGTGCAGCGACACCAACTGTGCCTTCGTGAGTTCGGTGAGCATGTCGGCCAGGCGGACCTGCTGGATCTGGAAGCCGCCGATCGGCTTGTCGAACATCACGCGATTCTTCGAGTAGGAGACCGCTTCTTCGAAGCAAGCCATGGCCGCACCCAGCACGCCCCACGAGATGCCGTAACGCGCCTGCGTGAGGCACATCAGCGGGCTCTTGAGCCCCTTCGACTCGGGCAGGATCGCATCGGCGGGCACATGCACATCGGTGAGCACGAGCTCCGAGGTATGGCTGGCTCGCAGCGAGAGCTTGCCATGCTGATCCTTCGCGTGGAAGCCCGGGAGCGACGTGTCGACGACGAAACCGCGGATGCTGCTGTCATCGGTGCTGTCACCCGTCTTGGCCCAGATGATGGCGACGTGCGCCTTGGATCCGTTGGTGATCCACATCTTGCCGCCGTTGATGATCCAGCTGCCGTCGGGCTGCTGCTTGGCACGGGTGATCATCCCCGACGGATTCGAGCCATAGTCGGCTTCGGTGAGACCGAAGCAGCCGATCATCTCGGCCTTCGCGAGCTTGGGCAGATAGTGCTGCTTCTGCGCTTCCGATCCGAAGGCGAAGATCGGATACATGACCAACGCGCCCTGCACCGACGCGAACGAGCGGATGCCCGAGTCACCGCGCTCGAGTTCCTGCATGATCAGCCCGTAGGCGACGCTCGAGAGGCCCGCGCAGCCGTACTCCTCGGGCAAGTTCGCGCCCAGTACGCCGAGCTCGGCCATCTCGGCCACCAGCTCGTCGGGGAAGCGGCCCTGCACGTAGCACTCGCCGATGATCGGCAGCACGCGCTCGTCCACGAATTTGCGGATCGTGTCGCGAATGGAGCGCTCTTCTTCGGTGAGCGCCGCGTCGATGTTGAACAGGTCGGCGGCGTGCGCCTTGAGCTCGACGGAGGGCAGCGCGGGAATCGCGCTCGCGGACAGGAGATCGGTCGCCATTTGAGAAGCCTTTCAGCTGGAGAAAGCGAGGGGGTATTCGTTGAAATCTAGCGTGTCCGCCGGATGAAAACGACGTCATGCTCGAGGTTGGTTGACGCCGGGTGTCCGAGGCGGTCGTTTGTCCAATTCCACCAAGATGACTTTTTCTACATGGGGATATGATGCATCGCTGGCCGTCGTTTGTCCGATCTGCCGTACTCGCTCTCACCTTCGCCGCGTGTTCGAGCGGCGGTGATGGTGGTACGACGCAACCTCCCGTGACCCAGAGCATCGGGCTGTCCCTGTCTGCCACGTCGGGCACGATCGCCCGCGGCGCCTCGGGTAATTCCACGATCACCGTGAGTCGGGTCGGTGGCTATTCGGGTAGCGTGGCGTTGACCGCCGAGAACCTGCCGACGGGTGTGACGGCCGACTTCACGCCGTCAACGCTTTCCGGGTCAGCGACGAGTGCGACGGTGGTGTTTAACGTCGGCACGACGGCGGCAGCCGGATCGAGCACGCTCACGGTGCGCGCGGCGGGTAGTGGTGTGACGGCCGTAACGAGCACGTACGCGCTCACGATTCCCACTCCGGCGGTGGCGCTCACCGCAGGCACCGGCGCCAGCAGCATCGTGGTTGGTGGCTCGGCGACCGTGCCGATCACGATCACGCGTTCCAACGGGTTCACGGATGCCGTGACATTGGCGGCCACGGGGCTCCCCGCCGGTGTAACGGCGACGTTCACGCCGGCCACGATCGCGGCGGGATCGACCACCAGCACGCTTAGTCTCACCGTGGCCGGCACTGCGGCTCCGGGTGCCAGCACGATCACCATCAGTGCGTCGGGTACTGGTGTGACCACGCAGACGGCGAGCCTGGCGCTCACGCTGACGGCGGCGGCCACGCCGGCGGTGGCCGTGACGGCGACTCCCGCCGCAGTGAGTATCGTGGCGGGTGCGAACGGCACCACAGCCATCGCCGTGTCACGCACCGGCGGCTTCGCTGGTGACGTCACGCTGGCGCTGGAAGGCGCACCGGCCGGCGTGACTGGTGCGTTCTCGGCCAATCCGGTGTTGGCGGCGGGCACGGCCAGCACGCTCACGATTTCCACCACGGGCGCGGCGGCACCGGGCATCTACAATCTCACGGTGCGCGCGACCGGCACTGGCGTGACGGCGGCTACGACGACGGTGGCGGTTACCGTTGCCGCGGCACCGGCCATTACCGTAGCAGCCACACCGGCTGCGGTCACGGTCGCAGCAGGCAGCGCCGTGACCACGGCGGTCACGATCACGCGTGTGGGTGGCTACGCGGCTGACGTCGCGCTGGCCGCGACGGGACTTCCGGCGGGTGTGACCGCGGGCTTTGCCCCAGCAACGCTGACCGGCGCGACGCTTACCAGCACGCTCACGCTGACGTCGACCACCGGTGCGGCAGTCGGCGCGGCGACGGTCACGGTGACCGCGTCGGGAACGGGCGTGACGGCGCGGACGGCGACGGTGGGACTCACCGTCACGGCGGCTCCGACGTACACGATGGCCGCGACGGCCGTCACGGCGCAGCAGGGCACGGCCGGCACGAGCACGGTGACACTCACGCGTGGCGGTGCATTCGCCGGTACGGTGAATCTCGCGGTTACGGGATTGCCGGCCGGTGTGACGGCCGCGTTCAATCCGGCGGCGGTGACGGGCACGACCTCGACGCTCACGCTCACAGTGGGCGGAGCGGTGGCGGCGGGCAACTACACGGGCGTAATCACGGGCACGACGGCGGGACTCGCGGATGTCACGGCGAACGTGGCGCTCACGGTGACGGCGACGGGTGGTGGGACCGGGAACGTGAACTGGCAGTTCTGTGAGGTGGATCGATACCCGCTGTGGTTTGCGTTCCGTGATGGTTCCACCGGCGCCTGGACGCGCGTCACGGCTGGAGCGAACCAGACCTATTCGTTCACTATCAACAGCAGTGTCGGTGGTGTCGCCTATGCGCAGCCGCTCGCGAGCGGGCCGGCGCAGGTCACGGTCAATTACTACACACGAACCGAGCTCACGCAGATGGGCACGCTCGAGTGCGCAAACAACCGCGCCACCAAGCCGCTCACCGGATCGTTTGCCGGACTTGGCGCTGGGCAGACAGGCACGGTAAACGTCGGCAGCTCGCTGGCGTCGGCCGCGTTTCCCACTACTTCGTTCAGCCTTAACGCTGACGATGGTGTGACTGACCTGCTTGCCTTCCGCACTTCGCAGACGTTCGGCGGCACGACCGTGTCGATCGCAGCGGATCGTGCGGTGCTCCGTCGAGATGTCAACTATGCGGCGAGCAGCGCGATCCCAGTGATCGACTTCAACGGCGCGGAATCGTTCCCGGTGCAGACTGCGCAGTTCACCGTGAACGGCGCCGGCAGTGATCTCGTTCAGGTGTACGCCAACTTCCAGAGCACCAACGGAAGTTTCGCCGGCTTCGCCTTTGGTGCGCTGTTCGGCGGAGCCTCGCCATACACCGTATACGGCATTCCGCTGGCGCGCACGCGCACTGGCGATCTGCACATGGCGATTGCGCTCGCCTCCACGTTTAGCGGCAGCGAGGTGTCCCAGACACGTCTCGTCGCTCAATACAATCGTGAATTGGCGAACCGCACGCTCACGATCGGCCCGTCGCTCACGTTGCCGGCCATCACGGTCGCTGGGACGTCGCCCTTCGCCCGACTGAAGTCGAAGGGCAATTGGCAGACTGACTATCCAGACGCGGTCGGGGCCGGATTCACGCAGTCTGCCGGCACCGCTCGCTCGTGGACACTCTTGGCATCGCGCGGCTACTTTGGCGCATCGGGCGAATACGAGTTGGAGACGCCAGACTTCAGCGGTGTGGCCGGCTTCGACAACAACTGGGGACTTCGCACCGGCGTCGCGACCACGTGGAACACCAACGCGCTCGGCGGATTGACCGGCTTCAACCAGATCATTGAAGGCGCCTCTTTCAAGACTGCGGCGCGCATCGGCACCGTCACACCGTAATTCGCGTCACTCAGCCGTAATGCAAGGGGGTCGCGCGGTTCGCGCGGCCCCCTTGCTTCTTGACAGCTACGAAGACGGAACCTTTCGCCGCGCGTGTGCACCGTCACCGGACGCACGCATTCCGGACCGACATTTGCTTTGCATGCATCGCACGTGGCCGCGCGAACGCGCGCGGCGTACTTCTCCGCCTGTTCAAGCGAGACGATGCGATGAAAGCATTCTTACCGTTCCTTCTGTCCGCGGCCGTTCTGACCGCCGCATGTTCCGACGATGACATCGTCAACCCGTCCAACACCCTTGGCGTCAGCCTCGGTCAGACGGCCGCGGCCGTCGTGGTTGGTGGCACGACTACCGTGCCCGTGACGTTGACGCGCGGCGGTGGCTTCTCCGGCACCGTGACGCTCACGGCCGAGAATCTGCCGAGTGGTGTAACGGCCACGTTCGCGCCGAATAGCGTTGATGGTTCGACCACCAGCAGCGTGCTCACGCTGACCGCCGCGAGCACCGCGGCCGCCGCCACCAGCACGATCACGGTGAAGGCCAGCGGCAGCAATGTGACGGCCGCCACCGCGACGTTGCCGTTGACCGTGTCCGGCAACGGGCTCACGCTCGCGGCCAGCGCGACGACGGCCATTGCCGCGCAGGGCGCCGCGACCACGATACCGATCGTGATCAATCGTATCGGCACGTTCACCGGTGATGTTACGCTGTCGGCGGAGAATCTCCCCACCGGCGTGACGGCGGCATTCGCCCCGGCCACGATCACCGGCACGAACCGCGTGACGACGCTCACCCTGACGGCGGCCAGCACGGCGACCGCGGGTCTCAGCACGATCACGATTCGTGGTGCCGGTACCGGCGTCGGCGCGCAGACGCAGACGATCGCATTCACGGTCTCGCCGTCCGCAACGGCCGGCTTCGGCTTGTCGATGTCTCCGGCGGCGTTGTCGGTGCAGGCTGGACAGTCGGTAGCCAGTGCGATCACCATCGCTCGCCAGAACGCCTTTGCCGGAAACGTGCAGTTGGCGGCCGCCAGCGTGCCAACGGGCATGACCGTCACGTTCACGCCGAACCCGGCATCGGGTACGTCGGTCGCCGTGAGTGTCGCCACCACGGCCGCCACGGCCGCGGGCGTCTACGTTATCCCGATCACGGGTACCTCGACCGGTGCCGCGAACTACGTGAGCACGCTCACGGTGATCGTGACCGCGCCGTAACGGCGCTACTCAGCCAGTCGCTTTGCGTCGCTTCTCGAGCGGCGTGACATCACGGCGCGCGGCGGGGGTAATGCCCACGTCGCGCGCCTTTTGCCGGAACGCGGTGCCGTGATCCACCGGCTGACCGGTTTCGTGCTGCCACTGATGCACCATTTCGTGCAGCAGCGTGTGCATCGCTTCGCGCCATCCGTGTCGCGTGATGTGCGTGCGCGACATCACGATCTCGGGTGGCGTGTGACGCGAGCCCGGATCGTAATGGCCGAGTCGCGTGGCCATCTTCCCCGACAATCGCAGCGGAATCGCCGACAGCGCGCCCTCGAACCACTTCGCATTCAGTTCGCGATGGGCTTCCATGAGCTGCGCGATCATCGCGACATCACCGGGCCGCGCCGGTTCCTGTCGGCGCACCGACGGGCCGCGCTCTACGTCAAAGGCCAGAATCGCTTCACGCGCCGTCGTGCGCTCGGTCTTGTTGCGCGCCGTGGCAAAGGCCACGATGGCCCGCAACACCGATTCCGGTGCTTCCGCGTAGCCTTCGTGAATGCGCAGCGTGCGGCCGATCAGCGACACCATCACGGTGCGCGTGCGCATGAGCACCAGCGCATCCACGCCGCGCAGTCCGAGATCCTCGAGGCGCGAGAACAGCACCGCCGTGCGGGCCCGAACCGCCGTGCGACCACGCGAGGGACGCGTGTCGTCGGCCACCGGCTTTGGCGGCACGGGCACGAACGCCGGCGTGAGCACCGGCGAAAAGACCTGGGTGAACAGTTGTGACACCGCGCTGCTCACGCTCTGCGTGAACGAGGGCGCGGGTACGGCAAGCGGAGTCACGACCGGCACCACCGGCGACGACGATTCCGACGCGGCCGGAGTCGCGTCGAAAAAGTCGAACCCTAATTGCGTGTGCCGGCTGCTCATCGACGCGGAAGATGCGCCTCTTACGGGGCTCCGCGCAACGTATGGACCATTTCCGTGAGCGCATCGATCTCGTCGCCCACGATGTCGTGCCCGATTCCCGGATAGATCCGCAAATCGACCGTGGCGCCAAGCGTGCGGAATACGTCGGCCGACGAGCGTACGATCGCCTCGGGGATGTGGCTGTCCGCCGTACCGCAGGCCAGGAGCACGGGCGTCCCGTGCAAAGAGCCGTGGTCATCGCGCGCCACCAGCGGGTCGCCGATCAATCCGCCCGCCAGCGCCGCGACGCCGCCGAAGCGCACGTCGGACTTGGCCGCCATCGTCGCGTATTCGAGCATCAGACAAGCACCCTGCGAGAAGCCCACCAGGATGATGCGCTCACTCGGAATGCCGGCCGCTCGCACCTGATCGACCGCCGCCCCGACCGACGCCAGCGCGCTGCTCAGCCACGGCTCGTTCTGCTCGCGCGGGTCGAGAAAGCGCTTCGGATACCAGCTGTTGCCAACGGCCACCGGTGCCACCAACGCCGCATCGATGGCTTTCGCCGCCTTCGCGATCGGCAACATCCCCTCGGCGCTGCCGCCGCGCCCGTGCACCAGCACGAGCGCATACGACGCCTCCTCGATCGGCGTGCCGGCCACCAATGGCGGCACGCCGGCATGCGGCCCGGCGTGCGCCCCTCCCGTACGGTCGTTCACGAACTCGCCTCCATCGCTTCAGGAATCGGCAGTGACCGACCCGGGTGTGAGAGCATCCCACGATCGCCGTCGAACCCATCATACGGCCACGGCGACCGGTCGATCTCCTCAATGTGCGCTTCGATCTGCTCGCGATGTTCCTCGAGCCAGGGCGGGAGCCGAAGCGTTGAGCCGGTCGTGCTCACCGGCTCGTCCACCAAAAAGCCGGGGCCCATCGTGGCCAATTCCACGATGTGTCCGTCGGGATCCTTGGTGTAGATGCTCTTGAAGTACACACGGTCCATCACCGGCGACACGTTGATGCCGGCGTCGAGCAGTCGATCGCGGAACATGAGCTGCTCCGCTTCGTTCGCGACCGCCAGCGCATAGTGGTGCCCCTGCCCTGTGCCCATGTGCGAGCGACGCTCCGTGGCCGGTCGCTCGAGGTACGTGACGAGCGAGCCAGGACGTGCATCGGGGCTGCCCCACGACCAGTGCCGCGTGCCCGGATCATCGAAGTTTTCGGTCTGCTTCACCAGCGTCATGCCGAGCACACCGCGCAGAAACTCGTCGGTGCGCTCCACGTTCGCCGTCATGGCCGTGAGATGGTGCATGCCACGGGTGAGCGCCATCGCCGGGTCGATCGTAGTGACCGGTTCCGGCCACGTAAGCGTCGCAATCAGCGCTTCATCGCGACCACCCCGCACCAATTCCGCGGGCGGAGTGCGCTGGATCGTGGTGCCGGCCTGCTCGTTGAAGAGCATGCCCGGGCCATCGGTCGCAATCTCGAGAATCACGCCGTCCGGGTCACGGAAGTAGATCGACGTGAAGTACTGTCGATCGTACGGCCCACGCACGCGCAGGCCGAGATCGGTGAGCCGACGCTTCCACCGCAGCAGCGCATCGCGATCCGCGACCCGCAGCGCGAAGTGATGGGTGCCGCCGATGCCCGTGCGGCCGCGAGGTGCCCGTGGCCACTCGAAGAACGTGACCACCGTGCCTGCACTGCCGGTTTCGTCGGCGAAGTACAGGTGATAGCTGCCGGGATCATCGAAATTGACCGTCGTCTTGAGCAGGCGCAGGCCAAGGACGCGGGAGTAGAAATCCACGGTCCGCTGCGCGTTGCTGGCGACGAGCGTGACGTGGTGAAGACCAAGAATCGAAGAGGTGGTGGACATGGTGTCCTCCTGCCCGTCTGGCGGGCGGTTAATATCTTAGTACTAAGATATATCCCTTTCCGCTCACGTCAAGACGTGCTACTGCCGGTCCATCGTGGCAGACAGCGGCCCCGGCACAAACGCACCCTGGTGATATCCCCACGCCCGCACGGTGACCTGCGTCGCCGTCGCCTCGATCACGTTCAACGCGGACGGGCGATGCTTCCGGCTTCGACTTGAAAGCGTATTCGCCGCACTGACCAGAAACCGCCCGGTACGGCGCTGCACCACTTCGGTGCGCTCCTCGTGGTCGTGACCGGTGCACACCACATCCACCGACATGCCGGCAATACGGTCCAGCGCGACCTCGGGCTGTTTCAGGCCCCAGCGGTGCGACAGATGGCCCCGCACCACGTTGTGGTGCACCACCAGCAACCGCAGATCGCCCGCCGGGCTGGCCGCCAGCGCCTGTGTAGCCCACTCGAATTGCGACGCGGTCAGACCACCCTTCACGCGCCAGTCGCGGGGATACCAGGTGACCGCCTGCGGCAGCATACCGGAGGAGGAGTTGAGCCCCACCATACTCACGCCGGGCACGCGCACGACCGGCTCCAGCACCGGATTGATGTACCGCTTGTAGCCCACGTGCAGCCGTTCCGCGTCGCCCCACCCGAATGGGGCATGCCACCAGGCGGTGTCGTGGTTGCCCGGCACTTCGAGCGTGGGGGCGATGGCGCGGAACTGATCGAGGATCCCGCGGGCGCGCTCGAACTCCTTCTCCCGCGCGCGCTGCGAAAAATCGCCTGAGATGACGATGGCGTCGAAACGCGATGCGGCCGCCACATCGAATGCGGCGGCCACATGTTCAGCCACGAACGGAAAGCCGCAGTGGATGTCGGAGACGTGCAGGACGCGCCGGAGTACCGCGCCTGTTTCCGGATCAGCCAAGGCGCGCGATCACAGCGTCGGTGAACTGGTCGGTGGTCGAGGTGCCGCCGAGGTCGCGCGTGAGCACCGCGCCGTCGCGGATGGTGCCTTCGAAGGCGCGCCGGATCATCTCCGCCCGCCCGCGATCGCCGATGTGATCGAGCATCATACAGGCGGCGAGGACGAGTGCACCCGGGTTCGCGATGTTCTTGCCGGCGATGTCCGGCGCCGTGCCGTGTACCGCCTCGAAGATCGCCGCGTTGGTGCCGAAGTTCGCACCGGGCGCGAGACCGAGCCCGCCCACAAGCCCCGAGATCTCGTCGGAGAGAATGTCGCCGAAGAGATTGGTGGTCACGACCACGTCGAACTGTTCGGGGCGCATCACCAGGTGCATCGCCATGGCGTCGATGATGCGCTCTTCGAACTGCACGCGCCCTTCGTATTCCCGCGCGATCATGCGGCCGACATCGAGGAACAGCCCCTGCGAGAACTTGAGGATGTTCGCCTTGTGGACGAGCGTGACCTTCTTGCGGTTGTTCGCGATCGCGTACTCGAACGCGTACCGCACGATGCGCTCCGATCCGTGCCGCGTGATGATCGCCACCGACTCGGCCGCCGCTTTCGGATCGTCGCCGATCTTCACGTAGTGCTCAACGCCGATGTAGAGCCCTTCGGTATTCTCGCGCACCAGCACGATATCGACGTTGTCAAAGCGCCCCGGCACGATCGTGTACGCCGGGCGGACGTTGGCGTACAGGTCGAAGGTCTTCCGGAGCGCGACGTTGATGGAGCGGAACCCCTCGCCGACCGGGGTCTCCAGCGGGCCCTTGAGGGCCACGCGGGTGCGCTTGATCGAATCGAGGGTGGCGTCAGGGATCGGATCGTTCCAGCGCGCCACGCCGGCCATTCCGGCGACCTGGCGGTCCCATTCAACATCGGCGCCGGCGGCGGCCAGAATGCGAACGGTGGCGTCGGCGATGGACGGTCCGATGCCGTCGCCGGGGATGAGCGTTACGGGAGTAGCCATGCGAAATAAGATCGTCTGACGCGCACGGGGAGAGAAGTCGCATGCTGGAATGCCGCAGATCGGGCGACGGCACGTCCAAACTGGAGTACGCCCTGCCCCATTTTTCCGAAATTTGTATCGGTCTTCATTGACACGGGCATGTACCAGAGCGTACACCGTATGCCATGTCCTCCCCCTCCCCTACCTCCGGCCTGCTTAAACAGGTCCCGTGGATCGCCATCGCTGTGCTCGGCGCCGGCGCCCTCGCCACCGTCGCCCTGAACAAGGGTGAGACGATCAGCGCTGCGTGGTTGCTTACCGCGGCGGTCTGCACCTACCTCATCGCCTACCGGTTCTACAGCCGCTTCATCGCGGCGGACATCTTCGGCCTCGACGCGACCCGGTCGACGCCGGCCGAGCGGCTCGACGATGGCCGGGACTACGTGCCGACCAACAAGTGGATCGTGTTCGGCCACCACTTTGCGGCCATCGCCGGCCCGGGCCCGCTGGTTGGGCCCACCCTGGCGGCCCAGTTTGGCTTCCTCCCCGGCGCGCTCTGGATTCTCGTGGGCGTCGTGCTTGGCGGTGCGGTGCAGGACTTCGTGATTCTGTGCGCCTCGGTCCGCCGCGACGGCAAGTCGCTGGGCCAGATGGCGAAGGAAGAGATCGGCACGGTGGCCGGCGCGACGGCGCTCGTCTCCATTCTCGGCATCATGATCATCCTGATCTCGGTGCTGGCGCTGGTCGTGGTGAATGCGCTCCGCGACAGCCCGTGGGGCACGGTCACGATCGGGCTGTCGATTCCGATCGCCATGTTGATGGGCGTGTATCTGCGCTGGATCCGGCCAGGTGCCGTCCTCGAAGCAACCGCCGGCGGCCTCGTGCTGCTGTTCCTCTCGCTGTATGCGGGCAAATGGGTATCGGAGTCGGCCACGTGGGCGCCGGTGTTCACGCTCAGCGGCGTGACGCTCTCGCTGTCGATCATGGTGTACGGCTTCTTCGCCTCGGTGCTTCCGGTGTGGATGCTGCTGGCGCCGCGCGACTACCTGTCGGCGTTCGTGAAGATCGGCGTGGTGCTGGCGCTCGGCGTCGGCATCATCGTGGTGCTCCCGGACATGGAGATGCCGCCGGTCACCAAGTTCATCGACGGCACCGGTCCGGTGTTCGCTGGCAAGCTGTTCCCATTCGTGTTCGTGACCATCGCGTGCGGTGCCATTTCCGGCTTCCATGCGCTGATCTCGTCGGGCACGACGCCCAAGCTGCTGCGTCGTGAGCCCGACGCGCGATTGATCGGCTACGGTTCGATGCTCACCGAGTCGCTGGTGGCCACGATGGCGTTGATCGCCGCGTGTGTGCTCACGCCCGGCATCTACTTCGCGATCAACTCGCCGGCGGCTGCGATCGGCACCACCTCGATGAGCGCAGCCGATGCGATCAACGGCTGGGGCTTGTTCAAGACCATTTCGGCGGCCGATCTCGACTTGCTGGCGCGTCAGGTGGGTGAGAACTCGCTGCTGTCGCGCACCGGTGGCGCGCCCAGCCTCGCGGTCGGCATGGCGCACCTGTTCTCGCGCGCGCTCGGCGGTGAATCGGCGATGTCGCTGTGGTACCACTTCGCGATCATGTTCGAAGCGCTGTTCATTCTGACCACGCTCGATGCCGGCACGCGCGTCGGCCGCTTCATGCTGCAGGATCTGCTCGGCAACGTGTACAAGCCGCTGGGCCGGGTGTCCTGGTATCCCGCCGTGGTGTTCTGCTCCGGGTTGTTCGTGTCGATGTGGGGCTACTTCCTGTATCAGGGCGTCACGGATCCCCTGGGCGGGATCAACTCGCTGTGGCCGCTGTTCGGTATTTCGAATCAGCTGTTGGCCACGGTGGCACTGTGCGTCGGCACGACGGTGATCGTGAAGATGGGCAAGGCGAAGTACGCGTTCGTCACCATCATCCCGCTGGTGTGGCTGGTGATCGTGACGGCATCGGCCGGCCTGCTCAAGATCTTCTCGAGCGATCCGAAGCTCGGCTTCCTGTCGCATGCACGGCTGATCGAAGGGCAGATTGCGGCGGGCACGCTGCCGGCGAACATCAAGACGCTCGAGGCGGCGCAGCGGATGATCTTCAACGACCGTCTCGATGCGGCCGTGGCCGGCTTCTTCCTGGTGTCGGTGGTCGTGATTCTGACCGCGTCGATCATCGAGTGGGTCAAGGTGATGGGCGGCAGCAAGGCGGCGGTGTCGAGCGAGACGCCGTACGTGCGCACGCAGCTCGTGGACGCGTAACGCAGACCGTCTGGTTCCGCGCGACGGGCGGTGCGAAACAGGGGGCGACGGCAGATGCCGTCGCCCCCTGTTTCGTCAGCGCAGCGTGCGACAGTAGTCGACGCGTGCTTCGATGGTGTGTGGGAGCAGCCATCGGAGCATCGGCACGCTGGCGCCCGGGACCGCCCCCGGGGCCGTGGCCAACCAGGTGGGGCCATCGGAGAAGGCATCGAGTCGCTGATGCATCCGTCGACGGAGGTCCGGCGCGCCCCGGAGGCCGGCCATGGCGTCGATGGCCCGATCGAGGGCAGCGTGTCGGCTCGGCGACGCACCGAAGAGCACCTCGCGGGTGCTGACGCAGGCGCCGTCGGCGATCGCCTCGAGCAGCCGAACGCGAGAGGCGAACGGCTGTGTCGTATCGGCGACCTCGGCGAGGACGGCGGGCGAGAGCGGTTCCACGCGTCCTGCCACCCGAGCCCCGGGCGGAATGCGCCGGGCCGTATCACCCGCCGCATACACACTGGCTGCCGTTGCCGAGACCACCGCACCCGAGACCGTGAGCAGGGACAGGATCAGGAGACGACTCGGCGTCATCGACGTCGGCAGGGACATGGGCGGGACTCTGGCTCTCGCAAAAAGGCGGGTCACGAACGAACTTACGGACAGGCCGCGCGCCGACCGACCCGACGTCGGGCGCTCACCCACCCTACGAGCCAGCATGACCGAGGTCACCCTCGTGTCACACGGGCGCCTCTCATCGTCACGCCATGTCACACGCAGCGAATACCACGCCGTGGAAAGTCACGATGCGTCGTTGGATCGCGACGGTGCATCGGATCATCGGCGCGCCGGATTACGAGACGTATCTGGCGCACATGCAGCGCAAGCATCCCGGTTGCACGCCGCTCGATGCCCGGGCCTTCGAGAAACAGCGACTGGTGGACCGTTACAAGCAGCCCGGTTCGCGCTGCTGCTAGCGGCGTGACGGCCTACGCGTCGGGACGGGGGAGGACTACGAGTGACATGATCACCGCGGCCACGACGGCCAGTGCCGCCCCCATCCCGAATGCCGCCGGCGAGCCGAAGCGGTCCCACACGACACCGAACCCGATGCTCGCCGGCAACGCCGCCACGCCAACGGTGGCCTGATACCATCCGAAGGCGGTACCCCGGCGCGACGCCGGCACGAGATCGGCGACCAATGCCTTCTCCGTGCCTTCCGTGAGGCCGAAGACGACCCCGTACACGCCAAAGAGCGCCCAGGCATGCCACTGGTCGGTCGCCAGCGAGAAACCGGCGTATACGGCCGCGTAGAGGCCCCAGCCGGCCACGATCAGCGGGCGACGTCCCACGCGGTCGGACAAGGCGCCGCCCGGCGTACTGGAGGCACTCTTCACGAGGTGCAGCAGCACCCACACCAACGGGATGAGCGCCGTCGGGACACCGAGCTGCGAGGCTCGCAGCAACAGAAAGGCATCGGTGGAGTTGCCCAGCGTGAACACGAGAATCGGCAGCATCGTGAGCCAAAACGAACGGGGCAGCGAGCGCGGCAGCGCACTCGCCGGACCGGTCGGTGCAGCGGCCGCCTTCGCGCGGGGCGCCGCCGGCTCCCGTTGCTCACGGACGAACGCGATCGCCACCAGCACCGCCAGTGCTCCCGGAATGGCCGCCACCCAGAACACATGGCGCACGGGCATGCCAAGCCACTGGAGACAGGCCAGCGCGATCAGCGGACCGACCACGGCCCCGGCGTGATCCGCCGCCCGGTGGAATCCAAAGGCCCGACCGCGGAATTCGAGCGGCGTGGAGGCGGCCAGCAGCGCGTCACGCGGTGCACCGCGAATCCCTTTCCCGACGCGATCCACCAGTCGTATCGCCAGCACCTGCGTCGCGCTCTGGGCGATCGCCACCAGGGGACGCACCAGCGATGCGATCGTATAGCCGGCCACGATCAACGGCTTGCGGCGGGATACCCGATCCGACCACCATCCACTGGCCAACTTGAGCAGCGAGGCCACGGCCTCGGCGCCTCCCTCGATCACGCCCACCATACTGACCGTCGCGCCCAACGTGCCCACCAGAAAAAGCGGGAGCAACGGCGCGATGATTTCGCTGGATGCGTCGGTGAGAAAACTGACGGCGGCGAGCGCCAGCACATTGCGCGTGGGCATCCAGCGCATGGCGGGTGCCGGTTCCTGCGTGGGCGGGATGGAGCTCATGCGATGACCACGACGGACTCCGGGAAGAACTGGCTGACGCCGCTGCTGGCAACGTGGCGCGCGCAGCGGGCGTGGATTCTCGAACAACAAATCGCGATCGCCCGCGTTGCCGCACCGACGGGGAACGAAAGCGAACGGGCGGCGATGCTGCAACAGGACTGGCTCGCGTGCGGCCACGTGGTCACGCGGGACGGCGCCGGCAATGTGATCGCTCGAGTGCATCCCAACGGCACGACGCCGCGTGCCGATCGCCGACCGCTGGTCTGTCTGGCGCACCTCGATACCGTGTTCGACGCCGCGGAGCCACTCGCGGTGCGACAGGAAGGCGCTCGCACCTTCTGCCCCGGCATCGGCGATAACGGACGCGGGCTGGCGGCCATGTCGGTGCTGGCCCGTGTGCTGCAGCAGCCCGACGTGCGCACACGCCTGCGGCGACCGATCGAACTCGTCTTGACGGTCGGGGAAGAAGGCGAAGGCAATCTACGTGGCGCGACGCAGTGGTTCGACGATGCTGCGGCGCACGGCGCGATGCCGGTCGCAGCCGTCGCGATCGACGGCCCCGGCGACCGCACCATCGTGCACCACGCCGTCGGTTCACGACGGTGGCGCATCGCGTTTACGGGGGCGGGCGGGCACAGCTGGGCCAATGCATCTACGCCGAACCCCGTGCACGCCGCCGGCGCCTGCATTGCCGCGATCGCCCGTCTCGCCGATGCGTCCCGCCCGTATGGAGTCGTTGCCGTCACGCGCATGCACGGCGGCGAACATCTCACCGGCGTGCCGACGCACGCGTGGATCGACATCGACCTGCGTTCACTCGACCCGGCACGACTGCGCACGATGAGCGATGAGGTCGCGCGCATCGCGCAGCGCGCCGCGCACGATGCCTCGCAGCACCACCCGGCGCAGGCGCTGCGCTACACCATCACCACACTCGGTGATCGACCCGCCGGTATGATCGACGACCGCCATCCGCTGGTGGTGGCGGCAGCGTCAGCCACCCGCGCCGTCGGACGCGAGCCGCAATCGGCGTCCGCATCCACGGATGCCAATGTGCCGCTGTCGCGCGGTATTCCCGCCATCGCCATCGGTGCCGGCGGCACGGGCAGCGCGGCACACACGGCGAACGAGTGGTACGACGACGCCGACAGCGAGATCGGCCTCGAGCGGGTACTCCGTTTGATCGTGGCCCTCGGCACCGCCGAGCGGCTGTCCGGTTAACTCACGCGCCGCCGCGCGTATCGTCGTCCACCACTTCAAAGGCCGGCGCACTCGGCCGCGTCGCGAAGAACAGCGCGCGATGCGACGCCGATCCGTGCGTACGCAGATAGCGGTCCCGCCACCGCGACGCGAATCGCTCGGCGTCATGCGCCGCCACCATCGCCCACACACTACCACCGAAGCCGGCGCCGAACGCGCTCGCGGCCTGGGCGCCGAGTTCGCGCGCATAGCGGGCCAGATGCACCGTTTCCGCGATCTGATTCTCGAGGGCCCGCTCGGCGCCGCCCTGCGACCGATCCACCAGTGAGCCGAACTGCTTCACATCACCTTTGGCCAGCGCGTCGGCGGCGTGCGGCACGATCACGAACGTTTCGTCGAAGAACTGCTCGAGGCGCGCCACCAGATGATTGGCCGTGAACTCCTGATCGGCCACGGCCCGCGCCGCATCGGCCAGTGCCGTTGGCACCTGCGTCACGGGGCCGTGAGACGCCGCCTCGAAGACCTCGCGCAGCGTGCGGGCGGGTGTCTCCGCCCCCGCGCCACCGTGCAGATTCCACGCATCCACGAGCCGGTGCGCGGTGCGCGCCGCGCGGTTGTAGCGTTCCTTGGCCGCACCGGTCTTTGCCGCAACGACGCCACTCACGCCGATCACGAACGCGGAATCCGACAACCAGGGAACCGATCGCTCGTACGTGACTGGTGCCCACCGGAACATTTCGAGGCGCTCGGGTTCGCTGCACAGAATCGCCGTCTGATCCTGCGCACCTCCAAGCGTCCCCACGCCGCGCTCACCGGCCAGCAAGCCGTAGTCGGCGCCATTCTCGAGGGCACCGATGTAGCCGGACAGTGCCGCACGATCGGTGATCGTCGCGCGCCATGCCGGTAACGCAGAGAGCTCCGACAATGCCGCGAACGCGAGGGTGAGGCCCACGGTAAGCGCGCTCGAACTCGAGACGCCGGCGGCCGGTGGCAGGTTGCTGGCCAACGCGATGTCGGCCCCACACACCGCACTGCCGAAGTTGGCGATGAGGCGTCGCAGCACCGTGCGCGGATACACCGCCCACGGCAGCGCGCTGCGGGCCGGTGCATCGAACGAGATCGAAATCGATTCACGGCGACGCGCATCGCGCAGCACGGCGACGCGATCGTCGCGGCGGCGGGCCACCAACACGATACCGCGTTCCACCGTGCACAGGAGCGAGCGACCGCCGGCGTAGTCGACGTGCTTACCAAGCACTTCGATGCGTCCCGGCAGGATCCACACGCGACGATGGTCGGACGGCACACTGGCATCGTCGAGCGCTTGATGCGCGTCGCGCAGCAGTGAGCGGTAGGCGTTCGCCACCAAGGGCGAGAACCCTACGCTGTCGAAGCGGCGACGAACGAACAGGTCGCTGAGCGGCGGAAACGCGTCGATGGTCATGGACGCGGATCGACCGATGACAGCCGATCCACGACGCTGGCAATGTCCGACCGACGTGACAGATCGAGCACCGGCGCACTCAGCCGGACGGCGCGAACCGCCCCCCCCTCACGAAGGGCGAGCCCGACGGCTTCCGGCAACTCGAACTCGCCGCGCGACGACAGCGGTACGCGACGACAGGCGTCCACGATCGCCGGCGTAACGGCCCACAAGTTCATGCCGACCCACTTCGCCGCCTCACTGGTGAGATCGAGCGCGTCGCCCGGCTTCTCGATGATGCCACGCAACGCGCCGTCAGGATCGACGTCGAGCACGGCGTATGCACGCACACGCTCCGCATCGATGTTGCCGTCGCGCACGAGCGCGTCCCGATCGAACGCCACGACCCCGGCGCTATCGTCCGCCGCCAGTAAGCTGAACGCGGCGACCGGGTAGTAGTTGTCGGCGTTCAGCACGAGGAACGGCGCATCGCCGATCGCGTCGGCAGCCACCGTGACCGCGTTGGCCGTGCCGATCGGCGCGGGCTGCACCACGAAGCGCAGACGCACGCGTGTGGGCGGCGCTTCGCGGGTGAAGTACTGTCGCACGACGCCGTGATCCGGTCCGATCACGAGCACCACATCGGTGATGCCCGCATCGGCCAGTGCGGAGAGCACGTACTCGAGAAAGGGACGCTTGATCGGAATCATCCCCTTCACGCCGGATTCTGCCGCCGCCACCTGCGAGGCCTCGAGCGTTGCCGTGTCGTCACTGCGACGCATGCGCGTGCCGAGGCCCCCGGCCATGATGACGGCCGAACGGATCATGTCGTGCTGGGTCCCTGCGGCGCGGTGGACGTCTGCCACGCACCACGGGTGAAGTCCGGGAACTTGATCGGTGCACTGCCCTTCTTGATCGACTGCTCGCAGAGCGCGTATGGCACGCTCCACGCAGCGGCGTCGTACACATCGAAGTCCGGTGCAAGCCCTTCGCGCATGCACTGCACGAGGCGGTAGGCCATGATGAAGTCCATACCGCCATGACCGCCGTTCTTGCGGGCCATGTCGCCGACCGCCGTCCACAACGGATGCTCGTACTTGCCCTTGAACTCGGCCAGCGGCGTCCACTTCTCGCCACCGGCGGCACCGTCGATGTACAGGCGCGCGGGGTAATCGTTGAAGATCGCCTTCGAGCCCTGCAGGTTGTTCAACCGCGAGTACGGGCGCGGATTCACGACATCATGCTGCAGCAGGATCGTACGTCCCTTCGCGGTCTTGATCAGCGACGTGTTCATGTCACCGGCCTTATAGCGCTCCTGCCACTTCGGACTGTCTTTCGGCTCCGACTTCTCGCGCCATTCCGTCAGTCCCGCTTCCGGGGATGACATCGACACGACGTACTCGAACTTGTCGCCCCGATGAATGCCGAGGTACTGCGCGACGGGTCCGAGACCATGCGTGGGATAGAAATTCGTGTCGCGTTCGGTGTGCGGAAAGCGACGCCAGAGGCCTTCGTCCTTGTTCTCGAACAGGATTTCGCGCAGGTCGTGCAGATACGCCGCCTCGGCGTGCAACAGCGTGCCGAACACGCCTTCGCGCACCATGCGCAGCACGGTGAGCTCACTGTTGCCGTAGCAGCAGTTCTCCATGAGGAGACAATGCCGCTTCATCTTCTCGGACGTGTCCACCAGCTCCCAGCACTGATCGACCGAGAGGGCGATGGGCACTTCGCTACCGGCGTGCTTCCCTGCCCGCATTGCCGCCAAGACCACCGGCGTGTGCCACGGCCACGGCGTCGCGGTGTACACGAAGTCGATGTCGTCGCGTTGCACGAGGCGTTCGAAGTCGCGCTCGCCATTGGTATACAGCGCGGGGGCCTTGCGCCCCGCCTTCACCACGCGGTCGGCCGCGCGCTGCGCCTTCTCCGGAACGATGTCGGCGAGCGCCGTAATCTCCACCCCTTCGATGGCGAGCAGTTCGCCCAGCACCGAGCTGCCGCGCAGTCCGGTGCCCACGATCGCGATGCGCACGGTGGCGTGCTTCTCGAACGGCACGCCGAGCATGCTGCCGTTGCCGGCCTGCCGCGGAGGGGTGAGATCGACGCGCCAGTCGTCGGTGCTGGCCAGCAATCGAGCCGGCGTACCGGTGACCGCCGCGGCGGCCAGCGCCGCGGCAGCGCCGCTCAACAGGTCACGGCGCGAGACACTCTGCGATTCGCCGTGGTTGTTACCGCTCGATTCGTCGTTCACGTGTCCATCCGGATGTCGGAGTCATCGCCCAGGTTCATGCTGCCTTTCACGCCCCGCACCACCACGCGGTCGCCCAGGAATGCGTCGTGCAGCTGCGCGTGCTCGACCGTCGTGTGCTCGCCGATCACCGCGTTCGCCACCGACGAGTGGCGCACCGTGGTGCCCGTGCCGAGGGACACGTTGGGTCCCACCGTCGCATGCTCGATGGTGCAGCCGTCTTCGATGTACACCGGCTCGACGATCGTCGCGCCCTCGCCCAGCGTGGCCGGGCGACGGGCACGTCCCTTCTCGAGCATCGTGCGGTTGGTGTCGAGGAGCGTCTCGAGCTGACCGGCATCGTACCATCCGGCGACGTCCACGACTTTGATCTTGGCGCCGTGATCGATCATGTACTGAAACGCATCGGTGAGATACCACTCGCCCTTGTTCGGCGTCGTGGTGAGCACATGATCGATGCCCTCGTACAGCAGCTTCCAGTTCTTGATGTAATACAGGCCGATGTTCGCACGCTTGGAGATCGGCTCCTTCGGCTTTTCGACGATCTTCGTCATGTGACCGTGTTCGTCGGTCACCACGACGCCGAAGCGCTGATAGTCTTCGACTTCCTTCGTCCAAATAATTCCGTCGTCGTCGCTGTCCTTGAGAATGGTCAGGTCGGCATCGAAGATCGTATCGACGAAGATGATCAGCACGGGCTGGTCCACGAACGGCTTCGCGAGCGCGACGGCGCCCGCGGTCCCGTCCTGCACCGCCTGCTCGATGAACACGCTCGGGATGTCGTACGTCGTCCTGGCGTAGGCTTCGACTTTGTCCTTCAGGTGGCCGGTGATGTAGACCACCTGTTCCACATTGCCGAGCTTGAGCACGTCGTCCATGACGTAGCTCATGACGGGGCGGCCGGCGACCTTCAGCATCGGCTTCGGCGTCACGTGCGTGTGCGGACGAAGGCGCGTGCCTTTCCCGGCGAGGGGGATAATGACCTTCATGTCGAATTCGGTCCCGAGTGGCGGGGTGAGTCGGGCGCTCCTGCAGATCGACGCAAGATGCAGAACGGCGCCGTCCTCGGGGAGGGGCGGCGCCGTACGAAGTGCTGCGGATTCCGCGACGAGCGCGGCCGCGTGATGGGGCCAGCGCGTCAGGGGGCGCTGGTGCCCTCGCGGCCGTAACGATCCTTGATCCGGACCACATCATCCAGTTCCGGCGTGCTGGCTTCCAGCACATCGCAATCGGTAATGGCTTCCATGTAGTGGATCGTGCCCGGCGTGATCCGGAACGACTGACCGGTGGTCAGGCGCTGGTCCTGCAGCTCGGTTTCGCCCGGCAGCTGAACCCAGTACTTCATTTCGCCCTGGAGCAGATAAACGGTTTCGTCCTTCCGCTCGTGGTACTGCACGGACAATGCCTGTCCGGCGGTGATGTGCAGGATCTTGCCCACGTACCGATCGGTATGGGCCCAGATCGTCTCGTGTCCCCACGGTTTCGGCACATGCCGGACTTCGACGCGACCACTCATGCAACGCTCCAGAATCGTAGACGAATCATGCGAACGTCCCGCTGACGTCAACGGGACGGTAATGCCAATCGATAAAACCGGGCCGTCGGGCTTTCCGTGCTCCCGTACGGATCGAGCCACAGAGCATCGGGCGCCTCATCGAGCCGGAACTGTACCACCTGCACATCCTTGAGCGCGTCGGCGCGCACCACCGTCCATCCGGTCGCCGTCCGCACCCCCACCGGCATGGGATGCCGATATTTTCCAACCCGTGCGAGCTGCGCCGTGACGACCCACCGGAACCGCCCGGCAACCTGCTCCTTACGGACGACCGGCGCCCGCAGGGCGTAATCGATGATCCCGGACTGCTGCACCCACTGATCGAAGAACCAGCCGAGCTTCTGCTCGCCGACGCGTTCCGCCGTGGCCTGCATCGCCCAGCGATCCACATGCCGGAACTGCCACATCGCGTAGTACTCGCGCAGGAAGCGCTGGAACGTCTCCTCCCCGAGCACGTCGTGCAGCGCCTGGTACATCGACTGACCACGATCGTAGACCGACGCGTTGTACACGGCGAAGCTGCGGAAAAGATCCGCCCGCGTGCCGATCGGCTCTGCGGTCCCCTCGCGCACCGTCGCCGCCTGCTCGTCCGACATCGAGTCGAGTCGTGCGCGTAGGCGACGAACCGCCGAGTCGATGGGCTGGGCCGGGTTGCGCTCGCCCGCCATCTCGAGCCGCGCCGCCAGCAATACGCGTGAATCACCCGCTTGCAGCAACTCCTGATAGGAACTCAACCCTTCGTCCATCCAGCCACTCTGCCACTCGTTGTTGGCCAGAATGCCATAGGTGTACACATGCCCGAGCTCGTGCACCGTGAGTCCCAGCGTCGCCTCACCGTTCATGAGCAGCATCGGAAACTCCGTGCCGCTCGCGTCGATGCGCTTGACCACCGTGACCTGCGGATACGGATAATCCCCGTAGAGTGCTTCCAGCCAGCGGAGTGCCTTACGCGTCTGGTCCAGTGCCTTGCCCCCCTGCCACTGCGTGAGGGACCGATCGATGCAGTCTTTCTGTGTTGCGCCATCGCCCGAGGCCCGCGCGCAGTCGTCGGCGGCATCGGCCCGATACAGCACATGCACCGACACCGTGTCCCAGATCGGGAAGCGGTACATCTGCGACGGAGCATGCACGTACGACGTGCCTTCGTACCGATAGCCCGGCGAGGTACTCCACGCGAAATGGTGCACGTTGCGCGCGATGAAGCGGACGGCTTTGTAGCCGGCGGGTACGCGCACGGCCGGTGCCGGAGGCACATCGCGGTACGCATTCGCGGCCAACCGCGGACGCTCACTGCCGGCGGCCATCACGCGCGCGTAGCCCGGGTCGCCGCTCACCGGGACGCCGGTGGCGCCCACCGTCTGATCGGCGGGCAAGACGAGCGTGACATCGAATGCCCCGAACTCCCCGTAAAACTCGCCCGCAGGCACAAGCGCGTTCGGCTTCCAGCCGTCGCGATCGTAGACCGCGACTTTGGGATACCACTGCGAGAAGTCGAAACTCCGCCCTCGGCGCGCCTGACGTCGCGGCACCGTGCTCGGCCTCGCCGTCCACGCAAACTCCACGGTAACGGAATCCCCCGCGGCCAACGGCGTGGGCAGTGGCAACCGCACGACCGTGCTATCGGGAGACAGCGGATACTCCACCGCCACCTCACGCCCGTTCACGCGAGGCGCCGAGGTGAACCGCTCGTACGCGAAGTCGGGATCGCGCAGCTCCTGAAAGCGGAGGCGGCCCTCGCGCTCGTCGGTCGCCGACCACTTCGAGCCGGGGCGGAATGCGTTGAGATGCTGATGCACCCAGAGTTCGCGGAGCACGTCGGGGCTGCGGTTCACGTAGCGCAGCGTCCCGGTGGCGGAGATCACGCCCCTCGGCTCATCGAGCGTGGCCACAATCTGATAATCGGCCCGCTGCTGCCAGTACCCCACGGTGTCGCCACTCGCCGGCGTGGTCGCGGCGCGCACCGGAACGCGTGGCGCGAGCACCTGCTGATTTGGGAGGCTGCCCGGCTGCGCCGCGACGGCGCGCGCGGAGAGCAGCAGCAGGAAGGCAATGCGTTTAAACACGGAGATGATCGGCAGAATGTGAATCGGGGGAGCGCACCGTAGTGCACTCCCCCGTTCCTTTGCGAAGCGAGTGGAGCCGAATCAGACGCGCGACGCACCCATGCGACGGCGCAGCAAGCCGAGCTTCCGGCGCAGCGAGCCATCCATCACGGTGTCGCCGATGCGGACCACGATACCACCCAGAATGCTCGGATCGACGGCGAGATGCGGCACCACCGTCTTGCCAACGATGGCCGACAACCGCTTGCCGATCTCGTCACGCTCGTCGTCGCCCGTTTCACGTGCCACGGTCACCCGTGCATGCACGATGCCAGCCGAGGCGTCGAGCAACGTGTCGTACTCGTTCGCGACGATCGGGATGAGCATCTGCCGACGGTTCTTCACCAGCTGCTGCAGAAAGCGCAGGAACATGCGCGGCACACGATCGCCGAGGGCCTTGGTCAGCACCGCCGACTTCTGGTCGGCTGCGATACGCGGCGACTCGAGAAAGCGGAAGAGCGTGATGTCGGTTTCGATCGCCGTCGCGATCTGTCGCAACATCGTGCCCCAACCCGCCGTATCCTCGGCCTTGCGCGCGAGGGCCAGCAGCGCCTCGGCGTAATTACGGGCGACCGATTCGCCCTGCACGCCGGCCGGCATCAGCGCGTACCCTTGGCGCCGTCGAGCGAAGCCAGGAAGCTCTCGACAATCTTGCGGTTGCCGGTGGAATCGAGGTTCTGCTCGATCACGCGCGAGGCGCCGGCGATGGCGAGGTCGATCGCTTCGGTGCGCAGCGCGGCGATGGCGGCAGCCTTCTCGCCCTCGATCGCACGACGCGCCTGCTCGATCATCTCTTCCTGCTGCGACTTCGTCTGCGCGAGCAGATCGGTGCGCATCTTCTCGGCCGTGGCGCGGCTGTCAGCGATGATCTGCTGCGCTTCCGTGCGCGCGGTTTCGAGATGCGCCTTCTGCTGCGCGAGCAGCGACTCCGCCGCGGCGCGGTCGCGCTTGGCGCCTTCGATCGCGTCTTCGAGTGCCTTTTCACGCGCCTCGACGGCAGCGAAGATGGGCTTGAAGGCGAACTTCGAGAGGACGACGAGCAGCAGGACGAAGATGACCAGCGTCCAGGCCATCACGCCGACATTCGGGTCGAGCAGATTCGGCGGTCCACCTTCGGCGGCTTCCGACGCGAAGGCCGGAGACGCGGTGACCGCGAGCAGCGTAGCAAGCGCGCCGATACGGCGAGCGGAAAGAGCGAGCATGGAGAGGTCCACGAGAAGAAGAGAATGCGGCGGGGCGCCCGGATGGACGCCCCGCTCGCGAACACGTTAGAACGTGATCTTGCCCTGGATCTGGAAGCCGATCACGACGCCGAACAGCGCGGCGCCTTCGATGAGCGCGGCCAGGATGAGCGCGGCGGTCTGGATACGACCCGCGGCTTCCGGCTGACGCGCCATGCCCTCAACCGCCGAACCACCGATGCGGCCGATGCCCATGCCGGCGCCGATCACGGCACCACCGGCAGCGATGCCGGCGCCGATCATGGCGAGGCCCTTCGGATCCTGAACAACCGGCGCAGCGGCCTGGAGGAGACCCATGATTTCCATCGTAACGCTCCGAAAAATAGTCGTTGAGAAATGCTCTCCCGGCGGCGGTACCAGGTACCGCGTCTCCCGTCAGCGGGCCGAAGCCCAACGGGAATCACCGATCGCTCGATCGGCTACGGCTCTCGTGGGCAGGGGGAGGACCTGCCCGGAGAGTGAAAAATCCTAGTGGTGCGCTTCGCGGATCTGACCGATGAACACGCAGGCGAGCAGCGTGAAGATGAACGCCTGCAGGAAGCTCACGAACAGTTCGAGCATGCTGATCGCGGTCGCCATGAGCACCGGCACACCGGCCAGCGCCCACGACTGGAACGCGAAGATGAGGCCGATGAGCGCGAGCAGCACGATATGTCCCGCCGTCATGTTGGCGAACAGACGAATCGTGAGCGCGAACGGCTTCGAGATCTTGCCCACCATTTCGACCGGCGACATGACGAAGAACATCACGACGCGCATGACGATCGGCAGGTCCTTGTTCCAGTAGAAGATCGTGCTCAGGTAGCCGAGGCCGTTGGCGCGGATACCCGCGACTTCAACGACGATGGCCGTGATGATCGCCAGCGTCGCGGTCACGGCGATGTTGCCGGTGGCCGTCGAGCCGTACGGGATCATCCCGAACAGATTGCAGGTGAGAATGAAGAAGAACAGCGTGAGCGCAAACGGCACGAACGCTTCGCCGTGGTGTCCGACGTTCGGCAGCACGACTTCGTTGCGCAGATACAGCGCCATCGCTTCCATCGCACCGGCGAAGCCCTTGGTGCGGCCTTCGGTCTCGTGCTGCCGCTTCGAGGTCGACGCCGCGCTGATGAGCACGACCGCCACGATCACGGCCGCCAGGAGCATGAACACGACATGCTTGGTCGGCGAGAGATCGATTTCCATGCTGCCGATGTGCACCGGCGCAAGCTTCGGGAGCTCGATTTCCTTGGCGAGGTGGCTGTTCGGCCACGGAATCTCCAAGTGCGAGCCGTCCGTGATGTGTGGCGTAATGAAATCCACCGGACCCGCAGCCGGCGTGGCCGGGGCGTGTTCAGCCGACTCCTGCGCGCTCAACGCCAACGGCGCGAGGGCAAGGAACATGGCACAGGACAACGAGCGGAGCATGGACTGCATCCGAATCAGGTCTTAGTGAGCGTTCAGAAAGATCGGCTCGATGACTGTCGAGACGAAGTAGAAAACGACCAGCGACATCAACGCCGGGGTAGACGGCAACCCCAACGCCTTGGCTCCCAGGAAGGCCCAGAACGCCACCGTAGCAAACCGCAACAGCACACCCAGTCCCCATCCCGCCATCACCTGCGTTCGCGCCACCAGCATCGCGATCGCGAAGGTGAACGTCTGCACGATCACGGCGAGCCACGCACTGGCGCGCACCGCTCCGGCCGACGCGGGGTCAGTCCAGACGAACCGCTGCATGATGAACGCAGCAACCACCACCAGGGTGACCTGTGCGGCGGTGAAGCCGAGCAGTGCACGGAACATTCGATTGGGCGCAACGCGATCGGTCGTCATGGCTTCGGCAACGAATCGGTGTCGTCCGTGGACCGCGAACTGGTCGGCTTCATGAGTCGCCGATAGCTCGCGTAGAATGCTCCTCCCCCGCCTACGAACAGCCCGCCCAACAAGAAGAGGGGCGATGTGTCGAACCGGCGGTCGAGCCAATTGCCGGCGTACACGAACAACAGGATGGACGCGAAGAACTGCATGCCAAGGCCGGCGAGCGCCCACGGAGACTGCTCTCCGGGCGGCGTCGAGCCGGGTGTTGGGTTCCGCGGTTCATCTGCCATTCGGCGCGGAAGCTAGGCGCTTGTGAAATTTTTCGCAAGCTATCAAAATGACCGAACCCGAACAAACACCGACACGCGAATGCGAGCAACGCCCAAAAGGCAAATGCGAAGCAGCATCGTCACTTAGCGCGTCAACTGATGCTTGACAGCCACAGCTGCCGTTGATAACGTGGCGAAGTATCGAAATGTGACCGTGCGTCGTCCAAGCATATGTCGGTGCTTATGATTGGCATCGGCTACCGCGACCCGACCATCCGACCCACTCCCTGATGCTTTCCCGCATCATCGTTCCACTGCTGGCAGCTGCCGTGCTCATGTTCGCGTGTGGTCCGCGAACGCCGAGTCCGGTGGCCAGCGCGCGCCCCAAAGGTGGGGTCGAGCAGGGTGTGACGTCTCACGTCATGGTTGACACGGCTCAAGGCGTGGTCCGATTCGCGATCGAAGTCGCGAACGACTCCCGCAAGCGGGTCGAGCTGAACTTTCCCGATGGCCGGACGCACGATTTCGTGGTGCTGAACGACGCCGGACGTGAGGTGTGGCGCTGGAGCACGGGGCGTCTCTTCACGCAGGCGATGCAGAACCGCCTGCTGGACGCGCATGACTCGGTCGTGTATGACGAACGGTGGTCGCCCCCGTCGCCTGGCCACTACACGCTGGTGGCCTCGTTGCGCAGCGAGAACTATCCCGTGCAGCAGCGCGTCGAGTTCGCCCTGCGCTGATCGCGGGCCAACGCACGTGTCGTACGGTGCGTCGCTCGCGCGCATCGGTTCGCGCGTTACATTCTCTGAGACTGCAACGGACGCCCGCGGGCGTCCGTATCTGTTTTCAGGCTCGTCCATTTCGCATCTCACACCGATCTCGTGACTACACCGCCTGTCGAGAACGACCTCGCCCTGCTCGACCGTCTCGCTGAGGCGCGACGTGAGCTCGCCACGCAAATCGGAAAGCGCATCGTCGGACAGACGCAGGTGGTTGACGATCTCGTCACCGCGCTGCTCGCCGGCGGACATGTGGTGCTCGTCGGCGTGCCCGGCCTTGCGAAGACGCTGCTGGTGCAGACGGTTGCGCAGGCGCTCGATCTCACCTTCTCGCGCGTGCAGTTCACGCCCGACCTGATGCCGAGTGACATCACCGGCACCGAGTTGATGGAGGAAGAACCCGGCACCGGCAAGCGGGCGTTTCGTTTTGCTGAAGGACCCGTGTTCGCGAACATGGTCCTGGCCGACGAAATCAATCGAGCCCCCCCGAAGACGCAGGCGGCGTTGCTGCAGGCCATGCAGGAACGCACCGTCACGGTGGCGGGTCGCACGTACGAGTTGCCGAAGCCGTTCTTCGTGCTCGCGACGCAGAATCCGATCGAACAGGAAGGCACGTATCCGTTGCCGGAAGCACAGCTCGACCGCTTCATGTTCGAACTCACCGTCGGCTATCCGTCGCGTGAGGAAGAAGAGCAGATCGTGATGTCGACGACGGGCGCGACGCAGGGTGATGTGCGTCCCGTGGTCGGCGGCGAAGAACTGCTGCGACTGCAGCGTCTCGTGCGTCGGTTGCCGGCGCCGCCGAGTCTGGTGCAGTACGCCGTGAAGCTCGCGCGCAGCACCCGTCCGGATGATCCGAACGCGAGTGCGAAGGTGAAGAAGTACGTGAGCTGGGGCGCCGGTCCGCGCGCGTCGCAGTATCTCGTGCTCGGTGCGAAAGCGCGGGCGGCGATGGACGGACGGGCGATGCCCGATCTCGACGACGTGCGGAGCGTGGCGAAGGCCGTGTTGCGTCACCGTCTCGTGGTCAATTTCCAGGCAGAGGCCGATGGAATTCCGACGGAGTCGTTGATCGAGTTCCCCTGAGTTCCGCACACGTCAGGCACTCCGACTGGGACAGGGCGGATGACACGATACGGGCGGTTTCTCCACGAGAGAGACCGCCCGTCGTGCATTCTTCAGTCGGACTCGCCGGCCGCGCTGTCGGGATCGCTTCGCTACGGCGACATTTACTCCCGCTGACGCGTCGCTGACGGTTCGTGGTCAGTGTCATGTCGTTCCGGCGACGACGATCGCCCAGCCTGTTCTCTTGCCGACGGGTGTGCCAATGGCGCGTGCGCGACTTCAATCAGCGGCTCGGGAAGAGCTGACATTGCCGGACATGTCGGGTGACGCCGACGTTGGCGGCCAGCCATTGATCTTCCAGACCCTGGGCGCCGCGCGCCTGGTGTTGGGTGAGGACCGGATCGTGCCGTCCACGGGAACGCTGTTCGCGCTATTGGTGCGCGTGGCATACAGCCCTGAGTACCGGCATCCGCGCGACGAGTTGTTGTCCTCGCTGTGGCCGGGACAGTCGATCGCGCGACAGCGCGGCAACCTGCGTCAGACGCTGTACAAAGCGCGCTCGATGGGCATCAACGTGTCGCTGATGGGCGACTGCGTGTGTCTCGATCCACAGCAGGTGGTGACCACGTTCTCCCTGTCGCACACGGCGGCGCTATTCGACCGCGACGTGGTGCGCGGCAACGAACCATTCGGCGTGTTCTTGCCGAGCTTCGTGGCGCCGTGGCCGGACTATCAGGAGTGGGTCGATGCGCAGCGGGCGACCGTGCATGCGGCGGTGCGGCGGGTGCTGGTGGAACTGTTACGCAAGCGCCGTGAGCGCGCGGACTGGTTGGGAGCGGAAGCGCTGGCGCGCTGGTTGCTCCAGTTCGATCCGCTTCACGAGGAGGCGACGCTGATGCTGGCCGAGTGCACGATGCTGGCGGGTTCGAAAGCGGAAGCGGTGGCGATCATCGATCGCTATCTCGCCGAGATCGGACCATCCGCCGGCGACATCCGGCTGCCGGCGACACTGCTGCGGAAGCGATTCACCGAACCGCAATCGAAGAAGCGTCCCTCGTTTGTGCCGACGGAGCGGCATTTCGTGGGTCGCACGACCGAGCTGGCGAATCTGACGATGGCGATGCGGCGGGCTCGGTGGCACGACGGGAGCGCGGTGATGATCGAGGGCTACGCGGGTATCGGAAAGACGCGACTTACGAACGAGTTGTCGAAGATCGCCGAGATCGAAGGCTTTCGAGAGGTGCGTGTGGAATGTCGCGACGGCGACGTACATCGCCCACTTCATGCCTTGCTCGAGCCTATCACGGAGCTTCTCAGCGTCCCCGGCGCGCTGGGTTGTTCTCCTGAAAGCATGAGTGTGCTGCGAAAGATTGCGGGAGTGAGTGAACCCGAAGTGAGCACTAGTGGTGAGAAGCCCACAACGCCGCCGTCGACTGCAACTCAATCACTCGGCATTGACCTGGCTCTATTGAGAAGCCACTCCGTTCGCCATGCTATTATCGACCTGATAGGGGCAGTGACTGAGGAGAAACCGCTATTCCTCGTCTTTGAAGATGCGCACTGGATTGACGATGAGTCGTGGGATGTCCTCGTGGATCTCGCGGAGAGTGTCGGGTTGATGCGCGTGTTTTTGCTCATTACTACGCGACCTCCTGCTCGGCGCGTGGACCGGTCGTCGAAGTCTCCGTCAGCGCTACAGTTGGTCAAACTGCATGCCCTGCTTCCGGAAGAGTCACTGTCTCTGACGCGTTGGCTGAGTCAAGAGATGTCGGCCCCGCTCTCTCCGCAGGTCGAAGACTGGATCGTGAACGCCAGCGAAGGCAGTCCCTTTTTCTTGCTGGCACTAGTTAACCACTGGGTAGAGACCGGTGACGCAGGAGGCATTCCGCCAACGCTGCAAGCACTGCTTGATCAGCGCATCGAACGCCTTCCATCGGCCGCTGTGCGCGCGCTACAAACTATTTCGCTTCTCGGTAAGTACGCGTCGCTTGACCGGATCATGGAATCGCTGGAGTTGCCCACGCACGAGCTTCTTTCGGCACTCGAACGACTCGAAAAGGAGGGGTATCTGGCGCAGGACGAGGCGTCGTTGGTCGTATCGCACGAGCTGGTGGGCAAGGCGGCGACAAGGCAATTGTCGTCGCTCGTCTGTGCTGCGCTCCGATCATCAATCGCGGATGCATTCGAACGCGAATTTTTGAGATCAGGCGAGGCTGAGATGTTGCAGGAGGCGCTTCAGCATACGGAGCAAAGCGGTCGGATAGAAGCGGTGCGTCGTTTTTTACTTAAGCATGCGGACTCGCTCGTTTCCGCGGGACGCCCGCGCGCTTTGCTTCAAACACTTAATCGAGTGTGCGTCTCCAGGTCGTCCCATGGAACCGAGGCTGAACTGAGACGCTTGCAGGCTCGCTTGGAGCTCGATTCCGGCGAGTATGCGAAGTTCCTTGCCTTGGGCGCGAAGGGCTTGGAACTCCCCACTTCGTTTGAGTCGCTTTCGCAAGCTGAGGCCGAAGATGCGCTATCAGTCGTTGATTCCGCATATCGAGCGGATCCGATTTGCGACAAAGATGAATTAATAGAGTTCACTCGCCGAGTCGTACATACAACGCATCTTCCACAGGCAACGCGACTCAGAGCGGCCGAAATAGGCCTCGTCATTTGCGGTAACATGTGCGACAGCTCAACTGCGACATCCATCTTTCAGGTAATCGCACCAACCGAAAAGGAACTCGCCGTTGACGAGACCATTCAACGGATGGCACTGCTTTATCACACTATCTTCGGTTCCTTGGACACGGGCGAACAGATCGCACGGGCGCTATACGAGAGGGCAAAGCGGCAACCAGCATCGACTTCAACCTATCAAGACGCCGGTCGGGCAGCCTTCACTCTGAGGATGTGCGGGAGAACGTCTACCGCCATCGAAGCGTTTGAATTCAGCTATAAGGTCGCGATCGAGATTGATGCGCCGCGGCTTGCACAGTACCCCGCTTGGCAATTAGCGAACTTGTACTTAGAAATGCCCGACCCTGTGAAAGCGCACCATTGGACCACCACTCTGGCCGAGCTATTCAAGTCCGAGGAGGACGAGACCGCATCGGGTTACGTCGTGACCTACTTTTGTAGGCTCGCCATCCACAACCGGGAGTTTGAACGGGCGACGGCGTTTCTAGAGCGATACAAGCGAGCGGCCCCCCGCTTTCCGACGCTCAGGGCGAATGCATACTTGGTCGCTCTAGAGATCGGAACACACCTCCTCGATCCGGATTGGATACCGAGCGAAGCGCTCCTTGAAGTTGCCACAGTCCGCTATGAGGCGACGGCGCATTCAGGCGCCTATGACTTTTCGGCAACTGTCTATTTCAACGCCCTTGATCGAGCAGGTCGGCACGCAGAGGCAAGGGAAAAAGCATTGGACTACATCGAGAAACGTAGACGCGATCGGTTCCCGCTATCTACAGCGCTCCGTGAACTAACGGACGGTTGGAACCAATAGCGAAATCTAAGCGACGGCAGGAGTCTTCATCCGCTTCTTGACCAACCCGAGGATCTGAGTCAGCGAATGCACACGTCCTGAGTCATTCTCGTCAAATAGGCGTGCGAACTTCGGAGAGGCGACGAGTCGATCGCATATATACGGATCAAACTGCACTCCTCGAAACTTCTTCAGTTCGGCGCGGACCTCTGCTTCACCAAGCGCCTTTCGATAAGGACGGTCCGTCGTCATCGCATCGATCGTATCAGCGAACATGATGATCCGCGACCCGAGAGGTATATCCTTACCGGACAGTTGGTCCGGATATCCGGTTCCGTCCCAGTTCTCGTGATGATGGCGTACGGCGGGAATTATGTCTTGGAGATCCGATATCTTGGCTACCAATTCAGCACTCTTGATCGGATGAAGCTCCATTATTGCCCTCTCTTCGGCCGTCAGTCTGCCCGGCTTAGAGAGAATTGGAGCAAAGATCTCGTGAATCTTTCCGACATCATGAAGGAGTGCCGCCGTAGCGATCCGGTCAATCTCCTTTTGGGTGAGGTCAATTTCCTCCGCAATGATCCGCGAGTATCGGCTAACTCTCTGAGAGTGACCAGAGGTATAGGGGTCGCGAAACTCCACTGTGTGAACGAAGAGCTCTAACAGTTCTTTATTGGTAGTCTCCAGCTGATGCTTATGCTGGTACGTAAATCGAAGTCCAAGTACAAGCGCGCAGATAACGACGACCCCCCACACGCCCCAGTCCGTATAGGCGCGAGCGAACGCGAACACGGCAGGTATTGCGATTACGTCGTAGACCACCCCTGCAGCATTTCCACTGACCCACGTCCTGATGATTCCTTTGTCCTCAGCCAGGCCAATCGCCGCTGCAACGGCGAGCGTGTTTACAATGAGGAATGTAGAAACGGCAGCGATGTGGGGGAGTGCATTGAAGTCATCTTTTACCTGAAGCGAAACACCGCCAAGAGCGGTATACACCAACGTCGCGGCTGAAATGGCAAGCAGAACCTGACCGAGGTTGAAGGCTCGCTTGATCGCGGCCTTCGGGCGAATGAACTCCGCCAGCGACGCACCTGCGCCGACCAGCAGCACAGTAGGCCACGCCGGATACAAAACTACCGCACAGAGATACGGAATGAAGGAGACTTCGCCGAACGTACTGCCCTTCACTCGATAGTTGACCAGTGCACTTACGAAAGCGACCAACATTAGCCAGCAGGCGCCATAGAATAGCTCCAGCTGAAAACTTGGACCAACAAAAGACAAGCCTAGCAGGGCGGCAAACCCTGCTACCACTATCGCGTAGACATATGCCTGAACGCTTGTCTTCATGATCTTAGAAAAGTCCCCGTCATCCTAGTCAGCTGGGATTAACCCCAGGTCTTCATGTCGGCCAGAACAAACGACCACATCGCATTCACGAGCTGGGCCACGAATTCCATCTTTGCGTCACCTCCCATCGGGGTAGTCACGTGTGTCCCGCTCGGGACTCCACATGCTTGACGAGGTTGGCTCCGCTCCTACTGCTTGGCCTGCCCGCTCAGCTCCGCTCTTGACGGCTGACGGGGACGTTTTTTTGTGTCGTCTCGTTCAGACGATGGGGGGTAGTTGTAAAAAGAAGCGCCGTCTTCCGCGCTTCACGAACTTGGCTAACGATCGATGTGCATCCAGCGGTTGGTCGCATCCAGCACCGCGAGCACGGCGCTCGTTTCGGCACTTTCACGCACTTCACAGCTTCCGGTCAGTACTACCGGCTCGCGTCCGACGCGCGCCGCCACGCTGACAAAGATGAACTCACGGTCAAAGGCGTCGATCAGCTTCGAGCCTTCCAGCGCCAACGAGCGTTCTCCGCCCGCCGTCGCTTTCGTGGCCGACACGATCGCCAACAACGTCGAGCGAGCCGCCAGGTCGATCCGCGATCGCTCGCTTTCCTGACCTTCCGACTCACCCACAAACTCCTGGCCGTCCCGGCTCAGGGTCACCCGGCACAACACTCCGCGCGACCGCGACCGACGAACTTCCACATCCTCGAAGACCAACACGCGACGACTTGAGGGCGCAGCGTCGCCCAACGGCGAAATGGCCATCGAGGCACGCGGAGGCCCCCCTAATTGACCACCGGGGGACGCAGACGCAACGGATGCGGCCGCCGAAACCGCAGGAGCGGGCGATGGCGCTAAAGTCGGAGCCGCTGAGGACGCCGCTGCACCGCCAGCCATCGCGCTCAGACCGGCCGACGGCGGTGCGGCGGAGGGCATATCGGCCGCCCGCGGGGCGTCCAAGGTCGTCGCAATCGAAATCTTCCGGTGATTCACCCGAAGACCGAGCTGCGCCATGAGCGCGCTCTCGATATTGCGAACAGTATTCTTCGGCTGTACGAGGTCGGTGGTCAGCACGTGGATCTCATCCACGGCGCCCGTCTCGTTCGGTACGATACGAACCGACAACACCCCGGGAAGGGTGGCAATCAGCTCTTCGGCCCGACGAATAGGCAGCACACTCCCGGCAATCATACCGGAGGGGGTCTGAGGGGACGTCATGCCGAAATTGACGGGTATGGACAGGAATGTCTCCGCGGCTGATGCATACCAAACACCTGTGTTCGGTTCTCTGCGGAGCTAATATGTGACCCGAGTCGCTTTCCAGCAAGACTCAGAATTCCACAACGCGTTGTCCGGCATGGACGTATCGTCCCAGACCTCAAGTTTCGTCGAGGGGGGCGATCCCCTCGTCTCCGCTCTCGAGCTCTTCCCCGTCGTACTCCCGGAGCTTCCGATACAGGGTACGCTCCCCGATCCCCAGCAGATCTGCCGCCTTCCGCCGGTTCCCGGCGTTGTCCCGCAGCGCCGCCTGGATCGCCAACCGCTCGATTTCAGCCATGGTCATGCCGGGCCCAAGCGTGATCACCGTCGCCTGAGGACCCTGCTCGCGAGGTTCGATACCGCGCATCAGTCCAAAACCCGGCATCGGCATCACCTCGCCCGAGACCTCGCCTGCTCCCACGGACGGCGCGCGCACGTCACCGACCCAGCCCGACGCCGGCGCCCGATTTTCCACGTCCATCCGACGACGTAACTCCTCAACTTGTAACTTCAATTCGACCAGCGATCGCACGATGAATTCGAGCTCGCGCCCCTGCGCCCGCTCGCCCTCCCGCACCATCGGCCCCACGTGAACCGGCAGACGCCGCCGACCGCCACCCTCGCGAATCGCTCGAGGGATGTCATCCGGGCCGATTTCACGTCCGTGAGCAAGCACGACCATGCTTTCCACGAGATTGCGCAATTCGCGCACGTTGCCGGGCCAGTCGTACTCCACCAACAGTGCCAGCGCCTCGGCCGAGATCCCGTGGAACTCGCGATCGTGCAGCGACGCGAACTCGGTGACGAAGCGACGGACCAACAGCGGGATGTCGTCGCGACGCTCACGCAGCGGCGGCAGATAAATCCCGAGCACGTTGAGTCGATAGAACAGATCGGCACGAAAGCCGCCGTCCTCGACATGCTCGCGTAATGGACGGTTCGTGGCCGCGACGACCCGCACGTCGATTGGAATCGGATGACCGCTGCCCACGCGCGTGACTTCACGCTCCTCGAGCACACGCAACAGCTTCACCTGCGTGCTCGACGGTATCTCGCCAATCTCATCGAGAAAGAGCGTTCCGGTGTCCGCCAATTCAAAGCGACCGAGGCGACGCTCGGCCGCGCCGGTAAAGGAGCCCTTCTCATGCCCGAAGAGTTCGCTCTCGAGCAGCGTCTCGGTCAGCGCACCCACGTTCACCGCAATGAACGGCTTGCCTCGCCGCGGACTGAGGCGATGAATCGCACGCGCCACGAGTTCTTTACCAGTACCGCTTTCACCCTCGATGAGCACCGTGCTCGTCACCGGCGCGATCTGCTCGACTTTGACGAGCACTTCGCGTATCGCCGCTGACTCACCGACCAGTCCGGTTAGCTCCGCCAGACGCTGACGCTCCAGCCGGCGCTTCACACTGTCCACGACATCCTCGATCCGCACCGGCTTCGGCCACGTTTCGGCATAGCCGATCTCGCGCAGCCGCTCGACCATTTGCGGATCGGAGACATCGGTGAAGCCGAGCACGGCCACGTTCTCCCACAGCAGACGCCGCACGAGCGACATGTTCGCGGCGTCGAGCAACGCGCCGGTCAGCACGACGATGTCGGGACGCGCACGGCGCAAATCACCGCGCACATCATCCATCGGCGAAATCGTTACGGTCGTCAATCCCGCGGCCTCGAGCGCGGCGTTCAATCGCACCGCCGGCTCGACGTCGGTCATGAGTATTGCCACGACGCTGGCGGCGCCGTCATCCACGCCGCCACGCCGCATTGCTGCGGGGCGCGGACGTGCGCTCACGCCTTCCCTGCCCGCTTATAGAACGGCAGCTTCACGACACGGGCCGGCAGCTTCCGTCCACGGATATCGATCTCGAATGTGGTGCCCTCCACGGCCGCGGCGGCCGGCAGATAGCAGGTGCCGATCGGCACGCCGAGGGTCGGGCTCATGCAGCCGCTGCACACTTCGCCGATGGCGACGCCACCGTATACCACCCCGTGACCGTGGCGCGGGATCGCGCGCTCATCGATCGTGAAGCCAACCAGCTTGCGGTCGGTACCTTCCTGATGCTGACGAACCAGCACGTCCTTGCCGAGGAACGGCTCGCGCTTGGCGAGCTTCACGAGCCAGTTCAGCCCTGCCTCGATCGGCGTAGTGCGATCATCGAGTTCGTTGCCGTACAGGCACATGCCCGCCTCGAGACGCAACGAATCGCGGCAACCGAGTCCTGCGGGCGTCACCGCACCGGCAGCCATCACGGCGTTCCACACGACCACGGCGTGCGAGGCGTCGAAGTACAACTCGAACCCGAGCTCGCCGGTGTAGCCGGTCCGTGAAATGATGCACGGCACTCCAGCCACATTGCCCTCGGTAAACCAGTAGTACTTGATGCCGTCGAGCGGCACATCGGCCAGCGACGCCACGATCGCCGGCGCCTGCGGTCCCTGCACGGCGAGCAACGCGATGCTGTCGGAGATGTCCGTCAGCGTGCAGTCGAAGCCCGCGAGGTTCTCCCGGAGGTGCGCCAGATCCTTGTCGCGATTACTGGCGTTGATCACCAGCATGAGATGATCGGCGAACCGATACACGAGCAAGTCATCGACGATCGTGCCGTCAGCGCGCAGCAACGTGGAGTACTGGATCTGCCCGATGGCGAGCGCCTCGACGTCGTTGCTGGTCACCGACGACACGAAACGTATCGCATCGGGACCGCGCACAATCACCTCGCCCATATGCGACACGTCGAACATACCGCACGCATTGCGCACGGCGTTGTGCTCGGCGGTGATGCCGGTGGGATACTGCACCGGCATTTCATAGCCGGCGAAGGGGACGATCTTCGCGCCAAGCGCGACGTGAACGTCGTGGAGCGGCGTACGCTTGAGCGTGCCGGGAGCGATAGCTGTCATGTCTGGAAAAGAAGCAAGGCGCGGCCGGAGCGGCCGCGCCCTATAACATGACCAATCTGGCAGGAACGTGCCAGCGAATTGCCACGCTGGCAGTGATTCCCGGTAAAATCAGGCGATCGCCGCCATCACTTCAGCGGCGTGACCGGCCGGCTTCACCTTTTCGAAGACCTTGGCAATCTGACCCTTGGGGTCGATCAGAAAGGTGGTGCGCTCCACCCCCATGTACTTCTTGCCGTACATGGATTTTTCCTTCCACACGTCGTACGCCTGCAACACGGTCTTCTCCTCGTCGGCGAGGAGCGTGTACGGCAGTTCGAACTTCGCCTTGAACTTCACGTGCGACTTCACGGAGTCGGGGCTGATGCCGAGAATGACCGCTTTCGACGCATCGAAGCGCGGGAGCGCGTCGCGGAACTCGCACGCCTCGATCGTGCAGCCGGAGGTGTCGTCCTTGGGATAGGCGAAGAGTACGACCCACTGACCACGGAGCGATGACAGCGTGAGCGTGTCGCCGGCGTCGGTGGGCAGCGTGAAATCGGGAGCGGGTATTCCTTCAGCGATTGGCATGTGGTGTGAATTCCGGGTTAGAGCGCTTCGTTCCCCATCAGCGCAGCCATGATCGCCTTCTGGATATGCAGGCGATTCTCGGCCTCATCCCACACGACGCTCTGGGGGCCATCGAGGACCTCGGCCGTGACTTCCTCGCCGCGATGCGCTGGAAGGCAGTGCAAGAAGATGGCGTGCGGTGCCGCCAGCGCCATGAGCGGCGCGTCCACTTGATAGAGTGCAAACGCCAACGCCCGCTTGGCTTGCTCCTCCTCCTGTCCCATCGAGGCCCACACGTCGGTGGTCACGACGTCGGCACCGGCCACCGCTTCGCGCGGATCGCGCAGCAGTTGCACCATGCCTGACGCGATGCCGGCACTTAAAAAGGTCTCATCGGGATCGTACCCTTCAGGACAGGCGAGCTTCAGCGTAAAGCCGAGATGTGCCGCCGCCTCGATCCACGAGTTGGCCATGTTGTTGCCGTCGCCGATCCATGCCACCGTCTTGCCGCGCACGTCGCCCAGGTGCTGCTGGATCGTGAGCACGTCGGCCAGGATCTGACAGGGATGCGACAGATCGGTGAGGCCGTTGATGATGGGCACCCTGGCATACTCGGCCAGCGTTTCCACGTCGGCATGGGCAAAGGTGCGGATCATGATGCCGTGCACGTAGCGGTCGAGCACGCGCGCGGTGTCAGCGATCGGCTCTCCCCGACCCAACTGGACATCGCGGGGCGAGAGGAAGTGCGCGGTGCCGCCCAATTGCGTCACCCCGACTTCGAACGACACGCGCGTACGCGTGGAAGACTTCATGAAGATCATGGCCAACGCCTTCCCCGCCAACGGCTTACGATCATACGCGCCGGTGCGCATGCGTTCGGCCAGGTTGAGCAGGGCGAACGTCTCCGCGGGGGAGAAGTCGGCGATGTTCAGGAAGTCGCGATGCGGCGGATGATTATGCGGCATCCGCGCAAAGTTATGGAACCGACACGGCGGGACCAAGCCTTCGGCTGCTTACAAGAATTTCCTTGACAGGCTGCCAGAGTTGCGACATTCTTTGTTCGGTTACTGGACAAACTTTTCGGCGCGCCTCTCCCTCCCGGGCCGCCTGCCAGCGCCTCCGCTATTTCCCCCGGAGTGAATCGCCATGCTTTTGCCCTCGTCCGCATCCCGCCTGCTGGGCCTTGCCGGTTTGTTGCTGACCGCTGCCTGCAGCCGTGACACGAGCATGCTCGAGCCCGCCCCGTTCCCGTCTGGCGGCACCATTTTCGGCGACGCCATCGGCGCCGGTGTCGACTTTCAGGCGTTCAGTGGCTCGAAGACCGACGCCCTGTCGTCGGACGGGACGATGAAGCATGAGGGGACGGCCGCTCTCAAAGTGATCGTACCGGGTCCGGGTGATGCCAGCGGCGGCTACGCGGGCGGTGCCTTCGTCGCCCAGGTGCCGAGAAACCTGAGCGCGTACAACGCGGTGACCTTTTGGGCGAAGGCCAGCATCAGCGCAAAGCTCGATGTGGTGGGCCTCGGCAACGACAACACCGGCACGTCGACGTTGACCGCACAGCGGAGCGCGATCGACCTGACCACGAGCTGGACCAAGTACACGTTGCCGATTCCGCTGGCGTCGAAGCTGACGGCGGAGCGCGGCATGTTCTACTTCGCCGAAGGGCCGGAGAACGGCGTCGGCTACACTCTTTGGTTCGACGACATCAAGTTCGAGACGGTCGATCTGGGCACGCCTCGCCCGAGCATCCCGACGCAGTCGATTACGTCAGAAGTGGGCGCGACGGTGGCCGTGACGGGCACGAAGGTAGCGCACACGATCGGCGGCGTAGAGCAGATCACGGAAGCCGCGGCCGGCTACTTCACGTTCGCCTCGTCGAACGCGGCGGTGGCCACTGTCAGTGCAACGGGGGCGATCACCACGGTTGGCGTGGGCACCAGCACGATTACGGCGAAGCTGGGCGAAACGACCGCGACCGGAACGATCACGCTTCGCACGCAGACGGCACCGAGCGCTGCCGCGCCGACCCCGACACGCGCCGCGGCCGACGTCATCTCTCTGTTCAGCAACGCCTACACCAATGTGCCGGTGGATACGTGGTCGGCTTCGTTCGATCAGGCCGACGTCGCCGACGTCCAGATCGGCGGCAATGCGACCAAGCGCTACACGAACCTCACGTTCGCAGCGGCTGAGTTCATCGGCACGAAGGTCAACGCGTCCACCATGACGCACATTCACCTCGACGTGTACGTGTACGACGCGGCCTCGTTCCGGGTGAAGCTGGTGGACTTCGGCCCCAATAACGCGTTCGGTGGCGGCGATGACTCCGAGCACGAAGTGGCGATCACGCCGGGCAGCACGCCGCCGCTGGTGGCCAATGCGTGGAACAGCATCGACATCCCGATGTCGTCGTTCACCGGTCTGACGCGGCGCGCCAACCTCGCGCAGCTCATTCTGCTGGGATCGAGCGCGACGGTGTACCTCGACAACGTGTACTTCTACAAGACCGCGGCCCCGCCGACGCCGAACGCGCCGACGGTGGCGGCACCGACGCCGACGCGGGCGGCGACCGACGTGATCTCGCTGTTCAGCAACGCGTACACGAACCGCACGGTGGGCACGTGGTCGGCCGACTGGGACGTGGCCGATGTGGCGGACGTCAAGGTGGCCAACGATGACGTGAAGCGATACACGGGCATGTCGTTCGCCGGCATCGAGTTCACGACGTCGCAGGTGGATGCCACGGCGATGACCACGATGCACATGGATCTGTGGACGCCGGATGCGACGGCGCTGCCGGCGCTGCTCAAGATCAAGCTGGTGGACTTCGGCGCCAACGGCGTGTTCGGCGGTGATGACGTGGAGCACGAGATCTCGATCACGCGCACGACGACGCCCGCCTTTACCACGGGGGCCTGGATCTCGCTCGACATTCCGTTCTCGGCCTTCACCGGTCTCACCACGCGCAAGAATCTCGCGCAGCTGATTCTGTCGGGATCGCTGACCACGCTGTACGTCGACAACGTCTACTTCTATCGGGCCAGCGGCGCGCCCACCGCACCGACCACCGCCGCCCCCACGCCGACGTACACGGCGGCGAATGCGATCGCCTTGTACTCGAACGCGTACACCAGCAACGGCGCGGATACGTGGTCGGCCGACTGGGACCAGGCGGATGTGGCGGACATCAAGATCGGAACGGACGACGTGAAGCGGTACAGCAACGTCGTGTTTGCCGGCATCGAGTTCATCTCGAAGCAGATCAACGCGAGCACGATGACGCACTTCTCGATGGACATCTGGACGCCGGACGCCACGGCGGCGCCGGCGATCTTCAAGGTGAAGCTGGTGGACTTCGGAGCCAACGGCGCGTTCGGCGGCGGGGATGACACGGAGCACGAAGTGACCCTCACGGCGACGTCTACGCCGGCGCTCGGCACCGGGAGCTGGGTCACGCTCAACATCCCGTTCACGGCTTTTCCGGGACTCACGGCCCGCGCCCATCTGGCGCAGCTGATCTTCTCGGGCGATCTGAAAACCGTGTACGTGGACAACGTGCTGGTGCACAAGTAGCGCTATCTTCGGGGCTGCCCGCTCGAGCCCTACGGAGAGACCGATGACCGACACCATCCGCTGCGAGGTCGGCGCCCCAGGCGCTGACCCGTCCCGCCCCCGCCCGCTCGCCACCACGATCCTGCGATTGATCTGGGACGAGGAGCACATCTCACGCGCCGATATTGCACGGCGACTGGAGGTGTCACGCTCTACCGTGTCCGAGATCGTGGATGCGCTGTTGCCGACGCGTCTCGTAGCCGAGGCGGGCGTGGGGGCATCGAGCGGGGGACGTCGACCGATCGTGCTGGCGTTTCAATACGAGGCCTTCTCGCTCCTTGGCGTCGACGTCGGCGCGTCGCACGTGTCCGTGGTGGTGACCGACCTGCGCGGCCGCGTGCGCGCCTGGCAGCATCAGGAGTTCCCGGTGCATCGCGACGCGGAGGGCACGCGGCAACTGATCGCGAAGCTCTGCGACGCGTGCCTGGGGATGATCGATGTCGACGCGGCTCCGTTGCTCGGAATCGGCGTGGCGCTGCCCAGCCCGATGGACCCTCGCCATCCGGAACGGGTGTCGCGACTTGCGATGGTGCACTGGGATGGCCGACACGGGCTCGAGGCGTTGAGCGCGAGGTACGGTGTGCCCGTCCTGCTGGACAACGATGCGAATCTGGGCGCGTTGGCCGAACACTGGTGGGGCGCGGCGCGAGGACTGTCCGACTTCACGTTCATCAAGATTGCCACCGGTATCGGTGCCGGTCACTTCATCGGCGGGCGGATCTATCGGGGCGCCGGCGGCGTGGCCGGTGAAATCGGCCACGTCACCATCGATGTGCACGGCCATCCCTGCATCTGCGGCAATCGCGGCTGTCTGACCACCTACGTGGGATCACAGGAACTGGTCACGCGCGCGAAAGAGTTGGCACCCGAGTACCCCTCGAGCGACTTCGCCGCCGGCGAGATCACCACCAACACGCTGGAAGCGGCTGCGAAGGCGGGGGATCCGCTCGCCTCGCGCGTCGTGCACGAAGCGGCGGAACACATCGGCGCCGTGATTGCCGGCATGCTGAATCTGCTCAATCCTGCCGCCGTGATTCTTGGCGGTGGACTCCCCAAGCTGCGCGAACAGGTGCTCGTCCCGATTCGAGAAACAGTGCTGCGGCGCACGTTCGTGAGCGCCGTCGCCTCGTCGGAAATTCATGTCAGCACGCTCGGCGATCGGTCCATCGCCATCGGTGCGGCGACGCTCGTGCTCGATGCGGTCCTGCAGGATCCCAAGTCGCTCCTTCCCACCCAGGCTCAGTCGCCGTAACCCCCGCCCGCCATGCGCCGCGTCATTGCCGCTGTTCTTGTCTGTTCCATTGCCGGATGTTCCTCGTCGACGGAAGCCCCCGCCCGCACCTTGGTGTGGGAGGACGACTTCAGCGGGCCGGCGGGACAGGTTGCCAACACGGCCAACTGGAAGTTCGACGTGGGCGAAGACTGGGGGAACGCGCAGCTGGAGTACGACACCGATCGCGCATCGAACGCCTCCCTCGACGGCAGCGGCAATCTGGTGATCACGGCGCGGCGCGAACCGTATCTCGGCCGGCAGTACACGTCGGCGCGATTGATCACGCTGGGCAAGCAGTCGTTCAAGTACGGCCGCATTGAAGGTCGCATGAAACTGCCACGTGGCCGTGGCATGTGGCCCGCGTTCTGGATGCTCGGCACGGACTTCCCGACGGTCGGTTGGCCGCAGACGGGTGAGATCGACATCATGGAGTACCGCGGTCAGGAACCGAGCACGGTGATCGGCACCCTGCACGGCCCGGGCTACTCCGGTGGCGCGGCGCGCACGAAGGCGAAGACGCTCACGCTGGCGCGACTCGACAATGATTTCCACGTGTACGCAGTGGAGTGGTCGCCGGAGAAGATCGAGCACTTCATCGACGGCGAGAAGTACTTCACGTCGACGCCGGCCGATGTGAAGGGTCCGTGGGTGTTCGAGAAGCCGTTCTTCATCATCCTGAACGTGGCCGTGGGTGGCAATTTCGTGGGCGCGCCCGATGCGATCACGACATTCCCGCAGTCGATGGTCGTGGACTGGGTGCGCGTGTATGAGGTTGCCAAGTGAGCGACGGCAGCGCCACTCGCCGCATCGCGAAAACGGCGATTGCGGCGTGGCATACGCGACTCGGGAAGGGTCGGCTGACCGGAGAGTACGCGACGCCGATCGAGGATCGCATCCCGTTCACCGGCAAGCTCGCGTACGGGATGGGCGCATTCGTGAACAACCTGCTGGCGGCGGCGATCGGCGGCATGTTGATCATTCTCAACCTTGGGTTCGGCATGGATCCGGCGCTGGTCGGCCTGCGCGAGCGCGCTGCCGCGCATCACCGACGCGCTGACCGATCCGCTGATGGGCTTCATCTCGGATCAGACGCGCTCGCGCTGGGGGCGACGTCGTCCGTACATCTTCATCGGCGCGATCCTCGTCGGGACTCTTCTTCGCGCTGCTGTGGCTGATGCCGGAAGGCAAGAGCCAGATGTTCTACTTCTGGTACTTCACCGCCGGCTCCACGATCTTCTACTTGGCGTACACGATCTTCGCGACGCCGTGGGTCGCGCTTAGGCTACGAGCTGACACCGGACTATCACGAGCGCACGCGCCTGATGGGCGTGCAGAACTTCATCGGGCAGCTCGCCTATGTCGTGTCGCCGTGGTTCCTGTGGATCATGACGCAACAAGGACTGGTTCCGACGCCGGCGAGGGGGCGCGCTCGCTGGCCATCGGGATCGGCATCGTTGCGATCGTCGTCGGCATGCTGCCGGCGATCTTCCTCCGCGAGCGATTCTCCAGCAGTGCCGCCAAGACCGCCGAGTCGCTGAGGGCCCGGGTCGAGAGCCGCGTGGCAGTCGGTGAAGCGCAATACTGGCCGACGTTCGCCAAGGGCTTTGCAACCACGCTCAAGTCCGAAGCCGTTCCTCAAGCTCTGCGTGGCGACGTTCCTGGTGTTCAACGGCTTCATCATGATCTCGTCGTTCCAGTTCTACGTGATCATCTACTACGTGTTCGGCGGCAATCAGGAGCTGGGCGCCGAAGTACGCCGGATACTCCGGGACCGTTGGTGCCATCTCGACGTTCCTCGTCATCTTCTTCATCACGTGGCTAGCACGAGATCGGCAAGCGAAGGCGTTCTACGTCTCGACCGGCATCTCCATGGTCGGCTACGCGATGAAGTGGTTCTGCTACGACCCCACGCGGCCCTGGCTGCTTCTCCTGTCCCCGCGCCGCTGATCGCCTTCGGGCTCGGCGGACTGTTCACACTGATGGGATCGATGATCGCCGACGTCGTGGACGTCGACGAACTCGAGACGCACCAGCGTCGCGAGGGGATGTTCGGCTCGATCTTCTGGTGGGTGGTGAAGGTCGGCATGGCTGCCGCGCTGGCGGGCGGCGGTTACCTGCTCAACGCCACCGGCTTCAACGTGGCCCTTGGCTGGGGCAGCAGACTTCGCAGACGCTGGTGCTGCTGCGGCTGTGCGACATCTTCGTGCCGTTCATCGCGTCGGGTATCGCGATCTGGACGATCGCGGGCTATCCGATCACCGAGGAGAAGGCCCACGACGTCCGTCAGGAACTCGAACGGCGCCGTGGGCTGGCCAATCAGCCTGTCGTGAGTCCGTAACCACGCGCGAACCGCGGCGCCTCGTCTTTGTACGACGGCGCCGCGCTCTGCGGCCACGCGAATGACAATGCGCCATGAAACGGGTAGTCGCCGAGGAGGACGTCGGCGACTCCCTGCCCTTCCGAGCCGGGCAGCCACGCGGCGACGAACGCCTGTGATGCGTCGAGCTCTGCGTTCACCACGAGCGGACGTCCGCCAACAAACACGGTGACCACGGGAATGCCCTTGGCCGCAATCGCGGTGATGAGCGCGAGATCTTCCGGGTGCAGCTGCGCGAGTTCGATCGTCTTGCCATAGGGCGCCAGATTGTGCGGCTTTGCGGGATTGTGCGAGCCCTTCTCGACCCGTCCACCCGAGCGCAGATCTCCCATGCCTTCGGCGTAGGGCTTTTCACCGACCACGACGATGGCCACGTCATGATGCGCGGGATCGGCCGACACACCGCTTTCGTCGAGCGTCGCCATCGGGGCGACGGCCTGAATGCCCTCCCAGATCGACGTGCCGCCCACGATCGCCTCATTCGTGGTCTCGCCTTGCCACGCGACGGTGAAGCCGCCGCACTGGTGTCCGCGATTGTGCGCGCTCTTGCCCGTCACGAGAATGCGCGCAGCCCGCGAGAGGGGCAGCAACGCGTTCTCATTCTTGAGTAGCACCAGCGACTTCCGCACGGCCTCGCGGGCGATCTCGCGGTGCGCCGCGCTGCCGAAGCATTCGCTGTTCGACCAGGTACGATCGGCCGGCCGCGGCTTCTCGAACAGCCCGAAGCGGAGCTTCACACTAAGAATCCGACGGACCGCATCATCGATCCGCGACATCGGCACGATGCCGGCCTCCACCTGCTGCTGCAACAACGCGAGGCACAGCTTCCACTCCAGCGACACCATGAATACGTCGATGCCGGCATTGGCCGCCATGCCGATCGCGGTGCCATAGTCCTCGTGCAGATAGTCGACGCCATCCCAATCCGATACGACGAGTCCGTCGAAGCCCAGGCGGCCCTTGAGCACGTCGGTGAGCAGATAGCGATGCCCGTGGCACTTCTCGCCGTTCCAGCTGTTGAACGACGCCATTACGGTCAGCAGGCCCGCCTCGAGCGCCGGATAATACGGAGACATATGCGTGCGCTCGAGCTCCGCCTCCGACATCGCGGTGTCTCCCTGATCGTTGCCGGCGGCAGTGCCACCGTCACCGACCCAATGCTTCGCGCAGGCGATCACGCCATCGGTGCCGAGGTCGTGCTGCACGCCACGCACATAGCCCGCGGCATACGAGGCGACGAGTGCCGGATCTTCCGAGAAGCTTTCGTACGTGCGTCCCCAGTGGATGTTCTGCGCCACGGCCAATGTCGGCGCGAAGGTCCAGTCCACACCGGTGGCCAGCACTTCCTTCGCCATCACGCGCGCGGTGCGCTCAACCAGTTCGGGATCGCGCGCGCAACCGAGGCCGATGTTGTGCGGGAAGACGGTGGCGCCGAGCACGTTGGCATGGCCGTGCACGGCATCGACGGCATACAGCAGCGGGATGGGCAACCGGCCATCCGCGTCGGACATCGACGCCGCCCAGTAGGCGTCGTTCATGTCCACCCAGTCGCGCACGGCATTGGCACCGGGTGCGGATCCGCCGCCACTGAGCACGGAGCCCACGTGGTATTCGCGGACGTCGTCGGGCGTCGTGGTCATGCGCTCGGACATGATCATCTGGCCGAGCTTCTGAGCGAGGCTCATGCGGGCCAGCAGCGACTCAGCGCGCTCGGCCACGATCTCGTGTCGCGTCATGGTGGTCATCAGAGAGAGAGAAAGAGAACAGCTTCAGGAATGCACGGAAAATTCGACGGACGTCGTGGTGCCAGCATGCGGTGCGATCCAGGCATGAAAACGTCCGGGCTCGACGGCGCGCTGCAGATCCCGGCCGTGAAACGCGAGCTGCGCGACTGGCAACGCAAAGCGCACGGTTCGCCGCTCGCCGGCGGCGAGGTGCACTCGCTGAAAGCCCTTGAGCTCCTTCACCGGACGTGTGGCACTGCCCACGAGATCTCGGACATACAACTGCACGACCTCGTCGGCAGCGCGGGCGCCGCGATTGGTGAGCGTGGCACTGATTTCCACGGTCCCATCGAGTGGCACGTCGGCGAGGCGGAGTGACGGCGCTTCGTACTCGACGTACGTGTAGGTGAGTCCGAAGCCGAACGGATACAGGGGCGACGGATCGACGTCGAGATGGAACGACGTATTGCCGACCGACAGCTGCGGCGCCCGCGGGTGGATGTCGTGCATCGAGACGACCGATTCGGGCGTGGCCGGCTTTCCGGTGTTCTTGTGCGCGTAGTAGATCGGGATCTGACCGGTCGCTCGAGGCAGCGTGACGGGCAGTCGCGCCGACGGTGACGCCGCACCGAACAGCAGATCCACGATGGCGGCCCCGCCCATCGTTCCCGGATGCCACGCGTACAGCAGCGCATGCACGCGATGCGCCACGCGCTCGAGTGCCAGTGCCCGTCCGGCCATGACCACCAGCACGACGGGCGTTCCTGTGGCCACAATGGCCTCTACCAGGGCTTCCTGGGCTCCGGGAAGGGAGACGTCAGCCCGGCAGTGCGCTTCGCCCGAGAGGATCGATTCCTCGCCCAGCACGAGCAGGGCGACATCGGCATTGGCAGCCGCACGCACGGCGTCGTCGAAGCCGCTCGTATCCTGACTGCGCGTGTTGGGTACGCCCTCTTCCCCATCTACCACTGGGTCCTTTGATACCACGATTGCAAACATCCTGGATATCACCACCACTGGTACGATCACCACGACTGCGTTCACTGTGAACAACGCCTACGTGACATTCTTGAACTAAGGAGACTGATATGGCGCTTATACAGACTCCAATGCAGTCTACTGATGCAAAGATGTTTGAAACCATTCAGGGCATAAATATGTTCATGAGCGGTGCAAGCTTCGTGCAATACAATCCGACTGCTGACCTAAAGAATACCACGACTGAAACTCCCTTGTTCACACAAGTGGCAGCTGATGTCGTGAACTTTGGCCCAGATTATCCTGCTGCTAAATCATCTTTGGGATTCCCAGCCGGTAGCCTCACTCTTGGCTCAGTATGGCAGGTAACACTTGAAGCAACGATTGCCGCCACTGGCACCCCGAACTTTATTTTCAAGACATACCTGAATAGCCCCGCCACTCCATTGGTTCTGACTGGAACCAGTATTCTGGCGGGTCCGGTGCTGGCTCGAATGCCACGAACTTTACTGCAATCACTGGCCCTACCAATGCAACTATCATACTTCGGTTTGTAGTTACTGCCGTGGGAACCGCTGGAGCGTTGCAAGTACTGCCAAGGTGCTTTATTCGACTGGCGTCAATGCTACCGATGTGTCAATCAGCACATTGTATGCATCGAATACCGTAGATACTACCTTGCCATATGTATTGAACGTGACTGGTAAATGGAGCGCAGCTTCTGCCAGTAATATTTTCAGCCTGAAATACGCGACTGTCGCGTTACTGGGGTAAGATATGGCATCGGCTACTACTGTTTACATGACACGGAATCCCCCATACGCTGGTGCAAGTAACACGCTTAATCCAGAGGCAACGCAGTTCAAGTTTTTTGAGGAAAGCTACGCGAGTGGAACTACTCAGAA
>CAWJMR010000013.1:0-24446 GCA_963843965.1 uncultured Gemmatimonadaceae bacterium
CGTCCGACAGAAGGACGCGCTGGTGGAGGAGCTGCGCGAGGCCAAGTACGCCGACGTGCTCGCGAGCTATCCCGGCGTCGCGCGCTTAATCGGGCACGCACGGCTGCTGCCGGGTGCGGACGGTGTGCTGCGCGTGCGTGTGGGCGATGCCGCGACGGGGCGAGATCATACGGCCCGCAAGGTGATTGTGGCCACCGGCGCCTCGGCGGCGCTCCCGTCGATTCCGGGCCTCGACGCGGTCGATGCGCTCGACAGCACGAGCGCGATGGCCCTGGACGCGCTGCCGGCGTCGATGATCGTGCTCGGCGGCGGTCCCGTGGGCGTCGAGCTCGGGCAGATGTTCGCGCGCTTTGGCGTTCGGGTCGTGCTCGTCCAACGGCGTGCACAATTGCTTCCGGGCGAAGATCTGGAGATCGCGGCCGTGCTGCGCGAGGCGCTCGAAGCCGAGGGGATCGAGATCCACACGGGTACGAGCGCGACCCGCGTTGAGCGCGACGGCACCGAGGTCGTTGTGCACATCACCCAAGGCACGCTCGAGGGGCAGCTCCGGGCCGAGCGCGTGCTCGTCGCCACGGGCCGTCGTCCGAACACGCGTGATCTGGGGTTGGAGGACGTCGGGGTGACGCTGTCGCCGACTGGCTATATCCAGACCGATGCCATGCTGCGCACCGCGCACGCAGACGTGTACGCGGCCGGTGACGTGACCGGCGGCCCGGGCTACGTGTATGTGGCGGCCGCTGGTGGGCGTGTGGCGGCGGAGAATGCGTTGAAGGCTCTGCACGGCGTCGGCGCCGCGAGTGACGCACCACGCGAACTCGACCTAACCGCTGTCCCGAGCGTGACGTTCACGGCGCCGCAGGTCGCGTCGGTGGGTCTGACCGAGGCGGCCGCGCGCGCTGCGGGTCATCATGTCGACGTGAGCGTACTAGACATGGCTCACGTTCCCCGTGCGCTGGTGAGCTACGACCGGCGCGGTCTCGTAAAACTCGTTAGCGAGACGGGCTCCGGCCGCATTCTGGGCGTGCACGCGGTCGCTCCCAATGCGGGTGAGTTCATGGGCGAGGCGACGCTCGCGGTGCGCTTGGGGCTGACCGTGCGCGATCTCTCAGGCACGCTGCACCCATATCTCACGTGGGTCGAGAGCCTCAAACTCGCCGCGCAGGGCGGCTCGATGGGCGTCGCGAAGTTGAGCTGCTGCGCATGACGATCCCGGACGTCACGAGCGCACCGCGGGTGCGACGCGGACTGCTCGCCGCGCTCGGCGCCATCGGCGCCGCGTTTCTCGCCTCGCTCTGCTGCGTCGGCCCGTTGTTGTTCGTCACTCTGGGCGTCGGCGCGGGGCTCGCCAGCACGTTTGCGCCGCTGCAACCGTTGTTCACCGCAGTGGCCGTCGTGCTGTTGGCGCTCGGCTTTTACGTGGTGTACGGCCGACGCGAAGCCCCGGCGTGTGCGCCGGATGGGACGTGTACCGTCCCCCGCGACCGCACACGCGACAAGGTCCTGCTGTGGCTCGCCACCGTCGTGGCGCTGGTGTTCCTCACGTTCGAGCGGTGGTCCGTGCTCCTGCTCTGATCCGTCGTAGCGCAACGTTCGGCGCTGCGTGGTCTGCCACCGGCTGGCCACACGACGCACACGGCGCACACTTTCCTTCCACTCTCCCTATGCCAATGCACAAGCCACTCGCCACCCTCGGAATTTTCGCCGTCACCGGCACCATTGCGCTCTGCGACGTGTGCGGGTCGAGCAGGCCGGGTGGCGCCACCTTCTTCGGTCTCGTGCCGGCCGCGTACGCCGCCACGCTGCCGGCGCAGGTGCCCGGCGACGCGCAGCCCCCCACGACGCCAACACCCGTCACGTCGGCATCGGCCGCACAGCAAGTCGCGGCATCGCAGACGATTACGTTCACGGTCAAAGGCATGACATGTGCCGGATGCGTCCTGAGTACGCGGAAAGTTCTCACCCGCCTGCCCGGCGTGGCCAAAGCCGATGTGAGCTACGAGAAGGGAACGGCGGTGGTCACGTACGATCCGACGAAGGTCACCGAGGCGCAGATGATCGCGGCCATCAAGACTCTGGGGTACACGGCGACGAAGGTCACCGGGTAATGGTCATGTCCACGCGCCGAAAGCTTGGCGTGATTGCGTGGCGTTGACGTTGTGTCGTGTTCATCCATGGCTTTCCGGTGATGCACGTGATCCGGACGGGTGTGGTCGCGCTCATCGGCGCAACTATCTGGAACGACTGCGCCCGGCGACGGCGCAGCGCGACCTCGCGTTGACCGGCGCGCGCACCATGCTTCTTGGGCGTGAGCGTGTTGGGTTGGTCGGATGACACGCGCCGACTCTGCCGAACTCAGGGTGACCTTTCGGGTGTGTCTTTCCGATTCGCCGCCGCGTCTGTTCCTCGGCTATCGCGACATCGTTGGTGGTGTCCAGTGCAAGACCGACGTGCTGCCGGGTAAGATCGGCTCCGACGGACACCCGTACTTCTCGGGTGAGTTGCGCGCTCGTCGGGACGCGGCGAGCGGAATCCCGGTGTTCCTCGGGACGTTCGCTTTTGGTCCGCCGACCGCGCGATTTCTCTATCTGAGCTGGAGCGCCGTGGCAGTCGGTGCAGTGGATGACGCACGCGCGATGTTCCCCCGGCTGAAAGTCCCACTGCCGGCATCGCGTGGTCTGCGGTCGAGTCGGCAGCATCGGGGACGTACATTCTCGAGGCGAGGGTTCCGGGAACGGCGCGCGATGGCGGCCCTGCCTGCGCTACCGTGGCGCCGCCAAATGGTTGGCGTCTCGTTCCACGTGATGCCTCGTGAGCGGTGAGACGTAGCGCGTGCGAACCGCACCGCACGCTATCCTCGATACGGCCAGTACATGATGACACCAACGCCAATGAGACAGATCGCGGCGCCCGCCACGGTGGCCGCATCTGGCTTGATCCCGTCGACGCGCCATCCCCACAGCACGGACATCACGACGAACACGCCGCCATAGGCCGCGTAGACCCGCCCGAAGTCGAAGCCCGCTGGTTGCAACGTCGGCAACACGCCGTACAGGAAGAGCAGCAGTCCGCCAAGGGCGCCGAGCCACACACTGCGGTCGTTCCGAAGCCAGAGCCAGACCAAGTAGCCACCACCAATCTCCATCAGGCCGGCTACAAGAAACAGTACGAGCGATTGAAGAATGCGCATGGCTGGAGTCCAAGGCTGAACAGAATCGAGCGCGCGATCCGCTGCTCGGCTCAACGTCCCAAGGCTAGTTCACGTCGCGCATCCCGTATAATGCTCCACGCGGATTGCAGGAACAGCGCGGCGATAACGAATGCAACCACCAAGTCCGGCCACGGCGACGCAGTCCACGCGACGAGCGCCGCGGCGACAACGACCGCCAAGTTGCCGAGGGCGTCATTGCGCGAGAACAGCCAGATGGCTCGTGCGTTGGCGTCGCCGGTGCGGTGCGGGATGAGCACGAGTGCTGCCGCGACGTTCACAGCGAGCGCCACAGCGCCGAAGATGCCCATCACCTCGGCCTCGGGTTGCTGCTGCACCAGCACGCGATGGATGGTGCTGCCAACGACGCCGACGCCGAGGGCGCCGAGGAACAGCCCCTGCGCAAGCGCGACACGCGCTCGGCGATGAAGTGGCCACGCGAGTGCCAGCAAGCCGACGAAGCTGATCACGCCATCGCCAAGGAAGTCCAGCGCGTCGGCCTTCAGTGCTTGAGAGTCCGAGAGGAAGCCGCCGAGCGCTTCGACGATTCCGTACCCGACGTTCAGCACCACAACGATCCAGAGGGCGCGCCGGTATGCGCGATGTAGCTTTGGCGGAGTAGTCGCCGGATGTAAGGTATAGCCCGCTATCACGGCCGCTTGCTCAACGTACGGCAACACAATGGGACCCGACGTGGTCACCGTGAGCAGTCCCGTGGCGACCGACACCGTCACGGTCTCTATCCCGGGCACGGCGCGCACCGCCTGTGCCAGCTCCGCCGCGTCGTCCGCGCAATCCATCCCGACCACACGGTACTTCGCACTCGACCGACCAGCGTCGTTCATCGCGACGCGACTGTAGTTGCGGGAACGCGTGGCGATTCGCCCACGTGGATCAGCCCTTCGGAAATCAGCCGTCCTACGTATTCATCATCGAGGCTGTAGTACGCGATCTTACCAGCCTTCCGGTAGCGCACGAGCCTCAGTTGGCGAAGGGTACGGAGCGAGTGGGATACCGCCGACTCAGAGACGTCGACGAGCGTCGCGAGGTCGCAGACGCACAACTCCTCGAGCGCGAGCGCGGTCAGAAGGCGCAGCCGGGTCGGGTCACCCAACGCCTTAAAGGTTTCGGCAAACGTGGCCAACGTCGCCGCCGGCGCCGCGAGGGCACGCACGCGGGCCACCTTCGCCTGATCGACGCAGCGAATCTCACAGCGGTCGTCGTCAGCGTACGGTCCGACGCCCAAGGCAGGGGCACCCGTCGGCTCGGTCACCGCGAGCGCGTGCGGCCGCGGAACCGCGGCGTCGAGCGTGGCGGACCTGGGGAGACGAGTCGAGTGCGGTGTCGGACGTCCGAGGCGTGGGGTCATCGCGAGCTAGCTGGGAAGCCGGTGAAGGGGACCGCGTGTATCGGCACGGCGACGGGAGCATCGCGAGCCTTGCGGCAACCGGATCCACGCCGCTAGGTTGGTAGTACACCTGAACAGCTGTTCAGCTAAGGTAGGACGTTGCTCCGGCAGTTGCAAGGCGTCTGCGGGTGGAGACGATGGGGAAAGTACGGTCGCCCCTTGCGACGTGCGGCCGTCATCATCAACACTTCCTCACTGTACGCCGCTCGGGTGTCGTCGCACATCGCCACTGACATCGCTCCTCCACGGGACTCATCGCGTTCATGGCTCGTCGCTGCTTCGCCCTCGTTCTCGCCCTGTGCTTCGGCCTGTTCTCGGTCGAGTCGCTGATCGCGGACGTGCATGACGGAGACGCGCCTGCCAGCGAGCAGACGAGGTACAGCGGTGCGGTCGACGCGAATACTCGCGACGGCGCGCGTGCGGCGGACGTGCCCGTCGCGGATCTCCACACGCACGGTGACGGTGAGGCCCCGCCGCCAATCTCGGGGCACTCCCTCCATGCCTGTCATAGCGGGCACGCCCACATTGGCCTAACGGCCGTCGGCGTCGAATTGGAGCGTGCAGCTCCGGAGCATGTGGTCGTGCTGGCCAACCGGGCGTTACCGCCCGCGGACGCCGAGCGCGAGCCCCACCTGCGGCCGCCTATCGCGTAGGGTTCGGCCGGCCGTGCCGCAACCGAGCCGCTTCGGCTTGTGAGTCGCGCACGCGCAACGGCCTGTGGTCGTGATCGCCGAGCGGAACCTCCCTCGGCGCCCCACATCTCGATCTCGCGATCCGCGCGCCACGCTCTCGTGACGCGCTTGCGTGAGTGCCTCTGCTCGACGTCAGCCGCTCTGGCCTCCCCTTAAAGGGACCGCGCGGCGGCGCGCGGTAGACGCACGCGCGCCGGGGTCGACTACCCGAGGCGTTCCTCTGTGCGTGTGTTCTCTTGGCCACCGGTCCGCGCCTTCGCGCGGGAGACAGGTGGTCCGCCGCGAGCTTCGCGGCCATTGCTCTCCGTCTCGCGATTCGTGCGCGTCCCGGCGGCGCCCCGACCGAGGCGCACCTCGGGACAGCTCGGCGTCGTCGGCGCGTTGGCTCTGTTGGCCGCCGCTTCACCGCTCGCCTCGCAAGTCTCCCCCGTCTCGCCGGGGGCTGGCGATTCGCTCGCGCTTACGGTGAACGCGGCGCGACGTTTGGCGCTCGCCCAGAACCCAACGCTGCTCGCATCCCGCCAGGACACGGCTATCGCGCGCGGCGGACTCCAGCAGGCGCGGCTCCTCCGCTTCAATCCCGACTTTTCCGCGGTCGCGCCGGGACCGGGGTTTGGCGGAAGCCGCAACGCGTCCGAGTTCACGGTGATGCAGGAGCTCGAGGTCGCCGGACAGCGAGGCTTGCGGATCGACGCGGCACGGTTCGGCCTCACTCGCGCCACGGCCACCGTGGCGAACGCCACGCGGCTGACGCTCGCGGATGCCAGCATCGCCTTCTACCGCGCCTTATCCGCGCAGCGTCGACTGCAGGTAACGCGCGAGGTCTTGGAGCTCACGGAGCGCTTGCTGGGTGCGGTTCGCACCCAGCTTCGCGAGGGAGAGATAAGCATCCTGGAAGCCAACCTCGCCGAAATTGAGTTCGGCCGAGCCCAGGCGCGGGTGCTCTCCGCCCAGCGCGATGCAACCACCGCGTCGCTGGACTTGGCGCGGCTCATTGGGATCGGCCCCGGAGTGTCGCTGCGTCTCGAGGACCCGGCGGCGGCCGTATCCGCCCCGCCCGACTCCACACGCCCCGTCGCGCCGGTGGTTGCCCCGGTCACGCTGCCGGCGCCCGACATCGATTCACTCACGGCATTGGCGCTCGCGCGGCGTCCCGATCTAGCCGCGACCGTCACGGCGCTTCGCGAGACCGAAGCGCTAGTCTCCTTGTCGCGTCGGGAGGCGTTACCGAACCTTCGCTTCGGTGTGTTGGCCGAGCGAAACCCGGGTGAGAATCGCACGCGGATCGGCCCGGCCGTCGGCCTCAGTCTGCCGCTCTTTAATCGCTCGCAAGGTCTCGTCACGCAACGCCGCGCCGAAGCGCGCCAGGCGCTCTTCCTGCGTGACGCGGCCCGGCTGCAGGTCCGCACCGACATCGCGACCACGGTGCGCGCGCTGACGGCCGCGAACGCGGAAGTCGCCGTGTTCGAGACGTCCGTTCGGCAGCCGGCCCGCGCAAACAGCGCCCTGCTCGAAGCCGCGTTCCGCGCGGGCAAGATCGCGCTCCCAACGCTGTTGTTGCTCCGCAATCAGCTCCTCGACGCTGAACTCGGCTATTGGCAAGCGTGGTTCGCTCGCCAAGAAGCTCTGACTCTCCTTGACGCTGCCTCCGGCGCGCTCACGCCGCCGACGGATGACGGCGCTTCCTCTGCCAACCCCGCCCGATGATCGCTCTACTCATTCACCGTCGGTGCCGTGCGACCTACCGCCGCACGGCACAGCGCGCACAGGCCCTCGCCCCCGCGATGGGGCGCCTGACGTTGTGCCTACCGCTTGTGTTCACCATCGCGCTCGCTGGCTGCGGCAAAGATTCCGCGCCCACTGCTGATGCGGAGGGCGCATCGGCGACGGCAAAAGAAGCATCCGCCGCCGCGGCGAAGGACGCGCATGGAGCCTCCGAAGTCGTGGTCCTCGATACGGCCGGCGTGCGGCTCGCCGGGATTCGGCTCGACACGGCCAGCACCATCACCACGAGCGGGCTCGCCGTCACCGGCACTATCACGTACGACGCCAACCGCGTAAGTCATATCGGCGCGCGGACGGAAGGACGCGTGGTTGCATTGCGCGTGCCGCTGGGGGCCCGAGTCAGCGCGGGGCAAACGCTGGCACTTCTCGAAAGTCCCGCAGTGGGACAGATCCGCGCGCAGGAGCGCGAGGCCGAGGAACTGCGCGGCATTGCGCGGGAGAACTTCGCTCGGGAGCAGCGTCTGGCGACGCAGGGCATTTCGAGTCGCAAAGAGCTCCTGGATGCCGAAGCGGAGCTCCGGCGTACGGAAGCCGCGCTGCGAAGCGCCGAGGCGCAGCTAGCCGCGCTGGGCGCGGGGCACGGCAGTGGCGGCCAGTTCGGACTGACGGCGCCATTCGCCGGCATTGTCGTCGCGCGGGACGCGAGCATCGGCGAGATGGCGAGCCCCACCGACACGCTGTTCACGGTCGCCGATCTCTCGCGCGTGTGGATCGAGCTCAACGTGTTTGAGCGGGATCTCGCGCGCGTGCGCGTCGGTCAGTCCGTCGCGGTGACGGTCACGGCTTACCCAGGGCGAACATTTCCGGGCCGCATCGTGTACCTCGGAGCGGTGCTGAATGCGGAAAGTCGAACGGTGCCAGCGCGCGTCGAGATCCCGAACGGGGACCGCGCGCTCAAGCCCGGCATGTTCGCGAGCGCCAGCATCCAAGTGGGCGGCGGGGGGACGCCGGTGGTCGTCGTGTCGAAGGACGCGGTGCAGGAAGTGGAAGGCAAGACGGTGGTCTTCGTTCCAGGCACGAAGCCGGGCGAGTTCCGCACGGTGCGAGTGCAGGTGGGCGAGCCCGTCGACAACAACCGCGTGGTGATCCTCTCGGGTCTCACGGCGGGCACACGGGTCGTGGTGGCCGGTGCGTTCGCGCTGCGTTCCGAACTCGCCAAGAGCGAGATCGGCGAAGGCGGGCACTGACCGTATGCGACCACTTATCGGATTCGTGCTGAAGCAACGCCTGCTGGTGCTTGCCGCCATGGTGTTGCTGATCGGCGTCGGCGTGTGGTCGGCGATGCGCCTGCCCATCGATGCTGTACCCGATGTGACCAACGTGCAGGTGCAAGTCAACACCAACGCTGCCGGGCTGTCGCCGCTGGAGGTCGAGCGCCAGATCACCCTGCCGATCGAGCTGGCGATGTTTGGCCTGCCCGAACGCGAGGAGATGCGCTCCATCTCCAAGTTCGGACTGTCGCAGGTAACAATCGTGTTCCACGAGGGTACGGACCTCTACTTTGCTCGCCAGCAGGTCCAGGAACGGTTGCAGCAGGCTCGTCAGGAGATACCCGAGGGCTTGGGGACACCCGAGATGGGACCCATCTCGACGGGACTCGGCGAGGTGTTCCAGTACACGATCGATGCGAAGGACACGACGGGGCTCGACCCGACGGAACTTCGGACGCTGCAGGACTGGGTGGTGGCGCCACAGCTGCGTGGCGTGTCCGGCGTGGCCGAAGTGAACACGTTCGGCGGATTTGAGAAGCAATACCAGGTGCTCGTCCGTCCCGAAGCGCTGGTGCAATACGGACTCTCGCTGCCGCAAGTCTTCGAAGCCATCGCGGCGAACAACCAAAACGCAGGCGGCGGATACATCACGCAGGGCGCTGAGCAGCTGGTCATTCGTGGCGTCGGACAGGTACAAGACCTCGACCAGATCCGCAACATCGTGATCACCAGCCGCGCCGGTACACCCGTGCGCGTGAACGACGTCGCCGATGTCGTTATCGGGTCGACGCTACGCCAGGGCGCCGTGACGAAAGATGGTCGCGGTGAGGTGGTGACGGGCATCGTGATGATGCGCATGGGCTCCAACGCGCGGACGGTCGTCAACGCCGTGAAGGAGCGTTTTGCCGTCGCGGCGCGGAGCCTGCCGGCCGGCGTCACGATGCGCGCGTTCTACGACCGCACGGAACTCGTCAACCGCACGATCAAGACCGTCGAGAAGAATCTCGTCGAAGGCGCCGTGTTCGTCATCGTGGTGCTCTTCGTGCTGCTCGGAAACTTCCGCGCCGCGCTGATCGTCGCGCTGGCGATTCCCCTGTCCATGATGTTCGCCGTGAGCCTAATGGTGAAGGCGGGCATCGCGGGCAGCCTGATGAGCCTCGGCGCCGTGGACTTCGGGCTCGTCGTCGACGGCTCGGTGGTCATGGTCGAGAACAGCATGCGCCGGCTCGGTCATCGGAAACCCGGGGAGGGTTTCTTTCAGACCGTGCTCGACGCCTGCGCCGAGGTCGGGCGCCCAATCCTATTCGGCGTCGGCATCATCATCGTCGTCTACCTGCCGATCCTCACGCTCGAAGGCGTCGAAGGCAAGATGTTCAGGCCGATGGCGCTGACGGTGGTGTTCGCCCTCGTCGGCTCGCTGCTGCTCACCTTCCTGCTTACGCCTGTGCTCATCTCGCTCTTCCTGCGCGGCAAGATCGAGGAGAAGGACGTGTGGCTGATCCGGAAAGCGAAGGATCGCTATGTCCCGGCGCTCGAGTGGACGCTCGCGAACACGCGGAAGGTCCTGATTGGTTCCTCCCTCGCCGTGGTGATCGCGATGGCGGCGGTGCCGTTCCTCGGCTCCGAATTCATCCCACGACTCGACGAGGGATCGTTCGCGCTCCAGGTGCTGCGGCTGCCGAGCGTCTCGCTGGAGGAGTCCGTGCGACAGACCACCCAGCTCGAGTCGGTGCTTCTCAAGGAATTCCCTGACGAGATTTCGGAGATTGTGGCGAAGACGGGTCGCCCAGAGATCGCGACCGACCCGATGGGCGTCAACATCAGTGACATCTTCGTGCTGCTGAAGCCGGAAAATGGATGGAAGCGCGCGACGACGAAGGCGGAACTCGAGACCGCGATGTCGGCGGCCCTGAGCAAGATTCCCGGACTCGTCTTCAGTTTCAGCCAGCCCATCGAGCTCCGTGTGAACGAACTCATCGCAGGCGTGCGCTCCGATCTCGCCATCAAGATCTACGGGGATGATCTAGCGAAACTGAGTGACGCGGCGAACCAGGTCGTCTCGGCCGTCTCCAAGATCGATGGCGCAACGGGTTTCAAGGCGCAACAGCTCGAGGGGCTGCCGCAGCTCGAGGTGACCGTCTTGGGGGATCAGCTGGCGCGTTACGGCATCAATGCGTCGGACGTGATGCAGGTCGTCGAGGCGATTGGCGGCGCGCAGGTGTCCCGCGTGCTGGAGGGGCAGCGACGCTTCGCCTTATCGGTGCGGTTTCCGGAAAGTGTCCGTCGCGACCCGCAGTCGATCAGTGCCATCCTCGTGAGCGCACCGGACGGACAGCGGGTCCCGCTCGGGACCCTGGCGCGCGTGGCCGCGGTGAACGGGCCGGCGGAGCTCAGCCACGAGAATGGCTCGCGACTCGTGATCATTGAGGGCAACGTGCGTGGCCGCGACATCGGTGGATTCGTGTCCGAGGTGCGCACGCTCTTCGAGAACGGCACGATCAAACTGCCCATCGGCTACCGACCAGAATTCGGCGGTCAGTTCGAGAACCTCGAGCGCGCTTCCAAGCGGTTGTTGCTCGTGGTGCCGCTGTCGTTGTTGCTGATCTTCGTGCTCCTCTTCGCGACCTTCAACTCGGTCCGGCAGGCCGCGCTCGTCTTCAGCGGTATCCCGCTAGCCACCGTCGGTGGCGTCATCGCGCTACTGCTCCGCGGCATGCCGTTCAGCATCTCGGCCGGCGTCGGGTTCATCGCGCTGTTCGGCGTGGCCGTGCTCAATGGCGTCGTCATGGTCTCGTACATCAACGAGCTCCGTGAGCACGGCCATCCGCTCGAGCGGGCGATTCGCGAGGGCGGCGTCACGCGACTGCGCCCGGTGCTCATGACGGCGCTGGTCGCGAGTCTTGGCTTCGTACCGATGGCCATTTCCACCGGCGCCGGCGCGGAGGTGCAGCAACCGCTGGCCACCGTTGTCATCGGCGGGCTGGTGACGAGCACATTGCTCACGCTGCTAGTGCTTCCCTTGCTCTATCTGCTCTTCGAGCGCAAGCAGGCCGCGCGCGAGGCGGCCGAAAACGAGGCGGGGCCCACCCGCGCCGCCGACGCCCCACACCAAGATGCGCCACTTCTAGGAGGTGCGTGATGCAGATGATCGTTGCGTACGTGCAATCGTTCATGGCCAAGGAGGTCATGCACGCGCTGCATCAGGTCGATGGCATCACGGGCGCCACGTTCGCTGAAGTGCGTGGATTCGGTGGGGAGCGCCAAATGGATACTCCGGTGCCCGAGGTGCTCTACGGCACTGCGGTCAAGACGCGCGTCGAGGTCGTCGTGCGCGACGACCTCGTCACGGCGGTGATCGACGCAATACGCGTGGCCGCGCGCACCGGCCATCGCGGCGATGGGAAGATCTTCGTCATGCCAGTATCCCACGGCGTCAAGATTCTCACGGGCGCGGTCATCGAAGCAGGCAACGCGTCATGAGTGTGAGCGAAGGGGCGGTGGAGGTCAACCCACCGCCGGCGCCGATGACGAACGCTGGGCGCAGCGCCGGGCGGCTGCGCACGGTGTTCCTGCTCACTGGGTTATATCTGCTGGCTGAAGTCGTCGGCGGCATCGTCACGGGCAGCCTCGCACTGCTCGCCGACGCTGGCCACATGTTCACCGATGTGGCCGGCGTTGGGCTCGCGCTGTATTCGATCCGACTGGCGCAACGTCCGCCGACCATGGCGCGCAGTTACGGCTACTACCGCGCGGAGATTCTCGCCGCGCTGGCCAATGCATCAGTGCTTATCGTTGTCTCGTTGTACATCCTGTGGGAGGCATGCAAGCGCTTTCTCGAGCCGCCTGCTGTCGAGAGCGGCGCCATGCTTGTTGTCGCGGCCATCGGGCTGGTGGTCAACCTGATCGGCATGTGGCTGCTCAAAGGCGCGTCGAGCGAGAGCCTCAACATGAAGGGCGCCTACTACGAGGTGCTCTCGGACATGCTCACATCGCTCGGCGTGATTGCCGCCAGCGTCATCATGCTGACTACCGGCTGGTATTACGCCGACCCGCTCGTGTCCGCCGGCATTGGGCTGCTCATTCTGCCGCGCACGTGGCGCTTGCTACAAGAGGCGGTCGGGGTGCTGCTCGAGGGCACACCCACCGACGTCGACGTCTCAGCGCTCCGTGTAGCACTCGCGTCAGTTCCCGGTGTAGTGGCTGTACACGACCTTCACGTCTGGTCGCTCACCAGTGGTACGAATGCGATGAGCGTACATCTGGCGCACATCGCGGACGCGGCGCCTGCCTCGCTGCTTCGCGACGTGCACGCCCGGGTGCGAGAGTTCAATGTCCAGCATTCGACGGTACAGCTTGAACTTCCCGCGACCGATGAAAAGGGGACCCATGCGTAGACCTTCGTGGCAAGCGGAACACCAGATGCTGGCTGATCAAGACCGCGCGTCGCTTTCGACTGCACAGTCTGCTCGACAGGCGAACCCCCTTCCACTCTCCGGGCGCGCCACATGATCGACGACATTTCCGAGGGGTCATCTCGCGTGCCGCCCGAACGTGGTCACTTGCACTTTCCGCTGCGTGGCCTGGCGAGCACAGGGGCAGAGCGGGCGGTCAAAGATGCGTTGGCCGGCATGAAGGGGATTCTGCGCGTCGAAGTCTCCATTGTCATGGCGGTCGCGGAAATTGAGTTTGATGAGCGCATCGTCAGCGCCGCCGAAGTGCGGGCACGGCTTGCCCACGCGGGTCGTCAGCCACCGAAGTCTTTGCCGGACAAAGAGCCGTGACCACCATCTGGTCGTTCCTCACCAGCGCGATGCGCGCCGTGGCGGTGGTGTACAGCGTAGCCCTCGTCGCGGGATGTCAGGCTGATCCCGGGCACGGGGGACGCGCCAGCCGAGAATGGATCGAGCAGCTCCGGCAGGGCGATGCCAAGGAACGTGAAGACGCAGCCGTTGCGCTCGGGAACGTATTGGCCGTCAATCCAAAGCTGGAGCGACCGGTCACGGCGTTGGTCGCTGCGCTCGCCGACACGATTGACGCTGTCCGTGTCGCCGCATCCTCTGCGCTCGCACAGCCCGGAGTCATCGCCATGGACGCGCTTCCCGGGCTGGCGCAGATGCTGAACGACTCCTCCCACGCGTCTGTCAGGGCGCAGGGAGTGCGAGCCATCGGACGCTTGTTGAGTACGAGCGCGCTGGCGGAGCGCGCCATGCTGTTGGGATCTGTCGTTCCGGCTCACCGCGACGGCGACGCGGCAGTTCGTGCCGCAGTGGCGGACGCACTCGGCAGAATCATGAGCAGCGCAACGACCGACACAATCGTCCAGCAAACACTCGAGACGCTGGTGAGGGATTCGGTGGCGTCCACACGACTGCGGGCCGTGGAAGCACTGGGTTCGCTACCTGCGATGGCACGGCGGGAGGCATTGCATACCGCTCTGAACGACTCGTCGGCCGCCGTTCGTCACGCTGCCGTCTTGCAAGTCAGGCGCGACACACTCGCGCTGGCGGACATGCAGGCACAACTCGTAAACCTTCTCGCCGATTCGTCGGCCCCGGTCCGGCTCGCCGCTGTTCGCGCGCTGGGCTCGCTCTCGATGGCCACATACCCGAACGTAACGGCGGCGCTGCGCGCTCGACTTACTGATGCTGACTCCACGGTTCGCACGGAAGCGTCTCATGCCCTGACGCGGTTCCATGCACAGGGCGGTCGCGATGCCTCGCACGAGCCGACGCTTCTCGAACGCTGCAAGCAGCTACCGCCGAGGACGCGCGGATGCTGAGCAGAACTCCAACCGACTCCTCGATGCAACAGACTACGCGACTCGATCTACCGCTTGTCCTACCAGACGTGCCGGACGGCCGCGATGCATGCATCGCTCGTCTCACGTCGATGCTCGAGGCGCAGCCTGGTGTCGTGCGGGTGCACGTGCTTGACGTGGGTGACACAGAGCCGGGTGAGACGCGACCCGTCACGAGCCCAATGCTGTGTATGCACTATGACGCTGAACGTGTCACGCTCGCGGAGGTCGAAGGTCTCGCGCGCGTAGCGGGGGCCTCGATCAGTGAGCAGTTCGCGCATGTGGTCCTGCCGATACATAGCGTCGCGACTGAGGACGACAGCGTGCGACTCGAGTCGCTGCTCCGTGGTTCTCCGGGGGTGACGGCGGCGGCCGTGAGCATGGCAGCGCAGGTCGCGCGCGTGGAGTTCGACCGGCGCATTACGTCGCGTGCGAATATCGAAGCGGTGCTGCAAGAGACGCGCAAGCCGGATGCTCGCGAGCCCGATGGTGGCGAGCCCGAGGCGTCACGCAGTTGGTATGCGCGCAATCGGGAGCTGGCGTGGAGCCTGATGTCGGGTGTCGCGCTTCTGGCCGGATGGTTGGTCGACCGTAGCGGAACAGCGCCGCGATGGATTGCCATCGTGCTCTTCGCGATGGCGTATGTGTTCGGTGCACGCGACAACGTCGGCCATTTCCTGGCGGATCTCAAGCGCGGCAAGTTCCACTTCAACATCGATCTGCTGATGGTTGTCGCGGCTGCGGGCGCGGCCGTGTTGGGGGAGTGGGCGGAAGGTGCGTTGCTGTTGTTCTTGTTCAGCCTCGGCCACGCATTGGAACACTACGCGCTCGGGCGGGCGAGGAAGGCCATCACCGCACTCGCGGAATTGGCACCGTCGCGCGCCACCGTTCTTCGCATGGAGAGCGGGCTGCGGCGTGAGATGGAGGTGCTAATCGGCGACGTGAAGCCGGGGGATCACGTGGTCGTGAAGCCGGCCGAGCGCGTGCCGGTGGACGGCACGGTGCTCGAAGGCCGCTCTGGCGTGAACCAAGCGCCGATCACCGGCGAAAGTGTGCCGGTCGACAAAGCACCCGGCGATCCGGTCTTCGCCGGCAGTGTGAACGGCGAAGGGGCGCTTGTCATCGACGTGACGGCCGCCATCGGAGATCGGACGCTGGATCGTGTCATCAAACTGGTTTCCGAGGCGCAGACACAGAAGGCGCCTACGCAGCAATTTACGGAACGGTTTGCACGCGTCTTTGTGCCGGTGGTGCTGATCGGCGATGTGCTGCTGATCGTCGTACCCCCACTTCTCGGAGTGCTCTCGTGGCCCGAAGCGTTCGCCCGCGCCATGGCGGTACTGGTGGCCGCATCGCCGTGTGCGCTGGCACTCGGCACACCGGCCGCGGTCCTTGCGGGCATCGCTCAGGCGGCCCGCAACGGCGTGTTGATCAAGGGCGGCGCACATCTTGAGGCATTGGGATCGATTCGTTCCCTCGCGCTCGACAAGACCGGTACGATCACGGTTGGGGAGCCGTCGGTGACCGATGTCGTGCCGATGCAGTCGGTTGATGAGGCGTTCCTGCTGGCCAGTGCCGCGTCAGTAGAACAGCGCTCTCAGCATCCTCTGGCCAAGGCGGTCGTACGCCACGCTGCTGCACAGAAGTTGACGGTGCCGGAGGCGGGCGAGCTGACATCGGTCACTGCCCGTGGTGTACGCGCATCGGTTGATGGCGCCGTCGTGGAGATTGGCCGAGCGCTGCTGTTCGAGGATGCGGGCGTGGTCGTGCCGCCAGCGGTGCGCGAGGCGGTGACGCGGCTCGAGCAGGCGGGACGCAGCACGATGATCGTACGACGCGTCGGCAACACGCCCGAGTTTCTGGGTGTCTTAGGTCTCGCTGATGAACCTCGAGCGAACGCGCGCGAGACACTCGTCGCGCTGCGGCGTGCAGGCATTCAGCGGATCATCATGCTGACCGGTGACAACGTCGGCGTTGGCAACGCTGTGGGTGCCGCCGTAGGCGTCGATGAAGTGCGCGCTGGACTGCTCCCGGAAGACAAGGTGACGTCGATCAAAGAGCTCGCCGCCGCCGGACCGGTGGCGATGGTGGGCGATGGCGTGAACGATGCGCCGGCCCTCGCCCACGCGACCGTGGGCATCGCCATGGGTGGCGCTGGCACCGCTGCTGCGCTGGAGACGGCCGACGTCGCGTTGATGGGTGATGATCTGGGTCGACTGCCGTTTGCCATTGCGCTGTCGCGGCAGTCCAAGCGCGTTATCAGACAGAACCTCTTCGTATCGCTCGGCGTGATCGTCGCGCTGGTGATCGTGACCGTAACCGGCGTCGCCGGCATCGGGCCGACGGTGATTGCTCACGAAGGCAGCACGCTTGTCGTGATCGCGAATGCGCTGCGGCTGTTGCGATTTGGAGCGAAGGGATAGGAGCGATATGAGGGCCAGAGCTGGCTTTCCTGCAAGAACTCGTGCAGTCGCGGTGACAGGATTAGAGCTTCCGACCTGCTGCTCGCGAAGCAGATGGCCCTCGGATCCAAAGGGTCGCTGACCAGTTGACGCGTGACGCCGGGCGTGCGCCGGGATTTCACGCGAATGAGGTTGAACAGATCGCCGCAATCGGTACGCCGCACCCGCGGGTCATCTGGACGTCGAGGTCGTGGGTCGTCACGTCCAGGCTGTGGTGGATGCCGGGGGCGTCGACTCGGCGTGGTGGCCGCCCTTAGTACGCGCCTATCACGGGCACTTTGGCGCGAGCAATGCCGGGGGCGATAAAGATGTGCCCGGGGAGTGATGTGTGCGTTACGTACGACCGAGCGGTATTCACCCGCATCCGGAAAGTCGCGGATTTCCTCGGGTTTCTCTCTCACATGCGAACGCCCGGACTCGAACCGGGATGGGTTGCCCCGCCAGCTCCTAAGGCTGATTCGCTAGGGATAGTGGGGCGTTGGTCGAGAGGGCGTAAGAGGGCAGGAGGGGTCAGGAGCGGTCAGGGCGGTGCAGCAGTTCGTGCTACACGATAACTCTGTCAGGGGGCGAGAAGTGGCTGCGCTCTGAGACGCTAGCATCCTATCCAGCTGACGTTCGATTGGTACCTTGGCCGCACCTACCCCGACCCGCCCTACCCAACAAAGCGACCCCGGCAGGCGTGGTGCGGCACGGATCGGCGCGCTGCTCGCCGTTAACCATTCATGGAAGAGATTGGCCGCGCTCCCGATTAGACGTGCCGACTAGGCCGTAGGCAATCCCGTGCTCGCGTGAGGTCTGCGAGAGTCTCGTACCCGCCGATCGGTTGCCCGCGGGTCCCTCCGGGGACGCCACGTCCGGCGCGCGCTACAGGGCGGAAAGCTCGAAGTCGACTGGTTCCGCGAAGCCTAGGCGATAGTGTTGGGGAGCCAGAAGCCTCCGGTCGCAAACACGACTTACGTGCACCTCTATAGCGAGGTTGAACGATGGCGCGACGGGCGGTGGTGACGCGCCGGCTGGAGGTTGTTCTAACTCAGAGGAGAGTGTGTTGGTGCCGAGCGGCGCTCGAAGTGGCGCAACGAGAATGACTTACCTTTCTTCAGCATAGATCTCCGCAGTTCATCGTGGATCACTGGTAGAAACCTCAAGTGCGGACTGTGGTCGATGAACGACGAGACTAGCGCCGGCACTCCGTCAAACGAGACGTCAAAGCTGAGCGCGCGCGAGCTTGAAACGCATCGCGAGTTGCTTCGCGTTGACTCGCAACTCGCCGATCTCTACGTCGCTGGGCATGAGCTCGCACGGCAGTCCGGATCTGCTCACGTCTACCTTTTGGCGCACGCAGGTCGAGAGTTAAGCCGGGGTGTCATCAGCGCACTCTCGGGCACGGTCGATGAGCTCTCGCGTGATCCGAAGCCTGAGGATGATTCGTGCACAGATAGCCGCCGAGACAGAAACAGACAGCGAATCGCCAAGGCGCTTGAGCTGCCCGAGGATCACCGCACCGTTGCCCTGTGGTTTGATGCCGTGAGCGTGTGTAGTAGCCACGCGCATTTCAGGGCACAGGGCCGCGAGATGGAAAGCGTTCGGGCTGCATTCCTGCAACTATCGGAGCTCCTTTACGGTAGACTCGCGCCGTTTTTCGACGCGTCTGCGGAACTGGCGAGATTAGCCACCCTCTCGGAACCCAAGAGCGAAGACGCGGCCGCAGTCAGCCGACTGCTGATACGCCCACAACTTCGTCGGCAGTTCTTTGCGTCTGCGAACTCACCGCTCTGGATCCCGATGCTTGAAGAGTCGGGGCACTTTGCGCGCGTCCCCGACCGCCTCGTTGACCCGGACCAGAGTTGGCGCATGCAGGCGTGGCCCGAAGGCGACTACCTCGCGCGCATGGCGGCTTTCGCGCCCGCTGCCGCAGTGCCGCTTTTGCTGGCTCTGCCACGCGATAACTCAAACCCCCTCGCGTGGGGAGCTCTGGTTGAGGCAGCCACCAACGCCGCTGAGCCATACGCCGAGCGGCTCACGGTGCGAATCGTCGAAGGGCTGCGAGCGCTTCCTGCGGTCTACTTACCTCACAAGGCAGCGGAGCTCGTCGTCGAACTCGCGCGTCGGAATCAATCCTACTCGATTCGGCTACTTGAGGCCCTTGTCTGGCTGCGAAGCGAAACGGATCGGCATCAGCAGCTGGAGCTGAGGAACCGCTCAGAATTTGTGCTGCCGTGGTCTGGGCGCTCTAGCGAATGGGTGTTGGCTCGCCTCGACCTTTACCAGCTCCAGCAACTTCTGCAACGGGCGGTTCCACTGCTCGTCGAGATCGATGCCGACGCATTGCTCTCCATCATGATGAAGTCGCTTGAACGAACGCTGTCCTTGCTGAGAGAGTCTGGTGCGGAGCGCAGCGATTGGGTCTCAAGTCAGTTGTGGTGTCCCGACCTAGAAGCTGCCGATGACCGAGATGATGTACGAGCCACGTTCGTCGCAGCAGTTACCATCGTCGCGGTTGCACTCGCGAGCCGAAGCGAGGCGGACGCGTTCGCCGTCTGTCGGCGTATGTCTGAACGGGACGGAGAGATCTGGCGAAGAATCCTCTGGCATGTGGTGTCTCGGATCGGAGTACGGGTACCCGCCGTAGCTGAGGCGATCATCGGCAGTGACGCCCTGCTCGAGTCTCCGTTCGGATTCCGAGAGGCCGGCCTTATCCTGCGAGAGTGCTTCGGGTCGGTGTCTGCCGATGCGCGAGCGCGATTCGTCGAGGCTTTACTGGCTGGACCCAATCCCGAGCATCTGTCACGGTTGGTTCAGATGGAGATCGACTTGGAGTCGGAGGCGCCGGATAACGCCGATCTCAAGTCACGGGCGGCTGCTGCAAAGGGGCGATGGCAGCTACGCCGCCTTCGGCTCTTTCACGATGCCGTCCCTGTCGAACTGGAAGGACTCGGCCGCGAGCTTGGTTACGAACCAGTCAAGCCAAACAGAGAGCAGCAGGCATTGGACGAAGGTCACATGCTTTCTGGCGGCGTTTCCAGCTGGGGAGGTCCACCCAGCCCGAAGTCACCAGAGGAAATGGCCGCTCTCGCGCCTGCCGAGCTTCTGGAATTTCTCGCTTCGTGGGCGCCGGCTAGCGAGCTAGAGTACGGCCCGAACGAACGCTGGGCACTCAATCAGGCTCTCACCACCTACGCGACCAAGGACGTAGTCGGCGCACTCGCAGTCTTGCGCGCTGGCGTTGACGGCGCCCTCAGCTTACTCGATGCAGCAATGCTGACCGACGGTTTACGCGACGCAGCCAAGGCGAAGGCCCCGATGCCTTGGGGGGAATGCATGTCTGTACTGAAGGCGCTAACCGAGCGATGCAAGGACCGCGGCGACGCCGAGCAGAAGTCTGAGAGCGATAACAAGGCTCATGTCCTGCGTGCCGTTATGGGCGCGATGGTCGTGGCGTGTAACAACGACACTTTTCCGCCGGAGCATCGTGATGATCTGCTCGAGACACTTTCGGTCCTAGTCCGCTCGGACTTTGTTGGCTACGACGCCGCCCCCAACGGCCAGAGCTGGCGTGAGGTGCTCAGCAAGTCGCTGAACTCCCTCGGTGGTGATCTCGTGCGACTGGTCGTCAATGTTGGATTCTGGGATTATCGGCAACGAAACGGCGGTGATGGGAACGGAGGTGGTAAATGGAGTGGCCCGGACGATTCTGTTGCCGAGCTCCTTCATCCAATGCTGACAGCACTGCTGGACGCATCAGTCAGACGCGACGATGCCCTGACAATCACGATTGCTCTGCAGCTTGAGTCGATTCGAATGCTTGCGCCGCACTGGGTGCGAAACGAGCAGGATCGCCTTGTTTCCAGCGCACCTGGAGAGGTTAGCCCTGCGATGCGCGCGCTTCTCCAGTCAGGACCTCGACATTCGAGTATGGCAGAATTTCGCGACGCGCTGAAGCATGCCACGGGCGTGGCTGCACCTTCCGTCGAAGAAAACGACTCGGATGACACCGTGAGTGCCTCGGTGCTTTGGTGGGGCGTTCTCGGATTTCTCTGGGGCGTTTGGTCCGTCAACGAGAGCGACGAGATTCTTGAAGCCTGCTTCTCAGCCTCGACACCCAAAGAGCGGAGTCATGTCTACTGGCAGTTGTTCCGCGAGCTAGCTGACTCAACATCAGCGGATCCCGGTTTCCTCGCACGGATCGTGGCGCTCTGGAGGTGGCGACTCACAACACTGCTCGAATCGCGCGAGGAGCGAGCTGTGGAAGGTGAGGGCTTGCTCTGGTTGCTCAAGGCTCCGCGCGTCGACGCCTTATCGGCCGTTGAACTTGGCATCGAGACGTTACGTCTCGGTCCATTCTCGGATCGGCTCGCAAGCGGAGCGTGGGATCGCGCTGGTGAGCTGATGAAGACCGTGCCGCAGCGAGCGTTTGAATTGCTGCAGCAACTGGTCGCACTACAGCTTGCTTCGCAGTACCCGTACGTGCCCTTTGAGCAAGTTGCGCCCGCGCTCCGACTGGCGCTTGCAAGTAATGAGCAAGAATTGCGCAGGCGCGCGATCACGCTTGTGCACCAGCTGGGGGAGAAGGGACTTCTCGAGTTCGGGCCGTTGTTGACCGAGTGATACGCCCCTCCAGCGAATCTCACCGCGGTGGGCCGAAAGGATCGACCGCGCTCGGTTGCGAGTCCTCCTCAGTCGGAGGCTCGTTACGTCTCGTGAAGTAGTCTTTGCCGATTCCTGTGAGGCGGTTCCGTTTTGGTGAGTCGTCCTAGGCACCTTGGTCGACTAGCGCGCGAGGCCCGCCGCAGCCTTGGCATCCTCATGCTCGAACGCCGAGCGCATACGATCGATCTCCGACGAAGCAATGCCGAAACGCGCCGCCACGGTGTTCCATCGCGACGTGGCAGCACCCACTTCGGCGGCGATCCGCTTGGCGTCTGCCGTCTTGATTCCAAACTGCGCCGCTACTTCAAACGCGATGTCCAGCGACGCCGTGGGGTCGCCGTCGAGGCCGATCGCCGTAGAGAGAACCCGATCCTTGATGTCCGTCGGGACCGGGTTAACATCGAATAAGGGCGACAACCGCCAGCCGGCGACCCCCGCATACAGGAAGCCGTGATTACGTAGATGGTCATCCGTGTTCGAGATGAGCACCGAGAACACGATGCGCCGCCAGAGCTCGGCCAGATCCTGCGTGGCAAGTGCGCCGTGCGCGCGCAATGCGTCTGCGATCTCGACATAGCTCCGCCGCTCACCGTCGACGGCGCCCAGCATGCTCAACGCGGACAGGTACGGGATGCGGCGTACGCCCTGATCGGTCACGTCGCGATCGAAGCGGGTCACCAGCAATACATCGTTGTCGGCGACCCGATCCAGGCGTGAGTCCGTCGTGCGAAGGCCGGCGTCGCGGGCCAGTTGCAGGGCCACCGCCTCCCACGCGACGACCCGGTAATCATCCTCATTCCTCTTGGGGAATTTGGCGATCAGCAGGGCGCCACTGGAGTCGCGCACCGACGCTTTTGGCCGGGCACCGCCCAGCGACGACCCAGGAGCGAGCAGGAGGCGTAAATCCTCGGCGGTCTCCTGGTCGGCCAGATACCGCTCGGATGCCGCGAGCAACGCCGGGAGCTCGACGAGAGGAGGGACGCCCAAGGGCCGTTCGGGCGCGACAAACGGGCCGCCCTCTGTCAGCGCGAGGCGAAGGGCGCCCTGTCGGATGCTGTCCGTGACCCCGACCAGGAAGTCGACTTCACGCAGGGCGCGTGGGGCACGGTTCTCCGCTTTGGCCTGTCGACGTTCGGCGCGGCGAAGAAGTGTCTGCCCCCAGCGATCGGGCGCGGAATCGCCGAGCGCGCCGAACATGCGGCGATCCTCACCGGCGTAGTGCGGGGCACGGGACACCAACAGCGCCGGTTCGAGGGCGAAGCTGTCGGCGCTCGCGATCCAGGTGTCGTCGTACTGGAAGGTCGCGGTCTCGCGGCCGCGATGCGCGGTGACGTACAGGCGCCCAACCAAACGCGGCGCCCCTTCAATGTCGATGTAGACGTAGGCGGTCGGCGCGCTCATGTATTCCCCCGATCCGTCCGGGGCACCCTGACGCGTTTGGGCAGGCGCTCGGCCTCAAGCGCCAGCCCCTCGCGGTCGGCGGCCGGCGCGGCGAGCTCTCCCAAGCGGTTCGCAAGCCCGAGGGCGAACAGCACACTCGCCCACGTCCCGATCGCCACCCGCGGGTCGCCGCGCTCGATCCGGGCTACCGTCTGCCGGGTGGTCAGCGCGCGATCGGCCACCACGTCCATGGGAAGTCGGCGTCGGCGCCGAGCCTCACTGACGTCAGCGCCGAGGCGCTCCAGGGCGCGCTTCACCTCCGAAGGGACAGGTGCCGTAGGCGTAGGCATATGAGCGGTCGCTTGAGATAACGCAAAGTGATCTTAATGGGTTGCGAAGATAACGTAATGGTATGCCGTTCTTAGCGCGAGGACTCCCTTGGGACGGGCGAGGCCCGCCTGAGGTGCGAAATGGTGGCGAGGGGGGGGCGAGTCGAGCCGAACCGGAGTCGCCGTTATGGTGGCGACGTTCGACGGATCCGCCGTCGACGAAGCCCCACCTCGTTCCCCTGCAAGCTGCCGCCGCCCGCGGCCCCCAGTACCGCGCCGCCCTGTACCTGCTCACCCGTTCGCCGATGTTCAGAGCGCGACCCGAAACGTGGGTCGTGCGCTACCTCCCCAACGGCGGGGGCATCGATTTCCCCACGCTGCTCGCGCGGGGCGACTGGTCGACCGGCGAGCGACTCATGGTGAAGGCGGCGGCGTCGGTGTTCGGCTGCCGACCCGACGGCAACCACACCATGGGCGTGAATCTCCTCGATGTCCGTGCCGGATTGGACGAGGCAAACCGGCGAGCGGTGTTCGAGGCCGTCGAGATGGCGCTCTAGGTGCCGCCGCCCCGGATCCCTCACCGCGTCGATCGGTGAGGGATCCGGGGCGGTGGCCTGAAAGCGTTGGCCAAGAGCGTGGTCGGCAAGAAGCCGGAGTCGATCCACGGAGCGCGGCCGAAGCCTTCCTTGTCCGAACCAACGCTTGCCGTGGTCGGAGGATGAATTGATGCCTCCACGTGACTCGCCTCACGTGGAGGCGCCAGAACGAGCCCTTTATGCCATTGCAGCGCGCGGAAATCGAGGGCAATCGTTCAGCTAACTGCATGCAAGATAGAGTGTTGGAAGAGAGTTCTGCGACCGCTCATTTCGACAATGCGAAGTGCGATACAATGCGCCACTGATATGCCCCTTGGGTCACCAATTTCGGCGTACTGGGGCACCTGCTTGTCGGCGCGGACCTCGGTGCACCTCGGGGCGCGTCGTTGAGCATTGGCCGCTCATTCGGGTTCGTCAAAACAGCCCACCGTTCGTCCGCCGTCCTTCCGATCGCGATGCTTGCGGACGCGGCCTGTCACGGAGGGGTCGGAGTCGATCGGCGCGTTCTCCTTCGAGGATTGCACCGCGCCAACCGGCCCGCGGTGTTCACGGGCTATCGAGATGACCGTCAAATCGCCGCCGACCCGGATCACTCACCGTCTCATTCGCGAGGGATCTGGGGCGGTGAGAGCGGATCGGCCCATCGATGTTGGTTACAGAATTTGCATTTCGCGCGCGCGGTTCACTGGCGCCGCTCAACAGCAACGCAGACCACTGCGACCTACGGCAACGCGGTTTCAGAACAAATGGAGGTATGGCCGTACTCGCGTTCGCGGTCATACATCAAAATCGGCGGATCTGCGGTCGGTTGCCTAGAAATCCGAGCTGTTCAGACCAGCAAACGAATACCTAAAGCCCTGAAAGGCATGCGCTTGCCCAGTATGCGATCGTGATGCATGCAGCTGCCAAATGAAACCCGATAATAGCCGCCAGT
>CAWJMR010000014.1:0-147567 GCA_963843965.1 uncultured Gemmatimonadaceae bacterium
GACCCGACCTTGCTCCAACAGCGAGCCGCTGCGATGCTACCAGCGATAGTGCGCGAACGCCTTATTGGCTTCGGCCATGCGATGCGTGTCTTCCTTCTTCTTGATCGCATTGCCTTCGCCACGGCTCGCGGCGAGCACTTCGGCGGCCAGCTTTTCGGCCATCGACTTCTCGTTACGGTCGCGCGAATACCTGATGAGCCAACGCATGGCGAGGGCGGAGCGACGGTCCTGACGGACTTCGACCGGCACCTGGTACGTGGCACCACCGACGCGGCGGCTCTTCACTTCGACCACCGGCTTGAGGTTGTTCAACGCCTGCTTGAACACGCTCACGCCCGGCTGGCTGGTCTTGGCTTCCACGATGTCCATCGCGCCGTAGAAGATGCCTTCGGCGGTGGACTTCTTGCCCTGAATCATCAGGTTGTTGATGAACTTCGAGACGGTCTGGCTGTCGTAGCGAGCATCAGGAAGTATGGTGCGCTTTACTGCGCTTTTGCGGCGGCTCACTTCTTCTTACCTCCCTTGGCGGCTGCAGCAGCCGCGGCGCCCTTCTTGGGGCGCTTGGTGCCGTACTTCGAACGGCTCTGATTACGGCCGTTGACGCCCGATGCGTCAAGCGTGCCGCGAACGATGTGGTAGCGCACGCCGGGAAGGTCCTTCACACGACCACCGCGCACGAGCACGATCGAGTGCTCCTGCAGGTTGTGTCCTTCGCCGGGGATGTAGGCGGTCACCTCGAGCTGGTTCGTGAGACGAACACGCGCAACCTTGCGCAGCGCCGAGTTGGGCTTCTTGGGCGTCGTGGTGTAGACGCGGGTGCACACGCCACGCTTGAACGGATTGCTCTTGAGCGCGGGCGCCTTGGACTTCTCCACCACGTCCTTACGGGCGCGGCGGACCAGCTGATTGATCGTAGGCATTCTAGGATGGTTGCCCGGACGGCCTGGCCGGCCGGGTGTTCGAACTCCGACATCTACGTGGATCGCCGCAGCCAGAGGTACTGGAGGCCACGGCGGCACGGAACAGAACCCTAAGCTTAGTCCGGGTCGGCGGGTGGGTCAACCGGGTCCGGCAAGCTCCGGCGCGGCGGCGGCCTACTTGGCGGCGACTTTGGCCTTGATCAGGTCGGCGATCTTCTTTTCGAGGGCGCCCATCGACGAGCACCGGACGTCGCTGCTGGCGGCCGTGGTGGCGTTCTTCCCCGTGCCCTCGAGCGTCGTCTGGACAACGCTGCCGCCCGCGTCGTTCGCGATGATGCGCGACTTCACCGAGAGGAGCAGCTGATACGTTTCGGCGTTCGGCATCCCCGAGTCGCCGCCGCAGTCCAGCGCCCGCATCGTCGGCACGTCGCCGATCCGGCGCCGCACGCGATAGGCATTGTTCCCGATGACCCGGGTCTGCTGGTTCAACTCGGTCACAGGAATCGTGAGCGTGGCATACGCCTCCTGGAGCGCCGCCCACGCTTTGTCGACGGGCGCGTTGATCAGGACGCTGTTGACCTCCGTGGTCGAGACCATGTTGATCCCGGTCGCGGCGCCCTGCGCGTTCTGGATCACCGCCGTCTGCACGCTGCTGGTGCCGAAGTCCCCGCTCTTGCTGGCAGACTTGCTCGCACAGCCCGTCACCACAGCGAGCAGTGCGGCCGCGGACAGCACCACCGGAAGACGACGCCGGGCATCGCGGCGAATCGCAAGCAGACCTTTCAACGTAGGCATTGGGGACTCCGCGGCATCGCTGCCGGCTCCTGCGGGTGTCTTAACAGCGGGACCGGGATAACGTACCTGAGGGTAGGAAGGTGCGCCAATCAGGTCCCGAGTCACCTCCGGTGGTAGAATGGAGGGTGACGCGTAGTGACCACACCGGACCATTGGTTTTCCGTGAGTTTCCCGTGAGCGACTTCCAAGCCCGACTCCAACGCGCCCTCGACGGCGAGTTCCTGATCGAACGGGAACTCGGCGGCGCCGGCATGTCCCGTGTCTTCGTGGCCACGGAACGCGCGCTGCAGCGCCGCGTGGTGGTGAAGGTGCTGCCGCCCGAGCTGGCGGCGGGCGTGAATGTGGAGCGCTTCCGCCGCGAAATTCAGCTGGCCGCTCAGCTGCAGCACCCGCATATCGTGCCGTTGCTCGCCGCCGGTGACGATGATGGACTGTTGTGGTTCTCGATGCCGTACATCGAGGGTGAGTCGCTACGCGGTACGCTCAGCAAGGCCAAGCGGCTCGCGCCGCGCGATGTCGTGCGCATTCTGCATGACGTGGTCGATGCGCTGGCCTACGCGCACGAACGCGGCGTGGTGCATCGCGACATCAAACCCGACAACATCCTCACGACGGGCATGCACGCGCTGGTCACGGACTTCGGCGTGGCCAAGGCGCTCAGCGCGTCGATTCCTGTGCACGGCGGCACCACCACCGGCATGGCGATCGGGACGCCGGCGTACATGGCCCCTGAGCAGCTGGCGGCCGATCCGGCGGCTGACCACCGCGTAGACATCTACGGCGTCGGACTGCTCGCGTACGAGCTACTCACCGGCAGTTCGCCATTCACCGGGACCTCGCCGCAGGCGACGCTGGCGGCGCAGCTCACGCAGATGCCGGCGGCGCCGCATCTCTCGTATGCCGATGTGCCGGAGCCGCTCTCGCGACTGATCATGCAGTGCCTGGAGAAGGACGCCAACAAGCGACCGGCCTCGGCCCGGGCGCTCCTGGCCGAACTCGAGGCCCTACCGCCGATGTCGAGCGGCCCGGCCCTGCCGATGCGCCGCGCACGCGCGCGGACCGGGGCGCGCGCGGCCATGCTGGTGGGCGGTATCGTGATCGCCGTTGGCTCCTACGTGGCCGCCCAGCGCATTCAACGGGCGCAGCGCGATGCGGCGCTTGCTGCCGCCGATTCGATGCCCGACGCACGCGATGCGGGCCCCGGCGGGGACCGTGCTCGCACCATGTCGGTGGCGCCGCCGGAAACGGGGGCGGCTCGCGTGGACACCGTATACCGCAACCTGAGCGACGGCGCGAATGCGGTGCCGGTGGCTGTGGTGCTCACCCGTGCGGAATCGCTGGCGATCGCCGCCGCGGTGACCAAGCGAGAGGCCGCCAGCGCGATCGTGCAGCGCAGCGCGGCGGCGACGGCCACCGAAGCGCCGACCGCCGCCATTCCCGGCATGTCCGCGCCGAAATCCGAGACGCGCATCTTTGTACGCAGCGCGAATGGCGCGATGACCTCGGTAGACCGTGAGCTCCTGATGGCCGAAGTGGGGCGCATCTTTGCCGACTCGCTCTCGCGCGCACTGCTGCACATGGACAGCGCCATGATGCGTCTGCCGCAAGGTGCGCGAGTCGACGTGCCGCGCGCGCCGATGACGTTGACGCCGATGATGGCGCCGCCCTCCGACGGGCGTGTTCGCGTCGTCGTGACGAACTACTCCAACGCGACCGGCAAACGCGAGTTCATGGGCATCACACGGGAAGTCGCGCACCAGGTGCGGGCCGCGTTGCCCACCGACAAGTACGACGTGGTGTCCGACGAAATCACCGACCGCGCCACGCGTAACATGCCCGACCGCATGAGCGTGGGCTGGGGACTACGCGCCGATTATGTCGTGAGCGGCATGATCAGCACGCGAGGGGACTCGGTGGTCGTCCTCACGACGTTCACCGATGTGCGCGATGGGCGATTCACGCGCATGTCGGAAGCGCTGGCGCCGGCGGTGGATCCACGGAAGGCATTCCCGGTCGCGGCGAATCAAGTGAATGCGTGGCTGGACACGGCGAAAGTGAGTCGGGCGAGACGGCCGCGGGGGTACTGAACTGCCTCTGTACTCAGTACTGAGTGGTCCGAGTTCGGGCGTCAAACTGGGTATAGTGCTCAGAGTTCAGCAACGACAGTCCACAGTGCCGAGCGGGTTTTGATGGTGCGTGGTCAGGGTATCGTGTGCGTACGATTGGTCACGCACTTTCGGGCGGATGCGGTATGCTCGCCCAATGCCGAACAATCCGAACAACCTCGTGGTCCTCGCGCGGGCGCGCACCTTTGCAGTCGACCTGCATCGTGCGGTGGAGCGGCGCGCGCGACGCGTCGGTCGGGCGTCACCTGGGCTACGCAATCAGATGCTCCGCGCGTCGATGTCCATCGCCCTCAATATCGCCGAGGGCGCGGGGAAGGATACCCGCGCCGAATTCGCGCAATTTGTAGGTCACGCCATTGGATCCGCGAATGAAGTCGAGCAACAGATCCTCCTCGCGCAGGCCCTCGCGTTGTTCGACAGCGAGATCGACCCCATCCTCGATGAATGCCGCGAAATCCGCATGATGCTCTACGGTCTGCGCAAACGCCTGCGGCGTATCCACTAGACAACCGCTCAACACTGTGCACTGCAGTTGCTGAACGCTGACCACTATACCCAGTCTGACGCCTGAATTCAGACCACTCAGCACTGCGTACTGGGCTGTTTCGTAGTCAGAAACGAAAAGGGCGGCCCCTCACGGGACCGCCCTTTTCTTTCAGCAAGCAGAAAGCTACTCCAGATCCGGCATCGTAAACGCGCTCGGCTCGAATGCCGGCAGCAACGCTTCGAAGTTCGGCTCCAGGGCTTCCGGCAGCGGTTCCGGCTCGGGGAGCGCATCCGATTCCACATCCACTTCCTGGTAGCGGTACATACCCGTACCGGCAGGGATGAGGTGACCGATGATGATGTTCTCCTTGAGACCGAGCAAGTCGTCGCGCGAGCCACGAATGGCCGCGTCGGTGAGGACGCGCGTGGTTTCCTGGAAGGAAGCCGCCGACACGAACGACTGCGTGGTGAGCGAGGCCTTCGTGATACCGAGGAGGAGCGGTTCCGCCGTTGCCGGACGGATCTTCGCCTTCTTGGCCGCATCGTTGCCCAAGCGGAACGCGGCGCGATCGACGTGCTCGCCTTCGAGCATCTCGGTATCGCCGGACTCCACAATGCGCACCTTCTGCAACATCTGCTTCACGATCACGCCAATGTGCTTGTCGTTGATCTTCACGCCCTGCAGGCGATAGACCTCCTGCACTTCGTTCAGCAGATACTCCTGCACTGCGCGCGGTCCCTTGATGCGCAGAATGTCGTGCGGGTTGACCGGGCCTTCCGAGATACGGTCACCGGCGCGCACGCGGTCGCCCTCGTGCACACGCAAGTGCTTACCCGACGGCACTTCGTACACCTGCTCGGCCTGCGCTTCGTCGACGATCCACTGACCGTTCTCGATGCTGGCCGGGCGCACGAACACCTCGCGCTTGCCACGCTTGATCTCGCCGAAGCGGACGAAGCCGTCGATCTCGGAGATCGTGGCCGGATCCTTCGGACGACGCGCTTCGAACAGTTCGGCGACTCGCGGCAGACCACCCGTGATGTCGCGCGTCTTGTACGCCTCGCGGCTGACCTTGGCGATCGTGAGACCCGCCGTGATTTCCTGTCCATCCTCGATCGTGATGATGGCGCCCACGGGCAGGATGAAGTCGCGCACGCGCTTCTCCTTGCCGCCCTTGGACTGCCAGATCTCGATGTGCGGGTGGAGCTTCTTCTCGCGGTCTTCGATCACGACGCGCTGACGCAGACCGGTCAGTTCGTCGAGCTCTTCCGACAACGACTCGTCTTCGACGAGGTCCACGAAGCGAATCGTGCCCTCGACGTCGGCGATGATGGGGTTGGTGTACGGGTCCCAGGAGAACAGGCGCGCATCGCGACGGTCTTCGTCGCGAACCAGCTTGCCGCCGTCTTCCACGAGCATCGTCGCACCGAGCGGCACCTGAACCCGTGCGAGCACGTGTCCATCCTTGGCCGACTTGATGTTCACGTCGCCTTCGTACGACGTGACGATGCGGTCACCGTCCTTATTGATGACGAACACGAGGCGATCGCCATACTCGACGATGTCGCCGTCGTACTTCACGCGCTTGATCGTCTGCTCGGCGATACGCGAGGCCGTACCACCGACGTGGAAGGTACGGAGCGTCAGCTGCGTACCCGGCTCGCCGATGGACTGCGCGGCGATGATGCCGACCGCTTCGCCCAGATCCACCATCTGCATGGTGGCCAGGTTGCGGCCGTAGCACATGCGGCACAGGCCGCGCTTCGCTTCACAGGTGAGCACGGAACGGATCTTCACCGTCTCGATGCCCGAATCTTCGATGAGCTGCGCCGTCTCTTCCGAGATCAGCGTGCCCGCTTCCGCCAGCATGCGCGGACGTCCCGCCTCGTCGCGTTCCATGGGGTCGAGGATATCCTCGGCCGCCACGTTTCCGACCAGACGCTCGGCCAGCGGCTCGATCACGTCTTCGCCTTCCTTCAGCGCCGCCGTGTCGAGGCCGAGGATCGTGCCGCAATCCTCTTCCTGGATCGTCATGTCCTGCGCCACGTCGACCAGTCGACGCGTGAGATAACCGGCGTCGGCCGTCTTGAGTGCCGTGTCGGCCAGACCCTTACGGGCTCCGTGCGTCGACGAGAAGTACTCGAGCACCGACAAGCCTTCACGGAAGTTCGACTTGATCGGATTTTCGATGATTTCGCCGATACCACCCGTGAGCTTCTTCTGCGGCTTGGCCATGAGGCCGCGCATACCCGCCAGCTGACGGATCTGGTCGCGCGAACCACGAGAGCCGGAGTCGAACATCATGAACACGGGATTGAAGCCGCCCTGCGATTCGCGCATGGTTTTCACCATGGCGTCGGCGACGTCCGTGTTCGCGTGCGTCCACGTATCGATGACCTTATTGTAGCGCTCACCGTTCGTGATGTTGCCCGTCGCGTAGGCGCGCTGGAAGCGTTCGACACGCTCCGAGGCTTCCTTGAGCAACGTTTCCTTTTCCTTCGGGATGTGCAGGTCTTCGATACCGATGGAGACACCGCCGCGCGTCGCGTTGCGGAAACCGAACTCCTTCAGGCGATCGAGCAGCGCCACCGTTTCCGCGAGGCCCGCATTCCGGTAGCTCTGGAAGACGAGTTCGCCGAGGGCCTTCTTCTTCATGTCCTTGTTCAGGAACGGCAGCCCCTTCGGCACGATCGCGTTGAACAGCACGCGGCCGGTGGTCGTCGGGATCCACGTCACGCCGCTGTCCGTCTTGTCGAGCCAGCGGATCGGCGTCTGGTACGTGGCGCGGCCGTTCGCGATGGCCAGTTCCACTTCCGCGATGGTCGTCATCGACGGGAGCTTGGCGACCGCAACCGGGTCCTTCATGGTGATGTTGTCGAAGCTCGTCGGCGCCTTCGTGGCCACGTAGCAACCCAACACGATGTCCTGTGAGGGCTCGGCCACCGGGCGTCCGTCGGACGGCTTCAGAATGTTGTTCGACGACAGCATGAGCACGCGCGCTTCGATCTGGGCTTCGAACGACAGCGGCACGTGCACGGCCATCTGGTCACCGTCGAAGTCGGCGTTGAACGCCGCGCAGACGAGCGGGTGAATACGAATGGCCTTGCCTTCCACGAGCACCGGCTCGAACGCCTGGATACCCAGACGGTGGAGCGTCGGCGCGCGATTGAGCAGCACCGGGTGATCCTTGATGATGCCTTCGAGCACTTCGAAGACCATCGCGTTTTCACGCTCGACGATCTTCTTGGCGCGCTTCACGGTCTCGGCTTCACCGCTCTCCACCAGCTTGTGGATGATGAACGGCTTGAAGAGTTCGAGCGCCATGGCCTTCGGCAAGCCGCACTGGTGCAGCTTGAGCTCCGGACCCACGACGATGACCGAACGGCCCGAGTAGTCCACGCGCTTGCCGAGCAGGTTCTGACGGAACCGGCCCTGCTTGCCCTTCAGCATGTCGGACAGCGACTTGAGCGGGCGCTTGCCACGGCCACGAATGGCCTTGGAGCGACGGCCGTTGTCGAACAACGCGTCGACCGCTTCCTGCAGCATTCGCTTTTCGTTGCGCAGGATGACTTCCGGCGCGCGATGCGAGATGAGCTTCTGGAGACGGTTGTTGCGGTTGATGACGCGACGGTACAGGTCGTTCAGATCGGACGTGGCGAAGCGTCCGCCGTCGAGCGGCACGAGCGGCCGCAGGTCGGGCGGGATCACCGGAATCACGTCGAGGATCATCCACTCCGGGCGGTTGCGGATTTCTCCGCCCTCGCCGCTGGTGCGGAACGCGTCGACGATCTTGAGGCGCTTCAGCATCTGCTTCTTGCGATGCTGCGACGTCTCGCCTACGACGGACGCGCGCAGTTCCTCGGCCGTCGTGTCGACGTCGAGACGCTTGAGCAGTTCACGCACGGCCGGCGCGCCGATGTCGCACTGGAACGCCGCATCGCCGTCGGCCTTGGCCTTCTGGCGCAGCTGCAGATACTCGTCTTCGTCGAGCAGCTGGCGCTCACGCACTTCCTGCGAGCCCGGATCGATGACGATGTAGTTCGAATAGTAGATGACCTTCTCGAGGTCACGGAGCGTGACGTCGAGCAGGTTGCCCATCGGGGACGGCAGGGTCTTGAAGAACCAGATGTGCGCAACAGGCACGGCCAGTTCGATATGACCCATGCGCTCGCGCCGGACCTTGCTGAGCGTGACTTCCACGCCGCATCGGTCACAGATCACGCCGCGATAGCGGATGCGCTTGTACTTACCGCAATGGCATTCCCAGTCCTTGACCGGACCGAAGATGCGCTCGCAGAACAGGCCGTCCTTCTCGGGCTTGAACGAGCGGTAGTTGATGGTTTCGGGCTTGGTGACTTCGCCCCACGACCACCAGGTGCGCAAGCCGGCCATTTCCAGCCGTTCGCGCTCCTTGGGGTCCTTCGGTCCGCGGATCTCCTCGGGTGAGGCGATACGGACCGACATGTAGTCAAACGCGGACGCGCGGGCTTCGCGCGAGCTGCGGAAGTCGATCATGATTATTCCTCCCCGCCGTTACCGTTGCCGCCGGCGTCGATCAGCTCGACGCCCGTGCCATCGCTGGCGCCGAGCGTGACCTTGATACCCAACGCCTGCAGTTCCTTCACCAGCACGTTGAACGATTCCGGGATACCCGGCTCCGGCAGGTTCTGACCCTTCACGATCGCCTCGTAGACACGGCTACGGCCGTTCACGTCGTCGGACTTGACCGTCAGGATTTCCTGCAGCGTGTGCGCCGCGCCGTACGCCTCGAGCGCCCACACTTCCATTTCTCCGAAGCGCTGTCCACCGAACTGCGCCTTACCCGCCAGCGGCTGCTGCGTGACGAGCGAGTACGGTCCGATCGAGCGCGCGTGGATCTTGTCGTCGACCAAGTGGCTGAGCTTCAGCACGTAGATCTCGCCGACCGTCACCGGTGCGTTGAACGTTTCGCCGGTACGACCGTCGCGCAGGCGCACCTTGCCGGTGGGCGTGAGGCCCGCCAAGCGGATGAGCTCTGAACCGGCCGCATCGACGTCGACATCCTTGCCAGCCAACACGGCGGCGAGCGCCGGCTGACCGATGCGCAGGAGCGTCTCCACCGGGCTCATGGCGGCTTCGGCCTCGAGCGACGCGATACCCGCCTTGAGATCGGCATCCGCCTCTCCCTCGGCCGTCTGGTGGATCGCCAGCGACGCGCGCACGCCTTCGAGCTCACGCTCGGCGACAGTGCGGGCACCCTGCGTTACGAATTCCTTCACGCGGCTGAACAGCGACTTCGTTTCGGCCGACATGGCCTTCATCGACAAGTCGTTCAGGTTGGCGTCGCCCAGCAGCTCGACCTTATCCGGCAGACGACGATCCGGCTTGATGTCGGAGAGCAGGTGACGCACATCCTGCGGCGTGGCGTCGAACGACGACGCGCCGAGTTCGAGCGTTTCGCGCGCCCAGCGGAGACCGGCGAGCTTCATCAGCAGGCCGATTTCGCGCTCGTTCGCGCCTTCGAATACCGGCGTCTTCGCGTAGAAGTTGAGCAGCTTCGCGGCCCACCCGAGGTGGGTTTCGAGAATCTGTCCAACGTTCATTCGCGACGGTACACCGAGCGGGTTGAGCACGATGTCCACCGGACGGCCGTTCGGCATGAACGGCATGTCTTCTTCGGGGACGATACGGGCCACGATACCCTTGTTACCGTGACGTCCGGCCATCTTGTCGCCGACCGAGATCTTACGCTTCTCGGCCAGATACACCTTGACCAGCTGGATCACGCCAGGCGGGAGCTCATCGGGCTGCAGAATGCGGTCGATGCGCTCTTCGGCGCGCTCTTCGATACGGGCCTTCTCTTCGTTCGCGGCATCGATGATCTCGCGCACGCGATCGTTGGCCTTCTTGCTTTCGACGCGGAACGTCTTGAGGTCGAGCGTCGCGAAACGCAGGCCGCTCAGGACGTCCTTCGTGAGGGTGGTGCCGGCGGCGATCGCCTCTTCCACCGTGCCGGCCTTGAGGGCCAGCGAGATGGTCTCGCCATCGAGCAGCGCGGCCAGTTCCATGTCGCGCACTTCGTTGACGCGGATCTTCTCCTCGCCCTCGAGACGACGCACTTCACCGATGCGCTCACCACGATCCTTTTCGACGACCTGGTCTTCGACGCGCGAGAAGATCTTCACGTCGATGACCACGCCTTCCATACCGGGCGGCACCTTGAGCGAGCTGTCCTTCACGTCCTTGGCCTTTTCGCCGAAGATCGCGGTGAGGAGCTTCTCTTCGGGCGAGAGCTCGGTTTCACCCTTCGGCGTGATCTTGCCGACGAGGATGTCACCCGGCTTCACCTGGGCGCCGATGCGCACGATGCCCCGCTCGTCGAGGTCGACCAGCGACTCTTCGGCGACGTTCGGAATTTCGCGCGTGATTTCTTCCTGACCACGCTTCGTGTCGCGGACGTGCAGTTCGAGTTCCTGGATGTGAATCGACGAGAACACGTCGAACTTCACCAGGCGCTCGGAGAGCACGATGGCATCTTCGAAGTTGTGGCCGTACCAGGGCATGAACGCCACCGTGACGTTCGCGCCGAGCGCGAGCTGCCCCATTTCCGTGGCGGCACCGTCGGCCAGCACTTCACCCTTGGCCACCGTCTGCCCCATGCGCACGAGCGGGCGCTGGTTGATGGCGGTGTCCTGGTTGGTGCGCCAGTACTTCTTGAGCTTGTAGCGGTCGAGATGGCCGAGACGCGCGAGCGGACGATCGGAATCGACCGCGCCCTCGATCAGGCCGGCATCGACGATGATTTCATCGGCCGTCACGCTGGTCACGATACCCGGACGACGCGCGATGATGACCGCACCCGAGTCGACGGCAACCGTCGCTTCGAGGCCGGTACCAACGAACGGCGTGCGCGGATTGAGAAGCGGCACGGCCTGACGCTGCATGTTCGAGCCCATCAGCGCGCGGTTGGCGTCGTCGTGCTCGAGGAACGGAATGAGCGCGGCGGCGATCGACACGAGCTGTTCCGGCGCCACGTCCATGTAGTCGATGTCGGCCGGCGGCGTGAGCGGGAGGTCACCACGCTTACGCGACAGCACGAGATCATCGACGAACGTACCGTCGGGATTGAGCTTGGCATTGGCCTGCGCGATGATCGCGTCTTCTTCGCGGTTCGCGTCGAGCCACACGATTTCGCCCGTCACCCGGCTGTCCTTCACCACGCGGTACGGGGTCTCGATGAAGCCGAGATCGTTCACACGGGCGTAGCAGGCGAGCGACGTGATCAGGCCGATGTTCGGGCCTTCCGGCGTCTCGATGGGGCACATGCGGCCGTACTGCGAGTAGTGCACGTCTCGCACTTCGAAGCCGGCACGCTCGCGCGTGAGGCCGCCAGGTCCGAGGGCCGACAGACGACGCTTGTGCGTCAGTTCGGCGAGCGGATTGGTCTGGTCCATGAACTGCGAGAGCTGCGACGAACCGAAGAACGCCTGAATGACGGCGGAGACGGTACGCGCATTCACGAGATCGTCGAGTGAGATCTTCTCGGGATCGGTGTTGATCGACATGCGCTCCTTGACCAGTCGCGCCATGCGCGAGAGACCAACGGAGAACTGATTGGCGATCAGCTCACCCACCGAGCGGATACGGCGGTTACCCAGCTGATCGATATCGTCCACATCGCCGCGGCCTTCGTGGAGTTCCACGAGCTGGCGCATGATCTCGACGAAGTCTTCCTTCGTGAGGACGGTGGTCGACATCGACGTATTGAGACGCAGACGCTGGTTGATCTTGTAGCGACCGACACGACCGAGGTCGTAGCGCTTAGGCGAGAAGAACAGACGCTCGAGCGCCTGCTTGGCCGTCTCGCGGTTGGGCGCGTCGCCCGGACGGAGGAGCGCGTAGATCTGCTTGAGCGCTTCTTCCTCGTGCTTCGTCGGATCCTTGGCCAGGGTGTTCTTGATCAACGTCGACTCGGCACGGCCGGAGGCGACGAAGACCTGCACCTTGGTCAGGTCGGCCTTGCGGATGCGCTTGATGACGGCATCGACGAGCACCGTGCCCTTTTCGGCCACGACCTCACCGGTGTCGGCATCGACGACGTCGCGCGCCAGCGTGCGGCGCACTTCGCGCTCGCCGCGGTCGATCGCGTCCTGTTCGTCGCGCAGGTCGATCTGCGTGTACGAGGCGAAGACCTTGACCTTTTCGAGGCCCTGCCGCACGAGGCGGTTGAGCACTTCTTCGGTCAGCTCGTCTCCCTCACGCACCAGCAGCTCGGCCTCGGCGCGTTCGCGCTCGGCCTTGGCCTTCTTGGTCTTGGCCTTGGGCGCATCGTCGGGCGTGACTTCACCTTCGAGGGTGATGTCTTCGGCGATGATGGCGCCAAGCAGCTCACGGAGTTCGGTGCGGGTCTCACGCTTCATCGTGAGATCGAGTTCGCGCTCGGCGAAGAACAGGCGCAGGATGTCCCGGTTCTCGCCGTAGCCGAACGCGCGCAGGAGCGCCGTGGCGGGGAACTTCTTTTTCTTGTCGATGTGGACGTAGATCACATCGTGGATGTCCACGGTGAACTCGACCCACGATCCCCGGAAGGGGATAATGCGCGACGAGAGCAGCCGCTGCCCGTTGGGGTGCGTGCTCTCTTCGAACACGACGCCCGGCGAGCGGTGCAACTGTGAGACAATGACGCGTTCGGCGCCATTGATCACGAAGGTGCCCAGCTCGGTCAGGAGCGGAAGCTCGCCGAGGTAGACTTCCTTCTCGATGATATTGCGGGGGCGCTTGCCGTCCCCGGTATCCTCGAAGATGACCAGCTGCAACGTGGCCTTGAGAGGCGCCGAGTACGTCATGTCGCGCTCGATACACTCGGCGACAGAGTACTTGGGCTCACCGAGGCTGTACCGAACGAACTCCAACGAGAAATTCTCGTGGACGTCCGAGATCGGGAACAGGTCCTTGAAAACACGCTCGAGGCCAACATCCTCGCGCTCTTGCGAGGCAGCATCCAGTTGGAGCAGCGACTCAAAGGCGCGCGTCTGGATGTCGAGCAGATGGGGCATATCCATGCCCGTCTCGAGCTTCGCGAACGAGATCTGGTTCATCATATCCTTAGGGGCTCACCCACGTGCGGGGTGCACCGAATCCGGCGATACCGGGGGCGCAAAGCGCTCCGTCCCCGACGGAGCCGGTCACTTTTCGGTGACCAGCTCCCCCGGGGAGGAGCGTTACAACGACGGAACTGCAGTTAAAACGACGAACAGTCGGTAGCCTTACTTGACTTCGACGGTCGCGCCCTCGGCCTCGAGCTTGGCCTTGATCGCGGCGGCTTCGTCCTTCGTGACGTTTTCCTTCACGGCCTTCGGCGCGCCGTCCACCAGGTCCTTGGCTTCCTTCAGGCCCAGGCCGGTCAGCTCGCGCACGACCTTGATGACCTGGATCTTCTTGCCGCCGGCTTCCTTGAGGATGACCGCGAACTCCGTCTGCTCTTCCACTGCGGCCGCCGGGGCTGCCGCACCGCCGCCGCCCGCCGCAACTGCGGCGATCGTGACGTTGAACTTCGTCTTGAACGCTTCGATGAGCTCGGACAGATCGATGACGCTCATCTCGCCGATCGCGTCGAGGATCTCGTCCTTGCTCAGGGTCGTGTTAGCCATGGTCGTACTCTCCGTAAATGCCCCCCAGGGAGCCTGGGGCGTGTGATCAGGCGAACGCCTGGGGACTTAGTTGGAGCCTTCGAGCTGCGACTTGCGCGCGTCGAGGGCGAGGGCAAACATCATCGGGATGCTGTTGAGGTAGCCAGCGAAGATCGACAGAGCTTCGTCGCGCGTCGGGAGCGAGGCCAACTTCTTGACCATCGCTTCGTCTACGGCGTTGCCCTCATAGATCCCGCCCTTCACGGACGGCCGCTGATCGTTCTCCTTGGCAAAATCGGAGAGGACCTTGGCCGCAGTGATGCCATCCTTGGCCACCACCACCCCCGTCGGGCCCTTCAGACGCTGGGACACCAGCCCGCTCTCGTTGACGGCACGGAGCGCCAGCGTGTTCTTGATCACGACGTACTCGACGCCAGCCTTCTTCAGGCGGCGACGGAGATCCGTCATGCGCTTCACGTTCAAACCGGTGAAGTCGGTATAAAACAGCGCCTGCGCCGATCCGAGCTTCGCGCTCAGACTGTCAACAAGGAGCTGCTTGTCGCTCTTCTTGGCCTTGGCCTTTGCTTTCATGGTTGCGTCTCCCTCTTACCGGTACGGCGTGGTGTCGATGGTGACGCCAGGTCCCATGGAGCTCGAGATCGCGACGTTCCGAATGTACACGCCCTTCGCCGCGGACGGCTTCGAGCGAACGATGGTATCCATCAGCGCGGCGAGGTTGGTCGCGAGCTGTTCCGGTCCGAACGAGACCTTGCCGATCGGGGCGTGCACATTGCCACCCTTGTCGACGCGGAATTCGATCTTACCGCCCTTCGATTCCTTGACGGCCTTCGCCACGTCGAACGTGACGGTGCCCGCCTTCGGATTCGGCATCAGGCCGCGAGGACCAAGGACGCGGCCGAGCTGGCCGAGCTGTCCCATCTGGTCCGGCGTGGCGATCAGCACGTCGAAGTCCAACCAGCCTTCCTTGATCTTGGCGAGGTACTCGGTGCCGACGTAATCGGCGCCCGCGTCCTGCGCTTCCTGCACCTTGGCACCAGCCGCGATGACGAGGACACGCATCGTCTTACCCGTTCCTTCGGGCAGCACGACGGTGCCACGCACCACCTGATCGGCATGGCGGGGATCGACGCCAAGACGGATCGCAACTTCCACCGTCTCGTCGAACTTCGCGAAGCTCATCTGCTTCACGAGGTCGATCGCCTTGCTGGCCTCATAGGGCTTTCCGAGTTCGCGGCGCTCGCTCGCGCTGCGGTACTTCTTCCCGTTCTGTGCCATGAGACTCAATCCTTGACCACAATGCCCATGGAGCGCGCGGCACCCGCCATCATGGCGATTGCGCTCTCCATCGAATCGCAGTTCAGATCCGGCATCTTCACCGTGGCGAGCTTTTCGAGCTGCGCCTTCGTGATCGTACCGACCTTCACCTTATTCGGCTGACCCGAGCCCTTCGCGACGCCGAGCTCCTTCTTGATGAGTTCCGCCGCCGGCGGAGTCTTCAAAATGAAGGTGAACGACTTGTCGCCGTAGATCGTGACCTCGACGGGGATGATCATATCACCGCCCTGCGTCCGAGCATTAAACTCTTTGCAGAAGCCCATGATGTTGATACCCTGCGGACCGAGGGCCGTACCTACTGGGGGCGCCGGGTTCGCCTTACCTGCAGGAATCTGCAGCTTGACGAATCCAGTGACCTTCTTGGCCATGCGTCTTCCTCATCGCAAGTTCCGCGGCCGGACCATCCGGCGCTGCGGTCGTGCTACCACCTTGTTTTGCGTCGAGTGGTGGCGACGTCCGGCGAAGAACTCAGTACCCGCGTAACTGCAGGTAGTCGAGTTCCACACTGGTGGGCCGGCCGAACAGGCTGACCGACACCCTGACCTTGCCCTTATCGGACAGGATCTCTTCGACGGTGCCGTTGAAGTCGGCGAACGGACCTTCCGTGATCGCCACCGCCTGACCAATGAGGAACGGAATCTCCTCACGCGTCGGCGCTTCCTCGGTCGGATCCGCCTGCCCCAGCAAACGACGGACTTCGTCGTCACGCAGCGGCGTCGGCTCCTTTTCTTTCCCGACAAACTTGATCACGCCCTGAATGGCGTTGACCTCGTGCAAGGTGTCCTGGCTGGCGACCATCTCCACGAGCACGTAGCCCGGGAAGATCTTCCGCTCGACCGTCACCTTCTTGCCGTTCTTGATTTCCACGACTTCCTGCGTGGGCACGAGCGCCTGACGAATCAGGCGATCTTCAGGCGCAGCCGGATCCATGTCGATCTTTCGCTGGATCAAGCGCTGCACCTTGTTCTCGTGGCCAGACGTGGTCTGGACCGTGTACCACCGGTGCTCGAGCATCGACAAGGACATATGCGGGGTCAGCGGCCGAGCAACATCGCGGGCAGGCGCACGAGCAGCGCTTGCAACGCAACATCGACCAGGGCGATCACCGCACCCAGGAGCAGCACAAAGATGATGATCTGGATCGTCGCCTGCTGGAGCTGCGGGCGATCGGGCCACGTCACCTTCTTCATCTCGGCGATCACGTCATGATAGAACGTGACCAACCGCGTGCCGAGTCCCGGACGGGAAACCTCGACGGGAGCCGTCATGTCTACTTCGTTTCCTTATGCGTTTTATGCGCATTGCAGCGCGGGCAATACTTCTGCCACTCCACCCGCTCGGGGTGAAGACGCTTGTTCTTCGTGACGAAGTAGTTGCGGTTTTTGCACTCGGTGCAACCGAGAATGATCTTTTCGCGCGCCATGTTCCGGCTCCGTGCTACAGCACACAGACGTCTTCTGCACCGGGTGCGCCGCCTGCATTCGCTGGGCGCGCTTAGCCATTTTCAGGCTCCCCGATGGATCTCCCCCCGAATGGGGTGAGCCTTGCAACGTAGTGTGACCCGGACGCGCTCGCAAGTCGCGTGCTGAGAGCAGGTTGCACCGACCGCGCGGTTTGCAACCCGAATAAACTACGAAACTGTGTCCAATTACCCCTCTGGCCGACGCCCCGCGCTCAGGGCTTTTCGTCCGTCAGCATTTCAGCCGCCCGCACCAGGTCGGCCACCGATCCCGCCTCCATTTTCTGCATGACGCGGCCCCGGTGCACCTTCACCGTCTTGAGGGCGATCCCCAGCGCGGCACCGATCTGCTTGTTCGGCAGTCCCTTCACCACGCCCTCGAACACTTCCCGCTCGCGGGCCGTGAGCAAGGCCACCCGCCGTGCCATCTCCGCGCGCTGCTGCTGCCGGGCCACCCGATCGCCGGCGGTCGCCGCCGCCCGCGCCACCGAGGCCAACAGCGTCGACGGGTCGGCCGGCTTTTCCAGGAAGTCGAGCGCCCCCTCTCGCATGGCCCGCACCGTGGACGACACCGTGCCGAAGGCCGACACGAAGATCATGGGCGTGGTGACGCCGCGCTGCTGCAGCACGCGCGCCACGTCCAGTCCGGACAGCCCCGGCATCTGCAGGTCCATCACCACGCAGGAAAAACGATCCGGGCGCGGCTCGTCGAGGAACGCCTGCCCGTGATCGAAGCCGTGCGCGGCGTAGCCGGAGACCTCCAACAAACGCATCATCGACGTGCGCGCAGCGGTGTCGTCGTCCACGACCGCCACCGCCGCGGCCGCCGGTGGTGGGGCGACCGGGAGCGTTTTGGTCGCCGTGGACAACGTACGGACGACGGGACGGGCGATGGCGAGTTCAGACATGGCTGACAGGTCTCGGGGCGAGCAGGCCAGATTCGGCGGCCTCGTTCATGGCAGACGACGAAGGGAGCCAGCAGGACACGACCGCCCCGCCGTTCGGCATCTGCCCGACGGCGATGGACCCACCGTGAGATTCGATGAGGCGGCGCGCGATCGCGAGCCCCATGCCCATCCCGGTCGAGCGCGACGTGACGAACGGCTCGAAGGCGCGGTCGCGCACATCGGGCGCAAAGCCACTGCCGCTGTCCACCACGGACATGCGAATGCCAGCGCTGGCCGGCCGGGCCCGCATCAGCACACGGCGCACCGGCTGGGCCCGCGTGGCCTCGAGCGCATTCTGCAGCAGGTTGACCAGCACCTGCTGCAGCAGCACGCGTTCGGCCCACAACTTGGGCGTGAGGGGGTCGACCCGGCTCTGCAACTCGACCCCGGCGTCGGCGAACTCGTGTCGCACCAGACGCACCACGCTATCGAGCATCTCCTGCGCGAGGATCAGTTCGCGCTCGCCTTGCCCATGACGCAGGAAGCGGCGGAACTCGCGGATGACCTGCGAGGCGCGACGCCCCTGCATGACCACATCGTGCAGCACATCGTCCACATCATCCCCCACCGAGCCGTCGTCGGCGCTACCGCCTCCCGCGTGGCTGACGAGCCCGTGGCCGACGCCCGCGGTGGCGTGCATCGCCTCGCGTCGGGCCAGCATCCGACGCGCGACTTCCGCGTTGTTGACGATCGCCGCCAGCGGTTGCCCGAGCTCGTGCGACAGCGACGCGGTCAACTCGCCGGCCACCGCCAAGCGACCGACCTGCGCCAACTCCCGCTGGTGGCGCTGCGTCAGCTCGGCGGCGTCGCGACGCGCGCTCAGTGAGGCCTCCAGTGCCTCGGCGCGTGCCTGCAGTGTCTGCACACGCTGGCGGTAGATCACCAGACCGAGCAACGCGAGCAATCCAAAGAAGACGGCACGCACGGCGCCACGCTCGTGCCAGAGGGGAACCACCACGATCGACATCGCGGACGCCTGTTGCCACGGCCCGCCAGGTGCGCGCCCCTGCAGAATCAGCGTGAACCGGCCCGGAGGCAGCGCCGCCAACTGCAACCGACGCGATCCGCCGAGGTTGATCCAATTCAGATCGCGTCCCTCGAGCATGTAACGGAACTGCGCCGCTTCGGCGAAGCGATACAGCGGCATCGTGTACTGCACGTCGATCGTCCGTTCGTCCGTCGATAGCCGCAACGAGTCTGGGGCTTCGACCACGCGCTGCGGCGAGATCATGCGGTCGATCATCACTTTTTGCGTGCGCGCCGATGACGGCAACCGCCTGACGTCCGCAATCACCAGACCTTCCACACTGGCAAACGCGAGACGATCGCGATCGATCAACGCGCCCGCCGGAAAGCCGCTGTTGCCTTCGGGCACGCCGTCCGACGACGTGAGGACGCGCGCATCGGGCAGCACCGTGCTGTCGAGCACCCACTCCGACAGTCGACGCCGCTCCAGCACGGTAATCCCGCGATTGCCGGGCATCCACAGTCCGCCAGCGGAGTCGACGACCATGGCGGACACGGTTTCATCGGGCAGCGGCACCAGGCGCGACTTCGCTCCAGGCCGAAAGTAATGGAGGCCATTGCCGTACGTGCCGATCCACACGCCGCCGTGTAGGTCGGGGTGCAAGGCCCGGGGCACCGACGCCGGAATGTGGTCGGCCTTGGCATACGCCACGGACCGGCCGGCCTGCCACCGGCTGATCATTCCGGTCTGACCGACCCAGAGCACGCCCGCGCGGTCTGCCGCCATCGATTCGATCGGTCGCTGCGTCACGCCCGCCCATCCGTCGAGCAGCGTCCATGCGTTGTCGGCGCCCACGACACCGATGCGTCCATCGACCATGCCAACCAGCATGGAATCGCCCATCGCCAGCAATGGTCTCGCCAGATTCGGTCCGGGCTGGCTGCGCGGCAACGTCCACTGGCGCAACGTGCCATCGGCTTCGCGACGAAGCACCCCACCTTCAAAGCCCACCCAGAGCCGCTTCCGCGCGTCGAGCGCCAGACTGTGCACGCACCCCATCGACTTCGTCATCGGGATCGAATCGATCAGCTGCCCGGCGACGTTGATCAATTGCGCGGTGCTGCAGCTGGAGGTCACCCACACATGACCGTTGCCGTCCCCGATCATGTTGGCGGCATCCACGTTGGACAAGCGCGTGGCGATCGCGACCACGCGGGTCACGTTCGCGCGTACGCTGAAGATGCCGCGACCTTCGGTGCCGACGATCATGACGCCATCCGGTGCGAACGCGATCGACAAGGCCGCCGCGCGCGACGTGAGGATGCGTTCGGCGTCGGGCGCGTCGTCGCGCGGATCGGCGGCGTCGAGCCGGATGCGATAGATGTCGTGTCCGGATCCGATCCAGAGCACTTCGGCGGAATCCGCCGGATTCGCGGCGAGCACGCGAATGGGGCCGTCGATCCCCCGGATACGCCGCGTACCCGTCGAGGTCTGCACCGTCAACCCGCGCTGCTGGCCGAGCCAGACACGCCCCCGGCGGTCGCGATAGACGCGGGTACGCATCGACGCGCTGTCGATGAGCGGCGAGGGCAGCGTGATGACACGGTCGCCGGTGCGCACCTCCACGCCGCGCGTCGTGGCGTAGAGCACCGATCCGTCGCGCTCCAGCGTCAGCAGCGAGATCACGCGGGACGGTGTGACATCATCGATCCACCGACCGGCGCGATAGCGCAGCACGTTGCCGCCGAAACGAACGAGCAACGAGCCGTCGGACAGCCGGACGATGTCGTCGACGGTGCGCGGAATGCCCGGCGGCGCCGAACGAAGCGTGTCGATCAGCTTGCCGCCGCGCATGCGTCCGATGGTGCCGCGTGGTGTGCCGAACCACACCGATCCATCGGCATCGGCATAGAGCGCCGTGACGGAATTGTCGACCAGCACCGGAATCCGGTGCACCGTCAGGGCTTCGACCCGCCGCCCGTCGAAGCGCACCAATCCGCCGAACGTGGCCAACCAGACGTGCCCATTCCGATCGACCGCACTGCGCGAGACGGTGCCCTGCGGTAGTCCCTCTTCGATGCCCCACTGCCGGACCGCAATGTCGGCGACATGCAGATCGATCCGATTCGGCTCGGCCAGCGGCTGCGCCGCGACCGGACGCGCGAGGGCACTCGCCACCAGCCCGAAAGCGGAGGCGAGCATCCGCAGTAGCGAACGTCGTGGGAAGTGGAGCGGAAGGCGGGGCATGCGTGAGGTGCAGGTGCGGAAGGGCGTTCTCTCCGTGGGAGTATCGGACGCTCAGCGCTTGTCCACCACGACGGCACCGCCCTTCATGACCCAGCGTACCCGTTCGAGGATGACATCGATGTTCCCGAGCGGGTCACCGTCCACCGCGACGATGTCGGCGTACGCGCCCGGCGCAATGCGCCCGAGCTTGGTGGGCTGCCCCAGCAGGAGCGCACCGTTGGTGGTCGCCGTGGCGAGCGCCTGCGCGGGAGTCATGCCGGCTTTCACGAACCAGCCGAGTTCGCGGGTGTTCTCTCCGAACATCCAGTACACGGCGTCCGAGCCCATGGCGAAGCGCATCCCGGCTTTGTGGGCGCGGCGGGCGGTTTCGAGGTTCAGCAGCCGAAAGGAGTCGAGACCCGCGACCTGTTCGCGCGTGTAGCCCAACAACGACGCGTTCTCGGCGTAGAAGCGATTGTGATCGATCGTGGGCACGTACATGGTGCCGCGCTTCGCCCACTCCGCGAGGGTCGCATCGTCGAACCCGGCCGGATGTTCAACCGACTCGGCGCCAGCGCGCAGGGCCGCGCGGCCACCGGAATCACCGTACGAATGAATGGCGATGGGCCGCTTGAAGCGATGCGCCGTTTCGACGGCTACGCGCATCTCATCGTCGGTGAAGGTCTGCACGCCGGTCACGTTTGCGTAGGTGCCGGTGGATCCGTACATCTTGATCCAGTCGGCGCCGGCATCGACCTGCGCCTTGACCGCCTCCTTGATGTCCATGGTGTCGCGTACGCGACCGCGCGCGGCGAGTGAGGGCTGACCGGCGACGGGGGGCGTACTCACCTTGGAAAGTCCGTACCCGGCCACGAACAGACGCGGGCCGATCATCGCGCCGCTGTTCACGGCGTCGCGGATGCCGATGTCGGCGTAGTTGCTGGCGCCAAGGTCGCGCACGGTGGTCACGCCCGTTTCGAGCGTGCGTCGCAGGTTCGTCGCCGCGGCGGCAATGACGGAATCGCGTGCGCGTGGGCCGTTCACGAGCGGTGTGGCTTTGTCGCGCACGAATGTCACGTGCGTATGCACATCGATGAGCCCCGGGATCGCCGTGTAGCGCCGCAGATCGATGATCGTCGCGCCCTTCGGGATGATCGCGGTGCCGGTGCCGACGCGCAGCACGGTGTCGGCGTGCACGAGGATCGTGACGTTCTTGGTGGTGCGCCCGGATGGGTCGGCCATGGCGCCGAAGCGCAGGGCAGTGACCGACGCAGGCGCGACTTGCGCGCGCACGTGTCCCGTCGCTGCGAGCGACGTGAAGAACAGCAGCGCCCAGGCGAGCCGCGGCACGGAGCGTGTGTGCATCACCGGCTGTGCTTGTACATCATGTCCACCAACTCGTCGTACATCGCTTCACGCTCGGCACCGCCCGCGGCAATCGCGGTGGCGGCGCAATGCTTGAGGTGATTGCGCATGAGCTCACGCCCGACGGCGCGCAACGCTTCGTGCGCCGATGAGATCTGCGTGAGGATGTCGGCGCAGTAGCGGTCGTCCTCGACCATTTTCTGCAAGCCGCGAATCTGTCCTTCAATGCGCCGCAGTCGCTTGAGATTGCGCGCCTTCGTGTCGGGATCGACGGCCACGGCCTTCCGGCCGGCTTCATCGTGCGTACCGCAGCCGCAGCCAGCGGCGGGGGCGGCGTCGGCGTTCGGATCCGTGGACATCGGGACGGAGGGCTGAGGCATCGGTGTCACTCCCTGAATCGGATAGAGCAGCGCGCAGGCGCTTCCATCGGATATTGGGATACCCCAGCCCCCTATGTCAATCGTATGTCAGGCGTCGGTCGATTGTGCGTGCCGCCGTCTAGAAGATCGACAGCAGGTTGTCGCTGTGCTGCATCTCGCGGAGGCGTGGCGCACGCCGGGTGGAACGGGCTCCCCGCTCCTGCGGCAGACGGAAGAGCCCGACCGCATCGCGCAATGACTGGGCCTGACTCTCCAGCTCCGTAGCCGCACTGGCCGATTCTTCGGCGTTCGCCGCGACTTGCTGTGTGAGCGTGTTGATCTGCTCGAGCGACTCGTTGATGTCGTGCACGCCGGCAGCCTGCTGACCGGCGGCGGCCGAGATGTCGTTCATGACTTCGGCGACGCGCACGACCTGGCGATTGATCTGCTCGAGACTCTCGATCACTTCTTTGTTCAACGTGACGCCCTGCGCCACACTCTGCATGCTCTTCTCGATCAGCAGGGCCGTCGTCTTCGACGCGTCGGACGAGCGCAACGCCAGCGCGCGCACCTCCTCGGCCACGACGGCGAAGCCACGACCGGCATCGCCGGCGCGCGCCGCTTCGACGGCCGCGTTCAGCGCCAGCAGGTTGGTCTGGAACGCGATCTCCTCGATGGTCTTGAGGATCTTCGCGGTGTCATGACTGGTCTGCCGGATATCATCGACGGCCCCGGTAAGGCGGCTCATGCGGGCGGCGCCTTCCTCCGTATGATGCCGCGCACCGGCGGCGAGTCGCTGGGCTTCGCCGGCATTCTCGGCGCTGGTCGATGCCATCGACGCGAACTGCTGGACCCGCGTGCGGACGGCATCGAGGCTCGCGGCCTGCTCACTGGCGCTGCGGGCCAGCGAATCGCTGCCGCCTGTAATCTCGGCACCAGCAGCCGCCACCTGGGACGCCGCCACATTCACCTGCGACAGCTGCGTGGAGAGCTGCTCCACGGCCACGTTGAAGTCGTTCATCAGCGCCACGTAGCCGATGGCCACATCGGTATCCGCCCGGACGGTCAGGTCACCCGCCGCCAGTCCTTCGAGCGCCTGCGCCATGCTGCCCATCGCCTTTTCCTGCTCGGCACGATGCGCCGCTTCACTCGCCTTGAGCTTGTCGTCTTGTGCCTGCTGACGCGCCGTCGCCGCCGTCTCCACACGAATGCGTTCCAAGCCGTTCTGCTTGAACACCTCGACGGCGCGCGCGATGTCTCCCACCTCGTCGCTGCGCTGGGTGCTCGGCACAACCACGGTCAGGTCGCCAGCGGCCATCGTCCCCATGCGCGACGTCAACTCATGCAGCGGCCGGAGCGAACGAATGGCCCACATGGCGCACAGCACGCCCAGCAACACGGCACCGAGCGCCAGACCGACGGAGAACCGTGTAAAGCTGCCGGCGAGCATCGTCGTCGCGGTACCGACGTCCTTGTTCTTCTTTTCCTGCAGGTCGATGAAGCGATTGATCTGACGCAACCAGGCCACGAACTGGGGACGTGCCTGCGTCATCAGCGTCGCCTGCGCCTGTGCCGCCTGCCCCGACGTGCGGAGCGCGACGACCTGCTCGATAAGCGGAAGCGTGGTGGCTTCCGTCGTCTTGATGCTGTCGAGAATCTCGCGTTCGGCCGGTGTGACGTGGTCGGCGATGGTCATCATCGAATCGAGCGGTCCGGCGGACGCGGCGTAGCTGGCCGTGAGCCGTGCGATGTCGTCCACGACCTGGCGCACGTCGGCGTCCGACCCCACGAGCACGACATCCCGCAACGAGATCGCGCGGTCATGGACACTGCCGCGAAAGTTGATCGCGAAGCGCTGCTTCACGCTGTTGACGTCGTTGACGACGGCAAGGTTGGCGTTGATGGCCTGCACCTTTCGGGTACTCAGAAAAGTCAAACCGGCAATGAGGGCAAGCACGGCTCCGAACCCAAGCGCCAAACGGCTGCTGATACGGAGGGAGCCAATGCGAGACGATTCCTGTGTCATCGTCGAAACGTCCTGTCTATAGGGAGAGATTTCAGCGGGAGCCGAGCCGGACTCCCAGGCCCTCTCTATCGTCCAAGATGTCGCGATCCTAACAGCGACCTTGGTCCCATCGTATTCGCTGCTGGCGAGACAGGACAGCTGGCCTCCACCGGGCCGCACCGCAACGCACGAAGCCCCCGCGACCACAGTGGGTCACGGGGGCTTCTGTTGAGAGCTCACAACCGGGATCGAACCGGTGACCTCATCCTTACCAAGGATGTGCTCTGCCAACTGAGCTATGTGAGCGGCAACGACTTACGAACTTCTCGGGCGGCGTTGGACACCAGTTGGACACCGACCGGACGACTTGATCGAGGAGAAGTTAGTCCGGCCGGCATCGGGGATCAAGGCGCGACCGCCGACTCCCCCACGACTTTGGCTTCCGGTCGGCTCTGTGTAATCACGTCTAACCGCTGGGGGCGCAGGTTCACCCCCTCCGTCTCTGCCGTCTGCTGGAAATTCGCCAACCCCGAGGTCTCGACCCGGAACTGGCCGTACAAGGCGATCACCATGCGCTCGTCCTTATGGCCGAGCTGACTGGCAATCACCTTCAATACAGCACCAGCCTTCACGTAGCGAGCGGCAAACGAGTGGCGCGCATCGTACGGCCGGAAATCCGCTGGGAGGTCCAGTTCCGGTTCGCGCGCGCGGAGCTCGGCAACGGCCGCTCGCACAGCGTCCGCCAGCTGGAAGCGCGTCACGGGGATCAATTTCTCGTCGCTGCGCCGTCCTTCGGCGAGAGCCTCTAACGTCGGCCAAAACCAGTTCTCGACGAAGGCCCATCGCGTTCGATAGCTGTTCTTAGTGCCGCGGAGGCGAACGTGCCGGTCGGTGCGGCGGACGTCGCCGCCGGTGAGCCGATCCAAAACCTGCGGCTCTCCTCCCGTCGACATCATGAGCCCAAATCCATGGCGGATGTGGCCTGCCGGAAGGGCGTCGTACAATTTCATCAGCACGGCGAAGTCGACGCAGCGCATTTCCTTTTTTTCGTCCTGCTGCACCGTGACGCCAACGCTCGGATCGTGATTCAACAATCCCTGCGCCATGAGCCACGCACAAAACAGCTTGGTGTCACGCAAGTAGGTCATTTGCGTCGACCCCTTGCCTACGGGCGTACCGTTTTGTCCCGCTGGATTGATCACGCCTTGCAGTCCCGCCGTGGTCCAATTGCTCAGCAGCGGCAGTCGTGACGCCAGCACCTTCATGCGTGCCCGCCGATTCTTGCGCGTGGCGGGCGTCGGCTCGATAGTCTTGTCGAGCGGCATTGCTGGCCACCGGTCCACCAGCGGCGCCACCTCGACCGCTGCGGTGTGCGCGGCAGCCATCTGCTGCAACTGACTCACGAGTCGCTGGACCCCATCCACGGTGGCCAGTTCCGTTGCGACATGCTGAACCGACACGCGCTCGTCGTGGATCGCGGCGATGATGTCCCATTGCGGCACCTGGCACACAACGAGATGGGTCTCGATGCGTGACAGCACCGCGCTGCCAAGTTTGAGCTTCGCATTCGCGTCCTTGAGGTCGAGCACCAGCCCCTTGTCGGTCTGCTCGGCCTTCGCCCGCAGCCAGCTGAGAGCCACGCGTCGGCGAGAGCCACCCGGCGCGAGCGGGATGTTCGCATAGACTGTCTGCCCGCGAATCATCACGTGCTCAAACTTTGCGAGCTGCTGCGACTTCAGCGTTGTGGCCATGGGTTAGTTCCCCCGTCCGTTCCGGAAGTCGAACACATCTGAACGCCGATAGCGAACGTGCTTCCGACGACCTTCGCCGCGGGAGCGCACCGGAATGCCTTCCAACCCGGTATTCGGGAGTGCCTTGGTGGAGAGCTGCAGAATTTCCGCAGCTTCTGCGGGAGTGAGCAGCGCAGGGTACGAATCGAATTCAATTGTTGGTTGGCGCGTCATCGGCGGGTTCGGTGGCTGACGGGTTCCGTGTTCGGTCGACGATCCGGTCGTAGACCAGTGCGCGACATGGTTTACGGCACCGTAGCGGCGACCCACGCTACCCCGAGTTTTCCGCTTCAACTGTGGCCACGGCCGGCTACGCGAGTAGCTCATCACTCACTCCGTTCTGACGATGCACCGATCTGCGAACTCCCCCGCCATCATTGGCGAAGGACGGATCAGCGACGCCGTGCTGCTTCGGCGCAACGAGGCAGCGAGGAGGAGGCAAGTAAGACTGAGGAGAGGAAACTGCATGATTTCTTCTTCATTATTAATCCGAGGTTGACATTAGCTCGGCACAACCGCGAGGCATCCGTGCGCGCCCGCCTCACCGAAGCGCAGCACTGTGCCTCAGCCAGGCGTCGTCCGAGGAGCGCTCGGCGTATCAACTGAGGCCGTAGACGGCGTCGGTCTGATCCGACTACCTGCGGTACATGGGGCGCTTCGATGGGGCACTTTCGAGCTGCCACATAGCAGCGCGTCGACGTGGTGATGGCGACGATGCGGGCGCACCTGGACGCCTCGTGCGCTGACTAGCACCGCTCTGAACCTCGATTGATCCGGCACGTGTTCGGCTCGGAAAAGAAAGAGGCCGAGCACGCGAACTCGCGCCTCGGCCTCTTTCGCTTAACCACCCCGTCGATGACAGGAACCTCCTGGCCACCGCGTGCGATCGTTCAGCCTTCGAATCATCCCCGCATCTGCGGGGAACACGGCGGCCCGAAAGACTCCGCCCCTACATCCGTTTGCACGGGACCTGTCTGGACGCTGCTCACGAGCGTTCAGCTTTCGAATCATCCCCGCATCTGCGGGGAACACGGCGGCCCGAAAGACTCCGCCCCTACATCCGTTTGCACGGGACCTGTCTGGAGGCTGCTCACGAGCGTTCAGCTTTCGAATCATCCCCGCATCTGCGGGGAACACGGCGGCCCGAAAGACGCCAGCCCTACGTGTGGAGCGGAACGAGCACCATCGGTCTGCTCAGCCCACACAAACGAGTACGGAGACAGCAACGGAGATGTTGCACGGGTCGCTGACGAGACTGCCTCGATCATCGCCCCACCCCTTTTCGGGCACGATGGGATCACCCCCGCGGCCAAGCGAAAGGCGACGTTTCGTACAGCGTAGAGGTGCGGCCACCAACAGGCAAACGCACGCGGCTCTTTGGAGGACGGACTTCGAGCTGGCCTTCGGTCCAAGTCCCGCGCGAACGCAAAATCGCCAATGGCCTGCGCGTCCGCCGAGCACACCAAGGATCGATGCATCCGGTGCTATCCATCCCCGGTTGGTATCGTTCCCGAACCGGCCAGCACCGCGTCTTAGTCGCCGGCGCCCTCGCGGCTGGCCTTGGGCCCGCCCCGCATCCCGCACCGATCTTATGTCGCCGCGGCCGCGATTTGCCCCACCGATTAGTCGGCAAGACCACCGCCGGCACCAGCAGCGTGGATCCAGAGTCCGAGCAAACATTGTATCGGCGGGATGTGCAGCACGCTTTCGTTTGCTATGCCCTGCCTTTTGCAAGCGTCGGCACTCTACGCTTTGCCGCGGGCCGCAGAATTGCCGCCTTCACTATGGCGAGATCTTTTGCATCAAGCGCCCAGAGATCCGACATACTCCACCGCAATTCCTTCCCGTCGATGGTGGCGCCAGCGATCGCCGCGGCGATCTGGAGGATCACACGTTCGTCGTTCTTCCATGTTGCTGCTAGTAGCAGCGCGGGCCAATCGTGCAGGAGTCTCACGATGCTCGGCAGTCGAGGATGCCCTTTGAAACAAGCCACCGCATAGACAAGCGCTCGCGCGATTGCTTGACGGCGTCCAAGGTCGTCGGCTCGTGTCGTGCTGCGCCCATTGATGTAGCGAATCGAGCCAGCCCCGCTTCGATTCGAGTTTGCGCGGCTCAAGGACGCGCGTGATTCCGAAGAAGACATGACGGTTCCCGTGGAAGGTGACGATCGAGGGATCGCGAGAGTGCGCATCGCCTCGCTCCAGTGCCGTCGCACCGGACTCAGGACACCGTGGGCCACTTGGGTCCAAGTGCCAACCCTGCGGCTCCTTGCACCATCACACGCCGGCGCACATGGGCGCCGCACGGCTCGGGCTCTCCGCAATGCGACCAGCGCCGCCCGTCCCTTCGCCGTCATCTTGCCCTTAGCCGGGTCGGCGGCAGCGTCCCTCCAGCTCAGGACCCTACGGGGAAGTCGCCCACTAACGCGCCGGCAGGGGTACGCACGAACGGCACACCTTCGCCCCCGCAGCGAGTACGGTCGGCACGTCCGGTGCTCGTTCTATCCGATACGGCCTCGCCCAGCGCAGTGTGTGACAACCTTCGTGATGCAGGGTCTGATCTGCTCGCGCGGCCAGACAACACGGGTCACCGATGACAAGGATTGGCCGCTACGGCACGCACTCGTAGCGCGTGCCTGCCCCGATGCCCGCAGATGGCGGCCTAGTGACCACCGACGGTCCGCCGGGTGAGCTCAACTTTCAGTGAGCAATGCAATTCGGCCGGACGTTGGTTTAGGTCGTGAACATCACGAAACTTTTATCAACCGCGTCAGGGTTGCGGGCCTTACACTCCAGTGGCCGGCGGTGGCCTCCGATAGCGTAAGCTTGGACGCGTTGATCCTTCGAGCCTCGGTGCGGATGGCAGATCACCGCTGCTCGCCGTTGGCCGTGATACTTGTGGTAGCGGTCGCCCAGGCACGGAGGTTCTGAGACGGTTGCGTTTCGAATCCTCGCTCCACGGCAGATCGTCCATGTCATCCGTAGGACGGATCGCAACGGGGTGCAGCAGATCGAGCGCCTTTTTTAACCACGGCCAGTCCGCGTGCTCGCACAACAATAGTTCTGCGGTGCTCTTTACAGCTTGAAACCGCTGTCGAACATGGGGATTGGTGAGCGCCAACTGCGTTAGCTCGTCCGCGGTGATCGGCCAACACTCCGGTTGCGAGATCCAAAGCGGTGCAATTAGCCGTATCGACCGCGCGTCGTTCGTTCCGATCAAACGGAGCCACGGCGAATGTGGCATCTGTCCCTTCGCGTCTTTGCCTGGTGGCCGCTGCGCCACGGCCCAATGCCACGCCGGCTCATCATGTTTTTTGAAGGCGGCTAGCGTCACGCGCTCGTCGTCACCGAGTCGGTGGAGTACGTGCAGTACTTGAAGCCACGTTGGGATAATGGAAAATGGGAGAGGTCTCATGTTGAGACCTTGCATGAAGGGGGAGGCCGGGCGGAAGTCCGGCGCTCCCTCTTCGAATATCCTCACGGCGATGGCGTCGTGGTCCGCAGCTTCACTCGACCGATGCCCCACCCCCCGGATGACGAGACCCAAACTGCCTCGCCGGGCTGCGCCGGGGAGCGAACATCGAGGACGTGCGGTCCCGGGATGGGCGGAGGGGGGATCAAGGCCCGTAGCTCATGCAGGGTATCGGGATCCGCCGTTGCCAACTGCACCCTCGTCGCCATGTTCGTGATGATGGCACGTACGGCGTCGTGCGACCCCATCGGCAGGCGATCGCGCATCGCGGAAATCGACTGGGTCGCCAATATCGGCACCGATCCAAACGCGCGTCCGACGGCAAGAAACCTCGCGTCGCTGACTCCGGTGCTCGTCAGGACTTCGTGCGCTTCGTCGATGACGATCGCGACCAGTCGCTGCACTGCCCCATGTGGCGTGCACGCCGCGCCGGCAAGGATGGCATCGTACGTGGCGGCCTTCACCGCGCGTGCGATCGTCATGCCCTCGGCGTTCGTGGTAGCCGGCTGATAGAGCAACACCCTGCCATTGCGAATGCAGTCCATCATCGACAGCACCGGTGTCGTTCGCATTGGCGGGAGCACATCGAGACGCAGCGCACGCTGGACACGCTCGCTCGACAGGGCCCCCACCAAGGCGCTGCACGTCGCCACGAGCGACGAGCCGGTTTCCGACGAGAGGGTTGGAAGCTGCGAAAGCGCGGGCAAAGCCAGTTCGGGCGCGTGTTGTGAGATCACTCGCTGCACGAGTGCGGCGTTCGACGGACCCACCACCGCTGTTCCGCCGTCCCGCGCCAGCATGCGAAGCAGCAGCAGATATCGGCTGATCGGCCGCCGTGGAGAGAGGAGCACACGCGCTTCAGCCTTCGCAATGCGGTCCGCTTCGCGGAGCGATCCAGCCAGCCCGCGCCAGAACAGGCCGCGACGAATGTGTGCATCGTTCGTGGCGCCGGCAATTCGGGCAAGATGGAGATCAATCGACACGCAGTCGTGCAGCAAGTTGCGCGCTCCGACACGCCAGAAGCTGTCCCGCTGCGAGTCCATTGAGACATCGCTGAGCGACATATACCGATCGACCACCTCGCCGGCATCGAGTTCGTCGCGATTCAGTGCGGCGAACACGTCGAGCGGTGGCGACTCACGTCCGTCGACTTCGAACGTGTCGGCACAGCCTGCGCGAAGCGTAGCGCCAAGCTCACGCTTAGGATCAATACAAACCACGCAGCTACTCTGGTCGACGGGCGCGATTGCTCGCTCGGCAAGCAGCGCCCGCAACAGCGGGATCACCACCGATCGCGTTTTTCCCGACCCGGTCCCGCCTAGTATCAAAACCCCCTGACCTAGCGCCGACCGACTCAGGGTGAGCGCTCCTAGGTCAGCCAGCTCAGGTATATCGAGCGGCACAGAGAGATCAAGTGGTCGCGTCATGGTGTGAACCCCACGCGGCGGATTGGCGTCGATACTCGTACGAGCGTTGCCGCCTCAATGCGCGCGCGGACGCGATCGTTCGCACTGACAACAACACACAGTCCGCTCTCGGTGGCAACGCGCACACACTCACGAAGATGTGCCGCTGCACGAAGTCGCACCCGCGCGTGCATCAGGTCGAGTTGCACCATGGGATACCGGTAGTACGAGCGAGCGGCGTCGAGCAACAAACCCACGTGCACGGCGGCGTGTATGTCGACCTCGCCCACGAGCACAACGTCGAGATGACGCGAGTGAAAGCGGGGCGTAAGGGAGGTGGTCATCGGCGCCCCCTGTGTGCGCCGGAGGCGACCCCCTGCCCCGGATCCCTCACGGTCACCCGTGCATCCCGCTCAGTCCCCAGCAAAGTCCCGAGCGGGTGTGACGAAACGTCTTCAGCGCGTAGCGGGTAGCCGAGCTCCCGCAGCAGGGCTCCCCACCACCGATTCAGCGCCGGCGTATCCGTGGCATGTCGGAGCCCCACCAGCCGGATCCGTGGCCACGACAACCCCGCCGTGCAGCTTCCGCGTGACCGGAGCGTGCGCGCCAGGCGCATCGCATCCTGAACCCTGGGACGGGTGTGGGCCAAGTTGGTATATCCGCTCTCCTCGACGCCATCGGTCAGGACGAGTGCGACCACCAGCTGATAGGGATTCGACTGTCCCACTTGCACCGCGTGGCAGACGGCATCGACGATCGCCGTGTGTGGCGCAGCAGCCCCTTCCCGGGCTGACCGAACATGAGCGCGCATCGCTTCGCCAAGCGCTCGTGCTGTCACAGCCGCCCGTCGAAGACTCTCGCGAGTCGAGAGCCCGAGTTGAACGGACACGCGATCGGCGCTACTGCCAAGGATCACGGTATCGAGCAGCGGGCGCTCGGGGGCCCGGTCACTGATTGGCAACAACACCAGCCGATCCCCAGGTGTGAGCTCGCCGGCGAGGCGGACCAAGGGCCGGTCCCATGCGGTATCGGGGACGGACGCTGACAGGTCCGCATAGACCAGCACGAGCCGTGAGCGCATGGCGTTGGTCGCGGAGGACAGCACCGCCGACTCGGGAACGCCCGCCCCATTAGTGCACGCGAGCAGCGTGGTGATCCACAGCCAGAGCGCACGTCGTGCCGTCTCGCGGATGCGCGTCATGTGTTCCTCGCTGTCGGCAGTACCTGGGTCGCGCCCACGGCGACTCCACGGTAGTTCGCGATGGAGCTCCCGCCGAGTTGCGCGAGCGTGCGCTCGAACTCGGAGTGCGTGGCCTCGGCATCGGCGAGCAGCTCAATCTCTCGCTCCGCGTGCTCCGCTTCGAGGCGACGCAGTTCCACGATCTGGGCGTCGTGTTGCCGCACGGCGCTGTCGCGAAGTCGGCGCGCGCGCCGCAGCCCTGGGACAGGCGATGCGTGCAAATAGCCGTCGATAAACGGCATCAGCAGGATTACCGACTGCAGTCCCGCAGACGTCAGGAGCGCGGCCGTACGCCCCGTGCTGATATCGCCTACTCGGCTGAGGGTGAGGCCTACGCCAAGGGTAATCGCCACCAACAGACCAAGCACCACAAGTGCGCCATCAGCGAAACAGATGCGTTGCCTCCACACACTCCTTCGCGCGATGGCACCGGATCGTGAGAGGATCGCCGCCGCAAGGGTTGGCAACGTCAGGCACGTCGCGGCGAGCACCAGCGGGGAATCGGCAAGCGGGGTGGCGCCCACACTCGCGTACACGACGAGCGACTCTGCCAACAAACCTGCGACCAGCAGGCCACGCAGCACCCAGCTCGGCGATTCCTCCACGACGCCCGGCGGCACCATGGCCTCCAATCGCGTTGCTGCATCAACTGCTTCCTGAGCGACCTGTGCCATTGTGGGAATGGCTGCACGCGCCTGGGTGATAGCAGGCAGCGTCTCGCGCGACGCGCGATGGCGCATGAGGGCACCGTCAGTGAGACTCGCTAGGCGGCGCCGTGCGGCGTCGGCAACGGCATTGTCGTTCGGCTGGCGCGCCGCTGCGTGCGCGGTCACGGTGGCCAACCATCGCGCTCGACGGGCAGTCGACTTCAAGCCGAAGGCAGAAAGCAGCGCGGAGGCGATCCCGGCGCGCAGCCGAAGTAGCAGCGGCGGGAATTCGAGACGTGGAATGAACGTCTGGTGCATAGAGCTCCTGAAAGGGGAGCCCTACCCTATCGGCGTCGCGGCTACGCCCCAATTTCCCCCGCCGGCCGGTGAGGGATCCGGGGCGTTGCGCCGTCAGGACGGAATCGCCTACACCTCACCGGTTCGAGATGCAGCGACGCCAAGGGCCGCGAGCATTCACGCCTGCAAACCCGCCACCCTGGAGACCTTCTCCCGTCGACCCCGGCGACCTGCGCCCGCGAGCAGCGTAGCGATGCCTACCCTGCAGACGGTACGGGTCGTCTGGCTACCCGGCGCGCAGCTGCACCTGATTGCGGAGCCTAAGTGGCTGAAGGATGCTCGCGTAGGCACGAACGATCTGATCGTAGAGATCGGTAACGGCGGGTGCCTTCACGCCTACGACGAGAGCATACGGAATAGGTCGTGCGCCGATGAGCGGGCGACCGGCCTTTCGGTGATGGTAGTAAATATCGAAAAGCGGATTATCGAGGTCGCCCGCTGCAAACGTGTGCGAGTGGCTTACGCAGGTTTCCCAATGATGTGCCTTGCTCCGCAACGTCAGCTCCTTCGTGCCGTACATCTTCGCGCGGGAGAAGAACGTTGAAGTCTGCGGATGATCCGCCTTGACTCCTTTCGGCGAAATCTTAAATCGCTGGGCATGCGGTCGAAATACCACCTCAAGCCCACAGCGCGTGTATGTGGCCGGGAATTCAGGGTCAATCTCGGAGGCGATGACCAACGTGGCTGAGATCGTTACTGGGCCAACGAGGCCTACGTTGGCAAGAGGCACCGATGCCCGCAGGTGCTCGCTCACAGGCAGGTCGCCCTGATACACGACAAGTGCTTCGTCGTCGCTGCAGGTGAGTAGCATGGAAGAGTCATGCTCGAATCGCCCCCATCCTACCTCGCGCCAGTTCTGCGACTTGCGGCGCTGCGCTCGGTGAACGAGCACGGCTCGAGTGCCCAGTGAGTGCACATCCGATCCGATCTGTGCCGTGATCATCGCAGCCGAACGCAAAACGGCTGGGGCAGCGAAGCTCGTTCCCATCGTCTGCGTGATACGCAGTTCTGCATCGAGCACGCCGAACGCCTCCGCCGGCGACCCGCCGAAGCCGAGTCCATCAGGCTTCATCAATCCAGGACTTCTCCCCGGTCCGACACAGCTGTACATCGAACGATTCCAGTCGTCGCCGCAAGTATCCGCAGCACCAACGGCGATTACGTTGACCGCATCGGACGGTGGTTGCACACGATTCTCTGCTCCGCGCTCACCATCGTTGCCGGCTGCCACTGTGACTACGCACTTCCCGTCTGCGAAACGTCTATCGAGCTCGGACGTCCAGAGCGTCACGTCGTCGTCGTCGACCGCCATCTGCGGCCCCAAGCTGATATTGACCAACGCGTATCGACCGACGTGAGCGTCTAGATGATTCGTGATGCGCTTCAGCACATCGAAGTATTCGGGGTCGCCCACATGGCCCGTGTGCACATCCAGAATACGAACATGATCGACCGGGCAGGCCGGAGTATGCAGACTTCGCGATCCTGCGAGGTGACCGAAGAGAAACGCGCTGGTGACAGCCAGACCGTGTGCCTCGTACTCGGGATGGGGGGTGTCGACATCAAGGGGCTCGACCAAAGTCACCCATCGCCGCAGCGATTCGAGCGCGGCGGCAGGAATGCCTCCGTCGAAGATCGCCGCGCGGATCCCATCATGGATTGCTGGCGTGTCGGGGAGCACCAGCGGCGGTGCGGGGATCGATCGCAGGATCGTCGCGGGCAGAGGACGCAGCGTCGGCATTCCGCGCGCAAGGCGCACAAAGCTGAAGGCGGCTAGGTCCGCCGCTCGGGCGCGACCGGTTCGCACCGGAACGAACGTCAGCCCCTCTACATCTCGTCGCCGCTCGAGCAGCACTTCCCCGCCACGCGCTTGCACGAACTCGGCGAAGCCCCGAGCCACGTCGTCGTATCCTCCGTTATGAAGAACGACCTCGAGGAGTGCACTTGCCTCCGTCGATTCGCCGCGAACCTTGCTTGCGGGGGCCTGCACAAACAGATCTTCGATATGCAGCAGATCTGCAGTCCCGTTGTCCCCTTCCGTCCAATCCGCGAGGCGCTTGTGCCACTGACGGAAACTTGAGACGGCGCCGGCAACGAACAGATCTTCGGCTACCCCTTCTTCGTCGTGCTTCGTGATACCCCACTGCTCCGGCACGATCACTCGCGACTTGCTACCAACCGCACGCAACCCGAGGCTGGCCAGCAGGGCGACCGGTCGTTCGGACTTGGCGACGAAGCGGGGGTGCATAGTTATCGTCGCGACAACCTCGTCGCGAGGCAACGCATCGTCCGGCAGTTCAGCGATTGCATCAAGCACTTTCAGCGATCGCGTGATCAATCGCTCTTTTGCCGCGACAAAGTCATAGGGAGCTCCTTTGGGGCGGCTCTGCCGACTGAGCTTGATGGACTTTGTGAGTCGCTCGCCACGCCCCAAGAGGAAGTTCTGCTCGCGTGCCATTGGCTATTTGCCTCCAGTTGAGGATGCCCGTCCGTCGATCTTCGCCTTGCGGAGGGTGTCGCGCGAGATGCGCAGGCGCGCTGCAATCTCACGTTGCGAGACCCCACTCTCCGCAAGCTCGCGCGCCAAGTCGAGCTTTAGCTCGGTTCGCGCGCCCCCGATTCCCTGCTCCACCTGTGCACGTACCGCGATAGCGGTTGGTATGTCCGAGAGCACCGCCTCACGCCGGATCGCGCGGGCAAGGCGCGCGGCGTCAGCAAACGTACCGTTACGATGTAGCGCCACGAGCGAGCGGATGTCCTCTGCACCAGTCGGTCCGATTGCGAGCATCGATTCTAGGACCTTTCCGAATTCCTCTTGCGTCGGCGGCGGGAAGTCGACGACGGCCTCGAACCTCCGCCAGATCGCAGGATCGAGTAGTTCAGGGTGATTGGTGGCGGCGACGAGCAGGCCATCCGCCGGCCATTCGTCGACCGCTTGCAAAAGCACCGTGACGAGCCGCTTCAGTTCTCCGATTTCAGTTGCGTCGTCCCGTCGCTTCGCGATGGCGTCAAACTCGTCGAGCAGAAGCACTGCGTTCTCCCGCCGCGCGTAGTCGAGGACGACGCGGATGTTATTGCCGGTACGACCGAGGAAGCTGCTCATCACCGCAGAAAGGTCGAGTGTGAGCAGCGAACGCCCGGTCTGGATCGCTAGCCATCGGGCAGCCAACGTCTTTCCGACGCCGGGCGGACCGACAAACAGCAGCGAGCGCGTGGGAGCTATACCCGCTTCGAGTAACCGTGCGGCCGCCTGGCGCTCAGCCACGACCCGCAGTAACGCGACCTCAACTGAGCGAGGCCAAATGACAGGCGCATCCAACGTCGGCGTTGACTCACGACGCAGCAGCGCAAGACGGCTGTCGGAGTCCACCGGAAGCGGCATCGCGGAGCGAGTGGCAGTGCTGACTAGCTCGCCGAGGATCGCCTGAGCCTCCCGCGCCAAGTCCGGACGGGTTCGCTGAATGCGAGCGAGCACGCGGCGGCCAAATAGGCGGAGCTCATCCGACTCACCCTTCACCGCCAAGCTGATACACTGGACTAGTTCCTTCTCAACATCAGCCATGAAGTCCACCAGCGAGCATGCGGGAATGGGGATCTAGCCTCGTTATGCCGGACTATACATGGACTAGCCAATACTATCAAGTCCAGCGAGGTCAAGTCAGCCTATAATCTGGGGTGGCGTTCCCACCCTAGGGGATGGGTCAAGGACACACTCCGGGCCGGCGCGCCCACAGCGAGTGCGAGGTAACTCTGTCGCCCCGAAGCTCGTGCATGTTTGGTGGCACCCTGATTCGGCCCCGTGTCCGAACGCCGTCGACCGAGACCAGAACGGAGCCTCTGAAAGATCGTTGCGGCTTGACCTCAGAAACTGCGCGTATCTATCGTTGCATCGCGTGCTAAGGGGCGACCGCTTTTGACCTGTCGGCGCAGTCACTTCTGCACATCAAAGCCTTGCGACGCCGACCGCGTCGATGGCGATGCCATAGACGCCGAGACCATACCGCTACTCAGGACGTACGAGAGCGAACGCGTAACAGGCAGAACGCCTCGTCCTTAGGGGGAGAACGGGGCGTCTGCACCGATAGTCCTGTGCAACTTCACGCTGTGAGATTTCTTCGAGCGCACCCACTATCTTGGCGCCGAAATGTCGGTGGCAGCATGGCCTCAAGTTGTGTCTCCTTCACGACTACATCAGGACGCGAAATCATGCACGCCCTCACGCGACCCCTAGCGACATGGCACTCCGCCTGTCTCGTCCTCAGTGAAGAGCGAACACTACGCGGCGGCAAAGGTTGGGGGCTCAAGCTGACGTGACCCCCGAAACCTGATCCACGTATTATGTCAGTCCTCACCAGGAGGACGGATGCGGAAGAGTCGGTTCACGGACGAGCAAATCATCGGCGTGCTGCACGAGTGGGATGCCGGCGCGAAGGTGACGGATCTGGTGCGCAAACATGGCGTGACGGAGCAAACGCTCTATCGCTGGAAGAAGAAATACGGCGGCCTGCAGGCGAGCGAGGCCAAGCGCCTCAAAGCGCTCGAGGAAGAGAATCGCCAGCTCAAGCGGCTGGTCGCGGAGCAGGCGCTGAATCTGCAGGTGGTGAAAGATCTCCTGGGAAAAAAGTGGTGACGCCCGAGCAGCGGCGGACGGCCGTCACCTGTGCCATGGAAGCCGCCGGCATCTCCGAGCGTCAAGCGTGCCGCTTTACCGGCTTCTCCCGCTCTACGCAGCGGTATGCGTCGCGACGTGCCAGCGACACGGCGCTGCGCGAGCGGCTGCACACCTTGGCGCTCCTGCGGCCCCGCTGGGGCTATCGCCGCTTGTACCGGCTGCTGCGTCGCGAGGGCATGACGGTGAATCGGAAGCGCGTGCAGCGCGTGTACCGCGAAGCCGGCTTGTCGGTGCGGCGTCGTGCGCGGAAACGCGTCGCCGTCGAGCGCGTGCCGCGCAGCACGCCCCTCACCGTGAACATTCGCTGGAGCATGGACTTTGTCAGCGACGCCTTGGCTGATGGCCGGAAGATTCGTGCGCTGTCCGTCGTGGACGATTTCAGTCGCGAGTGCCCGGTTATCGCGGTCGACCGTTCGTTGCCGGGCGAACGCGTCGTACGCGAGCTGGAGCAGGTCGCGCGGGGGCGCGGCTATCCCGAGGTCATCGTGTGCGACAACGGCCCGGAATTTCGGGGCGAAGCACTCGACCGCTGGGCGCATGAGCATGGGGTGACCTTACAATTCATCGAGCCGGGCAAGCCGGTGCAGAACTGTTTCATCGAGAGCTTCAACGGCAGGCTTCGGGACGAATGCCTCAACGAGAGTTGGTTCGTCAGCTTGGCGGATGCCCAGCGCACGATTGAAGCATTTCGCCTCGACTACAATGCCGTTCGGCCACACAGCGGCCTCACGGGATGTACCCCCAGTGAGTTTGCCAACAGACACCAGCAGAAAATGGTGCTACACTACCAACCTACCGACTGACAGAAAGGTTGGATCAGAGTTTGGGGTCACGTCAAAGCACCTCGTGCAATAGCGCATCAAGGAGGCGGCTACAAGCAGAATCGCGTACGGCGAGCGACGCTTCGAGATGGTCGCAAAGCATCATCAGCACTCGCACCTTCGCGACAATGCGCTGTTGCTCGCCTGCTGGAGGCACAGGCACTGGCAGATCCAAAATCACATCGCGCGAGACATTCTTCATTGACGGACTAACGCCAGACGCCAATCGGGCGTAGTGCTCGCGAGCGAAGTTCGCCGAGTTGTTCAGGATACAGATAAACTGCGGATCGACCGCCGAGCTCAGACACAACCGAACGATCTTATCACTCATCATCAGATTGACTGGGTCTTCCTCGACGATAACAGAACGAGCAACCAACTCCGCGGTGTTCGCTCGCGAGATTAGAAAGTCCCCTCGCTTAACCTGCGCCTGCAACCGCGGCTGCGTACCAGGTAGAACCTCCTTGTTCTCGCTCGGTTGAAACGCGCCCCATGACACGGCGCTGACCTTCAGCACTCCCCAAGCATCACCCGTCCTCGGATGATCTTCCGTCTTCGGGCTCCATCCCGCGTCGGAGTGTAGAACCAGATGACGCATGGTCGCCCAGTGCCAGCCCGCGGGAGCTTCGAATGGGACGGCGCGATTCGCCTCTGCAACCGCCGGAGCGGACGCCGCGAGTCGCGTGAGCAGCTTGGTCGCCGGTTCATCGCTTGGATCCTGCGGCACCAACTTCCCGTGCACCGCGAGATTCAGAATCGACTGGCGCAGCTGCTTGACCTGATCGCACCGCGCACTGAGCGAGGGTAGCATCTGGAGCACGAAGCGTGCATCCGCCTGGAACGTGTCCGGGTCCGGCGAGTTGAGCCGCGCCAGACTCGCCGCCGCCAACCGGTCGCGCAAGGCCTCGCGTTCCGCGCGCGCGGCATCGAGCTGATCGCACAGCGCCATCAGCTCATCGACCTTTGCGACGATGCGGTGCTGCTCGGCGAGAGGTGGAAGTGGGAAAGGTGCCGCGGCGAAGTAGTCGAGCGGAACACGTTTCTGTCCCGCGGTGCCCGTCATTTTCGGAATGCCCCCTTCGACAAAGTACGGTGACTTCAGGAAGAGAAGCACGTACCTAGGCAATACAAGAATCGGCCGTACAACGTGCAGCTCCGTGGTGCCGCTGCCGAGTCCACCGGTCAGATTCTGGAAGACCGTGGACTTACCGTTCTCGAAGCACGGCGTAATCTTCGCGAGTCCAACATCGCCTTCGGCGAAGTGTGAGTAGCCAGTCTTAATGTCTCGCCACGGACGAACGACATGATCGTTCACGACTCCGTACTCCGACGAGATCAACGTCATCGGGACGAAAGAGGCATTCGCACCATCGTTCGCGACATTTCGCGGGCTCAGGACTCCGACCTCTGCTAGGGACGACCAACGCCACTGGCCGGGAAGCTCAAACGGCGCCTCATCGATGACAGCCACTGTCTTTGGCGCCTTAACGCGCTTGGAGCTCTCAAGCCGTGCCCGCTCTACCGCTATCTGCATCAGCAGCTCAGAAGCGCTACCATCTGTCGCATTCTGCACCACCAACTTCCCACGCAAAGCCAGATCAAGCACCAACCTCCGCAACTTCCCTACCGCGTCCGGCGCATCCGCCACCCGCTCGTACATTGACAACAACTCCGTCGCGTTCATCGCGTCAGCGCCTCAGCTAGGATTGCCTTGAGCTGATCACGGAGGCGTACAGTCTCCGCGTCCGCCGCGTTCAGCGCTGCGAGCAGCGTGTCCGGATCGCCATGGTCGTCTGCTACCGTGTGCGGGTTCTTGATATCGAGGTTGTAGCCACGCGCCTTCACCTCGTCGGCGGTCACCTTCCACGACTGCTCCGTCTCCACGCGACCGGCTCGCTTGGCGCCGCCCCACCATTCCACGCACGGCGCGAAATGCTCCACACGAATGGGCCTGGTCATGGAATACGCCTTCTGACCGGCCGGTACGCGATGCTCGTAGTACCAGATGTCCTTCGTGGGCGTGCCCTTCTCGAAAAACAGCAGGTTGGTGCCAATACTGGCGTACGGCTTGAACACGCTGTTCGGCAACCGGACGATGGTGTGCAGGTTGCACTCCTCGAGCAGCGCCTCCTTGAGCCGTGTCTTGACACCCTCACCAAAGAGACTGCCGTCGGGGAGCACCACCGCGGCGCGCCCGCCATTCTTGAGCAGGCGAATGAAGAGCGCGAGAAACAGGTCCGCCGTTTCCTTGGTACGAAAGTGCGCCGGGAAGTTGGACTCGATACCATCTTCCTCGCGGCCACCGAAGGGCGGATTGGCCAGGATGATGTCGACCCGGTCCTTCTGCTCCCAGCTGATGTACGGGCGGGCGAGCGTGTTGTCGTGCCGAACGAACCCGGGGTCTTCGATACCGTGCAGCAGCATGTTGGTCACACAGAGCATGTGCGGTAGCGGCTTCTTCTCCACGGCGCGCAGCCCAGACTGCAGCAGCGCCTCCTGCTTCACCGTCTTCACGTACCGCTCGCGCATGTAGCGAATGGCACAGGTCAGAAAACCGCCCGTGCCACACGCCGGGTCGAAGAGTGTTTCGCCCGGATGCGGATCGATGCGATCGACCATGAACGCCGTGACCGCGCGCGGCGTGTAATACTCGCCCGCGTTGCCAGCGTTCTGTAGGTCGTTGAGCAGCTGTTCGTACACCTCGCCGAAGTGCTTGCGTTCAGCGAGATCATTGAAGTCCACCCCGTTGATCTTGTTCACCACCTGCCGCATCAGGTGGCCGCTCTTCATGTAATTGTAGGCGTCTTCGAACAAACTGCGGATCACGCGCGCACGACTGGCACTGGCGCCGCGCATCGGCAGTTCCTTGAGCGCCGGGAACAGCTCGTCGCTCACGAAGGCCATCAGCGCATCGCCCGTAATGCCCTCGGGGTCGGCTGCCCACGCGCGCCACTGCAGCTTGCGCGGGATCGGTGACTTGTAGCTGTCCTGCATCACCTCCAGCTGCTGGTCCTGGTCGTCGATGATCTTGAGGAAGAACATCCAGCACAGCTGCGACAGGCGCTGCGCATCGCCGTCCACGCCGACATCCTGGCGCATCAGGTCCTGAATCGATTTGACGGTGGTGCGGGCTGACATGGTTACGCGGATTCCTGTTGCGAGTCGGGCGCATAGAGCGCGCGTTGCAGTTCGTGCACAGCCTGTTCGAAGCCGGCCTTGCTTCCGAACTGCTTGATGAGTTGCAGCGGAGTTCCCATCGCGCTAAAGGGCGGGATCTCCAGCACTTTGACGTTGTCGAGATCGGTCACGACGCCTTCGTCGCGATACTTCGCGAGCAGCGCTTCGAGTACGGCCCGTGCCTGCTCGCCGTACTTGGTAAACACGTCGCGCTTCATCACGTTCTTTGCACGGTCTCGGCGGCTCAATGGGGGCTGGTCGAACGCGATGTGGCAGATGAGGTCGAACGGATCGAGATCCTTGCCCACTTCGTCCAGCAGTGGCTGCAACAGCAAGCCCTCTTCCGCCAGCTCGGCGATCACGCTCTCCTTGCGCTCGGCGCTGCGCCAGCGCCGCAAGAACTCATCGAGACTGGTGAAGTGCTTGCGGATGGTCTTGCGACTGTAGTCGCGAAGCGACTCGGTCACGAGCTTGCCGGCGTCGTCGAGATACTCGATGCGCTCCAAGACCACCGTGACTGGACGCTCCCTGACGTAGAACTTGCGCGGGCCATCGGGGCCCGGCGGTAGATAGATCGGGTCGGGGCCTACGACGATGGTTTCGCCGTCGCTGGGCACCGGAGGGAGCGGTTCACCGTCGTCGTCGGTGCCGGGTGAGCCATCATCGTCGGGCGGTACCGGTGGATCTGTGTCGCTTGGCCCGTAGATCTGAACCGGATCACCGTCGAAATCTGGATCGGCGAAGTGGTTGGTGGCCTTCCGGAAGTCGACGAGGGTGAAGAAGAATTTGCCGGTGTCCTCGTGCACGCGCGTGCCCCGACCCACGATCTGCTTGAACTCCGTCATCGAGCCCACTTCGCGGTCGAGCACGATCAGGCGGCACGTTTGCGCATCCACCCCAGTGGAGAGCAGACGCGAGGTCGTCACCAACACGGGGTAGCGGCTTTCTGGATCGATGAAGTTGCCCAGCTGCGCGGTCCCGTCGGCATCGTCGCCGGTAATGCGCATGACGTACTTCGCGTTCTGCAGCACCAGATCCGCATTCTCATTTACCAGCGCCTGCCGCATACGCGACGCGTGCTCGGTGTCCACGCAGAACACAATCGTCTTCTGAAAACGGTCGCCGCTCTGTGTGAGATACTCCGTGATCCAATGGGCCACGCGCTGCGTGCGCTCGTCGATCACCAGCTTGCGATCGAAGTCTTTTTCATTGTAGAGGCGGTCGTCGATCTCGTGACCGAGCTTGTCGGTCTCACCTGGCTTCGGTCGATAGCCCTCAATGTCGACATCGAGGTGCACCTTGATGACCTTGTAGGGCGCCAAGAAGCCGTCGCTGATGCCCTGCTTGAGCGAGTAGGTGTACACCGGCGCGCCAAAGTAGTGGATGTTGGAGACGTACTCCGTCTCTTTGGGCGTCGCGGTGAGGCCGATCTGGGTGGCGTTGGTGAAATAGGTGAGGATTTCACGCCAGGCCGAGTCTTCGGCGGCACTGCCGCGATGACACTCGTCGATCACGATGAGGTCAAAGAAGTCGGGCGAGAACTCGCGGAAGAGCTTCTGCCGCTCTTCCGGGCCCGTGATGGCCTGATAGAGGCCGAGGTAGATCTCGAACGCCTTGTCGATGCGGCGCTTGCTGTCGAGGGCGAGTGGCAGGTCGACTTCCGTACCGTCGGCGCGTTCGATCGTCTTGCTCGACGTGCTGAGTTTGGCCATGGCCGGACCGAACGGGCGGAAATCATTCACGAGCGTCTGGTCGAGCAGCACGTTGCGATCGGCCAGAAACAGGATGCGCTTCTTCTGCCCCGACTTCCACAGCCGCCAGATGATCTGGAATGCGGTGAGGGTCTTGCCCGTGCCGGTGGCCATGACCAGCAGGATGCGGTTCCGCCCCTTCGCGATGGCCTCGGTGGCGGCGTTGATGGCGTTTCGCTGATAGTAGCGCGGTTCCTTGCCACCGCCGTCGTCGTAGTAGTCCTGCAGCACCACGGCCGCCTGCGCCGGTTTGAGACCCTTCCACGTCTGATAGCGCGCCCAGAGGTCGTCTGGCCCGGGAAAGCCTGTGAGAGCCAGCGTCGCCTCCACCGTGGTGGCGGCGCCGGTTCGATCGTGAAACTGGAAGCCGGAGCCGTTGGAGGAGAAGACGTACGGAATGTCGAGCGTGGTCGCGTATTCGAGCGCCTGCTGCATGCCGGCGCCCACCGAGTACGTCTGGTCCTTGGCCTCGATCAGGGCGATCGGCAGGTGCTTGTAGTACAGAATGAAGTCTGCGCGCTTGGCCTTGCCGCGCGTGACGAGTCGCCCGCGGACGATGATCCGCCCCTTCGTGAACGAGACTTCTTCGCGGATTTGGGTCTGGACGTCCCACCCGGCGGCAACGAGGGCCGGCGTGATGAGCTTCGTGCAAACGTCCCTTTCGGAGAGCTTCGGCATGCAGGGGCAGTTCGGGGGCGCAAGACCATTGGTCGAGCCACTGTGCAGTGTGGACCAACCTCAAGATTACGCGCAGCACGTCTGCATGACGAGTTTCACACAACCGATTGTCCCTCTCCGATACCGCGGTCTTCTCGTCGCCCCGGATCCCTCGCCGGTGTCGAGCTGTGCTCGGTGACCGTTCGTCGCCGCCACTCCACCAACTGGAGAAGAAGGGCCCACCACGATCCGTGCGCAGGCCACAGCGTGAGCGCGGCCCGAGGCACGCGCTGACTATCCGCCTGCAGCGCACGATCCCACGCGAGGGAGAGATCTTCGATCGTTCGCGCGAGACCGAGTTCCTCAAGAACGAACAGCGCTGTCCTGGCGTCGACCGGGGCGGATCCCATCACTCCTACCCAGGCAGGCAGCAGCCCACGAGCCATGCCGACGTCGATGCCGGGCGCGACGAACGCCCGCCAGGGATGGGGCTCGCGAGTCGGGGAGTACGACGCCTGCTCGTCTACCCAGTCCCAAAGGTCAGCCTTGCCACGGGCGTCAAACAGGCGGCGGGTGGGACGACGCCGAGCTGGCAGCTGTTGCAGAAATGCGTGGAGCTCGAGCCAGCGCTTCCGGGGCCAATAGGCGAAGGGCGCTGTTCGATCACCGAAGCCCACCGGTCGCACGAGCGCTAGGCCGGGGGGCGGGGGCGACGAGAGCAATGGCCGAAGAGCTTCGGTCGGGGCGGCTCGTCGGACGGCGCGCCGGAGCCGTCGCCATGCGCGGCCGCGTAGTGCCTGACTCCACGCTCGGTCGGATCCGGACTGCCAATGGATCTCGTGAAGCCAGCGCCAAATGGACTCTGCGTCGGCGTAGCGTTCCAGATGGAGACGAAGGCGATCGCCACGCGGGCCGTCGACCTCGAGCACCGGGAAGCGGGTACGGACGTCGGCGGTCACGGCGGCGGCGAGGACGTTCTGCCGATGCAACGCCGCCTCGGAGATCAGCGCGATCCGGAGAGCCGGGGACGGGCGGGGGGCTGTTTCGACCAACTCGAATGTGGGGCTCATGGTGGACGGTGCGCCCAGAGGCGTGCCGGAGTCCAGAGCAGCGGCGGGAGCGCGTTTGGGCCGATGTTGCCAACCCCTGGGGTATATCACTGGCGGCTATTATCGGGTTTCATTTGGCAGCTGCATGCATCACGATCGCATACTGGGCAAGCGCATGCCTTTCAGGGCTTTAGGTATTCGTTTGCTGGTCTGAACAGCTCGGATTTCTAGGCAACCGACCGCAGATCCGCCGATTTTGATGTATGACCGCGAACGCGAGTACGGCCATACCTCCATTTGTTCTGAAACCGCGTTGCCGTAGGTCGCAGTGGTCTGCGTTGCTGTTGAGCGGCGCCAGTGAACCGCGCGCGCGAAATGCAAATTCTGTAACCAACATCGATGGGCCGATCCGCTCTCACCGCCCCAGATCCCTCGCGAATGAGACGGTGAGTGATCCGGGTCGGCGGCGATTTGACGGTCATCTCGATAGCCCGTGAACACCGCGGGCCGGTTGGCGCGGTGCAATCCTCGAAGGAGAACGCGCCGATCGACTCCGACCCCTCCGTGACAGGCCGCGTCCGCAAGCATCGCGATCGGAAGGACGGCGGACGAACGGTGGGCTGTTTTGACGAACCCGAATGAGCGGCCAATGCTCAACGACGCGCCCCGAGGTGCACCGAGGTCCGCGCCGACAAGCAGGTGCCCCAGTACGCCGAAATTGGTGACCCAAGGGGCATATCAGTGGCGCATTGTATCGCACTTCGCATTGTCGAAATGAGCGGTCGCAGAACTCTCTTCCAACACTCTATCTTGCATGCAGTTAGCTGAACGATTGCCCTCGATTTCCGCGCGCTGCAATGGCATAAAGGGCTCGTTCTGGCGCCTCCACGTGAGGCGAGTCACGTGGAGGCATCAATTCATCCTCCGACCACGGCAAGCGTTGGTTCGGACAAGGAAGGCTTCGGCCGCGCTCCGTGGATCGACTCCGGCTTCTTGCCGACCACGCTCTTGGCCAACGCTTTCAGGCCACCGCCCCGGATCCCTCACCGATCGACGCGGTGAGGGATCCGGGGCGGCGGCACCTAGAGCGCCATCTCGACGGCCTCGAACACCGCTCGCCGGTTTGCCTCGTCCAATCCGGCACGGACATCGAGGAGATTCACGCCCATGGTGTGGTTGCCGTCGGGTCGGCAGCCGAACACCGACGCCGCCGCCTTCACCATGAGTCGCTCGCCGGTCGACCAGTCGCCCCGCGCGAGCAGCGTGGGGAAATCGATGCCCCCGCCGTTGGGGAGGTAGCGCACGACCCACGTTTCGGGTCGCGCTCTGAACATCGGCGAACGGGTGAGCAGGTACAGGGCGGCGCGGTACTGGGGGCCGCGGGCGGCGGCAGCTTGCAGGGGAACGAGGTGGGGCTTCGTCGACGGCGGATCCGTCGAACGTCGCCACCATAACGGCGACTCCGGTTCGGCTCGACTCGCCCCCCTCGCCACCATTTCGCACCTCAGGCGGGCCTCGCCCGTCCCAAGGGAGTCCTCGCGCTAAGAACGGCATACCATTACGTTATCTTCGCAACCCATTAAGATCACTTTGCGTTATCTCAAGCGACCGCTCATATGCCTACGCCTACGGCACCTGTCCCTTCGGAGGTGAAGCGCGCCCTCGAGCGCCTCGGCGCTGACGTCAGTGAGGCTCGGCGCCGACGCCGACTTCCCATGGACGTGGTGGCCGATCGCGCGCTGACCACCCGGCAGACGGTAGCCCGGATCGAGCGCGGCGACCCGCGGGTGGCGATCGGGACGTGGGCGAGTGTGCTGTTCGCCCTCGGGCTTGCGAACCGCTTGGGAGAGCTCGCCGCGCCGGCCGCCGACCGCGAGGGGCTGGCGCTTGAGGCCGAGCGCCTGCCCAAACGCGTCCGGGTGCCCCGGACGGATCGGGGGAAGGCATGAGCGCGCCGACCGCCTACGTCTACATCGACATTGAAGGGGCGCCGCGTTTGGTTGGGCGCCTGTACGTCACCGCGCATCGCGGCCGCGAGACGGCGACGTTCCAGTACGACGACGCCTGGATCGCGAGCAACGACAGCTTTGCACTCGAACCAGCGTTGTCGGTGTCGCCCGCCCCACACTACGCCGGCGAAGATCGCCGCATGTTCGGCGCGCTCGGCGACTCCGCCCCCGATCGCTGGGGGCAGACACTCCTTCGCCGCGCCGAACGCCGCCAGGCCAAGGCCGAGAACCGAGCCCCGCGCGCCCTGCGCGAGGTCGATTTTCTGCTCGGGGTCACGGACAGCGTCCGGCAGGGCGCCTTGCGACTCGCGCTAACGGAAGGGGGCCCGTTCGTTGCGCCTGAACGACCAGCGGGGGTCCCACCGCTCGTCGAGCTCCCGGCGCTGCTCGCCGCATCCGATCGATATCTGTCCGACCAGGAAACCGCAGACGATCTGCGCCTCCTGCTTGCCCCGGGATCGTCGCTCGGCGGTGCACGTCCCAAGGCGTCCGTGCGTGACACGAACGGCACCCTGTTGATCGCCAAGTTCCCCAAGCGGGAGGAAGACGAATACCGGGTGGTCGCGTGGGAGGCCGTGGCCCTGCAGCTCGCCCGCGATGCTGGTATTCGCACGACGGAATCACGCTTAGATAGGGTCGCCGACTGACGACGTGTTGCTGGTCACCCGCTTTGACCGCCAGGTGACCGAACAGGGCGTGCGCCGTATTCCGTACCTCTCCGCTATGAGCATGCTCGGCGCAGTGGATGGTGAGCGCCGGAGCTACATAGAGATTGCAGACGCGTTGCGGGCGCATGGCGCCGCTGCTTCGCAGGATCTAACCGAACTATGGCGGCGCATCGTGTTCTCCGTGCTCGTCTCCAACACCGACGACCATCTGCGCAATCACGGCTTCCTGTATGCGGGGGTCGCCGGCTGGCGCTTGTCGCCCGTATCTCGACCTGAACCCGGTCCCTACGGACATCAAGGACCGGGTGCTCTCGACGGCGATCGGCCTCGACGGCGACCCCACGGCGTCGCTGGACATCGCCTATGAGGTAGCGCCGCAGTTCGGAATCAAGACGGCAGACGCCAAGCGCATCGCCGCCGAGGTAGGGGTCGCCACGGCGCGGTGGCATACCGTGGCTTCGCGCTTCGGCATTGCCTCGTCAGAGATCGAGCGTATGCGGTCGGCGTTCGAGCGTGAAGACTCCCGAGCTGCGGTGAGTCTACGGTCTGGCGTTCGGAAATAGCTCGGCGACGGAAACGAAGGCGCGGCCTTCCTCGACCGCGCGTCGGTCTTTCGCGGCGACGAGCTCGCGGAGCCCCACGGCTGCGGACAGCACGTAGAAAAGATCCATCCCTTCCATGAGCAGTATCCGTGAGGAGCGCCCCGAGCGGTACGCGTCCAAACCCTCGTCGGTGAAACCCGCATAGCTGACGAACACTCCGCGAGCCCACGCGGCCTTGGTGCCTACTTGATCATTGAAGGCGGCCAAATCGCGATTCCCAGTGCGCGACGCTTGCCATTTTGCTTCCACGAGATAGGTCACGCTGTTCAACAGAAAACTGCCATCGATCTGCTCCCCGCGGAGTCGAAACGCGTCCCGAGGCGCAAGGTCAAAGGCGTGGAACAGTGTGTTCAGGAAGCGCTCGAACGCGACGCCACGCGCATTCGCATCCATTGCCTGCAGCTCCTGAATATCGAGGAGGAGCCGGTCCAGCACCCCGCGTGAGGGCGTACGCGGCGTCGGCGGCTCAACGCTGGTGGCTGTCCCCGTCGGTGGGACAGGCGTGGGGACGGGATTGCGAGCGGGAAGCGAGGCAAGGAAAGCGCGATCCACCAGCTCAGGAATACGCAGCCCCAAGAGCGCGAGGTGTCGGTTGACCTCCTCAATCTCGTCACGGGTCAACGGCTGCTTGTTGCCCCGGTAAACGAGCGAGCGCTTTACGATCTCCTGCAGAAGGCCGGTCATTCTCTGCGGCTCACGCTCCAAGACCCCGGCAAAGAGTGCGACGAGCGACGAGTTCTTGCCGGCCCCCGGCCATGGGGTGCGGAGATTCGCGGCGGCTACGGCGCCCGGGAACGAAATCAATTGGTCCGCCCGCGGGTGCGGCTTACCGGGCAGAAAGTCAGCGAGTGCAGCAGCAAGTGCGCTGATCGCCTGCGTCTGTTGCAGCGAGAGACTCACAACGTATTCCCATTGGGGTTGATCGACGGCATCATCCGATGGAACGATACCACGTGAACGGGTGCGATGCGCATGTCTCGGCCGTACGAACAATCCCGGGGACAATAATGATTAGGAATCGATACTACTGGCGGTCGATGTTCACGGAGACCTTTGCAACGGAGCTTTCCACATGGAGCGCGGCCGTAATCTCGCGATTGCTCCCTACATTCGACCATGTCGAAGTAGAAGCGGACGAGATCGCATCTGCGGAGTTTACCCGCCTCGGTCAACGTCCTGTGTCGGAAGATTCCTACATGGAGATGGCGGACGCGGCGGAACTAGCCTACAGCGAAGGGCTGGCGCACTACGAACGGATGACCGGAGTTCGGCAAGGCCTTTTGAATCTCGCCACCGCCGGCCTCTACCATCTTTTCGAGCAACAGGCGGCGTTGCTCGTGCGGAAAGAGTTGATCACACCGAGAGAAGAGCACGACGCCGAGTTCATGACCAAGCTGCTAAAGCCAGGTCGCATGATTACGGAATTCGAGGGACGGCTGCTCGCCTCTGGAGTCGATCTGAAGGCGCTCACGTCCTATACTCGCCTCGATGAGTTGCGTCTCGTGGCCAACGTGGTGAAGCACGGGTCGGGGTCCTCCGCAGAACAACTCATGGCGCGCGTACCGATGCTCTTCGTACATCCCCTTCTTCGAGAGTCGAATTGGGCCACAAGACCCCGACCGTGGTCCGTTTCCGCCGGGAAACGTTCGCCGCGAGTGGTGGATCGCCCGCTCGCAGGAAATGACGTCTTCGTAACTGCGAAGGAATTCGAACTATACGCCGCCGGAGTCGTCGCGTTATGGGCCGAACTTGCAGAGCTACTTTCGGCGTAGGGAGTCACCCGCATGTCTAGCCATGCCGAAGACTGGATTCGCCCTGATCGCGGCGTTGCCGCCGCTTCGTTCTCTCACCCTATCGCCGGGCTTCCGCGAAGGTCGTGGCGGCGGCTCGCAGGAGAGTGACGAAGAGGCGCTCCAGCTCAAACTGATCGCGCAACGGAATGGGATAGTGCACGGCGCCGCGCAAGCGCGCGGCCCATACGAGATCAGCGACCACTTCGCCCTCGGCATTGGTCCGCAGTGCCTCGATTGAGGCTGACAGTGTTGGCCAATTCTCCAGCATCGGTGAGGTGGTTACAAGTCGCCGCACGCTGCCCGAGTCGAGGGCGGCGCTTACAATCGCATTGCGCCTCCACAACTGTTTGAGGTTCGCGTACAACTGGTGGCGGGTGGCACCCAGCGATTGCGTCAGATGTTCGACGGAGACTGCCAAGCCTTGAAGATCGGAACGTAGCCCTGTCAAGCGTGACCCGATCCCGCGGAATGCGTGCTCCTCAAATGAGCGAACGCGCCAGAAGAAGGCCTCGAGTCCGGCGGACTCAAGGTGTCTCACAAATTCCTCGAGCCGCTCTGGCGAGGCGAGTGCCGCGTGTTGCGAACCAAACGAGGCGTTGAGCGTTCGGAGGACGCGGGACCGCTCGACCTCCCACCAATCGGGCCAGATCTCGTCGAGCACCGGCGAGTCACGACCGTCCACTCCGCCGAGCGCCTGCCGGATCCAGTCAATATCTCGACTGTAGGCGATCTCCAATAGGCGAATCGTCTGCCGAAGAAATGCCTTGAATGCATCGGCGACCCGCAACCTGCCCTGTCGCGTCCAGTCGAGGCAACGCTCGGCGAGAAACCTCGCGAGCGCGAGAACATCAACTTCAGTGACCGAGGTACGCCGAACAGCCTCAATCGCTGCTTGGTGGGTGCCTCGGCGAATGTTCGCCGACTCTTCTTCGCTCAGCGCAAACCGCGCTTGGTCTCGCGGCCTTACTTCGAAGGACATGACCCGAGCACTCTCCTCAGAGAACCACACCACGGCGTCGAGCGCACTCCGGTGGAGCCTGAAGGCCCGTACGGCTCGAACAGGGTCGAATCGGCAAGTGTAGGGCGCCGTAAGCGCCTCGCGTGCTTCTAGGGCACGCCGCGTGTCGCGGGCTGTACTTTCGTCCGACAGGTCGATCCAGAAGTGGACACCGGCAGTGGCCACCTCCGCGGCAAGCAACAGCTGCCACGTCGAATAGTATGCCTTGACGTTGTCGTCGTCGAAGAGCAACGGATAGCGATCACTACTGACGTCGACTCGACGGTCAATCCAAGGGCGGAAGGATGAATCCTGAGCAACTTCGAGGAATGCTTGAACCGTGGGACTCGGATCATCCAACGGGTGGGGCGATGGGCCGTACGCGCGCGCGTGCTGCCAGCGGTGAAGCGCGTTCTCGAAGGAGGCCACGGCATCCCACAGATCACCATCCGGCTCCAATTCGCCTGTCATTTGGTACGACTCGTCGTGCCGTTCCAGCCAGATCCTACGCGCGACAGGATCAGGGTACACAACACGGATTCTCGGGTAGAGCAACCGTGCGCTCTCAAGCATCTCCAACAGATCTTCGCCGACATGCGGGCCAGGGAACGCCTGCAGAGGCTGCAGCCGCCCGGGCAAACTCGGCGGGGCTCAGATACCGATGAAAGTCCATTCGCGTACATTGCCCAAAACCCGGCGCGTTGTCACCGCCGCCACCCCGGCCAGAAGACGTGTCGTACGAATTGTTGCACCGCCCCGACCGCTCCTGACCCCTCCTGCCCTCTTACGCCCTCTTCGCGAAGGCCCCACTTTCCCCAGCGAATCAGCCTTAGGAGCTGGCGGGGCGACCCATCCCGGTTCGAGTCCGGGCGTTCGCATTACAGCATGTGCAATTAATTGTCAGGCGCGGCGTCCTATTGCAGACAGCGCCAAATCCAATTCTCAGGTGAGCCATGCCATCATCTCTCCATCGATTGGGCTTTGCAGTATTTCTCGTGTCTGCCGCTGCTCACACGAGTCATGCGCAAGCGGCGAGGCCGCGCGCCATGCGCAGCTTCCCATCCAATGATTCGCTTGCCGCCTATCTGCGCGAGACCGTGCGCGCCAAGCGCGCGGCGGCGGCGGACTGGGCCGCCAACATGGCGGCAACCGCTCCCCCAGTCAGTTGCGGACCGGTCCAGCTGACCGTTGACTCGAGCCGCACAGCGGGCGACGCCATCGTGAGCGGCATCGTGCGGAGTGAGACCACTGGACCACTGGGTGATATCGACATCAGCGTCATGCCGAGCGGCGCAAAGACTCTCAGCTCGGCCGATGGCACCTTCGCGCTCCACGTGCCATCCGACAGCCTCGCATCGCCGCGCAGTGTCGCGCTCCAGCTACGGCGACTCGGATTCCAGCTGCGGCGTCAGGATCTGCTCCTCACGCGCGGCCGCCAGGTGCGCATTGAGTTGCCCCTGTGCCCTTCGATGATGCAACTCAGCATGGCGACCGCAACGGTCGCCGCGAGTGCGACGATAACCAATGTGCAGGAGGCCGGCGTCGACGAGGGAGACATCGTCAAACAGGTCGGCCAGCATCTCATCATTCTACGGCGGGGACGACTCTTTACGGTGCGCCTGCGCGCTCAAGGTCTGCAGGTCGACGATGTGGTTAATGCATTCGGCCCGGGCATCGATCCCAGCGACAGTTGGTACGATGAGCTCCTCGTCTGGGAAGACAAGGTTGTCGTAGTCGGCTACAGCTACGAGCGTGGCGGCACGGAGATCGGCGTGTTTCGCCTCACGTCCACGGGACAATTGAAGCATGTCGATACCTATCACCTGTCGAGCGACGACTACTACTCGACGCGGAACTATGCGTCCCGGCTGATCGGCCACCGACTGGTGTTCTACACGCCCATGCCGCTGCCCTGGAACGAGAACGACGCTCCGCTGTCCGCGCTGCCGTCGTTTCGACGGTGGCACACGCGAGGCGACACGGGTGTGTTCAGGCCGACGGCGACAGCGACGCGGGTCTACCGCCCGGCTGGCCCCGAGGTGCCGCTGAGTATCGACGCGCTGCACAGTGTGACGACCTGCGACCTCGCCGCAGCGCGCCTGTCCTGCCAATCGACCGTCGTGCTGGGACCCGAGCAGCGCGTGTTCTATGCCTCGCGTGCAGCGATCTATCTCTGGATGTCCGAGTTCGATGACGCTCGCACGGCGATCTCCGACAACCAACGGCAGAGCGTCGTCGCTCGATTGGTCCGGATCCCGTACGACGGCTCCGAGCCGACGGCGGTCGGTGTTCGCGGAAGTCCCATTGACCAGTTCTCCTTGCTCGAGCGCCGTGACTCCGTGTTCGCAGTGGTGCGCGCCGATGGGGCCACCGACCGCATGGCAGGCTCACACAACGCCGATGCGCCGCTCTCGTTGTTGCGGCTGGCCATCACCGACCTTGGCAATGGTAGGGACAGCATGCCCTCCGCCGCTTACCAGGCCCTTCCTTCACCAGAGCGGGAGAACAGTGACGCTTGTAACGCCGTGTCGAATCTGCCGTGGGAGTTGCAGGTGCGATTCGTCGGCGATTTCGTGCTGTATGGCATGGGCAATAGTTGGCAGTTGCCCGTGACCAAGCCGGCCTCGGTGTACGTCGTCCCATTGCGCGGGGGAGCATCTGCCCGCGTTCCTCTTACCCACAGCGTGGATCGAATCGAAGTACTGGGCGATCGCGCGCTCGTCGTCGGTAGCGACACAAGCTCCCTCCATCTCAGCGCCGTCGAACTTTCCGCTCGACCCGCGCTCGCCTACTTGTTTCGCCTATCCGATGCATCGCAGGGAGAACTGCGTAGTCATGCATTCTTCTATCGCGCGGATCCTGGCCGTCGCAACCATGGCCTGCTGGGCATACCCATCCGGGAGAAGGGCCGCCCCGGCATTTCTCACCTATTCACCTCATCGGCGGCCGTGTTGTTCCTTCGCAACAGCGGTGATCGGTTCACTACAGCGGGAAGCCTTCGGGCACAGCCTGCGAGCGCCGTTGACGACGGATGCGTGGCGTCCTGCGTGGATTGGTACGGCAACGCCCGCCCGATCTTCATCGATGAGCGTGTGATCGCCCTGCTCGGCAGCGAGGTTGTCGAAGGTCGTGAGACGCGCGGGACCATTCGAGAGCGCTCTCGTGTGGTGTTGTCGCCAAACACGCGATCGAGATAAGAAGCGGGCAGCATGTCGTGCCGCGGTTTCGGAACAGCTCGACCGCGAATGAACACGAATGACCGCGGAGCAAATAAATCAGTGGTGCCGTTTCAAGAACGCCTCGACCGCTGGCCACACCACGTCGGGGCGCTCGGCATACGCGAAGTGGGCCGCGCGTGGCACACGCACCAGCGTCGCATTCGGTAGCGAGGACACCCACTCCTCGACCAGATCCATCGGGATCGCCTCCTGCTCGCCATGAATCACCAGCGTGGGCACTCGCAGCGTTCGCAACTGCGGCCGGATATCCCAATCGCCGTACGAGCCCATGACCAGCCGATTCGTGGTCGTGAGACCAAAGCGAATACCGCGCGCATCGGACGCACACAGGTCGGAGCGAATTATCGGCAGCGAGCGCGCCGGCTCAGCGAGTCGCGGCACCATGGCGGCGCGCCAGTAGTCGCGGCACGCCGCACGGATGTCGTCGTCGGTTGTTGCCCGCTGCAATCGGCGATTGGCATCGGCCGACTGCCGTTGCAGTGTGCTGTCCATGCGCGCCGCCGAGCTCTTGGCGAAACGCGCCCAGAAGTCACCGCGCCGAGGCGGCACGGGCCCCATGAGAATCATCGCGCGCATATGCTCCGGATGCGCGATGGCGTACGTCGCGGCCAGCAACGGACCATACGAATGCGCGATCAGCGTGAGGCGGTCGACACCGAAGTGCACGCGTACGGCCTCGAGGTCCGCGATCTGCTGCGCCGCTGACAGCGTGGTGGTATCGGTGGGGAGCGTGGATCGACCGGCCCCGCGCTGATCATAGAAGATCACCGTGTGCTTCGCAGCCAGCGGTGCGAAGTCACCGGCAATGCTCTCCAGGTCCACGCCAGGGCCGCCGTGGATCGCGACCAGCGTATCTGAGCCGCGGCCGGCGATCCGGTAGTACAAGCGGGCGCCGTCGGGCGTCGCCACGTAGCCCTCGCGTTGCGCGGCCACGCGCGAAACCACCGGGGTGAACAGCGAGAATACCAGTCCCGCTACGATCGCGCGGTACAATGACATCGTCGACACTCGCCAAACGTGTGGAGAAACCCGAGACCCTCTGCACAAGCTATTCAACATCTCCGGCGGGCGGGCGTATCTTTCAGGAGCCAGCCACACGGCGATCACCCTCTCCCGCCCGGCGAGTCGACCATGCCCGTCTACGTGTACGAAACCATCCCGCAGTCCGACGCAGAGTTCCCGCAGACGTTCGAGCTGCGCCAGTCGATGTCGGAGCCCTGCCTCACCGCGCATCCGGAAACCGGCGCGCCCGTGCGACGCGTACTCTCGGGTGGTCTCGCCACGTTCACCGGCACGGCGACGGCGACGCCGATGCGGGGCGGTGGCGGGTGTGGGTCGGGCTGCGGCTGCGCCTCCTGAGCGGCCGATGATCACCGGCGCTGTAGCTATCGAGCAGTGGGATCTGGTCGAACCCTTTGAAATCGCGCGCGGCGTGATGACGGCGATTCCTCTGGTCACGCTCACGCTCACCGATGGTGAGGGCAATGTGGGCCGCGCCGAGGCGGCAGGCGTGGACTACGACGGCGAAACGCCGGAGATGCTGCAGGCCCAAATCGAGTTCGTACTGCCGCTCGTCTTCGCCGCCGCCCCCGGTGACACCGTGAATGACGCGACGCTGCAAGCCGTGCAGGAGCTGCTCCCCTCGGGCGGTGCGCGCAATGCGATCGACTGCGCGCTGTGGGATCTGCGTGCCAAGCAGTCGGGCATTCCCGCCTGGCGCTATGCCGCGCTGCCGGGGCTGCGCCCGCTCACTACGGTGTTCACGCTCGGTCTTGGCACGGAATCCGACACGCGCCGGAAGGCGCGGGCGGCGCGCGGCTATCCGTTGCTCAAGCTCAAGTGCGACGCCGATCGCCACATCGACGTCGTACGATGGGTGCGCGAAGAACATCCCACCGCGCGCATCGCCGTCGATGCGAACCAGTCTTGGAATCGCGATCTGCTGGAGCGCGTGCTACCGCCGCTGGCCGCGCTCGGCGTGGAGATGGTCGAACAACCGGTCAAGCGCTTCGAGGACGCACAACTCGACGGGCTGCAGTCGGCATTGCCGCTGGCCGCCGACGAGTCGTGCGTCGATCGCGAATCATTGGTCGAACTCTTCGGGCGCTATCAGTTCATCAACATCAAACTCGACAAGTGCGGCGGTCTTACCGAAGCGTTGAAGATGTCAGATGAGGCGCTCGCGCGCGGACTGCAACTGATGGTGGGCAACATGTGCGGGACGTCGCTGGGCATGGCGCCGGGCTTTCTGGTGGGACAACGCTGCGGCTACGTGGATCTCGACGGTCCCTTGCTGCAACTGCGCGATCGCGACCATGCCATCGTGTTCACCGACGGCGTGATGCAGCCGCCACTGCCGGCGCTCTGGGGCTAACCCCGAGCGCCGCGGAAGCGCCCGAGTCCGAACAGCGCGATGTTGTGCGAGGTGGTGCCGTGCTCCACGAGATCGGCGCAGATCTCGCCGATCACACTGCAGAACTTGAAGCCGTGGCCCGAACAGGGTGACACCAGCAGGACTTCCGGCGCGTCCGGGGCGCGATCGATGATGAAGTGCTCGTCGGGCGTATTCGTGAACATGCACACGGCCGACGACCGCAGCGGTCCGTTCGCGGCGGGGAAATAGCGGGAAACTGCCTCACGCAGTGCCGCTTCGTCGCGCGGATGACAGACGCGGTCTACGGTGTCCGGCTGCACACGCTCGTCGAGATGGTGATAGCGACCGATCTTGAAGCCCGGCACGTCGTACTCGGGGAAGCCGTAGTAGATGCCCTCGTCGGCTTCGAGCACGAAGACCGGAAACGCGCTCGGTGCGAAGCGTGCGCGATCGGCAATGTCGAACCAGCCGAGCACCTGCCGTTCGGGTACGAGCAGCGAGCGCAGGGAGGGCGCCAGCTCCGGCATCCACGGACCGGCCGTCAGCACGAGCTGAGCGGCCTCGTACTCTCCGCGATCGGTGCGGACGCGTACACTGCCGCCGCTGGCGGTGTAGTCGAGCACGCGTTCGTGGGTGTGAATGGCAGCGCCAAGCGCTCGGGCGCGGCGGGCGTAGGCCTGAATGCAGCGCTCCGGGGTGAGGAATCCGGCGTCGGGCTGATAGACCGCCATCGCATTGGCCGCCGGCCGCCATCCCGGAAAGCGGGCCGCCAGCGCCGTCGCGTCGAGCACCTCGTGCGGCAGGTCGTGCTCCCGGCAGCTGCGCAGCGACCCCTCGAAGACGTGGCTTCCGGCGAATCCCACGTCGAGCCCGCCAGTCACGTGCAGCAGCGGCTCATCCATGCCCTCCTGGAGTTCGCGCCACAAGGCAAAGGCACGACGCAGCAGCGGCACATACGACGGATCCTCGAAATACGCGAGGCGGATGATGCGGGTGAGCCCGTGCGAGGAGCCGAAGCCGTGGCCGAGCTCGTGTTGTTCGAGCACGAGCACGCGCAGCCCGCGAGCCGCGAGCTGATACGCCGCGGCGCTCCCCATGCCGCCAACGCCGACGACGATGACATCGAATGACTCGTTCATGCCAAGTGACCACCGTTACGTGAGCCGAACGTCACGTCCCTGCGCTTCGTCCCCAAACCAGTACGTAGAACATAGGAACTTGGGTCCAAACGCGCGCTCCGTGCTCTGAAAAGCATATTACGTCACTTCTTCGGGGTGGCAAATCCCTTAAAGCTGAGAGAGATTGCCCCACGTCACGTTACCGCACAGTGACATTGGCGCAGGTTCCCGCGTCAGCACATCCCTATTTCTGGAAGGAGTCTTGATGTTTCACCGAGCGATCATTCGTCGCTTGGCGGTCATCGCCGCCGTTCTGCTGGTCGCGGTCCCGTCGCGTGCGCTGTTGGCACAGACTGGAACGATCAGCGGCAAGGTGACTGATGCCGCCACAGCGCTTCCCGTTGCCGACGCACGCGTCGTCATTGCGGGAACCACGTTCGAGGCGCAAACCAACAAGGACGGCGACTACCGCCTCACGAACGTGAAGCCCGGCCGTACGGGCGTGTCCGTGTTCCGCCTTGGCTACAAAGCGTCGCGCGATAGCGTGATGGTGGTGGCGGGTCAGACCGCCACGTTGAACATCAAGATGACGCAGTCGGTCATCAATCTCTCCGAAGTCGTCGTCACCGGTACCGCCGGTAACCAGGAGCGGAAGGCGCAGGCTGCCCTCGTGGCGTCGGTCAAGGCGGCGGACATCATCAAGGACGCCCCGATCACCAGCGTCGCCAACCTGCTGCAGTCGCGCGTGCCGGGTGTGGCGCTGAGCTCGCAGTCCGGCACGGCCGGCACGGCCACGCAGATCCGCATCCGCGGTGCGTCGTCGATCAACCTGTCGAACCAGCCGCTGCTCTTCATCGACGGCGTGCGCATCAACGAAGGCGCGATCGGCTCTGGTCAGAGCGGTCAGCAGTTCGACCGCATGAACGACATCAATCCCGAAGAGATCGAGAGCATCGAAGTCGTGAAGGGTCCGGCCGCCGCGACACTGTACGGCGCTGACGCCTCGGCCGGCGTGATCCAGATCATCACCAAGAAGGGCCGCGCCGGTTCGGCCAGCTTCCAGCAGAACCTCCGCTTTGAGCTCGGGTCGTCCGATCTCCCCAACTACACGCCGCCCGACAACTACGGCGCGTGCACGGCGGCGCTCATTCTCCCGACCAGCGTCAACCCACTCTGCCGTGGCAAGACGGTCGGCACGCTCGTGAGCGACAACCCGCTCGCGCGCGTCGACGCCTTCCGCAAGGGGGACAGCCGCGTGGTGAACTGGAGTGCGCGTGGTGGCGGCCAGAACTATGGCTATAACCTGTCGTACGGCTCCGACAACACGTCGGGCACGCTGCCCAACAATCGCTACGGCCGCTACAACGTTCGCACGAACGTGAACTACGTCGCGAATTCAAAGCTGAACGTCGATGTCGGTCTCGGCCTTACGCAGAGCACGATCGATCTGCCCGACAACGACAACAACATCTTCGGCTGGCTCGGCGGCGGCCTGCTCGGCAGCCCGCTCACCCGCAATGACACCCCCGCCGGCGCGCTCACGCAGGACGGCTGGTACAGCGGTCGTCATTACAACGCCATCAATTCGATTCAGCGTCGCTTGCTCACTAAGCGCGTGACCACGTCGGTGACGGCGAACTACACGCCAACGAGCTGGTTCACCAACCGCCTCACCGGCGGCATGGACTATGCCAACGACGATCAGCGCAGCTTCTTCCCGAAGAATGACAGCCTGTGGTACGGCGGCCTCACCGACGGCGGCAGCAACGCCTCTACGTCGCGCGGCGCCGAACGCTACACGTTCGACTACCTCGGCAACATGAAGAAGGGCTGGGGCGCGGACTGGGAAACCAACCTCTCCTTCGGTCTTCAGGTCATCTCCTCACGGAATAGCCTGCTGAACGCGACCGGCATCGGCTTCGTCACCAACTCGAACAACTCCGTCGGCTCGGCGGCGACCACGACGGGCGGCGGCGGGTTCACCGAACAGCGTCAGTTCGGATACCTCAGCCAGCTGCAGATCGGCAATCAGAACAAGCGCTTCCTGCAGGTCGGCGTGCGCATCGACAAGAACTCGTCGTTCGGTACCGCCGCGCCGGCGTTTGTGCTGCCGAAGATCGGCGGCAGCTGGTCCATCTCGGAAGAAGACTTCTTCCAGCCGCTGGCCGGGATCGTGAACACGCTGCGCTTGCGCGCCGCGTACGGCACGACGGGTCGCTCGCCGAATCCCGGCGACGCGCTCAATACGCTCGTCGCCGCACCGTTCAACATCATCGGCAGCACGTCGGCCGGCGCCATCCCGGGCAACCCGGGCAACGGCGACCTCAAGCCGGAGCGCGGCACGGAATTCGAAGCGGGCCTCGACGCCGGCTTCTTCGACAATCGCGTGTCGGCCGAGCTCACGTACTTCAAGAAGACCACGAAGGACCTGATCATCGCCAAGCCGGTTCCGCCGTCGCTCGGCTACTCGTCGAATCCGCTGGCGAACATCGGCTCGCTCTTGAATAGCGGCTTCGAACTGGCCATGAACATCAGTGCGCTCAACACGCAGAACGTGCGCTGGGACATCCGCGCCGGTGCCAACACACTGCACAACGAACTCACGAGCCTCGGCACGGTACTGCCGTTCCCGCTCGGCGGCGTGGGCCGCACGATCGTCGGGCAGCAGCTCGGCGTGCCGGTGTCCAAGCGTATCGAGAACATCAACACCACGACGAACGTGGTCACGGTGAGCGACACGCTGGCGCCGATGGGCAATCTCTTCCCGACGCTCGAGTGGAACCTCAGCAACACGATCACGCTCTTCAAGAATCTGCGCGTGAGTGCGTTGCTCGATGCGAAGCGCGACTTCATCATCATGAACAACACGGCGTTCTTCCGCGAAACGCAGCTCGTTCGTTCGAACCTGCGCCTCGATCCGACGGTGCTGTCGGCCACCGAGCGCTTGCGTCGTTACGGCAACCCGACCTCGGGCCAGCCGGCGTTCGTCACGAACAAGGGCAATGCCGCGACCGTCAACGACGTGCGTGACGCATACCTCGAGCGTGGCGACTTCGTGAAGCTGCGTGAAATCTCCGCGACCTACACGCTGCCCAGCAGCCTCGCGCGAAAGATGAACGGCATCGTTGACGGCGCGTCCGTCACGTTCGCCATGCAGAACGTCAAGATCTGGTCGGATTACTCGGGACCGGACCCCGAAGTGAACTCACAGACGGGAGCCTTCTCCCGCGAAGACTTCCTCACGCTGCCGAATCCGCGGAAGACCGTGCTTCGCTTCAACTTCACCTTCTAACCGCGAGATGATCATGAAGAAGATCCAACGCGCGGTTACGCGCACCTTGGTTGGCACGACGCTGGTCCTGGGCGCGGCCGCCTGTTCCGACCAGTTCCTGGAGGTCACCAATCCGAACGTCATCGACGCGGCGACGGTCGATCCGACGTCGTCCGGTGCCACCCTCGCGGCGTCTGCCCAGCAGAATTTCGCCACGGCACTCGGCTGGCTCGCGATGTACAGCGGGTATTTCACGAACGAAGTGAACGTCTCGGACACCTTCCCGACGCGCAACGAGTTCGGTTTCCGCACGGTCTCCGACCTGAACGGCTCGCTCAATGGCGACGTATGGGGCCCGATCTCCCTGGCCACGGCCTCGGCGAAGACGGTCCTCGACCTCTCGCTGCCGAATCCGACGACGAACATCAGCCTCGCGCGCGCCGCCACATTCCGCGGCTTCTCGATCCTGATGATGGCGACGGATTTCTGCACCGGTTCGCTCTCGTCCGGCCCGGAGCTGACCACGGCGCAGCTGCTCGACTCGGCGGCGTTCTGGTTCACGCGTGGCTATGACGTGGGCAAGGCGAACGCTTCGGCCGACGGCATTGCGCTGTCGAACGCGGCGCTGGTCGGCCGCGCGCGTGCCAAGCTGCAGAAGGGTGACAACGCCGGCGCGGCGGCCGATGCGGCGCTCGTTCCGGCTGGCTTCGAGTACAACATGCGCTACACGGACGATCAGAACAGCCGCACGCGTCTGTCGAACCGCCTGTACCAGTTCAGCTTCGACCGCGGCGCCATCAGCGTCGCGCCGTGGTATCGCCAGACCGACCCGCGCGTACCGTTCCGCGCGCCGGGCTCCGGCACGGCGGTCGGCCAGGACGCCGTGCCGGGTGGCTTCTATCAGCAGGCGAAGTTCACGGGCTATGCCTCGAACATCCGCCTCGCCTCGAAGCTCGAAGCGGACTACATCGCCGCCGAAGCGTCTGGAAACGCAACGACGCAGCTGACGCTGATCAACGCCCGTCGTGCCGCCAACGGCCAGACGCCGTATGCCGGTGCGACGGATGCGGCCAGCGTGAAGACGGAGCTGTTCAACCAGCGCGCCCTCGAGTTCTATCTCGAAGGCAAGCGGCTCGCCGACTTCCGTCGCTCCCCTGCGTCGACCTCGACCACCGTGACGGCCACCGGCCAGCCGTACTTCAAGCCCGGCTACGCGAACACGGGCTCGCAGACCTGCTACCCGTTGCCGCGCGCCGAGCGTGACAACAACCCGAACATGGCCGGCAAGTAAGCCGTCACCGAACGGGCAGGACGGAAACGGACGCCGGGGCCTCCCTCGGCGTCCGTTTTCTGTCAAGCGCTAAACCGTCAAGAAGTCTTGACACTCTGGCTGTAAAGAATGGTTGACAGTCCCGTGAATCGGTCGCACCTTATGTTGTGTAGACCCATCGGTACAACGACTTTCGCATTGTGGCGCGCGCGCAGGAACCTGTCGTCGTTTTCTGCGTTCAGCAGGCGAGGGCGTTGTGCATCCGTTGTCCGAACCGCGGCCGAAGTCATCCCGCCTGACCACCGTTTTGATGAGTTTCCGTCCCGGCATGAGTCCTTCAACGCAGCCGATGCTGCCCAGGGTAGCATGATCGTGAACGCGTCCCTGGACGACGCGTCCGAATGCGCCCGGATCACGATGGTCCATGCGCGTACCTTCTCGCTGGCGAGCAAACTGCTCCCCGTGGGGAAGCGTCGTGCGGCCTACGCGCTGTATGCGTTCTGCCGGATCGCCGACGACCTCGTCGATCAGGCCGACCATGACAATGTGTCGGAGCTGGCCCTCCAGCTTGACGCCTACCGAAACGACCTGCAGGCCGCCCTCGACGGACGCCCCAGCGGGCCGATCTTCCGTGAGGTGGCGTGGGTCGCCCGTGAGTATGCGGTGTCACCCGCCCCGCTGTTCGAGTTGCTCGATGGCGTGCGCCGAGATCTCGAGGCGCACACGTACGCCACGTGGCTCGAACTCGAGCAGTATTGTGAGGGCGTCGCCAGCTCCGTGGGCGAGATGTGCACCTACGTGTTCGGCGTCCCTGCGGGTCCGACCATGCTCACGCAGGCCATCCAGTATGCCCGGACGCTCGGCACCGCCATGCAGCTCACCAACATCCTTCGGGATGTCGGCGAGGACGCCCAGCGCGGCCGCTGTTACCTGCCGGCCGAGGACATGGCGCGGTTCGGTCTGACGCCGCAGGATGTGCTCACGCGCGGTCCCGAACTGGCGCGCCACGCCGGCTGGGCGCCGCTGATGGCCTATGAAGTGAGCCGAGCCCGTGCCTTGTACGCGGCTGCCCTGCCCGGCATCGCGCTACTCGACAGCGATGCCCAGCGCTGCGCCGCTGCCTGCGCCAACGGCTACGCCGGTATCCTCACGGCCATTGAAGCGCAAAACTATGACACTATTTCGACCCGCGCACGCATTGGTCGTCTGGCGCGCGTCGGCATCCTCTGGAATGCCTGGCGATATCGCGCGCCGGCGCCTGATCTCTCCGCCTTGGGACACGGTCCGCGAATCGTGTGGGAACCCAATGCGGTGGCTTCCAACACCGATTCCCTGATCCGACTGGCCTGAGGGGCTCCTCGTATGACCGCTTCCACCGACCTTCGGGACACCCTGCGGGATACCGTGCGCGACACCTCGCCGTCCACGCTGCTCAAGATCGCCGGCCTGACCCTCTTGGGGCACGCGTTCTTCAGCGCGTTCTCGGCGTTCGCGTTCGCGACGTTCCTGGTTCCGCCGTATCCCGAGTGGCTGCAGACCGCGCAGAATCAGAAGGTCATGGCCGTCGGCTTCGCGTACGGTGGGGCCACCACGGTCACCCTCGGTGCGATCGCCGGTCTCGCGTTCCTCGCCCACTGCATCGGCAGTCGGCGGGCGCTGCTCGTGTTCGTCGTGTCGTTCTGCCTGGCCTTCATCTCTGAGTACGCCGGCACCGTCACCGACTACCCCTTCGGGGCCTACGAGTACACGAGCCAGCTGGGCTATAAGATGTTCGGCCGCGTGCCGTTCAACATTCCCACGTCGTGGTTCTATATGCTGGTGGCGTCGCTGGCCATCTGCGGCCGCTTCCTGCCGGCCAAGGACGACAACACGTCGAAGTGGTATTGGGCACTCATGGGCGGGCTGGTGCTCACCGCCTGGGACGTGTCGATGGACCCGGCCATGGTGAAGACCAATCATTGGTTCTGGCAGATGGGCAGCCTGGCCGATCGCTCGGCCTTCGAACAGTTCATTGGCAAGCCGATCTTCTTCGGGATGCCGCTCACGAACTGGCTGGGCTGGCTGCTCACCGGCATCATCGTGGCGCGCGTCATGCTCGCCATCGTGCCGCCCACCACGTGGGCCGCCAAGGTCTCACCGCATCGGTTGCCGATCACGCTGTACGCGTTGAACGGGTTGCTGCCGCTGGCGATCTGCTTCCGTCAGGACATGGTGCTGGCTGGCGTGCTGGGCACCATCGCGATGGCCATTCCGCTGTGGGCCGCGCTGCGCAATGCCCCGCAGCCGCTCGGCACCACCGGCACGTCGCCGATGGCGCGCGTCGCCGTCTCGGGCCGCTGATGCCGCCTCTGGCTGGCTGGCGCACGGGCACCGACAACACGGTCATTGCGTTAGCCTCATGAACGGCGCGATGGACCGTCTCATCCCGATCTTCGATTCCGATGCGCTGCCGATCGGCATTCTCGTCCTCATCGTGATCGAAGCGGCGGTGCTGTACGTGTGGCAGCGACGGAACCCGTCGTCACCGCTCGGCTCGCCGAACACCGCCCGCATCGTGTCGTTTCTCGGAGCCGGCGGGTCGCTGGTGGCGGCTATGATTTTCCATCGCCGCCCGGAACCGTCTCCCGAAGGCTTTGCGTTGGCCATGCTGGCAGCGCTCGTGATTCATCTTTGGCACATTACCGTGCTTCTCCGCCGCTGAGCATCGCGGCGGAGCGGCGCTCCCCGCTTTCTTCAGCACCTCGGTTCATGCGCATTGTTGTCATCGGCAGCGGCTTCGGCGGACTTGCCGCGGCCATTCGCCTGCAGGCACAGGGCCACGACGTCACGATTGTCGAGAAGCTCGACAAGGCCGGTGGCCGCGGGTACGTGTTCGAACAGGATGGCTTCACGTTCGATGCCGGCCCCACCATCATCACGGCGCCGTGGCTCATCGACGAGCTGTTCGCGCTGACCGGCCGGAAGACCGAAGACTACATCACGCTCAAGCTGCTCGATCCGTTCTACAACATCCGGTTCGAGGACGGTTCGGTCTTCCATTACAACGGTGACCGCGACGACATCGTTCGTCAGGTGGGTGAGTTCAACCCCGACGACGTCGCCGGCTACATGAAGTTCCGTGAGAAGGCGTGGGAGATCTTCAACGTCGGGATGCCGCTCATCGACAAGCCGTTCCTCACGGCGGGTTCGATGCTCAAGATGCTCCCCGACCTGATCCGCACCCGATCCGATGTGTCGGTGGCCGACCTCGCCGACAAGTATCTCAAGGACGAGCGCCTGCGTCAGGTGTTCTCCTTCCATCCGCTGCTGGTGGGTGGCAATCCGTACAAGACCTCGTCGATGTACGCGCTGATCCACAAGTTGGAGCAGCAGTGGGGCGTGCTGTTCGCGATGGGCGGAACCGGTGCGCTGGTGCGGGCCCTGGTGCAGGCCTTCGAAGATCTCGGAGGCACGATCCGCTTCGAGAGCGAAGTGAAAGAGATCACCGTCGACACGGCTCGGCGTCGCACCACCGGTGTGAAGCTGGTGAGCGGCGAGGTGCTCAAGGCCGACGCGGTGGTCTGCAACGGTGACGTCGCACAGGCCTATCGCACGCTGTTGCCTCCCGAGGCCCGTCCGTCCATGAGCAATGCGAAGGTGGAGCGCATGCGCTTCTCCATGTCGCTGTTCGTGATCTACTTCGGCACGGATCGGAAATACGACGGCATCGCGCACCATGAGATCATCATGGGCCCGCGCTACAAGGCGCTGCTGGAAGACATTTTCGAGAAGAAGATCCTCGCGGACGACTTCTCGCTGTACCTGCACCGCCCCACGGCCACCGATCCATCGCTGGCGCCGCCGGGCCACGACTGCTGGTACGTGCTGTCGCCGGTGCCCCATCTCGGCGGCAACGTCGATTGGGACGCCGTGGGCGATCGCTACCGCGACCGCATCATGGGCTATCTCGAAGAGCGCTATATGCCCGAGCTCAGCAAGCACATCGTGACCGAGCGTCGGATCGACCCGCGGTACTTCGAGAAGAATCTGAACAGCTATCTGGGCAGCGCCTTCGGTCCCGAGCCGGTGCTCATGCAGTCGGCCTACATGCGCCCGCACAACGTGAGCAAGGACATCCCGAACCTGTATTTCTGTGGCGCGGGCACCCATCCGGGCGCCGGCATTCCCGGTGTGATCTCCAGCGGCAAGATCGTCGCGGAACTCATCGGCGGAGCGCCGGCCCGGGCCGCAGCGCCGGCCCCCGAGCTGTCGCTGCGCTGACCCGTACCGGCCCCAAAGCCCGCGGCGACTGTTTCACCGCGGGCCGTCTCCCCCGATCGCAGGGCAGCCGACCGGTTTTTTCCGGCGGCGGCCCTGTTTTCGCAGTTCACCCCGACTCCCTGCCTCACTTAGATTCCGCCGCATGACCATCACCATTACCCCGACCGAGAGCGCGGGAGTCTCGCGCCGGATGCAGATCTCGGTGCCGGCTGACACCGTCGCGTCCTACGAAGAAAAGGCGGCGCGCAAGTACGCGACGCAGGCCCGTATTCCCGGCTTCCGCCCCGGCAAGGCTCCGACGGCGATGGTGCGCAAGCGCTACGCTGCCGAAGTGCGCCAGGAAGCGATCGAACTCGCGATGAACGACGCGTTCCGCGAGGCCGTCGAGCGCGAAGGGCTCAAGCTCGCCGCGCAGCCGCACGTCCACGATCTCAAGGCCGAACCCGGCCAGCCGCTCGAGTTCGAGCTGCACTGCGAAGTGCGCCCTGAACTCACGCTCGAAAAGCTCGAAGGCTTCACGGTCACCCGTCGCGACTCGGTCGTCACGGACGATCTGGTCGAAGAGCAGATCGAGAAGATCCGTGAGCAGAAGGCGGATTGGGCACCGGTCGAAGACAAGCCGGCCCCCGGCGACATGGTCACGGTGATGCTTTCCACGGCCGACGCCGATGGCTCGCTGCCCGAAGGCAAGGAATACCGTCTCGTGCTCGGCGGCGGACAGGCGATCGCCGGCATCGAAGAGCTCATCATGGAGACCGCCCCCGGCGGCACCACCGAGCGTCAGGTGCGTTGGCCCGAAGACTTCCCCGACGAATCGCAGCGTGGCACCACGAAGCTCGTGCGCGTCGTGCTCACCGATGTGAAGCGCAAGTCACTGCCGGCGCTCGACGACGCGTTTGCGCGCGAAATCGGCGACTTCGATACGGTGCAGATCCTGCGCGACGCCGTGCGCGCCGACATGGGCGAGCACTCGAAGCGTGAGGCCGATGCCGAAGTGCGTGGACAGATCATCGACCAGATCGTCGAAGCCAATCCGTTCGACGTACCGAAGGCGTGGGTGATGCAGCTGGTCGACGGCTACATGCAGATGTACGGCGTGCCCGATGCCGAGAAGCAGCGCTTCTCGCAGGAGTTCATTCCGATGGCCGAACGTCAGGTCCGTCGCGATCTGATCATCGACACGATCGCCGAGCGCGAGTCGCTCACCGCGAGCGCGTCGGCGGTGGATACCCGCATCGAGGAGCTCGCGAAAGCCCGGAACGTGGATCCAGGCCAGGTGTACGCGCAGCTGCAGAAGTCGGGTCGTTTGCAGGAGATCGAGCGTGAGCTCACCGAAGACCGTGTCTTCGGCTGGCTGCTCGAGAAGAATCCGGTCACGACGGCGTAATCACACGATCCCCGTTCGATACACCGCCCGACCAACCGTTTCAGGAGAGTCGTAGCATGGCATCGATTTACATGCCGTACATCATCGAGCGCTCAAGCCGTGGCGAGCGCACGTATGACATCTTCTCGCGCCTGTTGATGGACCGCATCGTGTTCCTGGGGTCGCCGATCAACGACGACGTCGCGAACATCATCATCGCGCAGATGCTGTTCCTCGAGGCCGATAACCCCGAGAAGCCGATCCACCTGTACATCAACTCGCCGGGCGGCAGCGTGTCTGCCGGCTTGGCGATGTACGACACCATGCAGTTCATCAAGGCGCCGGTGCACACCACGTGCATGGGTATGGCCGCCAGCATGGGCGCGTTCCTGCTCTGCGCCGGCGCCGCCGGCCATCGCAGCGCGCTGCCGCACTCGCGCATCATGATCCACCAGCCGTCGCAGAACGGCGGCGGTGGTTCCGCGTCGGATATCGAGATTCAGGCGCGCGAGATCCTGTATCTCCGCTCGAAGATGAACGAGCTGATGGCCAAGCACTCCGGCAAGCCGGTCGAGCAGGTCGAGCGTGATACCGATCGTGACCGTTTCATGAGTGCCGAAGACGCCAAGGTGTATGGCCTCGTCGACAATGTGATTCAGCATCAGGCGGAGTTGGTGGCGGTAGCGAAGTAAGACTGGAACTGCCAACTCCTTAGGAAGCAGGGGGGAGGGTATCAGGAAGGAGGGTGCAGGAACCGCGTGCGGTTCACCTGCTTCCTGCCCCCTGAAACCCTCCCCCCTGCTTACTAGGGAGTTTTCAGTTATTGAGCCTGTGAGACGCGCATTTCTATCTCCACCGCTGGCCTCGTGGTGAGCCGCGCGAATGGCCGCACGCTCTCCGCGTCGAGCGTGGTGAAATCAAAGCCGCGTACGAGCGTGGCCAGAATCAGCGCCGTCTCGATCGTGGCGAACGCGGCGCCCACACAAATGCGTGGGCCCGCGCCGAACGGGATGTAGGCACCCGGCGTCATCTCGGCTTCGCGCTCCGGCAGAAACCGGTCGGGATCGAAGCGATCGGGGTTCACCCACATCTTCTGGTGCCGGTGCATGCTCCACGGCGCGATCATCAGCATGGTGCCGCGCTTCACGCGACGGCCGGCGATCTCGGTGTCCTGCGCGGCCACGCGCGGCAGGAACGTGATCGGCGGATACAACCGCAGCACTTCGCGGAAGAAGTTGCGCACATACGGCAGCCGCTTGGTGTGCTCCAAGAGCACCGGGCCGTCGCCGACCACACGATCCACTTCCTCACGCATGCGCGCGACCACGTCGGGGCGCACCGAGAGAATGTAGAACGCCCACGTGAGTGAACTGGCGGTGGTCTCGTGGCCGGCCAGGAAGAACACGCCCAGCTGGTCGATCAGCTCTTCGCGTGTGAACGGCTGACCCGTGTCGGTGTCGCGGGCATCGAGCACGGCACCGGCGATGTCGTCGAGTCCCTCGGTCGCGATGCGCGTGTCGAGCATCGTGCCCAGATGGCGGCGAATGCGCGCGCAGGCGTCGCGTACCGGCTGCGGCTGCGTGGTGGGCGACCACGGCTTGTCGAGCAGCAGCCGCTTGATGTCGATGCTGCCCACCTGCCGCTCGAAGCGCATGAAGTCGTCGAACACCTGCTGCGACGCCTCACCTTCGAGCGGCACCGAGAAGATCGTCCGCGTAATCACGTCGGCCGTGAGATGACTCATGGCGGCATCGAGCGAGAACGTATCGCCCGAGGCCGAGAGCGCGCGCAGACGCGTTTCGAAATCGTGCACCGCCGCCGCCATGAAGTCGAAGGCGCGGTTGATCCGCATGTGCGAGAACGCCGGGTCGACCATCTTCCGCTGCCGCCGCCAGGTGTCGCCACTGGTCACGAACATCGAATTGCCCACCAGATCTTCGAGCGCTTCCACGAACAGGTCGTTCTTGGGAAAGAGATCGTGATCAGTGAGGATCTTGTTCACCCAGACCGGATCGTTGATCAGCAGGATGCCGCGGCGCGACGAGCCCAAGGGCGTGACCATCTCGCGGTAGGCGAGATCGGGCAACAGGCTCAGAAGGTCCTTCTGACGGCGCCAGAGCAGCCGCAGGAGCGATGTGACCGGCGCGCGCGGTACCGGCGCCGGTGGACGGTACAACGGGGACAGCGTAGCGTCAGGCACCCTGAGTGGTCATCCGCGCCGGTCGGCGCTGCGTGAGACGAATGCGCATCTGGTGGTAGATGATGATGGCCAGACCGACCACCAACGGGATCGACCACATCTTCGGATTGAGCGCGTTGTGCGGCATCAGGCGCACGAAGCCGAACGCCATGAAGGCCGTGTACACGGAGATCCCCGAGCCCACGATCGCCTTCACGTGCTCCAGCTGGTACGCGATGCGCGAGGGCGCGGTCGTGTAGATGAACCAGAGATTGGTAAGCCCCGAGGCCACCCCGACCACGGCGATGCCCATCATGAGGACTTCATTGATCAGCCAGCCGCGGTAGGCGCAGAGGAGCGCGGCGGCGATCACCAGCAGGTTGAGCCCGACATTGGGCCACCGCCGGTTCTCCAGGTGCTGCCTCTTGTTGCGCACCGTCACCAACCCGTGCCAGACCAGGCTGATCGTCAGAATCGCCAGGTACAGCATCATCCACCCGAAAATCCCCTGAATGCGGGCCGGCGGCCAATCAGTGAGATGGCTGTGGGTGTCCACCGGCGCGAGGATGGTGTTCGTCCCCATGCCGAGCGCCATCGTGGCCGTCACCAGCATGAGATAGGCGTACACCGTCCCGAACTTCTTGTGGTTCTGACTCCCTTTCTTGCCGAACACGGGGATCCAGAACAGCACCAGCCCGATGGCGCCGGTGGTAACGTGCACGAACAGGAACCATTTGAACGGCCACATGCCTTACAACATCTCCCTCGGGAAGACAGCCCGGGTTCGCGGGACCACGCCTCTTTCCGGCCTCTGCCGGGTATGAGTTACGGTACGACACCCGTGTCGGTCACGCCAGCATGAAATCCCTCACAGAATGCGGGCGCCGGGCGCAGCTTTTTGCCCCTCGTGCCGACACTCATCAAGGAGATTTTCACCCGGCTTCCCACCGGAAGACGGCCCGCTTCGCTTGACCCTGCGTGCCCAAGCGAGTTAACTGTATGTAGGTAGGTGGCTTGTCTCGCCACGTGCCGTCATCGATTGCCCACCGTTCCGGACCGACATGTCCCACGACAAGCATCTCCGCTGCTCCTTCTGCGGCAAGTCCAAGGACGCCGTCCGAAAGTTCATTTCGGGCCCGTCGGTCTACATCTGCAACGAGTGCATCGCACTCTGCAATGAGATCCTGGCCGAGGACGAGGAACGGGAAGTGGCCGAAGCGATCACCCAGGTGCCCACGCCCCGGGAGATCAAGAACATCCTCGATCAGTACGTGATCGGGCAGGAGAACGCGAAGAAGGCGCTCGCGGTGGCGGTGTACAACCACTACAAGCGCATCAACGCGGCCGGCAACGCCCGTGAGGACGACGTCGAACTCGACAAGTCGAACATCCTGCTCATCGGCCCGACCGGTACCGGCAAGACCCTGCTCGCGCAGACGCTCGCCCGCATCCTCGACGTGCCGTTCACGATTGCCGACGCCACGACGCTGACCGAAGCGGGCTACGTCGGTGAGGACGTCGAGAACATTCTGGTGCGGCTGCTGCAGGCCGGCGACTTCAACGTCGCCGAGTGCGAGCGCGGCATCGTCTACATCGACGAAATCGACAAGATCGCGCGCAAGTCGGAAAACCCCAGCATCACGCGCGACGTGTCGGGCGAGGGCGTGCAACAAGCGCTCCTCAAGATTCTCGAAGGCACCGTCGCCAGCGTCCCGCCGCAGGGCGGCCGCAAGCATCCGCAGCAGGAATACATCCAGATCAACACCAAGGATATCCTGTTCATCTGCGGTGGCGCGTTCGACGGTCTCGAAAAGATCATCGAAGCCCGGACCGGTCGCCGCCAACTCGGCTTCGACACCAAGAAGGGCGACGGCAAGGTGGTCTCGATCAAGCAGACCACGCCAAAAACGCCGTTCGCAGAAGTCGAGCCCGACGATTTGCTCCGCTTCGGTATCATCCCTGAGCTCGTGGGACGGTTGCCGGTGTGCGTGCCTCTCGAAGCGCTCGACGAAGAGGCCCTCGTCCAGATCCTCAAGGAACCGAAGAACGCGCTGACGAAGCAGTACCAGCGTCTGTTCGGACTCGAGGATGTGAAGATCACCTTCGAAGAGTCCGCTCTCCGCGCGGTGGCCAGCAAGGCGCTGCGTCGCGGCACCGGTGCGCGCGGTCTGCGTGCCATTCTCGAAGAAACCTTGCAGGACACGATGTTCGACCTTCCCACCCGGGATGACGTGGTCGAAGTTCGCGTCACGGAAGCCTCCGTCTTGCACGGCGGTCCACCGCTCCTCGAAATCGCGCCTAAGCGGCAGAAGAAGGAAGCCTGAGCACGAACCGCACTTCAAGGACCGGCAGCCTACGGCTGCCGGTCCTTCCACTTCGCGACGTGGTGTTGTTCCCCCACGTTGCCATGCCCCTCCTGATCGGACGCGAGGGGTCTCTTGCCGCAGTCAGCGCGGCGACCGACGGCACACAAGAGCTGCTGCTGGTCACGCAGCGTGATGCCGACGTGCACACGCCGGGCTCGTCCGACCTGCATCGCGTGGGCGTGCTCGCGCGTCTGCAGCAGGTCACGCGGCTCGCCGGTGGCACCACCAAGATTCTGGTGGAAGCCGTTTCGCGGGTCAGTGTGCAGCGCTACACCTCGTCGCGTAGCAGCGCCTTGCTCGAGGCGCGCGTCACGCCGTTGCCGTTGCGCCCCACCACCGCGAAGTCGGCGCCGCGCGATCACGCGCACGCCACGTTGCGGCACGCCCTCACGATGTTCGAGGAGTACGCCAGTCTCCAGCGGCGTCTGCCTCCCGAGGTCGTCGGTCTGCTGCAGGCGCTCGACGACGAGCAGCGCATCGCCTTCGGTATTGCGGCCCATCTGCAGGTGCCGATCGAACAGCGGCAGCGCCTGCTCGAGGCGCCCACGCTGGCCGAGCTGGCGTCGCAGCTGGTCACGGTGCTCGGCAGCGAGCTCGAACTGCTCAAGCTCGAGAAGAAACTCGACGAGCAGGTGCGCGGATCGCTCTTTCAGAATCAGCGCGAGTTCTATCTGCAGGAGCAGCTGCGCGCGATTCACAAAGAGCTGGGGCAGGAAGACGGTGACGAGTTCGAAGAGCTCGCCAAGCAGGTGGCCGAGCGGGGGCTGCCGCCGACCGTGGCCACGCGGGCACATCGCGAGTTGCGGAAGCTCAAGCGCAGCTCACCCATGTCGCCCGATGCCACGGTCACCCGCGGCTGGCTCGACTGGGCGCTCAATCTGCCGTGGACGGTGCGCTCCGACGACACGATCGATCTCGATCACGCGCGCTCGGTCCTCGAAGCCGATCACTACGGCCTCGAGGAAGTGAAGGAACGCATCCTCGACTACATCGCCGTGCTCGGTCGCGTCGGACACCTGCCCGGCCCCATTCTGTGCCTCGTGGGTCCGCCCGGCGTGGGCAAGACGTCGCTCGGCAAGTCCATCGCCCACGCGCTCGGACGGAAGTTCGTGCGCATGGCGCTCGGTGGCGTACGCGACGAAGCCGAAATTCGCGGTCACCGTCGCACGTACATCGGCGCGCTGCCCGGCCGCATCATTCAGGCGATGCGTCGCGCAGAAACGATCAATCCCGTCATTCTGCTCGACGAAGTCGACAAACTCGGCAGCGACTGGCGAGGCGATCCGGCGGCGGCGCTGCTCGAGGTGCTCGATCCCGAACAGCATCACGCGTTCAACGATCATTTCCTCGAAGTCGACTACGATCTGTCGCAGGTGCTCTTCCTCACGACCGCCAATTCGCTGGCGTCGATTCCGGAAGCGCTGCGGGATCGCATGGAGATCATTCGTCTGCCCGGCTATCTCGAGCCGGAGAAGATCACGATCGCCCGTCGCTTCCTGTTGCCCCGGCAACTCGCGGCGCATGGTATTCCGCCAGAGCAGGTCACGCTCGAACCGAACGTGCTGTCAGCCCTGATCCGTGGCTGGACGCGCGAAGCCGGCGTGCGCGATCTCGACCGTCGTATCGCCCGTCTGTCGCGCAAGCTCGCCCGTCGCGCCCTGGCCCCCGACGCGAAGGTCGTCATCACCAAGGACGAACTGCCATCGATGCTGGGTCCGGCCCCGCACGATGAGCAGGAGAGTGGGCTCCGCGATCAGGTAGGTGTGGCGTCAGGTCTCGCCTACACACACGTGGGTGGAGAGCTGCTCGAAATCGAAGTGAGCGTCGTACCGGGACGCGGCCGTTTGCAGCTCACCGGCACGCTCGGTGATGTCATCAAGGAATCGGCGGCGGCGGCGCTGAGCTACGTGCGCTCTCGCGCTCATTCCATGGGCCTGCCGGCCGACTTCCACCGCACGCGCGACATCCACGTGCACTTACCCGCCGGCGCGACGCCCAAGGACGGACCGTCGGCCGGTATCGCGCTGGCCACCGCCCTCACGAGTGCGCTCACCGGCATCCCGGTGCGCGGTGATGTGGCGATGACGGGCGAGATCACGCTGCGTGGCCGTGTGCTGCCGATTGGCGGCGTGCGCGAAAAGGGCGTGGCGGCGCACCGCCATCACATCTCGCATGTGATCGTGCCGCAGGGCAACGCCAAGGATTTGGCGGAGCTGCCCGAAGATGTCCGGAACGAAGTGACGTGGCATCCCGTGCGCACGATGGATGAAGTGCTCGCGCTGGCGCTGCGTTCTCCCCTGCCCGAAGTGAGTGATGCGATGGTGATGGATTCCGAGATGGAGCGCCCCACGTGAGCGATTCGTCTCCCCTGCTTACCGACGCTGACACGCCGGTCGTCGTGCCGCGCATCGACCCGCTGGTCATCAAGAGCCTCGAGTATCTCGGGCCGATGGCCAAGCAGGGTGGATGGCGTCCCGACCCCGACCTGCCGGAAATCGCGTTTGCCGGCCGTTCCAACGTGGGCAAGTCGTCGCTGCTCAACCGGCTCATGCGGCGCAAGTCGTTCGCACGCGTCAGCAACACGCCGGGACGCACGCGCGAGATTCATTTCTTCAACGTGAACAAGCTCTTCTGCCTGGCCGACCTTCCGGGGTACGGCTATGCGAAGATCTCGAAGGCGCGCAAGGCGGAGTGGCGCCCGCTGATCGAAGGATATCTGAAGGACAGTCCGGTGTTGCGTGGCGTGGTGCAGCTGCTCGACGTACGCCACGATCCCACCGAAGACGACCTGACGATGCTCGACTTCCTCGCCGATCTTGGCGTGCCGACGATCTTCGCCGTCACCAAGATCGACAAGCTGCGGAAGCTCGAAGTGAAGCCGCGACTCGAAACGCTCTCGAAGTTTCTCGGACTGGACATCGACCAGATCGTCCCGTTCAGTGCCACCACCGGTCTCGGTCGCGATGAACTCGCATCGGCCTTGATCGACTTGCTGGCGCTGCCCGACTGGAAGGTTCCGGAGGAGCACGCGGACGAACCGTCTGAACCGTCTGAACCGGAGGCGACGTGACGTTGACTGCCAAACACAGCCTGCTCGCCGTCGTCGTGAGCGTGCTGACGGCCTGTGCCTCGACCTCGACGATCGTGGCACAGGTGCCGCCCACGATGCCGCCGGCCGGTCAGTCGGGGACGCAGGGGGACACCCTCGATCCGAACTGGATTCCTGCCGGCTTCGGCACGCTGCGCCAGGATGACATTGCGCTGAAAGTGTCGCCGGCGAACGGATTGCAGGTGCGCGCAATCCCGCTCGATGAGCGGATCATCCGGCTGCTGTCGCCCGATTCATACCGGTCGCTACGCGAGCTCGTCGCCAGCAAGGATCGCGACCTGCTGGCCGTGAAGGAGCGCAACCGGCTGCCAAGCTACTCGATCTGGTACGTGAGCTTCTTTGCGCAGGAGCAGGGCGAAACACGCTTCTCGCCGCAGGAATTCATCATCAACAACACCGGGCGTGACTTCCGTCCGCTCGACATGTTGCCGATCACGCCGGGCTTCGGCGAGTACCGCCTGAAGCAGCGCGAAGTGCAGTCGGCGCTGCTCATTTTCGACGGGCAGATCGATGTGAATCAGCCGATCTCGGCGCTCATGGAGAGCACGCCCAGTGTGACCGACTGGAACCGCGTGATCCAGCGGATCGAGCGCGAACGGTCGCTGGTGCGGTCACGCGCGGCCGCCGCGTCGAAGCCGCCGGCCTGACCTCAGGCGTCGGGAACGCGCAGCACGTCTTCCACGGCACCCGCATCGCCGTCGCGCAGCAGATGGATCGCGTAGCGCACGGCCTCGTGTTCGCGCGGCCACGCGAGGTGCTTGATGGCCGCCGTCGGTGTGCGCCAGGCCGTGGTATCGTGTTCGTTGCTCAACATCACCACGCTCGCGTGTTCCACGACGGCGGCGAAGACCACGGCCATCTGGATCGTGTTGCGCGGCGTGAGGTAGAACGGATTGACGGACAGTGCGTACAGCCGCTGGACCACCAGACCGGTCTCTTCGAAGACTTCCCGCCGCGCTGCGGCGGCCGGCAGCTCGCCGGGCTCGATACTGCCGTGTACGAGCTCCCAGGCGCCCGTACAGCGCACACCGGGCGCCCGGCGAAGGGTGAGCACCCGCCAGCGGTCGCGGCGGCCGTGCGGGGCCGGGGCGAGCACGACGACATCGACGACGCCCGCCACGATCCGGACGTCGGCCGTCGGGTTCGCGGACGGCGCGACACTTGAAGGGTTCATAACCAATGCTACCCGGTCGCTTGCCCTGCAGCGAGCGCGGCGGCGAACTTCCCCGTGATGACTGCTCTCGATGATTTCCGCGCTCGTGCGGCGCAGTGCCGTGCCACCGGTGGACTGGTCCCCGTGTGGAGCGACTGCCTGCTCGATCTCTGCACGCCCGTGTCGGCGTTCGCCAAACTGCGCCGTGGCCCGTTCGCCTTTCTGCTCGAGTCGGCGCCGGCCGGCGGTGAGTCGTGGGCGCGCTACACCTACCTCGGCACCGAACCGCGCGGTGCCTGGCGCCTGCGTGACGGCGTGGTCGAGGATTGGGACGAGGCCAAGGGATGGCACGGCGCACGCACACCGGCCGATCCCATTGCGGACCTGCGCGACATCGTGCGCGACATGCGTCCGGTGCCGGCGCCGGAACTCGGCGCCCTGTGGAGCGGCGCGATCGGCTTCTTCGCCTACGACGTGGTGCGGCACATCGAGAAGCTGCCGAACTCGCCGCCGCGTGCGCTGAACTATCCCGACGCCTGCTTCGTGTTCACGAAGGCGCTGGTCGTGATCGACAACTGGCGCGGTCAGGCCCGCGTGATCGTGTCCGTGCCCGTGCCAGCGGGCGTCTCCGACGACGCGCTCGATGCGCTGCACGCCGACGCCGTGCACACGCTGGCCGATACGATTGCGCGGCTCCAGGGGCCGGATGTGCTGCCGCCGCTCACGCTCAACGAGTCGGCACCGGCCGCCGTCGCGCAGTCGAACTACGCACGCGAAGATTTCATTCGCGACGTGGGACGCATCAAGGAGTACATCCTGTCGGGCGACGTGTTTCAGGCGCTGCTCGCGCGTCGCATGTCGGTACCGCTCGACTTCGATACCACCACACTGTATCGCGCGCTGCGGGCGCTCAATCCGTCGCCGTACATGTATCACCTCATGCTCGACGGCATGGAGCTCGTGGGCAGCTCACCGGAACTCCTGGTGCGTGTGGCCGACGGGACGCTCACCGTACGCCCCATTGCCGGCACGCGTCCGCGCGGCAAGACCGCCGAAGAGGACGCGGCGCTTGCCGCGGAACTGCTGGCCGACGAGAAAGAGCGCGCGGAGCACGTCATGCTGGTCGATCTCGGCCGCAATGACGTGGGCCGTCTCGCCCGTTACGGCACCGTGCGGGTCACCGACCTGATGACGGTCGAGCGCTACTCGCACGTGTTTCACATCGTGAGCCAGGTGGAAGGCGAACTGGCCGACGGATCGAGCGCGCTCGACGCGTTCCGTGCCGTCTTCCCCGCCGGCACGATGACGGGAGCACCGAAGGTGCGGGCGATGGAGATCATCGACGAACTCGAACCCGAACGCCGCGGTGCCTATGCCGGCGCCATCGGATTCATCGGCGCTGGCGACACACGCATGGACTTGGCAATCACGATCCGCACCTGCGTGATCGCCGACGGCGTGGCATCGGTGCAGGCCGGCGCCGGCATCGTGCACGATTCGGTGCCGGAGAGCGAGTGGGCGGAAACGGAGAACAAGGCGCGCGCCCTGCTCACCGCGATCGGCCGCGCGCGCGCGGCGTCGTCGCGAACGGCGTCGTAACCGCCATGTCCCTCGTGCTCGTCTCGGCCTCGGGTGACCGGCGCTTCCCGCTCACCGGGCGCACCGGCTTTATCGCGGGGCGCGAGCTCTCGTGCACGCTGCCCATTCTCGATCCAGCGGTGTCGCGTCGTCACGCCGAGCTCCGGGTCTCGGAGTCGGGCACGCTCGAGGTCGAGGATCTGAAGTCACGCAACGGCACGTGGGTGAATGGCGCGCGCGTGCAGCGAGCGACCGTGACGCCGGGAGATACGCTGGCCTTCGGTACCGTCGCCTTCACGCTGCTGCACGAAGACCCGGCGGGCGTACGATCGCCATCGCCATCCGCGTCGCCATCGGCATCGCCATCGGCGTCGCCGGTGTCGGCGTTCGATGGCAGCTCCACCGTGCTGTTCGAGCGTCGCGTGCCGTCGCGCGAACAGTCGCTGGCCGATGTGGCGCATGTCACGGCCGGTCACGGGCAGGCGGCAGCGCGTCTCGCGCAACTGGTCGGGATCGCGCAGCACCTCGGCGGCTCCACCGACCTCGACGCGCTGCTCGAGGCGCTGGCCGGCGATCTGTTTCGCAGCTTCGACGCCGACCGCGTGGCCATTCTCCTGCGCGACAGCGACGGGTTGCTGCAGACGCGCGTATCTCGTGATCGGCGGGGCAATATTCCGCGGCCCGTGCCCCGCGCCATCGCCAACGGTGTCGCCGAACGGCAGGTCGCGTTGCTCACCAACGATGCGGGCTCGGACGCGCGCACGGCCGGCGCGTCGGTATTGCAGCAGTCCGTGCAGTCGGCCATGGCCGCACCGCTGATCGGTGAGCAGCAGACCACGCTCGGCGTGCTCTACGTCGATCATTTGCGGGACACCGATGTCTTCACCGACGAAGATCTCGCGTTCCTCGTAGCCTTCGCCGGCATTGCGTCGGCGGCCGTCGAACGCGAGGCCTCCACCGCGCGCCTGCAGCAGGCGGCTCGCGTGCGCGCGAATTTCGAGCGCTACTTCGCGCCGCAGATCGCGTTACGCATTGCCGACAGTACCGGCCGCGTCGCGCCGGGTGGTTCCCGTCAGCATGTGGTCGTGCTGTTCAGCGACATCCGTGGATTCACCTCGATCGCCGAGTCGCTGCCGCCGACGCAAATGGCCGACCAGTTGAACGAGTACTTCGGCGCGATGGTCGACTGCGTGTTCCGGCACGAAGGTGCGCTCGACAAGTTCATCGGCGACGCCATCATGGCGTATTGGGGTGTGCCGGAAGCCGGCGAGCACGATGCCGGGCGCGCCGTGGCTGCGGCGCTCGACATGCAACTGGCGCTGGACGCGCTGAATGCGCGCTGGGCCGCCGAGGGCCGACCGCTGCTCAGCGTGGGCATCGGCATTCACTCCGGCGATGCGTTTGTCGGGAACATCGGTTCGCCGCGTCGGCTCGAGTTCACGCTGATCGGCGACACGGTGAATGTGGCGAACCGTCTGTGCAGTCTGGCCGCTGGCGGGGAGATTCTGGTCAGTGACGCCGTGCGCGACGCGCTCGCCGACCCGACGTGCTGCACGTCCCGCAGCGAACTCGCCGTGGCGCGACAGCATGGCGCACCGCCGGATGTCTGGCAGGTGCTCTCCACCTGGTCGGCGTCATGAGTCAGACTTCGTCCACCAATGCCATCACCCGCGCGGTCGGCAGCGCTGATGTGACGGCGATTCCCGCCGTGATCGATGATCTGGCAGCCATCGTACGCGAACACGACACGCTGTACGATTGGGCGGCCGAGCAGCCGCAACCGCGCGCGATGCGCGGTCGCGCGCCGGTGTACGTGGCCACGCTTCCCGAGTGCGGTATCCAGGTGGTCGTACGCCACGGCTGGCACGGCGGCCTGCTGGCGCCGCTCACCGCCGACCGGTTTCGACGCCCAACGCGCGCGCCGCTGGAGATGGAGCGGTCGGCCGCGTTGCGCGCCGCCGGCATTCCCACCACCGAGGTGCTTGGCTTCGCGCGCTATCCGGCGTCGTTCGGGCTCTGCCACGTGGACGTTGTGACGCGCCTGGTCGCCGACGCCGCCGATCTCGGGATGGTGCTCGCCGGACTCGCCCCCTTCGTGGATTGCGAGACGGCACTGGCGTCGACGCAACGGCTGCTCCTGCAGCTGGCCAGTCACGGCGTGATTCATCCCGATCTCAACGTCAAGAATATCCTGCTGCGCCCCACGGTCGATGGTATCGAGGCGCTCATCATCGACGTCGATGTCGTTCGCTGGGACCCGTCACGTTCACCCGACGACACCATGCGCGCCAACGTGGCCCGACTGACGCGCTCGGTGCGCAAGTGGCGCACGCATTTCGGCTGCGATGTGACGGACGCGCGCATCGTGGCATTCACTGACAGCGTGGCCGCCGAATTGACGTCCGCGTCCCACTCCGATCAACGCTAGCGTGACCGTTTCCGCCACGACTCCGCCCCTGCCGCCTCTCTCACTCGATCGCGTGTGCATCGTGATGATGAGTGCGGTCGGAGACGCCGTGCACGTCATGCCGATCATTCACGCGATCAAGGCGCATGCACCGGCGTCGCGCATCACGTGGGTGTTGCAGCCGGGACCGGCCACGCTGGTGCGTGGACATCCGTTGGTCGACGACATCGTGCTCTTCGATCGGTCGAAGGGGTGGAAGGCGTTCCTCGACACCCGTCGCGAATTGGCATCGCGTCGCTTCGATGTCGTGCTGGCTCTGCAGGTCTACTTCAAAGCGGGCCTGATCACGAGCTTCACGCATGCGCCCGTGAAACTGGGCTTCGACCGGGAACGCGCGCGCGACGCCAACTGGCTGTTCACCACGCACCGGATTCTGCCGCACGCCGGCCAGCATGTACAGGATCAGTACTTCGAGTTCATCGATGCCCTCGGTGTCCCTCACGGCGCCCCGCAGTGGACGCTGGGCCCGTGGAACGACGAAGAGCGCGCCTGGCAGCGCGACTTCCATGCGCAGTTCGACCGGCCGATCGCGCCCATCGTGGTGGCCACCAGCAAGGAAGCCAAGGACTGGATGCCGGAACGATGGGCGGCCGTGTGCCACATCCTCTGGAACGAATTCGGATTGCAGCCGGTGCTGGTGGGCGGGCGCTCGCCGCGCGAGGTGGCGGCCGAAGCGATCATCCTGCGGGACGCGCCGATGGCGCACTCAGCCCTCGGCAGCGGCTTGCGCCGGCTCGCGGCGATTCTCGACGGCGCGGCGGTGGCACTCTCCCCCGACACCGGCCCGTTGCATCTGGCCGTGGCGTTGCGCACACCGGTGATCTCGTTGCTCGGGTATACCAATCCCAAGCGGGTCGGACCGTACGACTTCTCGCGCGATCTGATGATCGATGCCTACGGCGATCCGGGCGAAGACTATCCCCTCGACATGACGTACCGACTGGACCGGATGCCTCGCATCACGGTGGACGACGTGCGTGCCATGCTCACCCGCTGGCAGGAGCGCTACCGCGCACCGCTTTCGGCGACGGTAAGTGGGCCGAACGCGTAGCTGAACCCCAGATCGCGCAGCAGTCCGACCATGCGGCCCAGCGGGAGTCCCATCACGGCGAAGTAGTCGCCGTCGATGCGCTCCACGTTGGTGGCGCCGAAACCCTGGATGCCGTAGGCGCCGGCCTTGTCCATTGGCTCACCGGTATCCACGTACGCGGCGATCTGCGCCGCGTCGAGCGGGCGGAAGGTCACCGACACCGACTCGACTCCGGACAGCGTCATGCCCCCATGCGCGACGGCCACAGCCGTGAACACGGTGTGCGTGCGGCCGCTCAGCCGCGTGAGCATGGCGAGCGCCTCCGCGCGGTCGGCGGGTTTGCCCAAGATGTCGCCGTCGATCACGACGATCGTATCCGAACCGATCACCACTGCGTCGGGATGCTGCACGGCGAGGGTGTGTGCCTTGTCCCGCGCCAGGCGTTCGCAATGCGGCACCGGCGCTTCGTCAGGATGCACTGATTCGTCCACGTCGGCGGGGCGCACCTCATGCGCGATGCCGATCAGCGCGAGCAGCTCCCGACGACGCGGAGACTGAGACGCGAGAATCACTCGGGGACGGGTTCCCGGAGCAGAGACAGGAGGAATGGACGCAGCCATGCGAGTAAGTTTAGACGACGGCAATTCTCCTCGCATCCCACACGCGCATGTCCGACGAACAGGCCCATTTCGAAACGCTCGCAATCCGTACGCAGGCTCCGGTCTCCGCTGAACGTGAGCACTCCGTTCCGCTGTATCTGACGTCGAGCTTCCGGTTCGACGACGCCGAACATGCGCGGGCCCTGTTCACGGAAGAGGTCGCGGGCAACATCTACAGCCGGTACGCGAATCCGAACACCGACGAGTTTGTGCGCAAACTCTGTCTGCTCGAAGGCGGCGAAGACGGCATCGCCACGTCGTCGGGAATGTCGGCGGTGTTTACGGCCATCGCGGCGCGCGTGTCATCAGGCGACCATGTGCTGGCCTCGCGTGCGCTGTTCGGCTCCACCCACCAGATCTTCACGCGCATTCTGCCCAAGTGGGGCGTGTCGTCCGATTATGCGGACGCCTCCGATCCCACGTCGTGGGAGCGACTGGTTCGTCCCACCACGAAGCTGATCTTCATCGAGACCCCGTCAAACCCCGGGCTCGAACTGCTCGACCTCCGCTGGCTCGGCGAATTCGCCGCCGCGCGCGGCATTCCGCTGGTGGTCGACAACTGTTTTGCCACGCCCTACCTACAGCGCCCGCTCGCCCTGGGAGCGAACGTGGTGATCCATTCGGCCACGAAGTACATCGACGGACAGGGACGTGCACTCGGCGGCGCGATCGTCGGCGATGCGTCATTCATCGCCGACTGCCGCTTCTTCGCGCGACACACCGGTCCGGCCATGAGTGCGTTCAATGCCTGGCTGCTGTCGAAGTCGCTGGAAACCTTGGCCGTGCGCATGGACCGCCATTGTTCGAATGCGCTCACGCTGGCGCAGCATTTCGAGGGACATCCGGCATTGTCGGCGGTCCGCTATCCGTTTCTGCCTTCGCACCCGCAGCATGATCTGGCGCGCGCACAGATGTCGCAGGGCGGCGGCATCGTCGTGCTGGAGGTACGGGGCGGCCTCGAAGCGGGACGACGGTTCCTCGACGCGGTGCAGATGGTATCGCATTCGGCGAACCTGGGCGATACGCGCACGATCGTGACGCATCCGGCGTCGACCACGCACTCGAAGCTGACGCCGGCCGAGCGCGCAGCGGTCGGGATTTCCGACGGATTGATTCGGGTCAGTGTGGGCCTCGAGCACGTCGCCGACATTGTCGCGGATCTGGAACAGGCGCTGACGCGCATCAGCGCGGGGCGATAGCCGCTCATTCCGACATGTCGCGGATTGACACGCCGTGGCATGGCAAATGCGACATCTTCGAGGACAGTGCCGCTGCTGTGATAGACATCACGCGGCGGCATTCGGAGTCGGCGACATCGCCGTGCAAGCAGCGGTTGTCAGGTAAACTTGACACTTGATGCCACCGACGAGGGCGTAAAGGTTATTTCAGGCTCGTACGGTTCAAATCGATGCGCTTGCCGCTTCGCGTTCGAGCCAGATCGTGACTGGGCCATCATTCACCAGCTCGACGTCCATCGTGGCGCCGAACTCCCCGGTATGAACAACTATCTGGTGCTGGCGCAAAAGCATCACGAATTGGTTATATAGTGTGATAGCGGTTTCCGGTCGGGCGGCGTCGACGAAGCTTGGACGCTTTCCCTTTCTGACATCGGCGTACAGCGTGAACTGCGATACGACCAAGAGCTCACCTGCGCTCTCGGCAATATCGTGATTAAGTTTCCCGTCGGTGTCTGCAAAGAGGCGAAGGCCAACGATCTTGTCGGCCATCCACCGGAGTTCCGCGTCGGTGTCCGTGTGCGTGAACCCCACCAAGAGCAGATAACCAGACTGGATGCGCCCGGAGACTCTCGATCCCGCCTCGAGATCATTCGGCCGGATACGAACTTCGGCCTTGCTGACACGCTGAAGTAGAATTCGCATAGCGCGAAAGTCTGGCATTGCACTCCGATTCTCGGAAGTGCAACAGGAAAATGTCAATCATGACGACCGTGCAACCACGACTTGCGCTACACTTTGATCTGACGCCGCGCTCCGCAGCGACAGACGCCGACTCTGCCTTTCTGGCCGCGTGTGTTGCGTGGCTCGGACTCGACCAGGGCCAGCAGTTAAGCTGGGAAACGCCCTCCAATCACACGCTTGATGGTGGACGGATTCTCCGTTGGGCTCCGTACCGCGAAGGCGGCACGGCGCTCGCCGACATCGTGGTGCACGCGCCCGATCCGCTCGACCGCTCGCTGCAGTGGTCCACGCACGTCACGTACGTGGTGACCACGAATACGAGCGGCACGGTGCACCGTCAGGTGAACATCCGTGTCGGCACCGAGGGAGGCCTCAGCAATGGTGCGCCGCCGCCGGTCCGCCCGCCCCGTTTGCTCTCCGAGCTCGACACGCAATTCACGCTCGTGTCGAACGACGGCCCGCTGCAGCGGATCCCGACGCAGCTCGAAGCCGGAACGCTCGACGCGTTCGTCCGCTTCGTGCTCTGCGATCCGGCCCGCACGATGCCGGTGCTGCTGCTCACCGAACTGCCTGATGGCGGCTATGTGTTGCCGCCGGAGCAGTTCGCAGCCGAGATGTTCGGCCTGGGCCTGTGCTTCATGCTGCGGCACTCCGATACGTTTGCACTCTCCGACGCCGTGGGCGGTCACGCGCGGAGTGTGTTCCTCGGTTCGGCCCGCGCCTACTTGCCCGGCTTCACGCTCGAATCCGATCCGTTCCAGCACCCGCTCGTGCTGGCTCGTGCCTTGGCCCTCCCGGGCGAACGGCGCCGGCTGGTCCAGCGCTTGGCCGAAGTGTCGGTGCAGCGTCCGTTCTCCGACCCGGCCATCGTGGACACGCTCCGCGATCAGCGGGCGTCGTCGTACGGCAAGCGCCCGGACGCCACGGAGGCCCTCGCGGCCGCCGAGTCGGGCGTGGAAATGGACAAGGGTCAGCTCATCTCGCTCGTTCGCCAGTACGAAGACGCGGTACGCGCCGCCGAGGGCGAGCTGTCCCGCACCCGCGAGCGCTTGGTAGAGGCTCGCGAGCAGCTCGAGGCCGAACGCGCCTCAGCCCGCGCCCTGCGCACCACGCTGGCCGCCCACAAGGAACGCCAGCCGATCTCGAAGCCGGCCAGTGATGCTCCGCAGTCGGTGCTCGAAGCCGTCGAGCGCGCGCAGGCGCTGTACTCCGATGCGCTCCGCCTGCTTCCGTCCGCCTTCTCCTCTTCGCGCGAGTCGACGTTCCCCGACCCTGACACGGCCTGGTCGTATCTGAAGGCACTCGGCGAAGTCGGCCGTCGTCGTCAGGACCGCGCCCTCGGTCGCCCCCTCGGCGAAGTCTTCACCGACCTCGGTGTGGATTTCTCCCCGGGTCCGTCCGACGGGAGCCGCAAGACGCCGTACATCTTCCGCGATGGCGAGCGCGAAATCGAATGCGCCGACCAGCTGCGCAAGGGTGCGAACCCGCTCACCTGCCTGCGGATCTATTTCACGTCGTCGGAAGACGGCGGGTTCGTGATCGGCCACGTGGGCCGTCAGATCGAAGTGGTCGCGCCCCCGGCTCCGGTGGCGGCTCCGGCGGAATAAGCGCCACCCACGGTTGCGCGCGGTGCGATTGCACACCGGAAGCTTTTTGGTCATGAACGTGTGAACGACAAACGGAAGTGCCGCTTCGATGATATCCGAAGCGGCACTTCCGTTTGTCGTTCACACGTTCGCCACCGCGCTCACTTCCGGTGTGCAATCACACCGCGGCCCGCCGCGGTCAGGGCGCAGTCTCGTGGAACACCACGCTCGTCTCGTGCTGCAGCGCGCGGCGTAATGCCCAGGCATCCGAGAAGAGCACGACCACGTGTCCCTTGTGGTCGAACAGCTTGAGCCGCCCCTGCCCCGTCGCCACGCGCTCCACATCGGCCTTCGGCCCCGTGATCCAGCGCGGCCAACGGTAGGTCATCTTCTCGAACTTGCAGGGGGCCGCATACTCGTGCTCGAGACGGAAAGCCATCACGTCGAACTGCAGCTGTCCCACCGCACCCACGATGGGCTGTGAGCCGGCGGACGTCTCGGCGAAGAACACCTGCGCGGCGCCCTCTTCCGTGAGCTGACGAAGGCCGCTGTCGAACTGCTTGCGCTTGAGCGGATCGGCCGGAATTGCGCGGGCGAAGTGCTCGGGTGGGAAGCGTGGGATGCCCTGGAATTCCAGCTTGCCGTCACCGCCGAGCGTGTCGCCGATGCGCAGGTTGCCGCGGTCCATGATGCCGATCACATCGCCGGGCCACGCCTCTTCGATGCTGACGCGATCGCGCGCCATGAACTGCTGCGGTGCGGCCAGGCGAATCGGCTTGCCGCTGCGCTGATGCAGCACCTGCATGTTCGCTTCGAAGTGGCCGGACACGATGCGCACGAACGCCACGCGATCGCGGTGCTTCGGGTCCATGTTCGCCTGGATCTTGAACACGAAGCCGGTGAAATCCGTGCTCTCCGGTTCCACGTTGCCGGTGTTCGTTTCGCGCGGTCCGGGCGCCGGGGCCAGCTCGAGAAACTCACGGAGAAACGGCTCGATACCGAAATTCGTGAGCGCAGAGCCGAAGAACACCGGTGTAAGCGACCCGTCGATGACCCGATCGTGATCGTACGTGTGACCGGCGGCGTCGAGCAGATCGATGTCGGTCATGAGGCGATCGAATGCACTCTCGCCCATCGCCTCGATCAGTGCCACGTCGTCGATGCTCACGATCGTGTCATCGGCGCGGGTGGCGCCGCGGTCGCCGCTGCGCTCGAACAGGTGCACTTCGCGCTTGAGGCGGTCGTACACGCCCACGAAGATGTCATTGTCGAACACCGGCCACGTAGCGGCGAAGCAGTCGATACCCAGATCGGCCTCGACGTCCTGAATGAGCTTGAGTGGATCTTCGCCGTGGCGGTCGCACTTGTTGACGAGTGTGAAGATCGGCGTGCGACGCCGCTTGCACACCTCGAACAGCTGCCGCGTGCGCTCTTCCACACCGCGACGATTGTCGAGCAGCATGATGGCGCAGTCGGCCGCGACCAGCGTGCGATAGGTGTCTTCCGAGAAGTCTTCGTGACCCGGCGTATCCAGCAGGTTGAGCTGATAGCCGAGGTACTCGAACTGCAGCACCGAGCTGGTCACCGAGATACCGCGCTCCTGCTCCAGCTTCATCCAGTCGGACGTGGCGTGCCGCGTGGCACGCCGCGCCTTGACTGAGCCGGCCAGGTGGATGGCGCCGCCGTACAGCAGCAGCTTTTCGGTGAGCGTGGTCTTACCGGCGTCGGGGTGCGAAATGATCGCAAAGGTCCGGCGACGGGAGATTTCGTGCGCGAGGCGCTCAGCAGCAACTTCGGGGGAGACAGCGTCAGTCATCCCGAAAGCTAAGCGCCCCAGGGGGGTATCCGAAACGGCTACTCGACCGTCACCGACTTGGCGAGGTTACGCGGCTGGTCCACGTTGCAGCCGCGCTTGACGGCGATGTAGTAGGCCAGCAACTGCAGCGGGACGCTGGCCAGGATCGGCGTGAGCAGATCGACCGTTTCAGGGATCCGGAACTCGTAATCGAGCTTGCCGGCCAGCGACGGCTCTTCGCGTGTGGTGATCGCGATGATCTTACCCTTGCGCGCCTTCACCTCCTGAATGTTCGACGTGATCTTGTCGAACACCGCGTCGTGCGGGGCGATGCAGACCACCGGCATCATCTCGTCGATGAGCGCGATGGGCCCGTGCTTCATCTCGGCCGCGGGATAGCCTTCGGCGTGGATGTACGAGATTTCCTTGAGCTTCAGCGCGCCTTCGAGCGCCGCCGGGAAGTTGTAGCCGCGTCCGAGGTACAGGAAATTGGACGCGCGCTTGAATTCTTCGGCGAGTTCCTCGATTTCCGGAGCGCGATCCAGAATGGACTGGATCTGCGCCGGGAGATCGGCCAGCGCCTGCGCGATCTCGCGGCCGCGCGCCACGCTCAGGTTCTTGAGGCGTGCGAGCTTCAGCGTGAACAACGCCAGCGCCACGACCTGACTGGTGAACGCCTTGGTCGACGCCACACCGATTTCCGGTCCGGCGTGCAGATAGATACCGCCGTCGTCTTCGCGCGCGATCGTGGAGCCGACCACGTTCACGAGTCCGAGGGTGCGGGCACCACGGCGCTTCGCCTCGCGCATGGCGGCGAGCGTGTCGGCCGTCTCGCCCGACTGCGAGATCACGATGCACAGCGTGGTCGGCGTGACGATCGGATTGCGATAGCGGAACTCCGACGCGTACTCCACTTCCACCGGAATGCGGCACAACTCTTCGATCATCATTTCGCCGATCAGCGCCGAGTGCCAGCTCGTGCCGCAGGCCGTGATGATGATGTTGTCGACCTTGAGCAGATCCTCCTTCGAGATGTTCAAACCACCGAGCTTGGAGAACCCTTCCTCGAGGATGAGACGCCCGCGCATGGTGTTTTCCACCGTGGTCGGCTGCTCGAAGATCTCCTTCAGCATGAAGTGCGAATAGCCACCGCGCTCGATCTGCTGCAGATCCCATTCGATGCGCGTGACCGGCTTGTCGCGGATCGCCGAATCGAGGTCCATCACCTTGTAGCCATCGCGCGTCACGACGGCGATATCACCGTCGTCGAGGTAGACCACGTTGCGCGTATGCGCCAGAATCGCCGAGGCGTCGGATGCGATGAAGTATTCGTCTTCACCGACACCGATCAGCAGCGGGCTGCCCTTACGCGCGGCTACGATCTTGTCCTTCTCGTCGCTCGTGATGACGGCGAGACCGTACGTGCCGTCGCACTGGCGCAGCGCTTCGATCACGGCCGCTTCGAGGTTACCGGCATAGGCCGCCTCGATCAGGTGGGCGAGCACTTCGGTGTCGGTGTCCGACTTGAACACAAAGCCGCGTGCTTCCAGGCCCGCCTTCAACGCCGTGGCGTTCTCGATGATGCCATTGTGCACCACCGCGATCTTGCCGTTCTGGCTCGCGTGCGGGTGCGCATTGATTTCCGTTGGCGGACCGTGCGTGGCCCAACGCGTGTGGGCGATACCCATCGTGCCCTGCGGCGGGTCGATGGCGATCGCCGCTTCGAGACGGGAGATCTTACCTGCGGCCCGGCGCGTTTCGACACCCTTGCCGTTCATGATGGCGACACCCGCCGAGTCGTACCCACGATACTCGAGGCGCTTCAGCCCTTCGAGCAGCATGGGGGTCGCGATCCGATCACCAACGTAGCCGACGATTCCGCACATGGTCGTTCGAGGTCTAGAGTGATCCGAGAGCCGACAACGGCTCCCGGGCCTGCATGATCAACGTGCGCGCATCCTGCTCGGTGGGGCCTTCTGCAATCACGCGGACGATTGGTTCGGTCCCCGACGGGCGCAGGTGCACCCAGCGGTCGGGCCAATCCAGTCGGAGTCCATCCTGAGTATCGGCCACCGCATCCGGAAATGCGGCGCGCAGCGCCACATACACGGCGTCGAGCGGCGCCTCCGGACGATCCAACTTGTCCTTCACGATCACGTACTTCGGTCGCTCGGCGACTACCTCGGACAGCGGCCGAGCTTCTTCCAGCATCAATTGCAACAACAGCGCCGCGCCGACCGGCGCGTCCCGCCCCAGGTGCATTTCCGGAAGGATGACGCCGCCGTTACCTTCGCCGCCGATCGTCGCGCCCAGATCACGCATCGTCATCGCCACGTTCACCTCGCCCACTTTGGCGAAGTGGAAGGGCACGCCCGCGTCACGGGCGACGTCGGCCACGACTTTGCTCGTGGAGAGGTTGGTGACCACCGGGCCCGGTCGATGCCGCAGCACCGTGCGGGCAGCCAGCGCGAGCGTGTAGTCCTCGCCCGGTGCGATGCCGTTGTCGAGCACCAGCGCGAGGCGATCGACGTCGGGATCGGTGGCGAAACCGATATCCGCTTCGGTCGCCTTCACCAGCGCCGCCAACTCACCGAGGTTCTCGGCGACCGGCTCCGGTGGACGATGGAACTGCCCGTCGGCCTCCATGTTGATGGCATACACCTCACAGCCCAACTCGGTCAGGAGCTGCGGCATGATCACGCCGCCCGCCCCCCGGCAACAGTCAAGCGCCACGCGGAAACGGCGGGCGCGAATGCCGGCCACGTCGAGGTACGGCAGCGCCAGCACCTGATCGATGTGACGCTGGACCGCCTCGGTGTCGTGCACGATCTCGCCGAGCGCGTCCCACGTGGCGCGGGGAATTCCGCTGTCCATCAGGGCGCGCATTTCCGCGCCTTCGTCGGCCGACAGGAAGAGCCCCGACGACCCGATGAACTTGAGGGCGTTCCACTCGATCGGGTTGTGGCTGGCGGTGATGCCAAGTCCACCGGCCGCGTGGTGGTGTTCGACCGCCAGCTGAATGGTGGGGGTGGGTGCCATGCCGATGTCGATCACCGTGCAGCCCACCGATTCCAGGGCGCCATGCACGATGCGGGTGAACATCGGTCCGGAGACCCGGCTGTCACGCCCCACGACGATCGTGCGTCCACCGTGCCGCGCGGCCCATGCCCCGAAGGCGGCGGCGAATGTCGCCACGACTTCAGGAGTCAGTCCGTATCCGACACGTCCGCGCACACCGGACACACTCACCATCAGCCCTTCAAAAGCCATCGGATTCCTCGGTAAATCGGCGTGTTTTCGGGTAATCCCGCAAGCTAGACGCAGACCCGCGTCCGGCCAACACGTGCATGAACGCTGACTCATCCGGACATCACAGAGTCTCGTCGTCAGACGATCCAGGGTCGGCTCCCGTTACGGCGGTGGCACATGCCCCCACAGTGCGCTAGTCTCTTCGCACATGTCCGATCCGCTCGCCCTGCTCCCCCTCGCGATCGCCGCCGGCGGCGGCCGCCTCGGCTCGTTTGAAGCGTCGCAACTGGTGGCCGCCGGGCTCACGCTGCTCCAGCGCTCGGCCTCGCTGGTGCGCGCCTTGTCGGGCAAGCGATCGGCCATTTTTCTGCCCAACGGTCCCGCCTTTCTGGTGGCACTGGCGGCATCCGATGGGCGCGGCGCTCTGCTGCTCGACATGGGCGAGTCGCCCGACGAGATCGCGCGGCAACTGACCGATGCCGACGTGGGGGCGGTCTTCACGCTCGAGGCGCTCGCCGCGCGGCTTCCCGAGGGCATGTCCGTGGTGCTCCTCGACGACGCGCCGCGCCTGGCACGCGTGATTGTGCCCGGCCGTACGCACGACGTGGATCTGGGATCACACCACGGGCTCGCGCTCGAGGGTGACACGACCACCGAGGGGCGCGACGAAGAGTGTATTGCGGTCTACGGCGCGTCGCGACGGCGGGATGTGCTCACGCATCGCGACCTGCTTTCCGCCGGACGGGCAGCGGTCGCGGAGCTGCTGCTCACGCCCGTTGATCACGTGCTCGCGCTCGCGCCGTGCAGCGATCCGGACGCGCTCGTGGTGTGCCTGGCCGCGCCACTCCTGGCCGGTGCCCGTGTGTCCTTTCTGTCGCCCGCCGACCCCGCCGACGTGTTCACTGGCATCGAGCAGAACGACGTCTCGATGCTTGCCGGTCGATGGCGCACCACCGCAGGCCTTCGCGTCACGGCGCATGGCGTGTCGACGGCCCTGCAACAGCTACGCGACGGACAGCTGATACTCGCCTAGGCCACGATCTGCATGCGGGTTTGCCGCTGCACGCTGCGATCGGGACGCGGAATCGCCCCACTGGCCAGCGCCCGTTCGAAGGCGGCCACGCACGTCGGATCGAACTGCGAGCCGGCACAGCGCCGGAGCTCCGCCACCGCGTCTTCGACGTGCATGCCGTCGCGATACGGGCGGCCGCTCGTCATCGCGTCGAACGAGTCGGCTACGGCGGTGATACGCGCTTCGAGCGGTATCTCGTGGCCGCGTAACGTGTCCGGCGTGCCATGCCCGTCGAATCGCTCATGGTGTGAGCGCACCACCGCCAACGCGTGCGGCATGTCGCCGAGCAGCGGTGCCAGCAGTCGCCACCCGATCACCGGATGCTCCATGACGTGCGCGTATTCGGCATCGGTGAGCGGTCCCGCTTTGTTCAGCACCGATTCGCGCACGCCGATCTTGCCGATGTCGTGCAAGCGGCTGCCCAGCTCGAGTTCGTGTAGGAGCGCGGGGGCGACATGCAGTTCGCGGGCGATCGCCATCGCATAGCGACTCACGCGCGTGGAGTGTCCCCACGTGTATGAGTCCTTCACTTCGAGCGCTTCCGCCAACGACTGCAGCGCGGCGAGGAACAGCTCCTCGTACTTGCGTGCTTGAAGTGCGACCCGCGCCTCCAAGTCCGAGCGATACGCCTGATTCTCGATGAGCAGCCGTCGCTTCTCGAGCGCCTGCACCACACGGGCGCGGAGCTCTTCGATGGCAAACGGCTTGGTGAGGTAGTCGAGCGCGCCGGCGTCGAGGCACCGCACGGCCAGGTCGACATCGGACACCGCCGTGATCATGACGACCGCCGTATCGGGCCAACGCGAGCGGATCTGTGTGAGGAGCTGCGCGCCGTCCATCCCGGGCATGTGGAAGTCCGAGAGTACCAGCGGCGACGGCGTGGCGGCCTGCACTTCGAGCGCGTCCGCGCCACAGCTCGCTTCGAGGCATTCGAACCCTTCCGCCTGCATCAGACGACGGACCACCGAGCGCATCGAGGTCTCGTCGTCCACGATCAGGCAGCGGCGCGGCGCGCCGGCAAGTGCACTGGCGAAGCGCATCAGGCCGCCGGCTTGGGATCGCGCGGCAACGTGGGCCAGACAACGGCCTGAGGCTGCAGCGCGGTGGGACGGGGACGTGCATCGCGACGGAATCCCGGGGGCACAACTCGCCGACGCTCGGTCGCGACAGTAGCTTCCGCCCCAAGTTCGCCTCGGACCACACGGAGCCCATGACGCGCATTTACGACGAAGACCTCGCGGGTGGCATGTCCACTCGCGCCATCCATGCCGGCCAGCGTCCCGACCCGGTGTCGGGAGCCATCATGACGCCGCTCTACCTCACGTCCACCTACGTGCAGGAGAGCATCGGCGTCAACAAGGGGTACGAATACGCCCGCGGGAAGAACCCCACCAGACAGGCGCTCGAACGGAACGTCGCGACGCTCGAAGGCGGCACGCACGGGTTCGCGTTCAGCAGCGGGATGGGCTGCCTCGACTCGATCATGAAGCTGTTCCGCGCCGGCGATCATATCGTGTGCGGGGAGAACGTGTACGGTGGCACGTTCCGTCTGTTCGATCGAATCCTGCGTCATTTCGGCCTGTCGTTCACGTACGTGGATACGGATGATCCGCAGCGGGTGGCTGATGCGATGACGCCGTCCACCCGAGCACTGCTCGTGGAGACGCCGACGAACCCCCTCATGCGACTCACCGACCTGGCCGCTATGAGCGACATCGCCAAGCGACACCAGGCGCTACTGATCGTGGACAACACCTTCGCGACGCCGATCTTCCAGCGTCCGTTGGAGCTGGGCGCCGACATCGTCTGGCATTCGACCACGAAGTACATCAACGGTCACTCTGATATGATCGGCGGCCTCGCCGTCGTTCTTGAGGATGAGCTGGCCGATCGGCTCCAATTCATTCTGAACGCGGCGGGCGCCGTCCCGGGCCCGTTCGATGCGTGGCTGGCCCTTCGCGGCACCAAGACGCTGCCGCTCCGCATGAAGCAGCACGACCTCAACGGCCGGGCCGTGGGTGCCTGGCTGCTGGAGCGGCTGGGCGAAGACCGAGTGATCTATCCCGGCCTCGCGCACCACCCGCACCACGAGCTCGCCAAGAAGCAGATGAGCGGCTTCGGCGGCATGATGACGCTCGACCTCAAGACCATCGACAACGCCCGGAAATTCCTCGAGCGGGTGCGGGTCTTCTCGCTGGCCGAGTCGCTGGGCGGGGTGGAGAGCCTTACCAATCACCCGTTCAGCATGACCCACGGATCGGTCCCGGCCGATATCAAGATCGCCATGGGCCTGAACGACGGCATGGTCCGCCTGTCCTGCGGTATCGAAGATGCCGAAGATCTGATCGCCGACCTCGACGGGGCGCTCGAAGGGATCTGATCGTGTTGTGATCGGAATCCGCCTCCGACTGGAACTTGAGCACCCTCCCGCCGTAGGGAGGGTGTCTCCAGCCCCCTGATTATGCCCGCCACACCGCTTACGCAGATCTCGTCGGTCACCTGGGAACACCCGGCCGACCGAGCCGCCCTGCAGACGCTGCGCGCCCTCCCGGGATTCGACGAGGTCGTTCGCAAGATCGCCAGCGTCTTCGGCGAGCGCGGCGTCCGCAATCTGTTTCTCGGCGACGCCGTCCTGGTCGGCCCGACCCAGCGCCCCATGCTGCACGCGCTCTATCACGACGTGCTCCAGGCGCTCGACTGGCCCAACTCCGGCCAGCCGGTCCCCCAGCTGTACGTGGCGCAGAACCCGATCGCCAATGCCGGCGCCGTCGGATTCGACCAGCCCTTCATCGTCATCAACTCGGGCGTGCTCGAGCTGCTCGAACCCGAGGAGCAGCGCTTCATCCTCGCGCAGCAGCTCGGCCACATCATGACGGGGCGCACCACGTATCGTACGATCGCCTTGATCGTGCTCTTCTTCGGGATGAGCGCCCTGCCGCTGCTGGCCTCGATCGCGCTGCTGCCGTTCCAGCTCGCGCTGCTCGAGTGGTATCGCAAATCAGAGCTTTCGGCCGACCGCGCGGGCATGCTCGGCACGCAGGACCCGCGGGCCAGCCTGATGACCTTCCTCAAGCTGGCCGGCGGTCGCGCCTACGGCGACACGATCGACCTCGACGCCTATCTCGCACAGGCCGCCGAATACGAAGTCGGCGGATCCGCGTGGGACAACGTGATCAAGGCGCTCAACACGGCGCTCCGCGAACACCCGTTCCACACGGTGCGCGCGGGTGAGCTGAATCGCTGGCAGCAGTCGGGTGCCTACGGCGCCATCCTCGGCGGCGACTACATCCGTCGCGGCAGTGAAGCCGAGCGTCCGCTGCGCGATGACCTGCGCGACGCGAAGGACTACTACGCCGACAAGGCGAAGGCTGCCGCGGAAACCGTGGGCGACGTGATCAACCGCGCCGCCGATGCGTTCCGCGACGCGTTCAAGACCGCGGCCAGTGCGGCCAGCATGGGTGACGACATGCCGCCGCCTCCGCCGCCGCCCGCTTCTCCGCCACCGCCGCCGGCTCCTGAACCGCCGACTGGGGTGTGATGAGAGGGTTGGGTTGAACTGATCACACAGAGTAGCAGAGGGCGCAGAGGACGCAGAGAACTGAATTTTTTCTCTGCGAGCTCTGCGCCCTCTGCCTCTCTGCGTGATCATTTCCAAGCGTGTGTGCGGTTGGCTCTTCACTCTCGTATTGGACTAGATTTCCCGCCATGAAGATCCTGCTCCTTGGCTCTGGCGGCCGCGAACATGCCCTCGCAGACGCACTCGCGCGCGAGAATACCACGGTCGATATCGTGGCCGGCCCGGGGAATCCCGGCATTGCCCAGTTGGCCCGCGTCGTCTCGGTGAATACCTCGGACCCGATCGAGGTCGCCGAGTTGGCCGAGCGTGAGCAGGTGAAGCTCGTCGTGGTGGGGCCCGAGGCGCCGCTGGCGATTGGGCTGGTGGATCATCTGCAGCACATCGGCGTGCCCGTGTTCGGGCCCACGATGGGCGCGGCCAAAGTAGAGACGTCGAAGGCCGACACGAAAGCGCTCATGATGGCCGCCGGTATTCCAACGGCGCGCGCCGAGACGCACAAGAAGTCGGTGGATGCGAAGGAGGCGGTACGTGCGCGCTTCGGCGTGCCGGTGGTGATCAAGGCCAGCGGACTGGCCGCGGGCAAAGGCGTCATCATTTGTCACACGCTCAAGGAGGCCGACGCCGCGATCGAGCGCGTGCTCGAGGACAAAGCGTTCGGTGACGCCGGCAGCGAGTGTCTGGTAGAGTCGTTCATGACCGGCGAAGAGCTGTCGCTGTTCGCGGTGACCGATGGATACAACGTGATGCCGATGATCGGCGCGCAGGATCACAAGCGCCTGCTCGATGGCGACGAAGGGCCGAACACTGGAGGCATGGGTGCCTATACGCCCGTGTCGTTCTCCACGCCGGGGCTCGTGGACGATGTGACCGAGCGCATCTTCCTGCCCACGTTGCATGCCCTGCGCAAGCGCGGCACGCCGTTCACGGGGCTGTTGTACGCGGGACTGATGCTCACGGAAGAAGGCCCGAAGGTCGTGGAATTCAACTGCCGGTTCGGCGATCCCGAAACGCAGGCGATCCTGCCCATGCTGACCAGCAGCCTGCTCGATCCCATGATGACCGTAGCGCATGGTGGCCGCATCGGGAGCCTCTCGCCGTTTACGTGGCGCGACGGCGCCTCCGTCACGACGGTGGTGGCGTCGCAGGGTTATCCCGACGCACCGGTCACCGGCCAGCACATCACGCTGCCATCGTTCAGCGACGACTTGCGCGTGTATCACGCCGGCACCGCGCGCGCCGATGACGGCTCGCTGCGCACGAGCGGTGGACGTGTGTTCGCCGTGACGGCGATGGCTGACACCTTCGCCGATGCGCAGGAGGCCAGCCGAGAGGCCGCGTCGCGCATCGAGTTCGAGGGCGCGATCTATCGCGGCGACATCGGCTGGCGGGAAGCGGCGCGACTTGCCTGAGCTGCCCGAAACGGAAACCATCGCGCGCGATCTCGACGCGATGGTGTGTGGTGCCGCTATCGTCGGCGTCGATGTGCTCAAATCCGACGTGCTGCGCGAGGCCGACGCGGCGGGCTTTGCCGAAGCGCTGACCGGACTCACCATTGCCCACGTGTGGCGCCGGGCGAAACTGATCGTGCTCGACATGCGGCCTGGCTCGGCAGCCACCGACTCCGGCGAACCACCGTGGCGCGTGGTCGTGCAACCGCGCTTCACCGGCGGTATCGTTGTGGATGATGGCTCGTTGTCTGAGGCCGATCGGGCCTACGTGGCGGTGACGCTGCGACTCGACGATGGGCGGGCCTTGCACTACCGCGACGTGCGCAGGCTGGGCACGGTGGCGCTCATGTCACCCGAACGTTTCACGAAGTATTCGACCGCATTAGGTGCCGAACCTCTTGACCCACGGCTCGGCGACGCCGAGTTTTCGGGACTTGTTCGGGAGTCGAAGCAGGCCATCAAAGTGTTCCTGATGGACCAGAAGCGACTCGCCGGCGTCGGCAACATCTACGCGAACGAGGCTCTGTGGCTGGCCGGGATCGATCCGTCGCGCGAAGCGCGCACCCTCTCCGCGCAGGAAAGCGCCGCCCTGCGCGCGCAGCTCTGCGCCGTGCTGACCGCGTCCATCGCGGCGCGCGGCACGAGCTTCCGCGACTACCGGGATGCGCGCGGTGAACGGGGCTCTTTCGTCGAGCAGCTGGCCGCCTACGGCCGCTCCGGTGAGCCCTGTCTCACCTGCGGCCGCCGTTTGGTCGGCACGCACGCGATCGACGGGCGAAGCACCGTCTTCTGCTCGCACTGCCAGCGGTAAGCTCGCGGGCAAGCCACGCCCTCAGCCACGCACGAAGCCGCGCGCCAAGCTGGCCACGCAGCTCGATCTCTCGGTGGGTTCACCCGACGCCGACGTGCAGCGACTGCGCACCCAGGTGCGCGAACAGATGCGCAACGAACCCGGCGTGTACCTCATGCGCGGCGTGCACGGCGAAGTGCTGTATGTGGGCAAGAGTACCCAGGTCCGCACACGCCTGCTGTCGTATTTCCGCCTCCCCTGGCCCGAACACCGGCACGCGCGGCTGCTGCGCGAAACGGCGCGTATCGAATGGGAGCCGATGCCCAGCGAGTTCGCGGCGCTGCTGCGCGAGGTGCGACTCATTCGTGCGCATCTGCCGAAGTACAACATCAAGGCCGCGCGACCGCTCGACAAATGGTGGGTAATCACGGTGGCGGGCGGCCCCGCCCCGCGGCTGCGTATTCAGCGCGCGAGCGCGGCAGCTCGCGCCAAGCAGGCGGCGCAGGTGATCGGTCCGTTCGCGTCGCGACGGCCGCTGGTCGAGGCGCTGCGCGTGTTGAACGACGCGCTGGGCCTGCGCGACTGCACCGACCGCGTGCCCATGGTGCTGCACGACGCGGTTGACCTGTTCGACGACATGGTACATCCATCGCTCGCGCGCACGCCCGGCTGCCATCGCTACGAAACGCGCCGCTGTCTGGGGCCGTGCGTCGGGGCGACCACGGAGTATGCGTATCGCGCGCAGCTTTCCCGCGCGCGCGCGGTCCTGGAAGGACGCGACGATTCACCGCATCAGCAACTCGTGCGCGAGATGTCGGCCGCCAGCGCCGCGCTGAGTTACGAGCGTGCCGGCTGGCTGCGCGACCGACTCACCGCGCTGCAGGAACTCGACGCGCAACTCGCGCGCGTGCGCGAGGCGATCACCAAACCGAGCTTCGTGTATGCCATGCCGGGGCGCGACGGTGACGACCGGTTGTATCTCGTGCGACACGGTCGCGTGGTGGCCGAAGCGCGCTGCAGCGAGCCGGAATCCGTCACGGCGCTTCAGGCGCTGGAGCAGCGCGGCATACAGGCGCCCACGGGCGCCGTGGTCGATCAACTCGATGAGTTGCTGATGATCGAGTCGTGGTTCCGCACGAGGCCGAATGACGCGGCGCTCAAGGCGGACACGGTGGTGGGGGCGCTTCAAGCACTGGTGCGGAATTCCGACACACTCACGTGAGCTTGGAGTTGTGAGTTCAAGTTTGGGGTTGTGAGTGAGCCCACCCACCACTCGAAACTTTGACTCACGACTCGGAACTCACGTGAGACCGTCGGATTTGCACCAAATTCGCGGCGGCTACTCCAATCCATCCTCGTCCGCCACGACTTCCTCCGGAATCCCCAGCGGAATCAACTCCACGTCGGCTTTCCCGTTCAGGATGTACAGCTTCGCGACACTCGGCTGCAGCTTGAACCGCCGCGGGCCCGCCGCGCCGGGGTTCACCACGATGCGGCGTGCCGCCTTGGTGACCAGCTGCACGTGCGTGTGCCCGTACACGATCACGTCGGCATTCATGTAGGCGCTCACCAATCGCGGCGGGTTCACGCTGCCGATTTCGTGACCGTGCGTGACCACGATGCGCACGCCGTCGATCGTTTCTTCAATGCGTTCCACCAAGTCCGGCCGACCCGGCGCATCGGTGTTGCCCCACACCGCCTGAATCGGCGCGATGGTCGCAAGCTCAATCAGCACCTCCGGCGGCCCCACGTCACCCGCGTGAAAGATGCGCGACACGCCGTCGAGCGCCGCGAACACCTCGGGGCGCACCAGTCCGTGCGTATCGGAAATCAGGCCGATGATCGTGGCTTCCTTCATGTCTGCGTCTGATCCTGTGCGAAGTGGTCACGCCGGCGCCGGAGTTCGGCAAGCGCGCCCTGTCCATCGGGCGTGTCGGGGAAGCGATCGGCCATGCGCCGGAGTTCCACCATGGCGCGCCCGGGGTCGGCCAACACTCCAAGATACAGGTCCAGGAGTCGATGTGTGGCATAGCGCTCGACCGTACCGGGCACGTCGGGCACCCGACGCAGCTGATTCAGGACCTGCACGGCCAGCTGCGGATTGCCCCCCACACCGGTGTGGAACTCGGCTTCGATGCGCAACAAGGGAATGTCGTGCGGAAACTTGGCTCGCAGGGCGGCGAACTCCGCCGCGGCCTCGTCGTACTGCCCGCGAGCCGCCAACGACTCCGCGCGACTCGTGATCACAGCCGGCGCCCGCGAGCCGCGTGGATTCAGAAACGTCTGCAGAACGCCCGCCCCGATCCATTGGGCGATCACAATGGCGAGCAACCCCAAGATGGCCAGTGCGACGGCGAACCCGAGGGCAACCAGAAACCGCGTCTTCCCTTTGAAGCCCATGATCGACGCAAGCCCAAGCCCGAACGGACACCAGAAGAGAAACACGAGAACGACGTTCGTCGCCTTGGTCTTGAACTCGTGGCGGTATTTGTCCGGCGTGAGCGTGATCGGATCGATTTTGATCTGCGGCATTCAGCCCCGAGGCGTGGACTCCAAACGCAATTCCTTCATCTGCCAATCGACGACTCGTCCAACCCAAACGGCACGATGGATCCTCGACACCCGTCGAGACGTCGCTACTCGATCTCGCCGCCCCAGCGCTTGCCCAGCGTGTGCTCGACGTCCAGATGATCGAGCACCCGCGCGACGATGAAATCCACCAGATCCTCGATGCGCTGTGGCTTGTGATAGAAGCCCGGTGCGGCCGGAATCACCGTCGCCCCCGCCCGCGTGACCTGCGTGAGATTCTCGAGATGAATGAGCGACAGCGGTGTTTCCCGAGGAACCAGAATGAGCTTCCGGCGCTCTTTCAGCGCCACATCGGCCGCGCGTTCCACCAGCGAACGTGAGGTGCCATGGGCAATCGCGCTCACCGTGCCCATGCTGCACGGGCACACCACCATGCCGCTCGATCGTGCAGAGCCCGATGCCGGCGCCGCCCCGCGGTCGTTGTCATCGAATACCGTGACGCACGCGTCGAAGGCGTCCGCCCCAACGTGCGCCCGCAAGCTGTGCAGGTCGGGGATATCGCTTTCCGTGGCCAGCAGGCGGAATCCGTGACTCGACACGATCAGCCACGTGGGCACCTGCAGCGCGACCAGCTGCTGGAGCAGTCGCACCGCATACGGCGCTCCCGAAGCGCCCGTGATCGCCAGCACGACCGGATGTCGAGCAGCCCCCTGCATCATGCGCCGGACCCGGAAACAAGGAAACGAGCCACCGCAAACACCGTGAGAAAGCCCAGCGAGATGATGCCGTTCATCGTGAAGAACGCGGCGTCGAGCTTCGTGAGATCATCGGCCTTCACCATGCGATGCTCCCACACCAGCATCGCCGCCACGAACGCCACGCCGCCCCACAACACCGTTTGTACCATCGGCACACCGGTGCCCAGCGGATGCGTGGAGACCACGACCGCCAGACAGCTCACGGCGATCACGTGCAGCGTACGCGAGAACCGGATGGCGTTCGGCACGCCGATCGCCGACGGCATGCTGTGCAGACCGTTGGTGCGATCGAATTCCGCGTCCTGCAGGGCGTACAGCATGTCGAAGCCACCACTCCAGCATACGATGGCCAACGCCAGCACGCACAGGAACCACCACGGGTCGCTCCACGCACCGGTGACGGCCAGATAGCCACCGACCGGCGCGATGGACAGGCCAAGGCCGAGCCAGAGGTGCGAGTAGCGCGTGAAGCGCTTGGTATAGCTGTAGCCCAACACCCAGAGCAGAGCCACTGGCGATAGCACGAGGCAGAGCGTGTTCAGCTGCCATGCCGCGATCACGAACAACACGCTGGCCACGGCCACCGATCCCTTCGCTTGCGCCAACGAGAGCGTGCCAGCCGGCAGTTCGCGTTTGGCCGTACGCGGATTGATCGCATCGACGTCGCGATCGACAATGCGGTTGAACCCCATGCCGGCAAAGCGCGCCGCCGTGAAGGCCAGCAACACCCAACCGACCATGACCACCGTGACCGGTGCCACCACGCTCGCGCACAACACACCCACTAACGCGAACGGCATCGCGAACACCGTGTGCGGCAGCTTCACGAAGTTGGCCAGACGCACGAGCAGCGACTCGCCGGTCATGAGCTGACCGTCGCGGGCCCCCTTCGGTGGCACGACGCTGCTCACGGCGTCGCCATCGGCGGCAAGCCGAGCTTCGACCACTTCGCATCAACGGCGCGTCGAGTGGCCTCGTCCATGGTGATCACCTTCGGCCACGCGCGCGTAAAGCCCTCTTCCGGCCACTTCCGCGTGGCATCGATGCCCATCTTGCTGCCGTACGTGAACGCCCGGCTGGCGTGATCGAGTACATCGACCGGCCCCATCGTGAAGCGCACGTCGCGCTGCGGATCCATGTTATTCAGCGCCACCCACCACGCCTCCACCGGGTTGCGCACATTCACTTCCTTGTCGACCACCACCAGCACCTTGGCCAGCGACATCAGTCCCTGCCCCCACAAGGCGTGCATGACCTTGTCGGCGTGCCCGGGATACTTCTTGTCGATACTCACGAACACGAGGTTGTGAAAGCCTCCCTCGGCCGGCATATGGTAGTCGACAATCTCCGGCGTGGTGAGCTTGAGCAGCGGCAGGAAGATGCGCTCGGTGGCGTGGCCGAGATAGAAATCTTCCATCGGCGGGCGGCCCACGATGGTGGTGGAATACACCGCGTTCTTGCGCATCGTGACGGCCGTGACGTGCACCTTGGGATACAGATCGGCTTCGGAATAGAAGCCGGTGTGATCCCCGAACGGCCCCTCGACCACCAGCGCCTCGGAAGGATCGATGTAGCCTTCGATCACGAACTCGGCATCCGCCGGCACTTCGAGATCGCACGACACCGCCTTCGTGAGCTTGACGGGATCGCGACGCAGAAATCCGGCGAACAGAAACTCGTCGATGTTCGGCGGCAACGGCGCGCTTGCCGAAAACATGCTGGCTGGATCGGCCCCCACTACGATGCACACCGGCATCTTCTCGCCGCGTTCGGCCATCTGCCGCATATGCTCGGCGCCTGTCTTATGACGTTGCCAGTGCATCGCCACCGACTTCTTGTCGAGCTGCTGCACGCGGTACATGCCCACGTTGCGAATGCCGCGCACCGGATCCTTGCTGATCACCGCCGTCATGGTCACAAACGGACCGCCATCCTCGGGCCAGCAGTGCAGCACGGGAATTTTATCGAGATCGATCTCGTCGCCCCGCCACACGATGTCCTGACACGATGGCGTGCCGCTCTTGGTGCGCGGCGGAAACTTCGACACTTCCAGCAATCGCGGGAGCAGTGACAGCTTGCCGAGGAATCCGTCGGGCACCTTGAGATCCATCAGCGCCGTGATGCGGTCGCCGATGGCGTCGAGATCGTCCACGCCAAGCGCCATGGCCATGCGACGCATGGAGCCGAACAGGTTGATGGCCACCGGATACTGCGAGCGCGTGCCGTCGCGGAGAATCGGATGCTCGAACAGCAGCGCCTTGCCGCCGCCGGGCATCTTGGAGACACGGTCGGCGATCTCGGTGATCTCAAGATGCACCTTCACCGGTTCGGTGATGCGATGCAGTTCGCCGGCCCGATCGATGGCCGTGATGAAATCGGAAAGCGTATCGAGAGACATCAGAGTTCAACCGGGCAGTGCGTCATGGCGTTCCTGCGTGCGTTCCTCACGCGGTGCCCACGTGGATCGCGGCGATACCGAAGGTGAGGCGTTCCCACGTGACCGTGGTGAAGCCGGCGCGGCGCATGTGGCCGGCCAGCGTCTCTTCGGTGGGAAAATGCGAGACCGACATGGGCAGATAGGTGTACGCGCTGCCATGCCCGCTCACGAGCCGACCCACTCGCGGCAATACATGATGGAAGTACAGGTGATAGAACGTGCGCACGATCGCCAACGGCGGCGTGGAGAACTCGAGAATCACGAAACGGGCGCCAGGCTTGAGCACGCGATGCACTTCGCGGAGGCCGGCGTCGAGGTCGGCCACGTTGCGGATGCCGAAGGCTACGATCGCGCCGTCGAGTGACGTCGTGGCGAATGGCAGCGCCAACGCATCGGCCCCCACTGGGGCGAGCACCTCACGCGACGCCTTGCCGTTCCCGTGCCGCAGCATCGGGACGGCGAAGTCGGCGCCAGCCACGAAGCCCGTGAACCCCGGCTGTTTCACCAGCGCGGCGCCCACGTCGAGCGTGCCCGCGCAGAGGTCGAGATAGCTCCCGCCCGGCCGTTGGGTCCACTGCAGGGCGCGCAGGGCTTTCCGCCGCCACGCTTTGTCGATGTTCATCGACAGCACGTGATTGAGCAGGTCATAGCGCGGCGCGATGTCCGAGAACATCTGCTGCACGTACTCGCGCTTCCCTTCCCCACGGGCGGCCTGTTCGGCCCGGCCGGTGGATTCAGCGCGTTCGGTGGCCTCGTTCGGAGGCGGGACGACTGGCATTTGCGAAACATCGACAGGCGGGGGAGTGCGAGCAAGCGCACGCCCGTGCTAGGTTATGCGATCCGATGCAGACTCTCGACGAGCTGGGAACACTCCCCGATGCCGATGTCGTTCGCCTGGCGCAGCAAGGCCGCGAGCTCGCGTTCCGCGAGCTGGTGCGCCGCTACGAACGGCCGGTGTTTTCGCTCGTCTTCCGCATGGTCCGTGACCGGGAGACGGCCGAAGACCTCGCACAGGATGCGTTCGTCAAGGTCCTGAACCACATCGACAAGTACAGCCCCGAGTTCAAGTTCTCGAGCTGGCTGTTCAAGATCGCGAACAATGTGGCCATCGATCATCTCCGCCGGCGTCGGCTGGATACGATCAGCATGGACGGCTCCCCGCATGCCTCGACCGCCAGCGAGGTAGAGGCCACGACCCTCAACCTCGAGAGCGAGCAGGAAAGCGCGCTCGACGAGCTCGAGGCGAAGGAGCTGGGGTCGGCCATCGAACAGGCCATCGCCAAGCTGCGCCCCGAGTATCGGGCGTGCATCATGCTGCGTCATGTGGAGGGCCGCTCGTATGAAGAAATCGCGGCCACGCTCGACCTGCCCCTGGGCACGGTGAAGACCTACATCCACCGGGCCCGCCACGAACTCCGGAAGGCGCTCGAGGGGCTGCGGGACTGATGGATACGACTGGACCGATTCATGAAGTGATCTTGGCCAAGATCACTGAAACCCTGTGAAACCTGACGGCGGGCAGGCGCGTAGTTTCCCGTGGAGGCAACAATGCACGACAGACACCTGAGATCAGACGAAATCGAGCTCCTGCTGGACGGGGAGGAAGGCTTTGGCGTCGCTCCTTTGAGAGCGCACGTCAAATCGTGCATTTCGTGCCGTCAGGAACTGGACAGTGCCCGGGAGCTGATGGTCGCCCTCGATGCCCTTCCCGACTTTGCCCCCTCCGTGAACTTCTCCGATCGGGTCATGTCGCAGGTGCAAGTGTTCGAGCCGTGGCACGCCGCGGCCACTCGAACCGTCGAGCAATTCGTCCCTGCCACCCGGCCAGCCCGTATTGCCGCCGGATTCGGCGCGGCGATCACGGCAGGCTTCGCGACCGCCGGTGCCACCTGGGTCGTGGCGCGCGCCGACATGGCGTTCATCCTCACCCAGCTCGGCGCCGAAGGCGTACGCGACCAGATTGTCGCCGCTTCCAACGACGTGGCGTCCACCGTGCTCGGTCAGCCGGGCATCGCCGCTATGCAGAGCGGCACGCCAGAATTGGCGGCGCTTGCGGTGGGCGGCTTCGTGGCGATCGTGGGGATGGGAGTCGTCGGCCTGCGCGCCCTCGCCACCGCCTCGCGTCGCGCCCGTTGAGGTCATGACATGCTGACGGCGACCACCAACCTGCTCGCGGTCGCCGGTGTGTTCGGCATCGGCCTGATCATCGGCCTCGTGGTGCTCATGACCGCCGAAGAGGCACTCACCGCCGTCGCCAAGACCGCGGCCCGCGATATTTCCGGCAGCTTTTGGGTCGGGCTGCTCTGGCAGCTGTTGGCCGTGCCGCTGCTGGTGGTCCTCCTCGTCGCGTGCGCCATCACCATCATCGGCATTCTGGTGATCCCCATCGCCGCGCTGGCGTGGGCGCTGGCCTATGCCGGGGCGTTCACGCTCGGCATTCTGGCGGTGGCGCTGGTCATCGGTCGTGCCTTGGCCGGGCGTGGAGCCAGCAGTAGCGAGCGCGGTGCCGCCCTGCGTGGCTTGGCCGTTGGGTTGGCCACGCTCAGTCTGATCTGGTTCGGCGCGGCCATCGCGGCCAAGGTGCCGGTAGCCGGCGCCATCGCGCGGTTGATTGCCGTGGCCTTTACCTGGGCCGTGGCCACGGTGGGACTGGGTGCCGTGGTGAAGTCCCGCATGGGTGTGGCGCAGCTCTCGATGCGCTTCGGCGGCTCACGTTTCGGGATGTCCGGCTTCGCGTCACGGTGGGGGGCGGCATCGACGACCACCACCACCGAAGTCGCTGCTCCCGGCTGGCAGACTCCCACGCCGGTTCAGGGCGTGGTGGCCGCACGGCGACCAGTGAATACCGACAGCGGCACGGGGAACGGCGCCGAATTGTAGGCGACGCGGCCGTGGGCATCCCCATGGCTATGCTTCATCATGGTTGAACTCTCCGAAGCGGCCGCCCGTTTGAACCTGACCACATCAGGCGTGGGCATCACCGCGCTGGTCGTCTTCGTGCTGGCGTACGCCGTGGTCATCGGCGAAGAGTATCTGCACCTGCGCAAGTCGAAGCCGGTGCTGCTTGCCGCCGGTATTATCTGGGCGCTGATCGGCTGGCGATATTCGCAGGCCGCGAATGCGGCGACCGACCCGCAGACCAAGCTCGCGCTCACGCAGTTTGCCGAAGAGATGGTGCGGCACAACCTGCTGGAGTACGCCGAGCTCTTTTTGTTTTTGCTGGCTGCGATGACGTACATCAACTCCATGGAGGAGCGCGGCGTGTTCGACGCGCTTCGCGGGTGGTTGGTGTCTCGCGGCTTCAGCTTACGCAGTTTGTTTTGGATCACGGGTGCGCTCGCATTCTGCATCTCGCCAATTGCCGACAACCTGACAACCGCGCTGCTCATGGGTGCCGTCGTCCTGAGTGTGGGCGTCGGCAACCCGCGCTTCGTGCTGGTCTCGCTGATCAGCATCGTGGTGGCGGCAAATGCCGGTGGGGCGTTCTCGCCATTCGGCGACATCACGACGTTGATGGTCTGGCAGAAAGGGCTCATCCCATTTTCCGGGTTCTTCGCCCTCTTTCTGCCGTCGCTGGTGAACTGGCTCGTGCCGGCAGCCATCATGAGTACCGCAGTGAATGCGGGCCGTCCGGCACCGATCACCGAGCAGATGCAACTGCAGCCGGGGGCGTTCCAGATCATCGGACTGTTCCTGCTCACGATCGTGGCCACGGTCTGCGTGCATCAGTTTCTGCACCTGCCGCCCGTACTCGGCATGATGACCGGCCTCGGCGCACTCAAGCTCTACGGCTGGACACTGCAGCGCGCGGCAATTCGCGATTTGGCCGAGCGCGCGTCGACGGAGCGCACGGCTCTGCACAGTGTGGACTCGGACAACCCGTTCGAAGTCGTGTCACACGCCGGCGCGGAGCGAGAACCGTTCGACGTGTTCAAGCGGCTCGAAAAGGCCGAGTGGGATACGCTGATGTTCTTCTACGGCGTGATCCTGTGCGTGGGCGGACTCGGGGCCATCGGCTATCTGGAGGCGCTATCGCAGGTCGCGTACGGCGGCTTCGGCGCCACGAAGGCGAACATCGCGATCGGTCTGCTGTCGGCATTGGTCGACAACATCCCGGTGATGTTTGCCGTGCTGTCCATGCAGCCACCGATGGATGCCGGGCAGTGGCTGTTGGTGACGCTGACGGCCGGCGTGGGCGGGTCGTTGCTCTCCATCGGCAGCGCAGCCGGCGTGGCGCTGATGGGGCAAGCGCGCGGCACCTACACCTTCGCCGCGCATCTGAAATGGAGCTGGGCGATTGGGTTAGGGTACGTCGCCAGCATCTGGGTGCACTTCCTCGTGAACAGCGCGCTGTTCACCGGTGTCGCGGTGCGCTAAGTCAGCGCATTATCGGCGCGAGCTCTACGGCCTGACCGCGCGACAGACGCAGGCGGGCCGCCGCGTGCCCGTCGCGCACGGCGATCTCCACGAAGCCGCTCGACCCCACCAGCGCCACGAGTTCGCCCGGCGCGGCCTCGCCATACGTGCGCACCACGCGCACCTGGTGACCACCCACCTGCACCGCCGCGCCGTCGCGGGCGGCGAGATTGGTGATCGCGTTGCCGAAGCGATCGATGGTGAGGATCTCGCCGTGCAAAGCGCCGTCAGGCGCGCGTCGAGGCTGCGGGGTACGCAGTCGTACGGGCTGCGTGAACGGCTCGCCGATCAGGTCGAGTGACATGCCGCGGGCCAGTTGTGCGGCGGCCGGCGCAAACACATCGCGCGCATGAAACGTGGGCGACGCCTGCGCATCGACCGTGAGCGACACCACGCGTGCATCGAGCGCAAACAGCGCCGGCGACAACACGCCGTTATCGGGCCCCACGAGATAGCGGCCTTCGCTGCACACGGCGATCGCCTCGCGCGATGTGCCGACACCGGGATCGACGACCACCAGATGCACCGTGCCAACCGGGAAACGACGCCAGTAGCGCGCGACCGTAAGACGCGCGAACGCCACATCCTGCGCCGGCACGTCGTGCGTGAGATCGAGCAGCGGAACGCCGGGCGCCAGCGTGGTGAGGACGCCCTTCATTTCGGCGACGTAGCCGTCGGCAGTGCCGAAGTCGGTGAGCAGCGTGATGGCGGGAGCGATCATGTCGTAACGTGCGCTACACGCGCACGCGACGCCACCGTCCACTGCCCCACAGCGCGGCCATCAAGAGTCCGCGCGCCGCAGCGGTCAGCGCCAGCGTCCACCACAAACCGCTGGTGCCCCACTGCGCCGCCGCCCACGCGCCGATCGGCAATCGAGACAGGGTGATCGTGCTCGAGCCGATCATCGGCCACAGCGTCCATCCGGCCCCACCCATCGCACTCTCCAACACGACCTCGGCGCCCAGGAACAGCTGCGAGAACGCGGCAATGCGCAGGTAACGCGCCGCCTCGGCGATCACGGCCGGATCGGTCGAGAAAATCGACGCAAAGTCTTCCGCGAAGAAAAACGATGCGCCCGCCATGATCGCCCCCACGACGCTCACGATGCCGGTCGCAGTCCACCCCGCGCGTTCGGCCCGATCGGGATCGTCGGCACCCATACTCTGCCCCACGATCGCGGCCACCGCCGCACCCATGCCGACCGACACGACGTACACCACGCTCTCGATGCGAAAGCCCAGCCCGAGTGCCGCCAGCGCGGGCGTGCCGAACTGCGTGGTGATGCGCGTGAGCAGCACGTAGATCGCGCTGAACGCGACGCCAGTGAGCGCGGCCGGTGCACCAACGCGGGCGATACTCGCGATCACGTCCCAGCGCGGCTTCGCCCAGCGCAGCATGCTGCGACGCTGCAGAATGATCACGCCGGCAATGCAGCCGAGTCCACGCGGGACGAGCGTGGCGAGCGCCGCGCCGCGAATACCGAACGCGGGCACGGGACCGAAGCCGCGAATAAGGATCGGGTCGAGCACCAGCCCGAGCACGGTGGTGACCGCGAGAATGTACAGCGGCGTACGCGTGTCGCCTTTCGCACGGAACGCGGCATCGACGGCGAAGAAACCGAAGATGAGCGGCATGCCGAGCAGATAGGTGCCGAGGTACTGACGGCCGATGGCGCTCACACTGGCGCCGGTGTTCATCACGGCGAAGAGCCAGTGCAGCAGGAACGGCGTGGCCAACGCGATCGCGCCGCCCAGGAGCAGCGCGAGCACGAAGCCTTCGCTGATCGTGCGCGCCGCCTCCGACGGGCGACGTTCGCCGTGACGTCGCGCCGCAATCGCATCGAGACCGATGCTGACCATCTCGCCGATCGAAATCACGAGCCAGATCCAGAAGATCGAGCTCGTCGCGGCGGCGAGTGCATCGGGGCCGAGCGTGCGTCCGATCCAGTACGTGTCCACGTTGTGAAACGTGGTCATGAGCAGATTCGCGACGACCGCCGGCAGCGCCACGCGGCGAATCGTGAGGGCTAACGGCTCCCCGACGAGTGCGCCGCGTGGCGCGTTGTCTTCAGCGTGTGATTCAGTTGCCGTAGATGCTGACAAGGCGCTCCACGACCCGCTGCGCGATCGCTTCGAGTTCCTTCGCCGCCCGCGACGTCGGCTCGGCGTCCACGATCGGACGTCCGGTATCTCCGCCTTCCTGAATGCGCGGATCGAGCGGCACCTGTCCGATGAGCGGCAGGTTGGTTTCCGCCGCCAACCGCGCGCCGCCGCCGGTGCCGAACACGGCGATCGGCTTGCCGGTCTCGGGGTTCTCGAAGTACGACATGTTTTCCACGATGCCGAGCACAGGCACGGCGGTACGCTCGAACATCTTTACACCGCGGAGCGCGTCGCCGACCGACACCTGCTGCGGCGTGGTCACGATGACCGCGCCGTGCACCTGCGTGGCCTGCACGAGCGAAAGCTGCGCGTCACCGGTGCCGGGCGGCATGTCGACCAGGAAGTAGTCGAGCTGTCCCCACGCCACGTCCTTCAGGAACTGCGTAAGGATCTTCATCACGATCGGGCCGCGCCAGATGGCCGGCTGCTCCTTCTCGATCAGGAAGCCGATCGACATCACCTTGATGCCGTAGGCCTCGAGCGGGATGATCTTTTCATCCACCACCGACGGCGCCGCATCGACGCCGAGCATGAGCGGCAGATTGGGACCGTAGATGTCGGCGTCCATGATACCGACACGCTTGCCCATCTTGGCGAGCGCGACGGCGAGGTTCACGGCCACGGTGCTCTTGCCCACGCCGCCCTTGCCCGACGACACGGCAATGATGCGACCGAGCTGCGGATAGGCGACCGGCTCGGGGACCTTGGGCGGCGCCTTGGGGGCGGCGTCCATGACGGGGAGGGCGCGTCCCATACCACCCGTGGCTGGTGCTTGCGGCTGATTCATGGCTGGCGGTGCGGAGGTCGGCGCGCGACGCGCCGGCGTGGATTCGGTCTGCGCGGGGTCGCGCACGTCGACGCGGACATCGGATACGCCCGCGAGCGCCTCGATGGCCTGACGGACGTCACGCACGAGGGTGGCGTCGTCGTCGGCGGCCAGCAGGAGCGTGAGGCGCACCTTGCCGTCGACGGTGGTGGCGATATCCCGCACCATTTCGGCGGCCATGACATCGGCGCCGGTGCGGGGGTTGCGGACTGCGGCGAGGGCGCCGGTGATCCGCTCCATGAGAGGCTGCATCGGAGAGTCGGGTTGTCGGGATTACTACGTCCCGAAAAGTAGGCGTCTTGGCGGGGCGCTCCAAGCGGGGGAATGACGTTCCCGACCCCGATCCGGCGGTGAAATGGCCATGCCGGCAGCAATCGGGTGACAGCCCGCTGACGCGGGGGTGCTATGGTGGCTCCGTCGCGCGGATCCGGGCCGCGGCGACCGGTGCGACGCACTCCGCGGCGCGCCACTTCACGGATAGATCCCGAGGTTTGTCATGATGATGACCATTCCCCGCGCCGCCTTCGGCGTGTTCGCGTTGCTGTTCACGGTGGCCACGGTCGATGTGTCGCGCGCGATGGCGCAGACGACGACGGTGACATCGACGGCATGTGCGATGGGCACGGTGACGGCATGCGGAAGCCAGCCGATCACCACGTGCGAAACGTCTCTGCAGTTCAATCTGAACGTGTTCATGCAGAGCGGCGGCTTCACGTTCACGCAGACGAATTGCGTGACGGGATACAAGACGCTGTACAAGGACTTGAAGCTGACGACTACTGGTACCACGACAACAGGACCCTTCAAGACCTGCAGCGCCACGTCGACGAGTGGCTCGTCGGATGATGGCTTCGAAGAGACCATCGAACTCTGCGAAGACTGATGCAACGCACCCCGACCCTCTGGCATTGGGTGGTCGCGGGGCTTGTGGTTTCGCTCGCCGGCGTCGGGTACGACGTCGTGCGAGCGATGCCGCAGGACGCACTGCCTGACGCGATGCGCCGTTACACCCCTGCCGCACCCGCATCCGATTCCACGACGATTCAGGCGGCCGTCCTGCTGCAACTCAGCGATTGCTCCGGCAATCTGCGCATGCTTCACGTGCTTCACCGCGGCTCCACTCGGCGACAGATCCGACTCGCCGTGATCTGGTATGTCGGCGCCGTTTCGGACTCGACGGCGATGCGGAGAGAACTGCCGGCGTGGACGGCAGCGATTCCGTTAAGACCTGCACCGTCAAGCGTGGTGCGGGAACTGGCTTCGCTTGGGCACACGAGCACGCCGGCCCTGCTCGTACTCGACCAGGAAGGTCGTGTGCGCTTCACCACACAGAGCCCACGATCGTCGCGCGAAGTCGCCGGACTGCGGCGCATCATCGAAGGACTCACATGGATCGAGGAACTCTGAATGCCCGTCTCGCTTCGCAACCGCACTGCAGCGCTCGCGACCGTTATCGTCGCCTCCACGTTCAACGCGACGGCGCTGCCTGCCCAACAGCCGCCCTCGATTCGCCGATTTCACGCGGACTCGTTCTACATTCGCGAGTGGGTGCGCGGCGGCTCAAAGGAACCCGACCTCTTGGTCGAGCCTCGGCAACTTGCCGTCACCCAGAGCGTGGTGGTGGCGCTCGACCTCGGCACACGCGAGATCCATGCGCTCGATCTCAAGACTGGTGCAAAGCGCTTCGTGCTCAAGGCCACGGGCGAGGGTCCGGGTGAGTTCAAGCGACCGGTGCACATCGCCACCACCTCGCAACTCGTTGGCGTACTCGACGCGGTCACCAGTCGAGTCACCATCTACTCAGATTCTGGCCGGTACCTGTGGACCACGCGCGTCGCCGACGGTCCGATGGTGGAGACGATGTGTCTCCTGCCGCGCGGCGTCATTCGTGTGAAGTATCTTGGCGCCGTGAACGCCATCGCGACCATCGACAGCAGCGGGAAAACGCTGTCGCGCACCTCGCTGCCCGTCGCTGCCGCGCTACAGAAGGGGCCGTCGTTCGCGAACTCCGCGTACATCGCGGACGGATGCGTCGGTGAATCCATGGCCATCGCGCCGTTCTTCGGCGGTTCGTGGTACAGCGTCGCCGCCAATGGCGCGGCCCGGAGGTTCCCGTACGTCGAAGGAGGGGCCGAGGCGGTGGTGGCGACGAAGCAACGTCGGCTCGAGCGCACAACGTCGCACGTGACGACGCAGATCACGATGACCACCGAGGTAAGTCCGATCGCTCGCGGTGCGATGCAGCGAGGCGACACCGTGATGATCGAGGCCGGAGCGACCAAACTTCACCCCCATCAGCTCCTCGACTATTACCGCGCCAGCGATGGCGCCTATCTGTATTCTCGACAGTTGCCATTCATTCCCACCGCACTCACGATAGCCGCCAACGGTCGAATCTTCGCGGCGTCGATCGGCTCCGAGACGTCGCTCATCGTGTCGCTCGAAACGACGCCTCTGTCCCCTCGAGAGATCGCGAAGCGCAAAGCGGGGAAGTAGCGCTGCCCCGCGACTGCGACCCTATGCTGCCGTCGCGTCCCCGTCCGTCAGATACGCCCGCGCATCCGCCACCACCTGCTCCTGCACTTCGGCGAGATTGCCCGTCAACAACGCACCCGACGCTTTCGCGTGGCCACCACCACCGTAGCGACGCGCGAACTGCTGCACGTCCACCGAGCCGGTGCTGCGGAACGACACCTTCACCTTGCCGTGCCCGAGGTCGCGGAAGAACATCGCCATCCGCGTACCGGTGATCGACCGCGGATGCTCCACGATGCCATCGAGCTCCTCGCTGGTGATGTCGAAGCGCTCCATCGCCCCGGCCGCGACCGAGATGTACGACAAGCCGATCTCGGGCTCGGCGTGCAACGTGGAGAGCGCTTCGCGCAGCAGCTGCAAACGACCCACGCTCACCTGTGCGTAGATGCGCCGGTACATCTCTTCCGGGTTCACCCCAGCGGCCAGCAACGCCGCCGCAATGGAGTGCGCGCGTGGCGACGTATTGCTGAAGCGGAAGCTGCCGGTGTCGGTGAGAATGGCCGCGTACAGCGACTGCGCGATCGCCGGCGTCACCTCGAGCCCCAAGGTGATCGCGATGTCGAACACCAACTCGCCCGTGGCACACGCTGCGGTGTCGGCTACGGCGATCTGTCCGACCGGCTCGTCACCCGCCACGTGGTGATCGACCACTGAAATGGGCACCGTCAGCGAACGCACCTTGTCGGCCAGCTGACCGAGTCGGCGAATGTCGTTGATGTCGAGCACGATCAGCGCATCGATGCCGTCCAGCGCGGCAGCCCCGCGCGCGCTGGCCTCCTCGATGTCGTCACCGAGGAGGAAATTGAACATGGTCGGCCACGGCGTGGGATTCACGATACGTGCGTGAATCCCGCGCTGCGCCAGCAGGCGTGCCAACGCCGTCTCCGATCCGCACCCGTCGCCGTCCGAGTTGATGTGCGTCGACAGCGCCACCGTCATGCCCGGGCGCAGCGCTGCAAACCATGTCTCGATCGCGTCGCGACGGATCGTCGACGCCGTCAGCACGCCATCACTCATTTGGCGCCGCTGTTCTTGTCCTGCTTGCCGATCTTCGAGTTGCCCATGCCGTACACGAAGTAGACCGTCATGCCGATCGCCGTCCAGACGCCGAGCAGCGTCCAGGTGAGCTTGGGCAGCTGGTACATCATGTACATCGTGGCACCAGCGCCCATGATGGGAACGAGCGGCACCCAGGGCGTACGGAACGGACGCTCGAGTTCCGGCGACCGCTTGCGGAGCACGAGCACGCCGATGCACACGGTGGCAAAGGCGGCCAGCGTACCACCCGACACCAGCTCACCGAGCAGGCCGAGCGGGAAGAAGCCGGCAATGGCGATCGCGATGAGACCGACGATCCACGTCGATGCCGCCGGCGTCTGATACTTCGGATGCACCTTGGCGAAGATCTTCGGCAGCAATCCGTCACGCGACATCGTGTAGAAAATGCGCGGCTGGCCCATGAGCATCACCAGCACGACCGACGACAAACCGGCCACGGCACCGATGTTCACGAGGTACTCGAGCCACTTGAGCTGCGGAACCGCTTCGAGCGCCGCCGACACCGGATGCGCCACGCCGAGCGCGGTGTAGGGGGCCAGTCCAGTCATCACCAACGACATCAGGATGTAGAGCACCGTACAGATCAGCAGCGAGGCGATCATGCCGATGGGCAAATCACGCTGCGGGTTCTTGGCTTCCTGCGCCGCCGTTGAGACGGCGTCGAACCCGATGTACGAGAAGAACACGACCGGTGCCGCACGCAACACGCCGGACATGCCGTACTTCGTGCTGCCGTCGGCGTTCGTGACCATGTCGGGAATGAACGGATGCCAGTTGTCGGTATTCACGTACATGAAGCCGAATCCGATCACGAGCAGCACGATCGTCATCTTGATCGCAACCACGATGTTGTTGAACGTGGCCGATTCCTGCACACCGCGCACCAGCAGCATGGTCAACGCGAGAATGAGCAGGATCGCCGGCAAGTTGATCAAGCCGTTCACCACTTCGCCGCCCGCCGCGGTGCACGCGTCGCGGGTCAGGAAGGCCGCCTTCGTTACCGCATCCACGAGGGTGGCACCGTTGGTGTCCACGCAGGTAAACGCCCGAACGACTTGATGCCCGTTCTCCACGGTGAGCGGGGCCGAGGCGAACGCCGCCGGCACATGGACCCCCACACTGCTCAGCATCGCGCTGAAGTAACCGGACCAGCCCACCGCGACCGTTGCGGCGGCGAACAGGTATTCGAGCACGAGATTCCACCCGATGAACCACGCCACACCTTCACCCATCGTGGCGTAGCTGTAGGTGTACGCGGAGCCGGCGATCGGAATCATCGACGCGAACTCGGCGTAGCACAGCCCCGCGAACAGACAGGCGAGGCCGGCGAGGACGAAGGAGAGCGAAACGCCGGGTCCGGCGAAGTTGGCCGCCGCAGTGCCCGTGAGCACGAAGATGCCGGCGCCGATAATGGCGCCGATGCCCAGCATGGTCAGGTTGAGCGCGCCGAGCGTTCGCTTCAGACCGCCCTCAGAACTCGCGGCCTCGGCGCGCAGCGCCGTGATCGACTTCTTGGACCAGATTCCCATCGGTCGGGGGTTGGGGACAGGGTGAGGTGGGACACGGATGTCAGCGTAGCCGACATGCGGAGAGGGACGGGACGTCGGACGGAACGATACGCGGTGGACCGCATGCGCGTTATGGCGCCGATGCGGTCCTGGGCGAATCTTCAGGCTATAAGCACGCGCGCCGGGACGAACCCCACGCCGATCGTCAAAGCGAGTAGTTCGGAGCTTCGCGGGTGATGGTAACGTCGTGCGGGTGCGATTCACGCAAGCCGGCGGTCGTAATCCGCACAAATTCCGCTTCCGTACGCAGCTGCTCGATCGTGCCGCAGCCAACGTAGCCCATACCGCTGCGGAGGCCGCCGATCATCTGGAAGATCACGTCGCCCACGGCGCCCTTGTACGGCACGCGTCCCTCGATGCCTTCCGGCACCAGCTTCTTGGGGGACATCTCGCCGTCCTGGAAGTAGCGGTCGGCCGAGCCGTCCTGCATGGCCGACAGCGAGCCCATGCCGCGGATCATCTTGAAGCGGCGTCCTTCCAGCAGGAACGACTCACCCGGACTCTCCTCCGTGCCGGCCAGCATCGAGCCCATCATGACACTGGACGCTCCGGCGGCGAGCGCCTTCACGATGTCGCCGGAGTACTTCACACCACCGTCGGCGATCACCGGCACGTCCCCGGCGCCTTCGACCGCGTCCATCACCGCGGTGAGCTGCGGGCACGCCAACGCCGGTTACCACGCGCGTGGTGCAGATCGAGCCCGGCCCGACGCCGACCTTCACGGCATCGACCCCACGCTCCACCAGCGCCGCGGCGCCAGCGCGCGTGGCGACGTTGCCAGCCACGAGCTGCACCTCGGGGAACGCCTCACGCACCTTCGACGTCGCCTGCAGCACGCCTTCGCTGTGCCCGTGTGCCGTGTCGATGATCAGCACGTCGACACCAGCCTGAACGAGGGCACGGGCGCGATCGAGATAGTCACCGCCGGCACCGAGCGCCGCCGCGACCCGCAGGCGCCCGTGAATGTCCTTGTTGGCGTCGGGATACTGGCGACGCTTGTGAATGTCCTTCACGGTGATCAGGCCCTTGAGCACGCCGTGCTCATCGACCACCGGCAGCTTCTCGATGCGGTGCTTGCCAAGAATGCGCTCCGCTTCGTCGAGCGTCGTGCCGACGGGGGCGATCACCAGGTCTTCCGAGGTCATCACGTCACGCAGCGGACGATCGAGATCGCGCTCGAACTGCAGGTCGCGGTTGGTGATGATGCCGACCAGCAATCCACTGGCGTCGACGATCGGCACGCCGGAGATCTTGAAGCGCATCATCAGCGCCACGGCTTCGCGGAGCGACGCGGTCGGGCGAGAGCGTGATCGGGTTCAGGATCATGCCGCTCTCGCAGCGCTTGACGCGGTCCACCTCGGCCGCCTGGCGGTCGATCGACATGTTCTTGTGGAGCACGCCGATGCCGCCGGCACGCGCCATCGCGATCGCCATCTCGCTCTCGGTGACCGTGTCCATCGCCGCCGAGACGAGCGGAACGTTGAGCGAGATGCCGCGCGTGAAGCCGCGAGGCGGTGCTCACGTCCCGCGGATGCGTCGGGAGTGACGCGGGACCAGCAGCACGTCGTCGAAGGTCAGCGCGAGATCGTCACGCACGCGCGAAGGCGACCGCGCGCCGTCGTTGGCGCTGCTGGTCTGTGAACGCGAAAGCCCGCTCGCCGACGTGGAGTCGGAGGCGGGCTGTTGCTGCTGCGATTGGTAGTCTGTCGTCGAGGGTGCCATCTTGAAGAGTAGACGGCCTCCGCAGCGCTGTCCAGCGGTCAGCCCCCGGCCATTTTGCGGAGGCGACGACGGAGCCGCACCGGCAGGAAGAATCCGGCCGCGCTGACCAGTCGCGCGAGATTCACGTCTTCCAGTTCGTCCGGGTCCCCGCGCCAGTGATCGAGCAACACGGTGCGCCCGGCGTTGGCGACCAGCCGTTGCAGCGCGGTCATGAGCAGGAACAGATCGTCGACCTCGCCCAGGAACGGGATGAGATCCGGAATGAAATCGATCGGCGACACCATATAGGCGCCGGCGGCCAGCACGAGAAAACGGTCGAACTTCGACACCCGACTGTCGCCGACCAACCCGATCAGCAGCCGCAGATACGCGGGAATCTGCCGGATGGCCCGCAGCACCGAGCGTTTCATGCCCGTCTGCGGACGCGCGGGCTCGTCGTCGTCGTCCTCGCGGGGGCGGCTACGACGCGTGCGACGCGGTGCGTCATCGTCTGGCGGCGGCGCGTCCTTGCGACCGCGGCCGGTGAACAGGCCCCGCTCCGGACGTCCGGCCCGTCGGTCAGCCTCGCGCTCCCGAGCGAGCTTGTCGAAATGGCGCTCGCGCGCTGGCTCCGGCGGCAGATCTTCTAGACGATCCGTGGTCATGCGTTCCCTCGGTCCAACAGGTTCAAGGCCGCGGCGCGCTGTTGCGCTACGCGGCAGCACTGGGCGGTGTCGGTGGCACCCCCGGAGGTGCAGGTTGCGTGCCCGGGGGCGTGGATGTGGACGTGGACGTGTTCGCGGGCGGCGGCGCGCCCACCTGATCGGCGGCGGTCTTGGCGGCATTCACAACGTCGCCGGCCACCGTCATCGTAGTCTGGGCCACACCGTTCAGCACGCCCATCGCCTTGTTGAGAAATCCCATCGTCTCGGACACTGTGCTCACCGCGACGCCGCCGGCGCGCAGCTTGTCCTCGACACCCTCGGCGAACCGCGTGAATACGTTCGCAACCGGGGCCGACTTCTCGGCGTACTTGGACTCCAGAAACTCGACGTAATCAAGAATCTGATAGAGCCGCTCATCGGAGAGCGTGTCGAGTTTGCGATTGATACGATCGCGGACGTACGGGTTCATCGAACCTCCGGCGTCTCTCGGACGCACATTCGGGCGGGACAGGATGGCTGCCCTGCCCTACGGCTCAGCCGCGCCAGCGTTTCCGTTCGCCGCGCGCATCAATATGGCAATATGGCGTGGAAAAGCGCCGGCTGCTGTACACGCCGAGTCCACCCGCCAGTTCGGGGTGCAGTCGTTCCACCCAATCGACGGCCTGCTCGACGCGATAGGCATCGAAAATGGTGAGCTTGCCGTCTCCGTCGGCGTCGATGGCGACATCTGCCGCATCGCCATAGAGGTGCCGCGAGTCGCGGGCGGACCCTTCCACGCCGGAGTTGTGAATCGGGGTGCGGAAGCCGCTGTGCACCTCGACATCGAAATCCATGCGCTCCTCACCGCGACGGCGCGCCAGTTCGCGCATGACGAGTTCGATCTTGTCGAGCACCCGCGGGTCGACGGCCACGTATCGCGGCCACACCGTTTGCCGGTCGTGCGTGACGAAGTCGCGCACTTTGATGTGCCGAGTGAGCTGCAGATCGAGATCGGCTTCGCGCACCTCGGCGAATCCGGCCGGACGCTCCGCCTGCTCGTCGTGCGCCCATTCGGAGGGATACCGGCCGATCTGGTAGCCGTTGAGCGTGCTCCCGAGCTTCAGTTCGAACGGCACCAGCACCGCCAGCCGCGGTTCGGTGATGCGTTGCACGACACCGGCGCGCGTGACGGCGAGCTCGTAGAAGCCCGGCGTGAGGGGCGCGAGCAAGGTGTCGCCTCGCAGCGGCCGCGCCACGTCGGCCGAACTGTTGCTGCGGACTTCGATCCACTGATACGTGAAGCCCTGCGCGTTGCCGCGCACGCGCACGGGGAACGCGACGCGTTCACCAGCGCGCACGAAATGCATGTGCACGTCGCCACTGACGCCACGGGATTCAGGAGCCGCTTCGACCACGGGCACCGCCAGCTTCGCGCTTTCGGCCGAGGAACCGGCCAACAGTTCGGCGGGCGGCTGATACAGGATCGCGGCGGTGATGGCCGCCGTCCCGCTCAGCACGAGCGCCACACGGCGACGGATCACATCGCCCCCCAACGGGCGCGGGTCCCACGCACGTCGATGTGGACGAACGGACCGTGCGCCGACGTGGCCTTGTAGATGCCGACGCCGCCCGTGAACTCAGGATGTTCACGCTCGACGTTCTCGGCGGCCTGGGCCAACACCTTCGCATCGCGCGTGTCGACGCGGCCATCGCGATTGAGATCGCTCATCCAGTCACGATCGCCGTTCACGACGTACACGTCGGCCGCGTCGCCATACTGATGCCGGCTATCCTGAACACGACCACCAGCGCCCACACCCTGCTCGTTGTACTGCGGGGTGCGGAAGCCCGACATGACCCGAAGCTTGCTGGCTGGCACGCCCATGCTGCGCAGTTCGCTCAGCACCAATTCGAGCTTGTCGACCAAGGGTTCGCGCAAGACGAGATACTTGGGCCACACGGTGGCCTGATCGTGCGTGAGGAAATCACGTAGGCGGAAGTGCTCGGAGATCGGCGTATCCTGATTGAGCGCCGTGACTTCGAGGAAACCATCCGGATTGCCGTACGCGGCTGATCGCACTGACCGCTTTTCGCTCGGGAAGAAGCCGATGCGGTAGCTGCCGATGCGTCCTTTCACTTTGTCAGCGAAGGGGCGCATGGTGATGAAGTGAAACGAGCCGGCGGTATCGTTCGCGGCGTACACGCCGGCCCGCGACACGGCGGTGTCTCCGAACAGTTCACGCAGCAGCGGAATGCCCGCGGCGCGGGTCGGGCTGAGGAAGCGGGCCCGAAGTTTGCGGCTGCGTCCCTTCAGGGAGTCGAGGAGCGGGATGCGCGGCGTGGCAGCGACCGACCGCGTGGCGGCCCGGGTCGCGGCGCGTGCTGCGGCGGCTTCTGCATAGCCGGGACGGGCAAACGCCACCAATCCCACGCACGCGGACGCCCCGGCCACCGTCATGGCGAGCCGGGTAAAACGCGTATGCTGACGGCGCCGCGGGGAGGATACCTTCTCCTGGGCAGCCTGCTGAGTATCGAGAGTTTTCTGGGTCACGGATTCGGGTTTGGCGCTCAGTCCAAGGACGATCGAGCGACAGTCAGGAAATATAGCCGACCCGGTGCTCAGTAGATGTAGACCGGAGTGCCGACCGCGACACGGTCATACAGCTCGGCAATGTCTTCGTTCCGTAATCTGACACAACCGTGGCTCACGGCCTGTCCGATCGACGCCGGGTTGTTGGTCCCGTGCAGGGCATACCCGTCGCCGAGGTACAGGCGGTGGGTACCGAGCACATCCGCGTACTTCCGCTGGTTGGTGCCATAGGGCGGGATCACAATTTTGCCGTCGGCCACGATTTCGCGGCCATCGCTGGCGGTGAGCGGGCGGATCGTACCGTCGGCGCCACGCCGGACCACGTCGTTGCCCTGCACGATGATCTGGGATCCATCGCGGAGCTTGAGCGGCACCCCTCGAACGAGCTGGACAATGCCCAGCCCCCGTTTGTTGGCTTGCTCCTGATAGTGCCAGTCGGGCGGGATCCAGGCCGGCGCCGAATCCCGGCGCTGCACCGTAAGGCGGCCCCGTGGCGTCTCGAACCGGAGCACCTTGGCGTTGCCCTTGATGACCAACTGCTTACCGGAACCGGTGGCGACCCGGGCCGTGAAGAGCACGCTGTCGCGGTGCTTGTACCAGACGCGACGATCGGCGATGGAGACCACCAGATAGTCGGAATCGGTCGGGGGCGGCGCGGGCGTTTCGTCGAGCGCGGCCCGGAGGCTGTCGGTCGCCAGCCCTGCTTGCAGCTCGGCCTGTTCCAGCGCCTCGCTGTTGTCGTTGAAGACCATGCGGGCCACGTCGCGCTCAAATCGGTCGCGAAGGGTCAGCCGCACGAGCCACGCCGCGTGCGCGACCGCGATGGCCACCAGCAGCAACAGCCAGAGGGGGGCGCCGTGCCATCCCGTGCGGCGGCCGGCGAGCATGCTGCCGCGCGGGTTGATTGAAGTGGTGGTCATCAGAAGAAATAGACCCGCGTGCCAAGGGAAAGATTCTCGCGAATGGCGGCGAGATCGACCGCGGGAACCCGAATGCTGCCAGGCATCACATAGCTGCTGTCGGCGAGTGGCCCGGAGGCCGGCAGCGAGTAGATGAGCGTACCGCCGGTGGTGACGATGGCGCCGCGACCGACCCACGCGCTGTCGGCGCGGACCTCCGGAACCGGGAGTCCGCGATCGATCCACACCCACGCCGGGAGCTCATAGCGATCGCTCGCCGTGAGCAGTCGTTGGACCGCACGGACGCCACGCGGTATCGCCACGTGCATGGTGTCCGGGGCCAGACCGACGCGGCGCTCCGGTCCGATCAGCGCCTTCATCTCGCGAAGCCGGGCCGGCCCGCGGTCGAGCGCGAGGTAGGAGGAATCGGTGCTGATGGCGAGGTGCAGCCCGTCGTCGCCCTCCGCCTGTCGGCGCATGAGTTCCAGCATCAACTCGGCCCGATCGGCCTGCGCGGAAACAATGGCATCGGCGCGGGTACGCTCGAGGGCGGACATGCCCGCGCGCAGCCGCGTCGACTCCTCGCGGTAGCGCGCCCGACGCAGCAGGATGAAGCCATCGAACAACCCGATGGCGAGCAGCAGGAGGGCCAGGAGCAGACTTCGTCGGCGAACGCGCATCAGAGCTCGATTGAGGACAGAACAGCAGGCGGGCGGTGGTGTCGCGGTCGCGGCTTCCAGTAGATTCCAACAGTTCGACAGGCGCCAACGATCCCGAACCGGATCGCGGACGGTCCCATGCCTCCATGGCGCCGCCGGTACCCCCCAGCTTACCCCACTACCTGATGACTGCGCGACCCGCACGTGCCGTTGCCCTCATCATCCTTGACGGGTGGGGCTATCGGGAAGACCGCGAATCGAATGCGATCCTGATGGCCAATACGCCGAACTGGAATCGCATCTGGGCGCATGAGTCGCGTACGCTGCTGAGCGCCTCAGGACGCGCCGTTGGACTTCCCGACGGGCAGATGGGCAACAGCGAGGTGGGGCACCTCAATCTGGGTGCCGGACGGGTCGTCATGCAGGATCTGGTGCGGATCGGCAGCGCCATCGAGGACGGGAGCTTTTTCCGGAACCACGCGCTGGTGCAGGCCTGCGATCGCGTCAACGCATCCGGCGGCACGCTGCATCTGCTCGGACTGTTGGGGGACGGTGGCGTGCACGCGCATGACGCGCACCTGATGGCACTCGTGGAGCTGGCGCAACAGCGCGGTGTGAAGCGGGTCGTGCTGCACGCGATGCTCGACGGCCGCGACACACCGCCGCAGTCGGCGATGGGCTTTCTGCGTGAGGCACTCGCGAAGATCGGCGACCGCGCGCAACTCGCCTCGGTCGCCGGGCGCTACTACGGCATGGACCGCGATAATCGCTGGGAACGCACAGGCCTCTGGTACCGCGCGGCGGTGCGTGGCGAGGCCTCGGTGGAAACCGACGCACTGGCCGCGCTCCAGCGCGCGTATGACGCCGGCACCACCGACGAATTCGTGCTGCCGTACGTGATGTCGGGACCCGATGGTGCTGCGCTCGCGCCCATGCGCGACGGTGATTCGCTGATCTGCTTCAACTATCGCAGCGACCGGATGCGTCAGACGCTGCGCGCCCTCGCCATGCCTGACTTCACCGGCTTCGACACCGGTGTGCGTCCCGCGCTCGCGATCACCACGATGACGAGCTACGACGACGCGTTTCCGTTCCCCGTCGCCTTCGCGCCGCAGTCGATGCGACATCTCGTGGGCGAGGTCATTTCCGACGCCGGACTGACGCAACTGCGCATCGCGGAGACGGAGAAGTATCCGCACGTCACGTTCTTCTTCAATGGAGGACGCGACGCGCCGTTCCCCGGCGAAGAGCGACACATGATGCCGAGTCCGAAGGTTGCCACGTACGATCTGCAACCGGAAATGAGTGCGGCCGGCGTCTGCGACATCCTGTGCGAGGCGTTGGCCAATCACACGCACGATTTCATGTTGTGCAACTTCGCCAACACCGACATGGTCGGTCATACCGGATCGATTCCCGCGGCCATCCGCGCCGTCGAAGCGGTGGATGCATGCCTCGGTCGCATTCTCGAAGCGGCCGAGCGCGGCGGCGCGCGGTTGATCATTACCGCCGACCACGGCAATGCCGATGTCATGGTCGATCCGATTACGCATCAGCCGCACACGGCGCATACCACGAATCCTGTCCCGCTCGTCGTGCTCGACCCCGATCAGACGGTGCCACTGCGACGTGGGGGTGCCCTGTGCGATGTCGGGCCGACCGCGCTCGCGCTGCTCGGTCTCACGTTACCTCCAGAAATCACGGGTCGCGATCTGCGCGACCTGCGCGATCGCTCGCCTTCAGCCACCGTGTGATGCCTGCTTTGTCTTCCGTTCTGCGCTCGCCGCTGCCTTCCACGTTTTCGTCGTCCGTGTCCATTGCTCGTCTGCGACGGTCCCTCGCCTCATTCGGCATTGTCGCTCTGGGCAGTCTCGTGCCGGCCGTACTCGCCGCGCAGGTGGGACACCTTCCGGCCGACAGCCCGTTCGAAGACGTGAAGCTTGGGCAGAATCTGTCGATCATGGGTGGGTGGATGGCGATGAAGCGTGACCCGGCCGATGTGGCGCCCAAGTCGTCGCTTGCCGCCGCGCTGCGCTACGACATCGCGATTGGCGGTCCGGCATCGCTGTACGTGCGCTATCTCCTCGCACCGTCAGAGCGGAAGCTGCTGCTGCCCACCAATCCGCGCGCCACCCGCACGATCGGGAATCCCGGCGTGACGACGCATGAACTCGATGCCGGCCTCGACCTGGCGTTGACCGGCAAGAAGACGTGGCACCGCCTCATTCCATCGGTGAATGGCGGCGCGGGCATCGTGAGCGACTTCTCGTCGGCCGATACGGGATCGTACCAGTTCGGCACGAAGTTCTCCTTCTCCTACGGACTCGGCGTGCGCTACCTGCCGCGCAAGGGCCCGATGATCCGCGTGGATCTCACGAACTTCCTGTGGCAGTACGACTATCCCGACCGCTACTTCGTGAAGGCGTCGGACACGACGTCGGTGCTGACCGATACGCGGAACCGCTCGGCGTGGCGCGGAGCCCGCACGGTGACCGTAGGCGTCACGCTGCCACTGTTCCGCTGATCGCGCATGCCGCGCACGTCACTCACCCGCCGCGTGACGTTCGCCGCGGCGCATCGCTACCGTCGTCCCGATTGGAGCGATCAGGAGAACGCCGAGGTGTTCGGGGCCTGCGCGCATCCGAACTATCACGGGCATACCTACGTGTGCGATGTGACGGTGGCCGGTCCGGTCGATGAAGAGACTGGCTTCGTGGTCGACCTCGGCTTTCTCGACCGTGTGCTGCAACGCGAAGTACGCGACCGGTTCGATCATCGCAACATCAATCTCGACGTGCCCGAGTTCGCCGATGGGCGCCTGATTCCCACCGGCGAGAATCTGTCGCGTTTTATCTGCGAGCGCGTGCAGGGCGCGCTTGCGCACACGACCGCGGTCGTGATCCGGGTGCATCTCGCCGAGGATCTCACGCTCAGCAGCACATATGAGGTGGACGCATGATGGTGCCTTCGAGATTCGGCGTCACGGTGGTGTCGCTCACGCTTGGTGCCGCGCTGGCCGCCGGATGTGCGCGCGGCTCCGGTGCCGCGCCGGAAGGGCCGCGCCCTGAGCCGAGTGCGCCGATCATGATGCCCGCCGCCGTGGTCCCGGCGCCTACAACGCAGGGCATCCTGCAGGGCATCGTGGACTCGGTGCTGGCGGCGCCGATGTGGCGCAATGCGCGGTGGGGGCTGTTGATCGTGGACGCCGAGCGCGGCGACACGATTCTGAGCAACGATGCCGACAAGCTGTTCATGCCGGCGTCGAATGAGAAACTGCTGACCGGCGCCATCGCATTGCAGACGCTCGGCCCGGACCATCGGTGGCGAACGCCGGTGTTGTTGCATGGCCGTCAGCGCGGAACGACGTGGCAGGGTGACCTGCTGGTGTCAGGCAGCGGTGATCCGGGCGTGAGCGATTCGCTCAGCGGAGGCGCGGCGTTGAACGCGTTCACGCCGGTACGCGAGGCCCTCGTGGCGCGCGGCATCACGCGCATCACGGGCCGTATCCGCGCGGTCGGCGATGCATTCCCAGGATCGACGACGGGCTTCGGCTGGGCGTACGACGACTTCGATGCGGCGTACAGCGCGGCGGTGGACGAGCTGATGTTTAACGAGGGCGTGCTCGTACTGAAGGCGCGCGCCGGCACGCGGGTTGGGGGGGCGGTCGCGGTCACGAGCGCGCCGACGCGCACCTATCCGCGGCTGCTGGTACAGGCGACCACGCGCGATTCGGCGGTGCCGGCGCCCGGTAGTGCACGCCCGCCCCGCCTCGAGGCCGTGTACGACAGCATTGGCGATCGCGTGGTGGTCACGGGCACGTTGGCGATCGGCGACAGCGCATCGATCACGCTGTCGTATCGTCATCCCAACGATGCGTACGTCGCGGCACTTACGCAGTCGCTGGCCGATGGTGGCATTCAGGTGACCGGACGCGCCGTGGCGAAAGCGGACACACTGGGCCGCGCGGTGGACACGGTGGCGCTGCTGCAGTCGGCGCCGTTGGCCGACGTGCTGCGTCGCATGCAGAAGCCGTCTCAGAATCAGATCGCCGAGTTGCTGTTCCGCACGTCCGGGTTGCGGGCCAGTGGTGATGGTTCGGCCGACAGTGCGCGCGCCGTTGGCGTGCGGACCTTGGCGGGATGGGGCATCACCACGGCCGACGCCGCGTATCGCGATGGTAGCGGCTTGTCGCGACACGACTACGTGACGCCGCGGGCCATCGTGAAGGTGCTCGACGCGATGCGTCGCTCGCCGTGGTTTGCGACCTATCGCGACGCGCTGCCCATCGCCGGCGTGGATGGCACGATCGGGAATCGCATGAAGGGCACGCCGGCCGCGGGGAATGCCCGCGCCAAGACCGGCACCGTGGACAAGGCGCGGTCGCTCTCCGGCTATGTCACCACCGCCGATGGCCGGCTGATCATGTTCTCGATGTTGAGCAACAACTTCACCGTGCCCACCCGAGAAGTGGAGCGCGTGCAGGATCTGCTGGTCACGACGCTGGCCGGTCGGGCGTTGGGCGGCATCGCGCCGCGCGCGCAGCGTTGAGCGACGCCTCGACACCGCGGTTGACTCCGGCGAACCCTATGCCACTCTCGTTCGACGAAGCGCTCGACGCCATCCTGCTGCAGGCCGATGGCCGCACGACAGCGACGGAGCAGATCGCGCTCGAGCAGTCGCTCGGGCGTGCGCTCGGTGCGCCGATCCGCAGTCGCGTGGCGCTGCCGCCGTGGGACAATGCCGGCATGGATGGCTACGCGGTCAAGCGTGCTGACGTGATGGGCGCGACGCGAGCGGTGCCGCGCGTGATGCCGGTGCTCGGGATGAGCGCGGCCGGTGCCGACGCCACGGCGCTGCCGTGGGTACAACAGGGTACCGCACTTCGCATCATGACCGGCGCGCCGATGCCGCCGGGCGCCGATGCGGTGATTCGCATTGAAGACACCGACGAAGGGATCGACCTGGTCACCGTGTTCGATGACCGCGACGCGCAGGGTCGTGCCAACGTGCGACCGCGTGGTGAAGATGTCGCCGCCGGCAGCGATCTGTTCGCGCGTGGCACGACCATCGGCGCGTCTCACCTCGGTGTGCTGGCCAGCATCGGCGCGCACACGGTGCCGGTCTATCGCGCCCCGCGGGTGACGATCGTCTCCAGCGGGGACGAGTTGGTCATGCTCGACCGGTTCGACGAGGTCGAGGCGGGACAACGAATCGTGTCGTCCAGCAGCTATGCGCTCCCCGCGCTGTTGCGCTCGGCCGGTGCCGATGTGCGCACGGTTCCCCTGGTGCCCGACACCCTGCTCGCGCTGACGGACGCACTGGCCGGCGCCCTCGATGACGGCTGCGACCTGTTGATCACGACCGGCGGTGTGTCGGTCGGTGCACACGATTACACCCGCGACGCGCTCGCCGCGCTGGGGGGTCGGCAGACGTTCTGGCGCGCACGTATTCGCCCCGGCGGACCGATCGGCACCGGCATGGTGCGCGACGTGCCGTGGCTCGGACTGCCCGGCAATCCCGTGTCGACGATGGTGACCGGCGCACTGTTCGCGTGGCCGTTGATTCGCCTGTTGGGCGGACATGCCGGTCATCGCCCGCTGCGGATTCCGGTACGCTTTCTCGACAGCGCGGAGACACCGGCACCACTCACGCATTTTCTGCGCGTGGTCCTGGCGGCCGGCCCTGACGGCATGCCCGAAGCACGACTGGCCGGCCCGCAGGGATCCAACCTGCTGCGCACCATGGCGCTCGCCAATGCGTTGCTGATGATACCGCCCGAGGTGTCGCGCGCCGACGCCGGGTCGACCTTTACTGCGATTCTCTTGCCCGACGTTCCTCTGATGACGACATGACCCGTCCGATCCTGACCGACCTGCATGGCGAGGCGCTCGACGAAGCACTCGGACGCTGCTTCTCTCTCGCCACGGAAACGGTGGACATCGGAGGACGCGCGGTCACGCTGGTGAAACCGGAGAACGCCGACCACCTGATCAGCGAAGCCGACTACGTGATGGACGAACGGCTGCCGTACTGGGCGGACCTGTGGCCGTCGGCGCGGGTGCTCTCCGCCACGATAGCGCGCGAAGCGGGTGCGGGACGGCGCTTGCTGGAGATGGGCTGCGGACTCGGACTCGCGACCGTGGGCGCGATGCTAGGCGGCTTCGAGGTGACCGCGACGGACTACTACGACGACGCGCTGCACGTGACCCGCGGCAATGCCGCGCGCAATCTGGGCCACGAACCCACCGTGCGCATGGTGAACTGGCGCGAATGGCCCACCGATCTTGGCGTCTTCGACGTCGTGATGGCGGCCGACGTGCTGTACGAGAAGGAGTACGCCATTCTGGTGGGCGAGTGCATGGCGCGTTCGCTGGCTCCCGACGGCGTGGCGATGGTGGCCGACCCCGGTCGCCTTGCGCTGCCCATGTTCTGCGACAACCTCGTGCACGTCGGCCTCGAGATCTTCGACACCGTGACCACGAAGTTCGAGGAAGGTCCGGTGAAACAGGAGATTCAGGTCATGCGCCTGCGTCACCGCGCACGCGCGGGCTAGCGCGCCGCGGCGATCGTCGCGGTGAGTACGCGCAGGAGTTCGCTGGTGCTAAACGGCTTCGCGATGAGCGGAACACGGTCGATACCTTCGGCCGCGTGCTGCTCGAGTTCATCGTAGCCGGAGAAGAACACGACCGGGAAGTCGGCGACGATACGGCGCACCGCGAGCGCCAGCTGCACGCCGTCCATCACCGGCATTCGCACATCGGTGAGCACGATGGCGACCTCGTCGCGATGCGCCTGGAACAGCGTGAGCGCCGCCGCTCCATCAGTCGCCTCGAGCACGCGCCAGCCATGCCGCTCCAGCAGTCGACGCGTCGTGGTGCGCACCGCGACATCGTCGTCGACCAGGAGCACGCCATTCGCCGCGTCGGCGGCGCGGGCCGGCGACGTGATCGGCGCGCCGGCCTCCGCACCGACGGCCAGCGGTAACGCGATACGGATGCTCGTTCCCTGTCCCGGGACGCTGGTCACCTGCACCGTGCCGCCGGCCTGCGTGACGACGCCGTACACGACGGCGAGGCCGAGCCCGGTCCCACTGCCGGTCGCTTTGGTCGTGAAGAACGGCTCGAAGATGCGCAGCCGGGTCGCTTCGGTCATGCCGATTCCGTTGTCGGTCACGGTCAATACCGAGGTGCTTCGCGCGGCATCGACGCGAACCGCAATGTCCAGGCGGCCACCGTCGGGCATCGCATCGCGCGCATTCAGCACGAGATTGAGAATCACCTGCTCCAGCTGACTGCGGTCGGCGATCACCAGCGCATCGCGGCCATCCGCATCGATGTGCACGTCGACCGTCGGTGGCATCGACGTGCGGAGCAGCGGCAACGTCTCGAGCACGAGCGCCGCGAGATCGATGCACTCCGTGGCGCGCGTCTGTCGCCGGCTGAACGCCAGCAGTTGTCGCGTGAGACCGGCGGCGCGCTCCGCCGTCTGCAGCGCATTCTCGAGATCCGCCCGCGCGTCATGGGTACCCGGCAGGTCGTACAGCGCGAGCTGCACCGCGTTGCTGATGGCCGCCAGCAAGTTATTGAAATCGTGCGCCACGCCGCCGGCGAGTTGTCCGACGGCTTCCATCTTCTGGGCCAGATCGAGCCGCTGTTGCACCTCGGCGCGTTCGCGATCGAGCTCGAGGCGGCGCGACTGATCCCGCCATGCCACGACGGAGACGCGTCGGCCGGCGAGCATGGTGTGGCGCACACTCACTTCGACCGGCACCTCGGTGCCATTCGGTTGGCGGTGCACCCAGTCGAAAGTGAGCGCTCCGTGTTCGAGCGTGATGGCGCCGATCGCGCGCGACTTCTCATCGGAGAGACTGCCGTCGGGCTGCATGGGCGGCGAGAACTCCGCCGGCCGACGGCCGACGAGTTCCGATTTGTCGGTGAGTCCGAGCATGCGCAGCGCGGCCGGGTTGCAGTCTACGACGCCCGAATGATCGGAGATCAGCAGACCGTCCTGCGCATGTTCGAAGACCAGCCGAAAGCGTTCCTCGGCTTCTTTCCGCGCCGTGATGTCCTGCCCTATCGCCACGATGCCGATCGGAGATTCGGTGTTGTCCAACACCCGCGTCACGTTCCAGAGCAGCGTGCGCCGCTGTCCGTCGGGAAGGATCGAGTCATCCTCGAAATTCAGCGTGCGCTGGCCGGCCAGCACGGCCTGGATGTCGGCGGCCACGGCGACTCGGTGCTCGGGCGCGATGAACGTCGCGACGTAATCCTGTCCCAGCGCCTTCGCACGCGGCGTTTGATAGAGCACTTCCGCCGCTCGGTTCCAGGCGAAGATCCGATGATCAGGGTGCAGCCCGAGCATCACGCTGCCCGCCGTCTCGACAATGGCCGCCAGCAACGGTCCTTCCGGTGCGTCACCCAACGTCCACTGCGCCGTATCGAACATTGGCCTCTGCACTGTCGTCCGTGCGCTCAGTCGAGCGATGCATCCCGCGATGTCGCGAGAACAACCAGAAAGTATGCCGTGAGGCGGTCTCTCCCGACAGGTCTAGACAGGCCGTTACCGGTGCTTTGATACGGCGGCGATGACGGACTCATCCCGCATAAACTGTCGCGTGCTTCCCACAGTTTGGAGCATGCGACGACGACTTCCCCTCTGACGGCCGGTTGGCACCATCCTTCCAGTAGAGCACGGCATGACCTCGCCGACGCGTATTACCTGGCTGCGGGCGCCGCTGATGGCCCTCGCGATTCTGCTCCTCGCGCTCCTGCTGTTGTTGCCCGCTGCCGCAATCCAAGCGCAGACGGTCTCCGCACCGGCGCCCGCCTCCGCGGTGACGGTCGATGGCGAAGTGAGCGACATGGTCGTGAAGGGCAAGTCGTTGGAGGTCCGCTATCGGAACACCGGCACGACCGCCACCGAGATCATCGGCGAAATACAAGTGCGCATGGGCGACGACTCGCTGGTCGTGGCGGTGCCGCTGGTCGAAGGCAAGCGCATCGACGCGGGTAAGCGCGAGACGTTCCGCGTCGCGATGCCTTCGCTCCCGCCGGGCAAATACACGATCTACGCCGTGGTGAATTTCGGCGGCGATTCACTGACCGCAGCCCAAGCCGAACTCGAAATCCGGCCGTAAGCGCGCTACGCTTGGGCATGCTCACTCGCGTGCCCAAGCAGTTTACGATCGTTCGGTCGGCGTTGGCCGGCCTGTGCATTGCCGCCGTGGCCCCCGCCGCCGTGGCACCTGCTGCCGGGGCTCAGGAGGCCCCGTCGCGGCCTCCGGCCAACGCGCCATACCGGGATGCCCGTCGCACGCCGTCGGCGCGTGCACAGGACCTGCTGGCGCGCATGACGCTCGACGAGAAGTTCTGGCAGCTGTTCATGATTCCCGGCGACCGCGACGACCCGTCGCACGACTATCGCCACGGATCGTTCGGTCTGCAGGTGAACGCGCCAGCCGGCATGCGGGCCGAGGCGCTGCGCAGCGACACGCTGAACGCGGGTGCGGTGGCACGCGCGCACACGGAGCGCATCAACGCGCTGCAACGCTGGTTCGTGACCGAGACCCGGCTGGGCATTCCGCTGTTGCCCTTCGAAGAAACGCTGCACGGACTTGGCCGCGAAGGGGCCACCACCTTTCCGCAGGCCATTGGCCTGGCGGCCACGTGGGACACCGCCCTGGTGAGCCGCGTGGCCGGCGCGATCGCCGACGAAGCGCGCAGCCGCGGTATTCGCCTGTCATTGTCGCCGGTGGTGAACATCGCCAACGACGTGCGCTGGGGCCGCGTGGAAGAGACCTACGGCGAAGACACCTGGCTGACGTCGGCCATGGCGCGCGCGTACATCACGGCGCTCGAAACGCGCGGCGTCATCGCCACGCCGAAGCACTTCGTGGCGAACGTCGGTGACGGAGGGCGCGACAGCTATCCGATCGAGTTCAGCGAACGGCTGCTGCGCGAGCGCTACTATCCGCCGTTTCTCACGGCGATCCGCGATGCGCACGCGGGTTCGGTGATGAGTTCGTACAACTCGGTGGACGGCTCACCGTCCACGCAGAATCGCGCGCTGCTGACCGATGTGCTGCGCGGCGAATGGCGATTCGGCGGCTTCGTGATGTCCGACGCGGCGGCGACCGGCGGCTCCACCGTGCTGCATCACACCGAGGCCAGCACGGCCACCGCCACGCGGCATGCGCTGGAGTCGGGACTCGACGTGATCTTTCAGTCGAGCTACGAGCAGCACCGCCCGTATCTCGCGGCGTTTCGCTCCAGCGGACTGTCGACGAGCGTGATCGATAGCGCCGTGGCCCGCGTGCTGCGTGCGAAGTTCGCGATGGGGCTGTTCGAGGCGCCGTACGGCAACGCCGACAGCGCGGCGATGCTGGCCCGTTCTCCGGCGCACCGCGCGTTGGCCCGCGAAGCGGCGGTGGCCTCGTTCGTATTGCTGCGCAACGAGCGTACGCGGCTGCCGTTGTCGGCGCGCCCGCAGCGCATCGCCCTCATCGGCAGCGACGCCACCGAGGCGCGTGTCGGTGGCTACTCGCCACCGGGCGCGAGGGCGGTCAGCATTGCCGACGGAGTTCGCGCCGCGCTACCGACAGGGAGTGTGCTGCGCGTGAGTGAGGGCGTGCCGCGCATCTGGAAGCCGTTGGCGGTGATTCCCTCCTCGCACTTCACCACGGTGCGCGACGGCGCCACCGTGCCTGGATTGCGCGGCGAGTACTGGCCCAACATCACCTTCGACGGCGCCCCCGCGATCACCCGCACGGATGCGCAGATCGACTTCGGCTGGACGCTGAACTCGCCGGGACGCGGCATTCCGTACGACTGGTATTCGGCGCGATGGGCGGGCACGCTGACTGTACCGGCCGGCGGCGCGCGCACGATCGCGGTGGAGGGCAACGACGGCTATCGCCTGTACGTGAACGACACGTTGCGCATCGACCGCTGGCGCAAAGCGTCGTACGGCACACAGCGCGCACGGCTCACGCTGGCCGGCGGATCGCGTCATCGCATCCGACTCGAGTACTTCGAGGCGACCGGTAACGCACGACTCAAGCTGTTGTGGGACGCCGGCGTGCGCGACCCGCAGCCGGCGGCGATCGCGCGCGCGGTGGCCGACGCCCGCGCCAGCGACGTGGCGATCATCGTGGCGGGCATCGAGGAAGGTGAATTCCGCGACCGCGCGCTACTTGGCCTTCCCGGTCGGCAGGAGGAGCTCATTCGCGCCGTGGCCGCCACCGGCACGCCGGTCGTGGTCGTGCTGGTCGGCGGGAGCGCGATCACGATGCCGTGGATCGATCGCGTGGACGCCGTGCTCGATGTGTGGTATCCCGGCCAGGACGGTGGGCACGCGGTGGCCGACGTGTTGTTCGGCGTGGCGTCACCGGCTGGGCGGTTGCCGCTCACGTTCCCGATGCACGAAGGTCAGGTGCCGCTGCACTACGCCCATAAACCGACGGGGCGCGGCGACGACTATCTCGATCTCACCGGACAGGCGCTCTTTCCGTTCGGTCATGGGCTGAGCTACACCACGTTCGCGTATCAGGATCTCGCGATCGACGTGCGCCCAAAGAACGACAGCATCGCCATGCGGGTGTCACTCACTGTCTCGAACAGCGGTGCACGGCGCGGCGATGAGGTGGTGCAGTTGTATCTGCGTGATGTGCTGGCCAGCGTGGCGCGGCCGATGATGGAGCTGGCCGGCTTTACGCGCATCGCGCTCGAGCCGGGTGCGTCGCAGCGCGTGACCTTCGATATCCGCCGCGAGCAGCTCTCGCTCCTGGATGCAAACATGCGCCGGGTCGAAGAACCCGGCGCATGGCGCATCATGGTGGGCGCGTCCTCCAAGGACATTCGCCTGCGACGCGAAGTGGACGTGCCGTAGCGTGGACGTGCCGTAGCGTGGACGTGCCGTAGCGACGTCGCGGTGCCTTACGCCGACACGATCGGCAACAACCGCGAGGCCACGACCTCGGAGATGTCGAGCACCGGCACGCTGCTGCCGGCACCGGTCACACCGTCGGTGATCATCGTCATGCAGAACGGACAGGCCACGGCGATCTGATCAGCGCCCGTGGCCAGCAGCTCTTCGCTGCGCTCCACGTTCACGCGCTTGCCGACGTTCTCTTCCATCCACATGCGACCACCACCGGCGCCGCAGCACATGCCGCGGCTCTTGGTGCGCGGCGGCTCCACGAGCTCCATGATCGGCAACGCCCGCTTGAGCGTGTTGCGCGGCGCGTCATAGATGTCGTTGTAGCGACCGAGGTAGCACGAGTCGTGATACGCCACCTTGAGCCGCTGTCCATGTTCGGTGTCGAGGGGCACGCGTCCCGCTTCGAGCAAGCGTTCGATGTAGTCGGTGTGGTGAATGACTTCGTAGTTGCCACCGATGTCGGGAAACTCGCTGCCCATCTGATGAAAGCAGTGCGGGCAGAACGTGACGATCGTCTTCACGTTGTACCCATCGAGCGTTTCGATCACGCCCTTGGCGAGCATCTGGTACAGATACTCGTTGCCCATGCGACGGGCCGGATCGCCGTGACAGGTTTCTTCCTGTCCGAGGATTGCGAAGCGCACGTTCGCGGCCTGCAGGATGCGCGCGAACGCCACCGTGATCTTCTTGGCGCGATCGTCGAACGAGCCCATGCAGCCGACCCAGAACAGGATGTCGGCCTTCTCACCCTTCTCCACCAGTTCGGCCATCGTGGGGATATCCATCCCCTCGGCCCACTGCGCACGGTCGGACGCGCTGAACGCCCACGGACTACCGTTGCGCTCGAGACTCGTGAGCGCCGGCGCCAGCTCTTCCGGGAAACGCGACTCCATGAGCACCAGATCGCGACGCAGCTCGTTGATGATGTCGAGTTGATCGATGCTGACCGGGCACTCCTGCACGCAGGCGCGGCAGCTCGTGCACGCCCAGAGCTCTTCTTCGGTGATCCAGTCGTCAAGCAGGTTCTTGGCGAGCACCGCCGTCTGCTCTTCGGTGGCCGTCCCGCCGCTCGCGGCGATCGCATCGAGCGTGGTGGCCTTCTCGGTGAGACGGGCACGCGTTTTCACGACGATCATGCGCGGCGACAGCAGCTTGCCCGTGCTGTTGGCCGGGCAAACGGCCGTGCAACGACCGCACTCGGTGCACGAGTAGCCGTCGAGCAGATTCTTCCAGCTCAGATGCTCCACGTCGGCCGCGCCGAACTGCTCGGCGTTCTCGGCCTCGAGATCCATCGGGCGCATGGCGCCGATGCGCCCCGGGCCGCTCGTGTTGGAGAACCACACGTTGATCAGCGACGTGAGCACGTGCAGGTGCTTGGAGCCCGGCAGGTGATTCAGGAAGTACAGAATCAGCACCGCGTGAATCCACCACGACGCCCGCGCCACGACATGCGCGGTTTCCGGCGACACGCCGCTGAACAGCGGCAGCAGCAATCCGGAAATAATACGACCGTCGGTGGGTGCTCCGGTGCGCAGCTCCATCACGAACAGCAGCAACAACGTGAGCATGAGCGTCGCGATCATGCTCAGGATGAACACGGCGTCGGCGCCACTCACCTCGGCGAAGCGCTTCGGCTTGATCACCAGACGACGGTACAGCAGGTACACGACGGGGATCAGCACGAAGACCGCGAAGATCTCCTGCGATACCACGTACGGGAGGTACAGGAACCTCGGAAGAATCACGTCCCAGGTGAAGGGCGTGTAGAGCCCCTGGATCATGATCTCGAGCGTGCCGAGACCGAGAACACAGAAGCCCCAGAACACGAGGGCGTGCATCATGCCGCCAACCGGGTCGCGCAGAATCTTGCTCTGCCCGAGCCCGATCAGCAGGAAATTCTTCGTGCGCTGATCGGGGTGGTCGGTACGGACTTCATCGTGGCCGATATGCAGCCAGCGATTCAGCCGTTTCGCGCTGCGGGCAAAGAACCCGAGCGCGACGGCGAGAATGACCGCGAAGACGAGATTCGAGACCCCCATGTTCCCCGTCAGCCCTGCGCCTTGGCGGCCTTCACGGCGGCGGTCAGCGCCGGCATGATTTCGAACACATCACCGACAATGCCGTAATCGGCGATCTTGAAGATCGGGGCGTCCTTGTCCTTGTTGATCGCCACGATCGTCTTCGACGTGCGCATGCCGGCCAGGTGCTGAATCGCGCCCGAAATGCCGACGGCCACGTACAAATTCGGGCTCACGTTGCGTCCCGTCTGGCCGATCTGATCCGAGTGCGGGCGCCAGCCCTCGTCGGTCACCGCACGCGTGGCACCAACTGCCGCGTTGCCGAACGCATCGGCGAGATCTTCACACAGCTTGAAGTTCTCGGGCGCCTTGAGACCGCGACCACCGGCCACGATCACCGGCGCGTCGTTGAGATCGAGCTTGCCGGTGTTGCCCTGCTTGAGCTCCACGACCTTCACGCGCGACGCCATGGGATCAGCGGCCGACGTGATCGCAGTGGTCGCGAGCGCACGAGGCGCCTCTGCCGGCTGGAACGCCGCCGGGCGCACGGACAACAGGGCGGGCGAACCGGAGAGCGCCAACGTGGCGATCACCTTGCCGTTCATGTTGAAGTGCTGACCGAGCACCGTGCCGCCATCCACCGTGAAACCGGTGAGATCGGCCGCGAGTCCAGCGCCCATCTTGGCCGCCACGCGCGGCGACAGGTCGCGTCCCTGCGCCGTCGCGCTGAACAGCGCGTAGCCGTAGGTGCCGCTACCCAACTGCTGGGCCACCGTGGCCGCCAGCGCTTCGGGATTGTACTGCGCAAAACCGGCGTGCTCGAGCACGAGCACCGAGTCAGCGCCGTACTGCGCCAGCGATGCGGCCTTGGCACTGATGCCGGCGTCACCGGCGAGGAGCGCATGCACGCTGCCGCCACCGGAGAGATCGGCGAGGGCGCGGCCGGCCGTCACGGCCTCGAGCGCCACCTTGCGCAGGTCGCCGCCACGGACTTCTGCGAATACGAGAACGTTGGCCATCTCAGAGCACCTTCGCTTCGGTCTGGAGGAGTCGCACGAGCTCCGGCACCGCGGCAGCACTGTCGCCGAGGATACGTCCGGCAGCCCGTTCGGGGGGCAGTGCCATCTTGTGCACCGTCACCTTCGCGTCGCCGAGCTGCGCCGGCTTCACGTCGAGCGGCTTCTTCTTCGCGGCCATGATGCCCTTGAGCGACGGCAGCCGTTCCTTGTTCAGGCCGTCGTCGATCGTGAGCACCGCCGGAAGCGGGAACTCCATGACTTCGGTCGCGCCTTCGAGCGCGCGCTCGGCACGACCGGTGGTGCCGGTGATGTCGAGCTTGAAGACGTTCGTCACGCAGGGCAGATCGAGCAGCTCGGCCACCATCGGGCCCGTCATCTGATTCATCGAATCGATGGCGATGCGCCCGAAGAGGACGAGGTCATAGCCGCCCTCCTTGATTTCGGCGGCGAGCGCACGTGCAATGGCGAGACCGTCGGCCGGGATGCTGTCGGCCTTCAGCAGCACACCGCGATCGGCACCCATGGCGAGCGCCTTGCGAATCTGCTCCTGTGCCGCGTCAGGTCCGAGGGAAATCACGGCCACTTCGCCCACGTTGCCGTTCTTCTCCTTCAGCTGCAGCGCGGCTTCGATCGCCCACAGATCGAAGTCGTTGACGTCGTACTTGAGGCCCGCTTCATCTACGCGGGAGCCGTCAGCGGTTATGGCGAACTTCACTTCCATAACCGGGACGCGCTTAATGCACACGGCGATCTTCACCGCGGACGCTCCGTAAAAGAGGCTGAAAAAAGGCTGAGAGGTAGGAACTACTTCGCTGGGGAAGCTAGACCGCAGCACGCCGCCAAGCAATGCGACCCGGAAGCCAATGCGACGCGAACGTCATGTTTTCAGGGCCAGTCCGAAAGCCACACGGGGCAGGAGGATGAATATCCCCCTGCCCCGCGCCAACCAACCACCGAATCCGGTGAAAATCAGCCCAGATTCGGATTCGCCAGACGCTCGGCGTCGGGCAATGGCCAGCACCGCTGGTCGCCGTACACGCCGCCCTTGGGATACTGAATCCCGATCGCGGGCGACAGCGTGAGGTTGAAGCGCTTGATGTCGAACCAACGATTGCCCTGCACGAACAGTTCGCGCCGGCGCTCCTCGGCCAGCGTGGCGTTGAAGGCGGTCGCCTCCGCCTGCGTCAGCGGGGGCAACACCACCCCGGCACGGGCCCGCAGGGCGTTCAGGATCCCCACGCCCTCGGTGCCCCCGCGTGCTTCGGCCAGAATGAGCTGCGCCTCGACGCCGGTCGCGATCGGGAAGCTCGACGTGAGGGCCGTGAACTTGTTCTGCGTCCACAGCTGATTGACCTGATCGCTCGCCGTCCGGTTCTGGTTCGTGACCGCGACGCGCGGATCGCCGAGCGTGCGATAGGCCGGGGCAACCGATACGCTGAACGACTGGTTGTTCTGCTGGAAGACGCGGTTGTTGCGCCGACCGATCGAGGCGTCGGCGGTGGCGTTGTACACGAACCCCGCCGGCACGCGGGCGGCGTCATCGGCGGCGCCCGTCTTGTTGCCCTTGTTGATACGGGCCCGGGCGCGACCCACGTACGCCAGGTTGAGCACGTTCGCGTCGGCGATCGCGGTGGCCGCCGTGATCGCCTTGGTGAAGCGGACCTCGGCCGAATCGAACAGCTGCGCCGGCGTTAGCGAGGGACCCACGTTGATCGTACCCTCACAAAACCCCTCGCCCAGCAGGATCAGACTGTATCCGGCGATGGCCGAATTGAGGGCGATGAGCTTCTGTCGATTCGGCACCTCCGCATCGCTCCACTCCTCGAACTTGCGCACCGCCTGATCGTTGGTGTAGCGCGACGTGTTGATCGGCGTGTAGACACCGATGCCGTCGCACCCGGCCGTCGCATACGTCGCATCGACCGCGAGGATGTTGCGACGATCGTACGACCAGCGAGCCGCCGTCTGCGTGGTTTCCACGAACTCACCGGCGCCGAGACCACTCGCCACCACGTAGCCACCGAGCGCGCACTCGTAATCGGCCACGGCACTGGCCGAGATGAGCGCCGCGTTGGCGGGAACGAGATACGCTTCCTCGGCGAGACGACTTGGCGTCTGCACCGACAACAGGCGATCGAAGTTGCTGCACGCAGCGGTCAGCCCCAGAGCGAGCACCGCCGTCAGGACCTTCATCGTTGAGAGTCGCATGATGGTCAGAAGTTGATGTTGACGGTGGTCACGAACTGACGAAGCTGCGGCAACACGTTCTGCTCCCACTGACCGAAGGCACCACCACGCGTGCCGCCGTTGAACGACGCCTCCGGTTCGATGCCGGGGAAATCGGTGCGCAGACCGAGATTGCGACCGGCGATCGTGATCGACGCGCGACTCGCCCCGATCGTGGAGGCCAGTCGCGTCGGCAGCGTGTACGTGGCCGACAGTTCACGGAAGCGCATGAAGCTCGCATCGTGAATCAGGTGGTACGTGTAGGCCGTTCCCGCCTGCACCGCAGCGAGCTTCGCCTTGTCGGTGACCTCGTCGGGGTAGTACAGCTCGCGGCACAACACGAACGCGCCGCAGCGCACACGATAGTTGCCGTCGAGCTTCTTGTAACCGCCGCGCCAGTCGACAAAGGCATTCACGCGCACGTTCTTGAACAGCGTGAGCCCGGCGCTCATCGAACCTTCGGTGCGCGGCACACTGTTGCCAAGGTACACCCGTGGCGCCGACGCGCAGGCCACGGTGCCGCCCGTGCCGTTGTCGCACAACAGGTTCGTGGCACGCTTGGTGGTGGCATCGTAGTCGGCGCTTACAATGCGGCGATCCCACCACGCACCCGGGGCGTAGCCTACCACATGCTGAATGTTGCTGGACAGCGAGACGACGTTCGTACCGGCACCGAGCGACGCGATTTTGTAGGTCGTCGTGCTGCCGCTCAGCGTGAGATCGAGCGAGACGTTCTCACGCGTGAATGGTGTGCCGCGCACGATCCACTCGAGACCATTGCGATTCACCTGTCCCGCGTTGAACAGCTGAAACCCCGGGAAGCCGTTCGACGGCGGCGCCTGACGCGACAGGATGGCGTCCTTCGTCTTGCCGTTGAAGTAGGTCACTTCCATGCCCATCCGGTCGTTGAACAGACCGGCATCGAAGCCGAGTTCGAGTTCGGTGCTGCGCTCCGGACCGAGATCGGGGTTACCCGCCGACGACGGTGTGAGGAACCCACCACCGGCCGTATACGTGCGAATGGCATCGAAGGCGCCGGGCTGCAATCCGCTGGCGCCGAACGCCGAGCGCACGCGCAGCTGGTTCACGAACGCCGGGATCGGCAGCGACGGCTCTTCGGTGAGCACGTATGACGCGCTGAGCTTGGGATACGTGACGGCGTCGAAGTTGGTGCCGAAGGCCGAGTTGTCATCGGTGCGAATGGCGCCGGTCACGAACAGGCGATCGTTGAACACGAACTGCTGCTGTACGAATCCACCGACGGTGTTGTTCTCGAACACTTCGTCGCTGCCTACGTTGCGCACGGTCGCCGACGCGATCGACGTCAGTCCGGCGGCGGGAAACGTGGTGCCGGAAATCGAGCGGAAGCGTGACCGGCGAAGATACACCTGTCCACCGGCCGACGTTACGCTGCGCAATGACGGCAACAGCGAGAATTCGGCGTTGGCCATGTAGTCGGCGGTGGTGTAGTTCACGTCGCGCGTGGACGCCGTGATGCTGCCTGCCGTCGGGAGTCCGCTGCCGGAGAAGGCCGCGTACGTGGACCCGATCACGTCATTACGCGGCGTGCGATCTTCGTTGTTCTCCGCCAGCCGGTCGATGCCGACAATGAGGCGATGGTTGAGGAACGAGAACGGACGGTTGGCAAACTGCACGCTGCCGGTAAACCGGTCGGCGTCCTGAAACACGTCATACGCCTGGTAGTAGATATTCGGCGGGCCGGAGCGGAAGCCGAGCTGCGGATTGCCAGCGTTGCGACCGCTATACAGGAAGCTCGGCGACGAGAAGTACGTCGCCCAGGTGGCGCCGCCGCCGCCCGACTCATAGGGCAGATACGTACGTCCGGTGGTGTAGCCGAGCGACGAGGTGACGTCCCACGCCGGACTGGGATTGGCCTGCAGATTCACGCGCAGGTTCGTGCGGTTCAAACGGTTCACCCGTTCGGCGCCGCGATTCTCCTCGTAGCCGCCGCCCACGTAATAGCGGATGGTGGAGGTGCCGCCGCTGACCGACATCTGCAGGTCCTGCAGTCCCCCATTGGTGAACACGTCGTTGCCGAAGCGCGCGTTGAGCGAGTCGTTCAGCTGTCGGGTCGAGATGCTGACGGTATCGAGGGCCGTGGTGCTGCCGGCGCGCGGTACGGTGCCGTAGTTGTCTTCGAACCGATCGAGAAAATTGGGGAGCCAGCTCGTGCCGAAGCGCGACATTTATTACTTCCACCAGTCGATCTACTTCTCGGCTATCACACCAGTCAATGCCTTCACTGGCATCCATGAGTTCAAGTTCCTGGCTTAAGGCAAAGCCAACCTTGTGCTCGAATTCTTCTTGGGTATCGGCCATAATTACTCCAGGGATTTAATGAAGGCGCCCAGTTCATTTTTAGTGATCTGGTTTGCATCTTCTGGTTTAACTAAACCAGACGCAAAGAGTTCAATCATGTGTTCTGCTTTTTCATCTTGACGATTATTGTAGTCACCTGATTTTGCAATTCTTTGTTCCAATGCACGAGTAGCGTCCCAATACTGTGCTTTAGCTTTAACTGCACGACGAAGCAGTGTGAGTGTTGAGAGTTCTCTCATGATTATTCCATTGGTTTATCAAATTGTTTTACTTTTTTGAATGCCTTGGCTTTATCACCCTTGAGAATAAACTCAGGGCCATAGTGCATAGCTACATGCACACGTAAGATAGCAATCAAAGGATTAGTATCTTCATACAACACATCAAGACCATCCAATCTTGGATCTTCAGATTTAATCTCTGATGTAGCAAGCCATTTCTTAGGCCATGGCAACTTACTTCGCATTATCCAGAATGGATTGATAGAGATATTATCTTTCTCCACTATGTCACCAACATAGGCCCAGTGTACACAAGGGTGTGGTATTGCTTCACCACTGTCATGGTTATCGCGGTACCACTTCTTTATAAAGCCACCATTGGCAACTGTTTCTTTGAAATTAATCTGTTCAACTAGCCAGTTGAGTTGATTACCTTTCAGATTCTTTACTGTGATACGCATAGCGTTTCCTTTTGATTGATGGAGGTAGGGGGAATTGAACCCCCACTGTCTTCATGCATAACATCGCGTGTATGCACTACAACTATACTCCTCTGGCTATTCACCAGGCATGTGCGATACCTATCTACCCCCGGTAATTATTTACACAAACCAAACAGATAATCTTTTACTCGCTTGGCTTTGGTTACTACAAACAGTTTGAATGAACGAGCTTTGTACATCAAATAGTCTTTCAGTTTGTAATTCATTTGTTTCCCCATTTCTTAATGAGTTTAATAATACGAATAGGAGCACTGTCCATGTATTCAGTGTACTTCTCTTGAAGTAAACCATCAACTACTACTTCAATGAACTGTGCTCCAGGATAACGGACATCTGATCGAGCTTCTATGTATATTTCAACTCCCCAAGCAGACTTAGGGAATTCAACGAACACACACCCGCCAGACTTTCTAACTGCCGGGGATAACACTGCTGTCACCATCTATGGAGTGCAAGAAAGAAAGAGATTTCAAAATTAATTTGTTATGAGCGCAACCGAGCTTATGAAAATCAATAATTGATTCTTTAATTCTTACAGAGTCTTCGTATGAGAGAATTGGGCCATCTATTGTGATGATCCCATCGACCATATTGGTTCCATTGATAGCAGCGTACACTACCCCGTAGTAGTGGTACACGTATCGCTTAGCCATAATAATTACTTGACCAGCTTAGGCAGAGGGAAAGGTACCTTGTTTGTTTCCTGGCAGGAGTTTTCTTCTTTGGCAAAAGGTTTCTTCTGAAAGTCTGCATCCAGATAACAGCCTAATGCTGCGCTGACTGTACTGCATTTGATGCTGTACTTTTCAACTTGCTTGCCATCGACCTTCAACAGATTAACTGAGGCCCAGCCGTCACCTTGAGGGCATTGTGGAGATTGTGTACTGTCACCATGACTGACGATATCGAAGCCAGTCATACGAGGAGATTCAGCACGGTAAGCCTGTGCGTTGTACAGTGCATTTGCCCTGGCTTGAGCACGAGCATCTTCTAGTGTATCGAAGGCTACTTTCTTTTCAGAACAAGCTGACAGAGCTGTGAACAAACAGATAGCCAGTATTGCATACAGAGATTTCTTCATTTTGTTTCTTTCTTGGTTTAACTACGTTGAGGTTGGTTTAGTGGTTGTAACAGAGTTTTTGTTTTACTGCTTTCATATCAGTTGTGTCAGTCCACCACTTTAGAGCATCTTCATCTGATATGGATTCTTTTGGCTTAGGAGGAGGAGTTGGTACCGCTGCAATTCGTTGCATTGTGTCGAGTACGCCTTGTTCGTAAGCCTTCTTTTCAGCCAGGTACTGAGCTTCCTGCAAACCAGAAGTAAGCATGTAAGCCAGCATAGTCACTGTCATTGCAAGGAAGAAGCGTTTCATAGTGTCCTAATGAACAGTTGGTGCTTTTGTATCTTCAGCAAAGGATGTACCACTTGCTTCTTCAATCTTCTCAATGAAGCCGGGTAATATAAAACCAAACTGATCCGGAGGAGGTGGAGCATTCATCATGTCTTCCCATACTGAAGCACGGATACTTACTGCCCGGCCTGTACGTACCTGACTTGCATCGTTCAAAGTATGTACTTCTTGAGATACTTCAACAAGAAGAATGAATCCTTCCTCTTTTTGTCTCTGGTGTTCAGCACATAATGACCAACCCATATTTATTTTAGGTGGCAGTGTTGCTTTCAATGTTCTGTTAAGAACTACAACTTCATTATGGGGTTCCAAGCATACAGGACAGATCTCTGCGCCCATTGCTACGTGTGATTTTTCGGTCATGGTTTATTCTCCAAAGTATTGCCATCTAATTGCATTACACTCTGCGTGAACTGCACCGAGGGTCATACCTGTTTTGTGATTGTGATGAAGGTGTATTGGATTATTAAAAAATCCAACAGGAAATAAAGCTTTGTTGATAGTAAACCCTTGTGTGTTTGCTGGATTATTTAACCCACAATCACAAACAGAACATCTTCCTTTTTGTTTCTCAACATACTGTTCACGAACAAGTTTACGTTGTCGTGTATTAAGTTTTGTGTAATCAACGGGTAAATCAAATTTATCCATCTCTTTTACTTTTTGGGAGAGTATCTTCAAGGGTTGCATGTTGTTCTCCACGGAGTCTTATCTTGTCTGCATTTGTGCAGTTCATCATACGTAAACGAAGGCCAATGTTATTGCCTTTACCTATTTGGTTTACAAGCCAACCAACACAATGAGCATTGTCAGTTTCATGACAAGCCATAGCAGGTTGTGCACCAAACACAGTAGATACATCTCCTGGTTTGGCAATAGTGCTTTTCAATGCGGCATGTTTATGCTCGCAGTACCCATTAGGTATTTCATGGGGATCTGTTCCCACAATCCACGGACACTTCTCGCATTGAGCAGTACGCTTTAGTTTCCAATCATTGCTCATGATGTTTGAGTCCCCATGATAGTTTCAGGCCCAGAATAACCAGAGAGTACGCTTTTGCTTTACCTTCGACTTTTGTTGCATAGCCAAAGCTAAAGAAGAATGTCTTTCTGAATCCATCTGCTCCTGTGTAGTACCAGAGATCATTAGTAATGGTGAGTTGAACACCGAACCATTTATTCATGTGATCTTTTCTAAATAGAATAGCCATTATGAACTCACAATACTTATGGTGAATGGACTGCACAGGTAACATAGATAATATACACCAAGTCCTACTGCAACTTGAATTACGCCAATCCATGTTTCGACACCACCACCACTAAACATATGGAGAGTAAATATCAAACCAAGTCCGGCTACTATACATACAGAGCCAAACAAGAATAAAAAAATCATACCTACGATTTGTAAAAACATTTCTTTCTCCAAATAAAAATACTCCACTCGTAAGGAGTGGAGTATCTCTAATTAACAGCCAGGTAGGATTACTTGGCTTTCAGGTACCAGCGTTTGCCTTTAGGTGCTGAAGGGCCAGCATCTTGAGCAATACGCTTTGGTGTGTCCAGTGCACCGATGCGACGCGCTTCATCACGAGAACCGTAGTATTCGTTAGTGTCGCGCGGTGTGACTGGGTTTGGTGACTTCACTGGCTTACGTGAAGTGTTCTTCACTGCCGGGATCTGCTGAGCCAATGGCAATGGTGCTGCTTTTACTGGTGCAGGAGTGGTTGCATCTTTTGGTGCAAACATATCCAGTTCTTGCTGAGTGAACGGTGTACCGATCTTTTCGTAGTAAGCGAAACCAGTACCAGCCACTACCTTACGGTTGATGGAACTGGATTGAATGAAGATGTTGTAATTGCCGTGATCACCTGGATGAACGCGAGCATTACGGCCTGTAGGCAAACCAATCATGTTACGTGCAGCCTGGCCACCGTAGATCTTGCCAGTAGTGCGATCTTGAATCAACACTTGCTTGTTGTGCTGGATGTTGTTTTCAGTTTTGGTCAACTGATAGAACGCGGCGCCTTTCAGGTACTGGTTACGGTGCAGCAGGATGAAGTCACGGATCATGATACCTGCATGTTCTGGTTTGGCAACATAGAAGCTGATATCTTTGGACGGGATTTCGAGTAATGCTGCTGTGTTGATGTTTGCAGCGTCAGCGTAGAACGAGCCGGATGCAGATTGACCACCAGCGCGCGATGCTGTGAATGTACGTATGGCTGTTGCGTTGGCTTGTGTGGATTTGGCCATACCTTCTGCTGTGGTTTCCCATTCCTGGATGTTACCGGCTGGTACACCAAGAGGTTCGATGTAATAGCGATTGCCATTTGGAATACGGAACACAAATGTCCAACGGCCTGTTGCTTGCTTTTGTTGGATCAGCCTGGCCAGGCTATTTGTGTTGTACTTACGGGAATTCAGTTCTTGACCATCAGTAGTCACCATGACCAGCATGGATACTTCTGGGTCATCTGAATCAGGCAAGCTGCTCAGCAGT
>CAWJMR010000015.1:0-176413 GCA_963843965.1 uncultured Gemmatimonadaceae bacterium
ACGCTTTCGAACACCCTGCGGTGCGCCGCCCTTGGATTGGTCGCCACACCGGCCCTGCTCAGCGCGCAGAATCGCAAGCCCGTTACCGATGAAGCCGCCGTGATGGCCAACGCGAAGGCTGTGCACGCCGCCGTGCTGTCCATCGATACGCACGTCGACATCGCCCCCACCAACTTTACCGCGACCGGACCGAACTACACGCAGAAGCTGCCGCGCACGCAGGTCGATCTCGCCAAGATGGAAGAAGGGGGGCTCGGAGGCGCGTTTCTGGTGGTGTACGTGGGACAGTCGCCCAAACTCGACGCCGAAGGGTTTGCCAGCGCCAACGCGCAGGCGCTCGAGAAGTTCGATGCAATTCACCGGCTCACGGAACAGCTCGCGCCGTCACGGTCCGAGATCGCCTACACGGCCGCCGACGCGCGTCGCATCCACGCCGCCGGCAAGCGCGTGATCTTCATCGGCGTCGAGAACGGTTTCCCGATCGGCACCGACCTGACCAACGTACAGAAGTTCTACGAGCGCGGCGGCCGCTACATGTCGCTCGCGCACAACGGACACAGCCAGCTCTCCGATTCGAACACCGGTGAGCGCGACGGCGTCTGGCTGCACAACGGCCTGAGCCCGCTCGGCCGGCAGGTCATCGCCGAGATGAACCGCCTGGGCATGATGATCGACGTCTCGCATCCGTCGAAGCAGTCGATGCTGCAGACGATCGCGCTCTCGAAGGCACCGATCATCGCGTCGCACTCGGGCGTGCGCGCGATCTGCAATCACAGCCGCAACATGGACGACGAGCAGCTCGAGGCGCTCAAGAAGAACGGCGGCGTGATCCAGATCGTGGCCTTCAATGCATATGTGAAGTGCGATCCCACGCGCGACCTGCCGCGTGAACAGGCGCGCGCCGCCGCGATGACGGATCTGCGCGCGGAGTTCGGGATCACCGCCACCGATCGTCGTGAACAGCAGGCGCAGATCCAGGCGCTCGCCGACGAGAAGCGCAACGCGTATCTCGCGAAGCAGGAAGACATCACGGCGCGCCGCTATCCGTCGGATCCGCCGGCGAACGTGAAGGACTTCGTGAACCACATCGATTACGTGGTGAAGCTGATCGGCATCGACCACGTGGGCATCAGCTCGGACTTCGACGGCGGTGGCGGCGTGGACGGCTGGCGCAACGCGTCGGAATCGCTGAACGTCACGGCGGAACTCGTGCGCCGCGGTTACAGCAAGGACGAGATCGCGAAGATCTGGGGCGGGAATTTGCTGCGGGTGATGGCAGAGGTGGAGAAGGCGGCGGCGGGATCGAAGCGGTAAACTGGCCGTCACGTGGGTTTCGAGTGGTGAGTAAAAGTCTGGAGTTCTGGGTTGGAACACTCACGACCCCAAACTTCAACTCACCACTCGAAACTCACAGCAATCCGTCAGACCGCCTCGGACAATGACGTGAAATTGAAATCCCGCGCCTTGATCGACGGCATCACGACGTCACCGCCCTGCTCCGTTCCCGCCAGACGCTCGGGCCGCCCGAGTGCCTCGATGTTGTTCAACAGGAACAACGGCGACTCGTTGAACCGGAAGTTGCGCAGCGACTTCGTGATCTTGCCGTTCTCCACCAGGAACGTGCCGTCGCGCGTAAGACCGGTGTAGAGCACGGTGCGCGGATCGACTTCGCGCAGATACCACAAGCGCGTCACCAGAATGCCGCGCGTGGTGCCCTTGATGAGATCGTCCACCGACTGCGTCCCGCCGGCCATCTTGAACGTGCTCGGCCCGCCGGTTGGTGTCTTGCTCTGCTTCTTCGCCCAGAAGCGCGAGTAGATGAGCTGCTTCAGCACGCCGTTCTCGATCCACACCTGGCGACCCAAGGGCATGCCTTCGAAATCCCATGGGCGACCCAGCAGCTGCGGATCGGCCGGATCGGAGAAGATCGTGACGCGTTCATCGACGATCTTCTCACCCACCTTGTTGCCGCCGCCCTGCTTCACGAACGGACTGCGTCCTTCATCGGCGCTGCGCGCGTCGGCGTAGTTCGCGATGAGCTGCACGAGATCACCGACCGCCTGCGGTTCGAGGATCACCGTGTAGCGCCCCGGCTCGAGTGCCACCGGCTTCTGCGACAGGCGCGCCTTCTGCACGGCGGTCTCCGCCACGCGTCGGGCATCGATCTGCGCCCAGTCGGCGTGATCGGCGGCGGCCCATCCGGAACCGGTGCCGTCGGTGGTGCGCGCGGTGAGTGTGTAGTTCACGTTCGTGCTGCGATGATACGCGAACATGCCCGTGCTGTTGCCGATCGCCAGCGCGCCGGCCGTGTTCACGAGATAGCCGGCCGCCTTCACATCGCCCGCCTTGCGCGCCATCTCGAGGGCGATGAGGGCGGCCTTCGCGCGATCGTCGGCCGTGAGCGAGGCCGATGATTCGAAGTACGAGTTCACCGGCGTGTACTGCTGCGATCCGAGCTGCGGCATCGCTTCCGGATCATCCGGCGCGAGGCGTGCCAATCGTTCGCTTTGCTCGACGGCGCGCTTGATCGCTTCGTCGGAGAGATCGTTGGTGGTGACCACGGCATGCTTGGGGCCGAACGCGCTCTGAATACCGAGCTGCGCATCGGTGGTGGCCCCGGCGGTGGAAACCTGATTGTCGGCGAAGCGGATGTTGCCCTGCGTGTAGGTGTTGACCTGCACATCCACCGCATCGGCCTTCGACATCTTCACCGCTTTCTCGACGATCGCCATGGCCTGCTCACGCGTGAGCATCGCGTCGTTTGCACTTCCGCGTTCACGCATCAGGCCTTCCTCCCGGTGTTGATCACATTGACGTTCTTGAAGCGCGCCGGGGGCGAACCATGACTGACCGCGTTCACCTGCGGCGGCTGACCCTTGCCATCGAAGAAGCTGCCGCCGAGCACGTAGCTCGACTTGCCGCCGATCATGTCCATCGAGTTCCAGAAGTCCGGCGTGCGGATCTGATACGCGACGTCCTTGAGCACACCGACGATCTTGCCACCCTTGATCTCGTGGAACATCTGTCCGCCGAACTGCGCGTTGTAGCGCTGCTGATCGATCGAGAAGCTGCCGTCGCCCTGAATGAGAATGCCGCGATCGGTGGCCGACGACGAGGTCGTTGATCGACTGTTCCTTCTCGCCCGGCAGCAGCGACACATTGGGCATGCGCTGGAACTGCACGTTGTCCCAGCCCTGCGCGTACGAGCAGCCGTGCGAGCGCACCGGCCGGCCGTTCTTGTCGTACCACCAGCGCAGCCACGGGGCCTGTTCGCGCGTGGTCTGATAGTCGTTGAACATGCCGTTCTTGACGATCAGGAATTCGTCGGGCTTCACGCCGTCGTCGTCCTACCCGATGGTGGAGAGTCCGCCTTCCTGCGTGCGATCACCCTGGATGTTCATGATGCTGGGGCCGTACTTGAGCGTGCCGAGCATCTTCTCCGGCGGTGCGACGAAGCTGGTGCCGGCGTAGTTGGCTTCGTAGCCCATCGCGCGATCGAGCTCGGTGGGATGGCCGATGCTCTCGTGAATCGTGAGCCACAGATTGGCCGGATCGAGCACGAGGTCATAGCGCCCCACATCCACCGGCTTGGCGGTGAGCTTGGCGGCGGCTTCCTCGCCCCACTTGGGTGCGTTCCCCACCAAGTCCGACGCCAACACATACTCCCAGCCGCGGGCCATCGGCTGAATCATGTTCGCGCGATTCTGGAAGTCGGAGAAATCGGCCGACACCGCCGTGATCTGCATCGTGGGCCACGAACGCACCGTGTCCTGCTGAATCACCGAGCCGTCGGTGTTGGCGTAGTTGCGCTCGTCCTTCACGAAGAAGAAGCCGCTGAACACGTACTTCACATTCTTCGTCTTCATCGCGGCCGCGTTGGCCCTGAGCAGCAGGTCGGCCTTCTGCTCCACCGGAATGTCGAACGGGTCCTGCACGTAGGCGCCCTTCCACTTGCCATCGGCCACCACCGGCGACGGCAGCCATTCGATGGGACGCGCCCGCGCGATACGCGAGGCCTTCGCGATCGCCACCGCCTCCCGCGCCGCCGCCGCCGCCCCGTCGTTGGTGAGCACGCGCGTGGCTGCAAAGCCCCACGTGCCATCGACCAACGCGCGCACGCCGATGCCCACGGTGTCGGTGTCGACCACCTGCTGAATCTGCTGTTCGCGGGTGAACACGAAGTTCTGTCGCTGACGACTGCAGCGCACGTCGGCATACGTGGCGCCGGCCATCTTCGCCGCGTTCAGCGCGGCGTTCATCAGTTCTTTCACCCCGGGGATATCCGCGAACGCGTCGAGCGCGCGCGGATCGGGCGCCGGCGAGGCACCGAGCAATCGGGGGATGGCAGCCAGCGAGCTGCCGGCGAGCAGCGAAGCGCCGAACGCGGCGCCACTCTGCTTCATGAAGTCACGGCGGGAAGTCATGGAGCTCCGGAAGCGAGGTCCGAGAAGTAGCCACAGGCGGGAGAGGCAACGACGAACGAAGGGTCGCCGCCCACCGACCTACGGTGGCACCGCGACCCTCGTTTCGACAGCTGGAAGTCGAATTCCGTTTCCCTACCCCCTACTCCCTACTCCTTACCCCGTACTTCGCAGTTACCCAAGCAGCAGTTGCAGCTCCTCGCGCCCAACCCCCGCCAGCCCGCCCTTGTCCTCGCTCAGAATGGCATCGGCCAGCGCCCGCTTGCTGGCCTGCAGCTCGAGGATCTTGGACTCGATCGTATCACGGGCCACGACACGCGTGGCAATCACCTGGTTGGTCTGGCCGATCCGATGCGCCCGGTCGATCGCCTGCGCTTCCACGGCCGGATTCCACCACGGATCGAGCAGATACACGTATTCGGCCGCCGTAAGGTTGAGTCCGTGTCCACCAGCCTTGAGGCTGATGAGGAACAGCGGCGGACCATCGGCCGACTGGAACCGGTCCACGCGCGCCTGCCGGTCACGCGTGCGTCCGTCCAGATACTCGTACGGCACTTCGAGCGCATCGAGACGCGCCCGCAGCAACGACAGGAAGCTCGTGAACTGCGAGAACACCAGCACCTTGTTCCCCTCAGCCGCGATCTCCTGCAACGCCGGCACGACTGCATCGAGCTTGGCCGACGGCAACGACGCCTTGGTCGGATCGACCAGCGCCGGATGACAGGCCGCCTGACGCAGCCGCAGCAGCGCCTCGAGAATGTGCATGCGCGACTTGCCGATACCGTCGCGCTCCACGCGATCGAGCAGGCTCGTGGCGTACTGACTGCGCAACTGCTCGTAGAACGCGCGCTGCTTGGGCTCGAGCTCCACTTCGATCGTCTGTTCGATACGGGCCGGCAGTTCCTTCGCCACCATCGCCTTCGTGCGGCGCAACACCACCGGACGCAGCGCGCGTGACAACAGCTCCTGCGCCGAGACGCCGGTACCGGCCGGCATGCCCGGTCGTAACGCCGCCAGCGTGCGTGTGGCCGAACTGAAGGTCGTGGCCGCACCCAGCATGCCGGGATTGAGGAACTCGAACAGACTCCAGAGCTCCTCGATGCGATTCTCGATCGGCGTGCCGCTCAACGCGAGCCGATGATCGGCCTGCAGCAAGCGACAGGCCTTCGCCGTCGCGGTCCCGGCGTTCTTGATCGCCTGCGCTTCGTCGAGAATCACGTAGTCGAATCGACGCGAGCCAAGCCGCGCGATATCGCGGCGCAACGTGCCGTAGGTCGTGATCGCCAGGTGCGCGTCGACCGTGTCGAGATCTTCGACCGATCGCTCGGCGTGGCTGAGATCGTGCACCTTGAGCGCCGGCGTGAAGCGCGCGGCCTCACGCACCCAATTGAACACGAGCGAGCGCGGCACCACCAGCAACGACATGCCGGCGCCTTCTTCGCGTCGTGCCTCGAGCATGGCCAGCACTTGAATCGTCTTGCCCAGACCCATGTCGTCGGCCAGACAGCCGCCCAGCGCGAAGCGACGCAGGAACCCGAACCACGACAGCCCTTCTTCCTGATAGCCGCGCAACGTACCCACGAAGCCGCGCGGCACCGGGATCGCGTTGATCCCCTGGAATTTCTTCAGTTCGGCACGACCCGACGCCAGCGTTTCGTCGACATCCACATCGGGCAACGCCGCCAGCAACACATCGAGCAACGCCAGCTGCGATGACCGGAACCGGATGCCGTCACCACGACGCACACCGATCGCCAACAGCGCGCGCAGTTCATCCAGCGATTCTTCCGGCAAGAAGCCGATCACACCGTTGCCGAACTCGATCAGCTCGTTGCCGTCGTCCATGGCCGTGAGCAACTGCGACAACGTGAGCTCATGATCGCCGTAGCGCAGCGTACCGGTGAGATCGAACCAGTCGATCCCCGAGCTCACACGCACCTGCAACGGACTCGGCGCCACGAACGTGGCCCCATCGGACTCGATCAGCCAGCCATCGCGCACCAACGCGGAAATCAGCCGCGGCAACGTATGCGGCTGCACCACGAGCGACATGCGGCTCTCGGCGTACGAGTACATCTCTTGCGCGCCGAGCGCCCGCAGGCGCGTCATCGCATTGCGTTCGGCCGCCGCGCGACGGCGATACAGCGTGCGCGTTTTCTTGTCGAAGCAGGTCGAGGCGGTCGACGCGGCATCCACGAACTCCGAGCCGTAGCGGAAGCGCAGCGTGAGCCACGAAGGCGACGTGCGCCACGAACCGGCACCACTCGTGATGCGCACCATCGGCAGCGGTGCGGCGTCGCTCTCGATGTGCATTTCGCCAGCCGGCAACGACAGACGCGGCATGTTCGGCAGCGCATGATACTCCGCCAGGAACGCCGACGGATCGTCGCCCAGTTCGAACTCCCCCGCCGTCCACAGCTTCTGCACCAGCGGCCACACCTGATCGCTGTCGAGACGCGAGAGCGTGTTGCCGAACAGCACGAGTCCCGACTCGTGAATCCAGTTCGCGTCGCTGAGCGGCCGCACGGTTTCGTCGCGCAGCAGCTCGCCCACCAACTGATACTGATCGGGCGTGGGCCGGTCGAGACGCATGGCGACCTGCCACGGCGTTTCATCGTCCCACCCGATCATGCGCGAGTCCAGCGACGGACGGTTGCTGCGCAACCGCGCGCGGCCGGTCTCGCAAATCATGCGCAACGTGGTGCGATAGGCGCGAGGACGCACGATGAATCCACCGGTGGGCATGGTGGCAATGCCCTGCGCGTCGGAGCTGCCCAACAGCATCTCGGCGATCTGTCGATCGACCGGATCGGGGGCGTTGCACCACGCGTCGATGGAGTACTGAAAATGCTTCGGCTCTTCCCACACGCTGTCGCGATCGCGGCGCTGCGTCGTGATCTCCACTCGCACGCCGCGGTGCTGCGCGCTTTCGGTGAGATGCACGAGGTAGACGATGCGTCGATCGGCGGGGAGCGACGTGGCGCGGTTGGTGACGCGCGTTTCGGTGAACACCGAGCGCTGACGGCCACTCGTGTCGCGCAACGCCGTCTGCCACTCCGGCGAGGGAGTGGACTTGGTCTCGATGGCGCGCGCCTGGGGCTTCATCACCGCCAGGGCATGGCGCTCGAACGTGACCTGCGGCTCCGCATTGGAGGACGCGGCGGTCTCGAGCAGCGGCGCCAACGTGCCCTGTGCGTCCAACACGCGCAGCAGCGCCCACAGATGCTTGCAGGCGCCATGCTCCTGCCCGTGCGGGCAGGTGCAGCCAAGGTGCAGGCGCCCCGGGCGCGGGCGCAGGAACACTCCATACGTGCGAGTGCCCTGCACCGCGGCGGTGGCCGCAACGGCATCGACGTGCTCAAGGGTGAGCACGAAGGGATCGATGTACGCTTCCCCGCGTTCACGTACATCCGGCGGAAAGCACTGCTCAAGCAAGACGGGAATCATGACCAGCGAAGTCTAACTACGACCTCTCCAACGGCTGCTACTTGAAGCGAATCCCGTTGGGGGCCACGGCACCCTTGGTCGGTACGAAGGGCTTCGCTGCCGGCTTGTTGCTCGGCGCCGGTCGCGCCGGACCACGATTGTTCGAGGTCACATCACGCCGGGTCCCCCCCTCGCCCCGCTCGCCGCCGCCCTGCGGCTTACCGGTCCCGCTACCGCCATCGCTGCGCATGCTGAGGGCAATCCGGCCACGGGCCAGATCGATCGCCTGCACCGTCACCTTCACCTTCTGTCCAACCTTGACCGCATCGTTGGGATCCTTGATGTAGCGGTCGGCCAGCTGGCTCACATGCACCAGACCATCCTGGTGCACGCCGATGTCCACAAAGGCGCCGAAGGCCACGATGTTCGTGACCACGCCCTCGAGCACCATGCCCGGCAGCAGATCGGACGGCTTCTGGATGTCGTCCCGGAAGGCAGGCGGCTCGAAGGCGGCTCGTGGATCGCGGCCCGGCTTCTTGAGCTCCGCCACGATGTCGCGCAGCGTGGGCATACCGACGTCGTCACTCACGTACTTGGAGAGCTCGATCGAATCCACGAGCATCTCGTTGCCCACCAGCGAGCTCACATCGGCCTTCAGATCCTTGGCCATGCGTTCCACGAGGGCGTAGCGCTCGGGGTGCACCGCGCTCGAATCGAGGGGATGCACGCCGCCACGCACCCGGAGGAAGCCGGCCGCCTGTTCGAACGCCTTGGCACCCAGTCGCGGTACGTCCTTGAGGTCGGCGCGGGACGTGAGACGGCCGCGCTGATCGCGCAGCGACACAATGGCCTGCGCGAGACCCGGGCCGATGCCGGCCACGTAGCCCAGCAACGCGGCCGAGGCCGTGTTGACTTCGACGCCCACGCGGTTCACGCAGCTTTCCACGATATCGTCCAGGCGCTGCTTGAGCCGCGACTGATTCACGTCGTGCTGGTACTGCCCCACACCGATGCTCTTGGGATCGATCTTCACCAGCTCGGCCAGCGGATCCTGCAACCGACGGGCGATCGACACCGCGCCGCGCAGCGACACGTCGAGTTCGGGGAATTCAGCGCGGGCGAGATCGGACGCGGAGTACACCGAGGCGCCGGCCTCATTCACCACCACCACCTGCGGACGCTCGCCACCCACGGGCGGATCGAGCTCGCGCATCGAGGCCTTGGTGAGATTCTCCGTCTCACGGCTGGCGGTGCCGTTGCCGATCGCGATGAGTTCCGGCGTGAAACGCTGCAGGAGCATCCGGATCGCGCCGGCGAAGCGGTCTTCCTGATGCAGGTACAGCGTATCGGTATGCACCAGCGCACCGGTCGCGCTGACCACGGCCACCTTCACGCCCGTACGGAAGCCAGGGTCGAGACCGATCACGCGCTTTTCACCGGCCGGTGATGACAACAGCAACTGCTCGAGATTGCGGCCGAAGATCGTGATGGCTTCATCGTCGGCGCGCGTCTTGAGCTCGACGCGCAATTCCACTTCGATGGCCGGCGACAGCAACCGCTTGTATGCATCGGCGGCCACCAGCGTGAGCTGCTGTGACGCCTTGCGATTGCCGATCACTTCGCGCGCCATCCGCGCGTTGATCTCTTCAAGCGGGGCTTCCACGCGCCACATCAACTCGCCTTCGGTTTCGCCGCGGCGAATGGCCAGCATGCGGTGGCTGGGAATCGTGCCCAGCGACTCGGCATAGTCGAAGTAATCCTTGAACTTCGATTCGTCGCTTGCCTTGCCGGTCATCACGCTGCTCTTCACGACGCCCTTGGCGCGTGTGATCTCGCGCACCCAACCACGGATAAGCGCATCTTCGGCCACCTGTTCGGACAGGATATCGCGCGCGCCCTGCAGCGCGGCTTCCACGGTGGGCACTTCCGACGGCTTTCCGTCGATTTCCGGCAGGAGATGTCCGGCCGCTGCTGCCAGTGCAGCGCCATCATCGAGCGAGCCGTTCCACAGTCCTTCCGCCAACGGACCAAGTCCGCGTTCACGCGCGATCATGGCGCGCGTACGACGCTTGGGCTTGAACGGCAGATACAGATCTTCGAGTGCCTGCTTGGTGTCGGCGGAAAGGATCGACGCCTTGAGCGTGTCGTCCAGCTTGCCCTGCTCGTCGATGCTCTTCAGCACCGCGGCGCGGCGATCCTCGAGTTCGTTCAAGTACTCGGCGCGCTCGCGCACATCGCGCAGCTGCACCTCGTCGAGACCGCCTGTCATCTCCTTGCGATAGCGAGCGACGAACGGCAGGGTGGCACCCTCAGCGAAGAGGGCGAGGGTGCGCTGAACCTGTTGCGGATTCAGCGAGAGTTCCGTCGCGACGCGCGCGACGATGGCGGGAGCAATCGTGTCGGTCATGTGCGCGGATTCTACGCATCAGACGAACCGAATTCCACGCCTTGCGTTTTCAGAGCAGCATACGCACCGGTTCAAACGGCGTCGGTACTATCCGACAACTGCTCCTCCAGCACCTTGACGCCCAACCGCTCGCTCTTGATGCCGATGCGAAGGCGTCCGAAGATGCTCATGTACAGATTGGCGACCCACACCACGGCAAACCACGCGAGCACAACGCCGCGCCAGTCGGGCATGAGAAATCGCCAGCCGGTCATCCACAGCGCGAGCAACGTGACGTAGTGACTGAAGCAGTATTCGCACGTGAACAGATAGAAGAACTTCCGGACGACGAGCTGCGACGCCTGCTCGCTGCGTTGCGCGCAATAGTCGCGCGGTTCGCGAAAGACTTCTTCGTGTGTCACGGTCCACGCGACGCAGGCCACGGGAATCGCCAGCAGAAACAGCCAAGCGGTCTGCGTGCCCAGCGAGGGCATCATCAGTTGCAGCCCGCGACCGCACTCTCCCAGAGCACGCGCCACCCCGACTTGCTGCGCGACAACACCGCGGCCCCCAGCGCCACGCCATCATCGCGACCGAACAACAGGCGGACATCGGGTGCACCGACATTCCGGAAGGCGAGCAACGGCTCGGCCACCACCAACTCTTCCTCATGACCGGCCGCGCGCTCGTGCCACGCTACGGTCCACGCCTTCGCGTTGTCGCCGATCGCATCGACGACCACCACCAGTCGCTCTTCCTTCGGATCGTCTTCCTGATTCACGCGGCGCGCCAGCGTGGCCACGATAAACGCGGTGTCGAGTCCGCGCGTGCGCCACGCCCGCAATACCACGAACGGCAGTCCGCGAAACGTGCTGCTGGTGTCATCAGCCAATCCCGACGCGAGGCGAGTGAGATCGGTTGCCAGACGCGCAGAATCGCGCGGCGCGAGCCCCTCGATCGAATCGAGCGGGATGGCCGTGACGCGACCCATCGCGAAAGCCGCCGTCCATGGCGCCACGGTGACGCCGGCGTCCACCGCCAGACGTGCCACCGGCCAGGCCGTGCATCCCTCGTCCACACGCGGCGCTCCCTCGACGGTCAGCCGCGCCACACCGACTTTTCCGCTTCGGGCAAAGAGCTCAAGGCGGCCGTCGGCCGTCGCCGCACCGATTCCAGCGGTGTCACCAACCGTCAGCTCGCTGGCGTCGGGGCGCAACAGCGAACCAGCCATGAGGCCGCCGTCCACCGTGGGGAGGACGACGAACGGTCCGGCTCCGGAGTCCCACCCGCTGCTGGAGACCGTCGTCGACACGCTGTCCGCGTTTCCGGGACCACCGACGGTCGACGCCGAATCCGGATTCGATGACGCCGGACGACTGTCGCAGGCGACGGCCGCGAGCAGGCCCACCGCGCCGACGATGACCCGAGCGCGGCGAAGGGTGTCGCGAAGACGGCTACGCATGGAAAGACCGGGATACGTCATGCGGCGTACTGGACAGCGTGTGTGTGTGCACGGACTATAATCTGCCGCATGGTGATGCCCATTACGAGACTCCTGACCAAGACTGCTCATGGCTGATGCCCGCACGGGATCCCGGAAGGGATTGTTGAACGCTCTCGGTCTCCACAGATCCGAGCTGCGTGCCTGGGCAATGTACGACTGGGCGGTGTCATCCATGCAGACCGTGATCACGACGGCCGTGTTCCCGATCTACTTCATTCAGGTGGCCGGCGCCGATCGTACACCTGAAGTCGCTACACAGTCGCTTGGCTACGCCAACACGGTGGCCGCCATCGTGATCGCGTTGCTGGCCCCGATTCTCGGCGCCGTTGCCGACTTCAAAGCGGCCAAGAAGCGCTTCCTGTTCGCCTTCATGTTGATCGGTGTCGTGGCCACCGCCGGCATGTTCTTCATCGACCGCGGCGAGCTGCTCTTTGCCTCTGCACTATTCGTGCTCTCGATTGCCGGCGCCACCGGTAGCATGACGTTCTATGAAGCATTGCTGCCCCACATCGCCTCCGAAGAAGAAATCGATCGGGTGTCGACTGCGGCCTACGCGATCGGTTACATCGGCGGCGGACTGCTGCTGGCCATCAATCTGGCATGGATCAGCAATCCCGGGCTGCTGGGGCTGCCAAGCGGCGACGGCATCACCGCCGATCAGGCCACGCTGCCCGCACGACTGGCGTTCGTATCGGTCGGCGTGTGGTGGCTGCTCTTCTCGATTCCCATGTTTCGCACCGTCCCGGAACCGCCGCGCAGCGTCGAATCCGACGAAGGCTCTACCGCCAACCCGTTTACCGTCGCGTTCTCGCGACTCGGCGAAACGCTGCGTGAGATGCGCCTGTACAAACAGGCGTTTCTGGCGATGCTCGCGTTCACGATCTACAACGACGGTATTCAGACCATCGTGAAGATGGCGACCGCGTTCGGGGCCGAAATCGGCATCGAGCGCCCCGCCCTCATCAAGGCGATTCTGCTCGTGCAGTTCGTCGGCATTCCCTTCGCTTTTGCGTTCGGTACACTCGCCGGCAAGCTCGGTGCGAAGCTGTCCATCCTGCTCGGACTCGTGGTGTACACGGGCATCTGCATCTTCGCCTACGGCATTCACACGGAGCGCGAGTTCTACATCCTTGCCGTGCTCGTGGGACTCGTGCAGGGCGGCACGCAGGCGCTCAGCCGCTCGCTGTTCGCCAGCATGGTGCCGAAGCACAAGAGCGGCGAGTTTTTCGGCTTCTACTCCGTGTTCGAAAAGTTCGGCGGTATTCTCGGTCCGCTGGTGTTCGCCATTGCCATCGGGCAAACGGGCAGCAGCCGCGGGGCCATTCTGTGGGTGATCGCGTTCTTCGTGATCGGCGGCGCGATCCTGGCCACGGTCAATGTGAAGGAAGGCGAACGCGCCGCGCGCGACGCCGACAAGAATCTGCGTGCCGTGTGATGCATCGGTTGCACGCATGACGTGTCACGGATGATCTACGAGCTGCTCAAGCCCGTCGTCGGGGTCGCGCTGCATTGGTACTATCGCTCGATCCTGACGGAGGGGATCGAGCGGGTGCCGAAAGACGGTCCAGTGTTTCTTGCCGTCAATCATCCGAACGCGTTGGTCGATGCACTGGTCGTGGGCTACGCCGTTCCTCGGCGTGTGCGGTTCACCGCTAAGGCGACAATCTTCGCCAATCCGCTCGCAGCCAAATTTCTGCGCGCAGTCGGCGTCGTTCCGTTGCGACGTGCCAGCGACGAAAGCAAAGCCGGCGCGGCGCCAGCCTCTCCGGCCTCGCCAGCGGACGCCGAACGCAACGCGGCCTCGTTCGAGGCCGTGGCCGACGCGCTCGCCGAACAGGGCGCCATCGTGATCTTCCCGGAGGGCAAGAGCCACGACCTGCCGCAACTCGCGCCACTCCGCACCGGGTTGGCCCGCATGACGCTGCAGGCGTATCAGGCCCACGGCGTGCGCGGTGTGCGCATCATACCGATTGGCCTGCTCTTCGAGCGCAAAGAAGCGCCGCGCTCACGCGTGCTGCTGCAGGTCGGCGAACCGATTCACGTCGACGCGTTGGTCGACGCCGGCGTCTCGGTGGCCACGCTCACGCAATTGGTCACCGCGCGTCTCGCGGCCGTGACGTTGAACTTCGATTCTCCCAGTGACGCCGAGCGGTTGCAGCGAGTGGGCGGCACGCTGAGCGCGCTGCTGGAACCGACGCCGTCGGTGGCCGAGGGCACGCCGTCGCTGGGACGCGTACTCGAACTGCTACGGCGTCTCGACCGGGTGCACAGCACGCTCCGCGCGCGCGACGACGCGGCACTGCAGGCGAGACTCGATGGTTTCGAAGCACGCGTGCGCGCCTTTCGTACGCGCCTCGATGAACGGAGCATCGACCCGCACGATCTCGCGATCAGTGCACACGCCTCCGATGGCATGCGCTTCGCCGTCCGCGAGGCAACGCTGTCGATTATCGCCGCACCGATCGGACTCTGGGGTCGTCTCACGCACTTCGTTCCGATCCAGCTCGCCCGCAAACTGGCCCTGCGCAACGTGCAGGCGCTCGACGAACCGGCCATGCGCACGCTGGTGGTCGGGCTGCTGCTGGTGCTCGCCGCCTACGTCGTGCAAACCGCGTTGGTGGCGTCACTGGCCGGCGGCTGGTGGGCGCTCGCCTTCTTCCTGACCCTCGTGCCGTCGGCCAGCAGCGACCTGCGGTATGGTGACCGCACCCGTCGAGCCCGTGATCGCGCCCGGGCCTATTTCGCATTCCGACGCGACCCGTCGCTGCAGTCCGAGCTGCTGGCCGAGGCCGATGCCATCCGGCAGGACGCCTTCGCGCTGGAGCGACTAGCGGCGGATCACTAAGCTCGGCTTAGGTTGGCCTGCGAACACACCAACGGTATTTGAAAGCGGATACGAACCGTTCCAGCCTGACACGGATACGAACCGATACGAACGGACACGGTGGATCTGCCCCGCGCGGGCATCATGCAATGCCGCTTGTGAGCGACTGCAAAAGGAAAATGTCTTGCTGTTGCTTGATCAATTGCTATCGGTTCCTACCGGTTTGTATCCGTGTCAGTCAGGAACGGTTCGTTTCTGCTGTTATCCCCGCCACTGCTGGATACGAACGGAAAGCAGCGGTTCCTGCCTGAGACGGATACGAACTGATAGCAACAGACACCCTGGATTCGCTCCGCGCATTCGTCCGGCATCGGCGCGAGCCCTTTTCCAATGTTGTTGATCTGTTTCTACCAGTTCCTACCGGTTCGTATCCGTGTCAGGCGGGAACCGTTCATTTCCGGCCAATCCCCGCCCAACCCGCGGTCAGTCGCTCAGCAGCCGCTCGTCCATCGGCGGGTACACGGGACCGCCGAGGTCCCAGTGCCAGGCCTCGCGGCGCACGTCGGTGCGTGGGTCGCGCAGGGGCTTGTATTGCAGGCGGCTGGCGGGAATCCCCACCGCTTCGCCGTACTCCAGCAGGCGTGCGCGGTCGGTGCTCACGAAATGCACCATAGGGCGGCCCTGCCAAACGTGCCGGTGTAACCACAGCCCGCCGTCCATCGCGTGGATCATGCCTTCGCGGCGCTTCCGAAACTCCCGCGCCCCGGAGGCGAAGGTGACCTCACGCATACGGGCGGCTCGCCGCTGTGGGTCAGGGTCCGACGCGATGGAGTATTCGAAAGCGTTCAAAACAGCTCAACTGTTGCCGTAGTGCGCCCGAAGTGGCGCGTTGAGTACCGCTATTGGCAGTGTACAACACCTTCCGCCGTCGCGCCGCCAAGCGGGGCGGCCTGACCGTAATACACCGCGCAGGTGAGCGGAAAGGCCGCCGGATGCGTGGAGGTGGCCGACCAGCCGCGCCCGTCCGCCTCGGCGATATTGATCGTCACGCCGTTGGTGCTGCTGAAGTTGAGCGCACCCACGTTCGACGCGTACGTCTCGTTGTAATAAAAATAGTCTTCCTGCATTGACGCGACGTTCTTCAGGTCGCTCTTCAACGACGCCGCGTAGGCCTTGCCCTTGGTGCTCTGGAACTTCGGGATCGCCAGCGCCGCCAGAATGCCGATGATGACCACGACAATCAGCAGCTCGATCAATGTGAATCCCTGACGGGAACGGGACGGTCGCATGTGGCTTCCTCGGGGTCGGCCCGGAACGACATGGTCCCGGGTGCAGGCATTGGGGGCGGATCTGGGAATCCGCGATACCCTCTTCCTTGGCAACCCGGGTGCCGCGCGCCTCGCACGAGCCTAAACCGTTACAAAACAACGGTTTGAGCAATTACCACCGAAGCACAACTGTTGGGACCAGTCTCGCAGCGCCCCTGAGTTCATGCAAAGTGCAACACCCGCCTATTCGCGAAACGAGGCAAGTCACCACACCATCACGACTTGGCGATTACGACTTGGCGATTACGACTTGGCGGCCACCCAGTCGTCGCCGACCCCCATCTCCACCAGCAACGGCACATCCAGCACCGCCGCCGACTCCATCTCCCGCTTCACCAGTGCTGCCAGCGCGGACTGCTCAGCGGCCGGCAACTCGAAGATCAGTTCGTCGTGCACCTGCAGCAGCATCCGCGACTCCAGCCCCTCGCTGGCTAGCGCCTGGTGCACCCGGATCATCGCGATCTTGATCAGATCCGCCGCTGAACCCTGGATCGGCGCATTGGCCGCCACCCGCTCGCCGAAGGCGCGCATGTTGTGGTTCCGCTCCTTGAGCTCCGGGATGTAGCGACGACGGTGGAACAGCGTCTCCGCGTAGCCCTTCGCCTTGGCCTCCACCACACACCGATCGAGAAACGCTTTCACTCCCGCGAACCGTTCGAAATACGTGTCGATGAACGCCTTCGCTTCGGCATGCGGAAGCTTGAGCTGTCGCGACAGCGCGTGTGCCCCCTGCCCGTAGATCGTGGCGAAGTTGATCGTCTTCGCGCGCGCCCGCATCTCGCCGGTCACGTCGGCCAGGTCCACACCGAAAATGATCGCCGCCGTTTGCCGGTGAATGTCACCACCCGCCTTGAAGGCCGTCACGAACGCCGGGTCGCCCGACAGGTGCGCGAGCAATCGCAGCTCGATCTGTGAATAGTCGGCGCTGAGCAGGCGCCATCCCGACCGCGGAACGAAGCCGCGACGGATCTCGCGCCCCAGTTCACGACGGTTCGGAATGTTCTGCAAGTTCGGATCGGTACTCGACAACCGACCCGTCGCCGCCACCGTCTGATTGAACGACGTGTGCAGCCGGTGATCGCGCGGATGCACCAGCTTCGGCAGCGCGTCGATGTACGTGCCTTCCAGCTTGAAGATCTCGCGATACTCCATCAGCAGCGTCGGCAGTGTGTGCCCTTCCTCGGCCAACTCCTGCAGCACACTCGCGTCCGTGCTCGGCCCGGTGGCCGTCTTCTTCTTCACCGGAAGCCCGAGCTTGTCGAACAGGATCACGCGCAGCTGCGGATTGGAGTTGATGTTGAACTCCTGCCCCGCCTCGGCGTAAATCAGTTGCTCGACACGCTCGCGTTCACTCTTGAATCGCGTCTTCAGCGATTCGAACCACGTGAGGTCGATAGCAATGCCGTCCCACTCCATGTCGGCCAGCACTTCGACCAGCGGCACCTCCACGTTGCGGAACAGGTCCGACATGCCGTGACTGCCCAGCATCGGCTCGAGCTTCGCCCGCAACCGCATGGTGATGTCGACGTCCTCGCACGAGTAATCGCGCGCCGCGTCCACTGGCACGACATCGAACGGCAGCTGATTGCGACCCTTGCCGCACAGCTGATCGTACGCCGTCATCGTGTGGCCGAGAAACTCGAGCGCCAGCAAGTCGAGTCCGTGCGAACGGCGCCCCGGATCGAGCACATAGCTGGCCAGCATCGTGTCGAACTCGAGACCGGCCAATCGCACACCGGCGCCGCGCAGCACGAGTACATCGTACTTCGCATTCTGCGCGAGCTTCTTCACACTCGCGTCTTCCAGCATCGCGCGTAGCGGCGCCATGGCGTCACTGCTGAACGCCGGGAGATTCACCGGCGGCTCCACACCGGCGTTCAAGCGACGGCCGGCGATACCGGCATCGCCCGACAACAACGCGAGATTGCCACCGCCGTCGTCATGACGATGCGCGAACGGCAGGTAGTACGCCTCGCCAGGAGCTACCGCGATCGACAAGCCCACCAGCGTGGCCCGCATCGCATCGATCGTGGCCGGCGCGCCGGGCTCGGGCACCGTCTCGGTATCGAACGCGATGAACGGCACCTCGCGCACACGCGCCAGCAGCGCCTCGAGTGCGGGTATGCTGTCCACCGTGACGTAGCGTGCGTCGGAGAGCACCGGCACGCCGCTCGCGCCCATCGTCATCGCCAGCGCAGCGGGACGGCTCGCATACGTGGGCGCGCTGTCGGTCGCATCCGATTCCGTCGACGGCTCCGCCGGGCGCGGCACCAGCACGGACAGATCGCCCTGTGCGTTTCCGCTCGGCGCATGTGCGCTCGGCGCATTTGCGCTCGGCGCGCTGCCACCCAGCTCCTTCAATAGCGATGTGAACTCGAGTTCCAGATACAGATGACGCAACGCCTGCGTATCGGGTGCGCTCATCTGCAACGTGGACGGATCGAGTTCGATCGGCACGTCCTGATGAATCGTGACCAGCTGCTTCGACAGGCGCGCTTCCGCTTCCTGCGCCAGCAAGGCTTCACGCGGTCGCTTCTTCGTGATCTCCTGCACGTGCGCGAGGATATCCTCGAGCGAACCGAACTGTGCGATCAGCTCCTGCGCGCCCTTCTCACCGATGCCCTTTACGCCGGGCACGTTGTCCGACGAGTCGCCTACCAGCGCGAGATAGTCGATCACGCGATCGGGCGGCACACCAAGCCGATCGTTCGCGTTCTCGACGCCGACCCACTGCTCTTCCACGCTGGCCGGGCCACCGCGACCCGGATTGAGCAACCACACGCCGGGGCGCACGAGCTGCTGGAAGTCCTTGTCGCCGGAGACGATCACGACGTTGTAGCCGGCATCGACGCCTTTGCGCGCGAGCGTGCCGATCACGTCGTCGGCTTCGAAGCCGGGCACGGCGAGCACGGGAATGCTGTAGGCCGCGAGCAACTGATTGATGCGCTCGAGTCCACGATCGAAGTCAGCCTGCAGTTCGTCGGTCAGCTTCTCGCGCGTGGCCTTGTAGTCGGGATACAGATCGTCGCGGAACGTCGCGCCCGAGTCATGCACCCAACCCAGCAACTCCGGTTTGTGCGTAACCAACAGCCGCTTGAGAAACGTCGCGATGCCCCAGGCGGCCGAGGTGTTTTCGCCGTGACTCGTCGTCAGCGGACGCGTCATCAGCGCGAAGAACGCGCGGTAGATCAGGGCATAGCCATCGATCAGAAACAGACGCGGTGCGGTGGGGCGTTGCACCTCGCTCACTGCCGCGACGCCATGCGACGACGGATCGCGTTATCGAGTTCCGCCCGACCCTGCGTCGACAAACGCCAACGTCCGAATCCCGTCTGATCGACGAACACGATCTGCACACGGAGCTCGCGATACTCCCAGATCTGCTGACGCACGCGGGCGTTCGGATCGTTCATGCCGGTATCGACGATGTTGTCCGGATCGCCGAGCGCCACGAAGGCGGTACCGCGGTCGCTCTGCCAGCCCACCGGGCCGTCGTCACGGAAGCGGATGTTTGCCACGCGAATGCGCGCGAAGTAGTCGCGCAGTCCTTCATTCTCGGCGGTACCGGGAATCGGATCGGTGGCCTTGAGAAAGTTCGCCCATGCCTCGGGACGCTGCGCCGGCGTGGCATCACGCAACGTCTTGAGACGGTCGGCGGTCGTGAAGTAGCGCAGGTAGGCGAACATCTCGTCGAACGAGGCGATCGGCAGATCATCGCCGAGGCTCACGAGGACACGCGCGCGCGCCGTGTCGGGGCGTCCCGGGACACTCACCAGCAGCGTGTTGATGCCGATGCCCATCTTGGCCACGGGCACACCGTACGTGGTGCTGTGTCCCTCGCCGCGAGCCGGCAGTTCGATATCGGTGTCGAACAGTCGCGTGTCCCCTTCGCCCATGATGCGCACATGGGCGCGGGTGGGCGCTTCGGCACCGACGGCATCGAGGTAGAGCGGGAGTATCGAATCCTGGCCGAATACGACGGTGGCACGCGGACGGGCCAGTATGCGCGGCAACGAATCGGCCGTGGCGCGCGGTATCGCTTCGTACACCGGCAGCGGCGAGCCAAGCATGTCGCGCGACAGACGCGGCACTTCGAGCTGCACCTCTTCCGAGGCGTTGCGGATGCTCGACTCGTCCTTGATGCTGAGCGCGACGCTGTAGCGGCCCGGCGCCAGCTTCAGGAACTGCTGCCAGATGATGCTTTCATCGGTGCGTGATGTCTCGCGGAACGTCGGCACCAGCACCTTTTCGGTGGCTTCGATCAACTTCACCACCGTGGTGCCTTGCCGCACTTCGAGACGCGCCACGTAGCTCGCCGCGTAGCGTTCACCCTGGCGCGTAAAGCCGAGGACGCGCGACGGGAGACTGAGCGCGATCAACGTGAGGGTACTGTCAGGTGTCGGCGAACGCAGGAACGACACCGACGACACGAAGGAAATCGCGCCGGTGCCCGCGATGAGGCCCATGCTGCGATACAACCGCTGCATGTCGGCGGGCGAGCCGGGGATTACCCCAGTACCGGCGGCACCCGCCGCCCCACCGGGTCCCGGCGGTGCAACGGCTGAGCCCGGTCCGACTGCCGGTCGATTACCGGAACAGGCGGCCAACAAGGCCAACGTAGTCGTGGCAGTCGCCACGGAGCGAATTCGAAGAGGCAAGGCGCGTGGGTTCACGAAACGCATAGTACCGTCCGTGCAGGCACGAAGTGCCCGCCGTGGTTGCTGATCACCCGCTAAAGCCGTGCCGATCAAACGAACTGGTCACGGATTGCACTTTATGTCTGGATGCTGCTTGCTGGTACCGCAGGTCGGCGTTACGTTCGCCCCGTGGCCATAGAGACGCTAGTCGGAACGACGCTGGCCGGCTATACAGTGCGTGGAAAAGTCGGCGAGGGCGGTACGTCTACCGTGTTTCGTGCCGATCATGCTACGCATGGTACAGTCGCCCTCAAGGTGCTGCGCGAGAAGCTGCAGCATGACAAGACCGCTGTCGCGCGTTTCCTGCGCGAGGCGCAGTTCGGCGCACGGGTAGAACACCCGAACATCGTGCGCACCCTAGACTACGGCCAATCGGACAGCGAGCGCTATTACCTCGCCATCGAATGGGCCGGGGGTGAGATCCTCGACAAGTATGCCGAAAAGACCGGCCCGCTCCCGTCGAAGGAAGTCTCCGGCATTCTGTCGCAGATCTGCAGCGCGGTTCAGGCCGCTCACGATGTCGGTATCGTGCACCGCGATCTGAAGCCGGAAAACGTGATGTACGATCCGGCCACGCATCACGTGAAGCTGCTCGATTTCGGCATCGCCGCCGATACCGACGCGGCTCCCGATCAGCGGCTCACGCGCGCCGGCTTCTTCGTCGGCACGCTTATGTATGTGGCACCGGAAGCGTTGTCCGGCGAATTGGTCGGGCCCGCCGCCGACCAGTACTCGCTGGCCACCATTGCGTACTTCCTGCTCACCGGCGTGCTGCCGTACACCGGCAAGTCGCCTCGTGAGCTGTTTTCCCAGCTCCTCACGCAACCGCCGGTCACGCTCAACAAGGCCAAGCCGAATCTGGCCTTCCCGGTAGCGGTCGAAAACGTCGTCATGAAGGCGCTCTCCAAGCAGCCGAGCGACCGGTACCCCACGGTCAAGGACTTCTCGGACGCCTTTGCGGCCGCCGCGCAGACCACGGCGATGGCCAGCGCCAGCAGCTCGACCAGTGCCAGTAGTTCGACCAGCAAGTCGGTACCGGCGATTTCGGCTGACGGTGACGGTGAGGAGAAGGGTGGACTCTTCGGCAAAATGAAGGGCTTATTTCGACGCGGCTGACCACCCTGCTCGCCGAGCGATCGGCCAAGCGGGGCGATTTCGTGCTGGCCTCCGGCCGCCGTTCCACGTTGTACGTTGACTGCCGCCTCACCACGATGAGCCCCGAAGGGCAGATGCTCATTGGACGTGAGGCGCTCGCCGCCCTCCGCGACAGCGGCTGGCCCGTCGACTCGGTCGGTGGTCTCACGTTGGGCGCCGACCCGATCTCCTACGCCATTGCCCACGCCTCGGCCCTCGAAGCCGAAGCGGGCACCGGCGGGATGGTTCGGTCCTTTACCGTCCGCAAGGAAGCCAAGCAGCACGGCACCGGAAAGCTTATCGAAGGCCCGTTCCAGCCCGGCGACAAGGTCGTGGTGGTAGAAGACGTGATCACCACCGGCGGCTCCGCGCTCAAGGCCGTCGACGCCATTCGTGCCGCCGGCGGCGAGATTCTGGGCGTGCTGGCGCTGGTCGACCGCCAGGAAGGGGGCCACGAGGCGCTCGAAGCGGCCGGCCTCAAGGTGATCGCGCTGGTCACCGCCGCTGACCTGCTGCCGCTGATCCCACAGGCCTGAGTCCGGCTTGAGCCGGACCTGATACCGCGCTCGGGCGTGACGCGTCTGTAAGACGTATGCACACGCCCAGCGCCCACACCCCGTATCAGGCCCTCTTCGACGAAGAGCGCGCCAAGGACATCGCCACCTTCCGAATCGCCGCCAAACGGCGGTTCTGGAGTACGATCTTCATCGCGGGTGTCCTCATCGCCGGCCTCCGTCTGGGGCTCGCCGACGTGTCGCTGCCGGCCGTGCTCGCGATGTTCTGCACCGCCATCGCCACCAACTGGGCGCTCGCCGCGATCGGGGCATCCACCCGATGGTATCGCCGCTGGTTCAAGTATGTGTTCGCGGTGGTCGACACCGTGCTGATCAGCGGCGTGGTGTATCTGTTCGGATCGCCGGTACTCGTGCTCACGTACATTCTGGCGATCGTCCCCTATTCGTTCGATCGCGGACCGGCCCTCGGCTATCTCACCACGCTGTCGTCGGCCGCCGGCTTCTTGATCGCGAGCTATGCGTACGCGCAGGCCCGGCCGGCCGACGCCGCGCCATGGGCGCAGGTGCTGCTCGCCGCGGTCATGCTGGTCGTGGTGGCGCAGCAGGTGATTCAGATGCCTTCCAAACTCATCACCCGCATTCGTCGCACGCGTGAGCGCATGGCGCAGGTGGAACGCGGCGACTTGCAGGCCCGGGCCGACGCGCGACACGCCGATGAACTCGGCTTTCTCGAGATGAGCTTCAATCGCATGCTCGACGAACTCACGCTGCTGATCGACACCGTGCAGCGCGAAGCCGATGAATTAGCGGCCGTGGCCACGCAGGTTCACGGCGCGGCCAGTGTGATGCAACGACGCGCCGGCGATGTCGCCTCGGGCGCCACCGCGCTCAGCGAAGAGCTGGCGCATCAGCGCGAACGCGCGCGCGATGGGGTCGTGGCCAGTCAGGAAGCGCGACGGACCGCCGACACCACGCAGCAGACGGCTGCCAGTACCGCCACCCATGCGCACGACGTAGACCGTGCCGCCGCCGCCAGTCGAGAAGCCATCGAACGGGCCGCGCAGGCGCTGCTGCGCGTGGGCACCGATGTGAATGCGACCGCCGAACAGGTGCGGCTGCTTGCACCGGCGTCGGAACAGGTGGGTGATTTCGTGGCCACGGTGTCGCGCATTGCGCGGCAGACGAACCTGCTGGCACTCAACGCCGCCATCGAAGCCTCGCGCGCCGGTGATGAAGGACTGGGCTTTGCCGTGGTGGCCGACGAGATCCGTACGCTCGCGGTGGAAAGTGCCCAGGCCGCCAAGCGAATCGCCGCCACCGTGCAACGCGTGCGTGACGACATCGGCGCCGCCGTGTTGTCGATGGACAGCACCGCCGATGAAGTGGCCGGTGCCGGACACATCGCGCGTGATGCCACGCAGGCGTTGTCGGCGCTCGTGAACGGCATTGCGCGCATTTCGCACCAGAGCGACGACGTGGCCGCACTGGCCCACGCACAGGCGCAGTTGTCGGCCGGTGTGGCCGATGCCTTCGAAGCCCTCGACAGCTCGTCGGAGCGCGCCTCGCTTGGCGCACGCACCGCCGCCGATGCCTCGATCGCGCAACGCGCCAGCATCGACGAGCTCTCACGCAGTGCGGCGCAGCTGTCGCAGACGGCGGCACGTATGCGGGCGGTGGCCTTGCGTCACACGAGCGAGTTCGCGGCGACTACGCGCACAGCGGAGTTCGCCGCGTTGGCGGCCGCTACACCGACGCACTCACGCGCGGGATCTCAGGCCCAAGCACCGTCGGGGACTCAGGCGCCGTCGCCGGCATCAACGCGGGGCGCGAAATCCATTGCGGCGTGACTTCCACGGGCACGAACGCAATGAGTTGTTGCTGATAGGGTAGAATGAGTCGCTGCCGCATGTGCTCGAGCATCGCCTCGCCGGTGTGCGTCTTGCGAAATTCGGCCGCCCCACATTGCAGCGAATGCATGACATGACGCGAGAAGCTCTGCGGTGACGAGTACTCGAGCAGGAACGCGACCTGTGTGAGACTGTACCCCGGGTTCTCCAGCAGCCGCGCCGCGCGCACCAACCGCGCCGTCGCGAGATACTTCTTGGGCGCGGGAATGCCGGCGCGGAAGAAGCGGCTCATGAAGGTGGTGGGCACCACACCCAGCCGACGTGCCAACTGACGCACGGTGGTGAGCGACCGCGGCGCCAGAAAGAGCTCATCGAAGAAGCGTAGACAATCGTCGTTCGCACCGGCGAGATCGGCGCGAATCCGGCGAATCGCCACGGCTTCGATGGTGGTCGACACTTCGCGATTCACGAACTGGCGGAGGTCGCGCCATCCGGCCGGGTCGCGCGCATCTACCAACGTCTGCACGCCCTGCTGCCCCAGCGCGAGCAGGGATTGCGTGGTCCGCGCTTCGTTGCCGGTGAGCACGGCCACCGCCGGCACGCGCGGAAACTCACGCACCATGCGCGCCACCTGCGTGGCATGATGCTGCTGATAGCGCGACACCGACACCAGAATCGCCGACACCGGCTGCGTGCGCAGATCGCGCAGCATGTCGTCAAAGCTCTCGCGATGCACGGTGGTGTAGCTCCCCTGCCCCAACGCATCCACGCGCTGTCGCTCGGCCGGCGTGAGAAACGTCACGATGGATCGCGAGGGCGCGTCGTCCTTGGCCGCAGGCGGGTTGACGCTCTTCACCGGTTCACTGGGATAGACGGTGGTGCGAGCCTGCGACGATCTCAACGGGGATGCCATTCGCGCCTCACTTACCGGAGGGTCCGTGTGCGGGGCCGGGGCTGCGAGCGCAGCGGGCCGATCACGACGGTAGGCTACCGTGGTGTCGTCATCATGCCGTCACTGTGTGGCGATAGGATGTATTCGTCGGCAGTGGAACAATCGTGGAACGACCGTGGAACCGCGTCGCGATAGGGGCGTATCGAGGGGTCGGTTATATTGCGGGATCTCATGGATCGGTCGCCGGCCGGATGGTCGCGATGTCGGGGCGTAAGCTCAGGCACCGAGGAAAGTCCGGGCTCCACAGGGTAGACTGCCAGGTAACGCCTGGGCGCATGCGGCGTGAGCTTCGTGCGACGGACAGTGCAACAGAAAGCAAACCGCCGTTGTGTTGGGCAACCGATGCAGCGGTAAGGGTGAAAGGGTGGGGTAAGAGCCCACCGCGCCTTCGGTAACGAAGGTGGCTCGGTAAACCCCAGTCGGAGCAAGGCCAAATAAGCGGCGAGAGACGACCCGTCTCGCAAGGACGTCGCAAGACGTCGAGTCGCGGGTAGGCTGCTGGAGCGTGTGGGTGACTGCACGCCGAGAGGAATGACCGTCCGGTGTTGGTGTACGCTTGCGTATGCCAGCACTGACAGAACCCGGCTTATAGGCCGGCGACTTTCCATGAGATCTCGGGACCCCGTACGGTGTGTCCAGTGGAGTAGCACGTGGTATCGAACCGATGACATCGATTGCCCGTTTGGCTGCGTGGTGCGTGGCTGGCCCCATGATGATGCTGGCCTGTGCACCGGCCGCGCCCACGCCATCGCCCACGCCGAGTCCGGTGGTGGTCGCGCCCACACCAGCGGCGCCCGTGGCCAGCAACCGCGTACTGCTGCCGCGCACGCAACCGCGTACGAACTGGACGGTGTCGGCCGTGACCCGCCTGAAAGTCAGCGGCGCCGCGATGCCGGCCGGTGTGTCGGATGAACAGCGCATCGACACGCGGGCCCTGGTGTCGATGTCGTTCGATCGCACGGCGACTGGTGCGCTGCGCGGCTCTGGTCAGGTGGATTCGTTCACCGTGCGCAGCAGCATCGCCGAAAGTGCGCGGCAGTTGGCCGCAACGGCCGCGGCCCCGGTGCGACCGTCGCTGCTGTTGATCGATGCGCTCATCGACAGCACGAATCTGCGCGTCGTGACGCGTCCGCCGTTGGCCAACGAATGCGACCGTCCCGAAGTGAGTGCGATGCAGCTGGCGCGTGAACTGCTCGTGCGCATTCCCGACGGTGTAGCCGAAGGCGATCAGTGGCGCGACAGCACGGTGACGTTGGTGTGTCGCAACGGCGTGCCGCTCACCGTGTACACGACCACGCGCTCCACGCTGGCGAAGCTGTCGCGCGAGACACTGGTGGTGAATCGCGAGATCAGCACCACGCTCGAAGGCAAAGGCGGCACGGCGTTCCGCGCGTTCGAACTGGTCGGCACAGGGTCAGGATCGCAGCGCGTAGAGATCGGCGCACTCACCGGCATTCTGGAGAAGCTGCAGGGCACGAGCACGCTCACCATGCAGGTGGTGGAACGCATTCCGCCCGGAGCTCCGCGCTCGCAGCAGGTGCTGCAAAAGGTGGAGATCCGGGCGGAACGTGTGCGGTAATGGCGAGCTCTTCGGCTGCTCTTTTTATCTCTTGACATGATGAACGTCCGCTCACATGATGGTGCTCAAGAGGCACATGAACATGAAATGCAGAATTTTTGACGTCTTCAACCATTCGGAGCGGCGGCAATGCGGACCCTTTGGCGGCCTACGGCGGCTTGCGCACTATTCGCACAGCTGGCGGCGAACTCGATGGGAGCACAAGCCTCAATACGAATCTCAGATAAGGTAGCGTGTACCCCTTGTCGCGTGATCGTTGGCAGGTCTGTAGATCTGACCACGGACTCTGCGTCTGACCAAAATACGGGCGTCTATCCCAACGGGCTATTCGAAGATCCGCTGGGTGGTGTTTGGGTGCTTGGCTCAATCCCTGCGAACGTATTCACGAAGTCTGGGAAGCTTGCGCGCAGAATCGGACGGGAAGGCAAGGGACCTGGCGAGTATTTGATGATGGCCGATGCTCAAAGTATAGCCGGCGATAGCGTGGTTCTCTTAGATCCCGTCTCGACCCGCATTTCCCTTCTCGATCGAGACTTTCGATTCAATCGATCTATTACGCTTCCACAACCGGGTGCACGCTTTTTGGGCGTCATTCGATGGCCGGATTCCGTAGTTGTATCAGGTTGGATTCGCACGCCGGCCTCCGCAGGATTTCCACTGCACCTATTCAATTTTCGAAACGCCCCGCGACTAGTCAAATCCTTCGGCTCATCCGACGGGAAGTTCACTCTATCGCAGCAGTTCGATCCTACGCCGTTCGTGCACGTATTCAAAGATGGACGAATTCTCTCGGCAGATGTCCTCGAGTACAATGTTTCCCTTTGGCGATCAGATGGAACGCTGATAAAGCGGCTGGAACGACGACCCGAATGGTTCGCAGAGAGATCCCTCAACAATATTGGCACGCGAAGCACACCGCCGCCGCCCAGAGTTGCAGCAATTGCTGCGGATTCGAACGGCCTCGTTTGGGTCTTCACTAATGTTTCGACGCGCACATGGCCACGCGCATGGGATGCCGTCCGAAATCAACGTCCCGGTGAAGTCCAAGCCGCTGCATTGGACTTCACCCAGTTATTTCGAACAGAGATTGAAGTGTTAGATCCGTCGAGCAATCGCGTGATCGCCAGAGCACAAATCGCATCCGGCACAGCCGGTGTGCTCCCAGGAATGCGCTTAGTCTCGCTAACTAATGACAGGATCGGATCACCCATTCTCCGGGTAATTCCGTTAACACTGTCACGCTGACGCGGCGTTCGCGTCAATTTAGGTACATTCTTCAGTGAGGAGCCAGCGAGTGTTTAAGAGATTGAGTTTCATTGGGACAGCAGCACTGATTGCGGTTGGAACTACCGCAACGCCATCGTGGTCTCGATTGGCTGACGGCAATTCACGTATTCGAGATGTCGGATGCTCGTGGATTTTCATGTGCTCTGGCGGCGCGCACATTGCAAGTGGCGGCGAACCAGCCGTTAGACCTACACACGGAGATTGCAAGATTTGTGAAGGACCGCAACCAGCGGATTGTCACGAATACTGCCTCGCGACCCGTGCAGGATCAGGCGGAGACGGCGACAATAGCTACGCTGCTGCCGTTGATGCAGCGAAGCGCAACGACTCGGGTGCGTTACTCCTCTACGCGTTGCTTGAGCCTGAATATGCTCAGTTCAACGCAGAACGTTCCTCAGTACAGTTGCTCGACTGCCAAGGAAATGCGGTCATCGCCAGTCTGCCAGTTTCTCGTAGTCAGGTCGCTGTTGCCGAGCTGAAATCCAAACAACTACAGAACGCAGAGGAGTAAGAGCCTCGCTACGCGGCTTAGAGGGCGTCCGGGCGTTCGGAGAAATTTCCGAACGCCCGGACTGCTATGACGTTTAAGTCGCGAGAAAGTTCACGTCAGGAGCTCAGACAAATCAATCATGTCTCGCTGATCAGTCCATCAAGCGCAGCGGCATGACCAGGCAGAGATACTTGGCCGGATCATCCCAGCCTTCGGGCTCGATCGTGGCCGCGCGCTCCGGCGCCTTGAACGTGAGCCGCACCTGTTCGGTGGGCATGTAGCGCAGGATCTCCAGCAGATACGTGGCGTTGAAGCCGATATCGAGCTGGTCGCCGTTGTAGTTCACCGGCAGTTCGTCCGACGCTTCGCCCAAGTCCGGCGTGGTCACGCTGAACTTCAGCATGCCGGTGTTGAACGACATCTTGATGCGGTGCGTCTGGTCGGACGCGATCACGCTCATGCGCTTGAGCGCACTGGTGAGCGCGGCCTTGTCGCACAGGCAGAAGCGATCGTTGTCCTTCGGAATGACCTGTTCGTAGTTCGGATACGGGCCTTCGACCAGGCGCGTGAACACCGACGTGAACGGCGAACGGAACCCGAGATGGTTTTCACCACGTGCGATCTCGAGTTCTTCTTCAGCCGGGAAGAGACGCTTGATCTGCTCGAGCGCCTTGGGCGGCACGATGAGGTCACCCGGCGGGGCGCTGCTCGCTTCGACCGGCACTTCCATCTTCGACAGGCGGTGCCCGTTGGTGGCCACCATGCGCATGCGATCCTCGCGCAGCTCCCAGAGCACGCCATTGAGAATGGGTCGTGACTCTTCGGTGCTCACTGCGAACGCGACGTGCGAAATGAGTTTTTGCAGTTCGCCCGACTTTACGCGCCACGAATCGTTGAAGCGCACGGTGGGGAACGTCGGAAACTCATCGCGCGGCAGTCCAAGCAACTTGAACTTGGATCGTCCGCATTCGATGGTGACGCGCTGTTCGCCGCTGGCCGAAACTTTCACGGGAGACGGCGGCAGTTCGCGCGCGATCTCACTGAGCTTCTTGGCGGGAATCGTGATCGCCCCTGGCGTTTCGACATCAGCACTGACTTCCGTGCTGACGGCGATGTCGAGGTCGGTCGCGGAGAAACGAATCCCGCGCTCGGTGGTTTCGACGAGCAGGTTCGACAGGACCGGCAAAGTGGTCTTGGCCGGTACGGCGGCGGTTACCGCCGCGAGTCCTTCTTGGAGTTTCTCGCGCGAGATCGTGAAGCGCATGCCCGTTGTGTGGAAGGACTGCTGTTAAAAAGAGTCTTAGAGATAAAACTGGTAGTAGCAGCAGGGCGTGTGGGCTTGTCTACAAACGCCGCAAGCTACATGTGCCAAAGCACTTCCGCCATGCCGCATCATGTGCATTCCATGTCGAGTAGTGCTTTTTCTCCGCATTGCTGCACATCGGGGCCCACGAATGGGGGGAAAGATGCGCGGCGATGTGGACGACTGGGGACTCAGGTCCCGAGTTGTCCAGTGGATCGGAGAGTTTCCAACATGCCCCGGACCTTCAACACCCGGTCGGCAAAACCGGGTTCTCCACCCATATCCTCGGCCACCCGATCGAGCGAATGGATCACCGTGGAGTGATCGCGTCCGCCGAAGGCGTTGCCGATTTCGACCAGCTGAAGGGCCAAGAGCTCCCGACAGAGGTACATCGCGACCTGGCGCGGGGTCGTGAGCTGCTTGGTGCGGGTTTTCGAGCGCAGCCCGTCGGGGGTGACGCCCCATTCGCGCGAGACCACCTGCTGAATGGTGGCCACGGTGATCGTGGTGGGCGGGATATCGGGGAAATCCGACGTCGTCGCGCCTTTGAGCTTGTCGCGCAGTGCTTCGCGGGCCAGCTCGATGGAGATCTCGCGGTGCTTGAGCGAGGCGTAGGCCAGGAGCTTGATGATCGACCCTTCGAGCTCACGCACCGACGACTTCACATGCTGGGCGATGAACTCGATGACCTCGTCGGGGATGGTGAGCTCGAGGTGGTCGAGGCTCGCCTTCTTGCGGAGGATCGCGATCCGGTGTTCGAGATCGGGGGAATCGACATTCGCCACCATGCCCCACTCGAAGCGGGAGACCAGTCGGGACTCGAGTCCCGGGATCTCCTTGGGGGGCCGATCGGAGGTGAGGACGATCTGACGTCCGGCCTCATAGATGGCATTGAAGGTGTGGAAGAATTCCTCCTGCGTGGATTCCTTCCCCTTCAGGAACTGGACGTCGTCGACCAGCAGCAGATCGATTTCCCGGAAGCGGCGGCGGAAGTCGCCCATCTGTCCGGTCTGGATCGCGTTGACGAACTCATTGGTGAACTGCTCGGTCCCGACGAAGGCGAGGCGCAGCGTGGGGGTGCGTTTGAGCAGCTCGTGGGCGATGCCCTGCATGAGGTGCGTCTTGCCCAGCCCCGTCTCTCCATAGATGAAGAGCGGGTTGTACACCTTGCCCGGCGCCTGCGCGGCGGCCTGCGCGGCGGCGGCGGCCACGTCGTTCGACTTACCGATGACAAACTGGTCGAAGGTGTATCGGGGGTTCAGTGGCGCCGACAAGCGCTGTTGGTGCGCCGTTAGTGGCGCGACAACAGGGGCTGGTGGTGGCTGCACGAACATGTCCATCTGCACCCGACCCATGCGCTCTTCGGCCACCTTGAAGCGAACCTTCATGGGGTGCCCGAGGGCGACGGCGGCGAAGCTCGTCAGCAGGTCGGCGTGTTTGGACTCATTCCAGTCGGCCGAGAACTGGTCGGGGGCGCCGATGAGGAGGGTGTCGCCTTCGACGCCGAGGGCGTCGGTGGGCTCGAGCCAGGTGCGGTACGTCTGCTCCGGGAGGACCTGCCGGGCGCGTTGGCGCAGGCGATCCCAGGTTTCAGCAGGCGTAAGGGACATGACAGGAGGTCGGGGTTCGGGCGGCCCCGGCCGTGGGCGAGAATCGAACGAGAATCAGGCGGGGGCGGCGAAGGTTACGCTCGCGTGTGGATAAGTCAATCGCGTCAGCGACGTGACACCAGCCGTGCATTCGTGAGCGCAAGCAAGTCGGCGTGCGGATTGGGTGGACGAAGGCAAATCGTTGCCGCGGGTGTACTTGGCGGGCTTGACCTCAAGCCAGTCCCGCGAGTATTTTCTGAGGCTAGGTCAGGACTCTGCCGTCGTGCCGCTGTCAATCAGCGGTCGTGGCGCGGGTGCTGAAAATTTCAAGTCGAACCGCCGCGATTCATACCGCGTTACCTCGAGCATTACTATGGGCAAGCCCACATATCGTCCGCGCAACACCAAGCGAGTCCGCAAGCACGGCTTCCGTGCGCGTATGGAGACGAAGTGGGGCCGTGAGGTTCTCGCCCGTCGCCGCCGCAAGGGCCGCAAGGTGTTGACCGTCCAGATCCCGTCGAAGTACGCCGGCGCCTGATTCCCGGTCGTTCCCGCGCGCGCAGCGACTGACGCGCGGGTCCGATCTCGAGCGGGTTCGACACGAAGGGAAGCGAGTGCGCACCGCCTCATTGGATGTGCGCGCTCTGTCTTCCCTTCTTGGCGTTCCCCGGGTGGGGTTCGTGATCCCCAAGTACAAGCACTCGGGTGTCGATCGGAACCGCCTCAAACGCCGGCTCCGCGAACTCATCCGCGTCGACGTGCTTCCCGAGCTCCCGCCGATGGACCTCGTGTTCAAGGTGCTTCCGGTGGCCTACGCCAGAAACTTCGATACGCTTCGCGCCGAAGTGTTGCAGGCTGTGCGGAAGATCGCGCGGTGACTCCAACTTTCTTGCCGTGATCGCGAAGCTGTTCATTCTGGTGGTGCGCGGGTATCAGCTCACGCTGTCGCCCATCTTCGGGGGCGCCTGCCGCTATTATCCTTCGTGTTCTGCGTACGCGATCGAGGCGCTGGAGCGTCACGGTGCGGCACGTGGAGGATGGATGGCTCTGCGTCGTATCGGGCGCTGTCATCCGTTCCGGCCCGGCGGATTCGATCCGGTGCCCTGAGCGCTCCCCTATAAAGACCATGGAACCACGTCGCATCGCCCTCGCCGTCGTCCTGATGGCGGCGGTCCTGATTCTGACGCCGATCCTCTTCCCGTCGCCGGTTCCGGCGCCTGGAAGCAAGACCGCGGTAACAGACTCCGCCAGCACCACTCCCGTCGTCGCCGATACCGCCACCGCGACGGCCGCCGTCGCCGCCGCCGCTGGTGCCACGGCGCCCGGCATGAGCGCCCTGCCCGACTCGGTGAATCCCGCGCCGCAGCCGATCGCGTTGCCGGTCGACACCGCTGTCGTGACCACGAAGCCGGCCGTCTTCCGCACCACGAACCGCGGCGCCGCGCTCATCGGCGTCGAGATGCAGCAGTACGTCGCGCTCTCCAACAAGGGCCGCACCAAGGGTGGCCCGGTGGAGCTCGCGAAGGCGGGCGACCGGTTGCTGAGCTTCCGTCTCGTGACGCCCGGTGACACGGTCGCGCTGAATACGCAGACCTTCACCACCACGCGCACCGAAGAGAACGGACGCGCCGTGGTGCGCTACGACGCCACCGTCGGCGCCCGCGCGATCACGATCGCGTACTCGTTCCTGCCCGACAGCTACCGCGTGAATGTGTCGGCGGTCGTGAAGGGTGCGCCCGAGAACAGCTTCCTGCTGATCGACATGCCGCCCGGCTTCCGCTCGTCGGAATCGGACACAACCGAAGATCAGTCGCATCTCGCGTACGCCTACAAGCCGGACCAGCAGAACGCGAAGGGTGTCGCCTTCCGTTCGCTCGATCCGGGCGAGCGTCGCATCGAGACCGGCCCGATCAACTGGACGGTCGCCAAGAACAAGTACTTCCTGCTCGGTGTGCTGGCCCCGCAGGGTGTGCCGGGCTTCGCCGAGGTGAACTTCACGGGTGGCGCGCGGGTGGCGAAGGCCGCTACGCGCAGTGAAGCCACCATCGTGGCGTCGCTCAAGAGCGGTGCGGTGGCGTTCGAAGTGTACGCCGGTCCGCAGGAGTTCAAGCGGCTGGTGGCGATCGGCCGTTCGTTCGAAACGTCGAACCCGTACGGCGGCTGGTTGCAGGGCGTCGTGCAGCCGTTCGCCACGATGGTCATTCGCCTGCTGCTCTGGATGAAGTCGACGCTCGGGCTGTCGTACGGCTGGATCCTGGTGGTCTTCGGCGTGGCCGTGCGTCTCATTCTGTGGCCGCTGAATCAGAAGGCGATGCGCAGCTCGATGCAGATGCAGCGCATTCAGCCGCACCTGGCCGAAATCCAGACGAAGTACAAGGGCGATCCGACCAAGCTGCAGGCGGAAATGATGCGCGTGTACAAGGAGCACGGCATGTCGCCGTTCAGCTCCCTGTCGGGCTGTCTGCCGATGCTGATTCCGTTGCCGGTGTTCTTCGCGCTCTTCTTCGTGTTTCAGAACACGATCGAGTTCCGCGGCGTGTCGTTCCTGTGGTTCCCCGACATCTCGCTCAAGGATCCGTTCTTCGTGTTGCCGGTGCTGGTCGCCATCACGGCGATGGGCCTGTCGTACATCGGCATGCGCGGCATGAAGGCGAACGAGCAGCAGAAGATGATGATGTACCTGATGCCCGCCATGATGATGGTGATCTTCTTCAACATGGCCTCGGGTCTCAACCTCTACTACTTCGTGCAGAACCTCGCGTCGTTGCCGCAGCAGTGGCTGATCTCGCAGGAGCGCACGAAGGCGCAGCCGCCGGTTGTGCGGGGATAACGACGTGGTGACGGCCCGCCAGCTGCCTGGTGGCGACGACACGATCGTCGCCCTCGCCACGGCCGCTGGACGCGGGGCAATTGCAGTGATTCGGCTGTCAGGGGCGCGAGCGATATCCATCGCTGGCGCCCTTGGCGCATCCAGCCTGCAGCCGCGCCGTGCCACGCGGGTGGCGTTGCGGCATCCCAACGGCGAACCGCTCGACGACGCCGTCGTCACCTGGTTCGCCGCGCCCCGATCGTACACGGGCGACGATGTGGTGGAGATTGCCACGCACGGCGGTCATGTGGTGCCGGCCTTGGTGCTGGCCGCCTGTGTGGCCGCGGGCGCGCGACCGGCCACGCCGGGTGAATTCACGCGGCGCGCCGTGCTGAATGGCCGCATGGACCTGGTGCAGGCCGAAGCGGTGGCCGATCTGATTGACGCCCGCACCACGGCCATGCACCGTCAGGCGCTGTCGCAGCTCGACGGCGGGCTCTCACGCCGGTTGCTGGCGTTGCGCGACGACGTGATTCATCTGGAAGCGCTGATCGCCTACGACATCGACTTCCCCGACGAAGACGACGGCCCGATCGCACCGGCCCGCATAAAGAATGCGGCGGAGTCGCTGCGCGACGCGCTGCGCGCGCTGATGCACACCGCCCCGCAGGCCGCCGTGTTACGCGACGGCGTGCTGGTGGTGATCGCCGGGCCGCCCAACGCCGGCAAGTCGTCGCTCTTCAACGCGCTCTTGGGAGAGTCGCGCGCGTTGGTGACGCCGATCGCCGGCACCACCCGTGACGCGATCGAATCCGTGCTCGATCGCGCCCCGCTGCCGCTGCGCTTCGTGGACACCGCGGGCCTCCGCGACACCGACGACGAAATCGAGCGACTCGGCATCGAAGTGAGCACGCGCTATCTGGCCCAGGCGCAGGTCGTGCTGGCGTGCGGTGCGAATGCTGCGGATATCGCGGCGACGTCTGAGGCGATTGCAACTCGCACGAGTGGTACGGTCATTCCGGTGCACACGAAGGCGGATCTGAGCGCGGTGGCGACCACCGGGAATGCGATCGGTGTGAGCGCCGAGACGGGGCAGGGGCTTCGGGATCTGCTCGAAGCCATCGATGGTGCGGCCGCGGCGAGTGCGGTGGGGCTACCGACTGGTGATGACGTGCTGGTGACGCGTGAACGTCATCGCGCCGGTCTGGCGGCCGCACACGATGAGCTGTGCGAATTTCTGCTCGCGTGGGAGAGCGGTGCATTGCCGGCGCCGGTGGCCGCGGTGCATCTCTACGCGGCGCGCGAATCGCTGTCGGATCTCATCGGCATCGTAGATACCGAAGATGTACTGGACCGGGTGTTCCGCGAGTTCTGCATCGGGAAGTAACGCGCAGATTCTCGCGGCGAAAAGCAACGGCAACAGCGGGAACACGGAGTCCACGGGATCCCGCAGATCACACAGATAAGAAAAAATCGCTGTTGATCTTATCTGTGTAATCGGTGCAATCCGTCGTCTCCGTGTTCCCGCAGTTGCTGTTCAGTTGCTGTTCACGAACCGTCCGACCCAACACTACCCGACGATCGTGAGCCGCGGCCGCTCCATCACCGGTTCGTTCACGGTGGCGAGTTCGTGGACGCTGGCGCGGGTGGCCCAGGCGTAGCCGCGGGCGGCGATGGCCGCTTCGACCATGCGGGCGCCGAGGAAGTAGCCGGCGCGTTCGGGGAGTACGGTGCGCTCCACGGTGCGGGCTTCGTCACTCATGCCGCCGGAGAGGTAGCGCAGGCGCAGCCCCAAGGCCGCACGATCGCCGTCGCTGACGAGGGCGCGATGGAGCACCGGCTCGACCTCGCGCACGCGGGCGTATTGCTTCCGGGCGAACCCGAAGTATTCCCACGCGGCGTGTCCCGGGCTGACGGCGCGCGACACGTGCACCGCGAGACCTTCGTTCACGAGCAGCTCGCGCAGCGAGGCCTGACGGCCCGTTTCCCAGTACGAGTAGTAGCCGCCGGCGTCTTCCACGAAGCCGCGCATGTCGCTGCGGCTGGAGGGCGACGTGTAGCGCACCACGTGCGTGAGTTCGTGCGCGAGCCAGAGTGGAATCAGCTCGGGATCGAGACCGAGTCCCTGCGTGTCCGGATTGGCGACACCGGTGAAGTGCTCGAGGCACACGAACGCGACTCCGCGGCCGTTGACGACCAGCTCTCCGGCGTTGGCGGCGCCCACACCGACCATGAGCACGACATCGTAGGGGACATCGATGTCGAGCAGGGTGCGGACCTTCTCCTCGGCCTGACGCGCAAGTGCGACCACGTCGGTGCGGGAGAGGAGCGTGAGCAGGTCATCGCGATTCGCGTTGACCGTGGACTGCACGACGTCTTCGAAATGCGGCCCCGACGGCTCGAGGACATAGTTGTCCCAGTAGGCCGTCAGCAGCGCCTTGTGGCGCTCGAAATAGGCGAGATATGCCGACACGCGATCGTCGGCTTCGAGTACGGCGAGAAAATCCGGTACCAGATTGATCAACATCAACGACCCGGGAACGGGAGACCGACGCGATCGAGAGCTACGAGCACTAATCGCCGAACAAGTCGCGAGAAGATAGCCGCGATTTCGGGGCCGTACAAGCTCGCCGCGGCGAATCCGGGGGTCGGTGTTCAACTCTGAGGCCGTTGGTGCCGAGACTGATCGACGTCCCCTGACGCCGTGCCATGACCACGCTGCATCTTATCGAACTGACCTGCCCCGTCTGCGACACGCTGTTTCGCTCGCAGACCGTCGTTGCCACCAATGCCTTTGGTGGTAAACGCACCGATTTCCACGAACGCGCGGCGGGCATGCAGCCGCTGCCGTACTTCGTGCATCTCTGCACACACTGCGGGTACGCGGGTGTGCAACGGGATTTCGGCGAAGACGCGCACCCCGACGAGATGTTGCGCGCGCTGGTGTGGAGCGAGCTGGCGCCGTCGCTTGTGTCACAGCTGCCATCGGGCTCTCTGAAGTACGAGCACGCCGCCAAGGTGGCGGAGTGGCAGGAGAGCGATCCGCGGTATCTCGCTGATCTCTACCTGCGGGCCGCCTGGTGCTGCGTGGACGAAAGCGACACCGAAGCCGAGCGGTACTTCCGACGGAAGGCCGCCTGGCGTTTCGCCGATGCCCTGGAGGCGTTCGACGGGGTGCCGATGGAAGAGCGGGCGGTGATCACGTATCTCATCGGCGAACTGTGGCGGCGGATCGGGGACGATGCGCAGGCGCAGTTGTGGTTCGAACGGGTGGCGGACGAAGTCACCGAACCGATCGCGCAGTCATGGGTGCTCGAAGCCGCCGATCAGCAGCGGACCGAACCGCGCGAGTGGTTTGGTTGATAACGGCGGAGTAAGGGGTCGGGTGTAAGGAGTACGGGGTACGCACTACGCCCTACCCCTTACCCCTTACTCCATACTCCCTACTCACCGCGTGCCGAAGAGTCGGTCGCCCGCGTCGCCGAGTCCGGGCAGGATGTAGCCGTGTTCGTTGAGCTCGCGGTCGAGCGCGGCGGTGAGGATGGGGACGTCGGGATGTTCACGGGCGAGGCGCTCGACGCCTTCCGGCGCGGCGACGAGGCAGAGAAAGCGAATGCGTGTGGCCCCCGCGCGCTTCAATGACGTGACCGCGGCGGCAGCACTACCGCCGGTGGCCAGCATCGGGTCGAGCAGCAGGAAATCGCGCTCGCTCACGTCACCCGGCACCTTGAAGTAGTAGTCTACGGGCTCGAGCGTATCGTGATCGCGATAGAGTCCGATATGCCCCACGCGAGCCGACGGCATGAGGCGGAGAATGCCTTCCACCATGCCGAGCCCGGCGCGCAGGATTGGGACGAGCGTGAGTTTCTTGCCGCGCACCGACCAGCCGTGCGTGGTCTCCAGTGGCGTGTCGACGGGGACGGGTTCCAATGCCAGGTCGCGCGTGGCCTCATAGGCCATCAGCATGGCGATCTCGTCCACCAACTCCTTGAACTGCTTCGTCGGCGTCGCGCGGTCGCGCAGCAGCGTGATCTTGTGGCGGACCAACGGATGGTCCACGATGCTGAGCGTGGGGAATGTGCGCGGCGAGGTCGGCATAAGCACGAAGGTAGCCGTTCTCGGCGCCCTCCCGGTAGTATCCCACCGTCTCCGTGTCGCCCTCATCTGCCTCCGCCGTCGCGCCAATCCGCGACGATGATCGTGCGCTCGCGCTGATCCAGCGCTACGGGCACACCGCTACGGCGTTCCGCGCGCTCGGCGCAGGACTCGAGCATTGGTTTCTGACCGACGCGCAGGGCGATCGCGGCATGGTGGCCTACTACCGGACGCCGGGCGCGATGGTGTCGGCCGGTGAACCGGTGGCGGCTCCGCACGAGGCGATCGCGGTCGCTGAGGCGTTCGTGCTATTTGCCGCATCGCAGCGCTGCCGCGTGAGTTTCTTCGCGACCGAGGGCATTCTTGCGTCGTCGCCGCGATTCCGGCGCGTCATGCTGGGTGAGCAGCCGGTGTGGGATCCGCAATCGTGGGCCGATCACGTCGCGCATCACCGCTCACTGCGCGAGCAACTACGTCGGGCGCGGGCGAAGGGCGTGATCGTGCAGCGACTCGATGCCGAGGCGATGCGCGAGCCGACGCGTCGCACGCTGTTGGAGGGGCTGATTGCGCGGTGGTTCGCCGCGCGGCCGATGGCGCGCATGGGCTTCCTGGTGGAGGTCGACCCCTTCGCGTGGCTGTCGCAGCGGCAGTCGTTCGTGGCGATGCGCGACGGTGTCCCGGTCGCCCTGCTCTCGATCGTACCGGTCCCCGCACGCGGGGGATGGCTCTTCGAGCATTTGCTGCGCGATCCCGATGCGCCGAACGGCACGGCCGAACTGTTGGTGCATCACGCCATGCTGCTGTTGGCGGCTGATGGGGTGTCGTGGGTCACCCTCGGGCTCGCGCCGCTGGCCGGACCGGTGAGCGGATGGCTGCGCACCACGCGCAGTTGGTCACGTCCGCTGTTCAACTTCGACGGCCTCGCCGCGTTCAAGCGCAAACTGGGCCCGCAGGGATGGGAGCCGATCTATCTCGCTTATCCGCGAGAGCAATCGAGTGTCCGCGCGATGCTCGATGGCCTGCGGGCGTTCGCCGGCGGGTCGTTGTGGCAATTCGGCGTGCGCACGCTGCGGCGAGGACCGGCGGTGGTGCTGCGGGCGTTGGAGTGGCTGCTGATCCCGTGGACGGTACTCCTGGCGCTGGCGCCGACGTTCCCCTGGTTTCCCTCGGGCATCGTGCACGTCGCGTGGGTGGTATTCGACGTGCTGCTGCTGTTCGGACTGCGCGCGCTGCGCGTGAAGGAAAGGGCGTCCGGCGCACTGGCACGGCGTGCGGGGTGGCGATGGAGCCGCACGCTGGCGATCGCGGTGTCGGCCGATGCGGTGCTGACGAGCGTGCAGGCCCTGTGGTGGAACCTGGCGTCGATTCACGGCGCGACCGGTCGGGCCGTCGTGCTCCTGGCGTGTCTCGGGCCAACGCTCGCGTCGATCGTCCTCTGGGGTGCCTCCCGCCGGATGAATACGCTGCAGTCATCGCACCTCTCCGATCGGCGTTAGCTTTCCCGGATGAGCACTGCATCCCACGATTCCGACTTCGCGTCCTCGCCAGCGCATATGTCAGCGCATGTGCCAGCGCCGTTGCAGCGAGTGGCGGTGTACTGCGCCTCGAACGATGGAGCGCGTCCGGAGTACCTGGAGTGTGCGAGAGTCTTGGGCACCTCGATCGCGCAGCGCGGCCTGACCGTGGTCTACGGCGGAGGTCGGGTTGGACTGATGGGTGCGCTGGCCGATGCCGCGATGGCGGCCGGCGGCGAGGTGATCGGCGTGATGCCACATGGGCTCGTGCAACGGGAAGTGGCGCACCACGGCCTGACGGCGCTGCGGATCGTCGATTCCATGCACGAGCGGAAGGCGATGATCGCCGAGCTCGCCGATGCCTTCATTACGCTGCCGGGCGGATTGGGCACCCTCGAGGAGTTTTTCGAGACCTGGACCTGGGCGCAACTCGGCGTACATCAGAAGCCGATCGGTCTCTTTGATGTGTCGGGCTACTGGGCTCCACTGCTCGCGTTGCTCGAGCACGTCGATGCCGAGGGATTTCTGCGCGGCAATCCACGCGAGTGGTTGGTGGTCAACGATGATGCCTCGTCGATGCTCGCCCAATTGCAGGCCTTTCAGGCACCGACGGTGCGTCGCTGGATCCGACTCGGCGAAACCTGAGTCGTACCGGCGCGAGGCATGCAGCCGTTCGGCTGCACCTAGCTAAGGGCGCCAAGCCCATCGACAATCCGTCTCGTATGCAAGCCGAAGGTTGGGAGCCACCGCTCACGTCAGATCCGCGATTCACGCGCGGGCTCGCCGTTGCTGCCATCGCGCTGACGGTGCCAAGCCTCTTGGGTTGGATGTTCGGCATTCCGTGGCTGGTGCAACCGTTCGACACCTTCGCGCCGGCGCGACTGGGCGGTACGGTGATGATCGCCACCGGTGCGCTGGGGATGATTACCAAGCTGTCGGGACGTCGGGCGATGGCGCGTCGTCTGGCCATCGGATGTGGAGCTGCGGCGATGATTGCCCTCGCGGTAGCCTGGGAGCACGCCACGTTGCCGATGGACGCGCTCGCCCGTGCTCGAATCGGAGATACGTCTCCACTGCGAGACATTCCGGTGTCGGCGGCACTGCTCTTTCTGCTGTACAGCGTGGCGCTGTATCTGTTGGCGTCGCAGTCGCAGTCGGAGCGTCGACGCACGGTCACGGGCGCGTTGGCCGCCCTACTGGTGGCCAGCGCCGGCGTGTTGCTGTTGGCTCAACTGGCCGGCATGCTGGGAACCGACGGCTTCTGGGGAGCGGCTCGTGCGCCGCTGCATAGTTTGCTCGCGTCGTTGTTGCTGGGTACGGCGGTGCTGCAACGCAACGTGGCGCACGAGGTGCGCACCAAGGCTCCACCGCGCTGGGCACCGGTACTGGCTGGTGCGAGCACGATGTTGTTCGTGCTGGTGCTCTGGCAGGCCCTGGTGAATCGCGAGCTCGCGCAGACTCGGGCGCGCGCGGCGATCGCCGCGGACGCGCTGGATCGCGCCGCTCAGCGGCAGTTTCTTACGGTTGATCGGGCGCTGGGCCGTACCGCGGTGTTCCTCTCAGGAGGGCGCCGGATCGATGACGCGGCGTGGACGACGTCGTTTCCGCGACTCATCGATGAAACCGCCGGACTCGTCGCGATGGTCTGGCTCGACTCGACCGGTACGGTGCTGCGCTCCGTACCTGATGTGCCGCTGTTGCCGGTCATTCACGCGCAGCTGCTCGACTTCATGGCGCGTCGGTATCACGTCGGTCAGGCGCCGCCACCCGGGTCGCTGCCGTCGACCATGCGACATGCGATCGCGCTGCACAACGCTCCGTGGGGACTCGCGTTGATGTATCCGATCACCACACCAACGTCGCTGGCCTCGATCGGGCGCACAGTATTGGTCGGGATCGTGGACGAAGCGGGGCTGATCAAGGATTTCACTGCTGACACGCGCGGCGGTTTCGCCGTGGCGGTGTCGCGCGGCGATTCGCTGATCACGGGACGCATTGCGTCGGCGACGCCCGAATACACGGCACCGCTGAAACTGGGGGCGCGTCAGCTCCTGATCTCGGTGTCCCAGACCACCGGTACGTCGCGTTCCACGCTCCCCGAACTGGTGTTGCTGCTGGGCTTCTCGGTCGCCGTGTTGCTGTCGGTCACGATGTGGCAGCAGCGCGCGATGTGGGCGCAGGCCAGCAGTGAGGGCAGGGAGCGCATGCAGCTCGCCATCGAACGGGCCACCGATGGCGTGTGGGAGCTCGAGATTCCGCGTGGCGCGATGCACCGGAGCCCGGCCTTGATGCGCTATCTCGGCATCGATCCGACGGTCCTCGCGGGCGGCTTCACAGCTTGGTCCGCGCTGATCCATCCCGATGACAGCGAGGCGTATGCCCGGGCGCTCGACGCGCACGTGCGAGGTCGCGCCGAGGCCTTCGAGTGCGAGTATCGGTTGCGCGCCGGTGACGGATCGTGGCATGCGCTGGTCGATCGCGGCCGGGTCGTGGAGCGCCTGGCCGACGGCAGCCCGGTGCGGGTGCTGGGTATCTCGGCCGACGTGACGGAGCGCGCGCTCGCGGACGCGTCACGCGAGGAGAGTGAACGGCGGTTCCGGGCGATGTTCGACACGGCGAATCAGGTGCAGCTGCTGCTCGACTACGATGGCGGTATCCTGGAGGCCAACCGCGCCGCCGGCGAATTGGCCGCGACCACGGCCGATGCGCTGCAGGGTGTGCGCTTCTGGCAGGCCCCGTGGTGGGCCGACGATGCGCTCACCAGCGAGCGGGTGCAGGATCGCTTCGTGAAAGCGCGGGCCGGCGACACGAATCGCTTCGAAGTGGAGGTCGAGCGACCGGGTGAACGCCTGGCGTCGATCGACTTTTCGCTGAAGCCGATTTTCGACCATGACGACCGGGTCGTGCAGGTGCTGGTGGAGGGGCGTGATCTGACGATGCGCAAACGGGCCGAGGAATCGCTGCGCGAGATCGGCGCGTTGACGACCATGGGGCAGCTCGCGGCCCGCGTGGCGCATGAGATCAACAATCCGCTGGCGGGCATTCAGAATGCGTTCCTGCTCATTCGCGGGGCCATTCCGGGCGATCATCCGCATTACCGGTTCGTGGGCGCGATTGAACGTGAAATTGCGCGCATTGCGGCGGTCACCCGCCAGTTGTACGAGACGTATCGCCCCGATCAATCCATGATCGCCCAGTCGTCGGTGATTCTGGCCGTGACCGATGCGGTGAGCTTTCTCGAGCAGGTGAATCGCGTTCGTCAGGTGAAGATTGTGACAGACTTGTCGCGGGCGCCATCGCTGGTGCCGGTTCCCGATGCGCTTCTCCGGCAGACGATGTACAATCTCGTACAGAATGCATTCGATGCGTCGCCGCCGAATGGCACGATTACGGTGACGGCGATCGTTGAGCAGGACGAGTGCGTGCTGCGCGTGACGGACGAGGGGCCCGGCGTTCCGGATGCGCTGCGACAGCGCATCTTCGACCCGTTCTTCAGCACGAAAGACCGGACGGTGAAGACGAGTGGGATGGGTATCGGTCTCTCGCTGGTCCGGCAGTCCGTTCAAGCCGTGGGCGGCTCCATTGTCGTACATGATCGGCTACAAGGCGGGACTGAATTCGAAGTCCGCCTGCCGATGACCCCTTTGGATACTGGAGTGCTGCGATGAGTCGCGGACGAATTTTGATCGCCGATGATGAGCCGACGTTTCTCAACTCGACCGCCGAGTTGCTGCGACGGGAGGGATTCACGGTGGATACGGTCGATGACGCGGCGTCGGCGCTGGGCGCGATCTCGGCGGCGACATACGACCTGTTGATCACCGATCTCGAGATGCCGGGGAACGCGGACCTGGATCTGGTGCAACAGGTCGCGCATCTCAGCGGCGGACTGCCGATCATCATCATCACCGGATTCCCGTCGGTGCGGTCGGCCGTGGCGTCGATCGAATTGCCGGTCGCGGCCTATCTGGTGAAGCCGGTGCACTTCCCGGAGCTGCTGAAGCGCGTCACCAGCGCGGTCGCACGGTTCCGGTCCTATCAGGCGATGCAGAGCGCCGAAGCGCGGCTCCGCGAGTACCGGTCGCAGGTGGAAGCGCAGCCCGTCGCGCCGGCCACGGAAGGACAGGGCGTGGACACATTCCTGGCGCTCACGTTGCGGAACGTGATGGGATCACTGACCGATCTGGAGCAGCTGGGACGCGCGTTGGCGGGACAACAGACGCTGCAACCGCACCCCTGTCAGCTCATGAACTGCCCCCGTGGCGCGCAGTTGCAATCGGCAGTGGAAGAGACGATTGCCGTGCTGGAGGAAACCAAGGGCGCATTCAAGTCCAAGACCCTCGGAGACTTACGCCATCGTTTGGAACTTCTGGTCAAACTGGTGTAGTACAACCGCATGGGTGTGTTGTGGAGATTTCAGTCGGTTGTGCACAGCCGAGTGCGATCTGCGACACACTTTGTGACAGATTGGCCTTGCGCGGCTGAGTGGGACGAACGATTATCTATCTCCGGGACATGACGCAGTAGCGGTTCTTCCGCCGCGCCGAATTCCCGGGCCGCAGCACTGCAGGACGACATATGGATCGCTCGATCGATCCAACCTTGGCGACGGGATACTGATCCCGGAGTCGAAGGCGCGAAGTCTCGCTCTCACGCAGAGCAGACGTCGCGCCTTTTTGTTTTCCCGATCTGTGATGTGCAGCACGAGCGCACGGTGTTTTGCCGCCGTGCCCGGTACGCCCACCACGGACAGGCACTTCTCGTGCCGGTCCAATACGAGACTCCGCTTATGAGCAACGTCGCTCTGTACAACGTCGATCCCTCAACGCAGGTCCGCAGCGCGCTGGCATCTCCGCGCTCTCCGGCCGCACGCGAGCGTCATCTGCGAATTGCAGCCCGGGGAAGTTCGACTCAGCCGACCGCCAAGATGCGTATCCTGGTGGTGAGCGAGCGTATGTCTTTCGTGGACGCGCTGCGTGTGATCGTGGAAGCGGACGGTCGCGATCTGTTGCACGCCGCCCAGTCGGCTGGTGTGTGTGAGATCATCACGCGCGCCGAGATCAACGTGGTCATCGCCGACCAGCAGTTGCCGGGCGACGACGGCTTCCGACTGCTCGACGAGCTGCACGAAGTGCACCCGACGCTGCTCACGGCGATGGCGACGGCGCCTGGCGCCACCAACGCCGCCATCAAGGCGTTCGAGCGTGGCGCGGCGGACTACATCAATACGCCGGTGCAGCGCGACGATGTCATCGCGTTCCTGCGTCGCGCCGATGCCATGACGACCCTGCGCGTGGAAGCGACGCCGGAGTCGGCTGCCGAGGTGAGCGAGTTCCGCGGCATGTATGGCACGACGCCAGTCATGCGGGATGTGTTCAAGATGATTTCGCGGGTTGGACGGACCGACGTAACGGTGTTGGTGGGCGGCGAGAGCGGCACCGGCAAGGAGCTGGTGGCGCGCGCGCTCCACGACGAAAGCGCCCGTCGCCACAAGCCGTTCATCGCGCTCAATTGCTCGGCGTTGCCGTCGGAGCTGGTGGAAAGCGAACTGTTCGGCCACACGCGCGGTGCATTCACCGGTGCGGTGAAGGATCGCGGCGGCTTGTTCGAAGCGGCGCACGGCGGCACGCTGTTTCTGGACGAAATCGGCGATCTTGGGCCGTTGGCCCAGGCCAAGGTATTGCGCGCGCTGGAGAGTGGTGAAGTGATGCGGGTGGGTGGCACGAAGACGACGCGGGTGGATGTGCGCGTCATCGCGGCCACGAACCGGCCGCTCGACGAAATGGTGGCCGACGGTCGCTTCCGCGAAGATCTGCTGTACCGCCTCAAGGTGATCTCGCTGGCGCTGCCGCCGCTCCGCGACCGCAAGGCGGACGTGCCGTTGCTCTCCAGTCACTTTCTGCACGTGTTCGCCGAGCGTCATGGCCTGCCGGCGCGTCGGATCAGCGATGAGGCGAGCGAGATCCTGCTCAACTACGACTGGCCCGGCAACGTGCGTGAGCTGCGTAACGTGATCGAAGGCGCGCTGGTGATGGCCGACGGGGTGGAGATCTGCCCGTGCGACCTGCCCACGAGCCTCACGACGCAGCGTCCGATGCGCGCGATGTCGATTATGGAGCAGTCGGCCGACCTGCCCTTTGTGGAAGCGCGCGAGCGCGCCCTGCGGGAGTTCGACCGCGCGTTCCTCGGTGCGGCGCTGGCGCGCAACGGCGGCAACATCGCCCGGACGGCGCGTGCCCTGGGCCTGCACCGTCAGTCGTTGCAGAAGTTGCTGGCGCGTCGCGACCTTCGGCAGTCGGCGGATATGCCGTCAGCCGAGAGCCATCGCGAACTGTAGTTCGCGCGGTACGCGGTTGGGTCGCTACTCGGCGGTCACGACGATGTCGGCGCGGTCGAGCAGGAAGCGATCGTAGGCCAGACTGACGCGATCGCGAGGGAACGCCGTGCGTCGGGAGTAGACCACGGCGGACTCCCTAAAGGCACCGATCATGGCTGGCGCCGGCATTGGCGTACAGAACCATTGAATCGGTGCATCAAATCGGTCGACGAGCTCCTGGTTCGAATCGAACAGCTCGAGCAGCAGGGCGCGCACGATCCGGTGGATGGTCGCTTCACGCCCACGGCACACGGCGGGCAGTCGTGGTATCGCGCGGTACAGGCCGGGTTCGAGGCGCCGCAACGCGATCGTGGGCCGACGCACGTCATCGAGAAAGCTGGCGGGGTCAACCAAGAGCACATCGCGTGGTCGTGCGCGCGTGGCGAACTGATGGAGCAGTCGCTGGCCGATGTCGGACGTGCCGCTGTCGAACATGCCGAGGTCGTCGCCTTGTCCAGCGCCATGATCGCGATGGACGAGGATCGAACGGGCGCGGCGAAGATCAGCGAGGGCATTCGTCACGGTGCGTGTTCATCCGACAGCGAGAAGCGCGCAGGGAATTCGCGTGGCCGGAGTATCGGCGATTCGTGAAGCGTGACTACGCCGTGCGGCGCCCGATTCCGCACGGCGTGATGCCTCACACCGGGTGCTGCATGCCATCGGTTGGCGGCAGCACGTGCACGCGAAGCGAGCAGGACCATTCGCAGGGTCGTACTTCGTGATCTGTCATACGCGTCTGCGACGCACGTACGCGAACTGTGACATGCGTCGCGGTTTTCGCGATGCGGCGCGAGCATCTCTGCGTCTACTACTCGACGTACCGCGCCGTGTGCGCGTGCTGTTCGTGCAAGCGGAAAACCAGGGCAGTGCCGGGAAAGTGTGACAGTCGTGAACTCAGCCGTTTCGGCTCGAGCAGAGCAACTGTTCACCTCGCGAAAAGTTTTCGGATGATGTGCCGTGACACACATGCGCAACGCCGTGACACGCGTTACCATGCGTTCAGCATGTCGGGAGCGGCGTCACGAGCGACCTCGTGGCGCGCAACATGCACCGGTATCAGGCTAGCGCAGCATCCGATTCGCTCGACGACGAGCGATCACCCATCTCGACAGGAGAGGGCATGCCCCACCTCATGACACGCATCACGGCAGCACTGTTCGAATACGTCAAGGATCTGGTGGGCCGTGCGCACATCGCGTCGATCACCGAATGGCCGATGCATCGCGAGTGGTAAGGGCGGCTCGCGCGCCAGCGCGACCGGGAATGATTGTCTGACGCGCTGTTGACGCGACAATGAAGAAGAATGCGCAGGCGGAAAGCCTTTTGTCCCTGTTCAGACGTCGACCACGAGCATAAGATTGGGTGTCGCGCCTGTAGCGTGACGACCGTCGTCCAATCGACGGGAAATGACGGGGACTATGCGAGGTCTAGATGGGTCGATTCGTTTTGACGGATGGTGTCCTGCCACAAGTCGCGGAGCGCTTTAAGGCTCTTTCGGAGCCCGCCCGCCTGGCGCTGCTGAGGGCGTTGCAGCACGGCGAGCAGACTGTGAACCAGCTTGTATCGGGTACCGGACTGGGGCAGGCGAACGTGTCCAAGCATCTGCAGGTTCTCCATGCACACGGGTTCGTGAAGCGCCGCAAGAATGGGCTTTTCGTGCACTACGCGCTGGCCGACCGACAGATCATGAAGTTGTGCGAGCTCATGTCGCTTCGGGTCAGCGAGCACGAGACGGGGTTCGGTCGAGGGAAGGGCCAGGCGCCGGTCGGACGCGTCGATGATTCCGACGAAGTGGGGTGAGATCGCGGGGGCCTATATTGTCCGCGTGATGTCGTGAAATGTCCGCGGTATGGGTGGCGTTCTTCCCTCAGGATCAGGTGCGTATGCAGATCGAGTTCTCCGGCGCCGCGCAGGAAGTCACCGGCTCCTGCCACATACTGCGCGTCGGCAAGCGCACCGTGCTCCTCGACTGCGGCATGTTCCAGGGCAAGCGCAGTGAGAGCCGTGAGAAGAACGCCCGGCTCCCGCTCCCCATCGACGAAATCGACGCCGTGGTGCTCTCGCACGCCCACATCGACCACGCCGGTCGCCTGCCGTTTCTGACGGCTCAGGGCTACAAGAACACCATCTGGGCCACCTCGGCCACGCGAGACCTCTGCGCCCTGATGCTCGCCGACTCGGCGCATATCCAGGAAAAGGACGCCGAATTCCTCGAGCGCCACGGACGCCCGCACGCCGAACCGCTGTATCGCGTGGAAGACGCCACACGCACGCTCGAACAGATGGTCGGCATGCCCTACCACAAGTGGTTCGAGGTGACCGACGGGGTGCGCGCGATGTACACGGAGGCCGGACACATCCTGGGCAGCGCCTCGGTCGTGCTGGAGCTGCGCGCGGGTGACGAATTCCGTCGCGTGGTCTTTTCGGGCGACGTGGGCCGTCATGATCTGCCGATTATCCGGAATCCCGAGCCGCCCACCGGTGGCGCGCACGTGATTCTCTGCGAGAGCACGTACGGCAACCGCGATCACGAGTCCGTAGAGGGCGCGCGCGAAGAGCTGGGGCGCGTCGTGCGCGAAACCGCGGCCCGCGGTGGTCGCGTGCTGATTCCCGCGTTCGCCGTGGGACGCACGCAGGAGCTGGTATACGACCTCCATCAACTGCACCGCGCCGGCAAGATTCCGTCGATCCCGATCTTCATCGATTCGCCGCTGGCGACCGATGCAACGTCGGTGTTCGCGATGCATCCGGAGGTGTTCGATCACAGCGAAGATCTGGTGCGGCACACCAACGATCTGTTCGACTTCCCGCTGGTGAAGTTCACGCGCGACGTGAACGAATCGAAGGCGCTGAACAACATGCATGGGCCGATGGTCATCATCGCGGCGTCGGGCATGGTGGAGTCGGGGCGCATTCTGCACCATCTTCGCACCGGGGCCAGCGACGCACGCAACACGATCCTGATCGTGGGCTTCATGGCGGAACACACACTGGGCCGTCGCATTCTGGAGCAGCGACGTGTGATCAAGATCTTCGGTGACGAGGTCGAACTCGCGGCGCAGGTGGAAGTGCTGAACGGTTACAGCGCGCATGCGGATCGCACGGAACTCCACACGTGGATGAAGGCGGTACGTGACGGCGGCGCGGCGGAAGGGCGGAATGCGCCTCACGTGTTTCTCGTGCACGGGGAACAGCCGGCGCAGACGGCGTTCGCCGAACAGCTGCGGGCCGATGGCTTTACCGTGGACATCCCGGCGCCCGGCGTGGTCGTGACGATCTAGCCAGCACGGCGCCTCGCGCTCCTCGTGCCTTCGCGGCGAGCGCGCATGCAGTAGTTTGGCAGGATGGAACGCGTCGCCCGAGGCCGATATCGGCCCCCGCTCATTCCCCGACTCATCGGCGCCGTGCTGACGGGGTGGGTGCTGAGCGTGGTCGTTGTCTTCGGCTGGTCGCGGCGGGCGGCAGAGGGGCGTGCCGAGGCGATCGTGGTGCTGGGCGCCGCGCAGTATGGCGGTCGCCCGTCACCAGTGCTGCGAGCCCGCCTGGACCACGCGCTGGCGCTATGGAAAAGCGACCGGGCCACCCGTGTGGTGCTCACGGGCGGACGTCGCCCCGGTGATCTGATCAGCGAAGCGGCGGCGGGGCGACGCTATCTCGTGCGTCGTGGCGTGCCCACGCAGGCCATTCTGCTGGAGCCGGCCGGGCGTACGTCGCTGGCGTCGATGGAAGGGGCCGCGGCGTTGCTCAAGGCTTGGCGTGACTCGCTGCCGGCGGCTGTGCGCGACACGATGCCCAGCCGCCCCAGCGTGCTGTTGGTGAGCGATCCCTTTCATATGCTCCGACTCGATGTGCTGGCGCGGTTGCACGGATTGCGTCCGTTGCCGTCGCCCACGCGCACGAGTCCGATTTCGGCGAATCGTGCGGTGGCGATCGAGTACATGCTGCGGGAATCGATCGCGTTACCCACTGACGTCGCGCTCATGCTATGGCTGGGCATGACCGGTGGGTCGGTGAGTTCGCCGACCACGCCGTAGTTCGCGCCACTCCGGTCGGGTCGAACCGCTATTTCAGCATGGGTCGGACCAGACGTCGCGACCCGTTGCGGTCCACCTCGAACAGTGGTGCTGCGGCGATGTCATCGCCGAACGCCATGACGTCTCCGTCGCTCGCGCCCGGCGCCATCGCCCGTGCCGCCATCAGCAACGAGTAGCTATCGGCACCGGACATCGCGGTGACATAGCCCATGTCGGTGAGTGAACCGACGGTGATCCGGCTGAGCGGCATGGCACCGGGTTGCGCATAGCCTTGCATCAGTTCGTTGCCGAACACCGAGCGGCGCCAATGCGAATCGCGCGTGCCGGTCAGGCCGGAGTTCTCCACCGGCACGCCCACGCCGGCGTAACCGAAGCCCGGCGTGCTCGCAGACTGCGCCCGAGCCTCGGTACCGTTGAAGTAGGGATCATCACTGCCGGCGCCGACGAGCAACTGCCGCTGGTAATTCCAGAGCGTGCCGATGCCGAGGATGTGTCCCATCTCGTGCAACACGACATTGTCCAGTGTGCCCTGCGTGAGCAGCAGCGCCAGATCGTCCTGATCGAGCTCGAAAAAGCCCATGATCGGCAGTTTGTTGCTCGAGTTGACGTAGCATGGACTGGCTTGACCAAGAATCTTCCCCGCGCCATCGATCGAGGCGATGCGCACATACACCAGCAGGTCGTTGATGCTTTCGTTCACCGCGGGAATCCAGCTTTGGCACTCACCAGCTGGTACGTTGAGTGGCACGGTGCCGACGTCACCCGTGATCACACGACGCCACCGCGACACGGCGCTGGCAAAGGCCTCCCGCTGTCGAGCGGTGCCGCCGTCCCCGACAAAGCGCACGGAAATATCGAACTGCGAGGGGCGTATCGTCGCGCGAAGCGTGAGTGCGCTGCCGGGCAGGGCGGTCGACGATGCCACCAACGATTGCGTGGCCGCCGTGCCAAGCGTCCATGTGCCCGCCGACGCGACGCCGGTGCTGTCCGTGACGACCGTGCTGCGCGCCACCGAACCGGAATTCGCCATCGGCGTGAACGTGACTCTGACGTTCGGCACCGGACGTCCATCATCGGTGAGCAGGCGCACACTCGGCGCGATCGGCAATGCCGTATTCGGGTCGCCGACCTGATTGTCACCATCGGCGGTCACGAGTGCGGCAGGCACGGTCGCGATCGGGGTGATGGCGTCGATCGGTGCGGACACCTTGTCGCTGCCACAGGCGGCGAGTGTGGCCGATGCGCTTATGGCGAAAGCGACACGAGCGACGGTGCGAAAGCGGAAGCGCGAACAGGTGCTGGAGTGCATGCGCGATCCTGGCGAAGGGTCATGGAGCTCCGGCTCCATCGCCGTACCTGAATGCTACGCGAACACCACCACGCAGTTCCTCCGTTTCGCGCAGGCGCTGTGTTGACCGTCACATCGCCTGCACGTGCAGAGTCCGGCTTATCGCTTCTCGCGCGGCATGCGCGTGATACTGCCATCGGCGCGACGCTGCTTGATCTCGATGTCAGGCACGAGGTCGCGGTACGGGATGCCCGAGGTCGCGTCGAAGCCGAATCCACTGCGCAACGCGGCCGTGAGCGAAAAGGCATCGGCAGCGGCGAGATTCACGGTATAGCCGAGATCCTGCAGCGAGCCGACCGTGATCCGACTGAGCGGTTGCACCTGATTCACCGCGAAGCCCTGCATGAGCTCACGCTGCATCACGGATGTCCGCCAATGCGAGTTGACCGTACCGGTGCCGCCGGTGTTCTCCACCGGTACCGGATTGCCCGAGTACGTCACCGTGTTGATCGCCGCGAACTGCGCACGCGCCGCGCTGCCCACGTAATACGGGTCGTTCGAGATCGACGTGTTCAGCAGCGAGCGCTGAAAATTCCAGACGGTGCCGATACCGAGCACGTGTCCGATTTCATGGAGCACCACCTTCTCGAATTGCCCCTGCGCCACGAGCAGATCGACGTCGTACTTGTCGAATTCCATGAAGCCGAGAAACGGGATCGCGTTGGCGTTCACGTAGCACGGACTGGCCTGCCCGAGGATGTTGCCCACACCGGGAGAGCCGGGCCCGTCGATGGAGTCGATGCGGGCGAAGATGATCGCGTTCTGCACCGTGCCGGTGACGGCCGGCGACCAATCACTGCAGGCATTCGCGTCGGGTCCCGCCGGAATGTTCACGTTGGTGATGGTGCCGATGCTTCCGACGATCACCTGCCGCCACTTGGCGACCGCGTTGGCGAAAGCGGTGCGTACCGGCAACGACGCGTCACCGACGAAGCGGACATCCACATTGAACGCAGACGACGTGACTGTGGTGGTAAACGTGGCCGACTTGAGGGGAATGGCCGTGCTGGTGGCGATCAGCGTCTGGGTGCTCGCCGTGCCGAGTCGCCAGCTGCCCACAAAGGCGGTGCCGTTGGCCGGATCCGACACGACCGTACTGCCGGTTACCGTGCCCGAGTTGGCGCCGGGCGTGAACGTGACCGGCACGTTGCCCACCGGATTCCCGTAGGCGTCCACGACGCGCACACCGGGCGGGACCGCGATGTTGAGGTTTGCGACACCCGCCTGGTTATCGCCGATCACCTTGACGAGATCGGCCGGCGGTCCGGCAACGGCGTTCACGCTGAACACCGCCGGATTGGCGCCGGTGGCCGTCGCCGTCATGATCTGCTGCCCAATGGCCGTGCCGATGGTCCAGGCGCCAACGGCGGCGACGCCAAGCTCGTTGCTCGACTGCTGCGCGCCGAGCACCACACCGTTGCCCTGCACGATGGTGAACACGACCGCGGCCCCGCTCACGGGATTGCCGTACTGGTCTTCGGCGCGCACGGCCGGCAGTGCAGGCACAGGCGTGTTGACGGTGGCCTGCTGGTCGGTCGCGCTGACCGGCGTGAGCCGTGACAACGGACCGGCATTCGCCGTGGCCGTGAAGGTGACAGCGGCAATGCCATCGGCGGTGGCCTGCAGTGTCTGCTGACCGGCGGTCGTACCGAGCGTCCAGCCACCCGAGGTGGCATCGCCGCTGCCGGTCGTGCGCACCGAGTCGTTCACGACCTTGCCGCCACCGCTCGTGATGCGCCAGCGCACCATGACATTCTTGACGCCCTTCCCTTTGGCGTCGGTGATGCGCACCGCAGGCACAGCGGCCACGGAGGCCGCCACCGCGGCGGCCACGGTGGTGCTGGCGGTGGCAGCGGCGGCACTGGGCACCTGCGGGTCACTGCCGCAGCCGACGAGCACCCCGAGCGCGCCGGCAAACAGGAGGGCTCGGCGAGTGGAAAACGTCATAGGAAAAATTGGGGAGAGAATTGGGGAGAGAATTGTTGTGCCATGATCAAGGCCGGTTCGTGCACGTGGGGTTCCGACTTTCGTGACCAGCCCCCCAATATTGAACCATGCGCATTCCAGTCGAGAGTTATCACCTCCCGAACGGCCTGCATGTGGTGCTCTCTGAGGATCACACGGCGCCGATCGTCGCGGTCAATTTGTGGTATCACGTGGGTTCGGCCAATGAGCGGCTCGATCGCACCGGGTTCGCCCACCTGTTCGAGCACATGCTCTTTCAGGGGTCGGCCAACGTCGAGGCGAACGAACATTTCGAACTCGTCCAGCGGGCGGGCGGAACCCTGAACGGGTCCACCTGGCTCGATCGCACCAACTACTACGAGACGGTTCCGTCGCATCAGATCGCGCTGGCGCTCTGGCTCGAGGCGGACCGGATGGGTCGGATGTTGCCGGGGCTCACGCAACAGAAGCTCGACACGCAGCGCGACGTCGTGAAGAACGAGCGCCGCTGGTCGGTCGACAACCAGCCCTACGGTACGTGGTGGGAGCGCCTGCCGGCGCTCTGTTTCCCGGAGGAGCATCCGTTCCATCACTCGTTGATCGGGTCCATGGAGCATCTGACCGACGCGTCGCTCGACGACGTCGCGGACTTCTTCCGGACGTATTACACCCCGGACAACGCGGTGCTCACGGTCGCCGGTGATTTTGATCGTAGCGAGACCATGCGCCTCATCGAGGAGTACTACGGACCGATTCCCCGAGGAGCGCCACGTCCGCCGCTGCGCGACATGACGTTGCCACCCACCTTCGGAGACACGCGCCGCGCCGTCGTACCCGATGCAGTGGCCCTGCCGCGCCTGTTCGTGGCCTGCCGCACGCCGGTGTTCGGCAGCGATGGCTATTACGCCGCGTCGCTGGCTGCCGCCGTGCTTGGCTTGCGTACTGGATGTCGCCTGGAGCAGTCCCTCGTACGGAAACAACGCATTGCCTCACAGGCGAGCGCCTTCACCTACGATCTCGCGAAGGGCAGCGACCTGCTGGTGGTGGACGCGACGGCCCACCCCGACGTCACGCCGGAACAGCTCGAAGCGGCGGTACTGGCCGAGCTCGATCTCATGCATCAGCATGGCGTGACCGATGTGGAAGTGCAGCGCGCCCGCGCGCTGATCGAAACGAGTTTTGTGACCAGTATGCAGTCGGCCGCCGAGCGCGCTGACCAGCTGTCGCGCTTTGCGACGTACTTCGGCGATGCCACGTTGATCAACGAACAGGTGGAGCGGTACGGCGCGACGACGACCGCGGCCGTGTCCGCGTTCGCTCGCGAACGACTTGGTTCCGACAATCGTGCCCTGCTGATGTTCGTCCCGGCCGAGGAACAGCCGGACGCGGCACCGGCCGAATTGGCGGAGGCCAGCGCATGACCGACACCCTCGTTCCTGCGCAGGACTCGCCAATCGCACCGATGCCGGCAGCGCCGCCGCGTCCCGGCGCCGGCGTGCCAAGCGACTACCGGTTTCCGCATTTCTCGACGCGCATTCTGGCCAACGGTCTCCGGCTGATCGTGGCGAACGTACCGGCGTATCCCGTGGTGACCACGCTGGCGGTGATCGAAGCCGGCGCCACGCGCGATCCTCGCGACTACGAAGGCCTCGCGCAGCTGACCACGCGCGCGCTGGCGGAAGGCACGCGCGACATGAACGCGCTCGAGCTCACGTCGCGACTGGAGATGCTCGGCACCACGCTCGACACCGGCGCCGACTGGGACTCAGCGATCGTGCAGATCACCGCACTGTCGTCACGCATCGACGATGCGGTTGCGGTGTTGTCGGAAGTGCTGCGCTATCCGGCGTTCCCCGAGTCGGAGCTGGAGCGGATGCGCGGTGAACGGCTGGCCGATCTGGCGCAGCTGCGCGCCGAGCCGCGCGGTCTCTCCGACGTGTTCTTCTCGCGCCTGCTGTACAAGCCGGAATCGCGTTTCGCGCGGCTGGCCGGTGGCGACGAGCAGAGCATCATGCGTCTCACGCGCGAGCGGGTACAGGCCTATCACGCGGAGTTCTATCGTCCTGATTCCACCGCGCTGATGATGGTGGGCGATATCGATATCGAGCACGCCGTGAAGCTCGCCAGCGCGCACTTCGGCGATTGGGCCGGCAAGGCGCCGCCCGTCACGGAGCCGATGGATGCGCAGCGCTTTCCGGAGCCGCGCGTGCATCTGGTGCACAAGCCCGATGCCCCGCAGTCGGAAGTGCGGGTGGGGCACGTGGCGATTCCGCGCCTGCACGAGGACTATTTCCCCGTGGTCGTGATGAACGCGATCCTGGGCGGACTCTTCTCGTCGCGCCTCAATCTGAATCTGCGCGAAGTGCACGCGTACACGTACGGTGCGCACTCGGCGTTCGATTGGCGCCGCGCCGCGAGTCCGTTCGAGATTTCCACCGCCGTCGAAACGGCCGTCACGGCCGATGCGCTGCGCGAGATCGCTCTCGAGTTCACGCGCATTCGCGAAGCGCCGGTGAGCGACGCGGAACTGTCGCTGGCCACGAGCTATCTGGTCGGTGTGTTCCCGATTCGCTTCGAGACCACCGCCGAGGTGGCGGGTGGTCTGGCGAACGTGGAGATCTTCCGTCTGCCCACGAACTACTTCGATACGTATCGCGACCGCGTAAGAGCGGTCACGGCGCAGGATGTGTTGCGCGTGGCGCAGACACACCTCGATCCGAGTCGATTGCAGATCGTCGTCGTGGGTGATGCCACGGCCATCCGTCCAACGGTCGAAGCGCTCGCGCTTGGTCCGGTCACTGTTTATGACCCGGCAGAAGACGATGTCGCTGCCGCGCCTGTGTCTTCCTCCTCAGCCTCCTGAATCGACGTGTCGCCAGCGAAGAAGTCCGTAACGAAGTCCGTGGTTGCGAAGCGTGTGAAGCCGCCCAAGTCGCCGTACTACGAAGTGCGTCGCTCGAAGATCCAGGGACGCGGCGCGTTCGCGATCCTGCCGATCCGCAAGGGCAAGAAGATCGATGAGTACTGGGGGCAGCCGATCACGCATGAGGAGGCCGACCGCCGTTATGACGACAGTGAAGGACGTCATCACACGTTTCTCTTCGTGCTCGACGACGACACGGTGCTCGACGCGCGCTACGGCGGCAACGACGCGCGGTTCATCAACCACTCGTGCGATCCGAACTGCGAAACGGTGATCGAAGACGGCCACATCTGGATCAAGGCGATCAAACCGATCAAGCCGGAAACGGAGTTGGTGTACGACTATCGCTTCGAGTGGCAGGACGAGTACGAGCCGGAAGACGTGCGCTACTACGCGTGCCGGTGTGGCGCGAAGAAGTGCCGCGGGACGATTCTGCGCATCCCGGTGTACCTGCGTCCAACGATCAAGAAGTGGCTGGCCGGCGACGACGTGCCGCTGCCGAAGAAGCCCAAGAAGGGGGCGAAGAAGGCGGTGAAGAAGGCCGCCAAAAAGGCGGTTCGCTGATGGCGATCGAACGGCAGGGACCGGGCAAAATCATCGGGACGCGCGGGTACACGGGAAAGGTGATCTCGATCGACATCGACACCGTGCGCTTTCCCGACGGCTCGACAGGCCAGCTGGAGATGGTGCGTCATCCGGGGGCCAGCGCGGTGGTGCCGTTGCTTGGCGACCTCGACGATGACCCCGAGGTGCTGTTGATCCGCCAGTACCGCTATGCGGCTGAGGGCTATCTGTATGAGATCCCGGCCGGCCGACTCGATGCGGGAGAAGAACCGCTCGCCTGCGCACATCGCGAGCTGAAGGAGGAAACCGGATACACTGCTTCGCGTGTCGAACATCTGTTCACGATGTTCACGACTCCGGGCTTCACGGATGAAAAGATCCATCTGTTCATGGCCACGGGGCTCGAGGCGGGCGAGTGGAAGCGGGAAGCGGACGAGTTCATGGAATTGGCGCCAACCAAGTTGTCGCGGGCGCTGTCCATGATCGAGCAGGGCGAGATCCAGGATGCCAAGACGGCGCTCGCACTGCTGTACACCGCTGGCTTCCGTCTAAACTGACAGGATCTGTCCTCTTTCGCTGTCCTCTTTCAGAGACATTCTGAGAGAGGAGACAGAATCCGCCGGCATCGTGACGTAGGGCACAGCAGCACAAGTCGTGTTGAATTAACGACTTAGGGTGGAAGGTTCCATAAAGTTCCTTCCGGCACGCCCTGTGCACTAGGTCCAGTGTGTGCGACGACATGGTCTGCCGGATAGTCCGGCCATCTGGTCGAAGCACCGTGAGTCTTCGGGCTCGCGTCACCGCAGGCGGAGGACTCGATCATGGCCGAACTGGCTCGCACGAAACTGACCTCACAGAACACCCCCGCGGTGCCGGTGCGCGAGCATCTGCGCAGCCTCGAGGATGGAGATGTGGTGTCGGCGTTCCTCGGAGGCGAGGAACGCGCCTTCGAAGAGCTCGTCGACCGGTACCAGGGTCGATTGCTGAACTTCGTCTACCGCACGATCGGTGACCGCGACCGCGCCGAAGATCTGGTGCAGGAAGTGTTCATCCGCGTGTACCGCCATATCGGACGCTTCGACCGCTCGAAGAAGTTCTCGACGTGGATCTACACGATCGCCTCGAACCTGGCGAAGAACGAGCTGCGGAACCGCTCGCGCAATCCGCTGGTGCTCTTCCAGACGATCAAGGCCAAGTTCGAGGACGAGGATCGCCCGCTCCAGTTCGAGGACGTGCACACGCGCCCGGACGACCTGTTCCGGAAGCGTCACCTGAAGGAGATGGTGGAACAGTCGGTCGGTCAGTTGCCGGCGCATCACCGCGAGGTGTTCGTACTGCGCGAGCTGGAAGGGAAGTCGTACGAGGAAATCGCCGAAATCACCGGTGTGAACCTCGGCACGGTGAAGTCCCGCTTGAACCGCGCGCGCACGGCGTTCGCCGACATCATCGCGCCGCTGGTCCGCTAGGTCGATGTAACGCACGACTCGACACGGTTTGGGTTCTGCTCAGCCCAGATCGCACGAACTCGTCGAAGCAATTGCAGCTCAACCCTCCGCCCGGGATTGCCTTGGCGGGGGGTTGTGCGTTTGCATAGAGACTGAGCTGTAGTTCCGGAGCGCGGAACTGCACCCGACGCCACGGGTATCCTGCCGTGCGATCGTCAAACCGGCGGCTGCATCAGCCACCATGCCGGATTCGAATCGCCCCGAAGGAGAGCGTCAGTGATGCCTTCTACACGAGTCAATAGCGTACCGATGGACTGCAAGAGTTTCCGAAAGCAGCACCTGGCCTATCTGGATGACACCCTGCCGGGCGACGAGATGTCCGCCGCGCAGCGTCATGTGCTGGTGTGCGACGGCTGTGCGGCGCACGACACGCTGGTGCGTCGTTCACTGATGGTGGCGCGCAGCATGCCCACGCTCGAGCCGAGCGCCGATTTTCAGGCCCGACTTCGCGCGCGCCTGGCCGAATGCCGCGATGAGTGCCGCGACGAGCGGAGTGCCCAGGAGGCCCGCGCGGCCCTGCTCGGGATGCCGCGACCGGCCGCCTCGCGGAACACGCGGGTGGTGATGGCGGTGGCGGCCAGCGCGATGATCGGCGCGTTCGTGTGGCAGGGGTGGAGCGCCTCGGCACCGGAGCTCTCGATGCAGCCCGTGATTGCTTCGCAGCCGGCGATGCCGACCCCGGTTTCGTATATCACGCCCGAGTTGATGCAGGCGATGGCAACCGGCAACCCGGTCTGGCCGGCGGCGATGATCATCGAAGACGCCCCGACGCATTTCGTGAGCAGCGACTTCACGTTGGCGACCTTCTCCGAATTGCGCTGAAGTTCGACCGGCGGTCCCTTATCTTCATGGGATGGCCAAGGAATCGTCGCCCCTCCGCGTCGTGCAAGCCGCGATTCAGTCGCGGAGCTTCGCGCCTGTGTACTATCTGCACGGCGACGACGATTACCTGAAGGATGCCGCGGTGCGCGACCTGCTCGATGCGTCGATCGACCCGGGCACGCGCGACTTCAATTGCGAAATCCGTCGCGCCAACGAGCTCGATGCCGAAGCGGTGAGCAGCTTGCTCTCCACGCCGCCAATGCTCGCCGAAAAGCGCGCCGTGGTCTTCCGCGATGTGACGGCGCTCAAGAAAGCGGCGCGACAGCAGCTCGACAAATATCTGAAGCGCCCCGCGAGCGACACGCTGTTGCTGCTGGTGAGCCCGGCCGGTACGAAGGCGGATGCGGCCATCGCGGCCGCGTCGGAGTCGCTCGAGTTCGCGCCGCTCACGCCCGAACGCGTGCGCCGGTGGATCACGCATCATGCGACCACGGTGCTGGCGGTGACCATCGCCGACGATGCGGCGCAGCTGCTGCAGCAGGCGGTGGGCAACGATCTGCATCAGCTCGCGTCGGAACTCGACAAGTGTGCCAGCTACGCACTCGGCGCGCATGAGCTGCCGACCGGCGACAGCGGTATGCGCGCCACGATCGATATCGACACCGTCTCGGCCGTGGTCGGTATCCGTCGCGGCGAAACGGTGACCGATCTGCTCGATGCGGTCGCGCGACAGGATGCGGCGGCGGCGGTGACGCTGGTGGCGCACGTGCTCAGTCAGCCGAAAGTGACCGCCGTACAAGTCGTGATGATGCTGAGCACGCAGGCCTTTGCGCTGGCCTTCGGTCGCGCGCGCCGCGATGCAGGGATTCCCACCAACCGGCTGCCGCAGGAGTTCTTCGCGTTCCTCAAGGAGACCGGCGGATACCCTGGTCGACCATGGGGTGAAGCGGCATCGGCCTGGACGAAGGTGACAGAGCAGTGGAGTGCCGCCTCGTGCGAGAAGGCGCTCGTGCTCCTGCTGGAAGCCGACATGGCGCTCAAGGAAACGACGGTCTCGAATGCGGAGCAGATCCTGATGTCCCTCGTGCTCGGTCTCTGTGCCATGCGTCGCCGGAAGGCCGCATGAATCACCGCATCATTCGACGCATGATGAGATGGTCGGGCGTTGGCGCGCTCGCCCTGATGTCGCTGGCGGCGACGGCGTCGGCGCAGGTCACGCCTGAGGTGGAGCGCACCACGGCGCGCGCTCGCGCCATGATCGATGGCGGCGATGGCGCCTCGGCGCGCACGCTGCTGGACTCGCTGGTGGGCGCGGTGCCGGTCGGAACGCTCGATCTTGCCGAAGCGCTGTACTGGCGTGCGGTGCTGGCGGAACGGGTCGGTGAAGCCGAGCGCGATTGGAAGCGCCTGGTGATCGATGTGCCGCTGTCACCGCGCGCACCCGATGCGCTGGTGCGACTGGGGGAACTCGACATGCTGCGCGGCCATCCGGCCGATGCGCGCGTGTACTTCACGCGTCTGCTCCGTGATTTTCCGAGCGGCACGTATCGCGCGAAGGGGCTGCTGTGGCTGACGCGCAGCTACTTCGAAGAACGCAACATGGCGGGCGGCTGCAGTGCGCTCGATTCGCTGCGCGGCGTGGATGTTCCGGATGGTGAACTGCGATTGCAGTCGGACGAACTGCAACGCCGGTGCACGGGTGGCGCGCTGAATCCGCCGGCTTCGAGTGCACCGGCCGCATCGAAGACTGTCGAGAGGACGGTGGAGAAGGCAACTGAGAAGCCCGCCGAAAAGCCGGCCGAAAAGCCCGCCGCCGGTGCCGGTCGCTACTCCGTACAGTTGGCCGCGTACGACACGCGCGCGGAAGCGACCGATGCGGTGAAGCGCTTTGCGCGACGTGACATCGACGCGCGCATCGACGGCGAGCAGAAGCCGTTCCGCGTGCGCACGGGCTACTACACCACGCGCGCCGACGCGACCAACGCGCTGAACAAGCTGAAGAAGCTCGGGTTCGACGGCTTCGTCGCGGAGCGCGCGCCGTGAGTGGTGCGGCCACACCGTTGATGCAGCAGTACCGGGAGATCAAGTCGCGCCATCAGGATGCGATTCTGTTTTTCCGCATGGGCGACTTCTACGAGATGTTCTACGATGACGCCGAGACGGCGTCACGGGCGATCGGCCTGACGCTCACGTCGCGGAACAACGGCGGGGCGGCCGAGGTGCCGCTGGCAGGCATCCCGGTGAAGGCGGCCGCCGAGTATCTGCGCCGGTTGGTCGGGCAGGGATTCCGCGTCGCGATCTGCGAGCAGGTGGAAGATCCGAAGCTCGCGAAGGGCTTGGTGAAGCGCGAAGTGGTGGAGACGATCACGCCGGGTGCCGTGTTCGCCGACGATCTGCTGGACGGCGCGCGGGCCAACTACGTGTGTGCGATCGCCACCGGTCGCGATACATCGCGCGATGGGTCGCGCGAGCAGATCGGTATCGCCGCGGCGGACCTGTCCACGGGCGAATGGCGGCTGTTTCTGGTCACGCCGATGGATGCACCGGCGGTGTTGGCGCGGTTGGCGCCGCGTGAGTTGCTGGTCGTGCGTGGTGCCTCGCATCCCGAGCTGGCGGCGGCGATGACGGCCGTGGACAACGTGATGGTGACCGAGCGCGAAGGGTGGGAGTTCGATGCACAGCTGGCCGGCGACGAGCTCGCGCGGCAGTTCGATGTCCGCTCGCTGGAAGGCTTTGGCTTAGGCAGCGATGACGCCGGGGCGATCGGTGCGGCGGGCGCGTTGCTGCGCTATCTGCGCGAACTGCAGCCGGGCGGATTGCCGCACCTCGCGCGACCGGTGGTGGAGCGTCCGGGTGGGGTGATGCCGCTCGACGAAATGACACGTCGCAATCTGGAGTTGGTGGAGTCGCTGCGCGGTGGAGAGCTGGCGGGTACGCTGTTGTCGGTGCTCGATCGCACGACCACGCCCATGGGACAGCGCATGTTGCGGCAGTGGCTCCTGGCGCCGTTGCTCGAGCGCGGCGCCATCGAGCTACGGCTGGACGCCGTGACGGTGCTGGTGCGTGACCCGGTGGGCCGCGCGGGTGTGCGTGACGCGCTCGATGGTGTGCGCGATGTGGAGCGCCTGGCGAGTAAGGCGGCGGCGGGTCGCGCCACGCCGCGCGAGCTACGCGCGCTCGGCGATTCGCTGGCGCGATTGCCCCAGGTGGCCAACGCCGTTCGCGCCGTGCTGTCGCACGCGACGCAGGGCAACTCGAGCGGCGGACTGCTCACGGCGATGCTCGACGATTGGGATGACGGTCGCGATTGTGCCGAACGACTCACGACGATGTTGGTGGAGCGTCCGCCGCTGATGATCGGCGAAGAGGATACCATCGCACCCGGGATGGACGCCGATCTCGACGAGCTGCGCGCGTTGCGCGACGGCGGCAAGGATGCAATCGCGACGATCCAGTCGCAGGAGCGCGCGCGCACGGGGATCCACTCGCTCAAAGTGGGCTACAATCGCGTGTTCGGATATTTCCTCGAGATCTCGAACGCGAACAAGCATCTGGTACCCGACGACTATCAGCGTCGGCAGACGTTGACGGGGGCCGAGCGCTACGTGACGCCGGCGCTCAAGGAGTACGAAGAGAAGGTGCTGAGCGCCGCCGACCGCATCGAGACGCGCGAGCGCGAACTGTTCGAAGCGCTGCGTCGTGACGCGGGCGCGGCGATCCGGCGCTGGCAGCAGGTGGCACGTCGTGTGGCCACGATCGACGTGCTCACGGCGTTCGCCGAAGTGGCGGAGCGCGAGCAGTATGCGCGTCCCGAACTGAACGACGGCTTCGACATGGAGATCGTGGCGGGACGTCATCCGGTGGTCGAACGCATGATGGCGCGCGAGAAGTTCATTCCGAACGATCTCGTGCTGAGCGAAGACGGCCAGATGATCGTGCTGACCGGTCCGAACATGGCGGGTAAGAGCACGATCCTGCGACAGGTCGGACTCATTCAGCTCATGGCGCAGGTCGGCGCGTACGTGCCGGCGCGACGGGCCAAGCTGCCGATCGTGGACCGCCTGTTCACGCGCGTGGGCGCCAGCGACAATCTCGTGCGCGGTCAGTCCACGTTCATGGTGGAGATGAGTGAGACGAGCGCGATTCTGCACACCGCCACCAAACGTTCGCTGGTGCTGCTCGATGAAATCGGTCGCGGTACGAGCACGTACGACGGCGTGTCGATTGCGTGGAGTGTGAGCGAACATCTGCACGATGCCATCGGCTGCAAGACGGTGTTCGCGACGCACTACCACGAGCTGACGCAGTTGGCGAGCGAGCTGAGTGGCGTGCGCAATTTCACGGTGGCCGTGCGTGAAGTGGGTGATCAGGTGTTGTTCCTGCACCGGCTCATTCCCGGCGGGGCCGACCGGTCGTACGGCATCGAGGTGGGTCGCCTGGCGGGATTGCCCGCCGCGGTGATCGCCCGCGCCAAGGAAGTGCTGGCGTTGCTCGAGGGCGAAGGCGAACAGATGGCGGCGCGTCTGACGGCCGACGGATTGGCAGCGCCAAAGAGTGTGGCGCGGAAGGGACCACGCATGAAGCAGCCGGGCGGGCCCACGCCGCAGCTGGGGTTCTTTGGCGACGCCGTCGCACCGGCGGCGACCGATCCGGCGCTCACCCGATTGGCCGACGCCGTCGGCGCGCTCGAACCCGATCAGATGACGCCGATGCAGGCGCTGACGGCGCTGGCCTCGCTCAAGCAGTCGCTCAGTGACTGACGCGCCGTCGCCGCGCACGCCACCGAAGAAGCCGACCAAGGCGGAACTGGCCGCAGCGGTCCATCTGATCGTGCCCGATCTCGTCGCGCCCGGATTGCGCGTGCTGTTCTGCGGCATCAATCCCGGGCTCTATACGGCGGCGATCGGCCATCACTTCGGTCGGCCCGGCAATCGCTTCTGGCCGGCCCTGCACGGCGCCGGCTTTACGCCGCGTCTGTTCGCGCCGTGGGAAGAGCGCGAGCTCCTGCCCCTCGGCATCGGCATCACCAATATGGTGGAGCGCACCACGGCCACAGCGGCGGAGCTCAGCCCCGAGGAGTACGTGGCGGGCGGCCAGCGATTGCATCGGCTGGTGGACGCGCAGCGGCCGCGGGTGGTGGCATTTCTTGGCATCGGCGCCTACCGCACGGCGTTCGGACGCCCCAAGGCGGTCCTGGGCCTGCAAGGCGAACGGCTCGCCGACTCGGCGTTGTGGGTATTACCGAGTCCGAGCGGATTGAACGCCAATCATCAGTTGGCGGACCTGGTGGCGTTGCTACGCGATCTACGGGAGTGGGTCGACGCGACGTGATCTGTACGGATGGAGCGGCTCCATGGCATGTTTCCGGTGGTATTCCGTGGTGGTCCCGCTCTCTTCTTCTCCTGCTGCAACCCGATCGATGGCCATCCTCTCCAGCATGCGACGTTCGCGGACGGCTTCTGCCGTCATTCTGTTCGGCACGATCGCTTTCGTTTCCACCGCCGGCGCCTTCGGTGCGTGCGGTGGGGATCGCGGTGAGACGAGTGCGGCGAATGGCGATACCACCAGCACCGTCGCGGCGCGCACGCCGACCTACAGCTTCGACGTGGTGCAGAGTTATCCGCACGATCCGAAGGCATTCACGCAGGGGCTCGTGTGGCACGAGGACCGGTTGTTCGAGAGCACCGGTCAGGTCGGCTCGTCGAACATTCGCGAAGTCGAACTCAACACCGGTCGTGTGATCCGTCAGCAGGATCTCGAAGCGCCCCACTTCGGTGAAGGCATCGTGCTGCTGGGCGACAAGCTGTTCCAGATCACGTGGACGACCGGCAAGGCGTTCGTGTACGACTGGAAGACGTTCAAGCGCACCGGCGAGTTCACGTATGAGGGCGAAGGGTGGGGACTCACCACCGACGGGTCGGCCATCATCATGAGCAACGGCACGTCAGCGATCGTGTGGCGTGATCCGGCCACGTTCGCGGTGCAGAAGACGATCACCGTGACCGATCATGGCACGCCGGTGTCGCAGCTCAACGAGCTCGAATGGGTGAAGGGCGAGATCTGGGCGAACATCTGGCAGAGCGAACAGATCGCCCGCATCGATCCCGCCACCGGCAACGTGACGGGATGGATCGATCTCAAGGGCATTCTGCCATCGATCGATCGCACCGGCAACGAAGATGTCATGAACGGCATCGCGTACGATGCCGCGCGTGATCGTCTGTTCGTGACCGGCAAGCTCTGGTCGAAGCTCTACGAGATCACACTCAAGCAGCGTTCGTAACGGTCAGCGCCGTCGCGTCAGCGCAGCCGCACCAGCGCGTACTTGAGCGTGCTGGGCGGCAGCGCGCCGTTCGACGACACGGTGACAATCGCGCTGCGTCCGGCGGGAATGCCGAAGCGCACGAATGAGCTGGTGCCGCCCGCCAGCAGGACGCGCTGTGGTGAGCCCGACAGCAGCGACCGCGAGGCGATCGGATACACACCGAGCGCCGTGCCACCGGAGAAGCGCAGCCCCGGATAGATGCTGCGGAAATTCCAGGACGGCATGACGTAGCTCGACGACAGGGCGGCCGTGGTGGCCAGCGAGAAGTCATCGGCGATGAGCGATACCGACCAGTCGCGCAGATAGTCGGCGAACTGACTGCCCGAGAGCACACTCTGCAGATTGGCCACGCCGGTCGTGTTCGAATTCACCAGCGAGCGCAGGAACGACGCTTCCCCGCTCGCACCCTGACGGCCAGCGGCGTAGCGCAGGAAATTCCAGATCGCGCCGCGCGTGGCCAGCGAGTCATTCGGCGCGTACGGCGAGTTCACTTCCGGCGCAACGAGATAGCTGTAGAAACGCGAGAAGTTCTGCGACGCATAGTTGCGGAACTGATCGGAACGCGTGGCGTTCCCGGCCACATCGGTCAGACTGAGATTCTGCCGCGACGTGACGTTCGTGATGCGGAAGTACAGCAGTTCTTCCGCGACGTGCGACAGCCCTTCGTCCAGCCAGGTCTCCTCGTTCGGCCGCGCGCCCGTGTTCACATACAAGCGACGCGATGAGTTGATCAGGTGCTGAAGCTCGTGCGCGATGGTGGTGAGGTTGAGCAGCGTCACTTCATCCTTCGTGCGCTTGTTCGAATTCACCGTGCCGTTGGGATCGGGCGCCAACAGATAGAACATCTCGGCTTCATTCGACGCCGCACACGCGGCGAGGCCGTTCTTCGCCGTCTTGGGATACAAGTCACGGGCGAAGAAGAAGCCGCCGATCGTGTAGCCCGCGCCCGACGGCGTGAGGGCGTTCACGGCGCGCGTATAGAACAGGATGATCTTGCCGTAGCCGCTGATGTTCGACGGCGCGCCGAATGCCGTGGTGTCCATCGGAAATACCAGCGTATCGAACGTCGCGGCGATCGCCGCGTACTCGGTGTCGGTATACCCGCCGGTGGGATTCTCGGTGTCGCTCACGATGATCGACTTCGTGCCGACGGCGGCCACGCGTCCCGACTTCGTGTCGGCGCTGGAGCAGGCCACGTTCGCATTCACGTTCAAGCGCAGCACGTCGCCCACCTTCACGTCGGCCGCCGTGATGGCGTAGGCGGTGCGCGGGCTCGACGTGCGCGACGCCATCCAGTCACGCGCGTCACTCACCAGCGGCGTCAATTCGCGCTGTTCGATTTCGCGTCGCGCCAACTCGGCCGCGCGAACGGGCGACAGCACCGTGCTGGCGGCGTCGAACGCGGCGAGTGTCGGGGATGCATCCGTCGGCACCGCGGCGGCGGCGCCTCCCGCCGCGAACGGATTCGGGTCGGCCGTAATCGCCGCGATGGTGGGTCCGGTGCTACCGATCGCGATCAGATCCACCGGTGACGACGTTCCGAACGAGGTGGCGGTCGAGACCAGCGTGAGGGCGTACTCGCCGTTGATCGCCGCCGGCGACGTGAGGCAGGCGGTGATGCTCGAGCTGCCCGTAGGCGGGATGTACACTTCGCCGAGGGCGAGTGTCCGCGCCGCGAGTGGGCCGCACACGCTCGATCCCGCCGCGGAAATGGTCACCGGTACCGTATCGGCCTTTCCGGACGCCTCGGCGATCACGCGCGCGGTACCGATGGCCACGGCGGTCACGAGGCCGGTGGAATTCACCGACGCCAACGCGGGATCGAGTGTGCTGTAGTTGATCGACTGGCCAACGATGGTGTTGCCGTACTGATCGCGCAGTGACCCGCGCACCCGCACGGTGTCGCTGACGTTGAGATAGGCCGCTTCGGGAGACGCCACGAGCAGCGCGGCCGGTCCGGCGATCACCGAGGCGGTGAACACGACCGGCGTGACGCCGTTGACCTGCGCGGTGAGGCGCGCCGTGCCGGCGGTCGTGCCGAGCGTCCACACCGTGGTCGCCACGCCGCGCGAGTCGGCCGTGGAGCGCGTCGGTGAGACGGTGCCCGATCCGGGTCCCACATCCCAGTCTACGCGCGCACCTGAGATCGTCTTGCCGTCCTTGTCGGTGACGACGACGGCAAGCGGAACGGTCAGCGCGGCGCCAACGGCGCCCGTTTGCGCGTTACCCGCCTGCGTCTTGATCGCGGCAGCGACCGGTCCTGGGCCGGTGCTCTTGTCGCCCGAGCACGCGCCCAACAGCAGCAGCGCACTGCTGGCCAGCGTGAACAGCGGGCCGAAGCGGGATGTGCGAGCGGAAGCCGGACGGTCAGAGCGAGCGCGAAGCGAGAGCATGTCGACAGCGGTTTGATGGAGGACGGACGATTCCGCCGAGTGCGCGAAGCGGGTGTACATTCCAGCATGCGATCGGGTGGGATTCGACCAGTGCTACTCCCCGTCCTGTTCACCCTCGGCCTGCTCAGCTGTTCCGAGCGAGGACGATCGGCCCGACAGGGAAGTGCGGACTGGTTTCGCGCGATGCCGGACGAGCGTCCACAGATGTTGAATGTCGACGTGCCGTTCCGGTATCCGTTGTCACTGTATGAACGGAAAATACAGGGCAACGTGCTGCTTCGGCTGTTTGTAACGTCGGACGGTCTTGTCGTACCCGATAGTACCCGGATCATCGAGCCGTCAGGCCACCCCGAGCTTGATCAGGCGGCGTTGGCCGGCGTGTCCCGACTAAGGTTCCGCGCCGCCCGCCTGCGTGGGACCCCGATTCCCGTGTCGTTGATCTTCCCCGTGCATTTCCGACATCCCGAGGGGCCCAAGCTCCCCGGGGACTCCCTGTGACGAATCCTGCCATGTCCACCACCCTGGCGACTCCCCACACGTCCGACGCGGCTCCCACCGACGCGGCTGTGCAAGAAGAACACATCCGGCACCGCCGCCCCTACGGCAGCGTTCTGGAAACGATCGGCTGGACGCCGATGATCCGGTTGGCGCGCGTGGCGCGCGGCATCCGGACGCCCCTCTACGGCAAGGCCGACTTCTTCAATCCGGGCGGCAGCGTGAAGGACCGCGTCGGGATGCCGATGATCGAGTCGCATGAACGCGCCGGCACCCTCAAGCCCGGCGGCACGATCGTCGAGGCGACGAGCGGCAATACGGGCGTCGGTCTGGCCATCGCGGCGGCGCTCAAGGGCTATCGCTGCATCTTCACGATGCCCGACAAGATGTCGCAGGAAAAAGTGCGCCTGCTGAAAGCGTTCGGTGCCGAAGTGATCATCACGCCGACCGCGGTACCGCACGATCATCCGCAGAACTACGTGATGATGGCCAAGCGTATCGTGAGCGAGACGCCGGGCGCCGTGCTGGCCGGTCAGTTCGAGAATCCGGCCAATCCGGCGGCGCACATGGCCACCACGGGTCCCGAAATCTGGGAGCAGACGGACGGTCGCATCACGCACTTCGTGGCCGGCGCGGGCACGGGCGGCACGATCACGGGCGTCGCGCGCTATCTCAAGAGCAAGAACCCAAACATCAAGATCATCGCGGCCGATCCGATGGGATCGGTGCTCGCGGAATTGTGGCGCAGCAAGGGTGAAGGACATCCCACCGGCGCGCCGTACAAGGTGGAAGGCGTGGGCCAGGACTGCGTTCCGCTCACGCTCGACATGAGCGTGATCGATGAATTCATCTCGGTGAGCGACAAGGATGCCTTCGGCATGGCGCGTCGTCTCACGCGCGAAGAAGGCATCTTCGTGGGTGGATCCGCCGGCATGATCGCGCACGCTGCCATGAATGTGGCGCGTCGTCTCGATGATCCCGAGGCGTGCGTCGTCACGTTCCTCTGCGACACCGGCGAGCGGTATCTCAGCAAGGTGTTCAACGACGAATGGATGCGCGAGAATCAGATGCTCGATGTGTCGCCCACGACCATCGCTGCGGTGCTCGGCAACAAGGACGCGAGCGCGCCGGCCATCGTGAGCGTGGCACCGGGCGCATCGGTGCGTCAGGCGATTCGTCTGATGGCACTGCACAACGTGTCGCAGGTGCCGGTGATGGATGGTGCGGTGTGCATCGGCAGCGTGGCTGAATCACAGCTCACGTCGAAGTCGTTGGCCGATCCGAAGGTGCTCGATCAGTCGGTGAGCGACGTGATGGATCAGCCGTTCCCCGTGGTCGAAGCCGATCAGCCGGTGGAGAGCGTGGCCAAGCTGTTGTCGAAGAGCAATCGCGCCGTGTTGATGAAGAAGGACGGCGTGGTGCAGGGGATCGTGACACGCTTCGATGTGCTCGAACACCTGATGCACCGGTGATGCACCGCTAGCCATCACGCCCCGTGGGGGGAGCGCGTCGTCACTGGTCCGTTACTTCGCCCCAGTTGCCACGTCTCCCCTACACGATACGGAACGCGATGGCTCGCTGACGGGCTGCCGGCCAGTATCGGTCCTGTCATACTCTTCATGATCAACGTACTCGACCGGTTTACGGACGCGCTTGGTGCACCGCTACGCGACTTCAGTCGTGGCCGGCTCGCCGCCCTGTTTGCCGATCCGCGGCCCTCGACGTGGGAAGACGCCCACGGGGTCGTCATCAACAAGCAGGGACTCACGCTGTGGCAGGCGTGGATCGCCGTGGACGTGACCGCACCGCAGACTGGACGACACGTGACGCTCGACCCGTTCGACCACGTGCTCGTGTTGCAGGAATGGGATCGGATTCCCGACGAAGCCATACTGAGCCGTGCGATAGCGTTCGCACTGAGCACCGACGACGCAGACTGACGACGCGGACGGATTCGGATGTAGCTTTGACGCATGCGAATCACCGTGTTGCTGGGCGGCGTCTCCGCCGAACGTGAAGTGTCGTTGTCGTCGGGGCTGCGGATCGCCGTCGCGCTCCGCGAGAAGGGACATGAGGTCATCTGTCTCGACCCCGCGGAAGGCGTGCTGACGCGGGAAACCGAGCGCGCGCTGCTGGCCGCCGGTGTGGGGAGTGCGCCGCCGTCGCTCGATGCGCTGGCCGGACTGTCTTCCCAGTCCCTCTCGCCGGCGCTCGGCACCATGACCGAGATCACCGACGCCGAGTGCGTGTTTCTGGCGCTGCACGGCGGTCAGGGCGAAGACGGTACGGTGCAGGCCCTCCTCGACCTCGTGGGCGTGCCGTATACCGGCAGCGGTCACTTGGCGAGCGCGCTGGCCATGGACAAGCACCTCACGAAGGTCGTGCTACGGGCGGCCGGTGTGGCCACCGCCAATTGGATGATGGCGCCGGCAGACGGCGTGATGGACGCCGAGGACGTCGGGCGGCATCTGGACTGGCCGGTGGTGGTGAAGCCATCCAAGCAGGGCAGTACGGTGGGCCTGTCGATCGTGCGCGAGCCGAGCGAGCTGGCGGCGGCCGTGACCGAGGCCTTCAAGTACGACGACGAGGTCATGGTCGAGCGGTTCGTGCCGGGGCAGGAGCTCACGGTAGGCATTCTCGGCGACGTGGTGCTGCCGACGATCGAGATCGTGCCGATGAAGGAGTTGTACGACTACGAGTGCAAATACACGCCGGGGATGGCCAAGGAGTTCGTGGCCGAACTGTCGCCGGAGATCGAGTCCAAGCTGGCTGATCAGGCGCGTCGGGCGTTCGTGGCCCTGAAACTGGGCGGATACGCGCGAATCGACTTCCGGCTGGACCCCCACGGGCAGCCGTGGTGTCTTGAGGCCAACACGTTGCCCGGGATGACGCCGACCAGTCTCATCCCACAGGCGGCGGCCGCCGCTGGTGTCTTGTTTCCCGATCTCTGTGAGCGCATCGTCCAACTGGCGCTCACGAACCGGGATCGGCTACGGGGCTGAAGCCGCTGTTTTCGTAGCTCTTCCCGCGTCTTTTCGCGTCCTGCCATGGCCTACGTCACGTACGACGATTTCGATCAACCCCGTAACCCGTCGGCCGTCTACTGGCTGATCGGGTTGTGCGTCGGCGTGTACTTCGTGCAGGCCACGTTGGTCGGCGATGCGAACATGGCGAACTGGCTTGGCTATTCGGCCGGCGATCTCGCGTCGCATTCGTTGTGGACGATCGGCACGTACATGTTCGTGCACGGCGGCATCATGCATCTGCTGCTGAACATGTGGACGCTGTGGTTGTTCGGTCCGCGCGTGGAGCGGGCGTGGGGCAGCAGCACGTTCGTGTGGTACTACCTGTGGTGCGGCATCGGCGGCTGGGCCTTTCACTACATGTTCCAGCGCAACGGCGGCACGCTGGTGGGTGCGTCGGCGGCGATTCTCGGTATCGCGGTGGCGTACGCCTCGCGCTGGCCCGACGATGAAGTGCTGTTCTTCGGCGTGGTGCCGATGAAGGTGAAGTGGTTGGTCGTGTTCATGGCGCTGATCAACATCACGATGGCCGTGGTCGATTCCGGCAGCATCGGCGGTACCGCGTACGCGGCGCATATCGGCGGCATGTTGGCGGGGTGGGTGTATCTCCGCGCCCCGGGTGCCGGCAGTCTGGGTCGTTTCCGCAATCGCATTGCGTCGGCGCCGGATTACGGCGACGACACACCGCGCGCAGTGCCCAAGTCGTCGCGGCCGCGCGAGCGGGAGGTCGACGATATCGTGGCGCAGAGCAATGCGGCCGTGTCGCGCGTGCGTCCGGAACCGCGTCCCGCGCCGCGCCCCGGTCAGACGGTGGTGGCGCCGCAGCCCAGCACCGCGCTCGATGCCGTGCTGGACAAGATCGCGGCCGAAGGGATGTCGAGTTTGACACAGGCCGAGCGGCTGCTGCTGGACGAATGGTCGAAGCGTCTGCGCGACCTCACCTGACCGGTCGGAGTTCTGGCATTACATTCGGGCATGCCCAAGCCTGAACTGCTGGAGACGTTTCCGAATCCCTACGGGGATCGCAAGTACGAAATTTTCATGGAGACGACGGAATTCACGTCGCTCTGTCCGCTCGGTGGCATCGAAACCGATGCGGCCGAATTGAAGTTGCTCGAAGGCGGTGCGCCCGACTTCGCGACGATCCGCATCACGTATCAGCCGGCCGAGGTGTGTCTCGAGCTGAAGAGCCTGAAGCTGTATTTCTGGAGCTTCCGCAACGACGGCATCTTCTACGAGCGCGCCGTGAATCGCATCCTCGACGATCTCGTGGCGGCGTGCAATCCGCACTCGATGACGGTGGTCGGTGATTTCAACGTGCGTGGTGGTTTGAAGAGCATCATCACGGCGACGGCGACGAAGGGCGAGTAGGGAGTACGGGGTAGGGAGTAGGGAGTTCTACCGTCCACACCGGAGTTCCACATGACGCGTCGTTGGCGTTTCGTGTTCGCTGCTGGTCTCGCGCTGCTCCCCGCCTCGGTCATGGCGCAGGAACACAAGACGGGCGGCAACGAAGGGAAGCGGCCGATCGGGTGGCAGGTGCGGACCGATGCGGGCGGGCACAAGATGGCCGGCGACGTGGATACGATCGCGTTCGCGCAGATGACGCCGGGATTCCATCTCACGACGGGGCCGGCGGCGATTCTGTGGCATCCCGACAGCGCGGCGTCGGGGGCGTACACGATGGAGAGCACGATCTTCCTGTTTCCCACGAACGGTCGGGACATGGAAGGCTACGGCGTCTTCGTGGGTGGGTCGGCGCTGGCCGACGCGGCGCAGTCGTACACGTATTTTCTGCTGCGCAACGACGGCAAGTTTCTGGTGAAGCAGCGCCAGGGCGAAAAGACGGTCACGCTGGCCGATTGGACCCCCTTGGCGTCGATCGCCAAGCAGGCGGGCAAGGACGCAGTGAAGAACGTGCTGCGGGTGGAGGTGTCGGCTGCGGACGTGGCGTTCAGGGTGAATGGCGCCGAGGCCGTGCGGTTGCCGCGGGCGACGGTGCGCCCGGATGGGCTGTTCGGCGTGCGGGCGAACCACGCGGTGAACGCCCATGTGTCGAGCGTGGGTCGGGTGAAGTAGGAGAACGGCGTACGCTTACGGCGTACTTTTTGTTCAGATGGTGTCCGGCGCGGCGTCAGCGCTTGCGGAATGACCACTGGGTTGGTTAGCCTGCGGGTCTGTTGGTGGTACGGCTAGGTAGCTCAGTTGGTAGAGCAGCGGACTGAAAATCCGCGTGTCGGGGGTTCGATTCCCTCCCTAGCCACTGTAAAATCCCGCACGAAACCGCGCCGTACCGCGTAACTCGCGATGCGGCGCGGTTTTGCGTTGGGGGTACGTGCGGTGGCGTGCGGGAGCATGCGGTCACGTGCGGTGTGCGATGCGGTCGCACGAGGGCGCGTGCGGTGCATTCTTTGTCACCGGTTACGGCACAGCTTTAGTAAGCACGATTTCGGTGCTGAGCACGCGGTGGTGACCGGTGCCGACGAGGATCGAATGCTCAGAATGTGCGTGCTCGTCACGCGGCATCGCCGGCGACCTGATGTCCTGCGTACAGCCGTTCTGGGGTCCGCGCAACGATGTGCGCCAAGGCGGCGCGGCGCGTACAACGTGGGCCCACGTTGTCTCGCCCGGAGTCGAGTTCTCGACCACGCGCCGTGCCTTCCTGAGGTAACGGATCAGACGCGCGCGCCTGCCCAAAGATGGTCTCGGCTACCGCGACCACGCCGCGCCTCAAGTAAAACTGCCAGAACCGCGTTACGATCCACCCCGTCGCTCGGGCTCGCCGCCTTCCACGACGACACGCGCGTGCGCAGACGGTGGAGACTAGATGGAGCAATCACGGCCGCGCGTGTCGAAAACAAGCAATGAGCTAAGACTCGCCACGCAGCGAACACGCGCCGTCGCCTCGGAGCCGCGCGATCCGACGCGCAGATCCCAAGCTACTGCGATGCTCGAACGCTGATGCTCAAGGCGGGCATCGCTTCCGTGATCACCACCGTGCCGGCATTCACCAGGAAGCCTCGCACGCGGTAGTCGCCTGGGGGAAGCGCAGCGCCGACCGGGCCGCCGATCCGAAGTGTGCACCGGAACTCGACGCTGCTCAACGGAGGAATCGTAAGCGTCGCTGCGGGCTTGCTGGCAAACTGATTGCTGCGCCGCCAAACTTCACCGCCTGTACTGCGTTCGATTGCGACGTCGAACGCCAGACTGCCTTGCGGCACCGTACGTGTGACCGCAACCGATGACAAATTGCGCACAACCATGGTCAGCACCGTCGAATCGCCGACCTGCACGGTCGACGATTCGACGGCCAAAGTGGCGGAAAGCGATGGTGCGGGTCCGGTGCTGTTCTCACACGACATCACGACGCCGAGCATGAGCGTCGACAGAAACACGCGTATCCTATACATCCGATACTCTCCTTGCGAGGTCCAGCGAGCACCGGACGACGATCAGTCTTCTGGTGGCTCGCCGGATACATGCCTAAAACGATGTCAACGAGCGGCCCATGTCCGACTGCACCTGCGACCAGCTGCTGTATAAATAATGATTGTTCCCACTGATGACGGCACCGGCAAACAGGATGCCATCAGCTTGCCGATACGAGCTCGACAACGGTATACGGTAGTGATAGACCGGCCCTCCGCTGTCTCCAAAATCGGATTTTGCTTGCACGTCGCTCGCGCAGAACACCTCTTTGTAGATGGAGCCTATCGGGTCGAGGATCGGCCCCACATTCACACACGTACCGACGATGCTGCCCGAGGTGGACCCCGTATATTGTCCTGTTTTAATAACCGTGGTTCCGCTGATGGCGTCGCCTCCCGCTGCAACATTGTAGAGGCTGCCGAGTTGCACGTTACCCGAACTGTTGCCCGTGCCGATGGTACTGCTTTGTCCCACTGCTTTGGTCAAGAGAGACGACGAGCTGAATTGGACGAGGGCGACGTCGGCCAGGCGGCAGTAGCTGACCGATGGCATGCAGCCCGAGGTGTTCCACGCGGGATTGATACTCTCTACGCCCACAATGTTTGACGAGGATGTCGTCGGCTGGTAGAACACTGTCGTACCGACGCCGTTGTAGTTGCCGGTGCAGTGGCTGGCGGTCAAGAAGAATTGTGTACCGATAGAATCCGTCACGTGAAACCCCATCGTACACTCACCACCTGCATTGAACGTCTTAATCCCGGCGAATGTGCCGCGCCACCGATCCCTCAGGCTATTGAGCTGGGCTCGTGGGTAGTCTTGTGCAACGCCGATGTACAGCGCCGCCGTATCGATTCCTGCGCGCCGAGCAAGTTCGAACGCTCGTGCTGGCGAACCCTTGGGTCCGATGACGACACGCAACCGATTTCGCTGCTCATCGGCGTCCAAGAGCACGATCCCGTCATCCGTCCGCAGTTGCGCCCGAACTCTGAACAAGAAGTCGAGCAGGTCGGAAAAGGCGTAGTCGCCATGCTGCACGACCACCTGCGGTTGCGATCCGTCAGGTTTGGCGAAGCGAGCGCCGGCCGCTCGTAGGTAGTCTGCGACGCGACTTTGCACCGCACCGTCGGTGGTTGCGCCGGCCGATACCGCGACGATACCGCGACGATATCACCATTCTTGTCCATGAAAAAGCCGCCGAATCCCGGCAGGCCGGACTCCAGCTGCAGGAATTCGTCTTCCACGCCGCGCGCATAGCGGTTGGGCTGCGCGAGGAGTTCGACGGCCCGTGCGCGCCGTACGGACGGCATGCCGGCATCGGTCGTCCCCCCCGCGACGCGTGGCGTATCGCAACCTGACATGACCAGCAGCATCGCTCCAGCCAATCCGTACCACTGAACTGCACGTCGATTCGTTGTCCGCATACGCACTCTCTCGATGAACTTGGTTTGGTGTCGCCCAATGGCCGTTGCACCCGCCGATGCGTGTGTCGTGCGGCGGCGGTGGCAGGCCGTGACGTGTCGGCATCAAAGCTTATGTCACGCGCCCTGCTCGAGGTCCCCCTGCGTCATATGGTTAATCCAACTGCTGCTAGCCGGCCACACCTGCGCCACAGCTCGTGCGGGCGACGCCGGCCGGGTAAGAGCGCGCTGCAATGGAATCCAGTGTGTACAGCGCGTTGCGACGGAATCGGGTTCTCGCAAACGGTCGCATCCATGCATTTGCATCGAGGAGCTTGATCTAGGTCACGCACACGTTGTCAACGGCTTGATGGATTCGCGTTGGCGCAAGACATGAACGATCCACATCTGAATCAATCGCTCAGTATCCATCTTGAGAAACAGTTGTAGACTTGGCGCGAATCCACGGAGCGCGATACTTCGCCAGAATGGCTCGAGATTCGCGTATCCGAGCTTGAGAAAAATGAAAGTGGCGAAGGACTCAGTTGTGAATCGATCCTCCTTGATTAGGCGTCGCACGAACCAAGCGCGCAGCTCGGGCGAGTTCGTCGAGGGACTACTAATGGGGAGATCGCGCGCAAATTCACTTGAGTCTCGACATCGAACCGAGCGGCCGACTGCATTCGCGACGCCTTCGGAAAACCACGCAGGAATCGCTTCAGGCGCGACCGTATTTGCCAACGCGATGTGAGCGAGCTCATGCCCAACGATTCCATCTATCCACTGTTGGCTCTGATGCGCCAGCGTCCGTTCGACTAGGGAGATTGTGCGAGCTCGAGGATCGGACGCTCCCCAGAGTGTCGAGTCACCCGCCTCATTGATGAACACCGAGAGGGGGCGTCCGCCGCCGAGTAGGCAAAGCGGTCCGCGGCTCTCGTGCGCGTGTCGAATGCCGGCGACGACGGCACGAGCGGTTTCCGAGTTGGGATTCGTTGATCTGAGCGACACCACCGCCTCCAGTGTGAGAAGACAACGAGGTGTCTCAACGCTCGCTCGATTCGTTGACGTGGGCGAAGGAATACAAAAGAACAACGCGCTGGTCAAAAGAGCCGTCGCAATCAGCAGTCTGAACCCGGGCGAGCCGCATCGCCGATTCATCTAGTGTGCTCCCATCGCAGCAAGCCTATCGGCTCGCCACCTGCTTTCTCCCTACCCGCTCGCTGAGCGAGTCAACACGTACTGACCAGTCGCCGATGCCCGCCTCGGCCAACAAGCGCGTTTTCTCTACGCTGAGACTAACAACACGTTCGACAGCATCTTGATTGCAGCCGCCGAGAACTACCGCAAGATTTCGCGTCGGTAAAAGTCTTACACGCGAGCCCGATCTTCCTAACAGCTTCAGAAGCTCAGGCGCAGGCGCCGTTCGCAGCGCAGTGACGAGTGCCGACGCTTGCTCCGATGATTGCTTCTTCAAGGTGAATCCGCAGCTGCTACAGCCCCCTAATTTGCAGAACGCAAGGTAACGGGTGCCGCTGGCGCCGCCTCCATATTTGTAGTCTGGACTAGGGGCACCCACACACGTCAAACACGATGCGCCGCAGGTTTGTGCCGGCAACGTGCTCGATGCCGTGCTCAGAGCGAAAATGAGACTTCCCAGAATTAACGATAGTCGGCTGCGATTTAGCATAGATCCTCATTTGTTGACGGTGTGGTCCAGTGAACGATGGAAAACGGCAAGTTGCGGCTCGCCCGACGCTGCGTACTTAAATCCGAATGCACGGTTTGCTCCGAGAAATCCCCAAATCATGTCTTGGAATTTCTGCGAGGCTAATATTTCCCCTCGCTGCAGGTCAAACACCTCAATTCTCGTTTCGTACAGCGACTTACTGTCCTCTTTTTGTCGAACGTCCACAGCGCCGTCGGGTCCAGTGCGGACGGTGACAAGGTCGCGCCAATTGGGTTTGGGATCCCACGAGAGTACCCAAAGATGACCATCGTCATCGACTGCGATGTCATGAATGACACCCCACAGTTCGTCGCTCGGGTCGAGGGGTTTTGGAACGCCGCCGGGCGGTGAAGGCCACACCTTCGCGCGTCGGACGCTCAATAGTGATTTTCCCTGTTGACTGAACACCTCAAATTCATACACGTACTTCTTGGAAATGATGAAATGTCCAGCTCGATCCACGGACAGCTTACGCGCGAGCGCACCACCACTCACCGAAAACACGCTGTCCGTCGAGGCGCCAAATGATTGCGTGACTTTGCCAGAGTCAAGCTGATGAACCGGACTTGCGAACAACTGAGGATCTAGGAACTCCGCATTCACCAGGGCGCGTTGGCCATCCTTGGAGAGTCCGATCACGTCTTCAACCGCGCCGAGGGGCAATTGGCGCGTCTCTAGTAGGTCGAACGCGTTACTGATTATGTGCTCGCGATACACGGCTGGGTCGAACGCGTGGAGACGGCCAGCACCATCCGTGTAAATTGGACCGGCCGCCGTAAACTCCAGCGGTCCGCCACCGAACCGGCCCACCGTGCGTTCGTAGCGGCCTTCGGCGTCATAGACCTTATAACCATTGTACGTCGCAACCCAAATACGGTGGGAACTGTCGATAGTCACGAACTGACTTTCATCGACCGCGCCCAAGCGACTGGTATCGGTGATGAGCAGCACCTCGCGCAATTCGACGCACTGTCGACAGGTTGCCTTGCTTTCTTGAATTTCAGAGGTCTGACCGGAACTCGGAGTGTTCTCCCAGTCCGGCCATCGAGTGCGGTCATCTGCCGCTCCGCATGCAACCACAATCGGAGCGAGGAAAAGGCTAGCGAACCTTCTCCATGCGCAGTTCGCCATTGCAGATCGAGCAGCGCGAAGGATTCCGCGCTTTGAGGAAGCACGTGTCATATTGATATCGATTCATGAGTACCGCACACCGCCCGTCCTTCTAAGCCTCGGAGGAGGCCCCCATTGTCAGCCACGGCCAAGGTTTGGCGTCGTGCCCAGATTTGTCAAGCGACCTCAGGAATGGAACCCTTCGCCACATTAGGCATTGCCCCTTTGCGCTGATGGGGCGGTGCTCACGTCGCGTTGCTTGGACGCCGTCAGGAGTCCGGCCCGTCGCTTTTCTTTGGGCCGATAGCACTCGCCGCGGATCGCGATGACGTGAGTCTGGTGCAGCAGACGGTCGAGGATGGCGGTCGCGAGGACGGGATCGCCGAAGACCTCACCCCACTCGCTGACGGCCCGACCATGACGGAAGACGCGCCGGCGCCGATGGTCCGGAAGGTTCGGTAGAAAGCACCTTTCGCGATAGTCGTCGAACGGTCGCCGACGGCGGTTTGCGCGTGGATATCTCCGAGCCGACCATGCACGGGCTAGATGATCCGAGCCGACGCCGCGGTTCAACCGGCGACTTGAAACTTGGATGCCCCGCAATCTCAAGGATCGTGTCGGAACAGAGAGAGGACACCGTGACTCGGAGTGTCTCGTTGGATTCGTGTTCTACAATGCACAGAACCGAGCAGGTCCTCGTGCGGCCGATTACGCCCGGTCGCTGGCTTGCCTGCGCAGGTTCCGGCGCAATCTTCATGACGGTGATGCGTCGGCACGCAGTGCGGCGCACGCGCCGCGCGAAATTATGTCACATTGATTTGTCCGCGCGTCCGATTCTTGACGACATCGGGACGGTCGGTGCGGTGGTGGCCCGATCGTCGCTCCCAGACTAACCGTTGCGCGCAATCGGGGACCATCTCCACGTGGCCGCTCTGTCCGACGCCCTTGCCGCCTTCGGTCGCGGCGCTCGACGAGACGAAACCACCGATGCAGTGGTTCCGCGAATGCGTGCTCACCGATACCTCGCGCCCGTTCACCACGGTCGGACTGCGGGAAGTGCAGCCGCCGGCCGATGTGGCGATGCCGAAGCCGTTCGATGGCACGGCAGCAAAGGGGCAATACGAGTAACGCTAGGTCGTGGCGGGCGGCGGTGGCGCCGCCGCCCCATGCTCCGCCGCGCAGTTCTCGCAGATGCCATGCGTGACGTTCACCCGATGCGTGGTGAGATACGTCTCGATGCGCTGCCAGTAGCCATCGTCGTTGCGGACGTTCTTGCACCAGGCGCACAGGGGGAGCATGGACGACAGCTGCACGACATCGTCCATCGCGGCGCGCAGCTCGCGATTGCTCTGCTCGAGGAAGGCGGCCAGCACGCTCACGAACAGCGCCACCATGAACAGACTGACTTCGAGGTCACCCATGAGCTGCACGAGCGGGCCAAGTCCCTCACCCGGACGGGTGGCGGATCGCGTGGCCAGCACGAGTCGCATCGCGAGAAACACGCCGTGCGCCGCGAAAACAACGGCCGGGATCTGCATGACGGAACGCTGCGCGCCGATGGGTCGCGACAATACCCACGCCGCCTGAAACGCCAGCGCCCCCCAGAGAATCGTGTTGCCGACCGACCGCCAGTCGGAGAACTGCGGCGCGACGATGAAGCCGAACAGGAAGATCGTATGGAGCGCGAGGATCATGACGGCCGTGCGCGGCGTTGTCGGGCGCTCCGTGGTACGCTGCGCGGCGAAGATCAGCACCAGCTGACCGACGGTAACCATCAGCGTGGGCAGCATACGCACGACCACGTCAGGATACGCGGCGCGCAGCACGAAGAGCAGATCGGCGGCGGTGAGGGTCCAGGCCGCCACGATCCAATAGCGCAACGCCCCACCGCGCGCGCCGAGTCGCCAGTATCGCCCCATGACACCAGCCAGAATGGCGCCGATGATCAGGTTGATGGTGTAAACGATTGTCGCGTCGTTCATACGGCGTGGCGGATGGTGCCTCAGGATGCGGAATCGAACCGGCGATACGCATGCAGTATACCGCGATCTCGGTGCCGGGACAGATGCGGGCGCTCAGGTCGATGGGCGCTGTCGTGGCATTCCCCTGACGGGAGTTCCCCCGATAGCCGGCGCTCCGGAATCACGGCAGCTTCAGCATGCGCCTCGAATTCGCCCGTGGCTGGGCTGGTGGCGCGTCAATAACTCGGGAGTCGTTATGGCGGTCTCCACGCAGTACATCGACTATGTCCGCGATCATCAACAGACACCGGTGCTCAGTGTGTACCTGGAGGGCGGGCTCACCGACCCCGCCGCCATGCGCGCATGGCTTGTGACATTGCGCGAGGCCGTGTCCACCGAACGCAAGCGCGTCGAGGCGCGTCCAGCCGTCGAGCGTACGCACTTCGAGGAGGCGGTCGGCCGCATGTATGACGCCCTGCCGTCGCATGAGGTCGTGCACAACGCGGGCGCGTGGTGCTATCTGGGCGCGGCGAACGGTGATGTACTGGCCACGCTGCTGCCCATGCCGGTGACGACGACGGTGACGTGGCAGCGCGGCGTCGTGATCCTGCCGTTTCTCGCGGCGCACCGGACCGATCGCGTGTTCGTGCTGCAGATCGATCACGACAGGATGCATCTGCACCAATGTGTGAATGGCGAACTGCAGACACTCGAGGAGCTCGAGGCCACGATTGGCGTGGGCGCGGGCGATCACATGGGTGACGCGTCGGGTGTGGGCTATCACTCGGGCACCCGCGGGGCGACGCTGACCGATCAGCTGCAGCGTCGGAAGAGCGACGCGCGTTCGCGCATGGCAAGCGCCGCATATCAGCGCGTGACCACGCTCCTGCAGACGCCTTCGCTCATGGTGATCGGCGGAGCCAACGACGTGGTCAGGCATTTCGTGGCGGAACTGCCGGAGGCGATCGGCGATCGCGTGATCGCGGCGGAGGATCTGCGAATGCACACCCCGCCGTCGGAGATCATTCAACTGACGCATGAAGCCAGGGAGGAGCTGCTGGCCGAACGGCAGGTGCGCTGGTTCGCGCGGCTTCGCGAGCAGGCCTACGACGATCAGCATGCCGCCCTGGGCCCACGGGCCGCGCAGCGCGCCACGACGGTGGGCGCGGTCGATCAACTGATGCTGACCGAGCACTATCGGCAGCGACATCCGGCCGAGGCGGAGACAATGGCGCTCGCCACCCTCCTGCATGGAGGCACGGTCACGCTGGCCTCGTCGACCGTCGCGGATGAGATGGATCGCGACGCGGGCGGCGTAGCGGCGCGCCTACGCTACGCGCTGCCGTAGCGCACCGTCACGGTTTGCAGAGCACACTGGTCGCGTTGTCGACCGCGCTCCGCATGGCGGCAAACATGGTGGTGATCTCCGCAGCATTGGCGCTGTCTCCGAGTCCACGGTCGATCGCGGACCCGGAGGCGGCGAGCGTTTCGAACGCGAGCCGGCTGTCGGCGCAAAGACGCGTCTTGCTGGCCAGCAGCAGCTGGCTCCGTGCGAGCTGCAGCGTGGCCGCCGCGACGTAGGCGCGCGAGTCGGCACGCGACTCGATGCTGTCGGCCAGCACCAGCATGGCGATGGCTGCGTGCTGTTGCGAGGGCAGCGTATCACCGGCCGAGCGCAGCAGGAGCAATCCGCGCGCAATGCTGTAGGTGCGCAGCAATTCTGTTTGATCGCCGCGGCGTGGTGCGCGCGCGAGTGTGACGGCAGCGCTGTCGGGCTGGTGCTCCTCCACGAAGAGATCGGCCAGCGTGAGGTATTGCGCGGTGAGCGATGAGTCGCGGCGGATCGCTTCGCGCGTGGCGCGCAGCGCGTCGGTTCGCTTGCCCGCCTGACGCGCCGCACTGGCCTTCATGACGTACAGGTCCGGCACGTCTGGGAAGGTAGTGAGTCCACGCGGCAGCGCGTGCAACGCTTCGATGCCGAGCAGTTGGAGATACTGCACGTAGACGCGCGAATCCGTGGGGTGACGACGAACGGCGCGCACGCTGATCTCGAGCGCGCCGAGAGTGTCGCCGGACTGACGCAGCCCCTCGATGAAGCGCGCCGCGTAATTCGCGTCCGTACGGAAGATCTCGTCTTCGTGTTCGAGTGAGTCGCCAAGCACGGCCACGTCTTTCCAGTGCGCGAGTGTGGCGTGGGCCCGGAAGGCGAGGCGCCGCAACGCGGCATTGGCCCCGAGTCGCGCCTGCAGGTCGGTAGCATTGGACAGAGCCTCCGCAGGAAGCTGGACGCGCAGGAGCGCTTCCACGACGCGAATGCCGAGGGCCAGACTATCGGCGCGCAGGGCGTACACGCGCCGCCATTGCACACCGGCGTCGACGGGGCGACGCTCCGCCTCGAGGGCGTCGGCACGCATGACGGCCGCGAACAGATTGGTGCTGTCGATGGCCAGTACGTCATCGGCCACGCGACGCACGGAGTCGGCGGCGGTGGTGCCGTTCAACAAGGCGGCCAGCAGACAGTCACGCGCGATCACGGCCTGCGGATAGGCGCGGATGGCCGCTTCCGCCTCGCGTGCGGCGGTGACACGGTCGCCCTTGGCCATCGCGTTCTCGCAACGCCGTAGCCCGGTGAACTGCGCGCGCGCGCTGAGCACTTCGCGCACGAGCGCCTCGGCGACCAGCGCGGCCGTGGCCGCGCGCACGGTGGGCAGCGGCTGCGGCATGCCCCAACTGCGGAGCACCGAGAGGCGCGGCTGCAGCGTGATCAATCCGTCCTGCTGCGACACCTGCACCAGCAGCACTTCGTCGGCCCGCAGCTGCTGCCCGAAGAAACGAAGTTCCGCGTCGCCGAGCGTGACCTGCGGCTTGTAGTTCAGCTCGAGCAGCAGATTGTCGAGTCGATAGCCTTCAAGCACCTTCACCGCGCGAGGATCGGCGCGTTGGGCGAAGCGCGCCCGCGTCAGTTCAGCGAGCTGTCTTGCCGTGCGGGCGAGGTTCGATCCGCTCGGCGCCGTACTGTCGACGCGGAACGGCGCGATCAGCAGGGACTGTCGCACGAACTCCTGCGCCGCGAGCGGTCGGACCGCCGGCGTGACGAGCAGAAGCGTCAGCGACGCGAACCGAACGACGCGCCGGTGCATGCGGTCAGCGCGCCGGTGTTTTCACCGCGTGTTGCCACACGGCGGGGGCACCGGTCGCCGGATCTATGCCCGATAGGAGCCGGCTCACCATGGTGGTGGTGTGCACGGTCACGTCGCGACCGAGGGCGCCATGATAGTGGGCGGTGAACAGATCCGCGACCGCGGCGACTTCACGCTCGGCACTCGGTATGTCGAGGTCGCCGTCGGCTGGCAACGGCCGTTGCGTCCACGTTGCGCTGTTATCCACGGTGCGGCGCACGGTGCCGTCGGCGAGGCGAGCGAACGCCACCTCGCCGCCCGTTACGAACATGCGCGCCTTCGTGGCGCGAGGCATCGCCCACGCTTCCAGCACGCCGTCGCCTCGCGGCACCGGCACGATCGAGAACGGCCGCGCGCGTTTCGCGAACTCCGGCGTGATCTCGCGTGTGACATCGTTCACCAGCTTGGCCTCGAGCGCCACGCGGGCCGTGTCGATCGGGCCGGTGTAACGCTCGCGGGCGCCATCGAGTCGCACGGTGCTGAATCGCTGCACCGTGCGAAAGGCCGCATCGATGTCGTACACGCCACCAATCGGCATCCCGTCGCGCGTGCGTTCGCAATAAATGAGTCGTGGCGCCGTGGCGGACGGACCGAAGCCTCCCTCGGCCCGCAGGCGCGCGATGGCGCCCACGCACTGATACCAGAACACGATCGTGCGCGCACGACTGTCCGCGTCGGCGAAGGCGCCGCGAAAGCCGGTCGGCAACGCATCAACGACGCGAGTCGTGTACGCGATGCCGTCTGGTGTGTCGCCGGCGGCAATCTCCCGCACGATGGTGCGCGTCGCCACGTCGATGACGGCAACTTTTGCGCCCGAGCTGAACGAGAGAAATGCATGCGTGCCATCGGGCGTGAAGATGATGCCCTGCGGACCCATGCCCGGAAGTGCCAGACGTCCGAGTTCGCGGCGCGTGCGCCGATCCACGAAGCGCAACTCTTCCTTCTTGAGATCGGGCAGCAGCACGAGCGCGTTGTCCGGCGAAAGGAGTACGCGATAGGGCCAGCCAAAGCCCTGGGCGGCGGTCGATACCTTGCCGCTGGCGGCATCGACCACGCTGAGCAGACCGGTCGCATTGCTGCCCACCCACACTTCGCGTCCATCGGGCGTGACGTTGATCGCCTCCGGCTGCGCGGGAACGGCGATGCTGCGCAGGACCGTGCCGTTCACGAGGTCGAGCTCAGAGACCGAATTGCTGCCGATGTTGCCGGTCCAGGCACGGGTGCCGCTGGCGGTGACGCCAACCATGTGCGACCCGTTTTGCTGCGTGGCGATCGCCTTCACGATGTCGCCAGTCGCGACGCGCACGATGAGCAGCTGCTTATTGGTTTCGGACGTGACGGCCACGAGCGAATCACCGGGGAGCAACACGAGACCGTGCGGACGCCGGTACTCGCCGAGGGCAATCGTGCGCGCCACGCGCAGGGCCGGCACGTCGATCACGGTGAGTGTGTTGCCGCCCGTCTGCGCGCCGTAGTCCGACACCACCGCCACGCGTCCGTCGCGCGACATCACGACTTCGTGTGGGCCCGGCTGCGTCGGCAACGTGGCAAGCACGCGTCCACTCGCGACATCGATGATGGTCGCGGTGGCCGGTGTCTTGTTGGTGACCACCAGCGTGCCGCTGGATGGCGCGCTGCCGACGCTCTGCGCCGACAGCGGCGTGGAGGCGAGCATGACTGTGAGCGTCAGCGCGGTCAGAAAGTGGAATACACGACGCATGTGCGGGACGTGAGAGGCGGCAGCAGGGGGACGCCGGGATACGCGTGTTAAAGATCACCGACGACTCTGGCGGGATCTGACCGGCCCACCGACAATAGCACGCGCCGATTGTCGGCGCGCTGGCCCGCCTTGCATTCTCCTCTTGGCCCAAACGAATGACCGGATGGATCGTTGCCGCCTTTTTGGGCGTCGCGTGTGTGGTGCTGACGGTCCGGGTCCTCGCGGACCGGGCACGCCGCAAGCAACAAGGACTCTTTGGCCCGTGGCCGATCACACGCATCCGCCTGCACGAGCTCGACCCGGTGTTTACGCCGGGCCCGTTCGGCCCGACGATCGCGACGGAGGTGGCGTTCATCGGCCGCGGTCCGATGATCGTGCCCGGCGGCACCAGCGATGCGGAGGCGTGGATTCTGTCCGTGTTGGCGAAACGGGCCGCGTGCCTGTTCGAATTCGGCACCTGCACCGGAAAGACCGCCTACTTGTGGAGTCGAAACGCGCCAGGGAACGCCAAGATTAGCACTATCACTTTAGCGCCATCACAGCAACATGAATACGTCAAGGGACCCAATGACACCGATGAAGATACCAGATTCGCGTTGAGTGAATCGGCGTTCGAGGAGTTCCTGTACTCTGGGACGCCAAACGCCGACCGCGTTGAGCAACTGTATGGCGACAGCAAGCAGTTCGACGAAACGCCCTTTCTGAACTGGGCCGATCTGGTCTTTGTGGACGGCTCCCACGCGCAGTCGTACGTGGAGAGCGACTCGGCCAAGGCCATGCGGATCGTGAAGCCCGGCGGCCTGGTGCTGTGGCACGACTACGCCGGGCCTGGACACGCGCCTGGCGTGTTCGCGGCACTGAACGCGTTGGCGAAGACGGTGCCGCTCCGCCACGTGGACGGCACAACCTTCGTGATGTGGCGTCGGCCGGCGTGATTCACGATGCGTGCTGCTGCGGCAGCACTCGACGTTGCATTGCTCCAGCGGTATAAACAGCGGTGTAACTCACACCATTTCTCCATCGGAGTACGGCATGTCGACGCGTCGTGATTTTCTCGGTTCCTCTGCGGCCATCATGGCCGGCGCGCTTGTGTCGGTGCCGACAGCGGCCGAGGCAGTTGAGGCGCCCGGCGTGACCCAGCCGCCGGCGGCACTCCCGCCGGCAATCCGTGCGTTGCGCCCGATGAAAAACGGGGTCGTGCCGATCTCGGTGGCAGAACGCCAGGGACGGATCGAGAAGGCACGTCAGCTGATGCGCGACCAAGGTGTCGCCGCGCTCATGCTGACTGGCGGCACGAGCATGGAGTACTTCACCGGCATCCGATGGGGACTCAGCGAGCGATTGCTGGCGGCGATCATTCCCGTGCGCGGCGCGGCGTTTTTGATCACGCCGAAGTTCGAAGAAGAACGCGCCATGGAGCAGGCGCATCTGGGGCCGCTCGGGCGTGACGCTGAAGTGATGGCCTGGGAGGAGCACGAGAATCCGTACGAGCTGCTACGGAAAGGGCTCGCCTCACGCGGCCTCACGACGGCCACGATTGCCGCCGAAGAGACGGTGCGCTTCGTGTTTGCCGATGGGGCCGCGCATGTGCCCGGTGTGACGGTCGTGAGTGGCACACCGATCACGGCCGGCTGTCGCACCGTGAAGGACGCGCATGAACTCGCACTCATGCGCCACGCCAGTGCCGTGACGCTGGCCGCCTACGAAGCGGCGTACAAGTCGCTGAAAGAAGGCATGACCCAGGATGACTTCGCACAGCTCGTGCAACTCGCTCACCAGCAGCTTGGCTACTCGGGGTCAGCGGGCGTGCAGGTCGGCAAATACTCGGCGCTGCCACACGGCAGCGCCACGCCGCAGGTGGTGCGCGAGGGAAGCATTCTGCTCATCGACGGCGGCTGCAAAGTAGAAGGCTACTCGTCGGACATTTCACGCACGTTCGTGCTTGGCAAGGCGACGCAGCGCATGAAGGATGTGTTCGAGATCGAACATCGCGCACAAAGTGCCGCGCTGGCGGCGGCGAAGCCGGGCGTGCCCTGCGAAGCGGTGGACGCGGCGGCGCGAAAAGTGATCGTCGACGCCGGCTTCGGTCCCGACTACAAGTACTTCAGTCACCGCGTGGGACACGGCATGGGAATGGACGGGCACGAGTGGCCCTATCTCGTGCGCGGCAACACGCTGCCGTTGCGCCCCGGCATGGTGTTCTCCGACGAACCCGGCATCTACATCCCGGGCGAGTTCGGCATCCGGTTGGAAGACGACATGGTGATCACCGAGAACGGCGCCGAACTGTTTACGCCGCAGTCGCCGAGTCTGGAGCAGCCGTTCGGGCGGTGAACGGCGCGTGCTCAGCCGCCGACCAACACGGTCGGCGCGCCGAGCACGATGGTGCCGCCGTGCGCGGTGCTGTCGCCCATGCGTGCTGAGGGGAGGCTCCCCATCAGCACCGTGGCCGATCCTTTGATGACGACGTCGGGTGGACCGACGCAGACGCACATGCTGCTGATCGTGGCGCTCGGCATCATGGCGATCAGCACCGTGGGGCAGCCGGGTTTCACGATCGGTCCGCCCACGTGCGGAATCGGCGGCACGCCCGGTGTCATCATCGGGCAGACATGCATGTCGGTAATGCGCGCCGCGGGTTGTCCCATGACTGATTACCTCGGCGCCGGTGGGTTGATCGCCTGCGCGTACTCGGCCTGCTGCCGATGATGCGTGTCGTGGGCGAGCTGGAGGGCGGCATCCCATCCGCCGAGTCGCTTCACAATCTCGAGCCCCTGCGCGGCGAAGGACACGAGGGTCGGCGGAATCATCTCGGGCTTCGAGTTCGACACGGCCGCGAGTTGAATGGCACCGGCGACGACGGGCATCGCGACGCCGGGCGGTGGCGGCACGGGCGGCACTGACGCGGGCGCGATCGTGGTGCCACTCAGAAAGACCGCCATGGACACGAGACCGACCGGCGTGTCGAGACCGGACTTTTCGCCGGCCTCCCAGGCGGCACGGCGGGCGGCGTCATCAGGACGCACGATCCACTGCTCGACCGCGGAGAGCGTGGCGTGTTCTTTGGCGGAGGGCGCCTTGCCGCCCTCCATCTGCGTGGCATAGCGCGCGGACACCCACGCCCACCAGATGCTCTCCCGGGTGGGCAGCACTGCGGCGATGAGCCGAATGGCCGACAGCACCTGATCGGAGCTCATCCACGTGAGGTAGAGCTGTTCGAGCGTGTGCGCCGGGTTGAGCATGGCGAGCGCAGGGGCGTCTGGTGCCGCACGCTCCATCAGCCACCGCATGGGCGGCGTAAGCGACGCGAGCGGATCGGGAGCGATTGATGGGGGCATAGTCACGTGGTCTCCGATCAGTTGATCATGGTGACGCCGCCCTTCACGATGGCCATGCCGCCGCCCTCGAGCTTCGCCATGGCACCGCCCTTCACCTCGGCCATCGTCTGTCCTTCGACCTTCACCATCATCCCGCTGATCGTCACGCCGGACATGTCGAGCTTGATGGTGCTGGGCCCGCATTTCAACTCGATCGATTGCATCGCCTCGATCGTGATTTTCCCCATGTCCGCCTTGATGGTGATGTTCCCCATCTTCGCGTTGACATCGATGTTGCCCATCTTCACCTCGAGCTTCGAGTTGCCCATCTCGATCGTCGTGGTGTCGTCGTCTTTGACCGTCGTCGTCTGATTGGCGTCGACCTTGACGGTGTTGTCGTCCGTGATCTCGTGGATCTGATTCTGCTTGACGGTGACTTTTCGGTCTTTGGTGACGGTGATCGTTTCACCGCCGTTCACCGTGATCACGTGCTCCTTCTCGACGTGCAGCGTCCGGTTGTTGTCGGCCACCGTGATGAACTGCTCGCCCTTCTCGATGGTGGTCTTCTCCCAGCCTTCCTTGACCGTCTTCTCTTCGTTGTTCTTGATGGTCGTGGTACGGTCGTGTTGCACGTCGCGACGCTCGTCGTTCTTCACGAGCGTTTCGAGATCCATCTGCGCCTGCTTGTAGATCAGCTCCGACCCCTTCAAATCGTCGAAGCGCAGCTCGTTGAAGTCGTCGGCTCCACCCTTGAGCGTGGACTTGGTGCGAATACCGCTGGAGTTCTTGTCGCCGGGTAGCGGCCACGGATGTTTGTTGGCGCTGTTGTACAGACTGCCCGTAATGATCGGATTATCGGGGTTTCCGTCGAGGAACTCGACGATCACCTCATGTCCGATGCGCGGCAGGAACACACTGCCGAACTGCTGCCCGGCCGATGCGGTCGCGACACGCACCCAGCAGGAGTGCGTGAGATCCAGCTTGTGGTCTTCGTCCCACTTGAAGACCACCTGCACGCGGCCCCATTCGTCGGTGTAGATCTCGTCGCCCTCGGGACCGACGACGACGGCCGTGTGGGAGCCGCCGATGTGCGGCCACGGCGTGGAGCGCGCCGGACGATACGGCGTCGCCGCCGGGATCGCCTCGAACTCGTTGCTGTACTCGTACTTCGCCGTCTCGTTGGCGAAGTAATCGCCGTTGCTGCCCCGGTGCACGACCTTCGTGATGAAGAGCGAAGCGTTCAGCGTGGCGTTCGACAGATTGACGACGTCTGATTTGGCACCGGGCTCGAGCCCGACATAGGTGCTGGTGCCGCTGTATACCTCGGCCGTGACCTCGGCGAGCTCCTGGCGGAGCTTCGAGTACACCTTCGCGTCGTACGGCACCTTGTTCGGCGCCGCCGCCGGCGCGTGCTGCGCCGCGATCTGCTGGTCGAACAGATACGCCGCCATCGAACTCGGTGGCGTGAAGTCGCCGTTCGACGCGGTGGTGTCGTGCACGCTCTTCATGGCCAGAAACTCGCTGGCCGTGCGCAGATGTGTTTTCGACACGAACGGCGTGGCGTCGACACCCAGACCGGTCAGGCGCGAGGTGTCATCCGCCGACTCGACGAACGCCAACTTGGTGACGCCCCACGCCGGCTTGGCCGAGGCGACGCTGTCACTCCAAACCAGCTGCGCGTCGCCACCGGTGTGGTCGAACCGGAACCACACGCCTTCCTGCTCCATCAGGCGCGCGGCACAGTTCCACCGGCTCTCCCGATACCGGAAGGTGGCCGGACGTTCGTCGACGGTACGCGTGAGCTTCCACGCGGTGCTCACCCCCGTCATGAGCTCGTTGACGATGTCGCGCGCCGACTTGTTCTGAAAGATCTCGAAGCCTTCGTCGAGGTCGAGCACCCACTGCGGCGGTCTGATCTCGAGTTCATACGCGACCAGGCCGACCGGCGCCTTGCCGCCGCGCCGAATGCGGCTGACCACCCCGTGAATGGTGCGATCCGATCCGTCGGGCAGACGCAACAACAACGAGACCTTCTTGAGCAGCAGCTCCTTGGCCGAGATGTCGTTGCGCGTGCTCATGGCCGTGACGGTGTAGCGGAACAGCGTAGAGAGCGATTCCTCTCCACGCCATTCGCGCAGCAGCAGCACGTCCTTACCCAACGGCGTGTTCAATCGGTACGGTCGATCAGCTTGTGACCAGGCCATCAGTACGTCCTCGGGTATCCTCGATGAGCCGCTGCGTCAGACCGCAGCAGCGTCGACCACGTTCTCGTACGTGAAGTCTCCGTCTTCGGCCACGCCGACCCGCAGGGCCGTCGGACGAATGCCTTCGGCCATTGCCGCCAGCAGCATGCGTGAGATCTCGGGCAGCAGCGTGTTGGTCAGGATGTTGTCGACGTTACGGGCACCGCTTTCCACTTCGGTGCACCGCGCGGCCACCTGCGCGATGAGCGTTTCGTCGTGCCGCAGCTCGAGACGGTGCGTCTCGCGCAGACGACGGCCGATCTTGCCCAGCTTGAGACGCACGATCTGCTTGAGGTTCTCGTCACGCACGGGATAGAATGGCACGATCACCATGCGGCCCAGGAAGGCCGGCTTGAAGACCGCGTCGAGTTCCGGCTTGAGCGCCTTCGCCATGGCATCCGGGAACGGCATCGTCTCCGGATCGGCGGTGAGCTTCATGATCGTCTCGGTACCGGCGTTCGAGGTCAGGATGATGATCGTGTTCTTGAAGTTGATCTCACGGCCTTCGCCGTCCTCCATCACGCCCTTGTCGAAGACCTGGAAGAACAGTTCCAGCACGTCGGGGTGCGCCTTCTCGACTTCGTCGAGCAGCACGACGCTGTATGGACGACGACGCACCGCCTCGGTGAGCACGCCGCCTTCGCCGTAGCCGACGTAGCCCGGGGGCGAGCCCTTGAGCGTCGAGACCGTGTGCGCTTCCTGGAACTCGCGACATGTTGATGGTGATGATGTTGCGCTCACCACCGTAGAGCAGATCGGCGAGCGCGAGCGCCGTCTCGGTCTTGCCGACGCCGCTCGGGCCGACCAGCATGAACACGCCCTTCGGCTTGTTCGGATCTTCGATACCGGCGCTTCGACGTGCGCACGCGGCGCGAGATGTCGATGAGCGCATGGTCCTGTCCGATCACGCGGGCGCCGAGATGCTTCTCGAGCTCGAGCATCGTGCCGAGTCTCGTCGCTCATCATCTTGCCCACGGGAATACCGGTCCAGCCCGAGATCACTTCGCCGACGATCGGAGGCATCGACGAACACGCGCATGAGCGGCGTCTCGCCCTGCAGCGCTTCGAGTTCGGCGGTGAGGCCGTTCAACTCGGTACGCAGCGTGTTGGCCGTCGTCTGATCGGCATTCTCCGCTTCGGCGATGAGCGCATCGCGCACGCCGAGGATCTTCTCCACGAGCGCCTTCTCACTGGTCCAGCGCGCTTCGAGCGCGGCCAGCGATTCGCTGCACCTTGGCGCGGCTCGACGCGAGCTCGGCAAGCCGTTCCTTGTGGTCGGCACCGGCCACCTGCTCGCGATTGAGCACGCGTTCCTGCAGCGCGATGTCATCGAGCGTGCGACGGGCGTCTTCGATCGGTCCCGGCGTGGCGGTCTGTCCGAGGTTGAGGCGGGCGCACGCGGTGTCGAGCACGCTCACGGCCTTGTCGGGCAGCTGGCGATCGGGGAGATAGCGATGCGAGAGACGCACGGCTGCTTCCATGCCGCTGTCGAGAATGCGCACGTCGTGGTGCTTCTCGAGCGAGGGCACGACAGCCGCGCATCATGATGCAGCACACGTCTTCCGTGGGCTCATCGACCTTCACGAGCTGGAAGCGACGCGAGAGCGCCGGATCCTTCTCGAAGAACTTCTTGTACTCGCTCCACGTGGTCGCCGCGATCGTGCGCAGCTCACCGCGCGCGAGCGCCGGCTTGAGCAGGTTGGCGGCATCGTTCTGTCCGGCCGCACCACCGGCACCGATCATGGTGTGCGCTTCGTCGATGAAGAGGATGATCGGCGTGGGTGAGTTCTTCACCTCTTCGATCAGTCCCTTCAGTCGATTCTCGAACTCGCCTTTCACGCCGGCGCCAGCCTGCAGCATGGCCAGGTCGAGCGAGCGCAGCGACACGTTGCGCAGCGGCGGCGGCACGTCGCCCTCGGCGATACGGCGCGCGAAGCCCTCGACCACGGCCGTCTTACCCACGCCCGCCTCACCGACGAGGATCGGGTTGTTCTGCCGACGACGCGTGAGGATGTCGACGACCTGCCGCACCTCGAAATCGCGTCCGAGTACGGCGTCGATCTTGCCGGCCTTGGCGTTGGCGGTGAGGTCGACGGTGTACTGATCGAGGTTCGGCGTCCGTCCACCGGCCTTGGGCGCACCGCTGCCGCTCGACGCGCTGGCACTCGAGGCTGCGCTGTCGATCGCGCCCAGCTCGGCCGAGGCTTCGGCCGACGGGGCGGTGATCGTCGCAAAATCCTTCTTGAGCACATCGGCCGGGATCTTCTCGAATTCCTTGCTGATGTCCTGCGCCATGCGGGCGAGTTCACCGACGCTGAGCAGGGCGAGCAGCGCATGGCCGGTGCGTACGCGCGGTGCGCCGAACTCGACGGAGCCAAGCAGCCAGCCTTCGCTGAGCATGTTGACGAGCGACGGGCTCAGCGTGGGGGTCCGGGCGTTGCCGGTCTTGATGCGGTCGAGCGCGCGCGCGAGGTCGTCGGCGAGGCGCGAGCGGTTGATGCCGAAGTGCTTGAGAATCGCGGCGAGGTCACCGTCGTTGGAGTCGAGCACCTTCACGAGGAAGTGTTCGATCTCGACGTCATAGTTCGTGCGCGACAGGCAGAGTCCCGCGGCCGCTTCAACGGCACTACGGGTTGGAGCATTCAGCTTGGCGATCAGGCCACGCAGGTTTACGGCCATGACGACTCCGTCAGCGAGAAAGCGGGAAGGGAAAACGGCGACAACGGCGGCAACACAGTCAACACAGGATCAAGCGAACGTCGTCGGCATCCTGCACCGGGGGCTTGGCGCGAAGCCAGGTCCCGAATCCGAGGGTCGGGGCACCGGCAGCCCCCAGCGACGACGGCGGGATTTCGTCGCGCGCCAACACGAGCTGCACTTCGACGCCCACCTGGTCGTCGGCATACAGTCGCGCGAGTTCGCGCAGGCGGTCGTGTGCGCGACCACCGGGAAGAAACGTCTGGAACTGCGCGTACGAGAGCGGTCCGAGGCGGAGACGCACGCGGGCCAGTGGATCGTAGACGGCATCACCGAGGACCGCCGACCCGAGCATGCCATCGAGATCGTCGTCACCGAGCGAGAGTTGTCCGCCGTGACGCAGCGTCTGCCATTCACCGACGAACTGTTCGACGGTGGCCTCGACATCGAAGTGATCGCCGATCATCTGCGCGAGCCCGACCGCGGGCCGGGTGCGCAGCGCCAGCAGTCCGGCGTAATACGCCAGCGTGTCGACCGGCACCCGACTGTTCCGCTGCACCCCGCTGGTGCCGATGCCGGCGAGATCGAGCAGGTGTGCGCGCAGCCGGTCTTCGGCGCCATGTTCGGCGGCCGCGTACGGCCGATACCGTTCCCAGGCGCGGTGAAAGAGCGACAGCGCCCGATGGTTGAATAGGTCGAGGAAGTCGCGGAACGCGGTATCGCGCGCACGCGTGCGTGTGGCCGCGTGCTCGGTGTACATGTGCGGCAGCACGCCCTGTGGTCCGGTCAGGCCCATGAAGCGCACGGCCATACGGGCTTGCGTGCGATTCGTGAACTCGCCGGTCAGACCGGTCATCTCGTGCTCGTCGGACGCACTGGGGAGCTCGAGCTTCGCGATCTCGGACGGCGGGAACGCGAAGGAGGGCGGCACGGAGAGTCGCACGACTTCCCGCGCGGGATCATCCCAGCCGCCGACGGCTGCGCGATCGGGATAGAGGCGCATGAGCAGACGCATCGCCTGCACGAAGTCATAGCCGCTTCCCGACTCCTCGAGGCTGCGGGCCAGCCGACGCCGGTTGCGCGCGTCTTTGGCCGTGGTCATAGCAGCGTCCGCCCACCGGCGCGGGCCGGCCACTCCGTGACCGGTCGCCGGCGTTGCCGCGATCGTACGGCGACCTGCGTGAAGCTGTTCATGGACGCATACAACGCGAAGAACCGCTCCAGCACGGTGGCCATGAGGAACATGCCGCCACCGGGGAACTGCTGTTCGTCGAACTCGAGTTCGATCCGACGTCCGCGCGCGAAGGCGATCCCGTGCGGGGAGTCGACGCGCGCAAAGGAGGGCTCACTGCTGACCTTCACCAGTCCGTCGATCTGTCGTTCGGCGCCAAGATCGTCGTTCAAGTTGTGCAGCCGCAGCAACTCCTGCAGCGCATCGGGCGTGCCATCGACGATCGAGAGATGGTTGAGCGACAGCGACGAGATCATGCGCCAGAGCATGGAGCTGCCAAGCGCCGGTTGCACCGACTTGGTGGGATTGACCACGCAGTTGATGCGCTGAATCGGACCCGAACCGATCAATTCGAAATCGCCGCGGTTGTCGGCGCCGAACGGCAACAGGCTCGGCATGTCGCCGTTGAAGCAGCTCACGCGCAGCGACGCCACGTCCACGTCGGGGGCGCGCACGGTGCCGCTCATGTCACTGAACGCGAGATGGAGCTCCGTACCGCCATCGGTGCGCCACGGTGCCGGACGACGGCTCACGTGCCAGAAGACATCGTCACCGGCACCGGTGATGTTGTGCCGGTGCGAATACAGTGGCGAGATCTCGCGCGCTTCAGTTCCCTCGTGCTCCACCAGCTTCACTTCATCGACCGACCACACCTCGACTTCGAGTCGCTGCCGCACTTCGGCCACGACCAGATGCTCGAAGCGACGCTCGGACAGCAGGATCGGCTCGGCCGACTGCTGAAAGAGATTGACCGCGGGCGTGGCATTGGTGCGGAACGACTTCGCCGAGAGTTCGAGCTCGAGCTGCTGCCGACGATCGGCGCGCTCGAATGAACTGATGAGAAAACTCACGTCGACGCGATCGGCGGCCCCGAGCGCGCGCACGGCGTCGCCGAAGCCTTCGAGGTCGACGAAGTGGAATTTCTGCGGAAACGCGAACAGCTCCAACAGCAGATTGTGTCCGCCGAAGGTGCGGTTCGGATACGGCAGCATGTTCTCGTTCTCACCGAACCCGACGGCCTTCACCGCACTGGACTTGATCACGATGGGCGGCTGGTGCGGCCGGTCGGGATTGCGCACGACGACCTGCATCGTGTTGTTCAGCAGCAGCTCGTACAGCGTGTCGACGACACCCGTGCCGCCGGCGAGATGCAAGCGGAGCGCGTTTATGGCGAGGTCGGCCAGCTTCACACCTTCGAACGCCCGGATCTCGAGACGGATCGCGCCGACGGCATCGCGCGCACTCGTGCCGGCACCGGCGCGATCGGGCGTGGTCCACTCGGCATTCGCAATGGTGAGCGGCCACAGGGTGGTGTCGTATACCGTGCGGAAGTTGCACCGCACGCGATTGACCGGCTGCGTCTGCAGCACGCTACCGCGCGGCACGTGATGCCCATCGGGCAGCCGCCCTTGCGCGGGATCGAGCGGCATGTCGACGATGCACATGGAGGGCACCGGCCGCACGAACTGCGGGTGCAGCATCTCCAGCAGCGCCTCGGAGATCTCCGGAAAATCATCGTCGAGACGACGGTGCACACGGGCAGCCAGAAAGGCGAAGCCCTCGAGCAGCCGCTCGACGTGCGGATCTTCGGTCTTGCTCGTTTCGAGCTGCAGCCGGGACGCAATTTTCGGATACCGTTGTGCGAACTCGGCTCCGAGCTTGCGGAGATACGTGAGTTCGAACTCGTAGTAGTCCTTGAGTTCCCGCTGTTCGCGCGCGTCCTTGGCCATCAGCCGTTCTCGTCCACGGCGTACGAGCCGCTGGCAATCTCCAGAACCGTGTCGAACACGATCTGCTCCGGACTCGGATCCATGCGCAGCGTAGCCTCGATGGCGAAACGCACCTGCGGAGTCCGGATCTGATCGCTGTCCGTGAGGCGCACGGTGACGTTCATGAGACGCGGCTCGAAACGCTGCAACGCATCCTTGATGTCATCCGTGAGCAGCTTGCGACCGGCGATGGTGCCGACCGCCAATCCCGTGGTATCGGGAATGCCGTACTCGTGCACCGACCGACGGAGTTCGACATCACCGGGGCCGATCTCGACGATGCAGCGACGCGTGTTCAACAACGCTTCCACATCACGCTGCACGGCAAGCCGGAACCGTCGCACGGATTCCTCGCGGGACACGGCTACGTCACCGCTGGCCCGAGGATCCTCGTCGGTGAGACGATCGAGCAACGAGGGTTGAACGGCGCGATCGAGTTCGGTGCGTGCCATGCCGGGTGCGGTCCTCAGCTCTGCTGCAAGGCCAGCGCCTGCAGCGGATCGAGACGGCAGATGCGCAGATACAACTTGTAGCGCCGCGCCGCGTCCTCGTCGGTGCGCGTGAGCACGGTATGCATCAGCGCGAGCGGCTGTGCGACCAGCGCCCCCGCTTCCCAGTCTTCGAGCTTGCGATCGTCGATGATTTCCAGCAAGCGCTCGAGGATGGGCTCCGCCACCTGATTGAGTCCGGCTTCAACCATGATGTACGCAATCTGCGTCTGCCGCACGAAGCGTCCGCGCTCGGACTGATCGCGCACCAATTCCGCCATGAGTCGCTCGATGGCTTTGTTGGGTCGACCAGCACTCAACTCGGCGCGGGCAATGTCGAACGGATCACGACCGGTGGCGACGGGCGCGCGACGCTGACGCGTGGCGCGCAGGCCGCCCTGCTGCGCCGTGGCCTCGTCGTCCGCGAGGGCTTCGCCCAGCAATTCCGCTCCATCACCGATCGCGCTGTCGGGGGCGGACTCGTCCGCGCTCGCGACTTCGGCTTCGGCCTCTTCCGGAGGCGCGTCGAGACCTTCGGCGGACAGCCAGGCCTTCGTTTCGTCGTTGGCAGAGGGCGTGTCATCCATGAGCGTCATTCCGGGGAGCTGTGGCAGGGCGCGCAGCAGCGCCTGAAGTTCGCTGCGAATGATGGCCGCCACGGGATCGAAACCGCTGCCGAGATTGGCGCACGCGGTCAACGAATAGCGCTGCAGGTCGAGCCAGCCGCGACCCTGCGCCGTACCCATGAGCACTTCGCACTGTTCGAGCAGATCGGACCACCGATTGTCGAGCAACAACGACTTGAGCCGCGCGCGAATCGGGGTGGGTGGTGCTTCGAGCAGGCGAGGATCGAGCTCCGGTGCGCGGGCGCGCAGTTCGCCCCAGCGGAAGGCGCGCAGCATGGCGTACGGTGCCGGACTGGTGGCGTCCTGCTGCCGCAGCCACTTGGCGACGACGATGACGCGCTGCGCGGCGTCCTGCTTGTTGACCGGTTCGGGCGTCTGCGGCCCATCACTCGGCGCATCGCCTGCGCCGCCGGCTTCCGCTTCGAAGACTTCTTCGATCGGATCCGGATCGAGCTCGAGCTTCCGGGCGAGCGTGCTCCCCGCGAAGCGGCGCAGTTCATCGAGACCGTTTCGGAGCCCCGTGTACGCCGGGGCCTCGCGGCCGAAGCGTTCGTCGGACACGGCCTCGAGCGCGGCGAGACCGGCCACCGCGGCATCGATGTCGGCGACGAGCGCCTTGTAGAACACCTTGCCGGTGTTCTCGATGGCGGCGTCGGCGGCTTCGGGCATGATCTTGCCCATCGCCTCCGCTTCGCTGCGCGCCGCATTGAGCGTCTTCTGCGCGTCGTACGCGGCGGCACCGATGGCGATCTCGGTGGGCACGCTGCGCGACGCGTTGTAATCGAGCAGCGACAAGCCACCCGATGCGATGGTGAGCTGCTGCAGCGGCAGCGTGAGCTTGTTGCCGATCCACTCCAGCGGGCCGCTGCGCAGTTCGTAGTCGCCGTCTTCCCCTTCGGGATAGCAGGTGTCCCAGTACTGCTCGAGAATGCCTCGCAGCACTTCGATGCCGGTGTGCAAACCCGACACGCCCTGCTTTTGCAGGAGCGCTTCCGTCATCCAGGCGGCGAGCTGCAGGTCCTTGGTGGACTTGCTCAGCAGTTCGGTGCCGATGGCGGTTGCGCGCTGCCAATCGGCGACCTTCCGGTCGGCCGACAGGTTGCCGTCTTTGTCGGGGACCGCGAGCTCTTCACGCCGCGCTTCCTTGAAGGCGTCGTACTGCGGATCGTAGCGCATATCGCTGCCGGCCGGATTGTCACCCGGAATCGGCGCGAGCAGCGTCGTGAGGAGCTCGGAGTTTACTGGCATGTCAAGAAGGAGAAACGGAAACGTCGACCGCCGTCACCGCACGACGCGGTGACGGCCCGGTACCGACGGGCGTCGGTCAGGACGCGATGACGAGTTCCCGCACATCCACGAGCGGCACGAGCCGATCGTCGACGCGCAGCAACTTCTGGCCAACGGGCGCGAAGTCACCGGACGGGAGATCCTCCCAGTCGGTGGCGCGTCCGAGCCGGATTTCGTCTTCGGCGTGTCGCCACGCGCCGACCGAGAGGGCAGGCAGCAGAATTTCGCCGAGTTCCTTGTCGGCCACGGAGGGGCCGGTGCGCAGCTGAGCCGGTGCCCAATGCAAATCGCGCAGTCGCGCGGGTGCGGGCATGGACAACGACGCGAGATGCGCGAAGGGGATCCAGAGATAGCGTCCGCCAGCGATCACTTCGAGGCGGGCGCCGAGTCGGGGATCGGCGTCCTCGATCGACGCGAACGGTTCGCCGTTGAGCGTACCGCTGACCGGCGAGGGGGCGACGGTGGTCGGAAAATCGCCCGTGTCGAACATGTGTTCACGAACGCGCTCGGCCTCGATGGCGGAGCGATAGAGCATCGTGCCGGCTTCGGCCATGTGGCCGTTCTTGGCGAGCACGTCGAGCTGCTTCTGCGCCCGCGACCAATCGCCGGCGAAGGTGAGCAGCTCGAACAGAAACGTGCGCCGTTGGGCGTCGGCCGGAAAATTCCGGAGCTCGACGCCCAACGCTTCGATTGCCGCGCCGAGTTGGCCGGCCGCGTAGAGAGCTTGCGAGGAGGCCATGGCGCGGGCCTCGCTTTACGCCGAGACCTTGGTGAGATCCCACGAGGCCTGACCGGCCACCGCGAGCTTGCCCTTGTCGTCCTGCGTCTTGTACTCGATCTCGACCTTGGCGAACGCGAGCGAGAGGGACTCGGTCGGCGTGTCGTCACCGCCGCTCGAACCCGACCACTGCACGGACTCCACCATCACGTCGGTGAACGTGTACGTGAGGAAGATGTCCTGGCCGCCGGTGCCGGTTGCCTTGCGCATCGACACGGTCGCCTTGTCGAAGTGCTGGCCGGTGCAGCAGGCGGCGAAGAGCGCGGCCGACGACTTCTCGGTCTTCTTCATGACGTTGAAGCTGGACACGGACACGCGACCAGCGGAGAGGCCGTCGCGGCCCGGTCCGACGGACGTCGGGTTCGACGCGCCCCAGCTGAACGAATAAATCTCGATCTTCTTTTCGAAGCCCTTCGCCGTGCACTCGCCTTCAACGCCGGTAATGTCGAGATACGTATCGAATGCCATGTGCGTGATACTCCAGGGTAAATGAAAGAATGAATGCTAAGAGACGGGCGGGACTACTTCGCGGCGGCGGGGAGCTCGGCCACCAGGCGCATCGACACGGCCAGCTCGTCGAGCTGATAGTGCGGACGCAGGAACGCGACGGCGCGGTAGGCGCCCGGCTTGCCCGGGATTTCCACCACATCGACCCGCGCTTCGGACAACGGCTTCTTCGCCTTGATCGAGGCCGTGGCCCCTTCGACGGCGACGTAGTTCTGGATCCAGCGGTTCAGGAACGCGTCGACTTCGGCGCGCGACGTGTAACCGCCGATCTTGTCGCGCATCATCACCTTGAGGTAATGCGCGAAGCGGGACGTGGCGAAGATATACGGCAGCTGCGCCGACAACCGCGCCGCGGCGCTGGCGCCCGGCGAGTCGTACGCCTTGGGCTTCTGGGCCGACTGCACCGAGAAGAAGGCGGCGTTGGCGGTGCCCTTCTGGTGCACGAGCGGCGCGAAGCCGAGGTCGGCGAGTTCCTTCTCGCGACGATCGGTGATCTGCACTTCCGTCGGGCACTTCATGGCGAGTTCGCCGGACTCGGTGCGGAAATTGTGGATGGGGAGCCCTTCCACCAATCCACCGCTTTCGACACCGCGGATCTGCGCACACCAGCCGTACATCGCGAACGCCTTGTTGACGTTGGCGGCCATCGCGTAGGCGGCGTTGCCCCAGCAGTAGTGCTCGTGGTTCGAGCCGTCGACGCGCTCTTCGTAGTTGAACGCTTCGACCGGCACCGTGGCGGCTCCGTAGGGCTCGCGCATGAGCACGCGCGGCGCGGCGAGCGCGACATAGCGGGCATCTTCGCTGGAGCGGAAGGTCTTCCAGCGCGCGTACTCGGTGCTGTCGAAGATCTTGGCGAGATCGCGCGGCGTGTCGAGGTCGGTCCAGCTCTGCAGGTTGAGCATGTCGTGCGACGCGGCCGTCATGAACGGGGCGTGCGCGGCGGCCGCGACGTTCGAGATCTTCTCGAGCAGTTCGATGTCCTGACCGCTCTTGTCGAACTGATAGTCGCCGACGAGCGCGCCGAACGGCGTACCGCCGAACACGCCGTACTCTTCCTCGTACGCCTTCTTGAACAGCGCGCTCTGATCGAATTCGGGCGCACGCTGCAGATCGCGCAGCAGGTCCTTCTTGGAGACGTTGAGCACCTTGATCTTGAGCATGGCGCTCGTCTCGCTCTGCTTCATCAGGAACTGCAGGCCACGCCACGATCCCTCGAGCTTCTGGAAGTCGGGGTGGTGCATGATCTCGTTCACCTGGAGCGACAGCAGATGATCGATCTGCGCGATACGCGCGTTGATCATCGTCTCCGTGTCGCGATTGATCGTGATCGCGCCTTCGAGGACTTCGCCGACGAACCGCTTGATGAGATCCTTGCCGCGACCCTTGGTCTCGGCGTCCTTGCCCATCTTGCCCTGCTCGACGATCTGGTCGAGGAGCGAGAGTTCGGCATCGGTCGTGACGGCTTGTGCGCCCGCCTTTTGTGCTTCGGCCATGTTAGCTCTCCAGCCCGAGTTCGGCCTTCAGCTTGGCCATCTTGTCGGCGTCGCCCAGCGTGTCCTGCAGCACTTCGTCGAGCTTCTCGTTGGTCTGCAGATTGGCGCGCAGGTTGGCGAGTTCGGTGCGCAGTTCGAGCAGCTCACGGAGCGGCTTGACCTGCTTGGCCACCGCGTCGGGCGAGAAGTCGTCCATGCTGCGGAAATTGAGTTCGACGCCAAGCTTGGGCGCGTCGGCATCTTCGCTGAGCTTGTTCTCGACGGAGAACTGCAGGCGCGGCTTCATGCTGGCGAGCGTGTCGTCGAAGTTGTCGGGCGTGATCTCGACGAACTTGCGATCCTTCAAGCGCGGGAGCGGCTCCGCGGGGTTTCCGCTGAAGTCACCGAGCACGCCCATGAGGAAGGGAAGTTCCTTCATCTCGATGGCGCCGCCGGTTTCGACCTCGTACGAGATCTGAATGCGAGGCGGACGGACTCGTTCGAGCTTTTTCTGCGTACTTTCGGCCATGCAACACTCCGGCGCGATTGAAACTGAAGGGAGGAGGGGTTCTGCTCGTGGAGCAAGGATCCTAGTGTCCCATCCAATCGCGTCGTTGTCAAGCAACTGCCACGTTGCAGTGATGCAACGGTCTACCGGCATTACAGTGACGTTAACAAACGTGCACGGAGTGCCCCGGGGCCTCTGACGAGGCGCGGGATGTCGGGATACGTTGGGGGATGCGCCACTCACCGCCGGTACTTTGGACCAAGGGCGTCCTCCTCACGCCGCAGCATCTGCAGGCGCAGGATCGACATCACGAAGAGACGCTCGCCTTTCAGGTCGGTGCGCTCGCCTTCAGCCCGTGGGGGCTGTCGCAGCTTTCCCTCGATCTGGAAGCGCTCGCGGGCGGCACCCTCGTCACGACCACGATAGCCGGTCGCTTCGCGGACGGCTTGCTGTTCGACGCGCCACTCGCCGGTGCGACGCCACCACCCAAATCACTGGCTGGCGCCTTTGGCCCTGATCAGGAGACGGCGCTCGCCTATGTCGCGGTCCCGGAATATCGTCCGGGTGCGCGCAACGTGGCCCGGCGGGGCGAGTTCGCGTCGGCGAGATGGCTCGCTGATGAGCAGTTGCTGCGCGATGAAACCACGGGGCTGACCGAGCGGCCGATTCAGGTGTCGCCGCCGTCGTTGCGTTTGCTGTTGGAGGGCGAGAGTCTCGAAGGCTACACGGCGATGCCGATTGCCCGATTGCGTCGCGCGCCGTCGGGCGATCTCACGCTCGATCCCCAGTTCGTCCCACCGTTGCTCGATCTCTCGGCGAGCGATGTCATGATGGGCATGATGCGGCGCCTCACCGAACGGCTGTCGGCGCGCAGCGCCTCACTCTCGGGAAGCCGCCGTCAGCGCAACCAGGGGCTGGCCGATTTCACGGTGGCCGACGTCGGCAGCTTCTGGCTGTTGTATACCGTCAATACGCACCTGCCGGCGATCCGCCATCTGCATGAAGTCCGGCGTGGTCACCCGTCCGCGCTGTGGGAAGCGATGCTGGCGCTGGTCGGTTCGCTGTCGGCGTTCTCCACGAGTGGCGATGCGCGCTCGTTGCCGACGTACGATCATCTGCGCCTAGGTGACGGGTTCTTCGAGCTCGAGCGTCGACTCTATGAATTGCTCGATGGCGCGGTGGTCGATGCGGCGATTGCGCTGCCGCTCAAGCCGGTGCGCGCCACGCTGCACGCCGTCGCAATCGAGCAGGTGAAGTGGCTGGAAGCGCCGCAGTGGTTCCTCGCGGTGAGCGCCCCGCTGCGCCAGCAGGAGTTGATCCCGAAGGTGCTGCAGGGGTGCAAGGTCGGCGCGGCCGACGTGGTCGACACGCTGATCCGTCAGGCGCTGCCCGGCATCGAGCTCGCGCATATCTCGTCGCCGCCCTCCGCCGTGCCGGTGAAGCTGGACTTTCAATACTTCGCGATCCGGAAGGCCGGGAGCGCGTGGGATGCGATCGAGCGCGCGCGCAACCTGGCCGTGTACGTGCCGGCCGAACTGGTCGACGCGCGCTTCGAACTGGTGATCGTCCTCCGCTAATTCCGCGAACGCGGAGGACGCGTCATTTCAGCTTGGGTGCGCTGACCGACGGTGCCTTGGGGACCGCCGGTTGGGTTGGCACGCGTGGCTGCGGTTTCCGCAGCACGAAGACCACGACGATGACGGCGAGCAGGATCACGACATTGATGACCACGATCAGTCCCATGGGGACCGATCGCTTGGCCGGCGCGGTGGCCGCCGGCTTGGGGGCGGCTGGCGCGGGGGCCGGCGGCACGACGGGCGCGGCGGCCTGACTGATCAACCGGGTGAAATCACTCGGTCCCGACGTGGCCTTGGGCGCGGCACCGCCCATTGGCGAGAGCGGCGTCGCACCACCCTGACCGAACATCGGCGGCGGCAGCACGCCCGGCGGTAATCCGGGTGCTCCGCCCATCGGCGAGGCCGCCATCGGTGACGCAGCCATGGGCGAGGCGCCGAGCGGCGAGGCCCCGAGCGGCGAGGCCCCGAGCCCGCTGCCGGCGGACGCGGCCGAGGGAGTGATCGGGAGCGGCGCGACGGGCGCGCTCGAGGCGGGCGCCGGTGAGCCGAAGAGCGGCGAGTTGCCGAAGACGGGCGACACATTGCCCGGCGACGGGGGTGTCGGCGCAAAAGGGGCGGGCGCGGAGGGAGCGGGCGACGACGGGACCGGTGCCGCCATGAAGCTGGGCGGCGTCACGATGCCGGGCATCGAGGACGCCGGCGGTGCGTTCGGCGTCGGCGCGCTGCCCAAGGGCGACCAGGCGGCGGGCGCGACGGGCGACGGCGGCAGCGCGCTCGGGAGCGGCGCGGCGGTGGACGGGGCGGAAAACATCTGGGTGAATTCGCCGGGTCCGGTTTTGGGCGGCGGCGATACGGGCGCGGGTGTCGGTGCCGGCGCCTTATAGGCCTGCATGCCGTCTTGTGTCGTGTTGAGCGACGGATACTGATCTAATGATGGCGTCTCTTGTGCCAGCATTGGTGGGACTTCCCGCACGACTTCTGGAGCCGGCACCGGCGCTGCCGGGATGCTGGGGGCCCCGAACATCTGGGTAAACGCTCCCGGTGCGGCAGGCGCAGGGGCAGGCAGAGGGACCGGCGTCGGAGCAACCGCGACCGGCGGTGCAACGGGTGGTGCAACAGGTGGTGCAACAGGTGGTGCAACGGGCGCGGGCGCCGCCGGCATGCTCGGCGCGCCGAACATCTGCGTAAACGCCCCCGGCGCGGGAGCGGCCGCGGGCGGACTGACAACCGGTGGCGCCACGGGCATCTCAACGGGCGCGGCCGCGATCGGCGCCACCTCGACCGGTGCCACCTCGAGCGGTGCCACCTCGAGCGGTGCCAGCTCAACTGGCGCCGCGACCACCGGCGCCGCGACCACCGGCGCCGCGACCATCGGCTCCGCCATCGGGACCACCTCGCCGGGGGGCACGCGAGCGGCCAGCCAGCCGGGGAAGGAGGTCAGTCCGGCCAGAAACTCGGTCACGATCGCAAAGCCCGACGGGAGCGTCGCCGTCTCGAGCACGCGGTTCTTGTCGGCACCCGGCAACCGGGTCAGCATCGCCCGCAGCCGGTCCACGTCCTCCGGGCCGGCGGCATCCGCGAGGTGCACCATCACGACGCGACCGGTCGCCAGCTCCTGCGCGTTATGGCTGCGAATACCATCGTCCACCGCCACGCATTTCAGGAGGCGGTAACGGGCATTGAAATCTTCGCTCATGGTCGGGAAGTGCCGGAAGAGTGCACGGTGGCGCCGGAACGACGCGACAACCGCACCGCTGATGTATTCTTCAATTGTTCACGCGCCCTCGGCCGCGCGCAATGCACAACGCGTAATGCAACCGCCTCGCAGACGCTTTGGAGTGCCTTGTGTTCCGGTTCGATCCGCTGCGTGCCTGCTGATCCACGACGCACCCTCCCGCCTGTGCATGCCCTGCCGATCGTTCGCCCGTCCGGCCTGACACGATGCACCTGATGCCATGCGACTGACCTCACCGCCGTCCCGCCGTGTCGTCTGGGAAGACGGCATGCACCTCGCGCCGCAGCACTTCCAGGCGCAGCGGCGCTATCAGGAAGACCAATCGAGCCGCACGCTCGACTTGCTCTTCCCCTTCGCCTACGGATTGTCGGCCGTGGCCCTCGATGCGGACGCCCTCCAGAACGGCACGCTCGCGTTGGTGCACGCGCGCGGGGTCCTTCCCGACGGCACGGTGTTCCACACGCCCGACGCGGATCCGTCGCCGCCGCCCAGCGCGCTCGCCGAACGGTTCTCACCCACCCGCGACGCGCACGTGGTGTATCTCGCCTTGCCGCGATGGCGCACCGATGCGGCGAATGTCGATCACCTCGACGACGAGCCCGGCGCGCGTTCGCCCTTCGACGCGAACGCCACCCCGCTGCGCTTTCAGGCGGTCGAAGAAATGGTGATCGACGAGTCGACGGGAGCCGATCCGCTGCGGGTGCGCTTCGCCGCGCGCAATCTGCGACTCCTGCTCGACGACGAGCGCACCGACGAATTCGTGTCGATGCCCATCGGACGCGTCCGGCGTGATGGACGCGGACAGTTTCAGGTGGACGGCGATTTCATTCCGCCGGTGCTGCAACTCGCCGCCTGCGATGCCCTGCTCGAACTCACGCGGCGCACGGTGAGTTTGCTCGAGGCCAAGGGCAGTGCCTTGGCTGCCACGATGTCGAGCGCGCCGTCGGGCGCGGCGGGTGGCGCGGCCGCGTACGTGGGTAACGAACTCGCCACGCGCTGGTTGTTGCATGCGGTGCGCTCGGCCGATGCGCCGTTACGACATTTGCTGCTCACGCGGCGCGCGCATCCGGAACGGCTGTTTCTCGAGCTGTCACGACTGGCCGGGGCGCTGTCGACGTTCGCCATGGGCGGACAGTTCCGCGACCCGCCGATCTACGACCACGATCATCTGACCGACGTGTTCGCGGCGCTCGAGCTGCAGCTGCGGGCGCATCTGGACGTGGTGATCTCCGCCCGCGCCATCGTCGTGCCGTTGGCCGCGTCGACTGATGTGTTGCATGTGGCCACCCTGTCCGATCCGCGTTGCTTCGAACCCGGCACTCGCTGGTTTCTGGGAGTGCGCGCCGATGTGGGGCGGGCCGAGCTGGTGGATCGCGTCCAGCGACTCACGAAGACGTGTGCGAGCAAGTTCGTGCTCGAACTGGTGCGTCGGGCCTTCAACGGCCTCACCACCGAGCACATCCCGACTCCGCCCGCAGGACTCGCGCCGAAGCCCGATCTGACGTATTTCGAGCTGACGCTGGCCGGTCCCTGTGCGCTGTCGATCACGGACAGCCGTGAGATCGGCGTGTACGTGCCCGATGCGTTGCCGGGCGCCTATCTGGAAGTCGCCATCCTGTTGCCGTCGTCGTCGTAACCCCATCGTTTTCGAGGAACATCCGTGTCTGCTCCGACCATGGTGGCGCCGGGTCGTCTGGCGAGTGTGCTACAGGAATCGATCACCGCCGTGGTGCGGTTGCGGGCGGATCGACAGCCGGTGACCGATGCGGCGGCGTTCCGCGCCCAAATCATTCAGTTACTCACGCGCGCCGAGCAGGAGTCGCTGCAAGCGGGCTTCACGGCGGCCGACGCGCGTCTGGCGATCTTCGCCGTCGTGGCGTTCCTCGATGAGTCGGTGTTGAACACCCGCACGGCGGCGCTGGCCGATTGGGCGCGCCGTCCGTTGCAGGACGAATTGTTCGGCGGCCACATGGGCGGTGAATGGTTCTTCCAGCATCTCGATCAGTTGCTGGCGCGACCGGATTCGCCGGAACTTGGCGATCTGCTGGAAGTGCATCAGCTCTGCCTGTTGCTCGGCTTTCGCGGCAAGTACGGCGCGGGCGACAATGGACAACTGCACGCCACGACGTCGCGTGTGGCCGAGCGTCTGGGCCGACTGCGCGGCGCTCCCGGTGAATTGGCGCCGCACTGGCACCCGCCGGCCGATCGCGTCGACACGAAGGATCCCTGGCTCCGCCGGCTCACGATTGCCGCGATTGCGAGTGTCGTCCTGCTCGTGGTGTTGTGGGGCACGTATGCGCTGACGCTGCGCAGTGCAGCGAGTGACCTTCGCGCCCTCGCGCCGGTGGCGTCGGCCGCCGCGACCACCACTCGATAACCCCGGATCTTCTCATGGCGTCTCGCAAGCCGTTCGTCCGGTGGGTCATCGCCGCCGCAGTGCTGTTGGTGTTCATTCTCGCGATCGTGCTGATCGAGCGCTCGGTCACGCTCGACGAGTTGACCACGTGGGGACTGCGGGTGGGCCTGCTGCTGCTGGGGCTCATTCTGGCCGGTGCGATCCTGTGGTATCTGCGTCCGCAGGACGCCGAGCCGGTGCTCGACACCGGTGACGATGTGCTGCTGGCCATCGGTGCGGCCCGAGCCCGGTTGCCGCGCGGCGCGTTCTTCAATCGCGCGATGGTGCTGGTGCTCGGCCCCGAGGGCGGCGCCAAGACGACGATGATTGCGCGCTCCGGTGGCGATCCCGAGTTGCTGGCGGGTGACGCCCCAGCCGCGTCGACCGATGCGCCGACGCCGACCAAGGCCGCGAATGTGTGGGCGCTCAGTCAGGCGGTGATCACCGAGCTCGGCGGCTCGCTCCTCACCGATGCGCCGCGTTGGGCGAAAGTGGTGCGCGCGCTCCGCGCGCCTCGTGTGGCGGCGGCTGTGGGTCAGGGCGAAGCGGCGGCACGCGCGATCGTGTTGTGCGTGCCGTGCGACCTGTTCTATGCGGGTGGAAACGGGAAGCAGCTCGAACAGCTCGCGCAGTCGCTGCGGCAGCGCTTGGCCGAAGCGTCGCGCGAACTCGGTCTCGCGGTGCCGGTGTACGTGATGTTCACGAAAATGGATCGCGTCCCGCACTTCGAACCGTGGATCAGCGTGTTCACGAAGGACGAACTGCGCGCGCCGCTCGGCGCCACGCTACCGTTCGACCCGGCGTCGAACAGCGGCAGCTACGCGGAGCGGCTCACGCCGCGTCTCGATGCCGCGTTCCGCGAGATCATCGATGTGATTGCGTCGCGTCGTCCGGAGTTGCTCGGCCGTGAAGGGGCCATCGAGCGGCGCTACGCGTCGTATGAATTGCCGCGCGAACTGCGCAAGCTGCAGCCCTCGGTCATGTCGTTCCTGCTCGAGGTGTGCCGCCCGTCGCAGATCGGTTCGACGCCGCAGCTGCGCGGCTTCTACTTCACCGGCGCGCGTCCGGTGGTGGTGACCGATGTGGCGCAGGCCGCGCCGCGTGCGGCGGCCGCCGCCGTCCCGTTGGCCACCGACGCCACCGGCATCTTCCGTCAGCCGGCCGTGGCCGCTGCGTCGCCGTTGGCGACGGGCACACCGACCACGCGGAAGGTGCCCGAGTGGGTGTTCCTCGATCGATTCCTGCGTGACGTGGTGCTGGCCGACACGAGTGCGGCGTCGGTGGCTCGTGGTGGCGTCGGTGTGCAGCGCACACGTCGTGTCATGCTCGGCGCCGCGACCGCGGCCACGTTGTTGCTGCTCACTGGAGTGACCGCGTCGTGGCTGGGCAATCGCGCGATCGGTAATCGGGTCGCGGATGCCGCGCGTGCGGTGTCGGCACTGCCCGTGGTGCAGTCGGCGCCGGGCACGGTCACGCTGCCCTCGCCGGAAGCACTACGCCGTCTCGACGCGTTGCGCGCGCAACTCGACACGCTGCGCGGACACATTCAGGATGGTCCGCCATTGCGTCTGCGGTTCGGCTTGTGGAGCGGCCCGACGGTCTACGAAGCGGCGCGACCGGTGTGGTACGATGGATTCCGCAAGCAACTGTTCGCCGATGCACAGGGCGCGTTGATCGATTCACTGAAGGCGTTGCCGGATGCGCCGTCGCCGTCGGACGACTACGGCACGACGTACGCACGACTGAAGGGCTATCTCATCACCACGTCGTCGCCGGACAAGAGCACGTCGGCGTTCCTGGCGCCGGTGCTGCTCACGAGCTGGCAGCGTGGTGTCACGACCGATGCCGATGTCACGGGGCTCGCGCGTCGTCAGTTCGAGTTCTACGCGAGTGAACTTCCCACGTACAATCCGTTTCCGAAGGCGGCGGATGCCGGTCTGGTCACGCAGGCGCGCGAGTTCCTCTCGCGCTTCACCGGCGGCGAGCAGATCTACGCCAACATGCTGTCGGAAGCGAACAAGGCGGTGCCGCCGGTGAAGGTGCCGCAGTCGCCGGGCAACGTGACGGCGCCCCAGGAAGTGGCGGGCGCGTTCAGTGCGAAGGGTGCCAAGTTCATGGTCGATGCGTTCCGCAATTCCGACCGCTACTTCCAGGGTGAGACGTGGGTGGTCGGAGATGCGACTGCGGCCAAGTCGGTCGATCGCGAGGCGATCATCGGTGCCATCCGCACGCGCTATCACGACGACTATGTGCGCTCTTGGCGTGGCGTGGTGCAGGGCACGAACGTGGCGCGCGCAGGCAGTGTGAAGGAGGCTGCCGCCAAGCTCGACGTGATCGCCGGCATGCAGTCGCCGTTGCTGCAGGTGTTGCGCACGGTGGCGGTGAATACCGACACCGACTCCAGCACGCGCGCGGCGTTTCAGCCGGTGCACGCGGTGACGCCGCCGGCGATCGTCGACAAGTACGTGTCGGAGAAGAATCAGCCGTACATGGACGGCCTGCTCGGCTTGCAGGGCACGCTCACGCAGATCGGCAACTTGCCGCCCGCGACCGATACGGCGTCGACGCTCGTGCTCGTGCAGGCGGCGCAGTTGGCCGGCGGTGATGTCACGAAGGCGCGCGTGGCGGCCAAGCGCGTGTCGCAGGGCTTCGATGTGAGCGCCGAGGCCTCGCCGATGGCGAGCGCGGTGGAGCAGTTGTTGTTGGCGCCGATTATCGGTGCCGAAGCGGTACTGAAAACCGTGGCGTCGGCTCGCCCGCCGGCGAAGCGCGTGGTGGCGGCGGCGCCGGCGCCGGTTGCCCCGCCGGCTGGTGGCGGCGGCGGCGGTGGTGGTGGTGCGGCGGCCGCAGAGATCGCGGCGCTCAACGAACGCGGTGTCGCGCTCTGTTCGAAGGTCGATGCGTCGTTGACGTCCAAGTTCCCGTTCAATGCCGACGCTACGGCCGATGCCACGATCGCCGATGTGAAGGCGATCCTGACGCCCGACACCGGCGAGCTGTGGACGTTCTACGCCGATCGTCTGGCCAAGTATCTCACGAAGTCAGGCAACAAGTACGTGGCCAAACCGGTGGGTGGTGTCGAGTTGTCGGAGAGCTTCGTCGGCTTCTTCAACAAGGCGGCAGAAGTGTCCGACGCGCTGTTTGCTGAGGATGCCGCGAATCCGCACGTGACATGGAACGTGAGCGGCGTGATCACGGAGACGACGCCGCTGGTGATCCTCAAGAACAACGGACTCGAAGCGCGTCTCGACAAGCAGTCGTTCAAGAACGTGGTGGAGTGGCCGGCCACATCGGGACGTCAGGCCGAATTGCTGGCGCGCTTCAAGAAGAACAAGGAGCTGCGCGTGAAGCTCACCGCCGGCGAGTGGGCGATCTTCCGGCTGGTGGCCAGCGGCGATGCCTTCCAGGGTTCGCTGGTGACGTGGAATGCGGCCGGTCTCAAGGACGCGGAGCCGGTGCGCTTGCGCTTCGATGCACAACAGCGTGAAGCCGCGTCTGTGCTGACGCGCGGCTGGATGGGACGCATGAGCTGCGTGGCTCGGGTGACGAAGTAATCGTCACCCGAGCCACGCAGCGACTATTCGCCGCAGCTCAGTTTCGTGGTGTAGTCGCTGACGACGCGCGCTTGCGACATCGACTGCGCCACGCCACGGGCAGCGCGCAGTGCGGTGCAGGCGGGCTTTACTTCGTCCATCAGCAGGTGGGCTTCGGCAATGCGGATGTAGGCCCACGCACTGTCTTCGGCGGTCGTCACCCGTGTGAGCAGTCCACGGATGGCGGGAATGGCGACGCGCGCGACGGCTTCGTCGGCGGTGAGCGGGTCGAGCGCCTTGGTAATGCTGTCGAGCGACCGGCGGGCCGATGCGCCCGATGACGACGCGGCCGGCGCGGCGGGTTTGGGCGCGGCGGCGGTACCGGCGGGGGCGCCAGACGCGGTGGGCGCGGGCGCTGGAGTCTTGCCACCGGCGGGCGTCGGCTCAGGCGTCGAGGTGGTCGTGGAGGTGATCGCCTCCTTCGCGCTGGCCGCGGCCGACTGCGCGCCGTCGATCAGCGATCCACCGGCGTTGGTGGCGGCGTTCACGAGATTCTCGACATCCCGCACCCGCGGCGCGCGCTGCTTGTTGTAGAACCAGATGCCGCCACCAACGACCAGAATGAAGCCGAGGCTGGGGAGACGTACGCGTGGCCACGGGAAGCTCCGACGCGGCGCGGGCTCGTCATCGTCGTCCACCTGCACCGTCGGCACGGGCTTGCTGGGCTTCGTGACGGGCTTGGACGGTCTCGCCGGCGGCGTGACGACGCCTCCGCGCGCCTTAACCTCTTTCTTGATGTCACCGCGAGACACTGTGGCGATCTGCCGCGCCGCCGGGGTGTCCACTTTCGCGGCCGCTGCCGGCGCCGCGGCCGGCGCGGCGGCGGCTGGTGCGGCACTGGGCACCGGCCCCGCGGTCACGAACTCCAACGCCTTGGCGAAGGCACCGGCCGACGAGGTACGCTTGGTGGGTTCGCGCTCCAGGGCCTGATCGAGTACGGCCTGCAGACCACCCGGCCACTTGAGATCGTTGCGCACCACGGCCAGCGGACGCGGCGCACTCATGAGACGCGCCGTCATGCCGCGATCGGGGGTGTCCCGATCGAACGGCAGGTCGAGCGTGAGGCAGGTATAGGCCACGAGCGCGAGCGCGTACACATCGCTGCGATGATCCAGCTCGGTGCCGAGCAGCTGTTCCGGGCTCATGAACTCCGGGGTGCCGACCACGAAGCCGGTGCGCGTGAGACCCGCCTCCTTCTCGTTGCCGCCCACGGCTTTCGCGATGCCGAAGTCCACGACTTTGCACCGGTCCACGCCGTTCTCGTCGACGGTGACCAGGATGTTGTCGGGCTTGAGGTCGCGGTGCACGATGCCCATGCGGTGGGCGGCATCGAGGCCGTCCGCCACCTGCCGGACCAGGACCGCCGTGCGTTGCAGCGTGAGCGGTCCCTCTTTCTCGAGCACTTCCTTCAGCGTCCGGCCCGAGATGTACTCCATGGCCAGATAGACCGTGCCGTCGCTCGTCTCACCGAAGTCGAAGACGCGAGCCACATTGGCGTGCTCGATACGGCTGGCATTGGCCGCTTCACGGTTGAAGCGGGCCACCGATGCGGCGTCCTTCAGCAGCTCCGGGCGCAGCACCTTGATCGCGGCCTGCAGCGGCAAGCGCACGTGCCGGGCCAGGTAGACCTTGCCCATGCCGCCTTCGCCCAGCAGGTCGGTGACCAGATATCGGTCGGCCACGACACTGCCGATGAGATCACCGTCGGAGTCGGCTGCGCGGAGCGTACTGCCGTCGGACGGGCAGAATACGTTCAGATCGGGATAGCTTGTGCCACAGACGGGACAGACTTTCGGCATACGGACCTGAACGAAATGGACGTCCGACGGTATGTTCTGGGAATCTCACCCTTCGGAGAATACCCGCATGATCGCTGCCTCGCTCGTTCGCCGCACTCGCAGGGCCCTGGCCATTTCCGCACTGACCATGCCCGTGGCACTCGCTTCGGCTGGTGCCCAGGGCACCCCGTCGACCCGTCCGACAGTTGCCGTCATGTACTTCACGAACGGCGCGATCAGCAACAATGCGGAATATGCGCCACTCAGCAAGGGGCTGGCGGAGATGATGATTACGGAGCTGTCGGCCAACACGAACATCCGCGTGGTCGAGCGCGATCGGCTGCAGGCGCTGCTGGCGGAGCAGGACCTGGGCGCCACCGGCCGCGTCGAGAAGGAAACGGCGGCCAAGATCGGCAAGACGCTGGGCGCGCTGCACATGCTGATGGGCAGTTTCGTGATCGACACGAAGCAGCGGATCCGCATGGACGTCCGCGCGATCAACACGGAGACGTCGGAGCTCGAGTACGCCACGTCGGTCACCGGCAAGGCGGACAACATGCTCGAACTGCTCGGCACCTTGGGTACCAAGCTGAATGCCGGCCTGAAGCTGCCAGCGGTGCCGGCCGGCTTCCAGGAAGGTGCGGCCGTGGGCGCCAAGGGCCCGAATCAGCTCCGTTCGATGATGCTGATCAGCCGCGCGCTCGAAGCGCAGGACAAGAAGAACTCAACGCAAGCCGTCGCGTTGTACAAGGAAGCGGTGCAGGCGAATCCGAACAACGCTCGGGCGAAGACCTTGTTGGCCTCCGCCGAGCGCAGTGCGAAGTAACTGACTTACTGTGTGGCGCCGCCCTTCTTCTTGAGGAGGGCGGGAGGTGCGATGGAGCCGCCGTTGTAGAAGTACGCCTGACCGGAGGTCGTGTTGACGGTGGCCACGATGGTGCAGATCGGGCCGCTCATCTCCTGACACGGCGCGCTCCAACCCGAGAAGAAGTCGTCGGCCCCTGGGGCGGCTTCCAGGCGAACCGTTTCGCCGATCACCAGCTTGTAGGCGCAGTTCCCGGTCGTGGCGAGACAGCTGGAGTTCTGGGTCGGTGACGTGATGTTGACGCGCGAACCCGCGCCGCCGTACACCGACAGATTGAAGGTCACCGCCGGCACGAAGCGCGCGGTGACGCTCACGTTGCTGGACGGTGTGATCGTGCAGACGGGGTCGAAGAGGTAGGCCGCGCAGGCACCGCCCCACGCCGCCAGCGTCGAGTTGGCATTCCCTGTCGCGGTGAGCGTGATCGATCCGCCGCCGCTGACGGACTTGGAGCACGCGCCGGTCGTGACCTGTCCGGAGAACGCGCAGTTCAGCGACACATCGGCCGTGGACACCGTGCCTCCGCCGGTGGAGTTCGCGCCGGCACTCACCGTGACGATGCTGGCGAGCGGTCCGAAGGCGAGTCCGACGCCCGCGTTCCCGGTGAGTGTGAACGCGCAGGGGAGCGACGGTCCGGTGCAGAGTGACCCGGAGTAGCCGACGAAGCCCGTGTTCGCGCCGGGCTGCGCCAGCAGCGAGACCACCGATCCGAGATCGAGGGTAATGCTGCATCCGATTGACGTAAATGCCGGCGTCTTGGTGCAGAGCGTGGTGCCGTTCACCGAGACACCGCCGGTGCCCGAGCCGTTCAGCGAGAAGGTCACGGTGCCGGTGAGCCGCGTGAACGTAGCGCCGACGGTGCGGGCCTGATCCATCGTGACCTGACAGGTGGTGGCACTGCCGGTGCAGGCACCCGTCCAGCCGACGAACGTGGAGAAGGAACCGACGCTGGCAGTGAGCGTGACGACGTTGCCGAAGTTCACGCTGTTGCTGCACGTGCCGGTATTCACGTTGTTGGTGCGCGAACACGAGATCAGCCCCGACGCGAGGATCGATCCGTTGCCCGTGCCGCTCGGTGTGGCGGTGAGCACCACCGGCGCGTCGAAGCGGGCACCCGGCGCGCGGTTGGTGTTCATCGTGAGCGTGCAGGTGCTGCCGGTGCTGCTGGCGCAGTCGCCGCTCCAGGCGCGGAAGCTGTTCGGCGACGTGGCGCTGGCGGTGAGCGTGACCGACGTGCCGTCGGTGACGTTCACGGAGCAGTTCCCGCTCGTGATGCCGGCCGTGATCACGCAGTTCAGTCCAGCCGGACTGGTGACCGAGCCAGTGCCGTTGCCCGTGCCGGTGATGGTGAGCGTGCGGAAGGCGCGCAGGGCCACACCGACGGTGCGGGCCTGTGACGTCGCGATCGTGCACGTGGTGCCGATGGCGGCGCTGCAGTCGTTGGTCCACGACAGCAATTCCGAGAGCGCGGCGGGAGTGGTGGTGAGCACCACCGACGCGTCACCGGGGAAGGTGAAGGCGCAGGTGCCGGTGAGTACCGAACCATTCACGGTGCAATCGATGCCGGCCGGCGCCGAGCGAACGGTGGCCTGACCGGAGGTGCTGGTGGAGACGATGGTGAGCGCGGCCGGCAGCGGCACGGAGCGCACCGACACCGTGCTGACGCGACCGGCCGTTTCGGCGGTGATGGTGGCCGTGCCCGTGGTCAGGGCGGTGACCAGTCCATTGGCATTCACCGTCATCACGGCCGGCGCGCTGCTGCTCCAGTTGACCGTGCGTCCCGTAACGACGCGCGCGGCGCCATCGAGGACGACGCCCGCGAGCTGCATCGTGCGCGTGATCTCCATGCGCAACGGCTGACCGGTGGCGACGACATTGGCGCTGGGGGCGTCGATGCGCACCGATCCGACTTCGTTCAACGCGATCGGCGCGGTCACGGTTTTCTGCACGCCGGGGGAGAGCGAGATCGGACCGACCGTTTGACGATCCACCGCGGCGCCGTCGAGCACGAGGTCGACGAGCAGGCGCACGACGCATTCGTCATCGGCCGGCGGCAACGCCGCGCCGGTGGAGCCGTTTCCGGCGGTGAGGCCGGCGCGCGAGTCGTCGGCGAGACAGGCGGCGAGATCAATGCTGATCGGGACCTGTTGGGTGGGTACGTCGGACAGCGTGATCGTCTGTGTGCTGATATCGACGGTGGCGCCGCCCTGCCGCAGATAGGCCGCCTGCACTTTGAGCTGGACGACCGACGCCTGCGAGGCCATGACCGAGGTCATGAGGGCGATACTGGCCGGCGCGTTGCGATCGGGACTGGTGACATCGGCGGGATCGCTGCAGGCCGCCAGAAAGGCGGCGGCTGCTGCTGCCGCGACTGCGGACCGGCCGATGCGGATGGAGTGCTTCATGAAGGTCATCGGCGGCTCAGAAGCGGGTTACAACGAGGAAACCCACCGAACCACCCACGAATGATGTGGAGGGGGCGGCGGAGTCGCGGACGGACAGGCTTCCGGCCTGGGCCCGCACATACGGCTGCAGCGAGAGGTTGCCGGTGCGGGCGATCAAGCCCAGAGTGCCACCGCCGCTGATAACGCCGGAGGTGGCGAGCCCCTGATTGATCGCGAGGCCGCTGTGATACCGACCGTCGGCGGTGACCAGCAGGTCGAGCGACGGGCGCAGGGGAATGCTGGTGCGCAAGCCGCCGTCGATATAGTTCGCCGACGAACCGTTCACTTTCACGCCGTCGCGTTCGAACTGCGAGCGGAAGCGGTGCGCGGTCCAGAGCACCAGTTCGTTCACGCGTGGGGCGGCGAGCTGCAGCTGGACATCGGTGGTGACGATCGGTCCGAGACGCACGGTGGCCAGAGGCCGGGCGCTGCTGGACGCGGGATCGCGCAGTTCGTCGGTGTCGTAGAGGTCGGCGGCGCTGCTGATGCTGAGGCGATGCTTGCCGACCAAGCGATCCAGTCCGATGGAGCCGCGAATCACGTTGCCCGGCTGGTAGTCGCTGGACGGCGCGCCTGCGGTGAGGGCAGCCACCGGCTGATAGGTGCCGCGCATTTCGTACGAGCCGCCGATCGCCACGGCCCAGGCGCCGATCTTCCGGGCGGCCACGAGTCCGACGGTGCCGGCCGGTCCACCGCCAACCGGCGGTGCACTGAGTCCGAGCGCGGGCGCGGCGCTGGCCCGGAGCACGGTGAGATTGTCGACGCTGAGTTCCGTCTGCCCGGTCGGCGCGTTGACGCCGGCCGTGAGCACGAGGCCGTCGTTAAACAAGCGACCGGTGGCGCGAACGCGCACGTCGCTGATGCCGGACAAGGTCAGGTTCTGGCGAGCACCGGTGCGCGGATCGAAGCCCAGGCGCACGGTGGAATAGACCGACTGCAGGTCGACGGTCCACTGGCTGCCGAGCGGCACGGCGAGTGAGACGGGGACGGAGAACTGCGAGATGCTGCGGAGGCGGATGGAATCGCGTCCTGCGCCGCCGGGCTGCGTGTAGCCGTTGCCGCCGAACTGGATCACATCAGCCGTGACGCCGGCACCCAGGGCACTGGTCCCGATGAGGCGATCCTGCGCCTGCGCGACGGTTGGCAGCAGAGCGGCCGCGGCGGCCAGGGCGATCCGGCGGCGCGCGTTCGAGAAGGCGGCGCTCATGGGCGCACCACCGTGATCACGATGATACCCTTGGCGTTCGGAAACGACGGGTCGGTCGCCGTGGACACAGCGCGCGACACGTTCGTGACGAGATCGAGCGGACGATTCAAGCGATCGACGGCGGTGGAGATGGCGCGATCGAGTGGTCGCACGCCGGGAATGGCGATGGGGTTGCTGGTGCCGATGGCACCGATCACGCGCGCTTCGATTTCCCGAGCGCGGGCACCCTGGAAGTTCTTGTCGATACGGTGCGCCTCGCGGAATGCAGAGGCGGCGCCTTTCGAGTCACCCTGATACGTGCGCTGCACGCCCCGTCCATAGGCGAGGAGGGCGGCCACGCTCTTCGTGGGCTGCTGCTGGATTTCGGCGCGCTCCGCCGGCGAGAGCACGATGCCGAGCGACTGGAACAGTCGAAACACGAGTTCCTTCTCGGCCGCGAAGATCTCGGCCAGCGGGGCGCGGGCATCGACGGCGGTCGTCACGGTCGCCTTCTCGACATCGCCGATCCGGGCGCCGAGTCGAATGGTGCGACCGTCGGGCAGCGGCTCCACGGAGCCGAAGATGAGCCGCTCAGCATTCACGAGACGGCCAACACGCGGGGCCGTAGAGGGGTCGACGCGTCCCGAGGCCGCCAAGTCGAGTTCACGAAGCACTTCGCCCAGACGGGCCCGCTCGACGACGGTCAGGCCTTTGCTGAGCGATAGATCGGTGGAAACGAGGTCGGCCAGCGCGAAGGCGAGCGGCACCAGCGTGGTGTCGCGTCCGAGCGACGCGAATGGCGGCACGCCGATGACGCCTCGCCGCGTGCCGTTCCCAGCCTGTTCGGCGGCAAGCGCGCGGACCCGGGCGCTGTCGGCCGCGGTAACGGGGCGCGCCGCAGTGGCCGGCGCGGGGCGCGAACCGGCACAGCCGGCGGCGAGCAGTAGAGACAGCGCCGGTGTCACGATCGACAACCACGGGCGCCCGCCCGCAGAAGGATGTGACGGCGGCAACGGACGCAGACGCGTGGAAAGCATGACGGGGGGCAGAAGATACACTCGACACAGCTCGCGGATTACTCAGCGTGCGAATGTGCCGTCGACATTCGTGAGGGTCAAGCGAAATGCCGGATGAGGCACGTAGCTTGCCCAGTGTGTATGTGATGTGTGACGATGTACGTGTGACCAAACGAATTCGGAGGATTACCATGGGGACAGAACTGCGCCGTGCCGCAGCGCTGGGGCTGCTGCTCACGATGGGCGCCTGCGCGACGAATCCCGTGACGGGACGGCGCGAGCTGTCGCTGATCTCGGAATCGCAGGAAATCCAGATGGGGAAGGAGGCGTCGGCGGGTGACCTGCAGCGGGTCGGTGAATATCCGAGCTCCGAAGCGCAGGCACTCGTGAAACGCATCGGTACGCAGATCGCGGCGAAGTCGGAGCGCCCGAATCTGCCGTGGGAATTCCATCTCCTCGATGATGCGGCGGTGAACGCCTTCGCCTATCCCGGCGGCTTCATCTTTGTGACGCGCGGCTTGATGACGCACCTGAACAGCGAAGCGGAGCTGGCCGAGGTGATCGGTCACGAGATCGGTCACGTCACAGCCAAGCACACGGTCGCGGCGATGAGCAAGCAGCAAGTCGCACAGATCGGTCTGGTGGGTGCGAGCATTCTCTCGCCGACGGTCGCCAAGTATGGCGATGTGCTGGGCTCGGGTGCCGGACTGCTCTTCCTCAAGTTCGGTCGTGATGACGAACTGCAGGCCGACGCGCTCGGCTTCCAGTATTCGCTGGCACAGGGCTTTGATGTCCGTGAGGCCGCGAATGTGTTCACCACGCTCGGTCGACTGGGCGACGGTGGCGGTCGCGTACCCGAGTGGCAGAGCACGCACCCGGATCCGGGCAATCGCGTGCAGCGTGCCGAGCAGCGTGTGGCGGAACTCCCTGCCGGCGCGTTGTCGACCACGAAGATCAATCGTGACTCATATCTGCGTCTGCTGAACGGCATGGTGTTCGGCGAGAATCCGCGTCAGGGATATTTCCGCGGCACGCGCTTCCTGCATCCGGATCTCCGCTTCGAGCTCACGTTCCCGACGGGCTGGAAGACGGCGAACATGCCGGATGCCGTGGTCGCGGGCAGCCCCGACAACGGCGCGCAAATTCAGCTGGTTCCGGGTCAGGGCACGCCCGCGCAAACGCTGCAGGGATTTCTGGGTCAGCAGGGCATCGTGGTCGGCCAGAGCGGTCAGACGACGATCAACGGCATTCCCGCCGTGATCGCGTCGTTCACGGCGCAGACGGAATCGGGCGCGATCTCCGGGCTCGCGATGTCGCTGTCGCATCAGAACACGACGTACTTGATCTACGGCATCATGGCGCAGCAGGTCGCGTCACAGCGCGGCGCTGAAGTGGAGGCGTCGATCCGCTCGTTCAAGCCGCTGAACGATGCGGCGTTGATCAACGTGCAACCGGCTCGCGTGGAGATCGTGACATTGCCGTCGGCGATGAATGCAACGCAGTTCCTGCAGCGCTATCCGAGCACGATTCCGGAAGCGCAGGTGCTGATCATCAACGGCATTCAGGCGGCGTCGACGCTGCCGCGCGGTGCCCTCATGAAGCGCGTCGTGGGCGGGATGGGGTCGTGACCCGTTTGGATATGAACGGAAAACTGCTGTTCCTGACTGATACGGATACGAACCGATAGGAACTGAGAGCAATAGATCAAGCAACAGCCAAAATGGATTTTCTCCGCGCGCGATCGGGATCGTGTGAAGGCCACGCGGAGCAGATCCAAGGTGTCTGTTCTTACCGGTTCGTATCCGTGCCAGTCAGGAACCGTTCGTTTCCGTTTCTATCAGATCAGTCGGCGGCTTGGCCTTGGGGCGCGTGTGGATCAACAGCGCGCCCCCGAGTGACACGACCGCACCGACCAGAAAAGGGATCGACAGTGAGCTGGCGCTGGCTACGCCGCTGGCGGCGAAGGGACCGATCACACGACCCATCGATGCGGCGCCCTGATAGGCGCCAAGCACACTGCCGCGTTCGTGGGGTTCGGCGGCGGTGGCTACTAGGCCGCTCATGCTCGGATTGAAGAGCGCTGAGCCCACGCCGAAGATGCCGAGTGCGACGAGCAGCCAAGCCATCGAGTGCGAGAACGGAATGCAGCCCATGCCCACGCCAACGAGAATCGCGCCGATGCGCGTGAGTGACTGCGCACCGAAACGCTTCGTGAGCGGCCCGATCACGCCGCCTTGTATGACCACGGACACCACGCCGACGAAGCCGTAGATCCATCCCAGCGTACGCGGACCGACGCCCAGGCGATCGGCGGTGAACAGCGCCAGCGTGCTCTGAAACAGCGCGACGGCGGCCACCACGATGACTGTGGAGAGCAACAGATCGCGCAGCACCGGGCGCGCAAAGTACGTACGCATGCCCGTGCGCTTCGTCGTGGCGGATCGGCGCTTCTCCGGCGGCAGCGACTCCGGAAGACGGAACAGCGTGAGCACGAACGCGACGAGCGACAGCACCGCGGCGCCGTACGCCACGCGGGCGAAGGCGGAACCATCGTCGGGATTGGCCCCGGCCAGCAGGCCGCCTAACGCCGGACCGAGAATGAAGCCCATGCCGAAGGCGGAGCCGAGCAGGCCGAGCGCCTTGGGCCGAGTGGCGTCGGTGGTGATATCCGTGGTGTAGGCGTAGGCGGCCGAGATGTTGCCGGCGGCGAGTCCGGCCACAATGCGCGAGATCGCCAGCATCGTGCCGGTCGTGCTGAACGCCAGCATCGCGGAGGCACCGGCATTGGCGAGTAACGTGATGAGCAGCACAGGGCGGCGGCCAATGCGATCGGAGAGACTGCCCCAGATCGGCGCGCCCACCAGCTGCCCGAGGGAGTAGAGCCCCAGGAAGAAAATGACCGATGCCGGTGCGACGCCCACGTGCTCGGCGTAGAACGGAAAGACCGGGATGATCATCCCGAATCCGATCAGGTCGAGAAAGACAACGAGAAAAAGTGTGAACACTGGGTCAATTGGGGTGGCTGCGCCGCGGGCGGGAGAGAAGATTGGGGGATGGCCGACGATTCTGGCAATTCTCCCTCCGAAATGGCGCCCGATCGTGAGGCGCGCATTCTCGATGATCTGCAGGATGCTGTTCAACGCATGCACGTGCTCGCGCGTTCGCCGCGCATTGTACTGGCCTCTGGCACACGTGCCCAGGGTGCTCGTCCCATGGCCTGGCAGGCGCTGTTCGAGCGGAGCTTTGGCGGCGAACTGCCCCCGGTGAGCTACCGAGGGGCCCCGGCGTCGGCGCTGACGACCGTGCTGGCCAAGGGCTTCGACAGCGAGCCGACGCTCGGCAGCGGATGGTCACACCCGCGACTGCGCGATGCGATGGCGATGGGGCCGGTGATCCAGGTGTTCCGGACCGATCGACTCCCTGACGATGTCGGGCGGGCCTTGCTGGGGGTCATCGTGTTCGAAGAAGACGGTCTGCAGCTGGCCGGTGTGCGCGCGATCGTCCGTGAGTTCGGCCTGCAGTAATGTCACTCCTCGAGTTGTACGACCGCTCGCTGCTGGGACGTGCGGCGATGCCGGCGCTCGAATACATCGACGCGTCCGGGGAGGCCCTCGGACTGACCTTCGGTGGCCTCGAGGAGCGGAGCAACCGGATGGCGCACGCGCTGCGCGCGCGTGGCGTGCAGGCCGGTGACCGGCTGGCGTTCTATCTCACCAACCGCGTCGAGATCATCGATCTCTGGCTGGCGTGCATCAAGACCGGCATCATCGTGGTGCCCGTGAATGTGCTCTATCGTGAACGCGAGATCACGCACATCGTGAGCGACGCCGCGCCGGTCGCGGTGATCACGACCGCGGCACAGCAGGGCGACCTGCCGCAGGGTGTGATCTCATGGAGCCTCGAGGCCCTGGTCGCCGAGGCCGCGCTGCAGCCTGCCGCGCGCATCACGGTGCAGTGTGCCGCCAATACGCCGGCCGCGCTCGTGTACACCTCGGGGACCACCGGCGCGTCGAAAGGGGCCGTGCTCACGCATGGCAACTTCGCTGCGAATGCGTTGGCGCTCACCAGCGGCTGGGAGTTCACCAGCGACGATCGCTACCTCGCGGTGCTTCCGCTCTTCCACGTGCATGGCTTGGGCAACGGGCTGCACGTGTGGTTGCTCAGCGGGTGTCACATGCGACTCGCCGAGCGCTTCGAACATGAACGCGCGGCCGACTGGTTCGAGGCGTATCAGCCCACCGTGTTCTTCGGGGTGCCCACCATGTTCGTGCGGTTGCTCGACGTGGCGCCCGAGCGCGCGGCCGCCATCGGCGCGCGCACGCGGCTGTTCGTGTCGGGCTCGGCCCCATTGCCGGCCCCGGTCATGGAAGCGTTCCGCGAGCGGTTCGGTCACGTGATTCTCGAGCGTTACGGCATGACCGAGACGCTCATGAACGTCAGCAATCCCTACTACGGTGAGCGACGCGCCGGCACCGTGGGCTTCCCGATGCCGCTCACAGCGGTGCGTATCGTCGATGAAGCCGGTCACGACGTGCCCGACGGGACGAGCGGCGAGTTGTGGGTTCGCGGACCGAATGTGTGCGACGGCTACTGGCGTCGTCCTGATGCCACGGCCGCCGCCTTCACCGATGGTTGGTTTCGTACCGGGGACGTGGGCGTGCGTTCGACCGATGGGTACATCACGCTCGAAGGGCGGCGCAGTGATCTGATCATCTCGGGTGGCTTCAACATCTATCCGCGCGAGATCGAGGAGTTGCTCGCCGAGCAGGAGGGGGTACGCGAAGCGGCCGTGGTGGGCGTGAAGGATGCGGTGCGTGGCGAAGTGCCGGTGGCGTATCTCGTGTGCGACGCGTCGGTGAACATGGACGCGCTCGCGCAGCAGGTGCGCACGCAGCTGGCGTCGTTCAAGGTGCCGCGCGGCTTCGTGCGCGTGGAAGCACTGCCGCGCACGGCGCTCGGCAAAGTACAGCGACATCTGCTGCCGCCGTGGACGACGTCGTGAGCCGGACGGCATGAGCGAGCCCGCATGAGTGAGCCCGCATGAGTGAGCCCGCATGAGTGAGCCCGCATGAGTCCCGCGCTGTTGTCGCTGCTGGCCCTGCTGCTGGTGGTGGCGGCCAGTCTTACATCACGCGTGAATGTCGGCGTACTCGCGGTGGCGCTGGCCTGGGGCATCGCCACGTTCGCGGCCGACTGGAAGGTGGACCAGCTGATGGCGGTGTTTCCCTCGTCGCTGTTCCTCACGCTGTTGGGCGTAACGCTCTTGTTCGGCGTGGCGCAGGCCAACGGCACCATGCAGGCGGTATCGCAACACGGTGTGCGGCTGCTCGGCGGGCGCTCGGCACTGTTGCCACCGTTCTTCTTCGTGCTGTCCTGCCTGATCTCCACCAGCGGACCGGGCGCGATCGCGACCACGGCACTCCTGGCCCCGTTGGCGATGGGCATCGCGCACCGGGCGAAAGCGCCGATGCTGCTGATGGCCCTGATGGTGGGAAACGGAGCGAACGCCGGGAACCTCTCGCCGATCAGCGCCATCGGTGCGCTGGTGCAGACGCTGATGGAGAAGGCGGGCTTGGGCGGTCACGCCACCGAGGTGCTGGTGATGAACTTCGCGGCGCACGCCATCGTGGCGATCGCGGCGTGGGCGATGTTCGGCGGACCGGCCATGCTGCGCCACGGTCGTGTCGTGGTCGACGAGGAGCGTAGCGCACTCACTCGCGCGCACTGGACGACGCTGGCCGTGGGCGTGCTGTGGGTGAGCAGCGTGCTCCTGCTCAAGTTCAATCCCGGGCTCACCGCCTTCGCGGCGGCAGCGGTGCTGGTATTGATTGGTATCGGCGACGACAGCGCCATGCTGAAGCAAGTGCCCTGGCCGGTGATCGTGATGGTGTGCGGCGTGAGCGTGCTGATCGGCGTGCTGGAGAAGACCGGCGGCATGGATCTCTTCACCACCATGCTGTCGAAGCTGGCCACGCCGGGCTCGGTGAATGGCGTGATCGCCGGCGTGACGGGGTTGATCTCGACCTACAGCTCGACCTCCGGTGTCGTGTATCCGGCGTTTCTGCCGGCCGTGCCGGGGCTGGTCGCCAAGCTCGGTGGCGGCCACCCGCTGCAGATCGCGATCAGCATCAACGTGGGTGCGGCGCTGGTCGACGTCTCACCGCTCTCGACCATCGGTGCCCTCTGCATCGCGGCCGTTCCGGCCGGTCACGATACGAAGCAGCTGTTCCGTCAGCTCCTCATGTGGGGCTTTGCCATGACGATCGTGGGGGCGCTCTTCTGTCAGTTCGTGGTGCCAATATTCATTCGTTGACGATTCCCCGCTGTTCTACTGACCACTCGGTATTCATTGTATGGCTGCTGCCGATAAGCTGACCCGCTGGTTCGACCTGATCGCGGCGCTGCTGCGACGCCGGAACGGCGGGACGTTCGACGAGCTTCGTCACGATGTGCCCGCCTACGTCACCACCGCAGTGAACGAGACGAGCATCATGCGGACGTTCGAGCGCGACAAGGACGAATTGCGCGCCTTCGGCGTCGCGATCGAGACGCTACCGGACGGCGACGGCGGCGAGTCGCGCTACCGTCTCCGCCCCGACGAGTTCTATCTGCCGTTTCTTGCGCTGTGTGAATCGCGCATCGTTTCCGCGCTCGAAGTGCGCACCATCGCGCGGCCGAAGGGGATCGGTTTCCAGTCACTGCCGGTGCTCGCGATCACGCCCGATGAATGTCTCACGTTGCGCCGCGCGGCGGCGCGTGTGCGCGCGCTTGGCAATCCGATGCTCGACGACGACGCGGCGGGGGCGATTCGCAAACTCGAACGGGATGTCGGACTGCTGCCCATCGGCGAGCCGCTCGTTGCCGCCGTGAAGGTGCAGGCCAGCACGTTCGAGATGCTTGGTGGTGCGCTCTCGGCGCGGCAACGGGTCACGTTCAGCTACGCCAGCATGGGCCGCAATCGTCAGAGCATGCGCACGGTGGAGCCGTATGGACTCGTGTTCCTCACGGGGCACTGGTATCTCGTGGCGCATGATCCGGCGCAACAGGCGCTGCGACAGTTCCGGGTGAGCCGTATCTCCAAGCCGAAGTACAACGCTCAGAAGAAACAGCCGGATTACGTCATCCCGGACAGCTTCGATCTTGAGGCCCATGCGGCTTCGCGTCAGGCGTGGGAACTCGGCGACGAGGAGGCGGTGTCGGTGGTGGTCGCCTTTCGTGGCGAGTCGGGGCAGGTGTTGCAGGGCATGCAGCTCGGTGAGGCGACGGACATGACGTCGCAGCGATGCTTTCGCGTGCGTCGGCGCGATCCGTTCTTGCGATGGCTGCTCACGTTCGGTGGTGATGCCTCGATCGTGTCGCCGGCCGAATGGCAAGGCAGCTGGCGCACGCTGTTGCAAGACACGTTGGCGGCACATCGTGCGGCCCAGTCACCGGCGAATGCCGCGGAGGTTGCATGACGCGCGCCGATGAACAGCTGCAGCGGCTGTTGATTGCCTTTCCGACGATGTCCGACGAGCACACGCTCACGTTCGACGAGCTCGCGGCGCTCGTGGGTACCGACGCCAAGACACTGCGCGCCGATTTTTACGCCCTCGACCGCGACGATACGCCAGCCGGTTTTGTGGAGGGCGTGCAACTGTTCGTCGGCTCGAACAGCGTGTCGATGCGATCGTCGCACTTCAAGCGTCCCATGCGGCTCACGCGGCCCGAGGTCGCGTCGCTCGAACTGGGGCTCGGCATCCTGGAGCAGGAGCTTCCGGTCGACGAGCGACATCAGGTCACGAACGTGCGGGCGCGACTGCGCGAGATCGCCGTGCGGACGGTCGATACCGTGGTCGAGAAGTGGAAGACCAGCGCGCCCGCCGAGGTGGCCAGCACGCTCGCCGTTGAACCCGCGCGCGACGTCGAATGGGAAGCCGTGGTCGTGCTCCAGCGCGCCATCGAGCATCATCATGTCGTGGAGCTCACGTATCAGCGGTCGAACGACACCGAATCGACCGTGCGTCGCGTGCGCCCGTACGCCATGGTTCGAGCCGACGCCAACATCTATCTCGTCGCGTTCTGCGAGCGCAACGACATGCTCCGGGTGTTCCGGCTCGATCGTGTGCGGGGGGCGGTGGAGACCAGCGATCCGTTCGACCTCCCGGCCGATTTCACGGTGGAATCGGTCTTGCAACAGGGCCATGTGTTCGTGCAGGACGCGCCGGCCGCCGAGTCGCTGGTGGTTCGGTACAGTCCGACCGTGGCCCGTTGGATCGCCGAGCGTGAGCGCGGCGAGGTGCAGCCCGACGGGTCAGTGCTGGTGCACTACCCGCTGGCGGATGAATCCTGGGCGATCCGCCACGTGTTGCAGTACGGCCCCGACGCGGTGATTCTCGCGCCGGAGCGGGTGCGACGGACAATGGAGCTGGTGCTCCAGCGCGCCCTCGACGAGCTTCCCGCCTGAGCGGAGGGTTCAGTCGGCGTCGGCGTCGCTCGGGATCACGACCCAACTGAGGATGGTACTGAGGATGCTCACCAGCAACGCCCCGATGAACGCGGCCCAGAATCCACTGATGTGGAACGAGACGCCCAGTCGCGAGGCGAGTGCGCTCGTGAGCAGCAGCATGGCGGCGTTCAGCACGAGGGTGAACAGCCCCAGCGTGATGATCTGGATCGGGAACGAGAAGAACGACAGGACCGGTCGCACCAGCGTGTTCACGACCCCGAACACGAGTGCGAGTCCGACGAGTCCCTGCCAGCTGCCGGTATAACTGATGCCATCGATGAAGCGCGCGGCGCACCACAGCGCGACCGCGTTGATCAGGAGTCGCAGAATGAAGGTCATGCTGAAACATGGCTGACGTACGGTCGCCTCGGGAAGTGCGCGCCTATCGCGCGTGGGGTGCCGCCCGGCGCTTCACCGAGGGCGTGCGCGATCCGGCGTTTCGCGAACTCCTGCAGCTGATCGACGGCGGACCGCTGCATGACTGTCCTCCGCTGGTGCTGCTTCCCGACGGCGCGGAGGCGTTCCAGCGGATGATCGCGACCATGGACAGCGCGCAGGAGGAGATCCTGCTCGAGACGTACATCATGCGCGACGACAAGCTCGGTGAGTCGGTGCAGCAGGCGCTGATTCGTGCGGCGGCACGCGGCGTCCGCACGTACGTGCTCGCCGATGCCGTGGGCTCGATGAACACCGGCGATCGATTCTGGGAAACGCTGACCGAGCACGGGGTGGTCGTGCGACACTTTCATCGTGTGTGGCACCATCCCTTCGAAGCGTTGCGACGGGATCATCGCAAGATTCTCGTCTGCGATCGCCGGATTGCATTCACGGGGGGCATGAACATCGCCGAAGAGTACGGATCATCCATCCGTTCGAAGAGCAACGCCTGGCGGGACACGTTCGCGCAGGTGGAAGGCTCGGTGGCGCGCGAGCTGGCGGCGGTGTTCGCCGAGGGGTGGGATCGCGCGAACGGTCCTGACTTGCCGGGACTCGAGTATGTGAGTTGGAGCGTGATCGACGAGACGTCCACCGGCGTTCCCGCACACGGAGTGGGGCCGCGAAGGTTGAAGCGCGCGCTTCAGCAGAAGCTGCACCAGAAGCTCGGCGCGCAACGCGACAAACGGCGGGGTCGGCGCGTGCGCAGTGTCGCCGATCTGGCGGCGCCGGACGATCGCGCGGTGCTGGTGCTCGCTCCGCGGCCCGGGCGCGGGCAACGTGAAATGCTTGGCGTGCTCGCCGCGATGATCGGCGGTGCACGCCAGCGACTCTGGATCACCACACCGTATTTCGCGCCGCCCACACGGGCGCTCACACTGTTGCTTGCGGCCGCACAACACGGTGTCGACGTGCGACTGCTGCTCCCGGGAGAGCACGCTGACGTGCCGATCATCCGACACGCCGCGCACGGCACGTATCGGAAGCTGTTGAAAGGCGGTGTGCGCGTATTCGAGTATCAGCGCGCGACGTTGCACGCGAAGACCGTCGTGATCGATGGGCACGCCAGCTTGATCGGCTCGTCGAACCTCGACTTCCGTTCGTTCTGGCTGAACGCGGAGTGCAACGTGCTGGTGTTCGACGACGAGTGCGGTGCGGGAATGGAAGCAAGCTTTCAGAGCGATCTGAAAGACAGTCACGAAGTCACCTTGGACGAATGGCGACAGCGCACGTGGTCCCACCGGGTGTTCGACCGCCTCGCTCGCGCGCTGCGCTGGGCTCTCTAACGGCAGAGCCGAGTGGATTGTACGGGATTCCCTGACGCATACCACAGGACTCCCCGATAGAGCGCATGTGTGCAAAGTGCGACCCTCTTCTTCAGCGCTACGCAACCCGCCGCCCGCTGCGTCATCAGGGTCCCGCCCATGTCTGTTCTCGCTCACGATCCCGTCATGCATTCGGAGTATCTGCCGCCCAGCGCCGATGGACCCGTGCTCGTCGCCTGCGACGGCGCACCGGTCTCCAGTGAGGCGCTGTTCAACGCAGGTCGGTTGGCGGCCCGGGCGTTCGGCGGACCGCTTCAGGTGCTTGGTGTCTGTGAGCCGACGCCCGGCGTCGCGGCAGGGATGGACGTGTTGCCGGTTCCGGCGGAGCTGGACGAGGCACGCCGCGTGTCGATGGCCGAAGACGTCCGTCGTGCGATCTCGATCTCGGCGGCCGGGGATCCGGCGTGGAAGGTGGACGTGCAGCTGGGATCTCCGTCCCGGCTATTGGCCACCGAAGCGCTGCGCCGCCAGGCGAGTGTGATCGTGATGGGCATCGGGCGCCACAATCCGCTTGATCGGCTGTTCGGTACCGAGACAACGCTGTCTACGCTCCGCGAGTCTCGCGTGCCGGTCCTTGCCGTGTGTCCCAGCTTCCCGACCAACCCGATGCACGCGGTCGTGGGCCTCGATTTCAGTGCCGCGAGCGTGCAGGCGGCCCGCCTTGCCGCACGCCTCGTAGCCCCCAATGGGCGACTCACGCTGGTGCACGTGCGCCCGCGGTTCGAGCATCCCTCGGCGGATTGGCAGGCATGGGACGCCGACTACGGCCGCACCTTGCCGCCGCTGTTCGATCAGGTCCGCGCGCAGCTCGATCCGCCCGAAGGCGTGATCGTGGAAACGGTCACCGTGCGCGGCGATCCGGCGTCGACGCTGCTGTCGTTCGCGCAGCAGGCGCAGTGCGATCTCATCGCGGTCGGCACGCAGCGCCACAGCTTCCTCGAGCGGCTGGTCGTGGGCTCGGTCGCCACGCGCGTGCTGCGGACGGCGCGCTGCGGTGTGCTCGCGGTGCCGTCGGCTTCGTGATTCCAGCGGCTAGAGGATACGAGCAGAAAACTGCTGTTCCTGCCTGACACGGATACGAACCGGTATGAACAGAGAGAAACCGATCACCGTCGTTGTGCGACGAGATCGGAGGCTCGACGGCTGTTCAATTTAGAAATTGGACTCCCCGCGTCTCGCCGTGCCGGTGCGATTGCACAGGGCGAATCCTTTTTGTCCGTTGCGTTAAAACACCCGCACGTTGATGTAGCGCTTCGGGTTCTTCTTCACGTCAGCGACGAGCGCACGCAATTCGCGCACGAGTGAATCGCTCTGCTGATACAGCGCAGGGTCGTTCACCATCAGGCCAAGTGTGCCACGGCCCGAGTTCACCTTGTTGAACACCGAGTCGGCCTTGGCCACCGCACCGGCCAGACGACCTTCCGTCCGATCGAGTCCTTCGGCCACCTCGCGCAATCGCGTGGTGGCCGCGAGCAGCTCCTTGGCCGCCGTCTGCGAGTTGTTGACGATGACCTGCAGTTCGCCGCGGCTCGTGGCCGAGTCGACGCGCGAGGAAAACTCGTTCAGGTTGGCCGCCGCGGCGTTGATGCTCTTGAGCCCGAGCTGCACGTCGCCGCTGATGTGATCGAGGTTCTTCGACTGCAGTTCCACGGTGGTGGCCAACTGCGCCGAGAGCCGCGAGAAGTTGCGGATCGATTCACGCAGTTCGCGCGCGGCCTGATCGTCGAACGCCACCTGGAACCGGTCGGCCACCTTTGCCACATCGCCCGCGATGCGACCGGCCACGGTCGTGAGCTGGGCAATGTCGGGTAGCACCGCACCGGCCAGCGTGTCGCCGGTGGTGCGCGACGCACTGATGGCGGCACGCAGCTCGCGGTCGGCCGGCAGGCCGGTGGCATCGGTAATCGTGGCCTGCCATTCGCCGAACAGGCTGGAGGCGGCGAGCAGCACCACCGGATCGGACGGCAGCGTGACGCCGCGATCGATGCCAAGCTTGAGCACGACCCATCCGCGCTCGCCCAGTGCGATCGACTCGATCTGTCCGGAGCGCACACCGCGGATCACCACCGGATTGCCGAGCGCCACGCCGCCCACATCGCGCGTGCGCACGACGAGATGACGGGTCTTGCCGCTGAGATCGGCCTGTTTGAGCCAGAGCACCGCGCCGATGACCACGATCGTCACCACCAGCACGGTGGCACCGACCACGAAGTCGCTGGCTCGTCGGGAAGTGGTCATAGGGAGAGCGGGAGGAGAAGCGCGTTCATGGGTTATCGAAGTGTACGGCCAGAGAGCCAGACGAGCGCCCAGAAAGCATCGAGTACGAGAATCATGACGGCGGAAATCACGACCGCGCGCGTGGCGCCGCGTCCAACACCCTGTGCACCGCCCTGCGTGTTCAGCCCTGCGCGGCAGCCGATCAGCGCTACCGCCGCACCGAAACTCGCCGACTTCACGAGGCCGTAGCGCACGTCGAAATCCGTGAAGAAAATGCGCGCCCCCTTCAGGAACTGCGGGGTGGTGATATCGAGCAGCACCAGCGACGCGACCCACCCCGACAGCAATCCGACCATCATCGCGACCGCCACCACGACAGGAAACATCAGCGTCGAGGCGAGCACACGCGGCACCACGAGATGGCTCATCGGATCGAACGTGAGCGTTTCGAGCGCATCGATCTGTTCGGTCACGCGCATCGTGCCCAGCTCGGCCGCGATGTTCGCGCCAACGCGTCCCGCCAGTGCGAGACCCGTGAGCACCGGGGCGAGTTCCAGCGTGATGGTTTTCTGCACCAGCGTACCCACAAAGTACGGTGGCACGAGATCGCCTACGGAGTAACTCGCCAGCAGCGCCAGGACGATGCCGGTGAACAGCGCAATGAAGATGCCGATCGGCAGTGACTCGACACCAAGCACCCGCGCGTGGGTGCTGAACTCGGGGATCCAGTCCTTCGTGTCGCGCATGGCGCGAGACGTCGCCACGACGAATCGCGTGCCGGCGCCGATCTGATCGAAGAACGATCGCGTGCCGCGGCCCACCGCGCTGATGCGCTGATGCAGCGAGCTCACGGCCACCCGATCCATATGCCGCCGCCAGCCGCGGCCGCCAGCGCAAGCAGGCCGGTCGCCGCGCGCGCCCGGAATCGCGGCGCGCCAATGGTGACGACGAGCGCCAGCTTGAGCAGCGTATTCGACAACACACCGATGCCGATCGCGGCGGCCGCCACGCGCACGTTGGCCGGATCGGCGCCATACCGCGTCATCGACACGGTGAGCGCGTCCACGTCGGTGAGTCCGAGCAGCGTGGCCGAGAGGAGCACACCCGTCGTGCCGACAGCCTGCTGCACCCACGCGATCGCGAAGAGCACGAGCTGGAAGGCCACCGCCATCTGCAGCGAGGACGCGAGCGCGAGCGGATTTTGTCCGGAGTTCGGAGCATGCGGAGCGGGAGCCAGGGCGGACGCGGACGCTACGCGTGTTTCGCGCGCCTGCCACATCACGAACACGATCAGCGAGACACCGACCAGAAACGGGAGCACCAGCACGGGGACGGCCGCCGCCGCCACGGCGGGTCGCAGCATCGACGAAATCACGAGCAATCGCGGTACAAGCACTGTACACGCCGCGACCACCCCAAGCGCCAATGGAACGGCCAACTCCGGATCGGTTCGGCTGCGGCGGCTGAAGGTGAGCGACACGGCAGTGGATGAGACGAGCCCGCCCAGCAATCCCGTCACGCCGAGCCCGCGCGTTTCACCGATGACCCGTCGCGCGATGTAGCCGGCGAAATTCAGCCCCGAGAACAGCAGCACGACGGTCCACAGCTGTCGAGGCTGGAACGCCCCGAACGGTCCGTAGGCACCAGACGGCAGCAGCGGCAGAATGACCAGCGCCAACACGGCGAACTGCAGTGCCGCCCGCAATTCATGGGCAGCCACTTTCTGTAGCACGTTCTGGAACGTCGACTTCTCGGCCAGCAGCAGCACGCATAGCACGGCCGCGGCACTGGCCAGGGTGCGATGACCGAGCGCGGACGCTGCGCCCATCGCGACCACGAGGATGGCGGCGACTTCGGTGGTTCCGTCGGTGGTGGTCCCCGGCCGACGGAGCGTCGCGGCGTACGCCGAGATCGGGAAGAGCACGCCGCCCCCGATGATGACGGCGCCGAGCGCTGGCTGACCGTCGCGAAAAAACCAGCCGCCGAACCCCCCGATCACCCCGAGCAGGGTGAACGTGCGGATACCGGCGAAGCGGCCGTCGGGACCGGTCGTGTGTCCCGACCATTCCCGCTCGACGCCCACCGCCAGTCCGACCAGAGCCGAAACCAACAGGTCCAGAGCGAGTGGAAGATCAAGCATTAGTGGCAATGGTAGCACCGATCCGGCCCTGCGGCAGGGGTAATTCCCCGACCTGCCGCGAACCCGATTGACGGAGTAGGTCTTTAGTGCTATCCTTTCATCCGGATATCCGGATATATTCAACACATGACCTCGCCGCGACTTGCCATCCACGACCGTATGGTCGAGCTCGCCGACGCCACCCGGTGTCGGCTGCTTTCGGCGTTGGAGCGACAGGAGCTCACCGTCGGCGAACTGGCCACCGCCCTGCAGCTGCCGCAGAGCACGGTCAGCCGGCACCTCAAGATCCTGGCCGACGAAGATTGGATCGCGTCGCGGGCCGAAGGGGCCAGCCGCTGGTATCGCCGGAATCCGCAACTCGACGCCGACATGCGCGCCCTCTGGGACATCGTGCGATCGGCCCTCGGCAGCACACCCGCGGCGTTGCAGGACGCGGCGCGCATCGACGCCGTGATCTCGGCCCGCCGCGCCGGCACGCAGGCCTTCTTCGCCACCGCCAGCGCGGAGTGGGATGCGTTGCGAACCGACATGTTCGGGGCGCGGGCTGATCTGAGCGCGGCGCTCGCGTTGCTCGACGACTCTCTGATCATCGGCGATCTGGGTTGCGGCACCGGCGCCCTCGCCGCCGCGCTGGCCCCGCATGTGGCGCACGTGCATGCCATCGACGCCTCACCGGCCATGCTGTCGGCGGCCTCCTCGCGATTGGCCGCGTACAGCAACGTCACGCTCAGCGAAGGCACGCTCGAAGCGTTGCCGTTGGGTGACGCCTCGCTCGACGCCGCCGTGCTGATGCTGGTGCTGCACCATGTGGCCGACCCGCAGCGCGCGCTGCGCGATGTCCGACGCGTACTCCGCCCCAACGGGCGCCTGCTCATTGCCGACATGCGCCCGCACGCGCAGGAGCGCTATCGCGAGCAGATGGGTCACGTGTGGCTTGGCTTCGATCCGCTCGAACTCACGGCGTGGCTGCACGACGCCGGCTTTACCAACGTTCGCTATGTCCCGTTACCGGTGGATCCCGATGCCACCGGCCCCGCGTTGTTCTCCGCCACGGCGCGTTGCGCTGTGGGTTCCCGTTCCGACTCTTCCCTCAGGATTCATACGTAAATGTCTACCGTCGTCGTCACCGAAAAGGGTGCAGCGCCACTGGCGTCGCTCGATCGTCCCGCGTTCGCCGTGCGTGACCTCGCGCTCGCCGAGTGGGGCCGCAAGGAAATCCGTCTCGCCGAATTCGAGATGCCGGGCCTCATGGCTCTGCGCGCCGAGTATGCCGGCAAGCATCCGCTCAAGGGTGCGAAGATCATGGGCTCGCTGCACATGACCGTGCAGACGGCCGTGCTCATCGAAACGCTGGTCGAACTCGGCGCCGACGTGCGTTGGGTGTCGTGCAACATCTTCAGCACGCAGGATCATGCGGCGGCCGCGGTGGCTGTCGGCCCGCACGGCACGGTCGAGCAGCCCAAGGGCACGCCGGTGTTCGCGTGGAAGGGTGAGACGCTCGAGGAGTACTGGTGGTGCACCGAGCAGGCGCTGATGTGGAGCGACGGCACGGGCCCGAATCTGTTGCTCGATGATGGTGGCGACGCCACGCTGCTCGTGCACAAGGGCACCGAGTACGAGAAGAGCGGCGTGATCCCGGGCTTCGACAGCGACAACGAGCCGGAAGAGTGGGGCGTGATTCTCGACCTGCTGCGCGCCGAGCAGGCGAAGAACCCGGGCCGTTGGACGAAGGTGCTGGCCGGCATCCGTGGCGTGAGCGAAGAGACCACGACGGGTGTGCATCGCTTGTACGAGATGGAGCGCGCGGGCACGCTGGCCTTCCCGGCCATCAACGTGAACGACGCCGTGACCAAGTCGAAGTTCGACAACCTGTACGGCTGCCGTCACAGCATCGTGGACGGACTCAATCGCGCCACGGACGTCATGCTCGCCGGCAAGATCGCCGTCGTCATGGGCTACGGCGATGTGGGCAAGGGCTGCGCGCAGGCGCTCAAGGGTCAGGGCGCGCGCGTGGTGATCACCGAGATCGATCCGATCTGCGCGTTGCAGGCGGCGCTCGAAGGCTATCAGGTGACGACGCTCGAAGACATCGTCGACACGGCCGACATCTTCATCTCGGCGACGGGCAACAAGAACGTCATCACGGTCGAGCACATGGGTCGCATGAAGGACAAGGCGATCGTGGCGAACATCGGCCACTTCGACAACGAGATCGACATGGCCGGTCTCAAGAAGGTCGAAGGCATGAAGCGCATCAACATCAAGCCGCAGTACGACGAATTCGTGCTGCCGAACGGCCGCTCGATCCTGATCCTCGCCGAAGGCCGCTTGATGAACCTCGGCTGCGCGACGGGTCACCCGAGCTTCGTGATGTCGGCGAGCTTCACCAACCAGGTGTTGGCGCAGCTCGAACTGCATGCGAACGCCGAGAGCTACGGCAAGCGCGTGTTCGTGCTCCCGAAGCATCTCGACGAGAAGGTGGCGCGCTTGCACCTCGACAAGCTCGGCGTGAAGCTGACGACGCTGAACACGGAGCAGGCCGCGTACCTCGGCGTGAATCCGATGGGCCCGTTCAAGTCGGATCACTACCGCTACTAGGACCACGGTGGCTACCGTGTGAGCTGCACGGGAAGCTGATTGGCGGCTACCGATTGTGAGACTGGTGGAAGCGGCGTTGCCTCGGGTGAGGTGGCGCCGCTTTCCTTAGTCGGGCATGGGGTGGAAGAGCCAGCTCTCCGCGAACGGTGCGTTGCGGGCGTAGGTGCGGGAGAGATAAACCACGTGGGCCCACGGGTTTTCGCAGTAGGCGCTGTACTTCACGTTGACGGCCATTCTGGCGCGATCGTAGGTCACGAACAGGTACGATTTCCGGGCGGCGTCGGTTGCCGAGAGGTTGTCGGGTCGGCGGATGTTTACGTAGCCGCTGTACAGGGTGACGGGCACGTGCATGGCCTGGCCGAGGGCGAGGGAGAGACGTCCGACGCTGCGATGGTCGGCGTGATCGCCGGGGTTGTGTTGCAGATCGGGATCGTGGGTGTGGATGTGGACATACAGGCCGAGGTCCGTCTCGCGGCGAATGATCTGGCGGAGTTCGCGCATGATGTCGGTGACGCTGGTATAGCGCGTCGCGCCGTCGACGGTCATGAGTTGCGGCACGCGATGTCGTTCGAGCTGTTGCAACGACTGAAAGCCGGTGGCGGCGAATCCCAGGCCGTCGGGCTTGCCGTCGGGGATGCGCAGGAAGCGCGTGACGGCGCGCGATGCCGGCTTGTCGACCAGGGCGAGGGCGGCACGCATGGAGGCCGCCGCGCCGCTTTCGCGTGCGCTCCAGTAGTCGGCCGGTCGCCCGGCGTCGCCGGCGCTGACCACGATGAAGAGTGCACGATCGTCGCGGGCGAGATGGCGCACGGCGACGTCACCCATGAAGAGCTGCCAGTCGTCGGGATGGGCGACGATGAATACGGACATGGTGGGCATGCCGACCGACGGGGCGTCGCTTGCGGGCGCGCTCTGCGCTGGCAGCGCACGGCCGGCGAGCAGACCGACACAGAGCGCAATCCGTCGCATTCGACGAGTCCGGCACGAATCCCTCATGCACCGATCTGCCGACTACCGGGGGATTTCGCAAGAGCGTGGTCCCGGCGTTAGCATAGAGCCATGTCCGTCATGACGCGGCTTCGCTCTGTGACAATGCTGGTGGTGCGCGTAGCATCTCTCATGGTGCTGCCGATGACCGCGGCGTGGAGTCAATCGATCCGCGGCGTTGCCTACGACAGCGCCAACGCCCGCCCGCTACGACAAACCGTCGTGCAGGCGATCCGCGCCGACGAGCCCAATGTGAGCCGACTGACCACGACGGATGCCGAGGGGCGGTTCGCCTTCGACAGCCTGCGGGCGGGGCCGTGGATTCTCGGGCTTCGGCATCCCCTCTTGGACTCGCTGCGCATCGAACAGCTTGCGACGCGGATCGATGTGCGGGCCAGAGGCACCACCCGCGCGACGGTCGCTATTCCCTCGGGATATGCGATGACGTCGCGGATCTGCGGCGATTCGGTGGCGCGTGATTCGAGTGGCTTCGTGCATGGGCACGTGCGTTCGCTGCGCGACGATGGTGGCGGGCAGCCCGCGACGGTGCGGATTCAATGGATCGAATTCACCGTCACCGCGGCGGGCGCCACCCGTGCGGTCGTGACGCTGGATGTCCCCACGAACGAGGATGGCAGCTACGTCGGTTGCGGCGTGCCGCCGGAGTCGATCGTGCGCATCCGCGGCTGGCGCGGAGCCGACTCCACCGGCGTCCTGGAAAGTACGATCCCCTCGTACGGCATCGCGCAGATCGATCTCACGCTCGGAGCGCCGCGCCGGATCGTGCTCGCGGTGGACTCGGCGGAGGCCGATACGGGTGCGCTCGCACGGGTCACGGTCGCGCGTGGCGACGCCAGTGTTCGCGGCGTGGCGCGCGGTGGCGGGGGCCTGCCGCTGGCGAACGTGCGCGTGTCGGTCTGGGGCACGGGGCTCGAAGTCGTGACCGCGACCGATGGACGCTTCGCGCTCAGTGAGCTGCCCACCGGATCGTATCTGCTGGAGGCGCGCGCCATCGGCTATCAGCCGTCCCGGCGCATCGTATCATTCGAGCCGAATACCGAAGCTACGGTCGTCGCGCAGCTCGAACGATTGATCACGCTCGACACGATCAAGGTGCGCGCCCTGCGTAATCGCCTGCTCGGCCCGGACATGACCGGCTTCGAAGCACGTCGTCAGCGGGGGCTCGGGCGCTTTCTCGATCCCCAGGATATCGAGCAGCGCATGAGTGGACGCACGTCGGACTTCTTCCGCGCGGTCTCGGGCGTCCGGTTGGTGACATCGAGTACCGGCGACCGCGTGCAGATGCGCGGAAACGTCACCGGCTACTGCACACCGACCGTCTTCGTGGACCGCGTGAAGCAGTTCATGTTCGACGGCGATCTCGACGCGATTGTCAGCCCCATGGACGTGCGTGCGATCGAGGTCTACGCCGGCTTCGTGATGACGCCGCCGGAATTTCAGGTGCCGTTCGACACCTGCGGCTCCATCGTGATCTGGACGGGCAAGCGGACGCCGAGATGACGATCAGGCACTGGTTCCACACCATCGCCCTCGTTGCCGTCTTGTTGGTGCTTCCGGCAGGCACCGTGCAAAGTCAATCGCCTACCGCAAAGCCGCCCACCGGCAAACTCCGCGGCGTCGTGTACGACAGTGTGCGGGCACGGCCGCTGCCGTTGGCGACCATTCAGTTGGTGAGTGCCACCGATCCGAGCAGCGTGCGCGAGATCATCGCCGACAGTCTCGGGCGATTCACCGTCGATAGCGTGCCGCCCGGTTCGTGGATCGTGGGCGCGACGCACCCGTGGATGGACTCACTCGCCGTCGAGCAACTCGCCGTCCCCGTCGAGATCAAGGCGAAAGGCACCACACGTGTCGTGATCGCGGTGCCGTCGGAAGGTGCGTTGGTTGCCCGCGTCTGCGGCGCGGCGGCGGCGCGTGATTCTTCGAGCTATATCCATGGCATGCTTCGTCGAGCGAACAGTCTTGGCGTCGGCACGACGGGCACCGTGCGCGTGCAATGGGTCGAGCTCACCTTGACGAAGGAGGGCGTGCAACGCTCCGTCGAGGGGATGGACGTGCAATCCACGCCCGACGGGCGATATGTGGCGTGCGGCGTCCCGCGCGGCGGCCTCCTGCGCGTTCGCAGTTGGAGCGGGAACGACTCGACCGGCGTCCTCGATATTGCGCTGGCGGCGCATGGCATCGCGCGAATGGATCTGGCCATCGGCGAGGCGCAGCGCACGACGATGTCGATTGCCGGCGTGTCCGATTCGTCGGGCGCACCAGCGGTCGACTCGGTCGGTCCGATGGACATCGAGGTGCTGCGCGGAGCCGGCAGCATACAGGGCGTGATTCGCTCGGTGGCGAGAGGCAACAGCACGCAACCACTGGCCAACGCGCGCATCACGGTGTGGGGAAGCGGACTCGAGGTGCGCAGCGCGGCCAAGGGCCGATTTGCGTTGAGCGGATTGCCGACCGGCAGCTACATCCTCGAGACCGTGGCCATCGGCTACCAGCCGGTGCGCGAGGTGGTCGAGTTGCGTCCCGACACCACGGTCACTGTCGAGACGTGCCTCGATCGCTTGGCTATGCTCGACACCGTGCAGGTGCGCGCCATGCGCCGGCGCCTGCTCGGTCCAAGTGCTGCGGGCTTTGAAGAGCGCCGTCAACGCGGCTTCGGCAAGTTTCTCGGACCGGAGGATCTCGAGCGGCGCGTGGCCTCACGGGCGTCCGACCTGTTCCGCATGATCGCCGGCGTTCGTATCGTGCCCGGCCCCGATGGTGATCGCGTGATGATGCGCGGCGATTTCCGGGGATCGTGCGTGCCGACGATGTTCCTTGATGGCATGCGCATTCTCGACATGGGCGGCGCGACCAGTATCAACGCGTACGTATCACCAATGGAGATCCGAGCGATCGAGGTGTACGTGAGTGGCGCGGCGACACCACCCGAGTTCTCGAATGGGTTGAGTACGTGCGGGAGCGTCGTGATCTGGACGGGTGCGCGTCGTTAAGCGCCACCCCTGTTGATCTGCATCTGTGTCGGTCCGTTCGCCTCGCCCGCCACGCGCGGGCGGTTGTGCACCAACGGTACCGGATTGCCGAACTGCCACTGCGAGTTCTTGCGATCTTCGGCGGACACTTCGGACATACGCTGCAGGAACGGCAGCAGCGCTTTCTGCTGCGGCGTGACGATCGTGTCCATGATGTCGACCTGCGCCCAGAAGATGGGCCAGTAGAGCTTGGTCGTGGCCTGCACGCTGTCGAGGGCCGCCTTGCCCGCGGCCCCTTCGGGCTGCACGGCCAGGAAATCGCCGAGTGCCTTATAGATCGTGCGCACCTTGGCGGAGAACAGCGAATCGGCCGTCAGCAACGCGTTGATCTGCGGCTTAGTGAGAAACAGCGAGTCGCTCTCGCCGAGGATCATGCGGTGCACGTTCGACGTGTTACGCAGATACAGCGCCGCGATGGAATCGGTGCTCCGACGCTGCCAGGTGTTCTTCGCCACGCGCACCGGCTCGAGTGCGCGACGCAGTTGCTGCATGTCGTACGGCACCGACAGATCAACAGAGAAGTCGAGGGTGACGCGGAACGGCTGCCGCGACAGCGTGCGGAACGCGCGCGTATCGCCGAAGCGCGGGTTCACATCGTAGCGGAACTGCTGCGTGGCGGCATTGAAGCCCTTGGGCAGCAGCAACACCGGATCGGGCATCGCGCGCGTACCCCACCCGCGCAGTCCGTTCTCGCCGTGCAGCGCCTGATCGAGTCCGGCCAGCGGATTCTCCAACACGATGTTGGCGGTAATGCGACGGCCCGACGGACGCCAGTTGATGCGCGGCTGAATCTGCATGTTCAGTTGCTGCGTCCATGACCCGCGGCAGCTCATCCGGCCCGCCACGGCGCCCTGCTGCGATTCGAGACACTCGCGCACATTGGCGGGAGCCGCCGCCAGCAAGGCGCGCATCTGCGCCGCGGTGTTCGCATCGGACTCGGTGGCCGGGTTCGGCACGAAGGCGCGGTCGTTGGCGCGTCCGTCGCCATTGATGTCGCCGCGCACGATCGGCGTGAACGGCAATCCCGACTGCAGGCGACCGAACAGCGTGATCGTACCGATCTTGGGGAGACCGATGCCACCCTGTACCACGACCGCGTGCCGTGCATCGTTGGGACCGGTGCCCCATTCCGTCACGCGCGGATCGCCGAAGCCACCGCCGTCAAAGCCGCGATACTGCTGACGTACCTGCTGCAAGGTGTACGACGCCGACGTGTAGAACTGCACCCGCGGCCGGAAGCGGAAGACGTCGGGGGCGATCGTGCCGGTGATCTGTCCGCCGTAGCCGCGCAGATCGCTGGTGCGCATCGCGACGCGCCCGAAGTCGTTGCTGATGCGCGACTCACCCGCCGACACCGATCCGGTGTTCGGATCGATCGCGCCGGTGCTCACGAACATCGGGCGATTGTTCTCGCCCGGCAGCGTGAAGCGCGACACGCCGGCAAAGTTGGCGTCGAGGGTACTGGGCTGCGACAGATCGTACGAGCCGAGCGCGTCCACCTTCACCATCACCTTCCGGATGTTGGTGGCCCAGTTCAACGACGCGCGCCAGCTGCGCGGCACATCGAACCCGCGGTCCACCAACGTCACGCTCGGCGCACGCTCCGTGAGCGCACCGGAGCCGTCGGCACAGGCGCTGGGCAGCGTGGCAGATCCGTTGGATAGCGCTTCCCAGTCGGGCACCGGAATCGACGCCCCGACGCACGACAGCGACAGCGTACTACCCGCGATACCGGCACCGGCCACCGCATCGGCCAGCATACTCGGCTTGTACAGATCGCGGAACTCGCCGATGCCACCACGAATGAAGCCGAGGCTCTGCCGGTAGAACACACCCATCGGGCTCTGATTCGTCCCGTTGCCGTTGTCCTTGGCGCGCGAGTACGTGTACGAGAAGCCCACGCGCGGCGACAGGTGCACGCGTGCTGGCGCGAGTCCCGTGGTCACGCCAAGAGCCTGCTCGAGTGCGGTGTTGGTGGGCGGCGCATCACCGAACGCATTCATTTCCACGCGCGCGCCATACAGCATGCTGAAGTAGCGCGTGGGGTTCCACTGATGCGCGACGGCCACGGCGCCGTTGTACGTGGTGGCGCTGCGCGTGGGCTGGGCCAGCGTGCGCGAGTACGACGACGGTCGATTGCCGGCGAAATCAGCCAGCGAGTTGAACGTGTACTGTCCCAGCGCATTGGGCAGTCCGTCCTGTTGCAGGCCGTCCACGCGACCCCACGCCTGCGTCTTGAAGCGGTGCTTCGTACCCTGCGCATTCCACACCATCTCGTTGGAGCCTTCCAGCGTCCACTTGCGATCGTCCACCGCGAGAAACGGATTGCCACCGAGCGAGAGGGCCACGACATCGCTCGTGGCCGCGTCGGAGCTGGAGCGCGCCAACACGGTGGCGCCGGGAAGGTTTACATACGGCGAGGTCTGGTCGTGCACCGAACTGATCGCGAGCCGGTTCTGCATGAGCGTGCGATAGCCGGCGCCCATGAACTGACTGTGCAGAAACTGCGCGCCAATGGTGCGCTGCTGCTGTTTGCCACCGGCGGCTGGTGCCACCAGCGGGCCGAAGGCCAGCGCCCCTTCCTTGCTGCTCGACGCGTACGTGGTGAGCGTGAGCGTGCGGAGCGAATCACGGATGTCATCGATACGACCGAGCCAGGTGATGTTGTCCTGCTGTCGCGCAGTAGGAATCCCACCGCCCGACAACGGCAGGCCAACCGCATTGGCCACCTGCAGCACGCGCTGCGCCGAGTCGGGCGAGAGACCGGCACGTTTCAGGGCGTCGACGTCGCCGCCCAGCAAGGTGGACGGATCGCTCACGGTGCGGCCCACGTCGAGCGCGATGTTGTATGTGAGCACGCGCGTGATCGCTTCGCCATCGGCGCCGACACTGCCGCGAAAGCCGCCGTTCACGAGACCGAGCGAGCGACCCACATTGTCGGTGAGCTGCAGCTGCGGCGCGTTGAGCGTGAGAAACGCATTGCGATTCTGAAAGTCGCGCGAGCCGGCGCCCAGTCGCACATCGATGTTGGCACCGGCGAATCCACCGCGCGTGGGATCGAAGGTTGCCCCAGTCACGCGCATCTCCGTGCGTGCCGCCCGGGGCAGCGAGCCCCCGGGAATCGCCATGCCATTCAGCGTGGTCAGATTCGAGCCAACCCCCGAGCCGAGCATCGTGGGCCCGCCGGCGGTGAGCGTGACACCGGGAATCGTGCCGGCCATCGCCCCCAGATCGCCGGCCGCATTGACGCTCACGCGGCCGGCCACGCCGTTGGCCCACTGCTCGCTGGCGCCGGTTTCGGCCTGATATGGCGACGCGATCGTCGCGCTGGCACGCACGGGTTTGGCGGCGACCACCTTCACCGCGGCCAGCATCGCCAAGTCGCGTCCCATGGTGAAATCGGCCACCAGTTCGCGCTCACTGCCGAGTCGCTGGATGCGTCGGCGGGCCGTGCGGAAGCCGAGCGAGGACACGTTCACGAGATAGTCGCCGGTGCCCTGTTCGAAGCGGCTACTGTAGCGACCGGTGGAGTCGGTGACGGTACTCTGCACCAGGCGGTCGGGACCGCGCGTGATGACGACGGAGGCGCCCACCAGGGCGCGGCTGGAATCGTCGAGGACACGGCCGCGTACGATGTCGGCGCTCTGGGCATGCGCGGTGCTGACAGCGAGCATCAGCAGCGCGACCACATTGAGGGGAAGGCATCTCATGCCGCATACGACGCCATGTGGGACGAATTGGTTGCACCACTTGGGCGATGCTAGCTTTCGGCATGGTTCGCTTACTGGCTCAACTTGGCTCGACCTTGCCGATCTGCGTGTACGGGCTGACAGCGGCGATGCTGTTGGTGCCGTGCACCGCGCTACTCGGCGCGCAGCAGATGCCGCCTGCCCCCGCGCCCACGGTTCAGGCCGTCTTGATCGCGCCGGGTGATTCCACATTGCGCGGAAGCCGTATTCTCGCGGACTCCGTGCAGTATTCGCTCATCGCGTATCGCGGAGAGCAGCAGCAGGTGCTCGGTACGGCCGTGGACGTGGTGAAGCTCGAGATGCGGGGCGAGGTGCCGGTGATTCATCGTGTACTCACCGTGTCACCGGGGCGGGCGCCGTTGATCGACTCCACCGTCACCGATGCGCGGACCCTGGCGCCCCGTCGTCATCGCAACGTGTCGTCGTCGCGCCTGATCTCGCTGGACTTCAACGGCAAGCGCGTGAAGGGGTCGATCGGACCGGTGGATGTGCCTTCGCTGCCGATCGACACCACCTTGGCCATCGCCCCGTTCGACTCGGGGAACTGGGATCTGGTGGTGCGTTCGCTGCCGCTCGAGAAGGGCTACGCGGCGCGATTCCGCGTGTACGATACCGACAGCGGATTGCGCGAGTATCGTATCGAAGTGACCGGGAGCACCACGGTGCTCGGCGAAGAGGCGCACGTCGTGATCTTTACACTCGCCCCCAAACGTGAATCGGTCGTGTGGATCGGCAAGGAGTCACGACGGTTGCTGCAGGTGGAGACGCTGATCGATGCGAATACGATGCTGCGGCAGGTCCGGCAGGTGCGTCAGGAGCGGTAGTCGTCGCGGCGGTGCCGCAGTCCCCACACGGATAGCGCGATCGCCGCGATGATCGAGAGCGACAGCGACACGAGACCGACCTCGACGAGCTGTTCCCGCCATGCCGCTGCCCCGTAGCCGGCACCGGCGATCGGCGTGTACTTGTTGGTGCCCAGCACGGCGCCAAGCAATGTGAAGCCCCAGTTGCCGTAGGTTCCGTACAGAGCAAGCCACACGAGGGCACCGCGCTGCGCATCGGTCAACACGAGTCGGGGCCATCCAAGCCCCAGCACGGCGAGGAGCACCCCGTTCATGACGCCCTCGAGATGCGCCGACAGGCCCATGCGCGGGTTGGTGAGAGCCGGGACCGCTAGACCGGTGAGCAGGCCAAGCAGCACGAGCAGCATGCCATGCCACAGCAGGCGTTTACCGATATCGGTGTTCGACATCGCACGTCACTCCGCGGGGAAAGGGACCATCGGGGCTGGCGGCAGAAAAATTGCGCTGCTGTTTCGCGGTGCGCGAGGTGCGAATACGGCAGGACCACGGTACGGACAGCGAGGAGCCCAGGTGCACGACGCGTCGATGATCGGATCGGGATATCGGGACCGGCTTGCCCACATGCGGGCGGGCACGCGCCTGGCCTGGTCGCTGGCCGTCAGCGTGCTCACGCTCCTGTTGCTGCCGGCGCGCTTTGCCATCGAGTTACGCGCGGTGGCAGCGTGGGATGCCTTCGCGGGTACGATGTTGCTGTCCACGTGGCACACGATCCTCACCCTTGAGCCGGCGCAGATTCACGCCTCGGCCAAGCGTGAAGACCCTAGTCGTGCCGCGTCGCTGGTGCTGGTGTTGATGGGAGCCGGTGCGTCATTGCTGGCCGTGCTGCTGTTGTTGAAGGCGAGTGCCGGTACGGTCGGCGGCGCGCGCACGCAGGCAATTCTTTTGGCTTTGTCCGCGGTGGCGTTGGCGTGGACGTTGATCCACACCGTGTTCACCGTGCGCTACGCGCATCTGTATCACGACGGATCGCCCACGGCACTCGCCGAAGACGGTCCACTCGACTTTCCGGGCACCGAGGGTCTGCCCGATTACCTCGACTTCGCGTACTTCGCGTTCGTGGTGGGCATGACGGCACAGACATCGGATGTGTCGATTCGCGGGCGGCACATCCGTCGCACGGCGCTCATGCACGGCGTGATCGCGTGGGTGTTCAATACGGCGGTCGTGGCGTTGCTCATCAGCGTGCTGGGATCGGTGGTCGGTGGATAGCACAGGACCGGCCACCGCGCACCGTCGTCTGCGGCGCGGGCGCTCGCTGTGGGCCGATTCAGCGGGCACCGCCGTGCCGCATACGCCGATGGATCCCGATGTGGTGCAGGAAATCGTCGACGACGTCGTGGTGGTTGGCACGGGTATCAGCGGCGCGCTGGTGGCGCACGCGCTGATCAACGCGGGGCGCGCCGTTACGATGGTGGATCGACGACCACCGATCACCGGCAGCACGCTGGCCTCGACCGCGTTGCTGCAGTTCGAGATCGATCTGCCGCTGCATCGTCTGGCGCGCACCATCGGGTGGTCGGCCGCGTCGCGCGCGTACCGACGCTCGGTGCGAGCGGTGCAGGAGCTGCACGCACTCGTGCACCGCGAGGGAATTCGCTGTGCCTTCAGCGCGCGCGCGAGTCTATATCTGGCCGGTGATGCCTACGGCGCGCGTGCACTGGCCGCCGAGGTCGAGGCGCGGGAGAAAGCGGGCGTACCCGGCGCGTTTCTGACCGCTGCCGCGCTCGATGCGCGCTACGGCATTGCGCGCACCGGTGCCATCGTGAGTCCGGGCTCGGCGACGGCCGATCCAGCGCAGCTCACCGCTGGCTTGCTTCGTCGCGTCGTGGCGCGCGGCGGGCGGATCCTGTCCGGCGTGAACGTGACCGGTGTGGACAGCGGGGCGCACGGCGTCGAACTGGCCACGTCGAACGGGCCACGCGTGTATGCGAATCAGGTGGTGTTCTGCACGGGCTACGAGGTTCCCACTCTGGTACCCAGGCGGGATCATCGCATCCTCTCCACGTGGGCGTTGGCGAGTGCGCCGAACGCCGCATTCCCGCCGTGGCTCGCCCACACGGTGGTGTGGGAAGCGTCAGATCCGTATCTGTATCTGCGCACCACTGCCGATGGCCGGCTGATCGCCGGCGGACATGACGAGGACGCCGCGAGCGCCTACACCGTCGCGCGTCGATTGGCGGCGAAAACTCGCGCGATCCAGCGCGACGTGCACGCGCTGCTCCCCGGCACCCGATTTCGCGTGAGTCACGCGTGGGGCGGGGCTTTCGGCGAATCCACCACGGCATTGCCGTTGATCGACCGACTGCCCGGCACGCGCCACACGTGGGTGGTCGCGGGCTTCGGTGGCAACGGGATCACCTACAGCATGATCGCGTCTCAGGTGATCGCAGCGGCCCTCGAGGGTGCACGCGATCCCGATGCGGCGCTGTTCGCGCTGCGCTGACGACGCCGCCGCGCGTCTACGCGTGTTCGGCGCGCGCGCGGGCGATATCGTCGGACAGATGCGCCGCCGATGTCGAGCTGCCATCGGAGTGCACATCGGCGCTCGACGCGGTGCGATCGTAGAACGCACGACCACCGGCAATCACCACGAGTGCCGGGTTCTTCGAGGCACGGCGCACGGAGTCGATGATGTGACTCATGCGGTCGATGCGATGCTCGCGGCTGAACGCGGGGCTGAGCGACAGATCGACGGCGTCGAACCAGTTCGTCGCCACGATGTGCTCGAGGGCCTGCTCCGTAGACGGGAAGCGCACACGCGTGTCGTGGCCGGCCTGCCAGAGCGCCTCGGCGTCGAGCGTGGCGCCCAGCATGTGGATCTCGCCTGGCAGCGGTGCGACGAGCACCACCAGCGGATTTTCGATGTGTTGCTGCACGCTGTCGGAGGCGACTTCGCGCAGGAAGGTCTGCAGGCGGCACAGTCCGAGCGTGACTTCGTACTCACCGCAGTTGTCGTCCGCCCACAGGTCGCCGAGGCAGCGCGCAGCGGGCTCGATGAGCAGCTCGATGAGCGCCGGTATGGAGCGGAACTCGGCGTACGCGGCGTTCAACAGCACGCGTGCTTCGTTCGGTTCGGTGGCGATCGCGAGCGCGGCCAGTCGCTCGGCGGCGGCATTTCTGGACGACACCGCGGCCGCTGTGACTTCGCTGATGAACGGGTCCGTCTGGCCCGTGGTCAGCTTGAGGCTCCAGTTCGCGAACAACCGCGTGGGGGCCGTGTGCACCGAGATCGCTTCGATGTCGGCGTGCCGCGGATCGCGGCTGATGGACGACCAGATGCGCGCGATGCTGGCCGGCGGTCCCTCGAGCCACTGAAAGAAGCGGTCGTCGTTGTAGACCATCATACCGGTGATGCCTTCGGCGCGATTCCGCGCGGCGGCATTGTGCTGCAGATCGCCCAGTTGCGTTTCGGACAGCGGCGAGGTCGCGCGACTGCGATAGGTGAGCGTCATCAACGGCATGGCCGCTGCGTGCTCGCGGCCGTGAGTGATGCCCGCGTTGTATCCTGTCGTCTGATTCACCGCCATACCGCTACTCCGTTGCCACGTGTCATGTCCAAAGGTGGCCGGCGGGAGTGTGCAGGAGGGCGGCACACTCAGAGGCAAACGCGACGGCACTCTGGACCCGCGTAGTATTCGAAGCGGGGCAATGCGGTGTCAAGCGAGAATAGCGTGTTTAGACCGTTGGAAATTGAGTTCGGACCGTCGGTCCTAATACGCTGTCCATTGCACACGAGCCGAACCATTGTGTGCTCTGCCGTGCCATCGTAGCATCGGACGATCAGCCCGACCGCCTCGCTCTTCAGGACACCCAGATGACCACTCGGTTTGCCGCCCTCCGGTTCGTCGCTCTGCTGCTCTCCAGCGGCTTCGCCCTCCCCGCGATGGCTCAGGTCAAGCCAACGCTCACGGCGCAGGACTACGGCAAGTGGGAGTCGCTGACGGCGGCCCGGTTGGCGCCGAACGGCCGCTGGCTGGCCTATGGCGTGAACCGGGTGAACGAGGAGAACGAGCTGCGGCTTCGCGGCGGCACGCGTGACACGACGATCGTGGTGCCGTACGGCGTGCAGCCGCAGTTCGCCGCGACGTCGCAGTGGGTGGCGTATCTGATCGGGGTCGCACCCAAGGAACGCGACCGTCTCGTGAAGGAGAAGAAGCCGGTGCGTACCGCGTTCGGCGCGCGCAATCTGGACACCGGCGATTCGATCAGCATTCCCGACGCCAGTGCGTTTGCGTTCAGCGCCGACGGACAGTTCGTCGCAGTCACCAAGTTCGCCGCGGAAGGCAAGAAGAGCTCCGACGTGATGGTGCTGTCGTTGGCGACCGGCACGCGTCTGGTGCTGAACAACGTGACCGAGCAGGCCTGGTCGGGCGTCGGCGCGAAGCTGGCGTTCGCGATCACGGTAGACGGCGCCGCCACAGGCAGTGCGGGCAATGCGCTGCAGCTGTATGACGGCCGCGTTGGTGCCGTGCAGGTGCTCGATGGCTCGTCGGCCGTGTATCGCGGCATTGCATGGCGCGCGAACAGCAGCGATCTGGCCGCGCTGCGTTCGGTGTCGGCGAAGGAGTTCGCCGATACCGCGCATACGATTCTGGCGTGGCGCGATGTCGGCAGTGCGAACGGCAGTGCGAACGCCGCTGCCCGGCGCGTACTCGACGCGAATGCCGCGCAGGCGGTGCCCGCAGGATATCGCGTGGCCGACGCGCGTCGACCGTCGTGGTCGAAAGATGGCCGCACGCTGTATGTGGGACTACGCAAGCGCGAGCCGGTGGCAGAGCTGCCGAAGAAGAGTGAGGAAAAGGTCTCCGACGTCGAGATCTGGCATCCGAAGGATGTGCACGTAATTCCCGAACAGCGATCGAGCGAGCAGCGCGATCTGCGAGCCACACTCCTGGCCAGTTGGTCACTCGACGCGACGAGCGTGAAGGCGTTGAGCACCAACGTCGCGGAGCAGGCGACGGTGCTCGAAGGCGACCGCTATGCGACGGAGACCGATCGCACGCCGTATCCGTTCGGACAGATGTTCGGACGTCGCGATCTGGACATCTACACGATCGATCTCGCCACCGGCGCACGCACGAAGCTGCTCACGAAGATCCGCTACTCCTTCGGCGGTGATCCGACGGGCCGACGCCATGTGTGGTTCGACGGTCGTGACTACTGGGCCGTCGACATCGCGAGTGGAGCCCGCATGAATCTCACGGCGCGTCTGGCCGGTGGTCGCGTGGATTTCGTGGATCGCGAAGACGACCACCCCATGGATGTATTGCCGCCCATCGGCGCGCCGCTCTGGTCGAAGGACGGCAACACACTGCTGGTGAACGGTGCGTACGACGTATGGGCGCTGTCGCTCGACGGATCGGGTGGTCGCGCCCTCACCAACGGCGCGCGCGATGGCCTCGAACATCGTGTGGTGTCGTTCGCCGGCTTCGGTGGCTCGGTGGCCGATCGCGCGGTCGACCTGTCGAAGCCGGTGTATCTGTCGTTGTACGGGAAGCGCAGCAAGAAGAGCGGTTACGCACGACTCGCCAATGGCACGGTGACCACGCTCGCCCTCGGCGACGCGCAATTCGCCGCGCTGGCAAAGGCGGACAGCAGCGATACGTACGTGTACACACGGCAGCGGTTCGACGAATCGCCCAACGTGTACATGGCGGGCAGTGACCTGGCGAACGCCAAGGCGATGTCGAGCACGAACAGCTTTCAGCGTGACTTCGCGTGGGGCAAGGCCGAGCTGATGAACTTCACCAGCAGTATCGGCAAGCCGCTTCAGGCGATTCTGTACTACCCGGCCAACTATGTGCCAGGCAAGAAGTATCCGATGATCGTGTACACGTACGAACTGCTCACGCAGGGTTTGCACCGCTACATCGTGCCGCGCGAGAACGACTACTACAACGCGAACGTGTTCACGCAGCAGGGCTACTTCGTGCTCATGCCCGACATCGTGTTCCGCCCGCGTGAACCGGGCATTTCGGTGCTGCACTCGGTCGAGCCGGCGGTGCGCAGCGTGCTCGCGCGTGGACTGGTGGACCCCGCCCGCGTCGGTCATGCCGGTCATTCGCAGGGCGGTTACGAGGCGGCGTTCCTGGCCACGCACAGCTCGCTGTTCGCCACGGCCGTGATGGGCGCCGGCATCTCCGACATGGTGAGCTTCGCGGGGCAAATGCACTGGAGCTCGGTGCCCGAGTTCGATCACTGGGAGACGGGGCAGTTCCGCATGCAGGTGGCGCCGTGGGAAGACGTGGCCGCGATGACGCGCAACTCACCGATCGCCAAGATTCACGAGATGCGCGCCAAGTCGTTACTGATCGAGATCGGCGGCGAGGATCCCACGGTGGACATGCGACAAGGCGTCGAGCTGTACAACTACGCGCGGCGGGCCGGCAAGCACGCCGTGATGCTGCTGTACCCCGGTGAAGGGCACGGACTGGGCAAGAAGGAGAATGCCGTGGACTATGAGCGGCGCATTCTTCAGTGGTTCGCGCACTACCTGAAGGGTGAGCCGGCCGCGTCGTGGATCACCGAAGGGCAGAGCTGGCTGGACCGCAAAAAGCTGCTCGACGCCAACAAGTGAGGGGGAAGTGACTAGACTTCAGGCACGATGACTGAATTCCAAGACGCGACTCGTGACGCCGCCGCGGCGATCACCATGCACAAGATCGCCGTAGAGCGCACGGCCCGGTACGCCACCGCCGGAGCCGAGCCGGCCGACACCACCACGTTGTGGGTGGTGTTTCACGGCTACGGCCAGCTGGCCAGCGAGTTCCTGACCACGTTCGCCCGGCAGGTCCCGAAGGCGACGCGGGTGATCGCCCCCGAAGGGCTGTCGCGGTTCTACTTGGAACTGCCGCGGGCTGACGGCAAGCATCTCGCGCGCACCGGTGCCACGTGGCTCACGCGCGACGATCGTGAAGACGACCTGCGCGACGCATTGGGCATGTTGCACGCGGTGGTCGGTCAGGAAGTCGACGCGATTCTCGAAGCGCGTGGTGACGTGCCGGCCATCAAGGTGCTCGGCTTTTCGCAGGGCGTGGCGATGAGCATGCGCTGGGTGGCCGATGTGGCCGACCGCGGCGTACCGGAGGAGGGTGCCGACGTGGCGACGCACGTACTGTGGGCGGGCGGACTCGCGCACGATGTGTCGGACGACGCCATGCAGGCCGCATGGACAGGAACGGTGGTGCAGGTCGTCGTGGGCGACAAGGACAAGTTCGCGACCGATTCGTTCCGTCGTACGCTGCGCAAGCGCATCGACGCGATGGGCATCGCCGTGGAGGAGTTCACGTTCGGTGGTGGACACCGCCTCGACGACGACGTGCTGCGCAAGCTGCTGTAGCCGCGGTCAGCCCCGGTCGAGAATGGGGAGGTATTCGCGCCACGGTCCGACCGCGGCGCGATACTGCTTGGCCATGACGCGCGCGATCTGCGCGATGTGGCCGAGATCATGCGCCACCCAGGTGGCGAGCAACTGACGCAGGGTGACGTCGCCGAAGGCCGGATGCTCGCCGCGTAGCGCGAGTTGGCGGTCGGACAGTTGCCAGCCGTGCAGCGTAACGAGACTGGCCTCACGTTGCGCCGTGAACTCGCGCAGCAGCTCCGGCAGCGAGCGCCCTTGGCTGGCCTCGAACTGCGCGAAGCGATCGAACGGCGCGAAGCGACGGTTGTCACCCTGCGCCAGAATCAGCTGCGCCCGCGGAATCCAGTCGGTGCGCTCACCATGCAGCAGATGGCCCACGATATCGTACGCGCTCCAGGTGTCCGGACCCTCGGTGGCCGATGTCCATGCCTCGTCGAGACCGTCGAGTAATGCGTGCAACGTGGCCGGTGTGCGCGCGAGTATGGCGCTGCCGTGCGTGATGTCGAAGTCCATGCGGTGCCTGGGTGAAGGCCGTCGGGAATAACGCGGTGGTCGCGGGGATCGCAATGGGGATCGTATTATTGGGGCCGAGCGACATTCCTTGTCACGAGGCCCCTTCATGCATGTCACGTATCGCGTAGCCCTGATCGGCGCGCTCCTCTGCGGCGCGACCGCTCTCGCAGCCCAGCCGGCCACGCTCAGCGTCGGCCGACCACTCCGCGCCACACTCGCTCGCGGAGACACGGCACGATACCGGTTCGACGCCGATTCCAATGTCATCGTCCGCGTAGCCGTTGACCAGATCAGCGCGAATACGATGGTCCGCGTGCTCACGCCGCGCGGACGCCTGCTGCGCGCGGTGAACGCGACCCCGCGCGGGTTGGAGCGCCTGCAAGTCGAGATCGGGGAGAAGGGGCTGCACCAGATCGAGGTGATCCCGGTGGACTCGGCGGTCGGCGACTTCTCGATCACCTTGACCGCCCGTGAGGTCCTGTCGAAGGATCCGCGCACGTTTGCGGCGCAGCTGCTCGCGCCCTACGACCGCACCGACGGCCCTGGTGCCGCCGTTGCCGTCTGGCGCGGCGGACGCACGCTGTTCGCGAAGGGCTACGGCATGGCGAACCTCGCGTACAACGTGCCGTTCCTGGCGACGACCCCCACGAATATCGGCTCGACCTCGAAGCAGTTCACGGCGTTTGCGGTGATGCTGTTGGTGGAGCAGGGCAAGCTGACCCTCGACGACGACGTCCGGAAGCACATCCCTGAACTGCCCGACCTTGGCCGTACGGTGACCGTGCGGAATCTGCTCACGCACACCAGTGGCTATCGCGAACTGTACAACGGACTGTCGCTGGCCGGTCGCCGCTTCGACGAGGGGGATCATGTCGAACGGTCGGAAGTGCTCGGCATCGTGCAGCATCAGCCCGCACTGCAGAACATCCCCGGCGCGGAGTTCAACTACAACAACACCGGCTACGCCCTGGCGGCGCTCACGGTGGAGCGCGTCTCCGGCCAGCCGTTCCCCGAATTCATGAAGCAGCATGTGTTCGGTCCGATCGGCATGACGCACACGATGGTACGCGCTGATCGACACGGCACGGTCCCCGGTGCGACCGAGGGATACACGCGAGGCACGAACGGCGCATGGCGTACGCTTGGCGATCTCCCGGCCTCGATGGGCGCGGGGGCGATCTATACCACGCTCGGCGATCTGCAGCGGTGGGTTGAGAACTACGCGCACCCGCGGGTCGGCAGTGCGGCCAGCATCGCGCAGCTGATGACGCCGTTCACGCTGACCACCGGCAAGAGCACGGGCTATGGCATGGGCCTCTTCGTCGACACGCAGGGACCGCTCAAGCGTATCCATCACGGCGGGGCCGATGTGGCCCACCGCTCGATGCTGGCGTACTACCCCGAGATCGACGCGGGCGTGACCGTGCAGAGCAACGATGCCGGCTTCGATTCACAGGTTGCGTTTCGCATTGCGCAGGCGTTCTTCGCCGAGCTCACGCCGCCACCTGGGGCGAAGGGCGCCGCGACGGTTGCCTTCGATCCCAAGCGCTTCGATGAGTACGTGGGCCGCTATGCACTCGATGCCGCGCCGCAGTTCATCCTGAGCTTCACCCGGTCAGGCGACTCGCTCTTCACGCAGGCTACCGGACAGGGACGGCTACAGCTCACGGCAACGACCGACTCGACCTTCGCGATCCGGGGCGTCGAGGCGTCGGTGACGTTCCTCCGCGATGCGGCGCGCAAGGTGGTCGGTCTCACGCTGAATCAGAATGGCGTACAGCGAGCTACCCGATTGAGCGGCGAGGCGCCGAAGGCCTGGGCGCCAACGGCGGCGGAATTGGCGGCGTATGCCGGTCGCTACTACAGCGACGAACTGGAGACGTACTACACGCTGAGCGTCAAAGAGGGCGCCCTGATCGTGGAGAATCGGCGATCGGCCGCCGTGACGCTGTCAGCCAGCGCGAAGGACACCTTCGTGGTTGACGCGACCACGCTGCTGTTCGAGCGCGATCGCAATGGACAGGTGATCGGGTTCTACGCGGGGAACACGCGCACGCGCGACGTGCGGTTTGCGCGCGTGCGGTGAGCTACCCGGGATAGCGTGCTTTGGTGGCCGCGATCGAGCGCGCGATCATCTGTTCGAGCACCGGCAGTTGCACATCGGATAGCCGCCGGATGTAGAGACAGGCCTTGCCCATCTTGTGGCGTCCGAGCTGGGCGAACAGCGCGTGCATGTCATCGCCCTCGCATCCTGGGAGCAAGTACAGACTGATGTCGCCTTTGCGCGACGAGAAGCCGACGAGGCACGAATCGCCCTCGTGGCCGCTGGCGTACTTGTAGTGATACGTTCCGAAGCCGACGATGCTGGTGCCCCACATCTTTGGCTCGTGACCGCTGACTCGTTGCATGAGTACACTCAGTACGCGGCAATCCTCGCGGCGCGTGTCGTCGGCGATCGCGGCGAGATAGCTCTCGACACTCACTGCGGTGGGTTTCGTCTTCGCTTCATACATCGGCACCTCCGGGCGGAATGTGTCAGGAATTCTGCGGGCACGACATCAGTGGCGCGCGAGAAACTCGGATACGGCGCGATTGAATTCAGCAGATGCCTCGAGATTGATCATATGACCGACGCCCGGCAAGTCTACGCGCTCGACCTGCGGCGCACTGTCGGCAATGGCGCGCGCCATGGAGAGGATCAACGCCGTGTCGGCGGTGCCCACCAGCAGCAGAATGGGCATGCGAAGTTCGGCCAGGCGCGCCGCAGCGGGCGGCGACGACTCCCGTTCGAGCGACTGGTCCCGCGCCCGTTGCATGAGATGACCCGCATTGTCCAGCAGTATCTGTCTAAGCCGGTCCGCCTGCCCGGGCGGATGCATTGCGGTGCGGATGTAGTCGCTGTCCAGCCAGGCGAGCGCGAGCCCGATGGAATCTCCGCGCGCGAATGCGGCGCGGCCGGCGCGCAGCCACAGCGTGTCGGCGTCCGGGGCCCACGTCCCGCCACTTACCGACGTGCTCGCCAACACCAGTCGATCGACCATCGCCGGATAGGCGAGAGCGAAATCGATCGCGATGCCGCCACCCATGGAGAGGCCGATCAGTGTGGCCTTGGGAACGCCAAGCGCACGCAGCAGTGCCGACAGGTCATCGGGGGCACGGAACGAACGGTCGGCGGCGCTCGACTTCCCGAAGCCGCGCGCGTCGTAGCGAATCACCCGATAGTTGCGCTGCAGTAGCGCGAACTGTTCGTCCCACATCCGGCGATCGAGATTGCCGCCGTGAATGAGCACCACGGGGGCGCCGGTGCCGGCGGCCTCCCAGTACAGCGTGCCACCGTTCACGGCCACGCGACCGGTATCGGCGGCGATCGGCGCTGCCTTGTCATCGCGCGGGGCCGGTTGGTTGCACGACGCGAGCACGGCGGCGATGATCGCGCCGCATACGACCACGCGGCGCATCGCTATTTCTGCTCCGCGCGTCCGACCCACGATTCAATCGCCGCCGTCACATGTACCGGCTCTTCCACGCTGCTGGAATGACCCGCGTGTGGAATGCGAACCAGCTTCGATCCGCGAATGGCCGCGTGAATGCGCTCCGCTTTCAGCGGGACGGTTGCCACGTCTTCATCGCCTACCATGATCAGCGTGGGCGCTGTGATTCGCGACAGCTCCGGCATGATCGGCTCGCGCTCGATCACGCCATTGACCGCTCGCCAGATGTCACGGCGATTGCGCGACAGGCGCTCGCGCCATGCATCGCGCTCGGTGGCACGCGCAGGATCCGTAAGAAATGTCGTGCCGAACATGATCGGCATGACCTTGCTCGCGACCACGCGGAGGCCGAACCATTTCGCGACGCGATTGAGCGTGCGATACCGTGGCACATTCTCCGAGGGCTCGGCATCGGCGCTCGTCTCCAGTAACACGCACGAGCGCACGAGATCAGGGCGACGCGCGGCCAGGCGCATGGCGACGAATCCGCCCATCGAGAGTCCGACGATATGCACCGGTGCGACGCCGAGTTGATCGATGAGCGCGACCGCATCGGCATAGCAATCCTCGATGCTGATGGCGCGATCGTTCGGCACATCGCTCTGGCCCTGTCCTCGATGATCCCAGGCAATGCACCGGTACCGCGAGCGCAACGTGGCCACCTGCGCATCGAACATGCGCGTGCTCCAGAGCAGCCCGTGGGAGAACAACACGGGTGGTCCACTGCCTCCGGTGTCTTCGACCCAGAGTCGAACACCATTGATCGTGAGATGCCGCCCGGGCGTCGTCACATCACATGCCCGGTCGCACAATGACGGCGATGACGATGATCAGCAGCAGGATCGTGGGGACCTCATTGATCCAGCGGCACGCGGTCTCGCTGAGCACGTACTCGCCCTCGAGGAATTTCTTGCGGGTCCACGAGGCGAGGCCGTGATAGCCCAGCAGGAAGAAGACGGCGCCGAGCTTGGCGTGCATCCACGGCATCTTCAGCAAAGACGGATTCATCACCAGCATCGCGGTGCCGGCCCCGAGGGCGACGACCATGGCCGGCGTCATGATGGCGCGCAGCAGGCGGCGCTCCATGACCTCGAGGGTGGCCGTGACCGACGGCTCACCGCGCTTCTGCACGTGGTACACGTACAGGCGGAAGATATAAAACAGCCCGGCGTACCAGGCGATGACGGCAATGACGTGTAGCGCCTTGATCCAGAGGTAGCTGGTCCCGTTCACGAAGCCCCGTTCAGGTCATGCCCTGCAGCGCGAAGCGGCAGCAGCGTCCACCATGTGCGATGCACTCGACCTCCACCACGCGAACCGTTTCAGACACGAGCACCTGAATGAGGTGTTCGAAGGTTCCCGCGTAGAAGTCGCACATCGGCACAGAGGATAGCATACCGCGACACATTGCGCACGACCCGAACGTGAGTTCGGTCCCGGCCTTGGCTTGTCGATACTCGAAGCTGCCGCTGCCGGCGAAGGTCCAGGCGTTCGATTTCATCGCCTTGAGCAGGATGGCCAGCCCGACCGGCTTTGGGGCGAGCCGCATCACCCACTGGGCGATGCTCGGGATGCGGTTTCCCAGCAGATACTCCGCCGTGCGCTGGCCCGCCTCGCGCATGATCGAGGCGGTGTGCGCCGGACCGAACTCCTGCCGCACCGCCTGGACCAGCGCCAGGGGTTCGCGCTCGTCGACCATGTCCGTCGGGAGCGCGTGCAGATCGTAGCCAGTGGCGCGCAGCAGCAGTGTGGCGGCGCGCTCGGCGCCGACACGGTCCCGCAGGACCCCCGCGGTCTGAATGATCGCGTTGGGGCCGATGCGGGGGACGTCAGACGGCGCGTGAGAAGCGCTTGACGCCGTCGGTCGCGCCGCGGTATGCATCGAGAGGGAACGCGAGATTGCGAAGGAAGAATCGTCCGAGTGACGTGACGCAGAGTTTGTCGGTGTGGAATTCCACGAGGCCGTCACGGGCGAACTGCTCGTAGATATCCACCAGCGCGTCGAGATCGCCGACGAACATGTCGAAGGGCAGCTCGGCGTTGCACATGAGATGACTGATCGCCGCACCCCGCGCCTTGTCGTCTTCCGTCATCACGTGGCCGCGGGCGACCGGTAGATGTCCGGCGTCGATGTCGCGCTGCCAGGGCCCGAGCTCGGCAGCGTTCTGTACGAACCAGCCGTCCACTTCGGAGATGCTGCTGGTGCCCACGCCGAGCAGATGTTCACCGCTACGCGTGGTATAGCCCATGAAGTTGCGATGCAGTCGTCCGGCATCGGCGGCCAGCGCGAGTGGATCTTCCGGGCGCGCGAAGTGATCGATACCGATCCAGCGATAGCCGGCATCGACGAAGCGCGCGACCGCTTCGCGGAACAGCGCGAACCGCTCGCCGGCGATCGGCAGCGCCGACTCGTCGATGCGCTTCTGGTGGGCACGCATCCAGGGCACGTGCGCATAGCCGAAGCAGGCCACGCGATCAGGGTTGAACGCGAGCGCTCCTTCGATCGTCTGGATGAAACGCTCGGGCGTCTGATGCGGCAGGCCGTAGATCAGATCGAGATTGAGCGACGCAAACCCTTCCTGGCGCGCCAGTGTGACCGCCTCACGCACGAGCGTCTCGGGCTGCACGCGTCCGATCGCTTCCTGCACGACGGGATCGAGATCCTGCACGCCATAGCTGATGCGCGAGAAGCCAAGGCTTCGCAGGGTGCGCAATTGACTGCGATTCACCAGTCTCGGATCGGCCTCGACGGAGCACTCGGTCCGCGCGTCGATCTCGAAGGTGTGATGCAGCATGTCGGTGAGCGCAACGAGCTGTCCGTCTTCGAGGAAGTTCGGCGTCCCGCCACCCCAATGCATCTCGACCACGCGCGGCTTGCGGCCGATCGCCTGGGCCAGCATGGCGAGCTCGCGCTGGAGGCGGCTGAGGTAGCGCTCTACGATCTCGCTGCGTGTGGTGACGGTCGCGTTGCAGCCGCAATACAGGCAGCGCGACGCGCAGAACGGCAGATGGACGTACAGGGCTAGCGGCGCATCGGATGTGCCGAGCACGCCAAGGTGGCCAGCCCAAGCCTTGGCGTCGAAGGCGCCGCGCCAGTCGGGCACGGCGGGGTAGCTCGTGTAGCGCGGTCCGGGCACGTCGTACTTCGTGAGCAGCGATCCGGGTACGGCGGGGACTTTCGCGGTGCGCGAGCAGAACAGCGATTCAGCGAGCGACTCAGCGGGCACGCACAACCTCCGCGGCGCCATCGCCAGCGATCGGGTTGGGCGGAAGATCTATGCGACGCATGCGGCACTCCGAGAGAAGTAGAGGAAACAGTGCTCTCAGGGTGCGTCGGTCTGGAGGGGGCTACAATCCGCTGATTCCTTGCGTGGGTGTCGGGGAAATCACTACAGGCGGGCCGAGTGTGCTTACGGGGAGTGCCGTGTGGTCGGATGGTCTGTTGGTTCACGCGAAGAGCGCGAAGGGCCGCGAAGGAACGCGAAGAACAGCAAAAGCAGAGATGCTATCTCTTTCCTCGACGAAGGCGTTCCAGCTCGGCGTCAATCTCGGATGGCAGAAGCAGGTTGTCGGAGATTCCAGCGATCTCCTCGGCCTCGCGCCATCGTGCCTCGAGCGCGGCCAGCTCGCCGTCGAGGGCGCGACGTTCATCGTCCTCGTGGAGGGTCATTTCGAGGGCGAGGCGGACGGTCGGATCGACGAAACCCAGCTGCAGTCGCTGCTGCGAGCGTATCGACCGGCTCTGACTGATCGTCGGCATCAGCAATCCGATGCCCGGCTGGCGCCGCGTCATCAGTGTCACCGCGGAGTCAACCAACTTGCGATTTCCGCCCGCCTGATTGACCATCGGCAGCATGGTCGCCAGTGCACGAATGGCTGCGTCGTCCTCGATGTCGGAATAGTCGGAGTGCATGGACGGACGCGACCTCACGCCGAGCGCTTGTAGTATCGGCCCCGTTGTCGCGCGGCTCCGATGATCCACGCGTAGCGACCACCGGCCGACTTCGTTCAGCATGACGTGGGACTGCGCCGCATCGTTCGCCGAGAGTCGAAGCAACGCGCCTTCATGTGTACGCACGGTGAGTACCGGGACGCGCGACCGGTACATGCTTCGACTGAGGTTGGCGAATTGCGCGAGGTTGCTCAGCGAGACCAGCCCGACCGATGCGAAGCCGCTGTAGTCACTGAACGAGATCCCGGCGCCGAGAAGCTGCGCGCCGGCCAAGCCCACATGCCACGCGAGTTCCTTGCGATGCCGCGTCTTGAACACGCCGCCATATCGCCACGCCGCGAACTCCGGTAGCAACGGCCGGCCGATGCGCACGAGCTCCGTGCCTTCGTTCAGTCGCGCGAGACCAATGTGCTCGGTAGCGGAGCGCAGCTTCGTATCGCGATACGCGCGCTCGGCCTCGTCGATCGCTTCCCAGCGACTCTCGAGTGGCGAGAGATTCCAGCGCGCGCACGTGGGGCAAATAACCCACAGCCGTCCCTTGGCGGCGTCGAAGGCAAGCCGACGACCGACGGGAAAGTGTTCAATGGATTCATTGCGGCCGAGGGCGCCGCTGCAAAAGAGACACGTGGAATACATGCGGCTAGTCTACGGCTGATGCCGTGTGATCGGATAGTCTCTTGGTTCACGCGAAGTACGCGAAGAGCGCGAAGGAACGCGAAGAAGAGCAAAAGCAAATATTGAATGCTGTTCTTCGCGTTCTTCGCTCCCTTCGCGTGAACCTACGGTGCCGCCACAAGCACTCAGAACCCGTAAAGAGCCGCCTTTCGGACTCGTTCTTTCGAGGCGCTCAGGGCCACGCCGAGCTCGATCGGACCGACAGCGATATCCGGAATACGATCGATCGCACCAAGGTAGAAATCGCGCCACGTGTCGATGATATGACGCTCGGTCTCGACCTTGCCGCCGCGTGACAGCGTGTCGCGACCGAGCGCCTTCTGCGTGGCCAACTCCTTCTCGGCCGCGCGCGTGAGTTCTTCCAGCGCCGCCAGCACGACCGGTCGTGATCCGTCAGCGAGCAACAGGCCCGTGGTCAATGCGCACGAGCCCACGTTGCCGAGTGACGTGGCGCTGACCATGTCGATGCGATCGAGGTCGGTGTGGTAATGCTGATCGGTGAAGTGCCAGAGCAATACGGCCGGGATCTGCGCGTTCAGGAACGGCGTGTGATCACTGCCACCTTCGAACGGATTGGCCTTCACCACCCATCCCGTCTGCGCGGCGCGATCGAGACAGCGCTGCCGCACGAAGTCGTTGAACCAGTGGGGGCGAATGTCCTTCTCGGCCAGCGGTCGTCCGCCCCACTCGCTGTGCTTGTCTTCGCCGCGCACCCAGACGGCGCTCGGATCGGGCATCTTCTCGATCAGGAACGTGCCGCCGGTTTTCGCGGTGTTCTCGCCGACCATGTCGAGCGACATGCCCCACTTCACGCCGGTGCGACGCACGCTGTCTTCCTTGATGTACCGATCGGTGGAGCGGATCTCGTCGCCCCACAGGAACGTGACCGTGCGCTTCGGATTGGCGGTGCCGGCTTTCACCAACTGCGCTGCGACACGCGCCATTTCGGCCAACGTGCCGACGCCGGTCGCATTGTCGTTGGCGCCGGGCTCCTGCACATGCGCCGAATACATGAAACGCTCGGACGGTACGGATGCGCCGCGGATCTCGGCGACCAGCGTGCGTTCCGGGCGCGACTCGAGCAACGTACGCACCGTCACGTGCACACTCACCGGACCATTCGCGAGCGCTGACTTGAGCGCATCGCGCGACGCCCGCGACACGAACAGCAGCCAGCCGGGCGTGAGCGTGTCACGCGCGATGCCGGTGAACTGAATGGACGTGATGTTCTTCGACTGCTGGTTGTATTCGGGCAGCTTCTGCGCGGCGAGCACACCGGCGGCACCCTTCTGCATTGCACGCACGAAGATCGACCGCGCGTTACCCTCGGCCAGCACGATCTTACCCTTCACATCGACCGCGGCGAAGTCGGCGTCGGCACCGGCACCCACGTCGACCACGGCGGCAGTGACGCCCTCCGGTGCCGTGGATACGGAATTGATGGCGATCATGTTCAGATTCTTCGGCCACGACTGCAGCGGCGCCGACTGACCCACGATCGTGATCGATGCGCCTTCGGGCGTCCACGCGAGGTCACGCATGGGTCGCGACTCGATGCGGTATACGAGACGCGCCGAGGGCGGCGCCGTGGCTTCATCGACGTAGCCGGCCACCCGCAGCAACGACGCGACCGTATCGATCGCGAGGTCGAAGCCGCGATTGCCCGGCAGCCGGAAGTAGCGCTGCACATAATCGACGGTGCGGAACGCGCGCTCGCCGTTGATGCCGCTGAACACGGCCCGGGTGATCGGCGCCATGGCGGGTGAGACCGCCGCCGGCTTCGTGACAGGCTTTCCCTGGGCTACGGCCGCACTGGCAGGGAGCGAAAGGGCGAGCAGGGCGACCGCGCGCGCGGGCCGTGAGAAGCGAGAGAAATGGCTCATGCACGGATGTTCGGCGAAAACCCGCGTCCTGTCGAGTGCTAAGTCGACGCGCTGATCACCAGGAAGCGCGTCCAGTTGGCGGGCACATCTTCGATATGCCGCGCGATGATCTCGAGATCGTAGCGCTCGGCCGCCATCTCGCTGGCCACCGCGCCCACCGTGCGATTGCCCAGTTCGGCCACCATGCGGGCGGCGCCGGCGGTGTCGTCATGCGGAGCGGGCTCGAGCCAGCCGTGACGCGCAAAGAAGATGCGGCACTGCGCGAGTGCCACGGCGTGACTGTGCACGTTGCGCAGTTCGGCCAGCGAGGCACCACGCGGCGCCAGCAGGCACAGGTGAATCGGCACGCGCAACTCGCTGCGCTCCACCACCTCGATGCCGGCACTCCGGAGTGCATCGAGCGCCACCCGCACTGCTCCGATGATCGCATTCTCCACCGGAATCACTCCGTACTCGGCGGCACCGCTGCGCACACTGGCGATGGCATCCGGGAACGTACGACAGGGGACCGGGGTCGCGCCGTTCGGCCATTGCTGGCGGATCGCGAGCTCGCTGAAAGCGCCCATTTCACCCTGGAAGGCGACGCGTGGAATCATGGATTCAACATATTGACTTGGGGATGTACTCACCGTAGCCTCCATGGTATGACGCGTCACCGCTCCGCCCGTTATTGGTATTATACGCCGACCCGCATGGGCCCCGGTGTATTTGGCGTGCGCGACTGATTCGCTGACGCTCCAACACTGTGAGGCTCGTGCAATCGCACGGGCCTTTTGTTTTTCCGGCCCTGGCGACGCTCGCGGCCTCGTGATGTCTCACTGCACTCCATCACGAGAAGACCCCGATGATCATCGTTACGGTTCCTGGAATTTCCGAGAGCGCTCTCGCCCGACTGATCGAGCACGTCGAGGCCGCCGGTTTGCGCACGCACCTGTCGCGCGGCGAGCATCGCACCATCGTGGGGTGCATCGGCGACGAGGGGCTGCTGAGCGAGCACGGGCTCACGCAGCTCGAGGGTGTGGAGCGCGTCCTCCCCGTGCTCAAGCCGTACAAACTGGCGTCGCGCGAGTTCTCGGTGCAGTCCACGGCGATTCGCCTGGGCGACGCGGCCGATACGGTGATCGGTGGACGGGATCTGGTCGTCATCGCCGGCCCCTGCTCGGTGGAAGGGCGCGAGATGATGCACGAGACGGCGCATGCAGTGCAGCGCTCGGGCGCGCGTCTGCTGCGCGCCGGCGCGTTCAAACCGCGTTCGTCACCGTACGCGTTTCAGGGCATGGGTGAGGAGGGGCTCAAGATTCTGGCCGAGGTGCGCGCGGAAACAGGCATGCCGATCGTGACGGAAGTGATGGACACGCGACAGGTGGAGTTGGTGGCGAGCTACGCAGACGTGCTGCAGATCGGCGCGCGCAACATGCAGAACTTTCCGCTGCTCACCGAAGTGGGTCGCACGCAACGTCCGGTGCTGCTGAAGCGTGGCTTGTCGGCCACGATCACCGAGTTGCTGATGGCGGCCGAGTACATCATGGCGCAGGGCAACGGCGACGTGATTCTCTGCGAGCGCGGCATCCGCACCTACGAAACGGCCACGCGCAACACGCTCGACGTGGCGGCGATTCCGGTGCTCAAGCGCGAGACGCACTTGCCGGTCATGGTCGACCCGTCGCACGCCGGCGGCCGCGCGCATCTGGTGGCGCCGCTCGCGATGGCCGCCGTGGCGGCTGGCGCGGATGGTCTGATTGTCGAGGTGCATCCGCACCCGGCCACGGCCAAGTCCGACGGTGAGCAGTCGCTGGAGCCGAGCGCGTTTGCCTCCATGATGCAGCAGGTGCGAGCCGTGGCGCTGGCGGTGGGTCGTGAGCCGAGCTGGGAGGTTGAGCTGGCGTCGGTGTAGGTCGGAACTGCAACTGAAAAGGTTCACGCGAAGAACGCGAAGAACGCGAAGGGCGCGAAGAACAGCAAAAGAGAAAAGCTTTGGCGGTCTTCGCGGACTTCGCGTGAACGCAGTTGCTGTTCGCTGACTACTCGCCGCTCCTCACCCGATCGGCTTGCGATCCGCTGGCGGGACGACGGCGCGGCCGATGGTGCCTTGGTCGCTGCCGAACCAGATGGTGCGGGTGTTCTTGTCGAACACCATGTGCCGGACCGTGTTCGGTGCGGCTTTGCCGATGTCGGTGGGTGTGGTGAACGTGTTCGTGCGCGGATCGAAGCCGACCAGGCGGTTCGGCTGCTTGCCCGTTTCCACGAACCAGAGGCGATCGTTGTCGTCGACCGTCATGGCGTATGGGAGCGACGTGCCGCCGCCGGGCATGGGCCAGTCTTTTACGGCGCCGCTGACCGGATCGAGACGGCCGAGGAAGCCGCGCGAATAGTCGACGTACCAGACGGCGCCGTCGGTGGTGAGGGCGATGCGACGGCCACGGGCGCGTTCGTCGGGCAGCACATACTCGCGTACGCGCATGCTGGTGGGATCGACCGTACCGATCTTGTTCACGCCGAACATGTTGAACCACGGGCGGCCCTTTGCGTCGATCACGATGCCGTACGGACGCGAACGCGGCGTGGACATCTTCATGATCGTCACCTTGCCCGTCTTCTTCACGAGGTGACCGACCATGTTGCTGTTCTGCAGCGTGAACCAGAGATCGCCCTTCTGGTCGAACGCGATCGTGTGCGGATCCTTGGCGTCAGGCTCGGGCATCGGGTATCGCGTGATCGCGCCCGTCTTGCCGTCGATCTTGCCGATCATGCCGTTGCGATTGCCGGTGTACCAGGCGTCGCCGTCCTTGTCGACCGAGACCGTGTGCGGAAAGGTGCCCGCGTCGATCTCGAGTTTGGTAAACGCGCCGCTCTTGGGATCGAGACGTGCCACGTAGTTGCCCTCCTGTCCCACGAACCACACGCGACCCTGCGCATCGAGCGACGGATCGCGCGGGCGCGTGTCGGCCCACGGCACATTCCACTCCGTCACCACGGCGGTGTCGGCCGCGCGCTTCTGCGCGATCACCATCGAGGGCGTGAAGGCAGCACCGGCGATCGCGGCGTATAGAGCGACGCGGGGCAGGCGGGTGGTCTCGCTGAATCGAGAATTCATGCGACGTCTCCTGAAGCGGAAGCCGAGCGGGGCAGCGACACGCGGAAACAGGCGCCGTTGGCTCGATCTGTCGACGGACGAAGAGCAATATGCCCGCCGTGCGCATGGGCGATAGCCTGCGCGATCGCGAGGCCGAGTCCGGCGCCACCGCCGTGCCCGCTGGCGTCGTCGTCGGGTTGGGACGAGGCGCCGTGCACGAAGCGTTCGAACAGCCGGTCACGCAGCGCCGACGGCACGCCGGGCCCCTCGTCGTCCACGTCGATCTGCACGAGCTGATCGGTGGCATCGACGCGCACGTACACCGTGCTCGCCGCGGGCGCGTGCTTGAGCGCGTTATCGAGCAGATTCAGCACGAGCCGGTGCAACAGCACGCCGTCGCCATGCATACGCAGACCGGCGGTTGCCGGCGCTTCGCTGAGCTGCAGCGACACCCCGCGCGATTCGGCCAGCGACCGCACACTGCGTGCGGCCGTCGCCACCAGCTCGGCGATCGCCACCTCGCGATGCTCGCCGATCGGACTGCCCGCGTCGACGCGGGCCAGCAGGAACAAGTCATCTACGATGCGCGAGAGTCGCACCGATTCCTGCTGAATGACCTGCAGGGCTTCGCGGTACTCCGCTTCGTCGCGGGTGCTCCGACGCAGCGTGACATCGGCCTCACCGCGAATGATCGCGATCGGCGTACGCAATTCGTGTGACGCATCCGCCACGAACTGTCGCTGCGTGCGGAACGCATCGCCCACGCGCCCCAGCAATTCGTTCACGATGTGCGCGAGACGCCCCAGTTCGTCGTGCGGATTGACCACCTGCAGCCGATCATCGAGATTGGCCGCCGTGATGCTGGCCGTACGCGTGGTGATCGCATCGAGCGGGGCGAGACTGCGACGCGCGAGGGCATAGCCGGCGATTACCGAGGCGAGCAGCGCGAGCGGAATCGCCAACAGCAACGTGTTGCGCACGGCGCGCAGCAGCAGCCGGTCGTCTTCGAGCGAGTGCAACGCGGTCACGAGCAGCGGTGGCTCGCCCGGGTCCTGTGCCATCGGCGCCAAGCGCGTCACACCGGCGCGCCAGTCGACTCCACGCATGTGCACGGTGCCGACGGCCACCTGACGCTCGTCGGCGATCTCGTGGGCACGCGTCTGCACGATATCGCGCAGCAAGGCCCGCACTTCATCGGGCAAGAGCACTGCTTCGTCGATCGTGTTGGCCGACGTGCGCGATGCGCCCGGCTGACGGGCGGCCATGAGCTGCGCGCCTTCGTCGGCAATGAACACCTCGAGATCACCGACACGCAGTTCGCGCAACACGGCCTGTTCAGTTTCGCCACGCACTTCTTCCACGTCGCCGCGGGCGTGGGCCGCCGCGCGTTCGGCACGGATGGCGCCAGCAACTACGCGCGCCGACTCCCGCACGGCGGCATCGGTGCGTTGCCGCAGCGTCGTGGTGAGGGTAAGCCAGCCGGCGAGCGCGAAGGCGCCGAGGACGAACGCGAGCACGCTGGCGTTCCAGAGTGTGAGGCGCATCCGGATGGAGAGGCGCATCATGCTGCTCGTTACGCCGCGCCGCGCGCTCGTGCTCACGTGGGCGCGACGTCGGAGAGCATGTAGCCCGCGCCGCGACGGGTGTGGATCAGCGGTGGCCAGGGTGCGCGATCGATCTTGCCGCGCAGTCGATTCACGTACACTTCGACCGCGTTGGTGAACGGATCGTGATTGTCATCCCAGACATGGGCCACGATATCGGCGCGCGACACCACATTGCCGACGCGGCGCGCCAGCAGTTCGAGCAGCGCGTATTCCTTGGCGGTGAGCGCAATGGGCACACCGGCGCGCGACACGGCGTGTGATTGCAGGTCGATCTCGCAATCGCCCACGCGCACGAGCATCGCCTGCAGCGCTTCGGGCCGGCGCAGCAGCGCGCGCAGACGCGCCAGCAGTTCGCCGAAGTCGAACGGCTTGGTGAGATAGTCGTCGGCGCCCTGATCGAGGCCGGCAATGCGATCGGCCACGGCGTCGCGCGAGGTGAGCATGAGCACGGGCGTGCGCACATTGCGCGCGCGCAGCGTGGCGATGACGCCGAAGCCGTCGGTGCCCGGCAGCATGACGTCGAGGATGATCGCGTCGTACGCGTTCACGACGGCCTGGACGATGGCGTCGGAGCCGTTCTCGCACACGTCCACGGCGTACGCCTCCTCGCGGAGACCGCGGGCGATGACGCGCGCGAGGCGGGGATCATCTTCTACGACAAGCAGGCGCATGGGCGACCGGGGAAAGTGGGATGGATGAGGCGGGAGCCGCGGGCCGTCGTTAATCGTGGTGAAAGGTGCCCTCTCGTACTCTCCCTTCGTCTCATCGTTTCGCCCACCCAGGGGCGGGACCCGAAGCAAGCGAACGGTGGACAACGCGGCGTGCCCGGGGAAACCCGGGCACGTCGTGTTTTTGTACGTGTCGCCCGTGATCCTCGCTGAGCACGGCGCGACCTCACGCCGGAAGTTGCTGCTTGCGGGCTCTGGCGGCCCGCATGGCGACCTTGGTACGCGCCTTCTCCTGGGGCCGCCGGCGGAACCAGCTGGCCACGAGGTAGAACTCGTCGAGGTCGTGCGTGGGGATATCGGCACCCGAGGGGTCGGCCCCCGTGAACACCTTCGCGGCGAGCTCGCGAAGGGCGGCGCGCTCCTCCGGCGTTTTGGGAGCGGGCACCTCGGCGCGCACCGTACCGCGTCGCACCAGATACACCCACTCCCGATCATCGGGGCCAACCGCGTGGTAGCGGAAGGTGAGGCGGTCCACGTTGGCGTGAAAGTGCTGCACGCGTTCGTGCAACCAGCTCACCAGCGCCAGCCGATCGCGGATCACCGCCGCCCGCTCGAAGGCGAGCTGCTCGGACGCCTGCTGCATGGCCATCGCGAGTGTGCGTACGGGCGCATCACTACGGCCGTCGAGAAAGGCGCGCACGGCCACCGCCGCCTCGCGGTACGGCTGCGACGCACCGGCGCCGATACACGGGCCGGCGCAGGTGCCGATATCGTGGCGCAGACAGCCCGGCGCGCGGGTGCGACTCGCCCCGCGTCGCGGCTGCGCGGTGGGATCGTCGTCGAACCAGAGCGTGCTGCCACGACTGGCCGCACTGCCGGTGATGCGCACCACGTCGTCGTGCACGCAGTCGCGCAGACCAGTGCCCTCGGCCAGCGCGCGCACGGCCTCGCGCAGCTGCGCCACCCGACGAAACGGACCGAACAGCGCGATCGCCGACGGATCGTCGGAGCGGGCCACGACGCGCAGCCCGGGCACGCTGCCGCCGGTGAGCGCGACGTAGGCACGCGGCCACTCGTCCTGCACCATCATTGCGTTGAAGTGCGGACGATGCTGCTTGATGAGCCGCAGCTCGCGCAGCAAGGCGCCGAACTCGGTGTTGGTGTACTCCCACTCGATCTGAAATGCGTGGCGCAGAATGCGCGCGCCCTTGTGGCGTCCCTTCGCACGGAAGTACGACAACAATCGCGTGCGCAATACGCGCGACTGCCCCACGTACAGCACCGCGCCGGTCGGTCCGATCATGCGATACACGCCAGGCCGATTCTCACATCCTGCACGCACCAACGCCCGCAACTGCTTGCGATGCGTCGGCGTCGATTGGGGCGGTCGAACGTGCAGGCGGGAGCGCTGCGGGGCGGGCGTGTCCACCCGTTCAAGCTAGAGTGCGCGACACCCGTTCAGCAACGTGGCCGTTACGCGGTGGTATGTACGGCGGGTGGCGCGAAGGTGCTGTCGTAGTCGAGCGCGTCGCGGAACGCGGCGGCCTGCGCCCGGATCTGCACCAGTTCCGGCTCGGCGATGTTCTTCACGTGCACGAACATCATGCGCATGCGCGGATGATTCGCGAAGCGCGCCTGGTGCGACGCGAGGAAGTCCCAGTACAACACGTTCACTGGACAGGCGTCGGGACCGGTGCGCTGCTTCACGTCGTAACGGCAGCTGCCGCAGTAGTTGCTCATGCGGTTGATGTACGCACCCGACGCCACGTACGGCTTGGAGGCGAGCGCGCCGCCGTCACCCCACGTGCCCATGCCCACCACGTTGGGCAACTCGACCCACTCGTACGCGTCGGTGAAGGCGCTCCAGTACCACCGCGAGAGCGCTGCCGGCTCGACACCGATCAGGGTGGCGATGTTGCACTGCACCATGAGGCGGGCGATGTGGTGCACGCGCCCGTGATCGCGCACCTGGCGGATCGTGTCGGCGAGGCAGCGCATCTCGCAGGCCGCCCCGGTAGCCGCCGACTCGCCGTACGCTTCGCCATCGGGCGCCCAGAACCAGCGCGGCAGCTCGTGCGTGGCGTGCAGCGCGTTGGCGGTGCGGAGGCCGGGCATGAGATGCCAGTACATGCCGCGGATGTACTCGCGCCAACCGAGTATCTGGCGGATAAAGCCTTCGGCCGAGGCGATGGGGACGAGGCCTGCGCGCCACGCGGCTTCGGCTTTGCGCACGCACTCGAGCGGATGCAGCAACCCGACGTTGATGATCGACGACAGGGTGGAGTGCAGCAGATCGGGCGCGCCGTGTACGAGGGCGTCTTCGTACGGACCGAATTCCGGCAGTCGTTCGGCGATGAACCGATCGAGCCACGCTTTCGCATCGGCACGGGTCACGGGCAGCGCGAACGCGTCCACACTCCCCCACCGATTCCGCCACGTCCGCACGCGGTCCATCTGGGTGCGCGTCGTGTCATCAGGCTCGACCCGCCACACCTCGGGCGCGGCGCGACCCTTAGGCCACGGCTTCCGGTTGTCGGCATCGAAATTCCACTGACCGCCACTCGGCGTGCCGTCGGACTCCATAAGAATGCCGTGTTTCCGGCGCATCTCCCGGTAGAAGAACTCCATCCGGTGCTCTTTGCGCCCGCGGGCCCAGGTCGCGAATTCCTCGCGGGTGGCAAGAAAGCCACGATCTTCGCGGAGGGTCAGGCTGCGGCCGTCGGCGTCGAGGAGGGTGCGGGCGCGATCGAGCTCGTCGACCATGTCCTGCTCGCGACCTTCGGTGGCGACGACTTTCGCCGCATCGAACTCGGCCGCCGCCGCCGCGATCCCCTCGGCGTAGCTGGGCGCCTTCCGGTACGCGACCCGGTATCCGGCCGCTTCGAGCGAGGCCGCGAAGTGCTGCATGGACGACAGCAGCAGGACGAGCTTCTGGCGGTGCCAGGGGAGGGAGGAACCCTTAGCGACGGACTCCAGCAGGAGGACGACGACGTCGTCGCGGGGTTCACGCGGGATATTCGCGACGGCGCGCGAGGATTCCCAAGGGGCGACGAAGGCGAGGGTGGTTGGCATGCTACCGCCGCGAACGGGAGGGAGGAGGGGAGGGGTTCCCGTTCTGGGCTTTGGGCTATGGGCTTTGGGCTTTGGGCCGTGAGCCGTGGGCTGTGAGCTGTGGGCAGTCGCGCATGGCCCGTCGCCCACTGCCCATGGCTCACGGCCCACGGCCCACGGCCCACGGCCCACGGCCCACGGCCTAATAGCCCATAGCCTGTTCCCGAGCGCTCAGCGCCGAACCCAAATCCTCAATCCGTCTGATCCATATCGACCTGTCCACTCATCGCCTTCGACACATGCGACCAGCTCATCCCGACCGCGAGCAGCACGGACAGGCAGAGCAGCACGACGTACGAAATCCCGCGGGCCGATCCGGCGCTGACGATGCCGAAGTCGAGGAGGATCCACACCAGCGCGCCCGAGATCGCGATCACCAGCGCGGCTCCCCCCATTCCGATGGAGCGGCGGGTGGCGTTCAGGAACACTCCCCATCCACCGAGCAGCAGGATCCCCACCAGAAACTTGACTGATGCTGGACCAGTGCTGGTGGTATGTCCCAATAGTGGCGCGATAGCCCAGTGATAAAACGAGTATCCTTCGGGGTTGTACGTGGCGAACACCAGCACGAGGGCGGCGAAAAGCCGAGTGGCGATGCCGGCGGGACCGGGTCCGTTAGCCATGCGCGGGTCGGGGAAAGAGACGTGTCACGAGAGCACCGACGCACCACGCGGCGGTGAGGAGGACCAACAGGAACTTCAACGACGCCGCGAGGCCGGCGGTGACGGCGAGCGGGGTCGAAGCCCCGGCGACGAGCTCGCGCCAGAGCACGGCATTCTCGAGCGCGTCGAGCGGGATACACAGGAGCACGGCGAACGCCAGGCGCGCACCGACCCGCTGGAAGTCCGATCCGTCGTCTCGGCGCAGCAGCTGGACGAGACCGCGGAACATGAACGGATAGACCAGCAGGAACGCCACGTCGACTCCAAGACTGACGAGTGCGGTTTCGGTGACGCCCATGCTGCGCCAGGTGCTCATGATCTCCGCCGCGCGGACCTGGGTGAACGCCAGCTCGAAGCCGACGATGCCCCACGGGGTTTCCGGCGACATGAGCGCGCCGTCGGTCAGGCGCAGCTGCACCATGAGCACGAGTGAGAGCGTCGCCAGGAAAAGCCATCCGAAAAACCGCATGGCACCAGAGTAGTGTGCAGGCGTCGCGGGCGGAACGGCGCTGTGGTATCTCTCGTGTATGCGACCGGATGCGTTCCTCACGAGTGACGCCCTGCTGGGAGTGGCGATCGGACTCGGTCTCGCGGCGGCGGCGGGCTTTCGGGTGTTCGTGCCACTGCTGGCGGCGGCGATCGCGGCCAAGACCGGGGTGCTGCAATTATCCCCCGGCTTCGATTGGCTGGCGACCACGCCCGCCATCGCGGCGTTGGCCATCGCCACGCTGCTGGAGATCGGCGCGTACACCGTGCCGTGGATCGATCAGCTGCTCGACGTGATCGCGACGCCCACCGCGCTGGTGGCCGGCATGCTGGCGGCGGCGTCGGTGGTGGTGGATTTGCCGCCGCTCGTGAAGTGGAGCGTGGTCCTCATTGCCGGCGGGGCGGCGGGCATTACGCAGGGCGCGTCGGTGCTCACGCGCTTCAAGTCGACCACCCTCACCGGCGGCGTGGGCAATCCCGTGGTGTCGACCATGGAGCTGATCGGCGCGGTGATCACGAGCGTGCTCGCGATCTTTCTGCCGCTCGTCGCGCTGCTGGCGGTGGTGCTGTCGCTGGTGCTGGTGACGCGAAAGGTCGGCCGTATCGCCTTTGGTCGTCGTGCGGCGCGGTCGATCGCACCGCCGAGTGCTCCACCGGGGTCTGGTCCTCCGCGTATTCCGCGCGGCGGTCGGTAGACGCGTCGCAGCAATGCGTTTTCGAAACGCCGTGCTGCTACCGCTGCCCCCAAGGCACTCGCACGCCAAACTGCATCGTCGCCATGGGCGACCAATCCGTCGACGTCGTCACGACGCTCCCACCCACCGAGCGTTCGACGCGCGATAGCCGCGTCCAATGCACCGCTGCCGAAAGCACGGCGTACCGGAAGAGCACCACGCCAAGCTGCCCGCCAACGGTGGGGAGAATCTGTCGCTCGTCGTCTCGCACTTCCGCCTGAAAGCCACGCTGACCTGCCACGAAGCCACCCACGACGGCTCCCTCCAACTGCACCGCGCTGCCACCTACGCGACCACCTGCGCCGAACGTGAGACGCGTGGCATTCTCGATGCGAAGACCACCGGTAGCGATGCCACCGGACGGGGTGATCGGGAGGCACGCAATGTCACCACCGCCGCTTCCGGTGAAATGGTCGAGTGCCAGTTGGGGAAACCACCGTCCGCGTCCCTGTACATCGATGCCCAGCGCCAAGCTCGAGTGACCGCAATTGGATTGATAGTCGTCACTGGGAGTCGCGATCCCGAAACGCGCCGAGACGTGTCCACTCCGCATCTGCGCGTGAACCGGCTCCGTGAAGACGATGAGCGCGGTCACTGCCGCGAGTGCCGCGTACACCGACCGTTGAACTCCCATTAGCGGTTCTCCGAAAATCCTTCGCGCTGCAGCGCCTCCACCACGCGCGAGCGCAGTGACGCCGCGTCGGGCGCGTCGGCACCGGCGACGTCGCGCTGACTCGATGACAGCGCACTGAGAAAGGTGCGCGCGAACTGAAAGTGCTCGCTGCACGCCGCACAGCGCTCCACATGCACCGCGACTTCGGCCATGCGCGCGTCGTCGAGTTCATGGTCGAGATAATCCCAGAGCCGCTGCACTGCGGTGCGGCAGTCGATCGGCTCCGGCGCGACGTCGGTGGATGTGGTCATGAGTCGGGGCGGGTTGACGGGTTGGATGCGGCGGCCGTGGTGACGCCGAGGTCGCGGGCATACTCGAACAGCTGTTCCTGCAGCAATCGACGGGCGCGGAAGAGCCGGGAGCGGATCGTGCCCACGGGCACGTCGGCCACCTGCGCCGCTTCTTCGTACGACAGTCCCTCCACATCGACCAGCGTGACGGCGGCTCGATACGGCGCGGCGAGCTGCTCGATGGCCTCGCGAATAGCCGGACCGACGTCGATGCGGCACACAAAGGCATCGAGTCCCGTGCGTTGCGCCGCCACGTGGCCCATCACGGCGCCCATCGTTTCCAGTTCGGCGTCGCCGCCATCGCTGGACAGCACCACGCGTTGCTCGCGCTCCTGGATGCGGAGAAAGGCGTGATGACAGATGCTGAACAGCCAGCGGCGCACGTCGGCGCCCGGTTGAAACGAGGCGTAGCCGCGATACGCGCGCAGGAAGGTCTCCTGCACGAGATCGTCGGCCGCGCTTTCGTTGCGCGTGAGGGACCGGGCAAAGCGCGCCACGTCGGGAAGACAGGTCAACGCACGCTGCTCGAATTCGGCGTCGCGATCGGACATGAATGGTGGTGTGCGTGGTCGAGTGCGTCGTGGCGCTCGATCAGCGCATCGGCAGCGCTTTGCGGACCGCGTCGTCGATCACCTGCTCCGCGCCTACGCCAGTATACACCACCTTGCCGGCGGCGTCGATCACCACCACGAACGACGTGTGCGGAACCTGAAATGCCTTCACGGCCGCGCCATCCTGATCGAAGAGAAACTGACCAGTCATCTGCTTCTCCTTCACGTAGGCGAGCTGACGTTCGGCCGACTGATTTTGCGACACGCCAATGCCGACGAAGGCCACCTTGTCCCCATACGTCGCGCGCGCCTTCTCGAGCTGTGGCTCGAGCTTCTTGCACAGCGGGCACCACGTCGCCCAGAACTCGATCACCATCGGCTTCTTGCCGATCACACTGGCGAGATCGACCGACGTGCCGCTGAGTGACGGGAGGGTGAGGGCCGGTGCGGTGGCGCCGACGGCGATGCCACCGACCTGCGCCTGTACCGCAGTGGCGACAAAGGTGACGGAGAGCGCCACGACGGTCGCGAACGCACGAGAGAGTGAGCGAGTGAGTGCACGCATGATGAGCATCAGTAAGAGTGAAGACGTCAAACGGAATCGATCGACGCTAGAACCACACCTGACCCGCTTGGATCAGGTAGTACTCCGCCATGCCGATCATGACGGCGGCAAACAGCTGCTTCACGCGCACCATCCACGTCCCTGCGCGCGGCAGCGTCAGCGCACCACCGGCGGCGAGGCCGACGACGACGAGCAGTGCGCACATGCCCAGTGAGAACACGAACAGGTAGGAGAAGCCGCGCCACGCGCTGTGGGTGGAGGCCACCCACGTGAGGAGCGTGGCCATGACCGGCGCGCCGCATGGTGCGGCCACGAGGCCTGACGCCGCGCCCATCGCGAAGGCGCCGACCACGCGTCCTCCGGTATCCATCGTGGCAGCGCGTGTGAGCAGCGCGGTCGGCACCGGCACCGGGAGCACATCGAGCATGGCGAGCGCGAACAGCACCAACAGATTCGCCATGGAGAACAGCATGTACGGATTCGTGCTCACGGTACCGAACAGCTCACCCGTCATACCGGCCAGCAGACCGAGCAACGCGTACGTGGTGGAGAGCCCAAGCACGTACGCGCCGGTGAGCAGCGCTGTACGTCTCGCATTGCCGCGCGGCGGCGCGCCTGCGGCACCAGGCGCACCATTCGCTCCCCCCACAATCGCCGCGGTGATCGGAATCATCGGATAGATGCACGGCGTGAGACTGGTGAGCAGGCCGCCGGCGAACACCACCGGATAGGCGATGAGCGGACGGGCGTTGAGCAGGTCGGCGATGGGAGGGAGTTCCAT
>CAWJMR010000016.1:0-17764 GCA_963843965.1 uncultured Gemmatimonadaceae bacterium
GCTGATCCGGGTTGCCTCAAGTCTTGTCCGGCACCCGGCGCGATCATTCAGTACGCCAACGGCATTGTCGATTTTCACCAGGAAAATTGCATTGGCTGCGGCTATTGTGTGACCGGTTGTCCGTTCAACGTTCCACGCCTTTCGCAGGCCGACAACAAGGCCTACAAGTGCACCTTGTGCTCTGACCGGGTTGCTGTCGGCCAGGCACCCGCCTGCGCCAAAGCCTGCCCGACCGGTGCCATCCAGTTCGGCTCAAAAGAGCAGATGAAAGACTATGCCGAAAAGCGGGTTGGCGATTTGAAATCCCGTGGCTTCGAACAAGCAGGTCTGTACGACCCGCAAGGTGTCGGCGGCACGCACGTCATGTACGTGTTGCACCACGCTGACCGGCCGGAGCTCTACAGCAATCTGCCCAAGGACCCGGCGATCAGCCCCATGGTGTCGTTGTGGAAAGGTGTCGCCAAGCCACTGGCCACCGTGGCCATGGCGGCGATCGCATTGGGCAGCCTGTTCCACTTCATCACCAAAGGTCCCAACGAAGTCAGCAAGGAACTTGAAGACGAACTTGAGAAGGAGGACGCACAATGATCCGCAATCCCAAAGACCTCCAGCGCTACAGCGCGCCCGAGCGGGCCAATCACTGGGTGCTGGGTATCTGCTTTGTGTTGCTGGCGCTCTCCGGCCTGGCTTTCTTTCATTCGGCTCTTCTTCCCACTGACGCAGTTGTTTGGCGGTGCAGCAGCAGCACGGCGGCGATTACCGCGACGCGATAGCGCAGCGACAATGCGATGAGCGATTCGATATCGGCTCACCCTCCCGCCATCTTCGAGCGCGCGAACTCCGACTTGATCGCGAACGCACCGCTCGTCACGACGATGTCGCCCGTCGCGAGTCCACGCAGGACTTGAGTCCTGCCACTGACTGCGGCGCCGACGTCTACATCCCGGCGCTCGAACGACGCGCCGCCTTTGCCATCTGAGTGCGCGACGAATACCACCGCGCGATTGTCGAGGAGTTGCACCGCGTCGCTGGGCAGAATCACGACCTGACGCATCGCGCCACCGTCGATGTACGTCGTGGCGAACATGGCGGCACGCAGGCGCCCGTCCCGATTCGTACCAGCGCACGTACGGGGATCGTGCGCGTACTCGTATCGAGCGCGCCCCCGACGCTCTGCACGCGGGCGACGAACGAATCAGCCGGAAACGCCGGTACGCTGAAGCGCACGTGCGCGCCCGACCGGATGCCACCGATCACGCGATCCGGAACCGCAATTCGAGCGACAGCGTGCCCGGATCGGTGACGGCAACGAGCGGCGCACGGCGGCCGCGACAGCCCCTGGCGTGGCGTCGCGACTGAGCACGACCCCGTTCAGCGGCGAGCGCAGAACCATCAGGCCCGTCGCCGATGTCGCACCGAGCTGTTCGCGCGCAATGCGGGCGCGCACCAGTTCGGCTTCGGCTTGTTGCACTGCACCACGCGCAACGTCGTCGTTCGTCTGCGCGTGCTCCACCTCCTCCCGCGACGCCGCCTTGACGGCGAGCAGTCGCTCGGCGCGCTCCCGTGCGGCGCGCGCGAACGTTGACGAGGCGCGTGCGACGCTGAGTCCGGCCGTCGCCTTGTCAGAGTCAGCGCGTGCCGCCGTTGCCTCGGCACTTTGCAGCGTGACAAGCGGTTGACCAGCGACGACGCGATCACCGAGGCGGACGTGCACGCGCATGACGCGTCCTTCTGCGGGTGCGCCGAGGTATGTCGTGTGATCCTCGTTCGGGACGAGCTGGCCGGGAAGTTCGGTTTCGCTGGCCGCCGTGCTCACCGTGACGGCGCTCCACTGCACACCGCCATGCTGGATCTGCGCACTGTTGAGCGTCACACGCGCCATCGGCGCCGCCGCCGACACGCTGTCGGTACTCGCAGGCTTCGCGGTCTCGGTGCCCGACGCTCCGCATGCGGCCAGCACACACATCAGGGCGAGCGCCGTGATGGAGTTCATCGCGAGGCGCGCCGTTCGTCGGTCGTTGGTATGAAGCCATGCGCGGCTCATGGGCGGTCTCCGGTGGGTCGCGCGAGTGCGTGCGCTGGAAATGTCGGTGTGGTGCGCGCGTCGGCACGCGACGAGTCGTCCGCGTTGGCCGGTGGCGCGCCGAGTGTTGGGTCGCCGATGGCGGCGCGTAGGGCCAGCTCGCTCTCCCGCGATGCAAACAGCAGCTGATACCACGTCTGTCGCGCGTCTGCGAGGGTGCGCGACGCGTCGAGTACCTGAAGCAGGCCAATCGCGCCTTCCTGATACGCTGCGAGTGCGATGCGTCGCGACTCCTCGGCCCGGACGAGCATCGTGGAGCGCATGCGGGTCACGTGAGCCGAGAGCGTGTGCGCGGATGCGTACGCCGACTGCACTTCGGCGGTGGCGCGACGGAGCGCCCACGCGAGGTCCGCCGTCGCGGCGCGTTGGAGCGCCGTTGACTGCTGGACGGCGCCACGGTTCTGGTCGAACAGCGGAAACGGGACGGTGACTCCTGCGATCATCGATGTCACGCCGCCGGTGCGCTTGCTGCCGAACGTTGCGCCGACGTGCCGAATCGTCAGAGCGCGTTGGTAGTTGGCGTCCGCATTCGCGGCCTCGACGCGGGCGCGCGCTGCGATGATGTCTGCGCGCATCGCGCGGGCAGACGCGAGCGCGGCGTCCAGCGACATCGACGGGAGCGGTTGTGCTCCGGTCGGCGCCGGCGACTCATCGTCGAATCGCACGCGAAGGCGTTCGGTCGACCGGTCCGTGTCGCCGAGATACGGGGCAATGCCTGCCCGCGCCGCCATCAGCGCCGCCTCGGAGAGCGCCGCGGTGGCTTCGACGCGGTCGAGTTCCACCTGGGTTCGGATCAAATCGGCTTCAGCCGTCTTGCCTTCACGAACGCGCGCGGCATTGTACGCGACGAGTTCCGCCAACCGCGCGCGCACGTCGACCGCGCTTTCGACGGCCACCTGCGCTGCGGCGACGCGATAGAACGCGCGCGCGGCGTCGAGTGCGACGGTCTGCCGTGCGCGCGTGAGATCGGCGCTCGCAGCCGCCAGGCTCGCGTCCGCGCTCCGTACTGCTGCGGGGCGCTGATAGAGGAACTCGAGCGGCATCGTCGCGTAGGTTTGCGTTTCGCGCTCGAGGCCAGGTCGCGACGCCTGAAAGGGGAATGGCGCGCTTTCCGTCCAGTACGTGAGCACCGGATTCGGCAGCGTGCCCGCGGTCGTTCGACCGCCCCGCGCTGCGGCCACACGTGCGCGCGCCGCGTCGACCAGCGGGTTTTGTTGCGCGGCGGCTGCGAGGACCGCATCGAGCGTGAGCGCGTCCGGGGACTGCGCCGGCGAGCTGGTTGCTGCAACGCACTGGAGCAGGAACACGAGCACGAGCGCGGTAGTGCACGAGGAATTGCGTGCGCCGCGCGCCGCGCCCTGCCGCATGAAAGCCGGAAGGAGCATAACAGAGCAGTCAGCGCCACGGATCAGCGCGAGGCGTGATACCGTGACTGTGTGTCAGGAGCGTGGTCGGCGCGGTTGGATCCGGCCGGTCAACAGCGTCTGGTGATGGTGCTGTCGTTCACGGCGCGCCTCGGCAGAGGCGGCACAGTCGTTCAGGCGCTCGGTGGCGCCCGCGCGTGATCTGGTGAGTTGAGCCGGAAATCTGGCGGCTCGCCGTCAAGACTGTGGCCTGACCTGCGCTGCACGGCGATCAGCGCGACCGGAAGCAGGTCAGGTGCACCGGCGCCGGGCAACGCCACATCACCGACGCTCAGTTTCGTGATGGCGGAGCTGGCTGCGGCGAGGTGCAATGCCTCGTGATCCGTCGCTTCGACCGCCGTCGCGCCGTGTGAGGCGGGGGCCTGGATCAACGTATGCCGACTGCCGGTCGCTTCGAGCGACGCGCCCGTGGCTGAGGTCGCTTCAGCCGCGTGTGCCAAGCCGTGCAGCAGGCTGGTCAACGGACCGGCCACGGCTGTTACCAGGGCGAGGACGCCCAGAAGGCGACGCGAGAGGCTGGAGCGATTCATGCAGCGAGTATACCCACGCGCCGCGACAAATCCCACCGCTTGCGCCTCGAGACTGACGACCTAGGAGCGTCGCGCTGGCGCACCGCTGCCTTCCTGACGTCCTAGCACCTACGACAGACCCACACTGCGCACAGACGACAGCCACCGATGAACCGTTTGCAACTTGAACAACCTGTCCGGTAACGACAGCTCGCGCCGCAACTGCGATATGCTTGTGCATGCTCGCACAGTCAGCCCCTCAGTCGTCGGTCCCGCGACGCGCAGGCGCCCAGAAGCGACCACGGCCTTCCAGTGTTGATGACGGTCGTGGCCGTGCCGCACGTCACAGTGTCGGCGCGACGAGAGGTCCGTGACACGCCTGCTGATCGTCGAAGACGAGGCCAAGGCCGCCGAGTACCTGCGGCAGGGGCTCACCGAGGAAGGCTTCGTCGTGGATGTCGCCGTGGACGGCGACGCCGGTCTCGCTGCAGCTCGTGGCTTCGACTACGACGTTGTGCTCTGCGACGTGATGCTCCCGCGTCGCGACGGATTCTCGTTGGTCGCCGAGTTACGCCGCGCTGGCCGTCAGATGCCGGTCCTGATCCTGACCGCACGCGATGCGGTCGAGGCCCGCGTGCATGGCTTCGAGGTCGGTGCGGACGACTACCTTGTCAAGCCGTTCCATTTCATTGAGCTGTTGGCGCGCATCCGCGCACTGCTCCGGCGCACGCCGGACCGGGGGCCGGACGTGTACCGCGTGCACGACTTGATGTGCGACCCGCGCACCCGCCGCATTGAGCGCGCGGGCCGTCGCGTTGACCTGACGCCGAAGGAATTTGCGCTCCTGCAGTGCCTGATCGAGCGCGCAGGCGAGGTGGTGACGCGTGGCGTGATCGCCGACCGTGTGTGGGACATGCACTTCGATAGTGGCACGAACGTGATCGACGTGCAGGTCAGGCGACTGCGTGCGAAGGTCGATGGGCCGGCCGACGTGGCGCTCATCCACACCGTGCGCGGCGTCGGCTACGTCCTGGAGGCGCGTGAAGGTCCCTGAAGATACCCTCTCGACGGTGCCCGGCGGGCCGCGTCCGAGCAGACGCTGGTCCCTCGCGGCACGCCTCACGGCCTGGTACGCGTGCACCGCGTTCATGCTCGTCGCCGGCACCAGTTTGTTCCAGTACCACACGCTGTCCGCGGACCTCGCTGCGGAGGACGACCGACTCGTGCTCGAGACCTTGGCGGCCGCGCAGCGCGCCAGCGTAGCCGCCGTTCCGCGTGCTCGAAGCACGGTGGAGATACAGCGCGAAGGGGTGGTCGGGCCCGTCGTGCGCGAATTCGACGCAGCCTGCAGCATGATGCGTGACGAATGGCCGCCCGGTTCGCCGCCGTCGCATTGTCGCGTCGACACGCCAGTTGCCGACGTCACGCTGTGGACATGGCGCTCACCGGCGCAGCGCGTCTGGCGGCTTGCATCCGGGCCGGTCGCTGGCGGTGGGAGCGTCGAAGTGGCGCTCGACCGGTGGACCGACGAGTCCGTGCTCGCCGACTTCCGCGAAAAGCTGAGTGTCGCACTCGTCGTCGCGCTGCTCCTGTCTGCGGCGACGGGATTCACCTTCGCGCGTCGCGGTCTCGCCCCGCTCGTCGACGTGGCACAGCGCGTCGGTCGCATCGACGCGCGCACGCTCGCGCAGCTGCTCGAACCGATTCCCGACGCGCCTGCGGAGGTGGCCGCGCTCGTCGCGTCGTGCAACTCAATGCTTCTACGACTCGAGGGGGCGTTCGGCGCACTCACGCACTTTCGGCCGAGATCGCGCACGACTTTCGGACGCCGCTGCATGTGATGCGCGGACAGGCGGAAGTGGCGCTCGCGCGCCCGCGCACGACGGAGGAGTACCGCGAGGTGCTGGCGTCGCATCTCGAGGAGATCGAGCGGCTTGGGCGCTCGGTCGACGACGCGCTGTTCCTCGCGCGCGCAGAGGATCCACGAGCGACTATCACGCGGGTGCATGTCGAGCTTGGCCACGAGCTCGCCGAGGTGGCGGAGTTTCTCGAGCCGCTTGGCACGGAGGCTGCCGTATCGCTGACGACCGATGTCGCGCCCGGACTGACGTTGTCGGTCGACCGGATGTTGTTCCGACGCGCGCTGGTGAACCTCATCACGAACGCGATCCGGCATTCCAACGGCGACGGCTGCGTCACGCTGACCGCACGTGCAACCGCCGATTCGGTCGAGGTCGACGTGGCCGACTCCGGGGAAGGGATGTCGCCCGACACCGTTCGCCGTGCCTCGGAGCGGTATTTTCGCGCGCCTGAGTCCGAGGCCCGCGGCGACGGCTTCGGACTCGGGCTCGCCATTGTGCACGGGGTCATGCGACTCCATCGTGGCGAGGTGCGGACGGTGAGCCAGGTTGGCGGCGGCACGCGCGTGACACTCGTCTTTCCATCGGCGGCGGCGGTTCCGTCCCCCAAAGGGTGAGACGCCGCCCTCGTCGCGCCTGACCTGACAAAACTGTCATCTCGCTGTCAGGTCGCTGTCGGCAGCGGCGCGGTACGTTCCGCGCGTGAGCTCTCATCCGGCAATGGACTTGTGCGCAGCACCGGCGCGTCGACCGTGGCGCAGCGATGTGCTGGTCGCGAGCACGCTCGTGCTGCTCTCGGGATGCGGACGGTTTCAGCGATATGAACCGATCTCGCTTCGCGCGGACGCCACGGCGACGGCGGCTTCGTTTCGTGCTCGGCGCCTCGACGACTCGACGTTGCACGTCTTTCTCGAGCGCGCGGGAGCGGCGGCGTCGGGCGACACGTGGAGTGCGCGCCAGCTCGCGCTCGTCGCGGCATTCCAGCGCGCCGACCTCGCTGTCGCCCGCGCTGGCGTCGCTGCGGCGCGGGCGGCTGAGATTACGGCGGGGCAGCGCCCGGCCTCGAGCGTATCGGGCAGCGTGGAGCACGCATCGAAAGCGGACGAGGGCAAGTCATCGCCATGGTCGCTTTCGCTGGCGACCGGTCTGAGCTTTGAAACGGGCGGGAAGCGCAGCGCCCGCATCGTGCGCGCGCGCGCCGCGACGCTTGCTGCACGGCTGGGCGTCGCGGTATTGGGGTGGACTGCTGCGCAGGACGCCGCGCAAGCCGCCGTTGCACTGCGGGCGGCCAGACCTCGACGTGCTGGACGCCGACGCGGAGGTGCTCGCCGTTCGCGAGGTGCTCCAACTGATGCGGGCGCGCTATGCCGAGGGCCGCGTCAGCGTCGCGGACGTCGCTCGGGACGAGTCCACCGTGCGGGCTGCGGCGCTGGCGGTCGTCCAGGCACGACGTACGCAGGGAGACGCGCGCGCGACGCTGGCCCGCGCGCTTGCCGTGTCGGTCGCGGCGACCGAGCGAGTGTCGGTGCGCGCTGCGACGGATCCGGGCGCGTGTGCGGCTGCGGCGGTGCAGGGGGCGGACTCGTTGCAGGCATTCGCCCTGCAGCACCGGTTCGACCTCGGTGCCGCGCTGGCCGAGTACACGGTGGTCGAGGGCGACCTGCGGATCGACGTCGCCGGGCAGTACCCGGATCTGACCATCGCGCCCGGCCTCGCGTGGGATCAGGGCGTCCGGCGGTGGACGCTTGGCCTTGGGACACCGGGCATCCCGGTCGCGCGCAATCGCGGGCCCATCGCGCAGGCGCGCGCGCGGCGCGAGGCGCAGGCGGCGCGCGTCCGGGTCGCGCAGGACAGCGTACTCGCCGACGTCGAGACGGCACTCGCGGGGTGCCGGTCGGCGGACGCGGAGATCGCAGCGAATGATTCCATTCGCAGAACGGCTGAGCGCAGTGTCGGGCTGGCCACTGCGGCCTTTACGCGTGGCGAGACCGGCCGCGCCGAAGTGGCCCTCGCTCGCCTCGCGCTGATGCGTGCCGACCGCGGCACACGGCAGGCCGTCGCGCGTCGCACAGCGGCCGACGTCGCGGTGGAGCGCGCCGTAGGCGCGTGGCTGAGCGACGCGCCGCGCGCGTGGCCGGCCTTCTTCGCTGATGACCCTCCTCCAAACGATGCACTCCATGCCCGGCCTTGACGTGCCCCGATCTGGCCTTGCCGCGCGCGGTGCGCTGACCGTCGCGTGTGCGCACGGTCGCCGTCGCGCGCCGCGCGTGTTGCTCGCCTTCGCATTGACCCTCGCCGCAGCGTGCGGCAAGGAAACGTCCGAGGAGCGGGCCAGGGAGGAATCGCGCGCGACCGTTTCGGCGACAGTGCGCCTGCAGCCAGCCGGTACGGAGATCGTCGTCGTGCTCGACAGCGACGCTCTGATGCGCGCCGGTATTCGGACCGAGGTGCTCCGCGCGCACGCCGCGCTGCCGCTCACGGCGTCCACCGCCGGCGCCAGTACAGCGTCGCAGGCGATGACCGGAGAGCTCGTGGCCGACCCAGGTGGGGTCACCACGATTCGTGCTGGTATTCCAGGTCGACTCACCCGTGCGGGAGCGCACTGGCCCGCGCTCGGCGAGCGTATCGCCGGTGGCACGGCCGTGGCGCAGGTGTCGGATGCGCGGGCGCTCTCCGCACCGCGTGGCGGCGTCGTGATTCGCGTGAGTGCGCAGCCCGGTGAGATCGTGCAGGCCGGGCAGGAATTGCTGCAGCTTGCGGACTTCAGCGAGCTGCTGGCGCGTATCGTCTGGCGCTCTGACGCACCGCCGCCACCACGGACGCTGCGGATCTCACCGCTCACGTCGACGGCAAGCGACGTCGTTGGACCGACCGTGCGGTGGACCGCCCGACTCGTCGGACCCGCCGCCGAGGTCGACTCGGTGACGCGGTCGCCCGTCTACCTCTACCGCGTCCGTGCTGGGCCGGGACTTCGCCCCGGCTTGCCGGTGACGACGGTCGCGGATGAGGACCGTGCGAGTGCAGGTGTCGGTACCGCGACCGTTGCGGGGGAACTCGTCGTGCCACGCAACGCGGTGGTGCAGTGGGAGGGGCTCGCGTGGGTGTTCGTGGAGCGTGCGTCGGGCCGATTCGTGCGCGTCCGCCTCGACACCGCGCGACCGGTGAGCGGCGGATGGGTCGCCGTGGCAGCACCACCACGGACGCCCGGAGCGCTCGCTGCTGGCGACGCGGTGGTGGTGCGCGGGGCGCAGCAGCTGTTGTCGGCTGAGTTCCAGTCGCGCATCCCGCAAGCCGAGGAGGAAAGGAAGTGACCGGCGGCGGTCGTACGGCTGCGCGCAGCGCCGCGCGCGAATCGTTTACCTGATGCTCGACGCCCTCGTCCGCTTCTCCGTGCGCCAGCGCGGGATCGTTATTGCACTGGCCGCGGCGTTCATCGTCTATGGGCTGCTGGTCCTCACGCGCACGAAGTACGACGTCTTTCCGGAATTCGCGCCACCGCTGGTCGCGATCCAGACCGAGGCGCCGGGCCTGACGCCTGAGCAGGTCGAGGTGCTGGTCACCAAGCCACTCGAGGACGCGATCAACGGCGTGGCGGGCATCGCACGCGTGCGCTCGGAATCGATTCAAGGTTTGTCCGTGATCACCGCCGTCTTCGCCGAGGGCACTGATGTCTTCCGTGCGCGGCAGTCGGTCGCCGAGCGGCTGGGTGAAGTGGGGCGGCGACTGCCGGAGTCGGCGCATGCGCCGGCGATCACACCGCTCACATCGTCGGTCGGCACGGTCGTCGTGGCCGGAGTGACATCCGCCACGCGCTCGGTGCGCGACCAGCGCACGTTCGCCGATTGGGTCATGCGCCCGCGGCTCCTCGCTGTGCCGGGCGTGGCGCGCGTGACGGTGTTCGGTGGCGAGGTGCGCCAAATCCAGGTGCGTCCCGACCCCGTCCGGCTGCGCGCGTTCGGGCTCACCATCGCCGACGTGCTCGCCGCCGCGAGCAGTGCGACCGGTGTTCGTGGCGCGGGTGTGATTGCCGGCGCGAACCAGAGACATCAGCGTGCGCACTGAGGGCCAGCTCACCACGCCGGCCCTGCTCGCGCAGAGCGTCGTGCGTGAGCGTGGTGGCGCCGTGCTGCGCCTGGGTGACGTCGCGCACGTCGTGGAGGGGGGCGAGCCGCGTGTCGGGGCGTCGTCCATCGAGGGCACGCCCGGCGTCATGTTCGTCGTCGATGCACAGCTTGGCGCCAATGTGCGCGACGTGGCATCGTCGGTCGACGCCGCCCTCGCCGACATGGCACCGACGGTGCGGGCTGAGGGAATGGTGTTGCACCCAGCCCTGTTCCGCCCGACGGCATTCATCGACACGGCGCTTCGCAACGTCGCGCACGCCCTGGCGCTGGGCGGCGTCCTCGTCGCGGTCGTCCTTGTGCTGTTCCTGGCCGATTTCGGTGCGGCCGCCGTCTCGTTGACGGCGATCCCGCTCTCGTTGCTCGCGGCCGTCGTCGTCCTCGATGCCTTCGGTTTCACCGTCAACACGCTGACGCTGGGCGGTCTCGCCATCGCCATCGGCGAGGTCGTCGACAACGCGATCATCGATGTCGAGAACATCGCGCGTCGCTTGCGCGACAATCGGGGCATGCCCAACCCGCGGCCCGTGGCCGATGTCGTGCTCACGGCGTCGCTCGAGGTGCGTTCGAGCGTCGTCTACGCGACGTTCATCGTCGTGCTCGTCTTCGTGCCGGTGATCGCCATGACGGGCGTGCAGGGCGCGCTGTTCCGACCGCTCGGCCTGGCGTACAGCTGCGCGATCCTCGCCTCGCTCGCTGTCGCGCTGACCGTCACCCCGGCGATGACACTGACCTTCCTCGCCAATCGCCGTGCGCAGCACGCCGGCGAGCCTGCAGTGCTCGGCCGCCTCAAGCGCAGCTATGTTCGGCAACTCGGCGTTTTCGGCCGTCATCCGAAGGTTGTGATGACGATGAGTGCCGCGCTGATCATCGCGGCCGTGGCGCTGCTCCCGTTTTTCGGCGGCGAGTTCCTGCCCGCGTTCAACGAGGGTCACCTGCGCGTGCACATGGTCGCCGCGCCGGGTACATCGCTCGACGAGTCGATGCGCATCGGAAACGCGGCGACGGCGGCACTGAAGGCCGATGCGCGCGTGCGATCTGTGGCCCAGCGCGCCGGTCGTGCCGAGGCGGGAGAGGACACGTTCGGGCCTCACTACAGCGAACTCGAGGTCGATCTGGTGCCGCTGAGCGGCACCGACGCGCAAACGCTCACGGGCGATCTGCGGCGTCGGCTCGCGACGATACCGGGTGTCACCTTCACCCTGCTGCCGTACCTGACCGAGCGCATCGAGGAGACGCTGTCCGGCAGCACGGCGCCAGTCGTCGTGAAGCTCTTCGGCGACGATCTGGACAGCCTCGACGTCGCCGCGACACGTGTGACGTCGCTCGTCGGCAGCGTATCCGGCACGGCAGACGTGCAGACGGGGACTGCGGCGGTGGCGCCGCAGGCCGTCGTGCGGCTGCGCCCCAGCGCACTCGCTGCGGTCGGCATCGCCGCGCGTGACGCGCTGACCGCCGTCGAGACGGCGACGCGCGGCCTCGTCGTGGCGCAGGTCTACGAGGGGAACCGGGCAACCGACGTCGTCGTCACGCTTGGCCCCGAGCGCATCACGCGACCCGAAGACCTCTCCACAATCCCGCTCGCCGGGTCTGCAGGGCGTATCAGCCTGTTGGGCGAGGTGGCCGACGTCTACCGCTCAACGGGTCGCTTCGCCGTCGCGCACGAGGGCGCGCGTCGGGTCCAGACCGTGACCGCGGCCACCACCGGGCGCGACGTCGCGTCAGTGGCCGCCGACATACAGTTGAAGCTTCGCGGGGCGGCGGCGAGCGGTGCGCTGCCGCGCGGCGTGTACGCGGAGCTCGGCGGATCGGCGGCGGCGCAAGCCGTCGCACAGCGTGAGCTCCTCACGCGGAGCGCACTCGCGGCACTCGGCATCGGCGCACTGCTCTGGCTCGCGTTTGGCGAGTGGCGTCGGTTGCTGCTGGTGCTTGCGAACATCCCGTTCGCGCTCGTCGGCGGCGTGTTCGCTGTGGCGCTCACCGGTGCGTCACTTTCGCTCGGCGCACTCGTGGGCTTCGTCACGTTGTTCGGCATCACCACGCGGAACGCGATCATGCTCATCTCGCACTACGAGCACCTGGTCAGCGAGGAGGGGGCGGTCTGGGGGGCGGCGACTGCACTGCGCGGGGCAGCGGAGCGACTTGGACCAATCTTGATGACGGCGCTCGTCACCGGACTCGGCCTGCTGCCGCTGGCCATCGGCGCCGGTGATCCGGGCAAGGAGATCGAAGGGCCGCTGGCCATCGTGATCCTCGGCGGTCTCGTGACCTCCACGGCCCTCAGCCTCTTCGTCCTGCCGACGCTCGCGCTGCGCTTTGGACGATTCGGTTCAGCCGCGGCCACGACGCTCGTCGACTCCGACGGTATGATCCCCACGTGACTTCCATCCTCCGCACCACGCTGCTGTACTCGCTCGTTCCAGTCGTATTCACCGTGGTGGGTGCGGCGGCCGCCGTCTTCATTCCTGGCATCGCGCGCCTGCGCGGCGCCGTGTTGCATCTCGCGGCGGGTGTGGTCTTCGCGGTCGTCGCGGTGGAGCTGCTGCCGGAGATTCAACGCCGCGCGCTGGTCGGCGATGTCGTGCTTGGCTTTGCGCTCGGCATCGGGACGATGCTGCTGGCCGACCGGTTGATTGACCGCATTCGCGGCGGGGACGATGACAGTGCACCCGCCGGCCAAGCGTCGGGTGACAGCGCGATGCAGTCCACGGCACGCGTCGCCTCGCGCAGCACGGTCAGTGCGAGCCTGTTCGTGGCGGTCAGCATCGACTTCCTGCTTGACGGACTCCTGCTCGGCGTCGGCTTTGCGGCAGGTGCACGCATCGGCATCCTGCTCGCCCTCGCCGAGGCGGCCGAGCAGTTGAGCGTGGGGCTGGCGCTCGCCGGCGAGCTGACCGCAGCAGGCGTGGCACGGTCGCGTGTCGTGCTGATCGTGTCCGCACTTGGCTCGCTCGTCTTCGTGACCGCAGTGCTCGGCGCGACGGTGCTCAGCCGCCTGACGGATGGGGCCATGGAAATCGTGCTGTCGTTCGGCGCGGCGGCGCTGCTCTACCTCGTGACCAATGAGTTGTTGCGGGAGGCGCACGAAGAGCGCGAAAGTGCGCTGAGCACCGTGATGTTCTTCGCGGGCTTCCTCGCATTCCTCGTCGTCGGGATGACGCTGGGCTGACAGTGGGAATTGCGAGCGACACCGCGCGCCTCTCGATCTCACTCTCTAGCCTGCGTCCCAGCATCCGTCCCGCTGAACCAGCGTTCGCCGCAATGTGGGCGCAACGGCTCGATATCCGTCAGTGGCAACGCCCATGCAACGTGATGCCGGTGCTCTATCTCTCCACCGCCTGCCTCGATAGGTGGGAGCAGTCGCTCACGGGCGTGGGGATGCCGCTCGTCGATCCTTTGCGTCTCGACGAAGAGGAGGGTGAGGACGACGATTGCTGACGTTGCGTCGTGATGCATGCGGAACGACGAAGCCCGCCCGTGACGCTGTTCTCGGGCGGGCTTCGTCGAGCGACTGGGATCAGGCTGTCAATGATCGTCTGAAATTCCTCGGGTAGTGTGGAGTGGGGAATTTCAGATGGTCACTTACATCGTGGCACAGTGCGAGCCGCCGTTCAGAATAGGGCCTTGTCGGGCGTGGTCTCGACCCGCCCCTGATGCGTCCACAAGAACAGGAGCACAGCCAGCAGCAGTACGCCGAGCGCCGCCGTGAGCAGGTAGGGCAGGTGGGGGCGGAGTGCTCCGGCACGTCCGCTTTCGCGGGCGAGCGTCGCGGAGGTGACGGCGAATTCGCGTGCGCCGTACCACATCACGCTCACGCAAGCCAGCACGAAGGCTGATCCGAGGGCGAGCGCGATCCACGAGTCTCGCGACGGCTCCGGGACCAGATGCGCCACGGCAATGCCGCCTGCAGCAATCGCGAGCCCGGTGCGCAACCACGCCGCGTAGGTGCGCTCGTTCGCGAGGAAGGTGCGGTCGTACGCCAGTTGCTGCTGCACGGCCGCCGCCCTGTCGCGCGGCGCATCCGGTGTGCGCTGGTCGCCCGAGGCGGATTGATTGTCCGTGGTGCCGGGTTCTTGCTCGTGCGCTCCAGTCGGCAATCGCGTCTCGTGAGAGTAGCTGGCACCCACCGAGTTCACGCGTGCCAACGCTCCTGGTGCATGCCCGAAGGCGAAGTATCGCGAGCGACGGCCATTGCGTGCACCCGCGCCGCATCGGTTGGTGTAACGAGCACGACGCCGGGGTTCCTGTCACTCCCGCGCCACGGCGTCCCTCTCGCCGTCGGCCCGCAGGTATATCACGTGAGGCGGGCAGGTCGAGGTCGGCCGGCGGCTTGTGTGGCACGACGCAGTTTGAGAAGTTCCGCGCAGGGCGGGTGAGCCCGATGGGCCCGCTGCGGGCATGGCTGGCGAGACTGTGTGCCGTCGGTCGCCTCGATGTGCCCGACGACGCGCTGTTACGTCGCGGTGACGCGCAGCCATGACTCCAAAATTTGGAACAGGCGCGTGGCACCGGCGCGCTCCTGCATCAGAGATCTCATGGCAGCGCTGCATCGTCTCAGTCCCGCTCACTCCCGGCGCTCGATCCGCTGGGGTTGCACGCTCGCCACACTGGTGTCGATCCCACTCGCCGCCCAGCGGCCGGACACCGTGCGTGCGCGCCATGATTCCCTTGGTCATCGCATCGCTGGTGTGCTGGTGACTGCGCCACGACGAGCTGGCAGCGTGACCACCGCATCCCGCTTCACTGCTGGTATCCTGACGACGGCCGCCAAGAGCGAAGTGGTCCAAGTCGCCGGTTCGTCGGCCAACGTGGCGCAGAAGGTCGCACGTCAGCTCTTCGCCGAGGTGCCCGGCGTCTTCGTCTACGACATGGACGGTGCCGGCAACCAGGTGAACATTTCGTCGCGTGGACTCGATGCGCACCGCTCGTGGGAATTCAGCGTGCGACAGAATGGCGTCGTCACGAACACGGACGTCTACGCCTACCCGGCGAGTCATTACAGCCCGCCGATGGAAGCCATCGAACGGGTGGGACTGGTGCGTGGCACCGCGGGACTGCAATACGGGTCGCAGTTCGGCGGCGTGATCAACTACGTCGTGCGCACGCCCGACACGACACGCACGGCAACACTCGACGTGCAGAGCTCGACGGGCAGTTTTGGCCTGTTCAACACCTTCGCCGGTGTCGGAGGGCGCATCGGGCGCGTGACGTACTACACGTACGCCTCGGGCCGACGCTCGGACGGCTACCGTGCCAACGATCACTCGACCTCCGATGCGGAGTACCTCTCGGCCTCGGCACCATTGGCGCATGGTTTCACGCTGCGTGTCGACGTCGGGCGTACCCGCTACCTGTACCACCAGCCTGGCCCGCTCACGGACGCAATGTTCGCGCAGGATCCACGCTTGTCGTCGCGTGCACGGAACTACTACAGCCCTGACATTCTGGTGCCGTCGGTGTCGCTCGTGTGGGTACCGCGCGCCGGTACGCGCGCCACGCTCGTCGCATCCGGCGTCTTCGGCAGCCGCAGCAGTGTCGCGGTCGGTGGGTTCGCCAATCAGCCGGATACGGCCGTCGGCGGACAGTTCAGCACGCGGCAGGTGGACATCGACCGATACGACAGCAGAACGGTCGAGATGCGCGTGCTGCAGGACCTGCGCATCGCGTCGCGCCCGGCGACGCTGGCATCGGGGATCGCCGTCTCGGACAACGACACGTGGCGCCGGCAGCGGGGCACGGGGTCGCGCGGCAGTGACTGGACGCTCGCCCTGCAACCCGGCGGGGACTTTCAGCGCAAGGTGCACTACCTGACGGCCAACGTGGCGGCATTCGCGGAGCTCGAGTGGCGACCCTCGTCACAATGGGCTGTCGTCCCAGGGCTGCGTGTCGAACAGGGTACGACGCGGCTGCGCGGCACGCTCGCCTACTACGATCCGGCCGACACCCCGCGCGACGTGCAGCACAACTTCCCGTTGTTCGGTCTTCGATCCGCGTACACGTTCGGCAGCGGTGGCGAGTGGCATGGCGGGGTGAGTCAGGCGTATCGCCCCCAGATCCTGAAGGACGTGCTGCCCGAGACCGCGACAGAGCGCACGAATCCCCAGATCCGTGACGCTCGTGGCTGGACGGCGGAGTCGGGCCTGCGACGGACGCACGCGAACGGCGTCAGTTACGACGCCGGTGTCTTCGCGCTGCGCTACGCCAATCGCTTCGGCATCCTGAGCCTGATGGATCCGGACGGTACCCCGTACACGTACAAGACGAATGTCGGGACGTCACAGACGTACGGTGTCGAGACGCGCCTCAGCGTGCCGTTCGGTTCGACCGGGACGGTGGCTTGGCGCGCCTTCAGCGCTGCGTCGTACATGCACGCGCGATACATCGCCGGGTCGTTCGTTGCGGGTGGCAAGAACGTGAGCATCGTAGGCAACGCGGTGGAGTCGGCCCCGGACTGGATCACGCGCGCCGGACTCACGGCGACACATGCTCGGATCGACGCCACGGTGTTGGTGAGCCACGTCAGCCGCACCTTCGCCGACGCGCTCAACACGGTGACGCCGAGTGCCAATGGCGCGACGGGCATCGTGCCGTCGTACACGCTGGTCGACGTGCACGGCAGCGTCGCCATCTCGCGTCTGCTGCGGCTGTCGGGCGGCGTGAGCAACCTGTTTGACACACAGTATTTCACGAAGCGACCGCAGTTCTATCCTGGCCCCGGCGTCTGGCCGAGTGATGGGCGCTCGTTCTTCGTGTCACTGATCGTGCGGTAGCCAGCAGGATGACGTGACGTCGTCATTGCGACGGCGTGCAGCGAGCGGCGCGCGATACGCCGCGTGGGGGGCCTCGATCAGCACATACGCCGAGAGCGCCGGCGCGCGGGGCCCGATGAGTTCGAGCGATGCGTAGGGTTGCGCGTGAAGTGTGGCGCCGAGCAGAACGGTCGCAATCGCGATGCGCACGAGCAGAGAGGTCATGGTCTCGCAACGGACATTCGGACCGCTTGACGCACGGAGGGCGTGGCCCGGTGATCACCCGTGTAGGCCCGCGGCACTTCGCCTGACTGTCCAAGCGAGCGGGGTCACTCCACTCCACACAAAGTGAGGAATTTCACGCGATCATTGACAATCGTGGACAGCCCCGCCGCCGAGAGCAGGTGCACGGAGCGCGTGGGGGCCGGCTCGAACCAGCTCACCGTGTCGGATGGCCTGGTCTGGTAGACGGTGTTCCAGTGATCCTGTCGGTGCATGGCGGTCGACGATGAGCAGGTGGTGCGTGAGATCGTGGTGTCGGTCCTGCGTCGCTGCGGATTCCAGGTCGACGCTGCCGGAGGCGGGGAAGAAGCGCTTGCGATCCTTCGACGGCGTGGCACCGAGTTCCGTGCGCGGGTAACCGACGTCCGTATGCCGGGCATGGCTGGCATTGAGCTCGTCGATGAACTGCAGCAATCGGGCGTCGATCTCCCCGTCCTGTTCCTCTCGGGACAACTCGACGTCCCGATTCCATCGCACTGGCCTGCCACGGTGCCGCGATTGTTCCTCGGCAAGCCGTTCGCCATGAGCGAATTGACGCTCAACATGCAGCAACTGTTCGGGGTCGAGCAAAGTTCAGCGGCGTAGCGGCCGCGCGGACGGATGCGCTGGCCACGGTCACATGTCATCGTCGATGGCACGCCGGAGTCCATATGTCGTCGTGCTGTGTGTCCTCAGCGCGACAGCCCGAGCCACCGCTCCAACGCGGTGTGCCGTGACCGGCTCACGGGGAGCCTGAT
>CAWJMR010000017.1:0-206736 GCA_963843965.1 uncultured Gemmatimonadaceae bacterium
TGCCTGGTGACCGTACTCTCGCCGCCGATGGTCAGACGAAGACTCCGGCGTCGGGGAAGTCGCCGGGCCGTACGCCTTCGATCCGTCGACGGCCTTCCCACACCAACGTCCCGTCCACGTGGCGTTCGCACTCTGAATGGCCGCTGGCCTCGTTCGCGGAAGCGCTTCGTATGTCCGTCGGCGCCGTGCGCAACTATCGCAATCAGGTCGAGGCCGAGCGACGTATTCTCGAGGACGCCGGCACGGTGAAGCCGAGCCCTACGCCGCCTCGACCATCCGCCGCCACCGACTGACCCCACTCCTGAGCGCACAGCGAAGGCCATTCCGCGACTCACCGACGTCGCCGGCATCGTGCAGTCCTTGGTGCTCGAGCGCAAGGGACAGGCGATCCTCGACCGGCCACCCGGCACGGGCAAAACGTACTGGCGCTCCGGACCGCGCGCGATCTGGCGGCGCTACGCACTTTCGGCGCCTCCAGCGACGCGCAACGCGCTCGTGTGGTCGACGGTAACGCAGGGCGAGCCCGCGCTGGTGCGCGTCACGAGCTTTCACCCCGAGTACGGCTACGAAGACTTCATCGAAGGGTATCGCCCCAAGGCGTCGATCGATGGACACCTCGCCTTCTCGTTGGTCAGCCTTCGGCGTGTTCCGTTCTTCGGCTGTGTGCCGATGCGGCGGCGCGTCCATGCTACTACTTCTTCCTGGCGATCCACGAGATCAACCGCGGCGATGTACCTCGCATCTTCGGTGAAGTCGCTGACCCTGCTGGAAATGCGACAAGCGCGGACAGGCGATGACGCTGCCATCCAGCGGTGAATCGTTCCGCGTACCGACGAACGTGCACGTCATCGGCACGATGAATACCGCCGATCGCTCCATCGCGCTGCTCGACGTGGCATTGCGTCGGCGCTTCGGGTTTGTGGTAGCTGATGCCCGACTATCGCTTGCTTCGTGGTGCCGTGATCGCAGGACTTCCGCTCGGCCCGTGGCTTGAAGAGTTGAACGCGCGCGTTCGCCGACTCGGCGGCGGAGACGCGCGGAACCCTGAAGATCGGTCACGCGTTCCTGCTCAGCGGACGGGCACCGATCACGACCGCCGAGCAGTTCTCGGCGGTCATGCGGGACGACATCGTGCCGCTGCTGGACAAGATCCGCCACCATGTACTCTCAATGGCTGGCCGACGTGCTTGGCCCTAATCTCGTGCACGCCGCCGAGGAGCGCGTGCGGCGGGAGCTGTTCGACGCGGGCGCCGAGACGGCGCTGATCAATGCGCTGCAACGTCCGGAGATCGTCACCGCGTCGGCGGCAATCGCCGCGGGTTCGATCGGTGAGGTGCAGGACGACGACAGCGAAATGGCCGAGCGTGATGCCGACGGCGATGACAGGGCGCCTGCCCGCCGATACCGAGTGACGTCCGTGCTCGCGGATCCGCTGCACGTAAGTGGGGACAGCGAACCGCCGTTCGGCTCGCTGAATGGGGACGTGCGTGTCCCCGACTTCGGGTGGTGACGGGAGTTCGTTGGTCGGTCTCACACTTGGTGATGATCCGCGCGTGCAGGTGCAGGTAGATGCCCTCGCGCGTGCAGGTGGTCACGATCACGGAACTTCGCAATGGAATCGCGATCGAAACGCGGAGCTTCGTTGGGGCGGATCGTGGTCGGGCCGCTGACCTGACGATCGTACCGAAGGTCGCGCCCGAGCGTTGGCACACCCTCTTCGCGTACGCCCTGCGTTCGCGTGGGCAACTGTGCGCTCCGGAGCCGCCGACGCTCCCGTGCGGGCCACCGCGCTGCAGGACATGCTCATTCTCCAGCTAGTGGCCGAGGCCCGAGACCTCATCGGGCGTGGGCTTCACCGTGAGTACGTGCGCCAACGGCCGCCCTCGCTTCACCGAAGGGTCGCATCGACTTTCAGCGCATCGCGACGCGTGGTGGCATTCGGGAGCAGGGAATAGCATGCCGGTTCACGCGACGCGTCGATGACTTTCCGCTGAATCGCGCGCTGCTGGCGGGCCTTCATCGGCCGCCACCTTGGCAACCGATCCGGGTCTGCGCTCCGACGCGCATCGTCTTGCCACCAGTTGGACGCGACGGTGGAATCGGTGCCGCTCGATGCTCGCCTGCTGACCAGCGCCAGAGCAGCGCTCGACCGGCGCACCGTGCGATACGCACCGGTACTGGCTTGATCGAGTTGTCTGTATGCGGGTCAGTCGGTCCGCTCACCGATGACCGAGCTGTTGCGCCAGCACAACCGATACGCGGATTTGTGTTGGACATGAATGCGCTTGGTAGCGGCTGCTCGGTCGGTGTGCTGCGAAATCGGGAAGTTGAGTGCGAGGTGCGAATGCAGCGAGGTCGCGCTGCGCGGCGTGATCACGCAGGATCCCGCGTTCTCACCCAAGCGCCGGCGGCGCTCTGGTGGCACCGCGGCCGGACTTTGGCGTGTACCGTGGTGGCGCGCTCGTCGCGTACCTCGACGCCAAGTACCGCGACCTGTGGGAGACGGCGCTCCCTCGCGAGATGATGTATCAGCTCGCCCTGTACGCCGCGGCGAGGAACGTGGTGCGGCGGCGATGCTGTATCCCACCGAAGCGCGCGATGCGCGTGAAGAGCGGTTGCTCGTGAACGACCCGGCAACAGGACTGCCTCGCGCCTCGGTCGCGCTGCGTCCGGTGCTGCTGGCAACGCTGGAGGAACTCATTTCGATGAGCCCAGCGTGCAGCGCGACCGGGCGCGGGCTTCGTTTGCCCACGCGCTGTGCGGCCTCGTCACGAACGAGCTTTCTGCCATCACCCATCTGGAGAAAAGCGAATGCCTGTCGAGCTGATTGACGACCATCTTGAGTTCCGGTTCCCCGAGGTTCACGACGACGCCGTTTTGCGCATCACCTTCCAGCGTACGCTGCGTGTGCCTGACGACGGACAAGAGCACTCGGCTTCTGCCCGGACGCGCATGTTCCCGTTGCGTGAGATCACAGAGTTCGGCGCGCGCGTGCCGGCGTCTTGGCGTGAGCGAGGTGGAGTCATGCTTCCCATGTGGCAGGCCGAGGCGTGTTGGCTGAGCTTCGAGTCGAACGCGCTACCCGATGGCCGTGAAGGTGGCGGCCGGCATGGTGAATGCGCTGACCGGCAAGCCGTGGCACGACGCCCTGGACAATCACGAGGAGCAGGACTTCATGGAGGTGCCCACGCAGCCATGGCTGGACGGATTCTGCGTGTCCCAGGGCGTGGTTCGACAGTTCGGCGGCCAGCGCCACCGGCGGTGGCTACACGGCGGAAGAGCAACTCACCGGCGCTGCGGAGTTCGGCGGTATCCAGTTGCTCGTGCGGCCGCTCAAGGCCGAGGTGTGGAACGCGTGCGAAGGAACGCGATGATGACGGGTCGTATGGCGACGGCTGGAGTTCCGGCATGATCATGTCGGTTGCCGAATGAGTGCGATGGTCTCCTGCTCCAGGTGGATCGATTCGGCAAGAGATCGCCGAGGCCAGCGAGCTGCCGACGGATTGGGGCGCCAGTGTCCACGGAGAGCGGTGCTCTGTCCACCTCGTGAACAGCGCGGCATGGCAGTCGCTGACGGACGCCGCGCCACCAACGAAGGCACCGTCCGCGGCGGATTACACGAATGCCGGTCTGCCGTGGTTCGACTGGTATTCAGACATGCCGGCTATCGGCGGAGCGAATCGTTGGCGCCGAAGACGGTAATGGAGCACTGCGCGGCGCAGGGTGAGGAGCCGCTTGATGGGAACGAGAGTATTGTGCCGCCGATGCCGGTTGTGTTGGGAAAGTCGAAGCCGCCGGTCGAATAGGATCACGCGAGGTGAGTTTTTAAGGCGACGCGTTTTTGTTGCCTCGCGCTGACTGTCAGACTCCCCTTGACGTTTTGGACGGCCTACAACGTCGAGCACCCGGCCATTCGGCGGTCCTATTCCTCCGAAAGCAAGTACTGCACTCGCCGAGTGTCACAGCCGGAGGTTACTGTCAAATAAGAAGTGAAAGGTTCCCCTATCCCCCCTGCGCCATCAATGAGCAGTCCCACTTCGCCGTCCTGCTTCCGGTTACGCTCTCAGAACTCGAGTCACACCTCTGGGAAGCCGCGAACATCCTCCGCGGGAGCCCCGTCGACCGCGCGGATTGGAAGTCGTAGCATCCTGCCGTTGCTCTTCTTCAGCGTATTTGCGACGTCTGGGACGAAGAGCACGCAGCGACGCTGGCAGAGGTACGTTTCAGGCGGATTACGCGACGAGTACCGGTTGTCAAGCTGCCAAGGGCCGCCACTGCAGAGCGCCGTACGCGGTGCGCCGAAGAACGTCGGGACGGCGTTGCCAACGCGATCGTGGAGTGCGAAGCCGCCAATCAGGCGCACCTGTGTCGGTGCGTTCGGCGACGCGCAGTGGACCAATAAAAGGAGCGACTTCCCGACGAGCCGCTTAAGGATCTGATCGAGCAGCTTCTCCGCGCTGCCCTTGGGCAACGAGCGCGTGGCACCGACGCCATGGAGACTCGTGACGAGTATCTCGATCAAGCAGTTCGCCGACGACGCCAACAAGAAGGCGGGCGAGTTCGTACACCCCCCGCAGCGTCGTGCGCCTCATGGTCGACATCCTCGACCCAAAGGAAGGCGAGACCATCTACGACCCGCAGCCTGCGGCACCGGCGGCATGCTCCTCGCCGCCGTGGCGCACTGTCGCGAGAACGGCGGTGACCCGCGCACGTTCTTCGGCAAGCTGCACGGGCAGGAGAAGAACCTCACCACCGCCTCCGTTGCGCGGATGAACTTGTTCCTGCACGGCATCGAGGATTTCGTCATCGAGCGTGGTGACACACTTCGCAACCCGGTCTTTACTGACCCAAGCACGGGCGGTCTCGCGACGTTCGATGTCGTGATTGCCGACCCACTGTTCTCGCTCGAGCAGTGGGGACGCGAGCTCTGGGAGAACGACCCATGGGGCCGCGCCTTCGCCGGTCTGCCCACCGACAGTAACGCCGACATGGCGTGGGTGCAGCACATGGTGAAGTCCAGGCCGCTAGCACGGGACGCATGGCGGTAGTGCTGCCGCAGGGCGCGCTCTTCCGCGGCGGCATCGAAGGGAAGATTCGTCAGTATCTGCTGCAGCACGACCTGATCGAAGCGGTGATCGGGCTCGCGCCCAACCTGTTCTATGGCACTGGCCTGGCTGCGTGCGTGCTAGTGCTCCGCCGAAAAGAAGCCCATCAAGCGCCGAAAGAGCGTTCTTGTGATCGACGCGTCCACCCTCTTTCGAAAAGGGCGCGCGCAGAACTTCCTCGAGCGCGAACACGGCCAGCAGATCCCATCCTGGGTGCAGCAGTACGCCGACGTGCAGGACCGGGCGCGCGTCGTGACCGTCAAAGAGATCGAGCAGGAAGGGTGGACACTCAACATCTCGCGCTACGTGCTGCCGCCGATCGGCGCCGACATTCCGCCGCTTCCTGAGGCCGTCGCCGCGTTCAAGGAGGCGCTCGCGAAGTGCCGCGAGGCGGAAGACGAGCTCCGTCGAGTCATGAACGAAGGAGGCGGCTGCAATGACCAACCGCCTCACCCAACAGCAGCTCGAGTCGTACCTCTGGGGTGCTGCGGTCATCCTCCGCGGCTTGGTCGACGCCGGCGACTACAAGCAGTTCGTCTTCCCACTGCTCTTCTACAAGCGCCTGTCCGACGTGTGGGACGAAGACTACATCGCGGCCATCGAAGAATCGGGCGACGAAGGCTACGCTCTGGCCACCGCAAACGATCGCTTCGTCATTCCCGATGGGTCGCACTTTGCGGACGTGCGGGCCGTGTCGAAGGACGTGGGACGCGCCCTGCAGACGGCTATGCGCGCCATCGAGTCGGCGAACCCCGGTCGGCTGGACGGGATCTTTGGCGATGCGCAGCGGACCAACAAGGACCGGCTCCCTGATGCGACACTCAAAAACTTGCTGGAGCACGTGGCCAGCCACACGCTGTCGCTGGCCAACGTGCCAGAAGATGAACTGGGAAATGGCTACGAATTCCTGATCAAGAAGTTCGCTGACGACAGTGGACACACGGCGCAGGAGTTCTACACCAATCGTACGGCGGTGCATCTGATGGTGCAGATGCTCGACCCCAAGCCGGGAGAGAGCATCTACGACCCCACATGCGGCACCGGCGGCATGCTCGATCTCCGGCGCTCGATGAGGTGAAGCGCAAGGGCGGCGAGCATCGCACGCTCAAGTTGTACGGGCAGGAGCGCAATCACATGACGGCGTCCATCGCGCGCATGAACCTCGTGCTTCACGGCGTGGAAGACTCCGAGGTCGCGCGCGGTGATACGCTGGCCGCGCCAGCGTTCGCCGAACACGACGCGCTCCGCACGTTCGACGTGGTGCTCGCCAACCCGCCATACTCCATCAAGCAGTGGAACCGCGACGCCTGGACCACCGATCGCTACGGTCGCAACTTCCTTGGCACACCTCCACAAGGACGCGCCGACTACGCATTCTTCCAGCACATCCTCAAGAGCATGCACCCCAAGACGGGGGCGTGTGCGCGGCGCCTCTTTCCGCACGGTGTGCTCTTTCGCAAGGAAGAAGCCGAGCTGCGTCGAAGACTAGTCGAAGCAGATCTGGTAGACTGCGTGCTGGGACTTGGCCCGAACCTGTTCTACAACTCACCTATGGAGGCGTGCGTCGTGTTCTGCCGCTCCACCAAGCCGGCGAAGCAGCGCGGCAAGGTGTTGCTGATCGATGCCGTGAACGAGGTCGCGCGCGAACGAGCGGTGAGCTATCTCAAACCTGAGCATCAGGCGAATATCGAGCGCGCGTACGCCGCGTTCGCGAATGAGCCGGGTTTCGCCTCGGTGGCGAGCATCGACGAGATCGCCGCACAGGGATGGAGTCTGAGCATTCCGCTCTACGTGAGGCGGCAAGTCCAGCGGGGTGCGACATCTGAAGGCGACTCGGTGTCCCTGGCCGATGCGTGGGCTGAATGGGAAGCGAACGGGCGTGCCTTCTGGACGGAAATGAACGCGGTGGTGGACATGCTGGATGGGCTGGTCGAAGACTAGCGTGAAAAGTATTCACCAAAGTGGTGAACGATATCTTGCACGGAGCCGCCGTTGGATATAGCTTTTCTGAACAATGATTTGGAAGCCCTGTGCCTCGACGAGCGAATGCAGAAGAGGAAGCTGGGCGCCATCGGTGCGAAGCGGCTGCGTGCGCGCTTGGCCGATCTGGACGCCGTCACGCGGGTGAGCGAACTCGTCGCTGGGCGGCCCCATCCGCTCATTGGTGATCGGCGTGGCGAGTTTGCGCTCGATCTCGACGGAGGCCGACGTTTGGTGTTCGAACCCGTGGACGCGTCTCTTGCCACGCGGGACGATGACTCCATTGATTGGGCGCGTGTAACGCGCGTCCGCATCACGTATATCGGAAACTACCATGACTGACCCACGCCCATTCCGACCCGAGTGGGTATCGGTTCCGGGTGATACAATCGCAGACTTGCTCGAGGAGCGCGCGTGGTCGCAGCAAGATCTGGCGACGCGTACCGGCTTCACGAAGAAGCACGTCAACGATCTCGTGCGGGGGAGAGTCCCGATTTCGCCCGAGGCGGCGCAACGATTGAGTTCGGTGCTGGGCAGCACCACGGAGTTCTGGCTTACGCGTGAAGCGAAGTATCGCGCAGGGCTGGAGCGACAGCGCGCGCTTAAGTCGTTGGGTGCGGAGATCGGCTGGCTTTCGGAGCTTCCGGTACGCTGGATGATTTCACTTGGGCTTGTAGAGCGTGCGCCGAGCAAGCCTGCACAAGTGGACGCGATTCTCCGCTGGTTCGGGGTGGCCTCCGTGTCGGCGTGGCGCGCAACGTGTACGCAACCGCTCGCCGCGTATCGCGCGTCGACAACGGTCGACAAGCGGCTCGGGGCCGTCGCGGCGTGGCTGCGCGCCGCAGAGCTTGCCGCAGACGGGATCGAGTGCAGTCCCTTTGAAACTGGCGCATTTCGGGATGCCTTGCGAGCGATCAGGCCGCTGGCCGCCGAGCCAGACCCACGGGTATTCATCCCGCAGTTGCAGGCGCTATGCGCCGCTTGTGGCGTGGCCGTTGTCTTTGTGCCGGCGCCGCGGGGCTGCCCCGTGCACGGCGCGACACGCTGGCTTGCCAGTGACAAGGCGCTCCTCGCGCTCAGCGTACGCTACAAGAGCAACGATCAGCTCTGGTTCAGTTTCTTCCACGAAGCTGCGCATCTCATCAAGCACGGCAAGAAGCTACTGGTGATCGAGGGGCTGGACGGCCTCGATCAGGAGAAGGAAGACGAAGCGAATCGCTTTGCTGCCGATTCGCTCATTCCGCCGGAGTTTGCCCGTGAGCTCGGGTCGCTCAATTCAGAGGCGGCCATTGTGGCCTATGCGGCGAGAGTTGGCGTCGCGCCGGGAATCATCGTTGGGCGCATGCAGCACGACAAGCTGCTTACCCACGCCCAGATGAACGCACTGAAGGTGCGCTATTCCTGGACTAGCGACGTCGCCGCATGAGCGAGCTCAAGCCGGGTTGGACGCGTGTGAAGTTCGGAGAGGTCGTGCGACTCGTTAGCGAGCGCTGCGCCGACCCGTTGTCGGAGGGCATTGAGCGCTACATTGGCCTCGAGCACTTGGAGCCGGGAGAGTTGCGCGTTCGCAGTTGGGGCGACGTGGCTGATGGTGTCACTTTCACATCGCGGGTTCGACCCGGTCAGGTGCTGTTCGGCAAGCGCCGCGCGTATCAGCGAAAGGTTGCGGTGGCCGACTTCGACGCCGTGTGCTCGGGAGACATCTATCTCTTCGAAAGCGCGGATGCGCAGCGCCTGCTCCCAGCACTGTTGCCATTCGTATGTCAAACAGACTCATTCTTTGAACACGCTGTGGGTACATCGGCGGGTTCGCTTTCTCCGAGAACCAACTGGGCGAGTCTTGCTAGCTACGAATTTGCTTTGCCGCCCTCAGAAGAACAGCATCGCATAGCTGGAACTATTGGCCGACTGGCTCAGCTGGAGACATCCTTGACGCTAGCGGAGCATGCAGCCGATAGTCTTTGCGAGGCCGCTGCAAAGGAATTCTTTCAGGTCGACGGACGGTCTCAGGCGTCCCAAACGCTCGCGAGTCTCTGCGATGAGATCACTGTCGGCATCGTAGTAAAACCAGCGCAGTGGTACGTACCCGCCGGGGACGGCATTCCCGCACTGATCATGAAGAACGTTCGCCGCGGCTCTCTCAATTTGGAGGAATTGGTAAACATTAGTCCGGCCGGTCACGCCCTTCATAGCAAGTCTCGACTCGTCGCTGGTGATATCGTCGCCGTACGCAGCAGCGGTTCAATTGACCGGACCGGCGATGCGGCTGTGATTCCATCAGCACTCGAAGGGTCAAACTGCATTGATCTCCTGATTTTGCGACCGAGAAAGGGTGTCTCGTCACAGTACTTATGTGAGTTTCTCAACGCGCCCACCACGCGCGGCCAGCTCATCGGCCGCTCGTCAGGGACAATGCAGAAGCACCTGAACGTTGGCGCCCTGAGATCACTGCCTGTTCCTGCCACCAGTACGTCCGTACAAGAGGAGATAGTCGAGCAGCTGAGACAGCTCGCATCCGCATCGCTACTGCTTAAAAGTCGGCGAAGTGATCTGCTGCCCGCGAGACGAGAGCTGTTGAATAATCTATCGCTTGGTTCCATTCGATGACCTTCACCGAAGCCTCCACCGTCGAGAACCTCGTTCGCGATCTGCTCTGCGGCGGCATCACCCATCACACCGCCGCCGGTCACGGCCTCGCGCGCGCCTCCGGCAAACTCTCAGGCCTCGGCTGGCACTACATCGCTCCCGCGCACATCCCGCGTCAGCCGCAGGAAGTGCTCGTCGAAGACTGGGTCCGCGACGCGCTCATTCGCCTCAATCCAGAAATCGCCGCCGTACCCGACCGCGCCGACGAAGTGCTCTACAAGCTGCGCGCGGTGCTCCTGAGCGTGCGCTCCGATGGGCTCATTAAGGCCAACGAAGAACTCACGGCGTGGCTGCGCGGCGATCGCTCCATGCCGTTCGGTGAGAACAACGAGCACGTCACTGTTCGTCTCATCGACTTCGACGATCTCGCGCAGAACCACTACGTCGTGACGCAGCAGTACGCCGTACGCGCCGGCAAGGCGTCGTGTCGCATGGATCTCGTGCTGCTGGTGAACGGGTTGCCGCTGGTGGTCATCGAGGCCAAGACACCCGTGCGTCCAGCCGTGAGCTGGGTGGACGGTGCGCTCGACATCCACAACGACTACGAGCGCGACATCCCCGAGCTGTTCGTGCCCAACGTGTTCAGCGTGGCCACGGAGGGGAAGGAGCTCAAGTTCGGCGCCGTGCGCATGCCGGTGAATCTTTGGGGCCCGTGGCGCGACGACAACTCGGCCACGCCAGGAACGCTCGACGGCATGAAGGCCGCCGTGAACGGACTGCTCAAGCCCGCCGTGCTGCTCGATATTCTGGCGCACTTCACGCTCTACGCCACCGACAAGAACAAGCGTCGCATCAAGATGGTGTGCCGCTATCAGCAGTACGAGGCGGTGAACCTCGTCGTGCAGCGCGTGTTGGCCGGCAAGCCGCGCAAAGGGCTCATCTGGCACTTTCAGGGATCGGGCAAGTCGCTGCTCATGGTGTTCGCCGCGCAGAAGCTCCGCCTGCAGGCCGCGCTCAAGAGCCCCACGGTGCTCATTGTGGTGGACCGTATCGATCTCGACTCGCAGATCAGCGGCACCTTCCACGCGTCGGATGTTCCCAACCTCGTGAAGGCCGATTCGCGCGATGAGCTGCAGAAGTTGCTTACGCAGGACACGCGCAAGATCATCATCACGACGATCTTCAAGTTCGGCGAAGCCGGCGGCGTACTGAACGACCGCGGCAACATTGTCGTTTTGGTCGACGAAGCGCACCGCACGCAAGAGGGCAACCTCGGCATCAAGATGCGCACGGCCCTGCCCAATGCGTTCCTGTTCGGGCTCACCGGCACGCCCATCAACCGCCGAGATCGTAACACGTACGCAGCTTTTGGTGCCGACGAAGACGCCAAGGGCTATATGAGCCGCTACGGCTTCGAGGAATCCATTCGCGATGGCGCCACGTTGCCGTTGCACTTCGAGCCGCGCTTGGTAGACCTGCACATCGACAAGGCCGCCATAGACGATGCGTTTCAGGAGCTCACGGGCGAGCTGAGTGATCTCGACAAGGACAACTTGGCCAAAGCCGCCTCCAAGATGGCCGTGCTGGTGAAGTCGCCCGAACGAGTCGAGCGTATCTGCGCCGATGTCGCGAAGCACTTCACTGACAAGGTCGCGCCCAACGGCTTCAAGGGGATGGTTGTCACCTTCGACCAGGAGTGCTGCCTGCTGTACAAGGCGGCGCTGGACAAGTTGCTGCCGCCCGAGGCCAGCGAAGTCGTCATCTCCGCCACCGGCGATTCTCGGTTTGTGGATCACGCGCGCTCGCGCGACGAGGAAGAGAAGCTGCTCGATCGCTTCCGGGATCCCAACGACCCGCTTCAGTTGCTTGTGGTGACCGCCAAGCTGCTCACAGGCTTCGACGCGCCGATCCTTCAAGCGATGTATCTCGACAAGCCGATGAAGGACCACACGCTGCTGCAGGCGATCTGCCGCACGAACCGCACTTACGGCGACAAGAAGACGCACGGCGTTATCGTAGATTATCTCGGCGTGTTCGATGACGTAGCCAAATCGCTCGAGTTCGACGAGGCGGGTTTCAAGCGCGTGATTGGTCCGGTGGCGGATCTGCTGGTGCAGCTGCGTGCCGCGGTTCAGAAGTGCCTCGCCTTCTTTGCCGGTGTGGATCGCACGCAATCAGGTTACGAAGGACTCATGGCCGCCCAGGAGTGCTTGCCCAATAACAGCGTGCGCGATGCGTTTGCCGCCGAGTATTCCGTGCTGGGACAGTTGTGGGAAGCGCTGTCACCTGAGCCGGCGCTCGTGGAGTTCGAGACCGATTATCGGTGGCTCACGCAGGTGTACCAGTCGGTCCAACCCACCAGCGGAACCGGCAAGCTCATTTGGCATACGCTAGGTGCGAAGACCATCGAGCTCATTCACCAGAACGTGCACGTCGATGCCGTGCGTGACGACCTGGACACGTTGGTGCTCGATGCGGAGCTGCTGGAAGCGGTGATGGGATCGCCTGATCCTTCGAAACGTGCGAAGGAGTTCGAGGTGAAGCTGATTGCGCGGTTGCGGAAGCACATGGGCAACCCCGTGTATCGGCACCTGTCGGAACGGCTCGAAGAGCTGAAGGAGCGCCATGAACGCGGGCTCCTTAATAGCATCGATTTTCTAAAGCAGTTGCTGGAACTGGCGCGTGATCTCGTGCACACGGAGAAGGCCACGCCGTCTGAAGCCGATGAAGATCGCGCGAAGGCGGCATTGACGGAGCTGTTTCAACAGGTCCGCACTGAGAAGACGCCAATCATGGTGGAGCGGGTTGTTACCGACATCGACGAAATCGTACGGCTGGTACGCTTTCCGGGATGGCAGCAGACATCGTCAGGCGAGCGTGAAGTGAAGAAGGCCCTGCGAAAGAGCTTGCTCAAGTACCAGTTGCACCAGGACGTCGAACTGTTCGACCGTGCGTATGGGTATGTGAAGCAGTACTACTGAGAAATGCAAAAGCTAAATCGTGCTTATGCACATCTCATCAAGTTACTAGCTGCTAAACATGTGCTGTGTCTCGTCCGTCAACACCCTCAGGGTAGCTTGTCTCGAAGATCTTGGAGACGAAAAGACCGCTTTTCCTGATTGGTCTGAGGATTCCAAAGCCGAGTTGTTAAAATGTATGCCTCGCAGACCTTGTCAAAAAGTCGCGCAATTTTGGCAACATGTCTTCCTCAACGATTCCGCTGAACTGTTAAGAACGAAATCGCCGAAGCGTAGGGAGTCAGTTTGATACACCGGGACGATAAACGCGTCGCAGCTAAACAGCTTCTTGCTAGTGGATCGATCGACCAGGGGCTGGACGACTACCTTTTCCGCGGCACTAAGGCCGTTGAGCGCAGACCCGTCAGTGAGAAGCACGAGTTCGATGTCATCGGGATCGTCCTTTCGTGATATAAAGCTTCCGTTCACCAGCGTTGCATACGGAATCCCAGGCTTCTTGAATTCCTCGCGGTGCTTCATCCACCCTTGCCAAATGCTCGCGCGGGTGCGCGACCACGGAACTGCGTCGACGAATCGCTCCTTGATCGCAGCGAGCGATGTGACGATAGCCGAGTCAAATCCAACTGCAGACCCAACTAGTGGCGGCGTCGGTAGATTTCCATGTGCATCGAATGCTGGTATCGTCACATTGCGCCCGCGCTCAAGGGAGTGGCCATTGTCGCTGGGGATCCACCCGCAAACGATTTCAGCCCGAAGCGCCTCGCATCGGAACTGGCAATCGATTCATCGTTTGCCCCATTGTGCTATTTAAGCAAATGAAGTCCTCCGGCCGCAGTTGGCAATCGCGAGATGCGCACTCGCTCACGTGCGATGGACCGTCTGACAAGCACTCTCGCGTTCCCCCTCTCCCTCCCCCATTCTACAATCATCCCCGCTCCCACCACGACCCACTCGTCCCCACCCATGTCCTCCACCATCCGGCGCTCGACGGCCCTCGCCGCCGTCGCCACCGCCCTCGGCCTCGCCGCAAGCACACCAGCGAAGGCCCAGCGCCCCACCACCTTCCCCACCGACAACCCGGCCATCAAGCGCATCTGGCAGATCGGTATGGACTCGTCCCGCGTCGAGGCCCTCGGCCAGGCGCTCCTCGACTCCATCGGTCCGCGCCTCACCGGCAGCCCGGGGATGACGTCCGCCAGCGACTGGGCCATCGCCCAGTACAAGGCGTGGGGCATCGACGCCAAGCGTGAGAACTACGGCACCTGGCGTGGATGGCGGCGCGGCGTGTCGCACATCGATCTCGTGGCACCGCGCACGCGCTCGCTGGAAGGCACGATGCTGGCCTGGAGCCCGGGCACGAAGGGCAAGCCGGTGAAGGCGGAGGCCATCATCCTCCCCAAGTTCAAGGACAGCACGGAGTTCGTGGCGTGGCTGCCGAAGGCGCGCGGCAAGATCGTGATGCTGTCGCCGTCGTTCCCGACCTGTCGCCCCAGTGAAGACTGGGTGCGATTCGCCACGCCCGAATCGAAGGCGCGCATGGACACGCTGGTCGCGCAGACGCAGCAGGATTGGGCCGTGATGACGGGCGCCAATGGCCGCCCGGACAGCACGAAGCTCTATCGCGGCACGGGCTATGGCATGGGGCTCGGCACGGGCACGCTCGGCATGCGTCTCGAGAAGGCGGGCGTGGTGGGCATGATCACGTCACGCAACAAGCTCTCGGGCTTCGCGAATCCGTTCGCCGCGCAGAACGCGGGCGGTGGTCGTGGCCCTGGTGGCCCCGGTGGCCCCGGCGGTCAGCGCCCCGCAGGCGCGAGTGATCGTGGTGGCGGACCGGCCTCGAGCCTCGCCGCGGCCGCTGCAGGACGCGGTGGTTTCGGCGGCGGTGGTGCAGGCGGCGCCGGCGGTTGGGGCGTGATCGAGGTGTTCGAGACGTATAACACGACGGCGCCGGCGGTGGGCCTTACGTGTGAAGACTATTCGCTGGTGTATCGCCTGGCCGAGAACAAGCAGAAGCCGATGGTCACGCTCGATCTCGACGCGGCACTGCTCGGCGAACAGCCGGCGTTCAACACGATCGCGATGATCAAGGGCAGCGAGAAGCCCGATGAATACGTGATGCTGTCGGCGCACTTCGATTCGTGGGACGGCTCCAGCGGCGCCACCGACAACGGCACGGGCACGCTGATGGCGATGGAAGCGATGCGCATCTTGAAGAAGGCGTATCCGAATCCGAGGCGCACGATCATGGTGGGTCACTGGGCCAGCGAAGAGCAGGGGCTCAACGGCTCCACCGCGTTCACGGAAGATCATCCGGAAGTGATGAAGGGGCTGCAGGGGCTCTTCAATCAGGACAACGGCACGGGACGCGTGCAGTCGCTGTCGAGCTCGGGGCTCACCGACATCGGTCGTCACTTGAAGCAGTGGTACACGCAGTTGCCGGGCTTCTTCACCGACAGCCTGAGCGCGAATGTGGTGTCGTGGAGCTTTAACGACGTCCCCACGGGCAACCCGGGCGGCACCGACGGCGCCGTGTTCGCCTGCTTCGGCACCCCGAGCTTCGGCATGGGCGCGGTAGGCTGGAACTACGGCACGTACACGTGGCACACGAACCGTGACACGTACGACAAAATCGTATTCGACGATGTGAAGCACAACGCGACGCTGGCCGCGCTGATGGTGTACCTGGCGAGTGAAGACCCGGAGTTCATCAAGCGCGATCGGTCACCGGGCACGTGGCCGGCGAACTGGCCGGCGAATTGTGGGAAGGTGCCCAGAAAAACACGCCCGCGTTACTAGTCGGATAACGGCTGAGTAAGGGGTAGGGAGTACGGGGTAGGGAGACGGCCCGCTTGATCGATGAGATCTGAGCGGGCCGTTTTGCGTACCGGACAGGAGCGCCGTCTGAACGATATGCATAGAAAATCAGCCCTTTCTATGCATATCCCACCATCGTGTATAGAAAACAGCCGTCTACGGGGACTTCGCCGCAGAGTCCGGGAATACGAAGATTGCGATGGCGCGACCCTTTCGTTGGGTGCCGGTGCCGAACACGGCGGCGGCGACCTTGGCCCCAGCGCCGGCCTCCCTGATGTCGTCGAGAATGACCCCGTTGGCGCCGAGGCTCGCGGCCTTCTTGCGCATCGACTCCATCATCTTCTGCTCGTTCGTCCAGTTGGATTCACCGGTCGAGTTGAGCAGGGCGACTTCTTCGTACTTACCCGTAACCTGCGCCGCCGTGCGGAAAATGCGGACCTGATTCTCGGCGATGGGCGGGCGTCCGGACGGTGTGGGATTGAGCAGCGTGGCGTTGGTGGATACACAGGCCATGGTGGTCGACGCGAGGACCACGAGCAGCAATTGCTTCACAGTACGTCTCCTGATTGAGGAATACTGCATGGTGGTATTGGGGTCTGACAGCCGGGCGGAACGGCGACGGCGTCACCGTTCGCTGCTACGCGACCGTGCGCTCGACGGCCATGTGTGGAGCCTGCAGCTCAAGCCGAAGCAGATCGACGGTCTGACTGGCGTGGTCGATGTCGATGCCGACGATGCGCCCTTCCGCGTCGTAGTCGAGCACCACCCCAGCGGATACCTCGCGGCTTTCTACGCTCGCCCGGTCAATCAGGTCGATGTAGAGCGAGTCTGTTTCAGGGTAATAGTTGAGCTTCATGGTGCGAATCCGCGATCGGGAAAGGCGTTATGGACAGTCCGACCATCATCAAGGAGCACAACCCGGAGATACATACTCTCGCTGCCGCCGGATCGCTCCGACGGCAGCACCACACATTCCTGCTTACTGCGGCGGCACCGGACCACGCGGGCTCGCCACGCGCGGATCCTTCATCCACTCCTGATTGTCCACGCGGATCAGGCTCTTCGGGCGCAGGTTCCACTCGAAGAACGTCCACACGCGGTTCCATGAATCGATCTGCTCCGGCGTGTCGTCGCGCTGCGTGCTCGACGCGTTCACGCGGCGATTGAAGGTGTGGCCACAGCCACCGGCGCCCTGCGGCGGGTTTACGTAGATCTTCGTTTCGGTCAGGTCGGGCTTGAGCGCTCGCAGCGTGTAGATGAACTGCTGATTCTCGCGGAAGTACACGTCGCAGTCGTTCGTGGCCACATGCGCGAGGAGTGGCACGTTCAGCTTCTCGAGGTGAAACACGGGCGAGCGGCGGATGTACTCCGGCACGTTCTCGAACGGCAATCCCTTGATCCCCTCTTCGGCCGCGTAATCGCGCTGATAGCCGGGGCCGTGATCGGACAAGCGGAAGATGAGATTGGTGACCGGCACCATCGCCGCACCGGCGCGGAAGGGCTGGCCCTCACGCGTGAGGTTGAGCGAGGTGATAAAGCCGCCGTGGCTCCAGCCCATCATGCCCAGGCGATCCATGTCGACATACGACTGCGTCTTGAGATAGTCGATCGATGAATACACGTCGTCCACTTCCATGCCGCCGTAATCGATCTTGCGATGGAAGTCGTTGCCGTAGCCGGTGCTGCCGCGATAGTTGGGCGTGATCACGACGTAGCCCTTCTGCACGGCCTCGCGCACGAACGGCCACATGCTGAGTCCCCAATTGGAGTGCACGCCACCGTGCACCCACACCAGCGCGGCATGACCGGCGGGATTCTTGGTGAGCGGCGCGAACACGTAGGCCGGAATCTCGAGGCCATCGGCGCGGCTCTTGTACGTGACCTTCTTGAAGTCCACGACGCCCTTGGCCCGTGCTTCGTAGGCGCTGTCGGTGGCCATGCGCGCCTTGATGTCGCGGTCGCAGTTGGCGCCGCAGCCGGCGAGGTCGGCGGGGTCCTTGCTCACGAACAGCGCGCGAGCGCGGGCGGTGTCGGTGATCACGACACCGCGGCGAGCGGGCGGGGCGTCCTGAGCCTGAAGCGACGAGAGCGCCGGCAGGGCAGCGAGCAGTGCCAGCGTAAGAAGCGGGCGAGCGACGTAACGGGTCATACCGTCCTCAGTAGGGGTGGCGGGAACTCCCTATAGTAGACGGTATTTCACGCGAGTGGAATGGCCGGATGGAGTTACCGCGCCGCTTCCGCCGCCAGCACCATTGCCTCGGCCCGCAATGCCACGCTCTCGAAGTCCGACGTGGCGCTGAACATTACGTTGCCCTTGGCATCGAGCAGATACGCCTGTGGTGTGCCCCAGTTGTTGAACGCCTTGCTCGCCGTGCCGCTCACGTCTAGGTACACCGGCAACGTGAACGCCTTGGTGCGCAGCACGTCACGCAGTGTCTGTGTGGGTGCCGGCTGTTCGGCCACGGTGATGGTGCGTATGCCGCGCTTTAGTAGTGCGGCCGCGGTCGACTGAATCTCGCCGAGCGCGTCGACGGCGGGGCCACAGTCGGTACTCCAGAACACGACGACCGTGACCTGCGGGGCCAACAGCGTGCGAAGTGACGCGCTGCTGCCGTCGAGCGCACGCAGTGTGACATCGGGCAGGACCCGTCGCTTGGCGCCGGCCATCACCCGCGTAGACAGATCGCGCTGCGCCCTGCGCACGAGCTCGGCCCACGCTGCGGTGCCGATCTGCGCTACAGCTGCCGACTGCAATGACTGGCGACGCGATGGGGCGGTGCTCGGGTCGACCGATATGCGTGCGGCCATGATGCGCGCGGTCGTACTGTCGCCGACTTTGAGACTCGTTTCGCGCACGGTGTTGAACACCGACAAGTCCCAGCCAGCAGCCGATGCGAGCGCGAGCGTATCGAGCGCGGCGCGATGGGCACCGTCGTCGGCGAGGGCACGACCGAGTTGTGCCATGGCCAGTCGCTGCGATCGCGCCAGCCGCTCCACCTGCTCGGTGCGTGATTCGTCGAGCGCGCGCAGCTGCGTGCGTGCATTCGACAGTCGCGCGATCTCGGTGCGCAATCGACGCTTGCCTTCGTCGCGCCACGCGGGTGAGGCGAGCAGCTTCACGGCGATGAAGCGTGCGGCGGCTGGGCTCGAGTCGGCGCCCATGAGGCGGTCAGACCATCGGAGCAGGTCGTCGGCGTTCGCCGTTCGGGGCGGAAGTAGCGCGAGCGCAGCCGACGCGATTTGTGTGGCACGATCGGCCGGCACATCGGGCCACAACTGCTCGAGCCCGGCGAGCGCGGTGATGGTGTCGCCACGCGTATGCAGTTCACGCGACGCGACCGTAAGCATGCGATCCTGCGCCGCAAACGACTGCGTCGGTGCTTCACGCAGTAGCCGTTCGCGCCAATAGGCGTTGGCGATGCTGTCGGTGCGGCGCGTGTACCAAAAGGTAGCGCCGATCAACTCCGGCGAGAGATCACGCATCGCGCGATGGCGTGCGTCGAACATGGCTGCGGCGCGCTTGTGCGCGGCGCGCGTGCTGTCGGTTTCGAGTGACATCCACGACTCGAAGCTCTGCAGCCAGTTCCACGCGTTGATGGAATCGGGATACAGCTGCATCATGCGACGCGTGGTGGCCAATCCTTCTTCCCAGCCGCGGCCCATGAGATCCTGATTGCGCTGGTCCAGCGCCGACAAGAGAGGTGCTCCGTCGGCACCGGCCCGCATCACTTCCCAGGCGCGGCCACCCAGATCGTCCACCGCCAGCGCGGCCGTGTCTTCTACGGCCAACGCGGCGAACACCACGGAGTCGGGCAGGGTGAAGCGACCCACGTATTCGTTGCCGGTGGTGCGCTGCAGCGTGGCGATCTCCACCACCGGCACGCCCACATTGTAGCTCTCGCCATGCACGGTGCGGATACGTCCGCGCAATCGTAGTGCGGCCGGCCGGCCCAACAGCGCGCCGGCATTGTACCGCACGCTCACTACCTCGCCGGCCTTGGGCAGCGTGGTGGACAACGTCATCGTACCCGAGATCATCCCCGCTTCGACCACTGGTGTGCCGCGGAACAGCGCGATGGCGGTCCACGCCGCGATGCCGGCGGCGATGGTGGTGGGAATGCGCCAGCGCGTGCGTCTCGGCACCTGCGCGGTAACCGCGGGCGGGTCGTTGGCGAAATCGTCTTCGGCGAATGCCTCCACGTGCTCCGGTATGAGCACGCGAACGCCGGCCGCGCGCGACGCCAGCAGGCGTGCGCGCAGTGCCGTCGGTGCGGGCTCCACGGGCAAGTGCGCCACGTGCTCCTCGAGTTCACTCAGGAATTGCACCGTGCTCGCACACTCAGGGCAACGCTGCAGATGCTCGGTCAACGCGCGGTCCCGCGCGGACAGCGGTGCGCTTACGTACTCCTGCCAGGTGGCCATGGAGGGATGCGCGGCGTGCAGAGGAGAGGGCGTGGTCATCGGGTGATCCTGGCGCGAAGCTGTTCGAGGGCGCGGGTGTGGCGCACACGCGAGTTGCCTTCGGAGATGCCGAGCAGGGTGGCGATCTCGGGATGGGTGAAGCCTTCGATCTGTCGCAAGACGAACACGGCGCGCAGTGTGTCGGGCAGCATGGCGATGGCGCGTTCGAGCTCGCTGGCGTTGGCGAGGTCACCGGCGGTGTGACGCGAGGCGTGGCCGATGTCGGTGAGCGTGTCTTCGCGACGACGCTTCACGCTGCGCAAGCGCATGAGCGCCACGCGTGCGGTGCGGGTGGTCAGCCACGCGCGCAGTGCACCACGTTCTTCGTAGCGCCGCAACGCTTCGGGAAGCCCGAGGAACATGTCGTGCACGGCGTCCTCGGCGTCTTCGCGTGAGCCCAGGAGTTGGTGGGCCACGCGCAGCAGTCGCGGCGCGAACTCGTCGTAGAGTTGGCCGAGCGCGTGCGGATCACCGGCACGAACCTGATCGATCAGGTGCGGCGGTTGGTCGGTCACTCGGCGGGGGACAGTGAGAGCAGTCATGATGGGATGGATTATTTCATGAATGCTGGGGGGAGGGGGGATGTTACAGGGGGCTTTGGGCTTTGGGCTGTGGGCTGTGGGCTGTGGGCTGTGGGCTGTGGGCTGTGGGCTGTGGGCTGTGGGCTTTGGGCCGTGGGTGGTGGGTGAAAAGCGAGGGGGGAGGAGGTAGTGTTGGGGTTATGAGAAATCAGATGCTAGTGGTGGCGCTGGCCACGATGATCGGGGGGTGTGCTGGGGCGCCGCGGTATGCGCGGCCGATTCCGGCGGTGGAGGGGAGGGCGTTGCCGCTGTTCTCGTTGAATGCGATTGACCTCGTGGTCGGCGCGGGGATACCGCTGACTTCGGGGCGGTGTGTGTATGCGCACTACACGGGGTGGACAGTCGACGGCAAGAAGTTCGATTCGTCGCGTGATACCACCAATTCCGGACGGGTGAAGGACCCGATCAGCTTTCCGCAGGGATTCCGTCGTGTGATTGCGGGGTGGGATCTGGGCTTTCAGGGCATGGCGGTGGGAGGGTCGCGCCGGCTCATCATTCCTTGGCAGCTCGCGTATGGCGAGAAGGGGCGGCCGTCGGCGATACCCGAGCGCGCTACGCTCATTTTCGACGTGGAGCTGATGCAGGTGGCGGATACGATTCCGCGTGCTGACGGGGCGCCGCGACCGGCTGGGCAGGCGCCGTCGTGTCCGGCGTGGAGTGCGGTGAAGCCGGCGTCGTAGCGGCTGGCTTAACCCACGAGCGCGGGGAGGCGCACGGTGAACGCGCTGCCGCGACCGAGTCCGTCGCTGTGTACGCTGATGTCGCCGTCGTGCAGTTCGATGAGGCCGCGCACGAGGGAGAGGCCGATGCCGAGGCCGGCTCGCGAGCGGCCGGCGACGGCGTCGACTTGCGAGAACATGCTGAAAATGTGCTCGTAATCGTCGGCCGCGAGTCCGATGCCGCTGTCGCGCACGACGATTTCCACGACGCCGTCGCAGTCGCGGGCCTGTAGCTCGATGTCGCCACCCGGCTCGGTGAATTTGGCGGCGTTGCCGAGCAGGTTGGCGAGCACCTGCGCCATGCGATCGGGGTCGACGTTGAGCATCAGCGGTTCGTCGGGCACGTCGATGCGCAGCCGATGTTCGCGCGCATTGAGAATCGGCGTGACGGTCTCGATGGCGGCGTCGATGATGGTGGTGAGTGACACGGCACGACGCTCGAGCCACAGCCGACCGTGTGTGATGCGGGAGATGTCGAGCAGGTCGTCGAGCAACAGGGCCATCTGTCGTGTCTGACGGCCGATCACATCGCGGCACCAGGCGAGGTCGCGACTCGAAATCGGATCCGTTTCGAGAATGGCGGCGGCGTTCAACAGCGGCGCCAGCGGATTGCGCAACTCGTGTGCGAGCATGGCGAGGAAGCGATCCTTCTGCTTGTCCGACGCCTTCAACGATTCCTCGAGCACTTTGAGGTCGGTGATGTCGATGACGAGACCGGTGAGTATCTCATGTCCACTCACCGGATCATGCTGCATGCGTCCTCGTGCGCCAAGCCATCGCACCACGCCCTCGGCGTCGCGGATGCGATACTCGCGAATGTAGAACGTCCCGGTGGCCTTCGCATTGGCGATCGCCGCTTCGACGATCGGCCAATCTTCGTCGGCGATGCTGGCGACGTGCTGCGCCACCGTCGAGGTGACGACGTCGCCAAGGTTGTACAGGCGCGCGAGATTGCGATCGTGTCCGACGACGGTGGTGTCCATGTCCCACCACCAGACGCCGATCTCCGCTGCCGACATTACACCAGCGAGTCGGCCATTCGCGGTGCGCAGTTGATTCTCGACGCGTCGGCGGTCGGTGATGTCGCTGGAGACGGCGAGCACACCATACACAGTGCCGGACACGGTGCGCAGCGGCGTGCCGCGCGTGAGATAGTAGCGTCCGAAGGTGCGATGCTCGACTTCGAAGGCAATTCCGTTGAACGCCGCGCGCAGGTTGGGCGCATACGCGGCCACGGTCTCGGCATCGAACACCTCATCGATGCGATGCCCGACAAAGTCCTGCGGTGCGCGTTCGGCCGTGAGCAGTGCTTCACCACCGGCCATCACGAAGCGCATCGAGTCGTCGATCACGAACACCGCCGCACCCGGCAGCCGTTCGGCGAGTGCGCGATACCGCGCTTCGCTGTCGATCAACGCCGTGCTCGAGTCGACCCGATCGGTGACGTCCGAGCCTTGCACGAAGATGCCGGTGATACGCCCCGCGTCGTCGCGCAGCGGCTGATAGACGAAATCGAGATAGCGCGTGTGTGCGACGCCAGCGTCGCCGGTGGTGAGTGTGACCGGAACGGCCGTGCCGCGAAACGGGACGCCGTCCTGATACACGGCATCGAGCAGCGCGAGGATACCCTGCGCTTCAATCTCGGGCAGCACGTCGATGAGGTTGTGCCCGATGCAATCACGTCCACCGATCAGTACACGATACAGCGGATTGGCGAATTCGAAGCAATGTGTCGGGCCTTGGAGAATCGCCACGAAACCCGGTGCCTGTTCGAAGAGCGATCGCCACCGCAACTCGGCCGACTGCAACCGTCGCTGCGCGACCATATGCTCGGTGGTTTCGGTGGTGAGCACGAGCGTGCCACCCACGCCGCTGGGCGCATGGTCGTCGTGAATCGGACCATAGCTGTAGGTCCAATACGTTTCTTCGAGTTGACCGTGGCGCTGCATCGGAATGCGCTGATTCTCGTGCCACGTGGCACCCTGTCCGGATGTCACCAGCGCGATCTGCGGCGCGATCACATCCCAGGCGATGGCCCAGGCCTCCGGGCCTTTCATGCCGAGAATCGACGGGTGCTGTTCCTCGCCGAGTGAACGACTGTAGGCGTCGTTGTAGAGGCAGATGAGGTCCGGCCCCCAGAACACGAACATGGCGTGGTTCGTGTTCAGCATCATCCGCACGACCGTCTTGAGCGGCGCCGGCCAGTGCTCAGCCTCACCCAGCGAGGTCGCCGCCCAATCGAAATCCCGGATGCGCTGTCCCATTTCGCCACCCCCGGCGAGGAACGAAGCGGGCCCGAGTGCGGTGGCGCCGGAAGGATGACTCATGGCACAAACTAGCCAGCGAATCGCGCAGAAAGTGGCCGCGCCGTTGGCTAAATTGTCAGAATGAGCGACTCGTCCCTTCCGATTTATCCGGCCACCTCCCCGTGCATCAAGGTCTGCGTCATCGACCTCAACGGTGAGTGCCGTGGCTGCCGCCGCACCCTCGCGGAGATCGGTGGCTGGTCGTACATGTCGCTCGATGCCCGACGCGCGGTGAATCAGCGCATCGGTTTTCGCGGCCACGACGAGCGTCGGTAAACGAGTCCGCCTAGATGACGCGATGTCGGATATCGCGTGCGTTAGCGACCAATATCGGGAGCAGCCGTGCTAGGCTGATTCAGAAACCGGAACGCCACGTTGTCGAGCCAGACCAGACTCGTCGTCGACCCACTTGTGAAGTAAAAGTGGAATCCTGCGCCCGTGACGTTGGCAACGCGGAAGCCTGGCAGCGAAAGTTGTCGCGACGTGATCAACGCGTTGTCGCTGAGTCGACGTACCGTGAGGATTACATTGTCGTCGAAGAATTCCCGCGTCACGCGCAGCACTGTGCCGGAGGTATAAGTGGCGGCGAACCGACTGACCAACGTCGAGCTCGATCCGCCGTTCGGGAAGACGTACCCGTTGACTCGGTACGACGAGAGGACGAGCTGGTTGGGCAGTCCCGCCGGTGTCGCGCATCCGTTCGATGGTTGGCACGTATACGACGCCAAGTCGGCCTGCCACGAGGTGGTCCCGGTCTCGAGGCGCACGTTGTTGTTCATGCCGAAGAACACGTCGACCATGGTTCCTTCTGTCGTGACCTCAATGACATTGGTGCCAGGGGGCGGTGATCCGTTGGCCCGGAACGCTAGGCCGCGGTCAGTGGCCGTCGATTCGATGCGGCCATTGCTGATCGACGCGGAGTTTGGACCGAATCGCGCTTGCTGCCAACCCGACGGGATGGTGTTGCCGTCGAAGCTGAGCGTGGCATTGCACCACACACAGCTTCCGCTCGAACTCGACACGGTGATCGCCGACGTGGCCGAACGGCTGCTCGTGACGAATCCCGCTCCGCTCCCGGTCCCGGATACCGTGATAGTTGCGCTTCCGACCGAAAGGCCAGTGACGACCCCTGTGGTCGAGACGGTGGCGACCGCTGGGTTGCTGCTTGACCACGAGTAGGTGACGCTCACACCGGACCCCCCGAGTGAAGGCGACGGTGTCAACGAGACCGTTTGTCCGACAGTGAGCGTTGCCGTTGGAGGTGCGACGGCGAGATCCTGCAGGGCCTCGTTCTGATTGGCGAGGGTGGTTACGCTGACGCAGGCTCCGCGCTGTGTTGTCCCGCCACTGCGAGAGGCCGCCATGCGATACGAGTAGCCCGTACCCGCCGTCAACCCGGTGACCGCCTGCGTGCGCGACTGCGCGGCATTGCCGCCACCGACGATATTCGCCTGTGCGACCGTCGTGGCCGTGCCGCTGCAGCTCGTGCCGGCGAAGCGTTCGAACAATGTGCTGACCGGTGTGAGGCCCTGCGGATTGACCGAACCGTTCATCGTGAAGCTGCTGGTCGCAACGCCCGACGCGGCGCTCGTGACCGCGATGGGCTCGAGTTGTGGCGTGACGGTGATGCTGGCGGTGCCGGTCCTTCCTTCACTGGTGGCCGTAATGGTGACTGGCGAGTTCGATGCCGTTAGACCGACGACGGAGCCACCGGTGGAGACGTTCGCTACGCTCGAATTGCTACTCGTCCAACTGACTTGGCGGCCGGTCAGGATAGCGCCTCCCGCGTCGCGAAGCGTCGCGGTGAGTTGCTGCGATCCGCCGACGGACAGCGACGTTGATGCCGGTGTGACGGTGACGCTCGCGACGGGGGCTTTGGGATACGGCCGTACATACTCACAGAACCTGAGGATTTCGATCTCAGGAAGCGAGTATGCAAGGGACACGTTCACCAGTTTGAAAATCTTCACCGCGATCCCTCCCGATGCGACTCCAACGAGTCGACACACTTCGGTGTACGACTGAGTCGCGGGATTGGGTGTTACTTCGAACAATCCAGGGATCGCAAGCGTCACGTAGGGTCCAGGGATGCCGGCGATCTTCCAAGTCGCCTTTACAACGGGACCCGAGCCCACAACAATTGTTTCGGTCTCCTCAAACACCAGTGGTGTCCCGCTGAAGACAGCGCTGAAATCTGCCGTCGGAGCCAGGCTTCCTGTCGCATGTGTGTAGCGGGCTCCGCCCGAGAAGTTCGCGGTGCCTTCCAGGTGTTTCGTTATTGTCGCTGCTGATTTCAACGTCGCACGAAGATTCCAGCCAATATCAAGTGAGATTGAATTGGGAATCGGGATCGGACCGATTGGAAGCGGTGGAAGTGGAATGCCTGGGCACGGGAGGGAGTTCGGAGGTGGGACCGATGGCGGCGTGAGGCAGAACAACTTGAGCGTCTGCGACCATGCCACGCTTCCCTTCGTTGAGAATCTCAGGTCTGCCGAGTATGCTGCATTCCCACCAATGGAGAACTCGACCTTCTCGAGATCTCCATTCAGATAAGTCACCACCTTCTTCCAAGTTGGCTTCAGCGATAGCTCGAAATGATCGAGCACCACTTGGCCATTCAAGTCGGTGAAGACCGTCACATCGTCTGCGATCAGCTTTCCATTTTCGAAACGAATTGTTCCCTGCGTGATCGGCGATCGAGCGGGAACCCATTGGTCATTTACCAAGACGAGTGGCGCGATGGCGCTTAAGTCGAGCGCACCGCTATCAGCGTACACGCCATCAACTGCGAGATCGGCAAGACTGGCCTCCGACGTCTGTACCGCAATGTTGTTGCCCGTGCGTTCCGACTTCACGACACGTCGCAGATAACCCTCGCCGGCGCTGCCGACGAGAATACTCCCGGAGTCGGGAAGCGACGCCGAGCTGGCCGCCGAGAAAGTGTATACCCCCGCTGCCTCCCTTGCGCTGTCCGGAACCGCCGTCAAGCCTACCGATGTCGGTGATAACACGTCGGCCGAGATCAGCAACGTGGTGTCTGCCGCCGCTAATTGACCAGATGAGAAGCGCACACGAAGCTGCCCCACACCCGCGACGGAGATGCCGCTGAATCGAGCGATCCCACCGACTGACGTCACGGTGGTCGTTCCGACTAACCGGCCCTGTCCACTCAGCACGGACATCTGCACCGGTTGCTGCCAACTAGTGACAATGCGGCCAGTGGAATCCTGCATTTGTACTTCGAAGGCACTCGCGAGCGGCTTCCGGTCGATGCCGGTTCGTGGACTCGCTACGATTGCTATTCGAGCCGCCTGAGGGGTCGCGGGTGGAGTCGCCGTCGGTGAAACTGGAGTCTTGTCTCCACCGGAACACGCTGCGAGAACGGCGACGGCAACGAGTGCGATGGCGATGCGGAACGGACGTGGGAAGTGCATGGCGGGCGTGGCATGAGGTGGTCGGTGCTTTTCGCATCGCAACCTCTTCTGGCCGCCGTCAGGCCACGGTCAAAGCAGACCTAAATACTTTCATCGCGGAGGTTTGACCTCACGCTGACGCCCGCCCTACATCGCCAACGGCAGTCGCACGGCGAAGGTGCTGCCGTGTCCGAGCCCGGCGCTGCGCGCCTCGACCTGGCCGCCGTGCAGTTCCACGATGCCTTTCACCAGCGCGAGGCCGATGCCGAGACCGTCGCCGGAGCGTACGCGCGTGGTGTCGACCTGACTGAACATGCCGAACACGCGTTCGAGATCCGCTTCGGCGATGCCGACGCCGGTGTCTTCAATTTCGATCACGGCGTGCAGTCCGTCACGCATGATGCGCAGCGTGACGAGACCGCCGGCATCGGTGTACTTGGCGGCATTCGTGAGCAGGTTGCAGCACACCTGCGCCAGCCTGACGATGTCGCCGTACACGTGCATCCGTTCACTCGGCACGTCGACGACGAGATCGTGACTGCGCGCCTCGATAGCCGGACGCGCCATCTCGATGCCGCGTTCGAGCATGGCCGTGAGCGTGACCTGCTCGCGCTGCAGCGTGATCTTGCCGTGCGTGATGCGTGACAGATCGAGCAGGTCGTCGAGCAGTCGCCCCATCTGCGTGACCTGACGCTCGATGATGTCGCGGCACCAGTGCAGGCGGGACGGCGAAATGGGATCCTGCAGCAGCGCGACCACGTTGCCGAGCGGCGCGAGGGGATTGCGCAGCTCGTGCGCCAGCGTCGCGATGAAACGGTTCTTCTGTTCGTCCGCCTCGTTCAAGGCTAGCGCGGCCAGCTTGCGATCGGTGATTTCGCGGACGATCGCGTCGCGGAAGAGCGGCTCACCGGCCTGATCGCGCACGAGCGTCATGATGGCCCAGAACCAGCGCACCGTGCCCGTGGCGGAGAAGGTGCGGAACTCCACTTCGGAATGCCCCAGGCGTCCGACCTGTTCGATCGCGGCGGTCACGACGGGTCGATCGTCCTCGTGCACCACGGCGGCGAGATGCGCGACATCGGTCTGCATCAGTGCCTCTGGCGCGAAGCCGAGGATCGCCATGCTGGACGGACTGACGTACTCGTAGTAGCCAGTGCGCAGGTTGGCCCGCAGGTGCAGATCGGGCATGTGCTCAGCGAGCGAGCGAAAGCGCTGTTCACTGCGCTCCAGTGCTTCGGCGGTGGCACGGCGTTCGGTGATGTCCTCGAACACCGTATAGGCTTCCACTGGCTTCGGGAAGCCGCTGTGCATGAGCGGCACCGCGTCGATGCGAATCCACCGGCGCTGGCGCTCGCGTGGATTGTACACGCCCATGATCACGTCGCGGACGGCCACGCCGGTACTGAGCGCGATCATCACGGGATGCTCGGCCGCGGGAAAGACGGAGCCGTCTTCCCGCACCGTGTGCTCTTCGGCCTGCTCTGACGTGGTGCCGAGCATTTCGGCGCGCGTCTTTCCGAGAATACGCTCCGCGGCCGCGTTCACGGCGATGATCCGCCCGTCCGACGCCTGGTGGACGACCCCATGCAGCATGGTGTCCACCAGCACGCGATAGCGCGCGTTGCTGTCACGAAGTGCCGCGAGCGCATGCGGCAGATCGGGCGTGTCGATGCCGTCGGACGTGAGCGTATTCAGGAGAGATCCGCTAATGAGAGCCCACGGGTGATCACGACGTGATCACTACTTGATGACCGCCGCGATCGCGGTCGCGGCCACTTGTTCGTCCTGCGCGCTGGTGGCTCCACTCACACCGACGGCGCCGATCACCTTACCTCCCACCAGAATGGGCAGGCCACCCTGTAGTGCGACGAGTCCGTCGACCGAAAGAAACGTAAGCGTATCGGTCAAAATCCGGTCAGCGTACACTTTCGTGGGCCGGCCGAAGCGGGCGGCGGTGCGGGCCTTCCCCTGCGCGATCTGCACCGAGCCGGTGCTGGCGTTGTCGAGCTTGAGGAAGCCGAGCAGGTCGCCCGCCGCATCGGTGATGGCGATCGACACGTTCCACTTGTTCTGCTTGGCGGTCGCCTCGGCGCTCGCCAGCAGACTCTTGACTGCATCGGCGGTGAGCATCTTGGTGTCGGCAAGCTGCGCCAGCGCGACGTGGGGCGTGGTCACGGCCAGAACGACAACGGCGACGGCTGCGGAGAGCAGGCGAGCGGGGCGCATACGGGAGGAGCTGAAGGTGGGATGGGACGGCTCCGCCAACATCTAGCCGGATTTGCCGGATCGCGCCAGCATTGAGGAATGGATGAGCGCTCTCTGCAGGTCGTGGCGGGTCACCTGTTCGTGTCCATCAACGGTGACCCGTGGTTGGTGGACACCGGTTCGCCCTCGAGCTTCGGCAAAGCGGGAGCGATCACCGTGGGCGGCCGCGCGTTCCATATCGCGGCCGAGTCGTGGGGCATGACGGTGGACTCGCTCTGCGCCTACGTACACACGCCCTGCGTCGGGCTGCTGGGCGCCGACGTGCTGAACACGCTCGACGTGGTGTTCGATGTGGCCGCCGGCACCGCCCGCTTTTCGCATGAGCCGCTGTCGTGCCACGGCGAGCAGATCGCGCTCACGTTCTTCAACGACTTGCCGATGGCTGCGGTGCATGTGGGGCAGTACGACTACCGCATGTTCTTCGACACGGGCGCGCACTTGTCGTACTTCCAGTGCGAAACGCTGGCGTCGTACCCGGACGCCGGCGTGGAGCGCGACTTCTATCCGCAGTACGGCCACTTCGAAACGGTCACGCATACGGTGCCGGTGCGCATCGGCACCGCCGTCGAGCAGGTGATGCGCTTCGGTCAGCTCCCCGAAACGCTGGCCGCCGGCCTGGTCATGGCCGACGCCGACGGCATCGTCGGGAATGAACTGCTGCTGCACCGGCGTGTGGGGTACTTCCCGCGTCGTGGCCTGCTGGTGGTGGGTGGCGTGCGTGCGGGGGGCTCCGAGTAGTCGGATGGCTGGTCGGTTCACGCGAAGATCGCGAAGGACGCGAAGGACGCGAAGAACAGCAAACTGCGCGTTGTTACTCTCTGCAGTTCTTCGCGTCCTTCGCGAACTTCGCGATCTTCGCGTGAACCAGCTGTTTACGGTCTATCCGCAAGCACTCTTAAAGCGATCCCAGCAAGTCGTCGATCGCCTTCCGATCCGCGTCTTCCAGCGGCTCGGCACCGTGGATGATGCGCGTCAGGATATCGACGGCTTCTTCGGCCAGGTTGTCCGGATACTTGCGATCCTTGGCGAAGCGCACGATGTGGCCGAGGAGGATCGTCTCGAAGGGCGACTCGTCGTCGCCGTCCTCGTCGTCATCGTCGTCCATGTCGTCGTCCATCTCGTCTTCCGCGTCGCGCATCGCTTCGTAGCTCGGGACGCTTGCCTTCCACGGTTCGGTGGAATGCGCGTCGGCCTCGAGTGAGGCGCGCGGGACCAGCGCGAACAGGCGGCACTGCAGACCCGGGGCCTCTTCGTAGGCGAACAGGCCGAGGGCGACCGGCTCTTCGAAGAGCTTGAGATCGACCAGGCGTTCGATGGCTTCCGGGGGCATGGCGCTGCGGGCCACCATGCGGCCGTCGATGTAGGCGGCCAGCGCCGACGATTCCGGGGCGCGCGGGTCGTCCAAGCGTGACACGACCAGCGCGATCGGCTCGCGCGTGGTTACGAAGACGGCAGGCTTCGCCTCACCATCGACATCACCCGTGCCGATGCTGTCGGTGATGCCGTAGTCGCTGTCATCGTCGTCTTCGTCGCCATCGTCCTCATCCCCTTCGTCATCGGGGGAGTCGGGCGTGTCGTCGTCGTCCGGCGTCTCGTCGGGTGTTTCGTCGTCGGGCGCTTTGAATTCGTCAGCCGGCATGGCTCATCTACACGGTTCGTGAAACCTGCATCGGGGACATACCCCAGCATCGCAGGTTAGGCACCAAACCATCGCACGGGAAGGGCGACGGCCTGGTGACGGGCATCGATCAGGTCGTGGCCGCGACTTCGCTCACATCGATCTTCTCGAATACGCCGCCCAGCCAGAACAGGATCGGCCAGAGCTCAGCCACCACCACGGCACAGGCCAGCACGGTGGCCACCAGCACCGACCAGCCACCCCAGTCGTTGGTGAACCAGAGGACCAGTCCGCCAAGCCCGACCGGGAACACGAGGGCGATCGCCGCCACCAACGTGGTGGCACCGGTGGTGAGCAGGTTCTGCCCCATCGTTTCGAAGCCGCGGGCCTCGGTACCCAGTCGCACCCAGGCCGGAAAGAGCAGTGCGGTGCCGTTCTGGATCGTGAACATGAGCGCGTTGAAGATCGGCACACCCACCACGACTGACACGATGATCGGAAGGGTGGCGCCGCTTTCCGCCAGCAGCGCCGGCTCCTGCAGGAACATCACGAGTGGCACGACCATGAGTGACCACACCGTGATCGAATGCAACGCGGTCACGGCGGCGATCTCGGCCGCCACGATGCGCCAGCCGGGCAGCGGCATCGTTTTCAGCATCGCCAGGCGCGGCAAGTCGAGCCGCAGGTCGAAGCGCATCCACAGCGGGCCGATGAACAGCAGCATCGCGCCCCAGCCGAAGGTGACACCCATGAACACGTCGCCAGCGCGGTCGGAGGCCGAGCGTGTGACGGCGGCAAGCACGGCCAGACCGACGGTGAAGGTGAGCAGCTGTGTGCGCCACGCGCCCCCGCGCAGGGCGGCCACCACGTTCTTCCAGGCGATCGCCATTTCCGGACGACCGGTGAGCGCCAGCGACGGCACCTTGGCCAGTTTGCCCTTCCGTGAGCGGGAGTTGCCCATCTGCGACGTGCGGAAACGCTGCAGACGTTCAGCCCGATGCTGCGTGGCCTCGAGCGCGGCTTCTTCGAACGCTTTGTCGAGCCGTACCACCCAGAAGTAGTGCAGCGTCAAAATGAGAGCGGCCCATGGCATGGCGAGCAGCCACTTTGCGCCACTGCCGAGAAACACGGGCTCGAGTACCGCGCGCACGGGCCACAGCGCCGCCGCCGGTACCTGCGCACGTAGTGCGTCGGTCACCGCGAGCAGTACGGCCTTGGTGCCCGACACGCTGGCCAGTCGCAGCGTCGGCCACGCGGTGACGACGCCGTAGATCAGCGCGGCCAGGACCACACCGAACACGATGAGCGGCAGCACGAGTCGGCGACGCGCCTTGCCCACATGCTCCATCGCGTTCGCATGCACGATCGACGCGCCCAGGCGATGCAACGCCAGCGTGGAGAAAAGCATCCACAGCGAGAGTCCACGCTGCCATCCTTCCACCGACCCGCCGCCACCGCGCAGCAACACACTGAAGATCAGCGTGTTGAGCAGGATGGCGAGCTGCATGCGCACCAGCTTCGCATGCACCAGTTGCCGTCGGCTCACCGGCGCCGGAAAGAGGAACTGCACCTCCGCCGGTGTAAACGCGAGGGCGCCGCGTTCGCCACCGAACACCCACCATCGTGCCGCCGAGAGCAGCATGAAGGCGCTGGCGATCGGCACAGCCACGTCGGTTTTCACGATCGACGCGAGTGGTCCGCCGCCCAACCGTGAATTGCGGAACAGCGCCCACCAGATGTACAGCATGCCCATCACGACGGCCGCGAGATAGCGCGGACTCTTGGCCCGCGCCATCTGCTGACGCAGCCGATTCCGGACGGTGCGCTGATACAGGAACAGCATGGCCGGCACCGGGGCCGGTTGTTGCATAGCGGTCGGCGTGGTGCTCACGAGACGGTGTCGTCGCCGGTCAGCGCGATGAACATCTCCTCGAGCGAACGGCCCGCGAGTTCAGGACGCGATTCCACGATCTCGGCGATAGTACCCAATGCGACCGCCTGTCCTTTGCGAATCACGAGCAGGCGCGTGCACAACTCTTCCACCAGATGCAGCAGGTGCGAACTGAGAATGACGGCGGCGCCTTCGCGGGCGCGCGCGGCGATCGTCTCCTTCATGCGACGGATGCCGACCGGATCGAGTCCGGTCAGCGGCTCGTCGAGTAGCAACGCCGACGGTTGATGCAGCAGGCCGCAGGCAATGGCCAGCTTCTGCTTCATGCCGCGCGAGAGTTCGGTGGGGAGCGCATCCTTCTTCGCGGTGAGCTCGAGTTCTTCGAGCAGCACCGGAATGCGCGGGGCCGCGTCGTGGACCCCATACAGGCGCGCCACGAACTGCAGATGTTCGGTGACGGTGAGGTAGTCGAACAGCTGCGGTTCATCGGGGATGAACGCGAGCCGCGACTTGGCCGCCACGGGATCGGTTTGCAGATCGATGTCGGCGATGCGGATACTCCCCGACGTGGGCTGCAGAATGCCGGCGAGGGCGCGCAAGGTGGTGGTCTTGCCGGCCCCATTGGGTCCGACGAGACCGAGCACATCGCCCGGGGCTACGCGGAATGACAGCGACTGCACGGCCACGGTGTCGCCATACAGTTTGGTGTACTCGATGACGTCAATCATGAACAAACAGTAAGGAGTACGGAGTACGGGGTAAGGAGTACGGCGTACTCTTGAGACTTCTATGGAAAAACGAGTGGCGCGGAGAGCGTGACGGTGAGCGCGGCGCCCGCGGGAAGACACCGCTCCGTCTGTGAATTGCGCGCGGCGGCGATCGTTCCCGCCGCGGCACCGCCGGCGGCTCCGATCACAGTGCCACGGGTGCCGCCGCCGAGCACGCGTCCGGCGATGGCGCCGATGATGGCGCCGGTGATGACTTTGCCCTTGTCGCCGCCCTTCGAGACCTGACGCTCGGTGATGGCCACGTCGTCGCCCACGCGCACGGTGCCCTGCACGGGCACGAGCTCCCCGTTCACCTGCACGCTGCGCACGCGGAACACGAAACGGCCGTCGGCGGTTGGCGGTGCCATTTCCACGAGGATCGGCGTACCCACCGGCAGTGTGGCCCCGTCGGGTCCGTTCACCGGTTCGGCGAGCTCAGCCACAATACGGTCTCCGGGACGGTTCGCCAGAGAGCAGATCGCGGCGTTGGTCTTTCCGGACAGCGACGTGCCGGAGGACAGACCGCGGGTCGGGCCTGGGGCGGCGGCCGGTGCGGCGGTAGGTGCCTCGGTTGGTGCTGCGGCGACTGGGGTCGGCGCAGGGGCGGGATCTACGGCTCGACGCGAAGGACGCGGAGTCCGCGAAGGGCGCGAAGCGGGGCGAACGGATTGAGGAGCTGTTCGAGGCGTGGCCCGAGCGGGAGCACTTGGGGTAGATATAGCCGTGTCACCGATCTCGGCGGGGAGCGGCCGGACGGGTGCGTCGCCGGCGGCCAGCGTGAGATCACGGGCCAGCAGCGAGTCGACGGCCGACGTCTGCGCATTACGATCGCGACATCCGGCCATCACAAACATTGATAAAGGCAGAAACAGTGCGATAATGTGCCGCACGCCGAAACGCTTCATCCCTGTTGGCCGTTCGGATTGAAGTTGCCGCATGGTGACGACGATAGTCGATGGTTTGATGACGAACCCGAGTCCCGTATGAGTTACACCGAAGTCGACGTGACGCCGCCACCAACGGCGCAACACGTGTTCATTGCACGCCAGCCGATCTTCGATACCAATCGACGCCGGGTGGCGTATGAGCTGTTGTATCGGGCGCACCGGGATGCCACGCAGGCCATCGGCCTGTCGGAATCGCACATGTGCGGCGACACGGCGCTGCACGCCCTGCTGTCCATCGGCCTCGATCGGCTGACGGCCGGCACCACGGCGTTCGTGAACATTACCCGTGAACACCTGCTGGGCGAACTCTACAAGATCTTCGACCCGACCGCGGTGGTGTTGGAGCTGCTCGAAACGGTGGACGGCGACGCGGCGGTGGTCGATGCCTGCGAGCGCGCCGTGGCCGAGGGGTATCGACTGGCGCTCGACGACTACGACTCGCGCCCGTCGCTCGATCCGCTCCTGCCGTTTGCCAGTATCGTAAAGCTGGATGTGCTCGGGAAAACCGCCGACGAACTCGCCCCCACCGTGGCGCGCCTGAAGGGGTTGGGGCTCACGGTGCTCGCCGAGCGGGTGGAAACGGCCGAGATGCTGCACACCTGCGAGTCGTTGGGGTGCGTGCTGTTTCAGGGCTACGTGTTCAGCCGCCCGGAAACGCTCGATGGACGCGCGGTCAACGTGCAGCACGCCACGGTGTTCAACATCATGGCCCTGCTCAACGAGCCCGATGTCACGGACTCGGCCCTCGAGGAAGCGTTTCGCAGCCATCCGTCGCTCTCGCTCTCGCTGCTGCGCATCGTGAACTCGGCCTCGTTCGGCGCGCGCTCGGTGGACTCGATTTCCTACGCGATCCGGCTCATCGGCCGTGAAGCCCTCTCGCGCTGGATGCTCATCATGCTCATCGCCACCGTCGGTGCCCAGAGCCCGGTGGCCCACGAAGCGGTGGTGAACGCCCTCGTACGCGGCCGCTTCTGCGAAACCGTGACCGCGCACGGACTCTCCGGCGATCCCTCGGCGCGCTTCCTGGTGGGACTGCTGTCCCGCATGGATGCGCTGCTCGGCCTGCCGATGGTCTCCGTGCTGGAGCGGCTCCCGGTCAGCGTGGAGGTGCGCGACGCGCTGCTCACCGGAACCGGACCGCACGCGCCGGTGCTGCGCCTGGCCGATGCGTACGAGCGCGGTGAGTGGGCCGAGGTCGATGCCGACGACAACGTCGCGATCGCACTGCGCGCCGAGCTCGCGGGGCTGTACGCCGATGCGGCGCTGTGGGCGACGGAACGCCTTAGGATAACGGCGTAGTAAGGAGTAGGGAGTAGGGAGCGGGGAGGACTCACAACTCCAAACTTCAACTCACAACGCAAGACTCACGTGAGTGGTGGGTAATGAGTTCAAGTTCCGGGTTGTGAGTACTCCCTACCCCGTACCCCGTACCCCTTACTCCGCAGTTACTACGGGACCCGCTTGGCCAAGCTCGCGTGCATCGAGTCCGTCTTGTACTGCGCCATACTCGCCGCATCCGCCGCTCCATCGGGCGTCACGCTGAACGGCAGCAGAATCGAGATGCGACGATTCGCGGCCGACAGCGGATCATCCAGGATGCGCGGCTTGGTGGCGGCGTAGCCGCGCACTTCCACGATGCGGCCGTCGCTCAGGCCTACGCCTTCGAGTACGCGACGCGCGGCATTGGCGCGGTCGGCGGACAGCTCCCAGTTCCCGTACGTGCCGCCGGCGGCACTGAACTGCGCGGCGTCGGTGTGCCCTTCGAGCACCACGGGATGCTGCAGCGTAGCGAGCTCGGTGCCGATGAGCTGCAGCGCAAGCATCGTGGGCGGCTTCATCTTCGCGGAGCCGGTCGGGAAATACACGTCGCCCGCGCCCGTTTCCACGAGCTCGATGCGCAGGCCGTCGTTCGTGACTTGCACGTCGACGAGGGCCTTGAGCGACTTGAGCGAATCGTTTGCCGCGACCTTCTCGAGGATCGCGTTCTTGAGCTGCTCGAACGTGCGCTGTTCGGTGCTGCGCACGATCATGCGCAACGGCGTCTTCTGCACGTTGGTCGGCGCGGTGCCGGTGGAGAGCGGACTCGAACCGGCGCCATAGCCCTTCTTGTAGCCGACCGGATTCGCGAAGTAGCCCTCGATGGCCTGCTTCGTCTTGTCGTCCATGCCAAGAATCCACATCACCATGAAGAACGCCATCATGGCGGTCACGAAGTCGGCGTATGCCACCTTCCATGAGCCGCCGTGATGGCCGCCGTGACCGGCGACCTTCTTCTTGACGATGATGATCTTCTTGCCACCGCGCGGAGCCATGGCGTTACGCGGCCTTCTTGCGGGTCAGCTCTTCGAGCTCCGTGAAGCTCGGGCGCTCATGCGGTTCGACGTTGCGGCGGGCGAACTCCACGGCGGTCATCGGGGCATCGCCACGGGCGAATGACAGCAGGGCCGTGCGCACGCAGAGCATGTAGTCATGTTCGGCGGCGATGCGATTCTCCATCGCCTTGGCGATGGGACCGAACACACCGTACGCGAGCAGAATGCCGAGAAACGTACCGACGAGCGCGGCGGCGACCTTTTCGCCGATTTCGGAGGCAGCGCCACCGATCGAGCCCATCGTGATGATGACGCCAAGTACGGCGGCCACGATGCCGAAGCCCGGCATGGCGTCGCCGACGGCGGTCACGGCGCTGGGGACCAGCATGGCCTCGTGATGGTGCTTCTCGAGGTCGACGTCGAGAATTTCGGCCAGATTATGGTCTTCCACGGTGCCGGTGAGGAGCACCTTGAGCGTATCGCACAGCAGCGACACCGCGTGGTGGTTGCCCATGAACGACGGATACTTCTGGAAGATGTCGCTGGACTCGGGATTTTCGATGTGCGACTCGAGTCCGACCAGTCCGTCCTTGCGGGCCTTCTGGAAGATCTCGTAGAGTACCTGCAGCAGTTCGGCGTACGCGGTTGCGCCGAACGGGTTGGGCTTGAGCAGCGCCAGCGCCTGCGACACCACACCCTTCAGGACTGCGGGCGGATTGGCCACGATCATGGAGCCCAGTCCGGCGCCACCGAGAATGAGAAACTCGTTGGGCTGGATGAGCACGGCGAGCTCGCCATGGTGCATCACATAGCCACCGATGACGGAGCCCATCACGATGACCAGGCCTATGATGACAAACACGCGGCAGATCCTGGAGTGCGAGTGGAAAGTTCAGACGTGAGCGGCGACGCCGGGGCGGCGCGCTGGCTCTCGGTACATGACGATTTGCTTCGCGGGTTGGCACATGCGTTCAGCAATCGAGTGGCGACGGTCGCGGCCATCGCCGCGCTCTTCGACGCGTCGCGTGTTCCCGACGAACGCGTGCTCACCGGACTGCGCACCGATGCCGACCGTTTGGACGCCTTGCTGCAGCAGTTGCGACAGTTGCCGCGACGCCACGATGCCGATCTCGAACCTCTGATGCCCGGCGACAGTGTGCGCGCTGCCCTGGCGCTGTTCGAACACCATCCCGAGTACCGGGACATCGAGTGCCGGCCTGTCATGGCCGATGACGTGCAACCGGTACGAGCCGATCCATTGGCGTTGCAGCACGCGCTGTGTGTGGCCCTGACGGCGGCGTGTCGTGTGGCAACGGGCCGCGACGGCACCGCGCGGGCGAGTGTCCGCGTGGCGCTCTCCACCGAGGGTGACGCCGTGCGCATCGAGGTGTCCACCGACGGCAGCACCGGAGAGGGCGACGCCAGCGCGCTGGCCCTCGACGCGGCGGCGATCAGCTGGCTGCTGGCGCGGAGCAACGGACGCGGTCACGCCTATCCCTACGGCTGCCTCATCGAGTTGCCGACCCTGCAGGCCTCGCGCCGCGCCCGCTGACATCAGGCGTCGGGCTCGGGCGCCGGCGCGCTCGGAGGAGCACCCGCGGGCGCGCCAAGGGCGGCCAGCCATTCCGTGGCCACGGGAGCCGCGGCACGTTCGTTTTCCGACTTGACCTGATCGGCGATCTCGCCGCGCAGAATCTTGACGTGACTGGGCGCGTCGATGCCGATACGGACGCCGCCGCGGTCACAGGACACGACGACGATCCGAATCCCGCCGTCAATGATGATCGAGTCGCCTTCGCGACGTCCGAGGATGAGCATCGCGTATCAGACCAGTGAGAGAAGCGTTTGCATCATATCATCGGCCACTTTGATCATCTTCGTGGCCGCCTGATAAGACTGCTGCACGCGCATCATGTTCACCAGTTCCTCGTCCGTACTCACGCCACTGACCGACTGGCGGCGGGCGTCGGCCTGATCGGCCAGACTGCGGTACACGGTGGCATTGTCGGTCGCGGCGGCCGAGTCGATGCCGATACGCGTGACCATGCTGCGGAAGAAGCTCAGGAATGAGCCCGACTCGGTGGCGCCAGCGCTCGACGTCCAGCTGACCGTATTGTCCACGATCCGCAGTCCGGCCAGTCCCTGCGCCACACCGTTGTCGGTCGGGCCATTCGCGTTGCCGCTGGCGGCGATCTTGAGCGGGTCGCTCAGAATGGCACTGTCCAACTTGAGCGTCGCGGCCGTCACGGGGTTGGTGACTGAGCCGACATCGAAGAAGTTGCCGGCCGCCGTACCCGGTACGGTGTTGCCGCTGAACGTGTAGCCGGTGGCGTGGATGCCGTTCACGGCCGTCGCAAACTGCGCCGCCATGGCGTCCAGGCGGCTGCGGGTATCGGGAATGTCGACGTTCAACACCTCGACCATCGACTTGAGCTCGCCAGCCAACGGCGCGAGACGGTCGGGCGAGTTGCCGAGCTGAATCCGCACGTTCACGTCGGTGAGCGGCGTGGCCGGCATCGGATTCGGCGTCTCGAACTTCAGCGAGAGCGGCCGCGCCGTGTCCCCCTGTACGAGCGTGGAGTTGCCGATGAGCACCGATACGCCGCCGTCGATCTGCGGAATGACCCGCGTACCGGCGATCTTCGAGAGCTCGTCGAGCTTCATGTCCCGCAGATCGCGCAGGTCGTTGTTCGTGTTGCCGTTGCTTTCCGACGTGATGATGCGCGTGTTCAACTCGGCCACCTGCGTGGCGATCGAGTTGATCGTGCTCACCGTATTTTGCAGCCGTTCCAGATTCGACGTGCGCTGCTGCGTCAGCTGCGTGTCGTAGTCGTTGAACAGCTGCGCAACCTGACGACCACGCTGCTGCACCACCGACCGTGCCGACAGGCTGCTCGGCGAGGCGGAGAGATCGCTCCACGAGCCCCAGAAGGCATCGAGTGCACTGGCCATGCCGGCGTCGCTCGGTTCACCGAACACACTCTCGACCTGACCCATCAGATCGCGACGCAGTTCGGCGCCACCGGCCAGCGTGTTCGCCGAGCGAAAGCTGTCGTCGAGCAGCAGGTCGCGCTTGCGTATGATCGTTTCCACGTGCACGCCCGTGCCGACCATGCCGTACGACATGCGAACCGGCACGTTGGCAGCGAGCACCGCTTCCTGGCGCGAATAGCCCGGCGTCTCCGCGTTCGCGATGTTCTGCGAGATCGTCTGGAGCGCGGATTGGTGCGTGAGAAGCGCAGTGCGCGCGATGCTCAACAGGCCGGAGGACATGTCAGGCGGTCCGGTTCACGAGCACACCACGAGGCGCGCCACTGCTGGGCGTGGCCACGCCCTCGGTAGCGTACGTGGTGGGCTGGGCAGGGGCGCCCACGAGGGTGCGCACATGCTGGTCAGTATTCGTCAGCGCTTCGCGAAGCAGCTTGCGGTTCATGCCGACTTCGCGCGTGAGGAGATCGGCGGCCTGCGTGAGACGCAAGCGCGCATCGCGCAGTCGCGTGTCGACCTGGTCGCCGAGCATGTCTTCGAGTTCGCGCAGCGTGCAGTCTTCCGAGCCGCCCAGCAGGATGTTGAGCTGACGGCGACGCGTGCGCGCCTGGCCGAGCGTGGCGAGAATGCGGTGCGTGGCGAACGTGCTTTCGTCGACGCCTTCGATGTCATCCGCCGCGACCGACGCGCGCTGGCGCCGCATCTGCGCGATCAGATCATCGAGCAGCTTACGCTCGCTGATCAGCGCATCGTGCAGCGCGTCCAGCAGTGCCCCGGTCGGTACGCCGAGGCGGGGTGCGGGTTCTTGTGGGAAGAGTGTCATCGTCGACATCAGCGGGTGTTTGAATCAGGAGTGGTCACGGAGTCCTGGGTTACGTCAGCGGGGGTGCCGCGACGCAGCTGTCGATAGAGCGCCTGCGCGATTCCATGCTCCCACTGCTTTGGAGTCTCGGCAGCAAGGTGCTGATCCAGGAGTCCCGTGAAAATGTCTTCTCCGGCCCCGCCTGAAACGATTCCTTCCTGCTGTGGAACGGTCTCGCGCATCGCTTTGTAGAGTTGCTGAACGAACATGCCTTCGAGCTGACTGGCGGACTTCATGAGCGTGGCGTCCCGCTGGTCCTTGGCGGACAGTGGGGCCGGGGGCACACTCGCGCTCTTCATGCTGCTGGCATTGATACGGTCGATCATCGAACGATGACCTCGGCGGTGATAGCGCCCACTTCGCGGAGGGCTGCGAAGATGGCGGCGATCTCATTCGGCGGGGTGCGCACGGCGTGCAGGGCCGAGGCCACGCGCTGCACCGGAATGCCAGCCGGCAGGCGGACACTGCCCGGAATCGGCGTGGTATCGTTGGCCGTTTCCGTACCGATGGCCAGCGTGATGGCGCCATGACTCACCGTGGCCGAGCCGACGATCATCTCGCCGCCAGCCACCACGGTGCCGTCCTTACCGTCGATGATGATGCGCGGACGCGACTCCGGCTTGACCGCGAGATCACGAATGCGGGCCAGCGCCGTGGGCTTCTGCACGGAATCCGGAAGCGTCACGATCACCGAGCCTTCGTCTTCCACCGTGGCGGTCTTCTCGCCGTAGGTGGCGTTGATCGCAATCGCGATGCGGGTGGCGGTGCCGAGATCGGGTTCGCGCAGCAGCAGTCGCGACGTGGCCACGATGGCCGGGCGCGGCAGATCCGCTTCGAGCACACCACCGGTGGGAATGCGGGCCGACGTTTCGTGCGACGGCATGTAGCGTGTGGAAGCGCCGCCATCGCTCACCAACAGCGAACCTTGCGCCGAGGCGAGCGGCGAACCGCTGGCATCGGCTACGAGCGGCGTCATGTACAGCGTGCCACCACGCAGCGAACGCGCATCACCCATGGAGGCCACGTTCACCTCGAAGCGGCCACCAGCGCGCAGATACGGCGACACTTCGGCCGTCACCAACACGGCCGCGACGTTGCGCATGCGAATGAGATCGGCCGGTACTTCGATGTTGAAGCGACGCAGGATGTTGATGACACTCTGAATCGTGGGGCCGGCGGTCTGTCCGCCGATGGCGCGATCACCGGTGCCGTCGAGTCCGACCGCGAGGCCGTAGCCCACCAGGCGTACCGGCAGCGCGCCTTCGGCACTCGTGAGGTCGCGGATCTTGATGTCGTTCTGCGCGCGCGCCATCACCGGCAACAGCAGCAAGCCAGCGGTGATGAGAATGGTGCGGGCGATCTTCACGCCGAGATGGCGCACTTGCGTCGTGGTCATGGCCAGAATGCTCCGAGAACCTTCGTGATCATGCCCTGCTTCGGCTTGCCGAGCGGTCCCGGCGAGGCGTAACCCAACTGCGCATCGGCCACTCGGCTCGATTCGATCACGTTGGACGTGGACACGTCCTGCGCGCGCACCCAGCCGGTGAAGACGATGTCCTGCAGCGCCTTGTCGATGTCGATCTTCTTCGTGCCCTTGAGTTGCAGCAGGCCGTTCGGGCCCACCGCCACGACGCGCACGCTCATTTCGTTCTGGAAGCGATTCTCGCGGCGCGCTGATCCGCGTTGCTGCTGATCGGCGTTGTTGCGCGAATCGATGCCGACTTGCTTCGAGCTCGTGGGGAGCTTGGCGTTCACCGACAGGCCGCGTGTGCGGTTGTCGGACGCCGAGTTCTCCTTTACGGCCGTGGAGATCGTGTAGTCGTCGATGAGAATCGTGACGATGTCGCCGACCGCGAAGTTGCGACGGTCGGCGGTCCACGACTCGCGCGGCTTGATGGGAGCGACGGGCGGCACGGTGGTCGCGCTCGCCGTGGCCGGCGCCGCTTGCGCACCGGCGGCCGGTGGAGTCGCTGGCGGCGTGGCCGGTGGTGTCGCGCCGGCGGCCTGCGCCAACAGCGGATGCGCAGAGAGGGCGAGAGCAACGGCAACGCTGGTGGTGATAGCCAAGCGCGTGGGATTCATAGAGACGGTCCTCACCTGATGGGTCTTCAACGGAGGCGAACGGTGTTGGGCCCGGCAGCGATGCCGTCGAGCCTGCGTGTGGGATCGATGCGAACGCCGACCGGTGCTCCGATGGCGGCGGTATTGGTGGCGATACCGGTGACGACCACGCGCAGCGGGCCATCCTGCCAGATCGCCGTGACGCGTGTGCCGCTGGTGATCACGGGCGGCGGCATGACGGCCGGTGCGCGCAACACTTCGCCCAGGGCGATGTTGCGGCGCGTGACCCAGCCGGGCAGCGCGCGCGTGGTATCGGGAGCCACGGAGTTCCAGCGCCACACGATCGTCGTGTCCATGGTCGCGATGTCGCCGGCCTGCAGCGTGTCGCCGCGGACGAGGGCACGCGTCGCCACCGAGACCTTGATCGTGCGTTCCTGCGCGCCGAGCACGGAGACCGCGCCGGCGAGCATGAACATCGAGACCAGGAGTCGCATGAACACGAGTTTCATGAGGCGGACTATCGGGTGATGTTGTTGGCGATCTGACCCATCTCGTCGGCCGTCTTGATGGCTTTCGAGTTGATCTCATAGGCGCGCATGGCGGCGATCATCTCGACCATCTCGGTCACGATTTCGACGTTGCTGCCTTCCAGGCTGCCCTGCTGCAGGCGTCCCATGCCTTCGTCATTCGGGAAGCCGACCACCGGCTGTCCCGACGCGGCGGTAGGCGCGAGCAGGTTCTGTCCGAGCGACATGAGCCCCGACGGATTCGCGAAGCGCGCGATCTCGATGCGACCGAGTTCGGTCGGTTCGATGTCGTTGCCGCGACGCACGGACACGATGCCGGTGTTCGAGATCGTGAGTTCGGCCGAGTCGATCGGGATCTGAATGGGCGGCTGCAGGCCGTAGCCGGCGCTGGTCACGAGCTGTCCCTGATCGGAGATCTGGAAGCTGCCGTCACGCGTGTAGGCGGTCTCGCCGTTCGGCAGCTGAATCTGGAAGAAGCCTTCACCTTCGATCGCGACGTCGAGATTGCGGTTGGTCTGTTCGAGCGGACCCTGTTCGTGCATACGCTGCACGCCGGAGAGTCGCGTACCACGTCCGACCTGGATGGCGGCGGTGGTGTTGGTCGCCGTCTCGCCGAGGATGGCCTGATCCTGTACGGTCTGGTACAGCAGGTCCTCGAAGTGCGCACGGCTCCGCTTGAAGCCGGGCGTGTTCACGTTGGCGAGGTTATTGGCAATGACTTCGGTGCGGGTCTGCTGCGCCATCATGCCGGTAGCGGCGGCGCGAAGTGCCGGATCCATGTCCTATTCTCCTTAAACGGGCTTGGCGAGGTCGTTCACGGACGTCCCGCGCGCGGCATCGATGGTCGAAAGCGCCTTCTGGGCCGCACCGTATCGGTGCAGCACGGCGAGCATGTCGGTCATCGCCGACATCGTGTTGACGTTGGATTCCTCGAGGAATCCCTGTTTCACGGTGCGTTCGGCCGGCGGAATCGCCTGACGCGACGCATCGGGTACGAACTGGGTGCCGCCCTCGTGCTGGAGCTGCGCGCCCACGGCCACGCGCTCGAGCCGCAGTCGCTGGAGTACCCGTCCATTCACTTTGACGGTGCCGTCCGCTCCGATTTCCACGGTGCCGGTGGGCAGCACGATGGGTCCGTCTTCGCCGAGCACCGCGTTGCCGCGTTCATCCACGAGCTGGCGTTCCGGATCGAGCCGGAAGCTGCCGTTGCGGACGAAGCGCTCGCCGTTGGGCGTGTTGGTCACGAAGAACCCGTCCCCTTCGACGGCGAGATCGAGCGTGTTGTGCGTCTCGGTCAGCGATCCGGCGGTGAGATCGAGGGCGGTGTCGGTCTTGGCGAGCTGGTTGTCCATCAGCCGTGCGAACGCCGTCTCCGCTTTGAATCCGCGGGTGGAGGCGTTGGCGAGGTTGTTGGCGAGCACCTGCTGCTTCCGCTCCAGCATCTGCATGGCGGCTGCGGCACTGCTCATCCCATTGGTTCGAACGGGTCCGGGCATGGTCGTGGTTTGGAGAGGGTACACGAACTCACCGGGGTAAAAAGCAACGGTCGGGCCACGAATGGCCCGACCGGGATGTTTTTGCTAAGTTGTTGTGGCAATTGGGTTTGAGCGGTTCTGCGAGGTGCCGTTGCGGGTCACCGTGGAGCCCGGAGGTCGGCAATAGCTGCCGATCGGGACCGGGTGGCTCGGAGCCCTCGGCGGTTGTTGCCGGAGGGGGGTGGAGGGGGGGCCAAATAGACTGCCTTGCCACGGATGACACGAAAGGAACCGCGGATACGCGTCGTGAAACTCGCTCCGTCGCGTGACCATCGAACGAACGCATTTTGCTTTTCACAACAAAAAGCGAGATGGCCGACATCGCCGGGACATCGAAAGCTCCGGCGGGGCCAATTCGTGTATGATCGGTGAAATTCGCGGTAAAGCTGTTCGTTGTCGTTTCAGCGTTTCAAGGGGTCAGCGTTTCAAGGGGTCAGAGTCGTTGAACGCTGGCGTGCAGCGACGCCGTTCAACAACTCTGACCCCTTGAAACGCCCCAGGCGGAACCTGAACGGCAAACGGCAACAGCGGGAACACGGAGGAGGCGGATTTTCACCGATCACACCGATAGGAGCACATCGCTTTGCTTATCGGTGTGATCCGTCTAATCCGCCGTTCAAGGGGTCAGAGTCGTTGAACGCTGGCGTGCAGCGACGCCGTTCAACAACTCTGACCCCTTGAAACTCTGATAAGAAAAAATCGCTTTTGCTTATCTGTGACATTCGTGCAATCCGTCGATTCCGTGTTCCCGCTGTTGCAGTTGCTTTTGGCGGTTCGGTCTGCAGCTCAGACCGCGGTCATCCGGGAGCCGGAGATCTCGAGCAGCATCGACACCGCATCGACCGGGAGGCCGGTTTTCCAGGCGATCTCGGTGGGGTCGGCACCGGCGGCGGCGAGGGCGGCCACGGCACGCGGGGTGCGCGAGGACTTGCCGCCGCGCAGCGTGATCGTGGGGGCCGGGGTCTGGCGGGCCTGACGGGTGGTCTTGGTGGGGCGGGTGCGGAGGCCGCGGATCACGAGGCGGGCGGCCAGTACCACGGCGGCGATGCCGAACAGGGAGCCGATGCCGAGCAAGCGCTGTTCCGATGACACCGCGGGCGACACGACCACGGCACCGACGATCAGCCCGATCACCGTGACGCCGAGGCCGACGCCGACCAACTGCATCGTCTCGCGAAACGTGGAGCCTGTTGCCGTGCTCATGCCACGTTCCCGCGGAGCGGCGTGAGTTCGACGCGCAGCTTGCTGAGCGCCTTCGAGCGGATCTGCGACACGCGCGACTCGGTCAGTTCGAGCACCTTCGCGATCTCGTGCAGTTTGAGCTCCTCGAAGTAGTAGAGCGACAACACCACGCGCTCCTGCTCCTTGAGATGCATGATCGCATCCTTGAGGTGCGACACTTCCTGTTCGTGCGTGAGGCTGTCCTCGACATCGCTGTCGCCGTCGCTGCTGAGCGTTTCGGCCGGCACCGGCGCCGTGTTCTCGCGCTCGCCCGGGGCGCGATCGAGCGGGATGTGATGCGCGCCTTCCACGTCGGCCTGCCAGCGCCAGAGCGTGTCCATGTCGACGTTCAGATGCTGCGCGAGTTCCTTGTCGTCGGGCGCGCGGCCATGCGTGCGCTGAAACGATTCGCGGCCGGCCGAGATTTCACGCGTCTTGCGACGGATGGAGCGCGGCACATGATCCTGCTTGCGGAGCTCGTCGAGAATGGCGCCGCGGATGCGGGGAGCCGCGAACGTGCTGAAGGCGAGACCGCGCGAGAAGTCGAAGCCCTCGAGCGCCGTCATGAGTCCGATCGTGCCGGCACTCACCAGCTCATCGAAGTCGGCCCGCACGGCAAGCGTGCGTGAGACCTGACGGGCCACATGGTGCACGAGACCGAGATGCTCCTCGAGCAGACGATCGCGCGCCGTCTGGTTGCCGGCCTGGTATGACTGCCAAAGCTTGGTGTGCATGGTGGCAGAGCCTTGAGTTGAAACGAGAGTCACGGTCAAGTACCAGAACGGGAGAGTGAAGCAGTAGCCAGCGCGCGCATCACGACTTCGTGAGCAGCAATCGCAGCCGGAGAACCGGCGGCCGCATGCGGAAAAGGCATTCCCGCGCGCAGCGCGGCGTCGAGCGTCGGATCAGCGGGGACAGCGCCTGCAAGGCGCAGAGAAATTCCGAGAAACTGACGGGCACCGGCGTCGATGGCGTCGAAGCAGCGAGCGGCTTCGCTCCCTTCATGTCGATTGACGAGTACGTCCATCGGAAGGGCACCGTGACGGGTGTGCACCGCTTTGCAGAGGGCATAGGTCGAGGCCAGACCCACCGGGTCACTGCCGGCGGAGACGGCGATAAGGCGTTCGTCGGCATGCGGCGTGATGGCGGCCAGCACCGTGTCGATGCGCGCACCACAGTCGATGACGACGAGATCCATTCCATCTGCCAGAACACCAAGGCGACGCATGCAGGCGCGACGTTCGGCAGCGGACAGGGCCAGTCCGTCAGAGCCGTGTCGCGGCGCGCCACCGGCCACCAGGGTCAGGGTCGTGCTGACCGGGGTCGCCACGTCGGCCGGTGAAAGACGGCCACCGCGCAGATCCTGCCACGAGGCGCGGGCCTGCACCCCCAACGTGAGCGCGAGCGGTCCGACAAAATCATCGGCGTCGATCAGCAACACGCGACGGCCATCGCCGGCCGCTGCAACGGCCAGCAGCGCCGATACCAGCGACGTGCCGCTGCCACCGCGGCCACTGGCCACCAGCAGCGTCGTCGCACCACTCGGCGCGCCACCCTGCTGCGTGCTGTTGCGCGGGCCGCGGCCCAGCAGCGCGTCGACTTGCGACACGCTCGCTGTTCCACGCGGCGGCGACATGAGTTGATAGCCGCTCATGCGGGCATCCAGTCCGGCTCCGCATCAGCGGAGAGTCCCCAGGCGCGCAGCAACCGCGGCACACCGGGCTTGAGGTCGCTGGGCACGTCCTGACCGTCGGTGACCCACCGCGTCGGCATTTCGAGCGACAGCGCGAGATCGCTGATGCCCGATTCACGCGGCACTTCGTCGACCTTGGAGAGAATGAGGTGCGTGGCACCGCAGTGATTGCGCGTAGCGCGATACGCACGGCCGATGTCGACCGCAAGATCGGCGCGCAACGACGCCGGAATCACGAGATGCACTTCGTCGGGAGTGAGCGCGTCGAGCAGCGAACGCCACCGCTCGGTGAGCTCGGCCGACGCCGGACTGCGACCCGGCGTGTCGATGATGATCACGTCGCAGGTGCCCGAGAGACGCTTCATGGCGGCGTCGACTTCGCGCGCGTCATACACGACTTCGAACGGCACATCGGCGAGATCGGCGTACGTGGCCAGCTGCTCCATGCCACCCACGCGATACGTATCGATCGTGAGCAGCCCCGGGCGCGCCGCGCCGAACATGCCGCGACGCACGGCGAGCTTGGCCGCGGTGGTCGTCTTGCCGGCGCCCGTCGGACCAACCAGGGCAATGCAGTATGGACGGCCATCGGCCTTGCGCATGTTCACCGGGAACGGCGCGGGCTCGAGACGCGCGCGCACGCGATCGATCGCGGTGGACGGCGCCGCGAGCACTTCGACCATCGGCACGCCACCGTCACGTACGGTGCGCGTATGCAGAATCATCACATCGTCGCCGAGCGTGCGACGGGCCCGATCGGCCACGCGCGAGAGGTCGGCGCCACGAAAGCGTTCTGCCGTGTTGAAGTGCATCAGTTCATCTCCCAGGTAGCAACACTGCTCAGCGTGATCTGCGCGGGGAGCTCGGCGAGCGAGACCACCGGGAGGCTGGGCAACACAGGTTCGATCAGGCGGCGCACGCCCACACGCAGCGACGGCGGCGTGATGAGCGGGAGCGGACGGCCATCCACCGAGTAGGTGCTGGCCATCTGGTTGAGATCACGCAGCAGACCCGCCAGCGATTCCGGCGTGAGCACCGGCGCGTTCGCATTCGACGAGCGCGGCGAGAAGAGGCCGAGCAGCGCCGACTCGAGCCGGCCGCCGATGGTGATGCCGCGAACGACACCACTCTGATCGGCGAACAGACGGGCAATGACGTTGGTGAGCGACTTGCGCACGACTTCGGTGAGCGCTTCGGGATCCTTCGTCGCATCCGCGCCGTCGCCGATCGCTTCGAGGATCGTAACGAGATCGCGAATGGGCACCCGCTCGCGGAGGAGCCGCTGCAGCACGCGATGCAGCACGCTGAGCGAGACCTTGTTCGGGATGATCTCTTCGACGAGCGCCGGGTGCGACTTCTTGAGCGTCTCGACCATTTCCTGCACTTCCTGACGGCCAAGCAGATCGGCCGCACTGTTCTTGAGCGTCTCGAGCAGGTGCGTGGCCACTACCGTGGTGGGTTCGACCACGACGTAGCCGCGCGCTTCGGCGTCGGAACGCTGTCCCATCGAGACCCACTTGGCCGGCATGCCGAACGACGGATCGACGGTATCCATGCCCTGGATCTCTTCAACCACACCACCGGTGTTGAGTGCCATGACGAAGCGCGGGAGCACTTCACCGCGCGCGACTTCAGAGCCGCGCAGCTTGATGACGTACTCGTTGGCCGGCAGGCGGATGTCGTCGCGGATGCGAATGGCCGGCACGAGAATGCCGAGTTCGAGCGCGGCCTGCTTGCGCAGGAGACCGATGCGTTCGAGGAGATCGCCACCCTGGCTTTCGTCCACGAGCGGAATGAGCGAGTAGCCGACTTCGAGTTCGATCGGATCGATCTGCAGCAGGTCGCGCATCGGATCGTTCGGCGCGGGCGCTTCGATTTCCTCGATCGGTGCGGCCGAAAAGGCGGCCAGTTCGTTGCGCGTCTTGTTGGCCTTCTCCGACATCTTGGCAAGCACCGCGGCGCCGCCTGCGAGTGCGAGGAACGGGAACATCGGCAGACCGGGAATCAGCGCGAACGACGACAGCACACCGGCCACCATCCACATGGCGCGCGGATGCGCCCCGAGCTGCTTGCTGAGCACCGTGCCCATGCGCTCGTTGCCGGCCGCGCTGGTGACCATGAGACCGGCGGCGGTGCTGATGATCAGCGCCGGCACCTGCGATACGAGGCCGTCACCGACCGTGAGGAGGGTGTACGTGCCGGCGGCCTTCTCGAGCGACATGCCCTTCTGGATGACGCCGATGAAGATGCCGCCGATGATGTTGACCGCGACCACGAGAATGCCGAGGATCGCGTCGCCCTTCACATACTTCGAGGCGCCGTCCATCGCGCCGTAGAAGTCGGCGGTGCGCGAGATGATGTCGCGGCGGGTGCGGGCTTCCTTCTCGTCGATGAGGCCGGCCGAGAGGTCGGCGTCGATCGCCATCTGCTTGCCGGGCATCGCGTCGAGCGCGAAGCGCGCACCGACTTCGGCGATACGGCCGGCACCCTTCGTGATGACGATGAAGTTGATGCCGATCAGCAGCAGGAAGATCACGATACCGACGGCATAATTGCCGCCGATCACGAAGTTGCCGAACGCTTCGATCACCTTGCCCGCATGCGCCTGCGTGAGAATGAGGCGCGTGGACGAGACGTTCAGGCCGATGCGGAAGAGCGTGAGCAGCAACAGCAGGGCGGGGAAGCTGCTGAAGTCGAGCGGATCGGTGGTGTACAGCGACACCAGCAGCACGACCAGCGACAGGCCGATGCTGGCGGCGAGGAACAGGTCGAGCATGATCGGCGGCAACGGCACCACGATCAGTGCCAGAATGAGCACGACCGCGATGGCGAGTGCGACTTCCGCCTTCTTGCCCGGTTCGATGGGAAGCGAAATAGGGAGTGCTGCGCTGGTCACTTAGACGTTCCTCATGCGGCGGCCGTTCCACGCCACGAGGCGCCGAACCGTTCACGCTGGCGCATCACGAAGGCAAGCACTTCGGCGACGGCCAGATACATCTCGACGGGAATGACGGTGCCCACCTTCGCCACGACGATGAGCGCGCGGGCGAGGGGGATGTTTTCGATCACGGGCACGTTGTGCTTGAAGGCGAGTTCCTTGATGCGGAGCGCGATCTTGCGCTGGCCGATCGCGACGACGTACGGCGCCGGAGCGACGTTGGGGTCGTACTTGATGGCGATGGCGATGTGCACCGGGTTCACGATGACGACATCGGCCTTGGGGACTTCCGCGAACATCTGACGACGGATGCGCTCGCGTCCGATCTGCCGGCGGCGTCCCTTCACTTCCTGATTGCCTTCCTGCGACTTCGCTTCTTCCTTCACTTCCTGCTTCGTCATCTTCAACGATTCGGTCGTGCTGTACTTCTGCCACGCGAAGTCGGCGAGGGCGAGCACGAGGAACATCAAGCCGGCGTTCTTGAGCAGCGCGATGGCATACTTGCCGACGACCTGCATGAGCGCGGCGGGCGACTTGTCGAGCGCGAGGCCCTGCACGTCGGGCCAGGCATCGGCGAGCGTGGAGTACACGGCCCACGCCACGATGCTGAGCTTCAGGAGCGCCTTCACGAGTTCGACGATCGACTGCTTGCCGAGGAGCCGTCCGAGATTGTTCATCGGATTGATGCGGCTGAACTTCGGCGTGAGCGTTTCCGTGGTGAGCAGACCGCCGGTCTGCATCGCCTGCACGGCGATCGCGATCACGGCGAGTGCCGCCATCATACCGACCATCGCCACGATGGTGCGGAAGCCGATGGCCTGCAGGAACGGAATGGCCGAGGCTCCACCGCGCTCGAGGTCACCGGCGTTGGCCAGCGTGTTGCCCATCGTGTCGAGCAGGAACTGCCAGAGCGGCGGCCCCGCCATCGACATCGTGAGCGTGGAGCCCAGGAGGAAGGCGGCGGTCGTGAGCTCGGGGCTCTTGGCGATCTGACCTTTGTTGCGCGCGTCGTCGAGCTTTTTGCCAGAGGGCGCTTCTGTCTTTTCGCCGGAATCTGAATCAGACATGGATCAACGCCCCGTCGTCGGCGCAGGGGCGACGTGGACCGCCCGCGCAAAAGTGTCGAGTGTCGTGGCGTACGCCGGCGTCCAGTCGGCGAGCGCGTGTACGACGAGGCCGATCGAACCGGCGAAGGTGAGCAGGCCGATTCCGATCTGGAGCGGGAAGGCGAGGCTCATGACCTGCAACTGCGGCGCGGCGCGTCCGAGGATCGCCAGCGCGATGTTGGCCACGAGAATGGCGGCGATCACCGGCGCGGCGAACTGCATGCCGGTGGCGAAGATCGTGGTGCCGGCCTTGGTGACGGCCAGCATGCCACTGGGCAGATCGAGCGGGGCGCCGAGGGGCATGGAGACGAAGCTCTGCGCGACGGCCTGCAGCATGATGAGATGACCGCCGCCGGTGAGGAGCAGCGTGACGGCCAGCATCTGCATGAAGGTGCCGAGAATGGCGCCCTGCGTGTTGTTGACGGGATCGAGAATCGCCATGCCCGACAGACCGATCGAGTTGGTCATCAGCTCACCCGCGAACTCGGCGCCGGCCACGATGATCGCGGCGGCAAAGCCGATCACGAAGCCGATGATCGTCTCGCTGAGGAACGTGACCGGCGTGATGCGCAGCGTGGTGAGATCGGCGGTCGCGGAAGCGCTCGGAATGAGCAGCGTGGCGAACACGACGAGGACGGCGGTGCGGAGCTTCATCGGGAAGCTCTTGGCCGACCACGCCGGGGCGACGAGCAACAGCCCGCCCACACGGAGCGCGGTCAGCACGAAGGCTGTCGCGACGCCGGGAGCGAAGAAGTCGGGGAGGCCGAAGAGGCCCGTCGAAGGAGTCACGAAATCGATTCCGCTCAGCCGACCATCGCGGGGATGCCGCGAAAGAGTTCGGTGGTGTAGCGGATCAGGATCTGGAGCAGCCAGGGCATGCCGACGATGAAGGCGCCGCCCACGAGGACGAGCTTCGGGACGAAGGCCAGGGTCTGTTCCTGGATCTGGGTCACCGACTGGATGATCGACACGACGAGCCCCACGCCGAGGGCGATGAGCAGCATCGGGGCCGCAATCATGAGCGCGGTCATGATCGCCTGGCGTGATAAGTCGATGACGAGTTGGTGTGACATCCGGGGTCGGCTCGAGAAATGGGAACTGTCGAGCTCTGATAAAGCAGGGGCCGTACCAAGGGCGACCCGGATCACAGAGTGAGCTAAAGCATTGGCATTGTTGTGTTTACGTGAAGCAAGCGAATCGGTCGATTTGACCGAGTGCGGTGGTTCGGCAAGATTTGCCGCGTGAAGGAGCGGCGGATAGCGGCGAGAGTTGCCGCGGGACCGCTAACGGCAAACTCCTTAGGGAGCAGGGGGGAGGGAATCATGGGGTTCAAGCGGTTCAAGGACAGTTCAAGGGGTCAGAGTCGTTGAACAGTTCAAGGGGTCAGAGTCGTTGAACGCGAGCGTTCAACGACTCTGACCCCTTGAACTCCTTGAACTCGAGATGATTTCTTCGTTACAGCGCGCCGGTCAGGGATTCGCCGATGCGGGGCCAAAGCCCGTCGGCTCACGCGCTACTTGAAGCTCTGCACCAGGCTCGTGATGGTGAGCGTCCACCCATCGACCAGCACGAACAGCAGCAATTTGAAGGGCAACGAGATCATTGCCGGTGGCAACATCATCATGCCCATACTCATCAGGACTGACGCGACGACCGCGTCGATGATGATGAAGGGCAGATAGATCGCGAAACCGATCTGGAAGGCCGTGCGCAGCTCGCTGGCCACGAAGGCCGACATCAATACATGCAGCGGCACATCGTCCACGGTGTTCGGACGCGGCATCCGGCTCATTTCGACGAACGTCTTCAGATCCGATTCGCGGGTCTGCCGCAGCATGAACTCGCGCATCGGCTTCACGCCGGTCTTCATCATCTCGACCTGCGTCATCTTGCCCTCGAGCCACGGCTCGATCGCCTGGCGGTTCACTTGCGTGAGCGTCGGCGTCATCACGAATCCCGTCAACAGCAGCGCCATGCCGGCGAGCAGGTGAGCGGGTGGGGCGCTCTGCGTGCCCATCGCCTGCTTCAGGAAGTGCAGCACGATCAGGATGCGGGTGAAGCCCGTCATCATGAGCAGCAGCGTGGGGAGCAGCGTGAGCAGCCCCATCATGACCACGATGCCCACGGTGCCGTTCAAGCGAAGTCCACCGTTCTCACCGTCGCCGCCGAGCTTCACATCCATCTGTGGCATCATGCGCATGATCGCGTCGTCGGTGCCGACCGGCGCCGGTGACGCGGTGTTGGCCCGTCCGCTCGCGTCGCGCGCGGAGTCCACCACCATCTGCGACATCGGACGGCGCGACGCGGCGGCCTGCGCGGTGAGCGCGGCGCCATTGTCAGCGCCTGGCGTTGCGCCGAGACGCGAGTTGCGGCTCTTCGGCTTCGCGGCGGCAGGCTTCGTGGCCGCTTCCGCCGCGGCCGCCTTCTGGACGAGATCCTGCGTGACGCTCTGCAACGAGGCCGGCAGCGAGAAATCGGGCGCTCCCGGTGCCGTGGGCGCGGGAAGCGCGGCGGCGCCGGTCGGGGCGCCGGGCAATGCCGGCGCCTGCAGCGGCGTGGGGGCGGCTGCCGCTGCTGCCGGTGTGGCGGGCCGCGGCGGAGCACTCTGCGTCGCGGCCTGCGCGCTCAGTGACGTGGCGCCGAGCAGGAACATGGCAGCGGCGAACGTCGCGAGGCGCGTCGCACCACCCAACGAAATGCCGAGCATCGCCCGGAAGTCGCGATCGGCCTGCTGCGTGGACGACGTCGCTGTCTGCGCGGTGGCGTTCGGCGAGTAGGTGATTGCATCACCGCGGCGCGTGGTTACCGCGGCCGTCAGGAACGCGGGCACTTCACTCGGTTCGGCCGGCGAGAACGGCAGCACCGCTACGCGCGGCGCACTTGGCACCAGGAACGCCGTGCTGTTCTCGGCATCAGCCTGCGACATCGCAGCATGCACATTCGTCGCGTTGAGCGAGCGGCGGAACATCGCGCCGAACTTGCCCGGCAACGCCGAAGGCAGTGCGGTCGGCATCGTGAACGACGCCGACGCGGCTGCGCTGGACACCATCGGCACGGGCAACGTGCTGGTCGCGATCACGCGCTGGCGGTCGACTTCATCGAGTTCGAACAGCTGACGCACACCACCTTCGCCGACGGACAGGGCCATCACCCGCTCTCCCACGCGCACCACGGCGAGCCCCGTTTTCGGGCCCAGCGGGATGCGCTGCACGACTTCCAACGGCACACGCGTTTTCGACGCGAGGGCACCGGCTCCGAAGCGCTTGAGCGCCCAGAGGCAGACGGCGCCAAGTCCGAGGACGAAGGCGAGAGCAGCGATGACACCAAGTGCAGCGGTCAGCATGTCAGGTCTCAGGCTGCGTTGGCAGCGCTGGAGGCGGCCGGATTGGCCAGCACGCGCGTGATGCGCACGCCGAAGTGTTCGCCGAGCACCACCACTTCGCCTTCCGCGAAGCGACGGTCACCGACATAGATGTCGATCGGCTCGCCGGCGAGGCGGTCGAGCTGGATCACGGAGCCACGACCGAGGCGCAGAATTTCCTGCACCGTCATCGAGGTGCGACCCAGTTCGATGGAGACGGGGAGCGTGAGATCCAGGAGCATGCCGATCGGCACTTCCGTGGTGCTCATCATCGTCTGTTCGAACTCGGTGAGCTGCGGCGCACGAACCGGGGCCGCGGAGGGGGCTCCTGATTCGTCCATGAGCGACGAGATGGGCTGGCCGGCCGCCTTGGCGGCCTGCGCGCTGGCAACGAGCGCGTCGATTTCGGCGGGATTCATGCGGAAGCCGTCCGTGAGTCTGAGGTCGTGGCGCTGGGTACGGCATCGAGGATGCGCACCGCGAGATTTCCGCTTACGCGGCCGGGATGGCCGATGAAGCGTTCCTGCGTGCCGGCGCGCACGATCACGCGCGCGTCGGTCGGGATGCCGGTGGGGATGATCGTGCCTTCGGTAATGCCGGCGATGTCGCGCATCGAGAGCTGGAAGTCGGGAAGGCGCGCCGTGAGCGGCACCTTCGTGGCGCGAAGCGCCGACTCGCTGCGCTGACGCGTGGTCTCGCGTTCCTGATCGCTGGTGGTGAGCAGTGCATTGCGCTGCTGGCCGCTCGACGTGAAGAACTTGTCGAGCACCGAGAAGGGCAGGCAGATGAGCAGCAGGCTGCTCACGTTGCCGGTGGTGAACTCGACGTTCGCCACCAGCACGGGATCTTCGCGGTTGACGACCTGCAGGATTTCGGGCGACGATTCAAAGCCCGTGATGTTGAGATCCATCGCGACATGGTCCTGCCAGATCTCCTGAAGGAGACCGCTGACTTTGTCGGCGACCGACCGGACGGCCATGCGTTCGATGGGGGTCAGCGCACGCGTGAGCGCGCTGCCTGTGCCCTCGCCACCAAACAGGCGATCGATGATGTAGGTGCTGAACTCGGGGCCGACGTCGATGACGCCCTTCTGCCCCGTGCCCGTGATGTCGAAGATGAACGACGAGCAGGGCATCGGCAGCGAGAGCGTGAACTCGCCGAACGAGAACTGCTCGACGCTTTGCAGGCGGACTTCGATCTGTCCGCGCACACGCGAGATGAGCCACGCTTCCAGGCCCTTCACCAGCCGCTCGTACATCGCTTCGAGTGTGCGCAGGCGTTCCTTGGAGACGCGGTGCGGACGGCGGAAGTCGTAGACCTGCACATCCATCGCCGCCGCCGCCGTGGGCGACTGGCGCGAGCCGCCGCCGAGGAGGCGGTCGATGTCATGCTGGCTGAGAGTTTCGGAGCTCATCGGGTGGTCGGTGCGGCGTGACTTACTGAACGACGAACTGCGGGAAGTAGATGCGCTTCACCGACTTCTTGCCGAAGCGCTCGTCCACGGCCTTCATGATTTCTACCTTGAACTGTTCGCGCGTGGCCATGTCGGTGAGCTGCTCGACCGGCTTCGTACCGAGCGTGGTCAGCACGATGTCGCGCAATTCGGCGTCGCGTGCCTTGAAGCTCTCGATCGCGGTAGGCGAGCCCACTTCGATCGCGACGGTGAGCAGGAGGTAGCGCGAGCCACCGCTGCCGGCCGGGTTCAGCACCATGTTGTCGAGCACGTGGATCGCCGCTTCGGCAGCGGCGCCTTCCTTGCCACCCTCAGCAGGAGCGCCGTGCTCGCCTTCAGCGGCCGCGGCATCCCCGCCGTGCGCGCTATCGGCGGCGACGATCGGGGTCACCTTGCCCATCTTCTTCGCAACCATCGGTCCGAGCACGGCGGCTCCGGTACCGCCACCCAGCGCCAGACCGACGGCAACCATGCCGATCAGCATCGGGAGTTTTGCTTTCGCGGGCGCAGCGGGTGCGCCTTCTGGAGCCTGCGGGGTTTCGTTAGCCATGGATCGGTTCGTCGAGTCGGACAGAGGGAGTGCTACGACCTCTGTAAAAGCATGACCCAGGCCACGACGAGTACGGAGTAGGGGGTATGGGGTAAGGAGTTGCATATCAACATGTTACATGTGTTCTGCACATTTCTACTCGTCAAAACGTACGGCGTACATCACTGAAATCGGCCGGCCTTTTTTACTCCGTCCGGCACTTTCTGCCGGGCCGGAAACGCCAAAGGCGGAGGATGAGGGCCCGTGCGTGCCCCATCCTCCGCCTTCTGGCCCCCCGCGTCCGGGTGGTCCAGCCTATCCGGTCACCCGACTCGGGTTACCCGATTTACCGCTTGATGCTCATTAGCTCCTGGAGCATTTCGTCGGAGGTCGAGACGACCTTGCCGTTGGCCTGGAAGCCGCGCTGGGCCACGATCATGTTCGTGAACTCCTGAGCCAGGTCGACGTTGGACATTTCGAGCGCGCCGCTGGTGAGCTGCGACTGCGAGCCTTCGAGCGCGAAGCCGAGGACGGCGCCGCCCGAGTTGGCCGACTCCTGGTACATGTTGTCGCCGATGCGGAGCATGCCGCTCGGATTGTTGAAGTCGGCGAGCACGATCTTGGCCAGCGACGACGTGGTGCCGTTGGTGAAGAAGCCCGTGATCAGACCGAAACGGTCGATGCTGAAGTTCTGCAGCGTACCGGCCGTGTAGCCGTTCTGGTCACGAAGCACCGCCGTGGAGGCCGTGGACGCGAACTGCGTGAGGCCGCTGACGCCGCCGTTGAGCTTGAGGTTCAGCTGCACCGGATTCGCACCCGGCACTGCGAAGTTGATCGCGGCCGAGATGTTGGTGTTCATGATGCCGGCGTTGTCGAACGTGAACGTGCCGCTGTTCTCGCTCGCCGTGGCCGCCGTCGGGCTCATGAAGTACGAGATCTTGATCTCGGAGCTGGACGGCATGCTCGACGTGAACTGCACCGCCGGCGGCGGACCGCTGGAGAAGCTGTAGTCGGCGGGCGACAGGTACTCGGTGCCCGACGAGCTGTACACCTTCACGTTGGCCGGCAGGATCTCGTAACCGGCGAGCGGCGTCGGCAGTGCGATATCCGACGGCGGCGAGTTAGAGTCCGTCTGGAAGTTCTCGATCACACCCGAGGCGATCGGATCGATCTGCCAATCCCACGAGTTCGGGCCGGTCTTCCACATCTGGATCTTGATGTCGCGCTTCGTACCCTGCGAGTCGAACACGGCGATCTGCGATTCCGTCCACGACTTCTCGTTGATCGGCAGCGCGCGATCGGTCGGATCCTGGAAGTCACCCTGGAACACCGGGGCCGACGCATTCAGGTTGCCGGCGAGCACGGCTTCGGTGGTCGGCTTGGCCGACACCTTCTGACCGAAGGGCAGGCGGATGTCCTGGATGCCGTCCTGCAGAATGCCGTTGTCGTACATGCGACCCTGCACGATGAAGCCGTTGGCCGGCGACACCATCTGACCGTTCGCGTCCACTTGGAAGTTGCCGGCGCGCGTGTAGAAGCTTTGGTTGCCCTTTCGCACGACGAAGAACGAGTCGCCCTGAATCGCGACGTCGGTGTTCAAGCCGGTCGTTTCGAGATTGCCCTGATTGAAGATCTGGTCGATCGAGCCGATCTGCATGCCGAGGCCGATCTGGACCGGGTTGATACCACCCTGGTCTCCAGGCGGACGACTCGCGCCCTGCAGCAACTGCGCGAAGCCTTCCTTGAACGTCACGCGGCCGGCCTTGAAGGCCACCGTGTTCACGTTCGCAATGTTGTTACCGATCACGTCCATGCGCACCTGGTTGTTGCGCAGGCCGGAGACACCGGCAAAGAGAGAACGAAGCATCTGTGTAACTCCTCGTGAGACTAGTCGCGGTCAGCTGCGCACTTGGGTGAGCTGCGACATCGGCACGCTGAGCGAATCGCCGATGATCAGGATGGGGTTGCCGCTTTCGTACCGCATGCCGGTAATCCGTCCGGCCGTGTACGTCTTCGCTGCCTGCCACTGGCCGCCATCCGTTGCGACCTCGAACTTGTACGTGTACTTGCCGGCGGGGAGCGGTGGTGTCTGCGCGTAGTCGCCAAGTTCAAACGACATCTGCCCGCCCTTTACTTCGCCCAGACTGATGGTGCTCACGGTCTTGCCCTGATCGTTCACCAGGCTCACGCGGGCGCCGCCCTTCATGGTGCCGCTGTCCACGACGATCGTGCCGTTGCCGGCCTTGTCGAGGAACGTGGTGTTGCCGGTGGTTACGCCGATCTTGCCGACGGTACCCATCGCCATCTGTCCTTCGATGAGCTGCGCGAGTTCGTCGGCGCGCTCATTCTGCGTGGTCTCGAGCGCCTTGATCGCCTCGGCGGTTGCGCCGGCGGAGGCCGCCTGCGCTTCCATCGACTTGTTCATCGTGATCAGCTGTTCGACGGTCGAGAACTGGGCGAGCTGCGCCGCCATGTCCTTGCCGTCCATCGGATTCAGGGGATCCTGATTCTTCAGCTGCGCGACGAGCATCTTGAGGAACTCGTCCTGACCCATGCCCTGGCTCGTCTTGGTCAGCACACTTGAGCCGGCCGTCGGCTCGGCCAGCCCCTTGGGCGGCTCCGTTTCCGGCGTGGTGGCGTAGTTCGCCCGCGTGGTGCTCGGATCGAACGCGCTGGCGACGTTCCGCGTAGCGGTGATCATCACTTGGTCCCGTTGAAGAGATTCTGCCAGCCGCGCTGATTCGCCTGCTCGCGCTGCTGCTCACGCGCCGCCTGCTCCTTCTGCTCGCGGCGAGCATCCTGCTGCTTATCCCAGTCGCGGCCGGTCGCCCGGTCGCGCTGACTCTGGGACTGTGCGCCCTCACCCGACGTGGTCTGCGTCGCGCCGTTCATGCGGAGCGCATCGCGCTCGCTGCTGATCGCGCGCGACGAATCGCTCTGCTCTGATTTGTTGGCCCCGCTGATCCGCACACTCTCCGCCTCGAGGCCATGACGGCCCAGCGACTCCTGCAGCTCACCGGTGCGCAGCTTCATCCGCTCGGCGCTCGACGCGTCGGTCGAGATGAACGTGTCCACCACGTTGCCGCGCAGATCGACGGTGATGCGGTCCTGCGTGCCGTTCGCGTTGTCGACATTGAGCGTCATGCGCGACAGCGGACCGGCCGGCGCATCCGCGCGCATGGCCTGAATGTCCGACACGCGCTGGGCCTGCTCACTGCCGGCCGCCTGACCCACCGACGCGGCGCGCTCGGCGCCGGTCGTCTGCGTGGTGCCCTGGCCGTTGCCGTGCATGGCGCCAAAGGCCGACGTATCGCCGGCGGCGTCCTGCTTGGTATGGCCCAGCTTCCGCCCATCGTTGATTGGATGACCGTTCTCGTCGCGCGTACCGCGTCCGAACGCGTTGCCATTCTGTTCGCCGTTGGCGCCCTTGTTCGCGTTGGCCTGCGCGACGTACGCCGCCGCACCTTCGCCCATCGCCGCGGGAGCGGCGTTGGCATCGGCCACGCGGGCCACCTGCGCCACACCAGCCACGCTCGCGACCTGGGCCACGCCGGCGGGAGCCGCCTGCGATGCCGCCTGCGCGGCCGACGACGACTGCCGCTGGAACGCCGCGGTCACCTTGTCGAGCGCCTGCGGAGCCGCGTTGGCCAGCGCGCGCTCGCCATGATTCGCGAGCTCGAGATGTCCGGGGTCCTTCATGCCGAGCGTGCGCAGTCCTTCTTCCTTCGCGATGCGCTGCAGGCGGGCAAAGCCCTGCGCATTCTCCCACGAACCATCCACGATCACATCGACGGCATCACCACGGGTGTGCGCGGAGTCGCGCGTCCATGTGACGACTGCGCCCGGACGCGTGCGTCCCTGCTCGAAGAGATGGTCCTGACGTTCCTGCGAGCGCGCCGTTTCGACGATGGAGACGTCGTGGCCGTACTCGCCCTTCATGCGGTCGATCACGCGCTGCACCCGCGAGCGGAGCTCGGGAGCGACGGCGTCGAGATCCTTGATCGGCGTGGTCGGATCGGCAGCGGAGGCCGCCGTGGCCGCGACCAGGGCCGCCGCGCTGGCTGACGCCGCCGCCGCGGCTGCCGCGTTATCGGCGATTTCGGTACCGGCGGGCGTGCCCGCCTTCGCCAGCAGCGCGTCCAGCGCGGCGCGGGCGTCGGCACCACGGACATCACCGATGGCCATCAACTGTTCGAGCGACGTACCGCGCTTCGTCGCGATGCGCGACAGCACCGCGAGCGCGTTGCGTTCGCCTTCGATCTCACCTTGGCTGCCAAGCTGCGCGCTGATCTGCTGCGCCGCGCGCGAGATGCCGAGCAGGCCGTTCGCGCCGCGATTCTTGGCGTACGTGGGCAGGTCGATGATGTCGTCCGACGACGCATCTGTCGGCGTATTGTCGATCGACGTATTCAGAATGCCGTAGCGCAGCGCTTCACTCACTTCCTGCGCGGCCTGCTGAGCCGCGCGATCGTGCGAGCCATGCTGCAGCGCGGTCCGCAGTCCCTTCTCGCCGGGGAATGCACCTTCGCCCGTGAGTGCATCACCGGTCGATTCGTCGGCCGACTGCTCGGCAGCCGCTTCATCGAGGAGCTTGTCCACGAGTGACGCGCCCTCGGCGGGCAGCTGCTGAATCAGATCGGAGCGTACGCGGGAGCCGGCGCCGGAGATGAGCGCCAGCAGGGCGGAGAACTCGGCGCGCGACACGCTGCGCTTCTTCTCGGTCTCGGCGGCGGCATCCGTTTCCGTGCGCTCGCCCTCAGGGCGCGTGGTCCGTTCGATGGCGCGCTCGGCGGCCCGTTCCGGACGCGGTGCCGCGGTCGTAATGGCCTTCATCACGTTCATAGCGAACCTCCGGGGGCCTTGCTGCCACCCTTCGTGATCGCGGCGGCACGCGACGCGGACATCGACGTGAGGATGGCGGCCGCCTGGCGGTCGTTCATCATGCCAAGAATCGTGCGGACATCGCCGTCGGTCATCTGGTCGAGCACCTTGGCGGCGTCCTTTGCGGCCATCGCCGAGAAGATCTTGGCCAGACGCTGCTCGGGGAGCGCGGTATTCATCGCGGCATCACGCGCTTCCTTCACGACGGTGGCGGCGGATGCGGTACTGGACTTGGCGTCGGTCGCCGTCTGCGTCTGCGACTTCAGGCTCGGCGTCGCGTGCGCATCGGGCGCGGGAGTCGTTTTCGCCGGCGCGGCGTGCGTATCGACGGCCTTGCCCGGAGCTGGCTTCGCGGATGCCGCCTTGAGATCGCGACGCGCGGCGTCGAGCAAACGAATGCTGTCGGCCGGCGTCATCGGTGCGGCCGCTTCGTGCGCGCCCGGCGCGTCCATGCCATGCGCGGCGCTGTCGGCCGGCACACTGTCATGCGCGGCCGCTTCGCCATGCGAGGCATCCGCTTCGGTCGAATCCGCATGCGTGGAGTCAGCCGGCGGATGCGCCTTCAGGCTGTCCGCCATGTGCGTCGAGTCGGCCGTGTACTTGGCCGACGTCTTCATGTACGAGTACCCCGTGCCGCCACCGAGGCCGGCCAGGAGTCCAATCACGATCGGGATGATCAGCTGCTTCATGAATGCGAACCATCAATGGGGGTGTTGCTGCTCGCGGCGTCATCCGCCGCATTCAGCCCTGCTTTACGCGCAAACTGTGCCAGAGCGATCTCGTCCATAGCGACACGATCCTTATGGGCACTCTCGGCGCGCCAAGTGTCGGCGTGACGGGACTTTAGCCGATCGAGCACGCGTCGGTCGCGGGCCGCTTCTTCCAGCATTCCCTGCGCCTTCTGCACGTCGCTATCGGCAAGCTTTGCCGCATCAGCGGCCAAAAGCACCCGTTCGTCGAGCGATGCGAGTACGAATCCGAGCTGATGCAGATGGCCGATGCGCGGGCCGCTATTTGCCGTCGTCGTGATCTGCTGCTTGCTGTGATCGCGCAGGTTCGCGATCTCGTCCTTCGCGCGATGCGCGGCGTCGGCGCTGTCACGTGCACTGGCCAACGCGCGCGCCTTCGCCTGCTCGTGCTGTTCGCGCAGTTCGAGAATGCGCTGCAGCCGGAACTTGAAGCTCACGGACGTCTCCGCACCGACGACTCGATGGCCTCGGCGATCTGGGCGAGCGCGCTGTACGTGTCGCCATAGGGCGTGGACTCATCGGGGCGCTGCTGCAGGAACTCGAGCACGCGCTGCCGATAGATGATGGCCGCGTCCACGTAGGGATCGCTCCCCTTCTGGTACGCGCCGACCATGATCAGGTCTTCCTTCTCGCGATACGCCGCTTCGAGTCGCAGCATCGCACCGCCCGCGCGTCGCTGCACTTCGTTGGTGATCGCGTCTTTCACCCGGCTCTTCGAGTCGAGCACGTCGATGGCCGGGAAGTGATTCTGCGCCGCGAGGCGACGCGTGAGCACGATGTGGCCGTCGAGAATCGAGCGAGAGGCGTCGGCCACCGGCTCGTTGAAGTCGTCACCGTCCACGAGCACGGTGTAGATGCCAGTGATACCACCGGTGGTCGCATTGCCGGCGCGCTCGAGGAGGCGCGGCAGATTGGCGAACACCGAGGGCGGATAGCCCTTCGTGGTGGGCGGCTCGCCGGTGGCGAGACCGATTTCACGCCAGGCCATCGCCACACGCGTCACCGAGTCCACCATCAGCAGGACCTGCTTGCCCTGATCGCGGAAGTACTCGGCGATCGCGGTCGCCACGAGGGCACCGCGGGCGCGCACGAGCGCGGCCTGATCGCCGGTGGCCACGATCACGACGGAACGGGCCAGCCCTTCTTCTCCCAGCGAGTTCTCGATGAACTCGCGTACTTCACGACCGCGCTCACCAAGCAGCGCGATCACGTTTACATCGGCCTGCGCGTTGCGTGCAATCATGCCGAGCATCGTGGACTTGCCGACGCCGGAACCAGCGAAGATACCGACGCGCTGACCGCGGCCGATCGTGAGCAGTCCGTCGATCGCGCGCACGCCGGTTTCCATCGGACGGTCGATGGTGTCGCGCGTGAGCGGGTTGGGCGGTTCGGCCGAGAGCGGCACGCGCTCCACGGTATCGAGCTTGCCTTTGCCGTCGATGGGATGCCCGAGGCCGTTCAACACGCGGCCCAGCAGTCCGGGGCCGACATCCACACCGAAGGTACGACCGAGCGGCTGCACGCTGGCGCCGGCATGCAGGCCGTCGAGTTCACCAAGCGGCATGAGCAGCACGCTGCGCTCGTTGAATCCGACGACTTCGGCCAGCACCGACCGCTCGCGCGAGTGGCTCGTGATGCGGCACAGCGAACCGAGTCCGACATCGATGCCGGTGGCTTCGACCACGAGTCCGACCACGCGCGTGACCCGACCGTATGAGCCGAACCGCTCACTGCGTGAGAGGCGGTCCTGCATGGCGTCGAGCATGTTGGTGTATCCGTCGTCGAACGGCGTCGTGGCGCGCGTCGGCGTCATCACGCCTGCACTCCACCGAGGCTGCGATAGGCGCGCTCGAGCGCCGTGTCCACGCGGCCGTCGATGATGCGCTCGCGCCCTTCCATCAGGCAGCCGCCGCGCAGGATCGACACATCGCTGATCCAGCGGATCTCACGACGGCCGGCTTCTTCGATCGACGCACGACAGGCATTGAGATCTTCCGGGTTGATGCGGATGGTGATCTCCTGATCGAGCGGATACTGCGCCATCGCGCTCTGCACCACGTCGCGTACGAACGATGGATCGGCGCTCACTTCGCGCTGCACGATGTGACGCGCCACCATCACCGCGATCGCCGCGATATTCTCTTCGGCGTTGCTGACCCAGCGCGACTCGTGCAGTTGCACATTGTTGAGCGCCTCGGACAGCAGCGCCATCGCCGAGGCGATTTCTTCGTCCACGCCCGCGCGGGCGGCGCGTTCGCCGTCGGCCCGGCCACGGCTGTACGCCGCGGCTTCCGAGCGCGAACGCTCCACCGCGAGACGAGCCTGGAAATCTGCTTCCAGGTCGTCGGGCGACTGGGCCGGAACCCGCGTTTCCGCGGGAGTGAATTCGCCGAAGCCGTCGGCCACGGCGAACTCGTCGAGAGACCAGGCTGTTGCTCGCATCGGTCGGTCCTCAGATGATGACATCGTCGGTTCCGGCGCTCAGCACGATCTCGCCGGTCTCTTCGAGGGCGCGAACCTTCGATACGATGTCCGTCTGGGCCGCTTCCACATCGCGCATCTTGACCGGGCCGAGGAACTCCATCTCTTCCTTGAGGCCGGCGACTGCGCGCTGCGACATCGTCTGCATGATCTTCGCCTTGAGCTCGGGACTGGCGGCCTTGAGGGCCAGAGCGAGCTGCTTGACGTCCACTTCGCGCAGCAGGCGCTGCAGCGACTTGTCGTCGAGCGACGAGAGATCTTCGAACACGAACATGAGATTCTTGATCTGATCGCTGAGGTGCGCGTCCTTTTCGGCCACCAGGTCGAGCACTTCCTTCTCGAGCGATGAGCTGACGAGGTTGAGGACGGCGGCGACGGCTGCCGGACCACCAACGCTGGACATGCCCTGCGAAAAGGCGAGGTCGGCTTCGCTGCCGATCGCGCGTTCCACCAGTGAAATCATCTCGGGTGACACCTTCTCCATCTTCGCGATGCGGAACATCACGTCACCGCCGAGCGTGGGATCGAGCTCGCGCAGAATGGCAGCCACGTGGCCGGGATCGAGGTGCGCCAGGATGAGCGCGATGGTCTGCGGGTGTTCGCCGCGCAGCGTGTTGCCAAGCTGCTGCGGGTCGGCGCGGCGCAAACGGCCGAAGCGATCGCTGTCGGCGAGCTGACCCTGAATGCGCTTGAGAATCTGCTGCGCCTTGGCCGGTCCGAAGGCCGCTTCGAGCACGTCCTTGGCGAACTCGACGCCGCCGGTGCTCAGCGAATCGACACCGAGCGTGAGCTCGAGCCACTCGGCGAGCACCGTATCGACGACCGAAGGGGGCACGCGATCGAGCTGCGCCATCTCGAGCGCGACGATCTCCGCCTCTTCGGGGTGGAGACCGGCGGTGATCTTGGCGGCGTGCTCTGTGCCGATCGCCATGCATACGATCGCCACTTTCTGGCGACCGGTGAGACGATCGGGCGAGTACTTGTCGGCGGAGTTCGCGCCACCGCGAGGGAGAGCAATCATGGCGGAGCTCACGTGCGAAGCCAGCCGCGCATCACGCGAACGGCAGCGTCGGGACGCTGATCGACGGTGGCCATAGCCTGTTCACGTTCCGGAGTCGTTGGCGGAGGCGGGAGACGCACGGGGCGCTTGGGCTCCTCGAGTTCCTCCTGGTCGTACTCGTTCATGCCCTGCATCGCTTGCTGCATCTGCGAGCTGGCCGGCAGCTCCGGATACCCGGAATTGGGCGGCAACAGGTTCGGTGCTCCAGCGGCGAGGGCTTGCGACTTCTTGGGCTTGAGCGCGCTCACACTCACCAGCGCGATGACCAGCAACACCACCAGCGCGGCGATCGCGACGACCGGCTTCGGGTTCGCCTGCAGCTTCGCCACGATATCCTGCGGCGGCAGCACCGTGTCGCGTTCCACGATCGGGGCCGGCATGTCGAACGGAGCGCTCACCACCGAGATCATGTCGCCGCGCGTGGAGTCGACGCCGAGCGCATTGCGCACGAGCGTCTCGATGCGGGCGATTTCTTCGGGCGTGCGCACCGTGATGATCGGCGCCTGGGCCGTCTTCAGCGTGGTGTCGAGCACCGGCATCGTGACCTTGTCCGCCACGAGCACGGCGACGGTCAGCTTCTTCAGATTGCCGATCGCACCGCTGAAGCTCTCGACGCTCTTCGTGTTCTCGTACGACGTGGCGGTCGTGCTGTAGCCGGCACCCTGCGACGGATTGCTCGGCGTCACTTCCGCCTTCTGTTCCGTGGAGAGGGCCTGACGCTCGGGGTCGACCGCCTGCACCGTGCGCTCGACCTTGTCGAAGTTGATCGACGCGGCCACCTGCACCCGCGCATTGCCGGCGCCGACGAGGCTGTTGAGCAGCTTGTCGGCCTTCTGTTCCATGTACGTCTCGACTTCGCGCTGCACCGAGAGCTGACGGCTGGAGAGACCGGCCACCGAGCCTTCGTCTTCGAGCGTGAGCGCCTGTCCGCGCTCGTCGACGATCGTGACGTGCTCCGGGTCGAGGCCACCCACGCTGTTCGCCACCATGCTGGCAATGCCGTGCACCGTTTCCGCGCGCGGCGTCTCGCCACCAGCCATCTTGAGCGTCACCGACGCCTTGCTCGGACGCTCGTTCGCTTTGAACATCTGCGCGTCTTCGAGGGCGAGGTGCACCTGCACCATCTCGACATTCTTCAGCTTGCCGATCGTGCGCTCGAGTTCCCCCTCGAGCGCGCGGCGATAGTTCACCTTCTGCGTGAAGTCCGTCATGCCCCACGACGGCTTGTCGAACAGTTCGAGGCCGGGGCGACCGCCCGTCGGCATCGCTTCGGCCGCCAGATTCACGCGGGCCCGCGCCAGATCGGCGCTTGCCACCATGATCGTCGAGCCGGTGCGATCGAGCTCGTACACGATGCCCGTCTCGGTGAGCTTGTCGGTCATCGCCTTCACGTTCTCGACGGGGATGTCCGCATACAGCGGCACCATCGTCGGCTGCGTTGCCCAGCGCGACACACCGAACACGAGCGCCGTGGCCACGACGCCGACCGCGATGATCGCGATCTGCCGTCCGTTGCCCATGCGTCCGAAGAGAGATTCCATCAGGGAGTTCATGACTGTCGCTTACTCAGGACTGCATGGCGATGACGGACCGGTAGGCCTCGACGACCTTGTTCCGGAGCTCGATCATCATGTCGAGCGCGAGACCTGCTTCTTCGCTGGCGGCCATCACCTGATGCAGCTCGACGTTCTCGCCGGCGGCGAACCGCTGCGTGAGGTCGCCCGCGCGATCGCGCGCGTCGGACACTTCGTTGATGGCGCGCGTGAGCGTGTTGCCGAACGAGTTCTCGCCTTCACCGATGACCGGCACCTGCTTGGAGAGGCCGGTGTCGCGTCCGCCGAACTCGGGCATCGCCCGTGTAAGAAGATCGATTCGATTCTGCATGATGATCAGTCGGTGGGAGTCGGGAATCAGGCGCGGACGTCGAGGCGAATCCCGCGCGCCGTCGGCGGCGCAGGGTTCGTGACGGCCTTGATACGGCTGTACGTGAGCGGACCGAGCGCGGCGGTCTTCGCGAAGAAGTTGCGCTCGTCATTCGTCAACACGCTCCACAACGTCGGGTCGGTACCAGCCGGTGCTTCGGCCGGCACCGTGCTCTGCGCGGTGGACTGACCAGCGATCGGCGTCTGCGGCTTGAGTGCGGCATTCTGCGACGCGCGAGCGTTCGTCGTGGCCTGCTGCGCGCGCTCGGCGCCATTCTGCGCGCCGTTCTGCGTGCGTGCCGTCTCGGCGCGGGTCGCGCCGAGGTTGGGAAGCAGCGGGGTGTTGTTGATGCCGTTGACGCTCATGTGAATCTCTGGTGTTCGGTTGAAGCGAGTCGTGCGAGCAATGCGAGTATTGCGAGTGAAGCGCGTCGTGCGGTGCTGCCAGGAGTGCTGCGGGTCGGGGACCGTGTGGTTCGGAGAGGAGGAGGAGGAAGAGTCACGCCGATCCCCGAGCCCGCAGCGGAAGTGCGATTAGTTCATCAGATGTCGATCGACGCGCGCAGCATGGACTTGGCGGTCTGAAAGACGGCGGCGTTCGCTTCGAAGATGCGTTTCGCATCCATCAGCTTGACCATTTCCTGCGTGGTGTCGATGTCGGGGTAGCGCACGTAGCCGGCGTCGTTGGCGTCGGGGTGGCCGGGCTCGTACACGAGACGGCCTTCACCCTGGTCTTCCGCCAAGCCTGCCACGCGGACGCCGAACTCACCGCCGATCGTGCCGTTCACGCCGCCGGTCGTCGGCAGCACAGGCACTTCGATCGCTTTGCGGGAGTCGCCAGTCGCGATTTCAAAGGCGTTGCTGCCCAACACACTGCTGCTGGCGGCGGCCGTACCCATGGTCGACGCGAAGTTCTCGGAGTTGTAGAGCGCGTTCTGCGACGTGGCGGCTTCCATCACGACGTCTTTCCGCTTGTACGGCTGGCCATCGGGGCCGCGGGTCACATCGGCGTTCGCCATGTTCTGGGCGATCGTTTCCATGCGCTGGCGCTGGGCACTGAGTCCGCTGGCGGCGATGCCGAGCGAGCGGAACATCGGGCGGATCGTCTGCTGGCCCGGGATCGGGAGCAGGGCAGGGCGGCGCGTCGGGTCAATCGACATCAGCCGTTACCTCCCTTGATCGCGGTGCGGAGGCTGGCGTACGTCTTTTCGAGAAGGCGCGAGGTGGCGAGGAAGCGGATCTGTTCATCCGCCAGCGCCGTCATCTCGTCTTCCACGTTCACGGGATTCAGGTTGGCCTGGGCGGTGCCGGCCTTCGCTTCGAGCGCGAATCCGTCACCGTTGCCCACGGTTGCCTTGGAGACGCGATCCGCGATGCCACGAGACCGCTCCACACTCTTGTCGAGTGCGCCTTTGAGCGACGTGGCGGAGGTGGTGCGATCGATGAGTCCGAAGAGCATCTGCGTATTCCCGGTGTGAAAGGGCGAGCGTATCCACACCGGTAAAAAGCAATGGCCGGGCCACAGGGGCACGGCCATCGGACCCTCATCAGTTATCGTGCTCTAAGTCATTGGTATTATGAGTCTTGAGTGGTGAGTTCAAGTCTCGAGTTGCGAGTGTTTCCAGGCAAGCCAAGTGCGGTCAATCACGCCATCGGGGCAAATGTTGCCGGGTGCAGCGAGGACCAAACTTGCCGACCACCGTCACCCGGTCGGAGTTGCCGACGAACACGCGACGGCCTACTCGTCGTCGCTGTCGGCGTCCTTGCCGGGACCGTTGAGCTTGTTGCGGAGGGTGCGCACGCTGATGCCCAGCAGTTCGGCTGCCTTCGTACGGTTATTATCGGCAGCTGCCAGCGCATGCTGAATAAGCACGCGTTCGGCATCGGCCACATTCAGCGACGCCAAGGCAATGTTGCCGTTGGTCGCGCCGCCGATGGCCATGCCGGCGGCGGGGGTCGCGCTGGTCGCGAGCGCCGAGACGGCGCCGGGCGTGGGGATCGAGCGCGGACGGATGGAGGGCGCGCCGAGCGAGTGGGCCAACCCGAAGCGCGTCCCTTCCAGGCAGTGCGCATGAATTATCGGGTCCGGCGTGAGAATCACGGCCCGTTCGATCACGTGCTGCAATTCCCGGATGTTGCCCGGCCACGGATACTGCTGCATCGACTCGAGGGCGTCGGGCGAGATGCCGTCGATCTTCTTGCCCAGCTCGGCCGCGGTGCGCATGGCGAATCGGAGCGCCAGGACCGCGATATCCTCGGGCCGCTCCCGCAGGGGCGGAATCAGGACCGGGATCGTGGACAGTCTATAGTACAAGTCCTGCCGGAACGTCCCGTGGTCGGCCTCGGAGGCCAGATCGCGGTTGGTGGTGGCGACAATGCGCACATCCACCTTGATGGGCGACGTGCCACCGACCCGCTCGAACTCCTGTTCCTGGAGCACGCGGAGCAGCTTGGCCTGCAGATCGAGCCGCATCTCCGAGATTTCATCCAGCAGCAGCGTGCCGCGGTTGGCGCGCTCGAAGGCGCCCTCGACCCGCTTGATGGCGCCGGTGAAGGCGCCCTTTTCGTGGCCGAACAACGCCGACTCGACCAGTCCCTCGGGGAGCGCAGCGCAGTTGAGCTTGATGAACGGCTTGTCGCGGCGCTCGCTCTGGTCGTGAATGGCGCGCGCGAACAGCTCCTTACCCGTGCCCGACTCACCCTGCAGCAGGACCGTGGCGCGGGTCGGTGCCGCCATGGACACCGTCTGGAGGATCCGGCGGATCGCCGGCGAGTCGCCGATGATCTGCCGCTCGTTGCGGAACTGCATCACTTCCTTGCGGAGCGTCTCGTTCTCACGCCGCAGGCGCACGAACTCGAGCGCCTGATCCACCGCCAGCTCGAGCTGCTGGGGACGAACCGGCTTGGTGATGTAGTCGATCGCTCCGGCCTTGATGCTGGCCACCGCGTGCTCGATGCTGGCGTGTCCCGTCAGCATGATGAGGGGGATGTCGTATCCCTCCCGGGTGAGCAGTTGGATGAACTCCAGCCCCGTCAGCCCCGGCATTCTATAGTCGGAGATGATCAGGTCGATGCCGCCCCGCTCGAGGATCTGGAGCGCTTCGGGCACGCTGCGGGCACCGACCGGGGTGTGGCCGGATTGAGCGAGCGAGTCTTCGAGGATCAGTCCGACGCTTGGCTCGTCATCGACGTACAGAATTGTGGCCATGGCGGAGCAACGCTGGGACGAGGGGAGGCGTCGGGAGGGTGCCGCAGGGGAGGGCCCCCGAACGGGCAACCCGGCAAAAATAGCCGCATCCCCCGAAAAACGCGAAGAAAAGCGCGTTGCTAAAGGAACCGCTGACCAGTCCGATACTTGTAGAGGAGTGCCGGCACCGTGTTGCAACCCCTCAGGGATGTAACGGTCACCGAATCCATAGGTCAGATGCGCGTCACCAACTCGATCATCACCCGGAACAGCCAATCGCGCCTGCAGGCCAATCTGCAGGGGCTCGATCGCCTTCGGGATGACATCTCGTCGGGCATTCGCCTGCGAAAGATGTCCGACAACCCCACGAGCGGCGGTGAGCTCGTGCGCATCGGCAGCTCGATGCGCGCGCTTTCGCAGTTCAAGCGCAACGTCGACAGCGGCGTCGCCCGCGCCTCGGCCGAAGAGAATGTGCTCGACCAGCTCACGAACGCGCTCACGCGCGGCATCGAGCTGGGCATCGGGCAGGCGAGCGGTACCGCGAATCCGCAGTCGCGTCTCATCGTGAAGGCGGAAGTCGATCAGCTCATCAACTTCGCGTCGAACCTTGGCAATACGCGCATCGGCGACGAATATCTGTTCGGCGGCAATCGCGCCGGAGAAGCCCCCTTTGCCACGCCGGCACCGGCGACGGGCAGCTTTTCGCGATTGACGCTGGCGGGCAATCCGGTCAATCCGAGCGGAAACATCTCGCTCGAGATCGGTGACAATACCTTCGTCACGCCGACGCACAACGGCACGGAAGTGTTCATCGACACCGATGCGCTCGAGGCGCTGCGCGCGCTCTCGACGGCACTCGGGAACAACGATCCCACGGCCATTCAAGCCGCTGCAGACCGTATCACGACGGCGAACAGCAACGTGCAGTCGCTGATCGGTACGCAGGGTGCGCGCATCAACGAGTTGGAAACCGCCACGGTCAACCTCAATTTGATGGAGTTGAATCTCAAGGCCTTCCGCTCCGACCTGCGCGACACGGAAGTCGACAAGGCGATGGTGGAACTCGTAGGCAAGCAGACGCTGTATCAGGCGGCGATGAGCGCGACTTCGCGCATCCTCGGACTCAGCCTGGCCAATTACCTCTGACGTTGATGAGTCACGCCGTCATGGACCAGCAGGATCGCAGCACCACGACGTACACGATCACGTCGCCGGCCGTTGGCACGATCGAAGTGAGCGGAGATGCCGTGATGCATTTCACGGAAGCGTTGTGGGGCTTTCCGGAGCGCACCGCCTACGCGCTGCTGCCGGCCGCGCGTCAGGGACTCTGGTGGTTGCTGTCGGTCGACGAGCCGCAGACGACGTTCGTGCTGGCCGATCCGTTCGTCGGACACACCGACTACGGCATCGACCTCGGTGACTCGGAGCGCGACGCGCTGCAGATCGTGGAGCCGACGGACGCGCTGGCGCTGGTGATGGTCGCGTTGCCGATGACGCCGAGCGAGCCGGTGACCGGCAATTTTCGCGCGCCGATCGTGTTCAACATCAGCAAGGGTCTGGCGCAGCAGGTGGTCAACCGCGACGAGCAGTACTCGCTGCGTGAGCCGATGGATCTGAGCGCGTATCCGGTGGCGGAAGACGGGCTGCGGCTGTCGTAACAGCGGTGCCGCCTACCTCTTCATCAACGCCGCACGTGGCTGCGCTCGAGAGCGCCCAGCGTCGCGAGGACGGCGCGCCCCGCTTTCACATCCCCGCCCAGCCCTTGCACGTGGCATGGCGTGACACGGTGGAAGTGGAACAGTCTGCCGGCGTTCTGGCGGAGCTTCGCATCTTCCTCGATGCACAGCTGGAAGCGGGCGATGCGCTCGTCGATGTCGCGCCGGGCTTCGGCTTCGTCGCGTTGTCGGCCGTGACCGCACCGATGGGCCTGCCCAGCGTGTTCGTACTCGACGACGACACCGGCACCCTTCCCTTGCTGCAGGGTGCGGCGCGCGATGTCGGCGGATGGCTCGACGAATTCGTGCGCGCGGATCTGTCCAACGATCGCCTGGTCACACTCGTCGCCGATCGCATCGGTATCGAAGGCCGCGTGTTCGTGCATGCCAACGCGAGTTCGCTGGCGTCGGTGCTGCAGAGCCTCGATGCGCTCGTGGTGCTCGGGCGTGTCGTCGCGATCTGCCTCTCTCCGTCCGTCGACGACTCCGAGGCCGCCCACGCGCAGGCCTGCGCACTCCTGCAGTCCGCGGGCTTCGGGATTCATGAGATGCGCGACGCCGACGGCGAACCGTCACTCTTCGCGACGGCCGACTGGCCGGTGGGGACGCCGGTCATCGCCATCGCCGGCACAGCGACCGAGCAGGCCGTCGCCGAAAGCGCGGTGGAAGCGCGCACGCCGGCGGTCGCACGTACCCCGGTGTCGGCTCCGACGAGTGCGGCGCCGATGTCTTCCGACCGCTTCTCCTTCATCGCGCCCTACTGCCGGACCGGGTATGGTGTGGTCGGCGCGCACCTCCTGCGCGAGTTCACGCAGCTCGGCGTGCCGGTCGCGTATTTCCCGCTGGGAAGCGTCGATCGAAGCATCGTACGAAATGACCAGCTCGATACGGCGCTATCGCGTCAGGGCGAGTTCGACGATGCCGCACCGAGTGTGCGCCTGTCGCAGCAGTTCGACCTGGCGCTGCACGTGGGCCGCGGTCCACGCATCGGATTCCCGATTTTCGAGCTCGATAGCTTCAACGCGTCAGAGCGGCATCATCTGGAGCGGCAGGATCGTCTCATCGTGACCTGCGAGTGGGCGCGCACCGTCTTGTTGGAGAACGGCATCTGGCGTACGCCGATCGACATCGTGCCGCTCGGTGTCGATCGCACCGTGTTCCACGAGCATGTCACTCCCGCCAGCAAGCGCGGTCGCGATACCGTGTTCATGAGCGTCGGGAAACTCGAAGCCCGCAAGGGGCAGCGCGAGTTGCTTCGCGCGTTCGAAGCGGCCTTCTCGCCGAAAGACGCGGTGCAGCTGGTGCTCATCTGTCACAACGCGTTCGTCGACGCGGCACGACTCGACGAGATGCTGGCACCGTTCAAGCGATCGCCGATGGCGTCGCGCATCACGCTCGTCACCAAACCGTTGCCGCATCAGAAGGATCTCGCGGCCGCGATGGCGATCGCCGACTGCGCGGTCTTTCCCGCGCGCGCCGAAGGCTGGAATCTCGAGGCACTCGAGATGCTCGCCATGGGCAAGCGCGTCATCGCATCGGCATGTACCGCGCACACGGCCTTTCTCAATGCGGACAATGCGAAGCTCGTCGCGATCGACGCGCTCGAAGAGTCCGTGCCGGGTGAGCACTACGGCCGCTGGGCCGCATGGGGCGACCCGCAGCACGAGCAATTGGTGCAGCATCTCTGGGACGTACACGCCGAGCGTCAGCGCGGTGAGCTGGCGTTGAATCAGTCCGGTGTGGAGACGTCGAAGCAGTTCTCCTGGACGGCATCCGCCCGCGCGCTGCTGGCGAGCGTTGCGCTCGCCTAAGCGCGCTATCGCATACGCACGGCGATACCGATCGGGACGATCGAGTCGAACGACTCGATGAACTCCCAGCCGTCCAGTACCGATTTCAAGTGTTCCCAGAGCCAGATGAGCGACGGGCGCAGGTCGTCGGGATGTGAACGGATGTGCGCGTAGCGGCTGCTCGGCGAATCGCCCAACAACTCGTCGGACGAATCGAGCAGGTCGTCGAACACCAGCGCGCCGCCGACGGCCATGTGCGGCAGCACGTCGGCCAGATCCCACCACGTGCCCAGTGCCGTGTGATCCCCGTCCACGGTGATCAGGTCGAACATCCGTGGAGCCGCCTCGCCGGTGCGCAGCAACTCCTCTTCTTCCAGCTCCACCGCGCCCAGCTGCACTTCCTGAAAGAAGACAGGCAGCGTGTCGTGGCTGTTCCCCGAGAGGAAATGCAGTGCGCCGCGATGACCAGGCGCTACGCGTCGCATTTCGTCGCGCACGAATCCCGGACCGGGATTGTCCACGCCGCCATAGTTCTGCGTCCACCAATCAAAGGAGTACGCCTGCACATCGGGCGACTCGGCCAGCACTTGGGCGAGACTCCAGCCGCGACGCGTGCCGATCTCGAGATAGCTGCGCGGCTGGGTCGCATGCGCGATTGCCCGCAGCGCAGACCGGATCTCGAATCGGCGCTCCCGTCGAGCCGCCCCCTCTCGTAGCCACTCGATCAGGCGCGGCTTGTTCACATCGTCCGGCGCGAGCTGCTCGAGCGTATCGGCGGTCGCACTGTTCAACGCTGGCGATCCGATGACGGCGCGAATCGCGTCAAGGTTGCGCTGGGCGATGGAGGAAACCGCGGAAGAGAGGACAGGGCTGGTCATAACGATCGTAGAAAGGTGAGAGGTGGCGCTCAGGCCGCGTGGCGGATCTTCTTCACGACAGCCGGAACACCGACCGCCAGTGCGTACTCGCCGATGTCTTTCGTGGCCACAGCACCCGCTCCGAGAATGGCGTGATTGCCGATGCGCACATGCTCGAGGATGGATGCGCCGGTGCCGATGTACGAGTGGCTGCCCAGATGCACGCCGCCGGAGATATGGCAGCCCGGGGATACCGTGACGAAGTCGCCGACGACGGCATCATGCCCGATGGTGCAATCCAGATTGACCGCCACATGCGCGCCGATCACGATGTCGGTGGTGGCAATCGTACCCGCACAGATGATCGTGCCCTCGCCGATCTCGACGTCGGGTCCAACGCGCGCACCCGCGGCGATGATCGCCGGTGCAAACCGATAGCCCTCGGCACGTGCGGCCGATACCACGCGATCCTTGATGTCGGTCATGCCGCCGATGCCACACACCAGGAACGTGTCGTCGGAGACATCGGCGAGGGTTCCCACCGGAAGTCCCTTCAGCAACGCTGCTCGCGGCTCACGGTCCACGAACATGACCGGCTCGAAGCGAAGCGCGCTCTGATGCGCCTGGGCGTCGAGGAGCGCCCACCACACTTCACGGGCGAATCCGCCCGCGCCAAGAATGGCCACCTTGATCGTACCCACGCCGGTGCTGCTCACGCGGCCGCCGACGAGGGAATGCGCTCAGAGTCGGGAACGCCGGTTGCATCGGGTACCGACACCGATACACCACCGAACACGTCTCCCAGTTCGATCTCTTCCACATGGTGCCGAATGCGCGCGGCGATCGCGAACACATCTTCGCGGGTCAACCGCGGCGACGACGGGATGTTGATGCCCGACGAGGCGATCGCGTCGGCAACCGGATACGGGCGAGACGACGCGTAGGGGGGCATGCTGTGCATCGGATAGAAGAACGGGCGCGTATCGATCCCGTCTGCTCGCAAGCGCGCCATGAGTTCGTCGCGCAGCGCCGGCCGATGCTCGGCCGCACGAAGCCGGATGCTGGTGAGCCACTGCACGCTGACCGTGTCCGGTCGCGAGCCCTGCCAGGCGATGCCGGGCATATCCCCAAGCGCCTCGCGATACCACGCATGCACTTGCTGGTGCGCGGCGATCAGTCGATCGGCTTTGGAGAGCTGAGAGACGCCGAGTGCAGCCGCCAAGTTCGTCATGCGGTAGTTGTAGCCCACGATCGGAAACCAGTAGCGCCGGGACGGATCCATGCCCTGCCCGCGAAGCAGCTCCATGCGCCGTGCGAGTTCCGGATCGTTGGTGGTCACGACACCGCCTTCGCCCGTCGTCATGATCTTGTTGCCGAACAGGCTGAAGCTGGCAATGGTGCTGAGACTGCCGACGCGTTTCCCGTTCACCGTCGCGCCATGCGCTTCGGCGGCGTCTTCCACGAGCCACAGGTTGTGCCGCTGCGCGATATCCGCGAGTGCGTTCATGTCGCAGGGCATGCCGTAGAGATGCACGGGCATGATGCCGACGGTCCGTTCCGTGATCGCCGCTTCGACCGCTGCCGGATCCATGTTCCAGGTATCGGCCGAGCAGTCGACGAACACCGGCACTGCGCCGCAGTAGTGCACGGCATTCGCCGACGCGATATACGTGAACGTCGGTACGATGACCTCTTGCCCCGGCTTCAGATCGAGCGCCATCAGCGCGAGATGAAGGGCCGTCGTTCCGTTGCACGTGGCCAACGCATGCGTCGTCCCGGCGAACTCGGCAAAGTTGCGCTCGAACTTCTGGAGGTATGGGCCCTGCGAGCTGATCCAGCCCGAATCGAACGCGTCAAGCAGGTGCGAGCGGTCGTTGTCATCGAGATGTGGCTCGGTGACCGGAAAACGGATGGCAGTCATGGCAGGACCCGGGGAGCGGGGAGATCTGAGAGGATCAGTGCGTACTGTTTGTCGCGCTCTGAGGCGAGGCGGAGACGCACGGCAAACGGCGTATCGGTGAGATGCGCGCGCATGATGTCGTGCACCGGCGCGAAGACGGGGTGATCACCACTCATGTCGACGCTGCCGATGGTGATGCGAACGTCCGAGACCACCCGCTGCGCTGCGCGCGCCAGGATCTCCTGGTTCTCCGGACGGAAGCATTGGACATCAACCGCACCCAGCGTGTACTGCTGGCGCTTCCAGAGCGACGTGGGATGCACGATGGCGATACGACTGTCCATGTAGGTCTGGAAGCCGAGTGCGGCGGCATCCCGACAGACGCCAACGAGCAGTCCATCGTCGTAGCTGCCACGAAAGCGGACGCCCTGATCGAAGAGCTCGCGGCGGAACAGCACGCAGCTGCCGACGCTGTTCAGCGGTACGCGGGCATGATGGCGAAATTCGCGATGGTATGGCGCTTCATTGCTGAAACGCGTGCCGTCGAGGCCGCGGAATCCCCAGGTATCGTAGAACAGCGTACCAAGGAAGATGGCCGGAGCGACGATATCTGCCGGCTCGGCCAGCAGCTGATCGAGCAGATCGAACGGCAGCACAAGGTCGCTTTCGCACCAGAGCACGTGCGTGCAGTCGGTGGCGAGCGCCTGCTCGACGGCCACATTGCCGAGCATCGCCCACTTGCTGACGCGGTCGGCGAAATCGGTCACCGGCTCGACGTCGACCTTCGAGAGAGTGACACGGCTGTCCGCTGCGGCCCACGCCTGCAGGCGCGCGTGCGAGTCATCGGTGGAGTCTCCCTCGACGAGTGAGAACACCAGCTCGATGTGATCGCGTGCCTGCGCCGTCATCACGGCGCGAAAGTAATCGATGTATGCGGCACTGTTCCTGAACAGCGCGCACACGGCGACCTTGCGGCGAAGTGGATTACTCATGGGCACTCATGCAGTCAGCCTGGAAGAAAGTTCTCGGGGGTGCTGGTGCGCGATCGCCGCGTGCCATGCAGATGGAAGCAACGAGTCGATCACCGCACACCCGGCCGCTCGCGCGGCCGTGGCGGCGGCGGGATCACGCACGGCGACGACGATAGCGGCCGCTGCGCGCAAGCGATCAAGCATGTCGCGATCGAGCGGATCTTCGATCAGCAGCAGATCCGGCCACTGGGCCTCGTTACCGCCGGCCAGCGTCATGGCGGCACGAAGTCGGTCGGTCGCATCCTCGGCACTCACGCCTTGCGCGGGGTCGAGACAGATCGCGAGGGTGACATCATCATCGGTCGAACAGGCGCCGGCAAAGGCACGGGCGATGGCCGGCGACATGCCGTTGTGCCAGTCGGCGTGCGCAAGGATCACGAGGCCGCGCGGCGCTTGCAGCGCGAAGGGCCGCGTCGTCGCCGACGGCGTCTCCACGCACTGCGAGCGCGGTGTGAGCGTGCCCCACTGCGTCAGCAAATCGGCCATCGCGGTCCGGCAGGCGTCGATCGTCGCGAACGTGCGCGAGCGCTCGTGCGCGGCCCGCGCCTTTTCGCGTCGCGCCGCCACGTCGGTGGCCAGGCGCATCCGGTCGATCAGCGTCTCACGCCATGCGTCGGCTGCGGCCGGTGTATCGCCGAATGGCGGCACACTCCAGCCGGCGTCCGCACCGACGATCTGACGCGACAGTGCATCGTCGGTGGCGATCATCGGGACCCCGCACGCCATGGCCTCACGGAGCGTGCGGCCGCGACCGGATGCCGTGCCCACGTGCAACAGCACGTCGCTCGACCGATAGAGCGACGGCATCTCGTCGAAGGCAATGGGTGAACTGTCAACCCAGAGCGCGGGGAGATTCGGATGTCGCCGACCAGCCGCGACGTCGGCCATGAGCCGCGCGCTCCAAGCGCTCACGTCGCCGTCGACGCGAGACGGCAGAACGAGATGCAGCAGCACATCGTCGCTGGCGGTGAATGCGCGCTCGTAGGCACTGACCACGCGTGCGAGTGCGCGATGCGGCCGGTCTCCGCCAATCAGGAGAAAGCGGGTCGCGGCAGTCGCGGGCTTGCCGTACGGCGCACCAGTCGGCGTGAAGTGGCTGGCGTCTACCGCTGCCGGGAGCACGACGATGCGCGCCGGATCGACACCGATCGCGAGCACCGCGGCACGCGCAATGTCGTGAGGCACGACGACGACGTCGGCGCGATCGCGCAGTGATGTCACCAGACAGGGGGGCACGCGGTCGGTCACGACGCTGCCCGTATCGATCACCCTCGTGCCCTTCGCTGGCGTGTGCGGACTGGTGACCAGTGCCTGCTCATCCAAGACGGTGAGATGGACGGCCACGTCCGGCAGCGTGGTGCGAAGATGCCGCCAGGCAATGATCGACGGTGACGACCACGACGGCCGCACACCGTGTTCGCGGGTGCGCCAGGAGTACGGTATGTCGCCGCGCTGCTCGAGCGCGAAGAGCCACTCGCTGGCGTTGGAATGAGGGCGCCGCGTATTGCCACTGCCACCCTCGACGATCACGCCGGCTGTCAGCGACGTCGAAGCCGGTGACACGGCCGTTCGTGACGCCGTCGCACGACCGACCGGCGCACTCACGGCCTCTACCGTCCGATCGATGTCTTTGAGACGCGCACCGATCGCGGCGCCGACCCGAGACCACGGCCATTCGGTGACCATGTCCTGTCGCGCGCGGGCACCGAGGGCGCGTGCTTCTGCGCGGTCGGCATGCACGCGGCGAAAGAGCGTGCTCAGGTGCGCGGCGCTGGGGTCGGCCCAGCGCTGCCCGGCGTACACCGACACTTCCGTGGCGTCGGCAGGGACGAGACCCTCGACGTCGATGAGGTAGCCGTTGTCGCCGTTCAGAAAGGCGAGATGCGCACTCCAGTTCGTGGCGATGACGGGCACACCGCACGCCATCGATTCCATGAAGGGGCGACCCCACCCTTCACCTCGCGTGGGCAGCACGAAGCTGTCGGCCATGCGATACAAGGCGGGCAGATCGCGCGCGGGCACCCGCTCGCCGATCAGCACGATGCGCGCGACATCGGCACGACGCCGGCCACACGACTCGAGGAGAAAGCGGTCGATCCGCTCGTTGAGAATATCGGCGTTGCGACGGCCGTCCACGTTGCCGATCGGATACGCGCGAATGACCAGCGTGACGTCGTCACCGGGCGAAAACGCGTCTGCCCACGCGCGCAGCAACACGTCCCACCCTTTACGCAACCGCCACTCGAAGACACTCAGAAAGACGGTGCCGCGAACGCCAGGTACCGCGTATCGCGCACCGTCCGGGTGAAAGAGCTGACTGTCGATTCCGCCGGGAATGACGTGCATGGGCACGCGCACGCCGGCGTCACGAAAGGTCTGCGCATTGAAGTCGCCGGTCACCCAGAGCTCGTCCAGCGCGTTGGCGCCGGCTACCCAGTGTCCCGGAAGTCCGTCGGTCTCGAACATCGAGCGCCCGACCGAGTACACCGCCTCGTCGTGGGCGGGCGCGAAGCTGTCGATCGTGGAGTGCTGCACCTGAATGAACGGGCCGGGCACGGGGCGCTCGATGCATCGCGTCAGCGCGGCCAGCTGGTCGGCGGCAAGCGTCTCGCGAAATCCGCGTGCGTCAGTCGTGCTGCTGCGCAGGCTGACCGGTATGCGGCTCGCCTCGAGGGCGGCCACCATTCCACGAACCTCGTCGGCATAGCCGGTGGGTTCGAACACCGGGCCCACCCAAACGACTGGACGCACTAGTGGCCTCCACGCGCCGACACCGGCGCGAGCGAGACACGCACGTGCGTGCGCAGAGTATGGAGAGGCGGAGAGACAGGCATGGCGAACCGACGTAATGCACGGACTGTGCCATACCTAACCTGCTTATTTGCAACGACTTATACGCTTTCTGCGCCCTTCGGGTTCGTCGTGATTCGGCAACGACGTCCGCCAGGTACGGCAGAATCTGCCGGACGCTACGAACTGAGCGCGCGGGCGAGCACCTCGACAACACTCGCCCAGTCGCGCGGCGCGCGCTGTCTGATCAGCCGCACCGTCGGGTACCATGGCGTGGTGTCGGCACCGAGTCCCCAGCGCCAATCCGGCGTGAAGGGGAGCAGAATGAAGGTGGGGATTCCCATCGCGCCAGCCAGATGGGCAATACCCGTATCAACGGTGACGATGGCATCAAGTCGCTGCAGTAGCAGAGCAGTATCGAGCCAGTTTGAAGACAATTGCGGCTTTTCGAACTGATCAGGCACATCGCTGATGGCGACGCCGTATTGCAGCGATACCCACTCCACCCCCGGGACATCGAGCAGCCGTGGCAGCAGCGCCGGGTCGAAATCCCGCAGCGTGGTGGCCAGAAATGCCGGATTCCCCTGCCAGACCACGCCGATCCGACGGCGTTCGGACGCCGACACCGTTTGAGGTGCGTCTGCCCCCGTGTGCAGATACGGGATGCTCCCGCTGGCCACGTCGGCACCCACTCCCAGCCGGTGCGGCAGCGAAAGCATCGGCACATACCAGTCGGTCACGGGGGCCTCGCCCTTGGCGACCGCGTCGAACCCGCTCGCGACGAACAGCGACAGCGCGCCGGCGTGGCACTCCACCAAGAGGCGAGATGCCCCGCGCCGCGACAGCTCGGCCACATAGCGCACGAACTGGAAGTTGTCGCCTTGGCCCTGTTCCGCCGTGATCAGGATCGACTGCCCTTCGAGCGGCTCTCCCTGCCAGGCCGACGCGCCCGTACTGGGCGGGGTCGGCAATCCGCGGTATTCGAAGTCGGCCCATCCATCGGCACTGGGGCCGGCGAGCAGCGAGGTCAGCGCACGCTGCAATCGCGTGGGACCATGGGCTGGACGCACGGCTTCTGCCCGATCGAGCCAGTATCGCGCGCGGGTGAGATCGCCGAGTGCGTGTCGGATCTGGGCGGCGGTGAGGAGAAGCGCCGGCTGCTTGGGCGCGATCGCCATCGCGCGTTGCACGATGGGCCATGCCCGCTGTGGGTCGCCGTCGGCCCGCGTGGCGCCAGCCAACGCGCCCAGTGCGGCCGGGTCCTTGGGGCGTTTGCGCACCACCCGCTCGAACAGCTGTCGCGCTTCGTGCGGCGCGCCGGCATCGAGCAGCGCCGCGCCGAATTCATAGATCGCGGTCACGTCGGCGCTCTCTATAGAAGCGGAGCCGGTCGACGCGTCGGTCGCGTGCCGAAAGACCGACAGCAGGGCATCGCGCACGGCCACCGTGTCGCCGGCCAGTCGCCAGGCGTTGGCCACCATCAGTGCTGCTGTCATCTCGCCGGGGAGCGCGTCCTGCACGCGCGTGAACAACGCGGCGGCTTCGACGTGATGGCCGGCATCGAGCGCCGTCTGACCCGCGACGAGCCACGCTTCGATCTCACTGGGGCGATGCGTCATGCGCGGAAGTGTGCGCGACGTGCCGCGGGCGTGACGATGCAGGCCACCGCCGTATCAGGCACGCCTGCCGTGTGATGCTGCGTTCCATCCCGGCGGAGCATTCGAAATCTCCCGCTCAAGTTCTTTCGAGCTCGGACGACAATATCATCTGACCGCGATTCGATAGTCGGATCCGGGCGAGGCACGGATGCCTCAGAGTAAACATCACGGAGGATAGTTTCATGCGTATCAACACGAACGTCGGCGCCATCACTGCTTCGCGCAACATCTTCGTCAACAACATGGCGACGGAGAACAGCATGCGGAAGTTGAGCTCTGGCCTCAAGATCAGCCGTGCGGCTGACGATGCGGCTGGTCTCTCGATCGCCAACAAGCTTCGCACGCAGAGCCGGTCGCTCACGCAGGCGGCTTCGAATGCGGAGCAGGGCAATGCGATGCTTCAGATCGCGGAAGGTGCAGCGTCCACGATCCAGCGCATCATCGAACGTCAGAAGGAACTGATCACGCAGAAGGAGTCGACCGGTAACAACAGCACCGTGTCGGCCACCCTCGGTACCGAAATCGCCACGCTCCAGACTGAGTCGGCTCGTATCCTGGCGGATGCGGACTTCCAGGGCGCCTCGGTGTTCGCGTCGCTCACGTTCCAGGTCTCTGACTCGTCTTCGAACGGCACGGTGACGGTCAATGCCGCGCTGACGCTGACGTCGCTCTCCGCGAGCTCGACGCTTGCCAATGCAGACACGGCCCTTGATGCGGTGAACTCCACGCTCGCCAACATCGGTGCCGGCCAGAACGTGCTCGACTACACGGTGCAGAACTTGAAGTCTGCCGTCGTGAACGTCCGCGCGGCCGAGTCGACCATCCGCGACGTCGACATGGCGGAAGAAATGGCCACATTCACCAAGAACAACATTCTGACGCAGGCTGCACAGGCCATGCTGTCGCAGGCGAACCAGGGCAGCCAGAACGTGCTCCAGCTGCTCCGCTAAACCTGAAGTTCTCCAGTAGGTGATTAACCCCGGGGTCGGCGAGTTTGCCGGCCCCGGGGTCTGGCCTTAGAAAAGCAGTTCGGAGGAACGCATGTCGAGTCCGATCAACGTCAGTGGACTGAGTACCGGCATTCAATGGGGCGATATCGTCGATTCGACGATCAAGGCCATTGAAGCCCGGCAGGTCACACCGATTACCGATCGCATCACGAAGCGCGCGGCACAGAAGACGGCGTGGACCAAGATGCAGGGCCTCGTCGAAACGCTGAACACGAATGCGCGCAATCTGCGACGCACCGGGTTCGGCGGATTTTTGGCGACCGTCCCGCCCAGTCCGAGCACGTCCCGCACGTTGTTGTCTGCCACGGCATCGCTGACCGCGACGCCGGGGCGTTATCGCGTTGAGGTGCTGCAACTCGCCGACACGGCGAAGATCGGCGGTGCCTCGGTTGCGGACACCACGGCGGCGCGTGGACTGACCGGATCCATGTCGATCAACGGCACGTCGATCGATATCGTCGGCACGGAGTCGCTCGCGGACATCCGTACCAAGATCAACGACGCCAACATCGGGGTCACGGCGGCCATCGTGAGCGAAGGCGGAACCGCCGGTCGTCTCGTGCTGACCAGCAACACCGCTGGTGCATCCGGCGTGACCATCGTGGACGGCACCGGCGGCATGGCGCGCGAGCTCGGGTTCGTCGACACGCGCAGCAAGCCCGTGTCGTCGGCCAGCCTCACCGCGGCCGCCGCGCTCGGACTCGCCGTGTTTCCGCAGCCGGCATCGATTCGCGTGGGCACCACGGTCATCACGGCCGATCTGTCCACCGAGTCGATCGCGTCGATCGCGGCCAAGATCAATGCCGCCGGTGGTGCGGCCTCGGTCGAATCCGAAGCGTACGGCAGCGAGACGCGCTTCCGCCTGGTGGTCGACGGCAACGTCACCGCCGTCGATGGCGATGCCAACTCGCAAGCGGTCATCGATGCCCTCGGCTTTGCCGCCGGGACCTCCGGCAGTGTGAAGCAGACGGTGCAGACGCCGGTGTATACCGACGCGGCCGATGCCGTGGCCAGTGCCTCGACGTCGCTGGTCGGACTCAAGTTCGGCGGCTCGGACTCCAATCTGGCCGTCGGTGATGCCATCAACATCCGCGGGATGCGCGGCGATGGCACCGCCGTGACGATCGGATTGGTCGTTGGTGCGAGCGACACGATGCAGACGCTGCTCGACAAGGTGAACGATGCCACGTCGGGCTTCGGCTCGGGCTCGCGCATCGCCACGGCGGCGCTGGGCAGCGACGGTCGCATCCGTCTCACCGACGACACCGGCGGCGCCTCGCGCCTGTCGCTGTCGATGTCGGTGACGCATGCCGACGGCACCACCGGCTCGCTCGGCTCAGCCAGCACGTCGGTGACCGGACGCAGTCGTGAGCTGCAGGTTGGACAGGACGCGGTGATCCGTGTGGACGGCCGGGAGATCACGCGCTCCACCAACAACATCACCGATGCGATTGCCGGAGTCACGCTCTCGCTGAGCACCGCCGAACCCGGCACGGAGATCGATGTCACCATCGATCGCGACGTGAAGGGGACGGTCGATTCCGTGCAGAAGTTCGTGGACTCGTACAACGAGATCCGGAAGTTCTTCGATGAGCAGCGCCTGGGTGATGCGCCGCTGTACGCGGACACGCTGTTGCGCGGTGTGGTGAACACGTTCCAGGACGCGCTCCGCACCGATGTGAGCAGTAACCCCACGTACAACAAGCTGACGATCGCCGGTGTGACGCTCGACCGGAACGGGATCCTGACATTCAATCAGGACACGTTCAAGACGGCGCTCGCCGACAAGCCCGCCGAGATTGAAAAGCTCTTCGGCTTCACCGGTGTGGGCCAGGCGTTCGTGACGGCGACGGACAATGCCACACAGTTCGGCGTCGGTACGATCAGCGCACAGCTCAAGAACATCAACCAGAATACGATTCTGCTGAAGAAGCGTGAGACCGATGCGCAGAAGCGTATCGAACTCAAGCGCGAGCAGCTCGTGGCGCAGTTTACGCGCATGGAAGAAGCGATGAGCCGACTCACCTCGCAGAGCAGCTCGCTGCTTTCGAGCGTCAAGGGACTTCAGGGCAACAACTAACTGCCGATACTCGAGAGAGAGAAGCAGTTCCCGCATTTGTTCTGACTCCAGCCACTGTCCCCGATGTCCTACGCCAGCCAGTCCTCGTCGTATCGCGAAATGGAGATCCAATCGGCATCTCCCGAGCGACTCGTCGTGATCGTGTTCGAACAGCTGGTTGTGAACCTGGAGCGCGCCCGGATCGCGATGGAACGCAAGGATATCGAGTTGCGTGTCACGTCGTTGCGCCGAGCGCGCGGCCTGGTAGGCGAGCTGCTGGCCACGCTCGATTTCGAGAAGGGTGGAGCGCTCGCCAATCAGTTGGCCGATCTATATCAGTTCATGCTGTACGAACTCGTCGACATCGGGCAGCGCGGTGATGTGACCACGATGCGCAAGCTCGTGAACATCGCCACGGCGCTCCGCGACGGTTTCTCTTCCGCCGCCGCCGGAAACGTCGGCGTTGCGAAGCTGAAGACCGCGTGACACGGAACCCGATCATGAACGCCTTCGACACCATTCGCAGCGGCCGGTTCGGCCGGCGCAGTCCCGAGGCCCGTCAGGCCGCGGCCCGCGGCGCACTGGCGATCTGTGCCAGCGCGGATGCACTGGCGCGCGAAGCCGTCGAGGTGGTCGGGCAGGATGACGACCGGCTGTTCAGTCTCCTCGAGCAGCGCGACCAGATGTTGCAGGACCTGAGCGAACACCTGGTGATGCTGCGTCTCGAACGTCCGACAGCCGATAGCCCTCTATATGCGGCGACGGAACGGGCGGTCGATGACGCGGACGCGCTGCTCACGGAGGTGTCGGCGGCGCTGAGCACGTCGCACCGCGTCACGATGGAACTGGCCGCCAAGGTGGCGCGCCGGACCGAAGAAATCCGGAGCGAGCTCGATGCGGTGCAGCGCGCGAGCAGTGCCGGACTGGGATACGGAGCGGTTGCCGGAGCACATCTGGTTGACCGTCTCCGCTGACCAGAGGCTTGCCGACGATGCCCGTGCGACCCGTTGCCCCCGAGGCGTTCAGCTCCCTGTTGCAGGAGAAGCTGGACGAGCTTGATCAGGCGGCCCAGCACGAGGCATTGATGGAGAACGACGAGGTCGAACTGCTGCGACTGCGGGCGGCATTCCTGGTGAGTGGCACGGATGGCAAGCCGTGGCACACCGGGGCCGCCGTGCACTATCAGCGGGATGTGTCGGAGCAGGATGTTCCGACCCCCACGCTCGACATCAGCTACCCCGCACGAACGCACGGCTAGATCGTTGCACGACCGCCGGGACCGTTGTTCAGTCCCGAACGGGCTCCACCTGCACCATCTGGGCGACAGGGACGTCGCATTCCGGGATAAGGAAATCCTCCCGACTTGTAAAGTTGCGCGCCATTCCTGCCGATAGTCCCATGTGAGGAGGAGGAACCCCTATGCGAATAAACGGAAGCAGTTTCGAACCCCTACGCCCGACGCCGACGAGCAGCCCTGCCGTACAGCGTCCCGCGCAGGAGATCACGCAGTCGCCGGCCACCAAGCCGGTCAAGTCGGACTCGGTCCAGATCTCGGACGCGGGTCGCCGCCTGAACACTGAACAGGCGAACGCCCTGAACCCGGAACGCGTGGCCGAGCTACGCACGAAGGTGCTCACGGGCGCCTACAACACTCTCGATGTCGTGGACCAGGTAGCGCGCCGCATTCTGACGCGCGGCGATCTGTAGGTCTGCGGCCCACTCCGACCGGCACGATCAGGAGACCGGCAGTATGAAGTTCCTTGTGGTGGACGATTCCGCGACTATGCGGCGCATCGTAATCAATTCGCTGCAGCGGATCGGCTTCAATGACACCGTCGAAGCCGGCGACGGTCAGGAAGCATTGGCGAAGTTCGACAGTTCGATCAAGTTCGTGATCACGGACTGGAACATGCCCAACATGAGCGGCACCGAGTTCACGAAAGTGCTCCGGTCGCGCGATGATGGGCGCCATGTGCCCATTCTGATGGTGACCGCGCGCTCCGTGAAGGAAGACATCCTGACGGCAATGGAAGCAGGCGTGAACAACTACATTGTCAAGCCATTCACTCCGCAGGTGCTGAAGGAGAAGATCGACGCGCTCCTCCCGGCAGCCGCGGCCTGAGGATCTGTCCAATGACCAGTACCCGTGCGCAGGAAGTCCTGTACGAGTCCGAGGCGGCCCTCCGCCTCGTCGACCATGAGCTGACAGGCATGCATGATGTCCGAGACGCGGCCGAACCCCCGGCGCGAGTCATTCCGATGCTCTCGCTGTCCGAACTTCCGCAGATTCTCGAACAGGCGAATGCGCAGATCCTGAACGTGCTCTCGCGTTTGCGTGAGAGCCGCGCCGCGCTGCAGACGACCGCCCTCGAGAAGCTCGCGACGACGCACGAGAAGATCCGCGAAGTCACGTCGGCGACGGAAGATGCGGCCATCAACATCATGGACGCCTGCGACCGCGCCACGCAGATGGTCGACGAGCTCGATACGATCGATGCCGGAGAGACCCCTGATCGTGAGAAGGCGGGTGGCATTCGCGCCAATCTGCGCGACGAACTCTTTCTCATGATGGGTGCGCTGCAGTTCCAGGACATCACGTCGCAGCAGCTTTCGCACGCGTCGGCAGTGCTGGTCGAGATGGAGAGCCGGCTGCTCGATGTGGCCAAGCTCTTCGATCACAACGCGGACCACGTGAAGATCATTTCGGACGGCGTCAACGGGGCGCCCGACGAGGCGACCTACGATCCGAACGCCACGACGCTCAACGCGGAAACGCGTCAGGCGTTGGCCGACGAGATCTTCACCGCGGTGCGCGCTCCCGCGGCGTAGCGTCCCCCCCGCTCCGACGCGTGACCACGGCGGCCCGTACCTTCACCGGTACGGGCCGTTCGTCGTGGTGGTGTCCAATCTTTGCACAGTGGTAAACCTGACGGCCGTGCGAGCCGATACTGCTCAGTGATGATCGTACCCGCCTGGGTACCGACTGCAGCCCTCCGACGGTTTGCCCGTGTCCTCTCTGAATCTCGATGATGCCGCCACGCTGCTGATGCAGCTGGAAGCGACCGATACCGCCGATCTCGCGATGCTGCGCGAAGCGCTCACCGATCTCGCGTTCGAGAATCGCGTGCCGCTGCGTGCGCAGCCGTTCGTCGCTCGCGCGGCGCGCGTGCTTGGCACCATCGTCAATGGCACCGCACCAGATATTCCGGCCGCGTTCGCCGATGTCAGCGGCGCGATTGAAGAGGCCATGCGCGCCAGTGAAGGCAGCGTGTCCCCGGCCGATCGCGTGGTGGCGCGCGCCGCGGAAACGGCCGCCGCCGCCGTGACCGCCAGCGTGCCCGTGTTCGAGCTCGACGGACCCGAGGTGCCGCATGAGCAGAAGCGCTCGCTGCAGCACAACGTCGGTGTCGATCAGCTGCCGGATGATGCCGACCGGGATCTACTTCCCGACTTCATTACCGAGAGCAACGAGTGTGTGGTCAATTCGGAAGCCGCGCTGCTGCAGCTCGAGGAGTTCCCCGACGACGAAGAAGCGGTCAACACCGTCTTCCGCGCCTTCCATACGGTAAAGGGCACGTCGGCGTTCCTGGGGCTGTCCCGTATCGCGGCGTTCGCGCATGAAGCGGAGTCCTTGCTGAGTCGCGTACGCGACAAGGAAATCGCGTACACCAAAGGCTGCGCCGATCTCTCGCTGCGCTCGGCCGACATGCTCAAAGCGCTGCTCGTGTCGGTGGAAACCGGCTTGAACGGCGACGGCAAGCTGCCGATTCCCGATGGTTACCACGAGCTCCTCGATGCGCTCGCCGGCTATGACCCCACGCGTGACGCCGACGGTGTCATGCTGCCGGTGGTCCAGCCGGCTGCAGCGGCCGCAGCGCGAGCCGTCTCCGATACCGACGACATCTTCCCGATCGCGACCACGCCGACCGCGTCGGTCGCGCCGACGCAAGCGGCGACCGCCGCGGCCAGCAGCAACGGCAACAAGCCGCGCGTGGAGTCGAATGCCGACGCCACGATCCGCGTGCGCACCGATCGTCTCGACCGCTTGATCGACATGGTCGGCGAACTGGTGATTGCGCAGTCGATGATCGCCGGCGATGAACTGTTCGGCGCGGGCAAGCAGCACGAACTGCTGCGCAAGGTCACGCACGCCGGCAAGATCGTCCGTGAGCTGCAGGACCTGAGCATGTCGATGCGCATGGTCCCGCTCCGCGCCACGTTCCAGAAGCTCACGCGCGTCGTGCGCGACACCGCCTCGAAGGCGGCCAAGACGGTACAGTTCGTCACCGATGGCGACGATGTCGAAATCGATCGCAACATGGTGGACGTGCTGGGCGATCCGCTCGTGCACATGGTGCGCAACGCAGTGGACCACGGCGTGGAGGGCCCCGATGAGCGCGTCGCGAACGGGAAGCCGCGCCTCGGTGTAGTGCGCCTGCACGCCTACCACGCGTCGGGCAACGTGGTGGTGGAGCTCAAGGACGACGGTCGTGGACTGCATCGCGACAAGATCGTGAAGAAGGCGATCGAGAAGGGGCTGATCGACAGCGACAAGGGCATGACCGACAGCGATGTGTTCAACCTGATCTTCGCGCCCGGCTTCTCCACCGCCGAACAGGTCACCGACATCTCGGGACGTGGCGTCGGCATGGACGTGGTGCGACGCAACCTCGAAAAGATCCGCGGGCGCATCGACATCACGTCGGCTCCCGGCAAGGGCACCACGTTCGCCATCCGCCTGCCGCTCACGCTCGCGGTCACCGATGGCATGCTGGTGCGCGTCGGCGACGAACGCTTCATCGTGCCGCTCACGCATATCCACATGAGCTTCCGTCCGGAACAGTCGATGCTCTCGACCGTGGTCGGACGCGGCGAAGTCGTGCTGCTGCGCGGCGAGCTCCTGCCCATCATCCGCCTGCATCGCCTGTTCGATGTGACCGGCGCGACGCAGTCACCGCTCGACGGCCTGCTCATGATCGTGGGTGACGGCGATCGCCGGACCGCCCTGCTCGTGGACGATCTGCTCGGCCAGCAACAGGTCGTGGCCAAAACGCTCGGCGACGGCCTGGGTAAGGTGCCGGGCGTGAGCGGTGGCGCGATCCTGGGTGACGGCCGCGTGGGGCTCATCCTCGACGTGAGCGAGACGGTGGCACTGGCCCAGAGCCACGAGCCGTCGCCGGTGCGCCGCGACCGACAGGACGCCGCCTGATCAGGACGTAGTCATCACGGGTCCCGGTGTCGCAGGGACCTTTGGGCAACACGTGTTCGAGTCAAGCTCCGACGAGGGGGCGCCGATACCACTGAGTGATACGGGTCGTGGGACCCGGGTACCCTCTTTCCATTACGAGCGAGCCATGAGCACGCATACCGAATCGGTTTCCGCCGTCGCCACGCAGTCCCGCGCGGGCAAGTACCTCACTTTCTTTCTCGCCGGCGAAGAATACGGCCTCGAGATTCTGAAGGTGAGCGAGATCATCGGCATGCAGCCGATCACGCGCGTGCCCCGCATGCCGGAGTTCGTGCGCGGCGTCATCAACCTGCGCGGCAAGGTCATTCCGATCACGGACCTCCGCAGCAAGTTCAGCATGGAGCATGACGGCACCGAGGATAGCTGCATCATCGTCGTGCAGATGCGCGGCATCCAGACCGGCATCGTGGTCGATCGCGTGAGTGAAGTGGTCGCGATCGCGGAAGCGGACATCGAGGATGCGCCGAGCTTCGGCGCCGGCATCCGCACGGAGTTTCTGCTCGGCATCGGCAAGGCCGGCGGACGCGTGAAGCTGCTGCTCGACATCGACAAGGTGCTCGCCAGCAGCGAGATCGCGGCGCTCGAAGCCGCGCAGTCGCACGCGGCCTGACGCGCTCCCTTCCGTCTCTCTCCGGTTCACCGATGGCCGCCCCGATCACCAGCAACGCATTCTTCACGGAGTGCGAGATCTCGCCCGCGCAGTTTGCACGAATCACCGAGGTGCTCCACGAGCACGCGGGAATCCGCATGCGCGAAGGCAAGGAGGGGCTCGTTCGCGCCCGTCTGGCCAAGCGGCTGCGCAAGCTCAATCTGCCGGACTTCGATGCGTATCTCGATTTCGTGGAGAAGGAGCCGTCGCGTCGCGAGTTTGCCGAGATGATCGATGCGCTCACCACGAACAAGACCAGCTTCCTGCGCGAGGCGTCGCACTTCGACTATCTGCGCGATGCGGTCTTCCCGACGTTGAAGGGTCCGGTTCGGATCTGGAGCGCCGGATGTTCGAGCGGTGAAGAGCCCTACACGCTCGCGATGCTCGCCAATGAGAGCTTCAGCGACATCAACACGCGTGACGTGCGCATTCTCGCGACCGACCTCAGTCATCGCGTGCTGGCCACGGCGAAGGCGGCCACGTATCCGGGCGAAAACATGTCCGACGTGCCGTCGGCGTGGATGCAGAAGTATTGGACCCGCAAGCGCGACCCCCAGGGCCGCGAGGTGTGCGAAGCGGGCAAGCCGCTCCGGCGACTCGTCCACTTCGCGAAGCTGAATCTGATGGAACGGTGGCCGATGCAGGGACCGTTCGATGCCATTCTCTGTCGCAATGTCATGATCTATTTCGACAAGGCTACCCAGCAGCAGCTCGTCGAGCGCTACTGGGCGCTGCTCCGTCCCGGTGGACATCTCTTCGTAGGACACTCGGAAAGTCTCACGGGCCTCACACACCGGTTCCGGTATGTGCAGCCTGCGGTCTACGTAAAGTAGCGTGGGTACGATTGCGCCCACGCGCGCGGTCGATCGAGTCATTGGTGTTGCCGACGTGAAGGTCTCCAACACGCCCGGCGAGCGACTCATCACCTACGCCCTCGGCAGCTGTCTTGGTATCGTGGTTTATGACCCAGTCGTCTCCGTTGCGGGGCTGCTGCACGTCATGCTGCCCACCGGGACCATCGACGAAGCCAAGATGAAGGACAAGCCCGCCATGTTCGTAGACAGTGGCGTGCCGCTCCTGTTCAAAGAGTGCTACAAGCTCGGCGCGAAGAAGGAACGCATGCAGGTGAAGGTGGCCGGTGGCGCGCATGCCGGTGCACGTGAAGAAGACGACCGCTTTCAGATCGGCAAGCGCAACATGATCGCGCTGCGCAAGCTGCTGTGGAAGAACGGAGTACTCGTGCACGCGCACGATACCGGGGGAGTCCAGACGTCCCGCACGATGTGGGTGGACGTGACCACAGGCGAGGTCACGCTCAAGATCAACGGCGCCGAAAGCAAGCTCTGATGCACTGGAAACCGACTCATGGCCTTTAACGTTCTCGTGGTCGACGACAGTGCCGTCATGCGGCAGATGGTCGTGCGCACCCTCAGGATGAGTGGTCTTCCGCTGGGTACGGTCCTCGAGGCCGGCAATGGCGAAGAAGGCCTGTTCGTCCTCCAGGAACAGTGGGTAGACCTCCTGCTCCTGGATATCAACATGCCGGTGATGAATGGCGAGGAGATGCTGCGGCGTCTTCGCGCCGCACCGGAAACTGCCTCGCTGCCCGTCATCGTGGTCTCCACGGAAGGCAGCGAGACCCGTCTGGCAGCGCTCCACGAGTTGGGCGCCGCGATTGTCCGTAAGCCGTTCGCGCCGGAGACCCTGCGCGATACCATTCTGCGTGTTACTGGAGTCACCGATGCCGAGTACTACGGTCCAGTCCCTGTCGCGAGCGACGACAGCGACTTTTGAGGAGCTCGCGCTCCTCTTTCCGGAGCATGAGCTTTCGCCGGAACAGGCCGCGGCCCCGCTCGATGTAGCGGTGTCGGTGGAGTTCCGCGGCCCGCTGCGTGGCCGGCTCGTGCTGCGTGCCACGTCCAGCATTCTTTCGTCGATCGCGGCGAACATGCTGGGCGAGGATGCGTCCCGTCAGCGTCCCCTGCAGCGCGATGCGCTCGGGGAGATCGCGAACGTGATCTGTGGCAACGTGCTGCCCGTGATCGCGGGCGTCGAGGCCGTGTTTCATCTGTCGGCGCCTCGTGTGCACGAGGGCGTCGAGGTCGTGTCGCGCGATGACGACGCGCCGGCCGCGAGCATCATGTTCGGAGTAGAAGACGGCCGCGCCGAAGCGGTGCTCTACCTTTTCGGCGAACGTGACGGTGCGGAGCAGGTCTCCCAAGGTGCTGTGAGCGCCGCGTGACGACGACGCTTACACCGGGCGCTCCACTGCCCGGCTCCGGCGCGCCGTTGCGCAAGCCAGGTGTGGTGCGCGTCCTGATCGTAGACGACTCTGCATTGGTGCGTCGCATCCTCTCCGATGCGCTGTCGAAGCATGACGACATCGAAGTCGTCGGAACGGCCACCGACCCGTATGTCGCGCGTGAGCGCATCGTGCAGTTGCGCCCCGATGTCATCACGCTCGATATCGAAATGCCGCGCATGGACGGACTGTCGTTCCTGTCCAAACTGATGCGGCACTTCCCGCTTCCGGTTGTGGTGGTGAGTTCGCTCACCCCGCAGAACAGCGAGACGGCGCTGCGGGCGCTCGCGCTCGGTGCGGTGGATGTGATCGCCAAACCGGGTTCGTCGCTCGCCGCGGGCGATGTCGCGGAGGAACTGGTGCGCGCGGTGCGTGCGGCGTCGCATGCGCGCGTTGTGAAACGGGTGGAGACCGCCGAGGCGCCACCGGTACCCGGTCGTTCGGCGATCGCCTCGCTGAACACCACCAACAAGATCATCGCGCTCGGGGCCTCGACCGGCGGCACGCAGGCGCTCGAGCATGTGCTTCGTCGCTTTCCGGTCGATGCGCCCGGCACGGTGATCGTGCAGCACATGCCGGAGCACTTCACCTTGTCGTTCGCCAAGCGCCTCGACCAGGTGTGTGCCATGCGCGTGCAGGAGGCGAAAGACGGAGAGTTTGTCGTGCCGGGGCTCGCGCTCGTGGCGCCGGGGGGCAAGCATCTGGTGCTGCAGGCCAGCGGCGCACGGTGGGCGGTCCGCGTGAAAGACGGTCCCAAAGTGCATCACCAGCGTCCGGCGGTCGACGTGCTCTTTCAGAGCGTCGCCCGCAGCGCCGGACGCAATGCCGTGGGCGCCCTGCTCACGGGGATGGGTGCCGACGGCGCCAAGGGCATGTTGGCCATGCGCGAGGCCGGCGCGTACACGGTCGCGCAGAACGAGGAAACCTGCGTGGTGTACGGCATGCCGCGTGAAGCGGTCAAGATCGATGCGGCGGTGGATGTGCTGCCGCTCGACCGCATCGCCGACGCGCTGCTGCACGCCGTCGCAGCCAACCGCGTATAACGCGACGCGTATAACGCGACGCGTTATACGCGTTACACGGGAAGGGTGACGCGCACGCGGGTGCGCGCACCCGCGGTCCCGTCGATCCGATCGAACTGGATCGAGCCGGCAAGCGTCTGCACGAAGGCGGCGACGATCGCGAGCCCGATGCCCGCACCCCGCACGCCCTGTTTGGAGGTCACGAAGGGCTCGGTGAGGTTCGCCCGCAGCTCGGCCGGAATACCGGCGCCCTCGTCTTCGACGTCCACGGTGATAGTGCCGTCGTGCACTTCACTCCGCACGACGATCGCGCTGCCCGCCGGGGCCGCGTCGTGGGCGTTGCGGAGCAGCTCGATCATCACGTCCCGCCACCAGCTGGGGTCCGCCTGAATCTGGCCGCCACCAAGGTCCACCTCCACAATCCGACCGCCCAGCTCGGCCGCCAGGACGTCGCATGCATCGGTAATGCCGTCATCCACCAACGTGGGCAGCCGACGCATGTTCCCCACACGTGAAAACTGTGTCACGCGCTGGAGATAACGCACGGTGGCGTCGGCCGCCCGATGGATCTCGGCGACGTCGGCATGCATTGGATCGCCCTCGGGGAGATCCGAAAGCAGCAGTTCGCTGTACGTCCGGACGACGGTCGAGAAGTTGTTGATGTCGTGCGAGACCCGCCTGGCAAAGCGCACCAGCGCGTCGGAATCGGACACCGGGTTTGTGGAGGTGGCCATATGCGCCGTAGAATATGCTGCACGGTGGTAAGCACAACTGTCACTTTTTTGTCCGTCTTCTCCGGGAGCTCGAACCATGTCGTTCCGAACCAGCTGTATCCTGACCTGTGCCACGGCGCTGTCGCTCGCCGGAGCCACGCTCGGTGCGCAAACGCCGCCGCCGGTGGCCGAGCAGATCACGGCAGCCATTCAAGCGCTGCCGAAGGAGCTGCGCGACGGGGCCGGCGTGATGGGATACAAGACGGCGGGCAAGCTGGAATGGCTGCGCCCCACGAAGAACGGCATGATGTGCCTGGCCGATGATCCCGCTGAGGAGCAGTTCCACGTGTCCTGCTACCACGACTCCATGGACCCGTTCATGGCCCGCGGCCGTGCGTTGCGGGCGTCGGGCGTGAAGGGGGGCCAGATCGACACGGTGCGATTCGCCGAAGTGAAGGCGGGGAAGATCAAGATGCCGACGGCACCGGCATCGCTCTATCAGATCTTCGGCAAGAAGGACGCGTTCGATGCGGCATCGGGTACGGTGAAGCAGGGTAACCCACTGTTCGTCGTGTACATCCCGTTCGCCACGACGGCGACTACCGGCATTTCGACCACGCCGTCGGATACGAAGCCATGGCTGATGTTCGCCGGCACTCCGAAGGCGCATGTGATGTTCTCACTGACCATGTGAGCCGTCGTTGACGATCGTTCGACTGACGCCGCGCCGCCTGAAGGAGGCGGTGGCGGCTCTCAGTGCCAAAGACCCGAAGATGGCGGCGGCCATCGAACGCGTCGGTCCGTGCACGATGATTCCGCGTGTCGATGGCACGCACTTCGATCATCTGGCGCGGGCCATCGTGTTTCAACAGCTCTCCGGCGGCGCGGCGTCCACGATTTACGGGCGCTTCAAGGAGCGCATCGGCGGTGGCGGCGACGCACCCACGCCGGCGCAGATTCTGGCATCGGATGAAGACACGCTTCGCGCGTGCGGACTCTCCACCGCCAAAACGCGCGCCATCCTGGATCTGGCGCAGCATGTCGCCGATGACCGTCTGCCACTCGATGTCATCGACACGATGGATGACGACGCGGTGATCGACGCGCTCGTGGCCGTGCGCGGTGTGGGACGCTGGACGGCGCAGATGTTCCTGATGTTCCGGCTCGGCCGGCCGGATGTGCTCCCAGTACTCGACCTCGGGGTCCGAAAGGGCGCGCAGCGCATCTATCGCATGCGGGCGCTACCGGAAGCGGACCGTCTCGAAAAGGTGGCGCGGAACTGGCGTCCGTGGGCAAGCGTTGCCAGTTGGTACTGCTGGCGGGTCCTCGATCTCGAGGACGCCGGCGGCTGGTAGCGCAGGGGCTGGTGAATGCGGGTCGCCGCAGTGGAGAGTGCTCGTGTCGATGCAGGAATTCCGAAAGCAGGTGCAGGCCCCCGTCTCGGTCGAGGCGCTGTTCGCGTGGCATGAGCGGGCGGGTGCCTTCGAGCGGCTGTCGCCGCCGTGGGATCGCCCCAAGGTGATCGAGCACACGGGTGGCATTCGCGACGGCGCGAAGGTGGTGCTGCAGGTGCACGCCGGCCCCGTCCCGACCACGTGGACGCTCGAACATCGGGACTACATCGCCAACCGGCAGTTTCGCGATGTGATGCGCGATGGACCGTTCGCGGTCTGGGAGCATACGCACGGCTTTTCGTCGATCGATGCCCAGTCCAGCACGCTCGACGACCACATCCGCTACCAGCTGCCGCTGGGTGGGCTGGGCAGTGCGGTGGCGGGTGGCTACACGCAGCGCACACTCGAGCGCGTGTTCGCCTATCGCCATGCCGTGATGCTGGGAGATCTGGCGCGACACGCGCAGTTCGCCGACCGGCCTCGCCTGCGGATTGCGATCACGGGCGCGAGCGGCTTCATCGGCACGCAGCTCGCGGCGTTCCTGTCGACCGGTGGACACGAGGTGATCCGCATCGGACGCAGCGCGCCGAAGCCGGGCAGTCACGACATCCAGTGGAACCCCGAGCGCGGTCAGCTCGATCCGCGCGCGCTCGAAGGGGTCGATGCGGTGATTCATCTGGCCGGCGCCTCGATCGCGTCGCGCTGGACCACCGAGCATCGTGCGGCCCTCAAGAGCAGTCGCGTGGAAGGCACGTCGCTGTTGGCGCACACCCTCGCACAACTCTCGCGGAAGCCGCGCGTGTTGCTCAGTGGCTCGGCCATCGGCATCTACGGCAGTCGTGGCGATGACGTACTCGACGAGCGTAGCGCGCTGGGCGGCGACTACCTCGCCGACGTCGGTCGTGCCTGGGAAGCGAGCACCGCGCCCGCAGAACAGGCCGGCATCCGCGTCGTGCATCTGCGCACCGGCATCGTGCAAGGCGCCGCCGGCGGTGCACTCGGCACGCAAGCGCCGCTGTTCCGCTACGGCGCCGGCGGCACCCTCGGACCCGGCACACAGTGGGTGAGTCCGATCGCACTCGACGACGAGATCGGCGCGATTCACTTCTGCCTCATGCGCGATGACATCCGCGGCCCGGTCAACATCGTGGCACCGACCGCGGTGACGAACGCCGAATACACGAAGGTGCTTGGTGACGTACTGAGTCGTCCCACGATCGCGCACGCGCCGACCTTTGCACTGCGTCTGTTGCTGGGAGAAGAGATGGCGAATCTCACCGTACTCGCCAGTCAACGCGTCGAACCGCGCGTGCTGCGCGACGCAGGATTTGTGTGGCGACTGCCTCAGCTCGAGCAGATGCTGCGGTTCGAGCTGGGCGAGTAGGCGGCAACCGCAAACGCAACCGCAACCGCGACAGCCAGAACACGGAGCCGGCGGATCGCACGGAGCTCACAGATAAGCAAAAAACGATTTGCTTATCTGTGTGATCGGTGAAATCTGTTTCCTCCGTGTTCCCGCTGTTGCCGTTGCCGTCCGGTCAGTCGCTGTGCAGTGAAGTAGCTTGCGGGATGCCTATTCTCTCGCTCACGACGCCGGCGATCGTTATGCTGGCGTTCGGCGCCTTGCTGGCGACCAGCGTACTGGTCAGTAAAGCGAGCGCGAGAACCGGCGTACCGCTCACGTTGATCTTTCTCGGTGTCGGTATGTTGGCCGGCAGCGAGGGCATCGGTGGAATCGCGTTCGGCGACTACGAAATTGCGCTCTGGCTCGGCACCGCAGCGCTGGCGTTCATTCTGTTCGATGGCGGACTGAATACGCCGCCGGCGGCGTTGCGCAGTGTGATCCGGCCTGCCGGTGTACTGGCTACCGTTGGGGTATTGGGCACGGCGGCGCTCGTGGCAGCGGCGGGCCATCTGGCGGGCCTCGAGTGGCAGACCGCGTGGATGATCGGCGCGATCGTGTCCTCCACGGACGCCGCCGCCGTCTTCTCGGTGTTGCGAGCGTCGGGGGTGCACCTCAAGCGGCGTGTCGGCATGACGCTCGAGGTCGAGTCCGGGGTGAACGATCCCGTCGCGTTCATTCTCACTACGGTCGTCGTGCAGGTCGTCGCGAACAGTGCCCCGATCAGCGTGCCGCGCACGGCGCTCGCGGTCGTGCTTGAATTGTGCATCGGCGCGGTGTCCGGCATTGTGATCGGGCGCGCCGGTCGTTGGGTACTCAAGCGTTTCCCGGTGCGCCCGAGTGGACTGGTACCCGCGTTCACGATCGCGGTGGCCAGTCTCGCTTACGGCGTGCCGGCGTTGCTGCATGGCAGCGGATTCCTGAGCGTGTATCTGGCCGGCATGATGCTCGGGGCCGAGCGGCTGCCGTACCACACCAGCGTGCAGCGCGTGCATGACACGCTCGCCTGGCTCAGTCAGATCGGGATGTTCCTGGTGCTCGGCTTGCTGGCCTTCCCCTCTCGCATTCTCGACGTCTGGCCGCTCGGCGTCACGCTGGCACTCGTGCTGGCGTTCTTCGCGAGACCGGTGGCCGTGGCGCTGTGTCTGGCGCCCTTCGGGTACAACTTGCGCGAGATCGGGTTCATCGGGTGGGTCGGACTGCGCGGCGCGGTGCCGATCGTGCTGGCCACGTTGCCGGTGATCGTGCAAGTGCCGAACGCCGAGCGGGTGTTCGACGTGGTATTCGTGATCGTGGTGGTGAATGCCCTGTTGCAGGGCACCAGTGTGCCGTGGCTTGCGCACAAACTGCGCGTGGAAAGCGCTGATCCGAGCCCGCCAGAGGCCCTGCTGGAAATCGAGGGGCCGGCACCGTTCGATACCGAAATTCAGTCGTATCAGATCGACGAACTGTTACCCGTGTGCGGATCGCTGATCGTGGACGTGCCGCTGCCGCCGACGTCGTCGGCGATGCTGGTGATCCGCGGGAGCGCGTTGCTGACGCCCACGCCGGAGCTGCGACTGGAGCCCGGTGACCACGTGTATCTGCTGGTGGAACAACAGGATGGCGCGATGGTGCAGCTGATGTTCGGGCGTCCCGAGGGCGCCTGACCGCGCACCGTCCCGCAATTGGAACGGCACGTCTCACCGATTTCTGACACTTTTCGGCGAGTGCACCGTAATATTCTGTACTTATATGAACGCCATCATGCTCGAGAGCGCCCTCTTTATCGCCCTGCTGGCGGTGGTCGGCGCTCTTTTTGTTACGGCGCTGGGCATCACTCCATTTGGCCGCCGGATTCGGCAGACGGCCAATCGCAAGCGCATCGATCGCCAAGCCGATCTCACGTGCCCGATCCACGGGTTGCAGCGCGAAGAAGACCTCGTGCGACTCCCCACGGGTGAACCGTTGTGTTCTCATTGCTACAAGGAGGCCGTCCATGGCCACATCGATTGATTCGACGCTCGACGAACTTCGCAGTTCCATGCGCAACCCGCTGACCGGCATGCCGGGCGGCGGCGGTGGTCGTGGCGGTGGCATTTTCGTAAAGCTCGCTGGCGCGTTTGTCGCGTTGCTCGTGCTGCTCTTTTTGGTGCGCCCGTCGGTGACGTACATCGAGCCGGGTCACGTGGGCATCGTGATTCATCGTGGCGGCGGCGGCGTGGATCCGACGCCGCTGGGCCCCGGCTTCCACATGCGGAACCCGCTCATGACGCAGATCCAGGAGTATCCGACGTTCATGCAGACGTTGGTGCTCACGAAAGCGAACACGGAAGGCTCCGAGCAGAACGACGAGATCAACGTGAACTCGGTGGAAGGCCAGCCGCTGTCCCTCGATGTGTCGATGAGCTTCGAACTGCGCGCCGACAAGGTGCCGGCGCTGTATCAGACGTTCCGCACCGATGTGCAGACGATTTCACACGGCTACATCCGGCAGGCCATTCGCCAGTCGCTGCAGGAAGTCGTCGGCAACGAGGAGATCGCCGCGATTCTTGGCCCGAAGAAAGCGGAAGTGGTCACGCGCACGCAGGCCAACCTGCAGAAGCGGCTCGACCCGTACGGCATCGACGTACGTCAGTTCACGCTGAACGAGTTCCGGGCCCCGAAGGCGGTCATGGACGCGATCTCGCTCAAGAACGTCATGCAGCAGCAAGCGCTCACGGCGCAGAACGAGTTGCAGAAGAACACGTTCCAGGCGCAGGGTGACAGCATCAAGGCCGTCGGCCGCGCCAAGGCGATCATGGCGGAAGCCGAAGCGCAGTCCCGCGCCAACGATCTGTTGTCGAAGAGCATCACGAACACGCTGGTGCAGTACGAGATGGCGAAGCGTTGGAACGGGCAGATGCCGCAGGTAACCGGTGGGGCGATGCCGATGCTGCAGCTTCCCGGCGCCAAGAACCCGGAGTAATCGCGATGCCCGTGGTGAATTTCGACGCGCTGCCCAACGAGGCGCGCGCGTGGGTGTTTGGCGCAGCGGCACCGGTGGTCGGTGCTGCTGCGCAGTCGCTACTCTCCACCGTGGATGCGCATCTCGCCAACTGGCGCGCGCACGGCGCACCGCTGGTGTGCGCACGTGCCTGGCGCGATGACCGCTTCCTCGTGATCGGCGTGGACGAAGCGGCGACCGGTGCCACGGGCTGTTCGATCGACGGACTCTTTCACGTGCTCCGTGACATCGAATCGCTGGTTGGTACCACGTTGGTTGGCGGCGGCACGGTGTATTGGCGAGACGCGGCGGGCGCGGTGGTGTCGGGCGCGCGCCCGGTGTTCCGGGCGGCGGCGGCCGCTGGTGCGGTCGATGGTGATTCGCTGGTGTTCGACACGACGGTCACGACGGTCGGTGCGTATCGGAGCGGCTTTGAGAAGGCCGCGGCTGACAGCTGGCACGGGAAGCTGCTGCCGGTGGCGCGGTGAGCTGCTGCTCGCTCCTTTGAACTGATCACAGTCTCTTTGTCTCCTCTGCTCTGTGCCTCTGTGTGATCAGTTCAGCGATCCACGCGTCAACGCAGAAACTCGTCCAACCGCTCCGCCACGAAGTCGTCGTCGGCCAGGTCCGGAAACTGCTCCGACAAGCGCGCCAGGGCCTCGTCCTGACCCGGCGAGAGCTGTTCGTATGTGTCGAAGGTCCACGTGCCGCGCACGAGGCCTTGCAGGCGTAGCATCTCCAGGATGCCTGGCAGACAGCCCTGGTAGTCGTGCGCCGCGTCGAAGATCACGGCGTTCGCCATCGTGAGTGCGGCACCGCGGGTGAGCCACTCACGCGGCATCGCCTCCGCGCCCGATGCGCGCCACGCTTGGATCTCACGCAGCATCTCGACCGCGCGCGACGTCCATACCGCCCATTGGCCCAACAGGCCGCCCGCGAAGTGGCGCGTGTATGCGCGGCCGCCGCTGGTGACTGGTACGTCGGTGACGAGATCGGGCACGATGGCATCGTCGTTGCCGGTATACAGCGCGATGTCGTCGCGGCCCGCATCGGCGAGTGCGCGTACTACATCCAGCGTGGCATACCGGTCGAACGGTGCCACTTTAATTGCCACCACGTTCTGGATCTCCGCGAACTCGCGCCAGAACGCGTATGACAATCGCCGCCCACCTACCGCCGGCTGCAGATAGAAGCCGAACAACGGCATCACTTCGGCCACCCGCTGACAGTGCGCGATGATCGCCGCATCGGTGGCGTTGCGCCATGCGCCCAATGACAGCAGTCCGCAGTGGTAGCCGAGCGCCTGCGCGATCTGTGCTTCGCGCACCGCTTGTGCCGTGTCACCGATGAGGCCCGCCACGCGCACGAATGGACGTGGATCGCGCGCCAAAGCCTCGTTCGCCGTCTCGACGGCGAGCTCCAGCGCCGGCCGGTAGAGCCCGATCTTGGCGTCGTGAATGGCGAATCCCGTGGTGTGCACACCGACCGCCATGCCACCGGCACCCGCTGCCACGTAGTAGCGCGTGAGTGCGCGCTGATGCCGTTCGTCCATTGCGCGTGTGGGCAACAACGCCAGCGGATGCGCGGGAATCACCTGCCCGACGTTCAAATGACGGTGGATGTCGAAAGCGTCGACCACGTTGCGCTCAGGTGCGCTGCGCTCAGTATCGGCCATCGCGAACCTCGAACTTTGTGGGCTTGTTCAGCAGCCGGCCACCGTCGCGGATCCACTGCACGGCCCACGCGCACAACGTGTCGAGCGGCAGTGGCGTGTACGGCATGCGCGCGTCCAGCTGGTCGATGTTCGCGATCAAGGCATCGTCGCCCGGCGTTCCGGAGAACACCGGTGAGAGGTCGGCGATGGCACCGATCCGTTCGGCGATGTCGCGTACCGAGACGATTGGTCCGGTCACGTTCATCGCGACCGGTGTGTCGCCGGTCGGCACCGCCGCCTGCGTGAGCGCGCGCAAGGCGAGCCGGTTCGCATCGGATTGCCAGATCACGTTCACGAAGGCGGTGTCGAGCGAGACCGGCGTGCCGTGCAGCACTTTGTGCGCGATGTCGGTGACCACGCCGTATCGTAGGTCGCAGGCGTAGAACAAGCGATACAACAGCAACGGCGAGTGCGTGCGACGGGCGATCGATTCGAACACACGCTCGCGGCCGATGCACGACGCGGCGTACTCGCCGTCGGGCACGAGCGCGTCGCCTTCGCGCGCGCCCCCCGCGGCCACGGCCTGTCGTCCGTACACGTTGCCCGTCGAAAAGCACACGATCCGTGAACCGGCATAGCGTTGCGCGGCGATCGTCGATGCCACGACATTCTGCGTCCAAGTGCCGACCGGGTCGCCGGTGGAGCCGAATTTCTGGCCGGCCATCCAGAGCACGTTGGGCACGTCGGGCAGCGCCGCCACGGCGGCGGGATGGGCGAGGTCGGCGCGGATCGTGTCCACGCCATGCGCCTGCAGCGCGGCAGCGGCATGCGCGTCGGTGAAGCGCGACACGGCGATCACGCGCCGCGATGGATCGGCGATGGCCCGGCGCGCCATGCGGGCCACGGTGGGGCCCATCTTGCCGCCGGCGCCGAGGATGAGCACATCGCCCGAGAGTGACGACAGCGCCGCGACGGTCTCGTCGTCTGGCGCCGAGAGCAGGGCGTCGAGCTCGAGCTCGGTGGTCGGCGCCCCGTTCGTCATGGCGAAATCAGGCCGTCGTGGCCGCAATCGCGTCGTCGCCCACGCGAATTCCCAACTCGGCGGCGAGCACGCGACGCCCCGCTTCGATGCGCTCACGCGTGAGCTGCTTCAGCGTCCCGATGTCGGCGAGCGTCATGCCCGTGGTGGAAATCGGCTCGAGCAGCTGTCCGATGGCGCGGGCGGGCAGAAAGCGGAACGTGCCCTTCGCCATCGCATTGCGCGTCCCGGCCACGGCGATCGGCAGAATCGGGGCGCCGGACTCGATCGCGAGGCGGAAGGCGCCGTCCTTGAACGGCAGCATGTCCCACGTGCGCGAGCGTGTGCCTTCGGGAAAGATCATGACCGAAACGTTCTTCGCGAGGCGATCGCGACACTGCAGAATCGCGTCGGCGGCGGAGTCGCGATTGCCGCGCACCAACTTGATGTCGCCGGCCATCTGCATCATCCAGCCCATGCAGGGAATCTTGAACATCGTGTCCTTGCTCAGCCACTTCATCTCCCACGGGAAGCAGCTGATCAGGAACACGTCGGCGTACGACTCGTGATTGGCGACGACCACGTACGGGCGGCGCGCATCGGCGAGTGAGCCCCGGGTGCGGAAGCGCCAGAGACTATTGAGGCGCAGCGCCGCGACGCCAACCAAGCGAAAGGCGCGACCGGCGGCATAGCGACCGGGATCGAAAGGGGCCGTGAACACAAAAATCAGGGCGACGACGGGCGTCCCGAGAATCACGACAAGCACGGTTTCCGTCCAGGCCCACCAGTTCTGCAGCATGCGCACCAACCGCATAGCCGCGCTCAGCGGACGGAAGTGACGGCCGGCGCGCGCATCGGCGTCGCGACTTCGGCAGAACACCCGCGCGAAAAGTACTCGCGGACGGTGATGGTGATGGGCATAAACACAGTATGGAGTAGGGAGTATGGGGTACGGAGTCGGCGCTGGGCGCTATTCCGAAGCCGCTGCTGTGCTCTGCGCGGCGAATCGCTTGAGACGGGCAATCATGGCGGACAGGCCGGATTCGCGAGCGCCCAACCCGATGTCCTGCATCAGGAGTCGCACGAAATCGGCCGGAAGGGCGAGCGTGACCTCCGGCGGCTGATCGTTGACGGCCGCGAAGGTAATGGCAAGGACCGCGGCCACCGTCGGAGACTGCCGGGCGTTGACGTCAGCGTAGAAATGGATCGTGCCGTCGTCCCGCCGTTCCGGAAAGATATCCACCCGGGTCTGGCATTCGGGTACGGTGAAGGCCGTTCGGTCGAGGCTCGCGAACTGCTCCGGCAGGGGCTCGAGCTTCTTCGACCATCCCAGCAGCGCCTGCATCTTGTCTTCCCGCTCCAGCACCCGGAACTGCCGAAGGACGCGGGCCAGCGACGCGGGCAGCGCGTCCTCTCGCGAAGGCGGATCTGTAGGGGTTCGCGGGGTGGCGTCAGTCATGCTGGAATGCAATGTTGCCGAGGTCGGCCGGTCAAGCGTGTCCGGTGCGGTGCGTGTCTCTCTTCGTGAGTGATTTCGTGATAGTGCGTGCTTTCCCGCTCGTCGCGCTCGGGCCGCTTCTGCTTCTCGGCGGCTGCTCACGGTCGTCGGCCCCCGAAACGGCCGTCGGCACTCTGGAAATGGTGGAGGTCGACGTCGGTCCCCTGCAGCCGGCCCGCGCGCTTCGCGTGCTGGTGCAGGAAGGCGACGTGGTGCAGGCGGGCGACACGTTGGTGCTGTTCACGACGCCGACGCTGGCCAGCTCGACGGCGCAGGCCGAGGCGCGCGCCGCTGCGGCGCAGGAGAACTCGCGGGAGCTTTCGCGGGGTGCCCGTCCGGCCGAGATCAGTCGAGCGCAGGCAGAACTGCGAGCCGCCGAGGCAGATGCCGAGCGGGCAGCGGCCGATCTGGCCCGACTCGAACCGCTCGCCGCAAAGGGCGACGTGAGTCGTGCCTCACTCGATGGCGTGCGGGCCGCGTCCCGGGTAGCGGCGAGTCGCCGGGATGCCGCCCGTGAAGCGCTCAGGCTGATTCAGGACGGGGCCCGCAGTGAGCGGAAACAGGCCGCGGCCGCCGAGGCGCGCGGGGCGCAGGCCGCCGCTGAAGGCTGGCGTGCCACCGCGAACGACTTGGTGCTGCTGTCACCCGTGGCGGGGGTAGTCTCGAGCCGCAACGTGGAGCCGGGCGAGGTGATGGCCGCCGGTCAGAGCGCGATCACGGTGGCGCAGCCGTCGCGTCCGTGGGCGCGCATTTATGTCTCGCAGTTCGTGCTGCCCACCCTGCATCCGGGCGACTCGCTGTCGGCCCAACTCGATGGGGACACCACGCTGTTTCGCGGACGCATCTCGGCTATCGCCACGCGGGCCGAGTTCACGCCTCGGGTGGCGCTCACCGACAAGGAGCGGGCCGACCTGCTATTCGGTGTGAAGGTGGAGTTCGCCGACAGCACGCAGCGACTGCGCGCCGGCATGCCGATCTCGGTGCTGCTGCCACGCACCAGCAAGTGAGCGATCCGGTGAACGCCGTTGGCTCTGCCGTCAGCTCCGCTGTTGTTCGCACGCGGGCGTTGCGGAAAGCGTACGGCGAGCTGGTGGCGGTGGCCGGACTCGATCTCGAGATTGCGCGCGGCGAGGTGTTCGGGCTGCTCGGTCCCAACGGTTCGGGGAAGACGACCACCATTCGCATGCTCTGCGGACTGGTGGTGCCGACGAGCGGCACGGCGGAAGTGGCGGGACTCGACGTCGAGACGAACACGGAAGGCGTGCGACGTCGCATCGGCTATATGTCGCAACGATACGGGCTGTACGACGAGCTCACCGTGGCGGAGAATCTCCGCTTCTATTCGTCGGTGTATGGTCTCGTGGGGCACGACCGCGAGCAGCGGCTGGCCGATCACGTGGAATCGTTGGGCCTAGGCTCGCGCTTGCATCAGCGCGCGGGCACGCTCAGCGGCGGGTGGAAGCAACGACTCGCGCTCGCCTGCGCCACGGCGCATCACCCCGACCTGGTGTTTCTCGACGAGCCCACGGCCGGTGTCGATCCCGCGGCGCGCCGCACGTTCTGGGAGACGATCTATCAGCTGGCACGCGAAGGCACGACGATTCTGGTGACCACGCACTACATGGACGAGGCCGAGCGCTGTCAGCGGCTCGCGTTCCTGTCGCGCGGGCACTTGATCGGACTTGGCACGCCGGCGGAAATCGTGAAGCAGTTCAATGCCGAGAAGGTGGAAGATGTGTTCGTGATGCTGCAGCAGCGCGACGAGGCCGACGAGGCGATGGCCGCGACTGGAAAAAAGTCATGAACGCGCTGTACGAGCGGGTGCGACGGTGGACGGTGTGGCCGATGCTCTGGAAGGAGTTTCTCCAGCTGCGTCGCGATCGGCTCACGTTCGCCATGATGACGGGACTGCCGGCCATTCAGCTGCTGCTGTTCGGCTACGCGATTCAGACGGACGTACGACGGCTGCCCACGGTGGTGCTCGATGAATCGCGCACCAGCGAGAGTCGCGCCCTCATTCAGGTGCTCGCCAACACCGACAACTTCACGTTCGTGGCCTCGGTGCCCGATCGGGCCACGGCCAAGCGATGGATCGAGCGCGGTGCGGCGCGCGTGGCGCTGGTGATTCCACCGGAGTATCAGCGCAACATCCGCGGCGGTCACACGGGCGTGGCGCAGATGCTCATCGATGCGGCCGATCCGCAAAGTTCAGGCGCCGCGATCTCCGGCGCGCAGCTCGCCGCACAGGCGCGCGGCGCGCAGCTGCTGGCCACGCAGTACAAGATCCGTCCGCCAGTCGAGATCCGTGTGCGCCCGTGGTACAACCCGGCGCAGAAGAGCGCCACGTTCATCGTGCCGGGCATTGTCGGCATTCTGCTCACGATCACGATGACGCTGATCACTAGCACGGCCATCGTGAAGGAGCGGGAGCGCGGCACCCTCGAACAACTCATCGTCACGCCGATCAGTCGCACGAGTCTTATGCTCGGCAAGCTCGTGCCGTTCGTCCTGGTGGGCTACGTGCAGATGTCGGTGATTCTCGCCCTCGGCGTGATGTTCTTCGACATTCCGATCATGGGCAGCCTCGTGCTGCTCTACTCCTTGGCGCTGGTGTTCATCGTGGCCAGTCTGGGCGTGGGGCTGCTCATCTCCACTGTCGCCCGCAGTCAGGTGCAGGCGATGCAGCTGAGCTTCTTCTTCATGCTGCCCAACATCCTGCTGTCGGGCTACATCTTCCCCCGCGACGCGATGCCGGAGCCCGCGCAGTGGGTCGGCGCCGCGCTACCGCTCACGTGGTTTCTCGACATCCTGCGCGGCGTACTGCTCAAGGGTGTTGGTATGCGCGATCTGTGGACACAGCTCGGTGTGCTGTCGGCGTCGGCGGTCGTGCTGCTGGTCGTGTCGGTGCGGCGGTTCTCCAAGACGTTGGATTGATGCGGGATTCTTCTGGATACGAACGGAAACAGCGGTTCCTGACTGACACGGGTACGAACTGATAGCAACCGATAGCAATTGATCATCGTCGTTGTGTGACCAACTCGGCGGCTCGACGGCTGTTCAATCTCAGAAATTGAAAAGCCCGCGGTTTGCGATGACGGTGCGATTTCTACGGGAACGATCCGTTCGCAGCAGTTTCTATCGGTTCGTATCTGTGTCAGTCAGGAACAGCCGGTTTCCATTTCCATCCAATCCCGACGGAGGCGCTACTCGTGCCCCTTCACTTCGTGGGGTCGATACGACGCCTCGAGGCGCGTGATTTCGTCGGCCGACAACACGATGTCCACGGCGCCGAGGGCTTCGTCGAGCTGATACATCTTGGTGGCGCCGATGATCGGGGCCGTCACAGCGGGCTTGGACAGCAGCCACGCCAGTGCGATCTGCGCCATCGGCACGCCGCGCTCGGCAGCGATGGCACGCGTGGCGTCGACGATCTCCCAGTCTTTCTCCCCTTCGTACAGCCCCACGGCGTACGCATCGTGCGCGGCGCGCGTCGTGGAGGTCCGGTCGTCGAGCGCGTTACGGGTGCCGGCCAGCAGACCGCGGGCGAGGGGAGACCATGGGAGCACGGCGATCTTTTCCGACTCGCACAGCGGAATCATTTCACGCTCCTCTTCGCGGTACAGGAGGTTGTAGTGATTCTGCATGCTCACGAAGCGCGACCAGCCTTTCAGGTCCGAGGTGCCGAGGGCGCGCGCGAACTGCCATGCCCATCCGGAGCTGGCGCCGATGTAGCGCACCTTGCCGGACTGCACGAGATGGTCGAGTGCGGCGAGCGTCTCTTCGATCGGGGTGTTCGCATCGAAGCGATGGATCTGATACAGATCGATCGTGTCCACGCCGAGTCGCTTGAGACTCGCTTCGCAGGCCTGCACGATGTGCTTGCGCGAGAGGCCACGCATGTTCGGGCCCGGTGCCATCGGCCAGTACACCTTGCTGGCCAGCACGATCTCCTCCATGCGGCCGTACTCCCGCAGGGCGCGGCCCGTGACCTCTTCGCTCATGCCGAGGGCGTACATGTCGGCCGTGTCGAAGAAGTTGATGCCGGCCTCGATGGCGCGGCGGAAGAACGGGCGGGCGTCCTCCTCGCTCAGCACCCAGGGGCGCCAGCTGGGGGTGCCGTAGCTCATGCAGCCAAGGCAGAGGCGGGACACGGAGATCCCGGTGGAGCCGAGCGTCGTATATCGCATGGGACGAATCGAAGGACGTGACCGGGTCAGAACTCGCCCGGACGCAAAATTCGGGAACCGAACAGCGTGCTCACCGCTAGAATGTATGCACCCTTGACCCCGACACCGACGCCCATGCTGATCCGCCGCCCCGACGACATCCCGAGTTCCGACATCACGCCGGAGTCCGTGTACCAGAACCGTCGTGCCTTCATCGGCACGGCCGGCGCGCTGGCGCTGGGCGGATTGGTGGCGCCGTCGGCGCTGCAGGCCATGAGTTTCGATAGCGGTACAGCGGGCGCCTTCCCGGGGCTTCAGTCGGACGACAAGCTGACGCCTGAAGAAGACGCGACCAGCTACAACAACTACTACGAGTTCGGGACCGGCAAGGACGAGCCGAAGGATCAGGCCAAGGACTTCAAGCCGATGCCGTGGACCGTGAACGTCGAGGGACTGGTCAAGAAGCCGCGTCCGTACTCGTTCGACGAGCTCGTGGGCAAGCTGCCGGTGCAGGACCGGGTCTATCGCCACCGCTGCGTGGAAGCGTGGTCGATGGTGATCCCGTGGCAGGGTGTGCAGCTCAAGGACGTCGTGGCCCGGTGCGAGCCGCTGCCCGGCGCCAAGTTCGTCGAGTTCACCACCCTGTACGATCCGCGCCGGATGCCGGGTCAGGCCCGCGCCGTGCTGCCGTGGCCGTACAAGGAGGCGTTGCGCCTGGACGAGGCCAACAACCCGTTGGCGCTGCTGGCGACCGGCATGTACGGCAAGGCGTTGCCGAATCAGAACGGCGCGCCGCTCAAGCTGGTGGTGCCGTGGAAGTACGGCTTCAAGGGCATCAAGGCGATCGTGAAGATCAAGTTCACCGACAAGATGCCCAACACGACCTGGAATGACGCCAATCCCAGCGAGTACGGCTTCTACGCCAACGTGAATCCGACGGTCGATCATCCGCGCTGGAGTCAGGCCAAGGAGCGTCGGATCGGGCAGTTCCTGAAGATCCCCACGCTGCCGTTCAACGGCTATGCCAGCCAGGTCGCGTCGATGTACAGCGGTATGGACTTGCGGAAGTACTACTGAGCCCAGACATGCGGTCGATGCTCGCACGCGCCGAGTCCCCGATTCGGCGCCTGATCCGTCCTGCGCTGTGGCTGCTCGTGATCGTGCCCGCCATCGTGCTGGTAGCGCAGCTACTGCTGGATCAGTTAGGTGCCGATCCAATTGAAGCGCTCGAGCACGCGTCGGGCAAATGGACGCTCCGCTTTCTCGCCGGATCGCTGGCTATCACGCCGCTGATGCGGCTCACGGGCTGGGGTTGGCTCTTGGTCCAGCGTCGGTTTCTTGGCCTTGCCGCGTTCTTCTGGGCGCTGGGGCATCTCAGCGTGTACATCGTGCTGGAGCAGTTCTTCGATTGGCCGGCGATTACGGACGACATCCTGAAGCGGATCTATATCACGCTGGGGATGCTGGCGTTCGTGCTCATGATCCCGTTGGCGCTGACGTCCACGAAGGCGTCCATCCGGAAACTCGGTGGCAAGCGCTGGAATCAGCTGCACCGTCTGGTGTACGTGTCGGCGATCGCCGGCTGCATTCATTTTCTCTGGGCAGTCAAGAAGGACCTGACCGAGCCGATCCTCTATGCATCGGTCTTTGCCGTTCTTCTGGCGCTCCGTTTCATTTTGCGGAAGCCGGGACCGAGAAGGCCAGAGTCCGTGCCCCCCGATGCCTCGGTGAGTTTGCCAGCAGCGTGACGGTTCGGACTTGGGGGGCGTCCCTGATTTGGGAACGCACCCAGTCACCTCGACCTCACTTGCCATGCCCTCACCCGCCGACGCCGGCTCGCGTCGATCGGGCAGTCACCTGACCACCAATCTCCGGCGCTCGCTCGACAGCATCCCGGTGATTGGCGGTCCGGTATTTGGGGCATCCTGGGACCGCCCGCTGCTGGCGGCCCTCATTGGATACACCGCGCTGGTGACCACCTGGCTGGCGCTTGGCGCGCCGGGGGTCGAGCGCGACAGCTGGACGCGCAGCTTCGCCCCGCAGGTCGTCGCCCTGGTGGCGATCGTCTGCGCCTGGCGGGCCGGCGGAGAGCTTTCGTTCGACCGGGGCACGAGGCGGTTCTGGAGGACCGTCGCCGGTGCCCTGTCGATCTTTCCGATTGCCCGCATCGCGATCGACTTCGTGGTGCGTCCGGTGTCGCCGGATGCCGCCGATCTCTCGGTGATGATCACACCGGTGGTGGCGGAGATCGTATTGCTGCTGGCCTTCATGTGTCTGCCCAGCGCGCCCCGCAGCGCCGTGGATCGAGCGAAGCTGTTGCTCGATATCGGCACCGTCGGCGTGGCCGGGTTGCTCGTGACGTGGTACGGCCTGTGGATGATCGGCGGCAGTGGTATCGCGGTGCGCCCCTTCGCGATCCTGCATGTCCATGCTACGCTGGAGCTCATCGTCATCCTCGTGACGTCGGTGCTCTGGCGTCGCACGGTACTGCAGCATCGCGCGAACGTGCTCGTGGTCCTGGCGACCGCCTTGCTGCTGCAGTTCATCGTGCACGTGCTGGCCATCGTGCAGATGTCGCAGGGCATCACCAACTTCGACGTCGTTCGCATTGCCGCACCATTGAGCTTCGCCCTGATCGCCGCCGCCGCTTGGGTGAGTATCGCGACGGTCATGCATCGACAGGCGCGTGTACGCAGCGAACGCGATCAACTCACGGCGAGTGTGATTCCATTTGCGGCGGTGCTGCCGGGATTCGCCTTGCTGCTCAAGCTCGCGATCTCCGGCGCGCCGAACCCCGGCGGCACGCAGCCGCTGCTTGGCCTGGCCATCGGTGTCGTGGTGCTCACCGCGCTCGCGTTTGCCCGCCAGTTCACGTCCACGAAGGATGCGGTGCGCCTCCTTGCCGAGTCGACGGCCCGGAACAATGAGGCGCGCTTTCAGGCACTCGTGCAGCACAGCAGTGATGTCATCATGATCCTCGATCCGGACGGCACCATCCGCTATGCGAGTCCGTCGATGGCGCTGGTGTTCGGTCATGATCCCGCCAAGCTCGTTGCGTCGCGGATCGAATCGATCCTGCACCCCGAGGACCTGTCGTCGGCCCTGCAGTTCCTCGAGGAGCTGGCCCGTTCGAACCGCTCGCGCACCGGTGGCGCCACGCCCGGCGTGCTGAAGCGCGAATGGCGCATCCGGCACGCCAACGGCGCGTGGCTGACCGTCGACAATGTGGGCACCAACCTGCTCAGTGAGCCCGTGATTCGCGGCCTGGTACTGAATACACGCGACGTGACCGAACAGAGCGTGATCAAGCAGCAGTACATGCATCAGGCGTTTCACGATCCGCTCACGGATCTCGCGAACCGCTCGCTCTTCCTGTATCAGGTGGGACACGCCTTGGCGCGCGCGCAGCGGCAGTCGAATGCCGTCACCGTGCTCTTTCTCGATCTCGACAATTTCAAGACTGTCAACGACTCACTCGGGCACGCCGCGGGCGACCGACTGCTGGTGGATGCGGCGCGTCGACTGGCGACCTGCGTGCGCGACAGCGATCTGATCGCGCGACTGGGCGGCGATGAATTCGCCGTGCTCGTGGAAGACACGGACTCGGTGGACGAAGTGCTTGCCATTGCCGACCGCGTCGGCGTCGCGCTGAGCAAGCCGTTCGTGCTCGGTGGGAAGGAAGTGTTCGTGAACGCGAGCATCGGCATCTCGCGCAGCGCGCGTGGCGAAAGCACCGATGAACTGGTGCGCAATGCGGATGTGGCGATGTACGTCGCCAAGACGCGCGGCAAGGGTCAGCACGTGCTCTTCGAGCCGGAGATGCACAAGGCCGCGCTCGATCGACTGGTGGTGGAAGCGGATCTTCGTCGCGCCATCGAGCACGATGAGTTCATGCTGCAGTATCAGCCCATCGTGGCCCTCGAGACGGGTGACATCATCGGCGCCGAGGCGCTGGTGCGCTGGATGTGCCGCGATCGCGGAACGGTCCCGCCGGGATTGTTCATCCCGATTGCCGAGGAGACCGGACTGATCGTGCCGATCGGTCGCTGGGTGCTTCGCCGGGCCTGCCGTGAGGCCAAGCGCTGGACCGATGAGCGCGGGCTGCCGGTGCGGATCACCGTCAACCTCTCCGGCCGTCAGTTGCAGGAGCCCGGGATCGTGGATGATGTCCGTCAGGCGCTGGCGGATTCCGGGCTGGCCGCCGCCCAGCTCGTCCTCGAGATCACCGAGAGCATGCTGATGCACAACACCGAGCTGTCGATGGCGCGCTTGAATGCGCTCAAGGCGCTCGGGATCTCCCTGGCCATCGACGACTTCGGGACAGGTTATTCTTCCCTGAGTTATCTGCAGCGCTATCCGATCGACATTCTGAAGATCGACAAGGCGTTCGTGGATGTCATCGATAAGGGAGGCGAAGGACCGGTCCTGGCCAGCGCGATCGTAGCACTTGGAGAGACGTTGCGGATGAATACCGTGGCTGAGGGTATCGAAACGGAGGCGCAACGCGGCCACCTGCTCACCCTCGGCTGCGAGCTCGGACAGGGCTACCTGTTCGCGCCGCCGCTGGATGCCGAAGACTTCTGGCATCTGCTGCTCGCCCGAGGTGCCCGGACGCCCTACACCACACTCCGGCGTCGCGAAATGAGTGTCAAAGCCGCATAAGCCCGACAACTTCATCCCCGCGCGACCGGCCCGACCGGCTCGCGCCACACGCCCGAACACCACGCCGATCCCGACGGAGCTTCCGTCGGGTTTTGATGCGTTTGCGATTGCGGCACCGGGGCTCGCACCCCTGATCGCCGACGAGTGCGTCGCGCTCGGCATCACGCCCCGCGACGTCAGTCCGGCCGGCGTGGCGTTCAATGCCACCGCCGAGCAGCTGTTCACGGTGAACCTGTGGTCGCGCTTGGCGAGTCGCGTGCTGGTGCGTCTGGCGGAGTTCGAGGCGCGCGATTTTGCGACGCTCGAAAAGATGGCGTCGCGCGTGCCGTGGCACATGGTGCTGTCGCCGGGCGCCGCGGTGCGGCTCCGCGTGACGTGCCGGAAATCGCGGCTGTATCACTCGGATGCCGTGGCCGAACGCGTGGCGCGTGGGATCACGAACAGCATCAAGGGGTCGCAGGCCCTCGGCCGTGCGAAGGATGACGAAGAGGACGACGACGGCAACACGCAGTTGATCGTGGTGCGCTTCGATCACGATCGGTGCACGATCAGCGCCGACAGTTCGGGCGCGCTCCTGCATCGACGTGGCTGGCGCCAGGCCATCGCCAAGGCGCCACTGCGTGAGACGCTGGCGGCGGCAATGCTCGCGGCCTGCGACTGGAACGGCGAAGTGCCGCTGGTGGACCCGTTCTGCGGATCGGGTACGATCGGCATCGAAGCAGCGCTGCGCGTCCGTCGCATGGCTCCCGGGCTCGGTCGTGAGTTCGTGATGGAGCAGTGGCCCGGTGCCGATGCGCCTATGCACGCGCGGGTCCGTGCGGCGGCCAAGGCCGAAGCGCTGCCGTCGGTGGGCGTGCCGATCGTGATGCGCGATCGCGATGCCGGTGCGTGCAAGGCCGCGGTGGCCAACGCCGAGCGTGCCGGTGTGCTGGCCGACCTCGTGATCGAACAGGGGCCGCTCTCCGATACGTCGCTCGAGTCGATCGGTTCGGCCGGATTGGTGCTGACGAACCCGCCGTACGGACTGCGCATCAGTGATGGTGCCGATCTGCGATCGCTGTACGCCCGACTCGGCGATGTCGTGCGCGCCGGCGGCCGTGGATGGCAGCTTGGGCTGCTGGTGCCCGATCGCGTGCTGGCGGCGCAGACGCGGCTCACGTTCGATGCGGTGATGCGCACGGCGAACGGTGGATTGCCGGTCGAGGTGTTGCTGTCGCGGGTGTAGCGCTTCAAGGGGTCAGAGTCGTTGAAACGTCTTTCAAGGGGTCAGAGTCGTTGAAACGTCAAGTTTCAACGACTCTGACCCCTTGAAACTCGCTGACCCCTTGAAACTCGACCACCTATCGTTGCCACCACGCGTCGTTGGCCAGAAACCAATCGACCGTGCGCGCGAGGCCGGAGGCGAGTGTCTCGCGCGGCTCGAAGCCGAGGCGGGCGGCGATACGTGACGGGTCGACTGCATACCGGCGGTCGTGCCCAGGGCGATCGTCGACGAAGGTGATCAGTGACGCACAGTCGACGCCGCGAGCGGCCGGGCTGGCAGGAAAGCGCGCGGCAAGCGACCTGTCGTGCGCGAAGTGATCGTCGAGCAGCGCACACAGCTGGCGCACGATGCTGAGATTCCGGTGCTCAGCGCGACCACCGACGTTGTACGTCGCGCTTTCGGAAGGACCGTGAAGGATCAGGTCGATCGCAGCGCAATGGTCCTCGACGTACATCCAGTCGCGAATCTGCTGTCCATCGCCATACACGGGAATGCGCTTGCCCTGCAGTGCATTGACGATCGCGAGTGGAATCAACTTCTCGGGAAAATGATATGGCCCGTAGTTGTTCGACGCATTGCTGATCGTCGCGGTCATGCCATACGTGTGGACGTAGGCGCGCACGAAGTGGTCGGCGCTGGCCTTGCTCGCGGCGTACGGTGAATTCGGCGCGAACGGCGTCACTTCCGAAAAGGGCGGATCGTCGGGCTGGAGTGATCCGTACACTTCATCAGTCGAAACGTGATGAAAGCGTACGCCGGCCCGCCAGCTGCCGTGCGCGAACCAGACACGACGGCAGGTCTCGAGCAGCGCTTGTGTGCCGAGGACGTTGGTGCGTACGAAGGCCGACGGATCGGTGATCGACCGGTCGACATGCGTCTCGGCGGCAAAGTGAACGACCGTGTCGACGGTATGCTCGCGCAGCAGTGCCTCAACCAGCGCCGTGTCGTTGATGTCGCCATGCGCAAAGTGCACGCGGCCGCCGTCGATCAGTGTGCGCAGCGTGGCACGATTGGCCGCGTACGTGAGTGCGTCGAGCACTACGACGACGTCGGCGGGATACCGCGCGCACCAGTAGTGCACGAAGTTCCCGCCGATGAAGCCGGCGCCCCCGGTGATCAGCAGGCTGCGCGACACGCGGTCCGCTCCCCAGCGCCACTCACACGCGGAACGTGTCGGGGCGCCACGTCTTGATCTGACTCTTGATCTCCTTGCCCTTGAGTGCCGGATTCTTGAGCACCATCTCCACCATCGAGGCCAGCTCGGCGTCGCTCGCGAAGCGCAGTGCGATGTAGTGGCGCGGCGAGAACGCGGCCTGCGCGCGGGCGGCGAGATCAGCCGGCAGCACCCGAGCGTAGCGGAGCTGCTCTTCGAGACGGATCAGGCGATCCTGCGCGCGCAGCGGCGAGAGGCGTGACACCGCTACGACACCGAACAGCGCGAGCGCCCCAACCAGCATGTAGGCCGTGTCGGCGCCCGGGTTGGCGATCAGTCGCTTGACACTCCAGCCCACATAGATCAGCGCCAACGGGCTGGTGAAGAAGTGATACATGGGCATGTACTGCCCGTGATTGGCGAACGTCTGCGTTTGGTCAGCCATGGTAGTGCGTATCGGTGAAAGAGTCGATCAGTGCGACGGCCGTGGCCAGCCGTTCTTCCCACGTGCCCTGCACAACGGTAACCGGCGTGTCGAATCGCGCCAGCGTCTCGTGAAAGAGGGTCTGTACTTCGTCGCGCCGCTCCTCGCGGTCGCGGATACCGTCGGCAATCCAGGGGACGTCGATGTCGAGCAGCAGGTAGTGCGCGGGGCGGCGCGCGATGGCCGCCTGCTCGATGAACTCGGGACAGCGGCCGAAGTAGTGATGGCAGTACACGACGGTGCTGATCAAGTCGGTGTCCTGCAGCAGTAACGTGTCGCCGCGGGCGATGGCGGCGGCGATGTGGGCGTCCTCGAGGGCCATCTGCCCTTTGGCAATGGGGCCATGATCGCGGAAGTCGAGCGGCGCCCCCTTGGCCGCTGCGTAGTCGCGCACGAACTCCGGCACGCACGTCACGCCGTAGCGCGCGGCCAGCTGCGCGCCGAGTGTGGTCTTGCCGACCGACTCCGACCCGGTCAGGACGATGCGGGTGAGTTCGCGGGTCAGCTGCCGAGCTGTGTCCGCGCCGCCGATCGATGCCATTGCACGTAGCCGATGATGGCGAGCACCAGAAACACGGCGTACAGCACTGCCGTGAGCGGGAGCTGCCGGTTGATGAACAGACCAACGTACACCACGTCGACTGCGATCCAGAGCAGCCAGTTCTCGAGGAGCTTGCGCGTCATCATGTACTGCGCGACGAGACTGATCGCCACCAGCGCTGCGTCGAGCCACGGCAGCGCGGCACCCGGCAGCCGCCGCGTAATGGTGGCCAGCGATACCCACGTCACCAACGCGATGGCCGTCATGATCAGGGCGGTACGACGCGTGGTGCGCGTGACGACGACTGCTTCATGGCTTGGTCCACCGCGCAGCCAATGCCACCAGCCGTATAGCGACAACACCAGATACACCACTTGCAGGCCGGTGTCGGAATAGAGACCGGTGCGGGCGAAGACGACCACGTAGAACCCTGCGTTAAGCACGCCGAGTGGCCAGCTCCAGATGTTCTCCCGCGTGACGAGCCACACGTTGAGCACACCCGTGATGAAGCCGAAGAGCTCCGGGCAGGAGCTCCCGTGCGCGGTCAGCCAGGCGCAGGGCTCGGACAGGAGGTGGAACTCCGTACTGGTCATGAACGCCAAAGCTAATTAGGGTTCACCGCACATGACCGGGGTGCCGGCGCCGCCAGTGCGCGTTGGCTGAGAGAGTCCCGTAGAACCTGATCCGGCTCGTACCGGCGTAGGGAGTCCAATCGATGTATCCGCACGCAATCGCGCGCCCATGGCGCACGCGGCGACTTTGTGTCGCCACCCGTAGCGCTGTCCTCAGCGCCACCCTCCTGACTGTTGCCGCCGCCTCGCTCGGCGCGCAGTCCCGTCCCGACAGCACCAAAGCGGCGGCCAAAGCCGATTCGGTGCGCCGTATCGAAGGCGTACTGGTCCGCGCCATCCGTGCCAACGAGCAGGCGCCGATCTCGCAGACCACCATCGGCCGTGCCGCCATCACGCAGCGCAACTTCGGGCAGGACGCGCCCATGCTGCTCATGAACGCCGCGCCCTCGATGACGTCGCATACGGAGACGGGCACGTTGTGGGGCTACAGCTACCTGCGGCTGCGCGGCCTCGACCAGACGCGCATCAACATCACGCTCGATGGTGTGCCGTTGAACGATATGGAAGATCAGGTGCTGTACTTTGCCGACATTCCCGACTTGATGTCGAGTGTCCAGTCGGTGCAGGTGCAGCGCGGTGTCGGCACGAGCACGGCGGGCACGGCGTCGTTCGCGGGCAGCGTGAACTTCGAGACGACGCCGGTGGCGCGTGCCGATGCCGGTGGCGACGTGCAGCTGCAGATGGGATCGTTCGGGGCCCAGCGCGTGAGCGCGTCGTTCAACTCGGGGCTCACGGCATCCAAGTTCGCGGTGTACGGCCGCGCCAGCGCGCTGCGCACGAACGGCTACCGCGATCACAGCGGTGTCATGGGACGCTCGGCCTTCGTGGGCGCCGGTTGGTTCGGCGCGCGCGACGTGGTGAAGCTGACCACGCTGGTGGGACTGCTGGCCGACACGCTGTCGTATACCGGCGCCACGCTCGAGCAGCTCAAGGCGAATCGCCGCTACAACCCGCTGCAGCCCGACGAACGCGACAAGTTCGGTCAGCAGATGGTGTCGCTGGCGTATACGCGCGCGCTGCAGAACGCTGGCTCGGTGAACACCACGGTGTACCGCAACTCGGCCAGTGGCAACTATGACTACATCGAGCTGCCCGATCGGTATCGGTTCAACCTGGCGCACACGTGGTATGGTGTGACGAGCGCGTACAACGTTGAGCGCGGTGCACTGCGCGTGAACACGGGCATCAACGCGAACACGTATCAGCGCGCGCACCGCGGCTACTTCCAGCCCTCCACCACGCTGTACGACAACACCGGACACAAGCAGGACGCCAGCGCCTTCGCCAAGCTCTCGCTCGACGCCGGTAAGGCCCGTTGGTTTGCCGACCTGCAGGGGCGCTACGCCAAGTTCCGCTACGAGCCCGACGCCAACGCCGGCATCGACGAGCGCAGCATCGACTGGATGTTCTTCAATCCGAAGGCAGGCGTCACGTACCAGCTGGCCACGGGTCTCTCTACGTACGCCTCGTACGGCATCACGAGTCGGGAGCCGGCCCGCAACGATCTGTTTGCCGGCGACGATGACCTGAACAGCGGCAACGTGGCCGACTACGGCGACTTCACGCGCGTGAAGCCGGAGTCGGTGCGCGACGCCGAACTGGGTATCACGCTGTCGCGTGCCACGATGGACGTGTCGGCGAATCTCTACAGCATGGATTTCCGCAACGACATCGCGCGTATCGGTGCGCCCACGGCGTCAGGCTCGATTCTGCGTCGGAATGTGGGCAACAGCTACCGCCGTGGCATCGAAGTGGACGCCGCGTATCGCGGCATCTCGCGCGTGGTACTCGCCGGCAATGCCACGTGGAGTCAGAACCGCATTGCGCAGTTCACCGATTCGTCGCGCGGCACGCCCGTGGTGCGGCGCAACGTGACACCACTGCTCACACCGGCGTTCATTTCGTCGCATCGCATTGAAGTGTCGCCGACGAACCGCTTCATGGTGAGTGTGGAGGGTCGCTATCAGTCGAAGGCGTTCCTCGACAACACGAGTAGCGCGGATCGTGTGCTGCCCGACTACTACACCGTCGATGCGTCGGCGCGGGCCACGGTTGGCCGCTATGCGCTAACGGTGCGTGGGGCGAATCTGGGCGACAATCAGAAGTTCGCCAGTGGTGCGGTGTCGGGGTCGGGGCGCGTGCGCTACTTCGTGCTACCGGCACGGGCGGTGTTCGCGACGTTGAGCGCGGAGTTTTAAGGATCGGATTGCTTCCGGCAGGCCTTGTTTGAACTGACGGTCCGAGGTTCACGCGAAGATCGCGGCCTCCGCGAACTTCGCGTGAACCAAAGAGCTTTCAATGGTCAGTGCGGCGCCAGTGGCGTCAGCGCGACCCCAACCGCTACCGCGCTCCCATCTGCCGCGCCGAGTCCAACGCGCGCCGCAATGCGACGGCCCGCTCCCGTGGCGTACCGCGGCTCTCTCTCAATGCTGCGCGCAAACCCCGCTTCGCCTCGTCGGGCACGTCGCGGTCGTTGAAGGCGAGCAGTGCACTGGCCACGACCTCGTAGATGGCGACCGTCGATGCCGGCTGGCCGTCGTTGTAGAGCGGGGCTCCACGGTCGATGGCATAGTCGATCAGCGACGTTGCGCTGCCACTGGCCACGCTGGTGGCTTCACTCGCGCGCGTGTCGGGCGGCAGCAGCACGCGGTCGATCACGTGGATGACGCCATTGCTGGCCGGGATGTCGGCGATGCGGACCGTGGCGTCGTTGATGCGCAGCTCGCCGTTCACGTCGGAGATGCGTACGTCGAGGTCTGCCACTGTTTCAGCCGTGCGCACGGTGCGGGCCTGCGCTGCGGTCACTCGGCCGGCGACCACGTGATACGTGAGGATCGTCCGCAGCTTCTCGCGATTCTCCGGCTTGAGCAGCTCAGCGACCGTACCGTTGGGGAGACGCTTGAAGGCCTCGTCGGTGGGAGCGAAGAGCGTGAACGGTCCGCGGCCGAGTAGCGTTTGCGTGAGTCCGGCGGCGTCGACGGCGGCCAGGAGCGTGCTGAACTGCCCGGCGGTTTTCGCGACCTGAGGGATAGAGGGGGAGGTGGATGCGGTCGATATGCCTCGCGACGGATGCTGCGCCGACGCGTGCGGGGCGAGGGCGAACGACGCGCTCAGCGACGCGCTGAGCAGGGAGGCGAGGAGAGCGCGGGAACGCGTGAACGACATGGAAGGCTCCGAGTGGGAAATGAACAGCGACGTGCGGCAATGCCTTCCAGTTCGTCGGCATGGCGCGATCTGGATGCAGGCACGTCGACACGCATTTCTCGGCAATCGGAAAACGCCATGTGGCGTGCGCAATTCACGGCAATCGAGTCGGAGCTCACAACCAATTCGCGCTTCGCTGCATCCAATGCGCGGGCGCCGGCGAACACTGATGTGAACCCCGTCGGAGCGCTCGTGTATTTCGGGACACATCATCGCGCCAGTCGACTTCGCCCAGGCATGGACAACGCTACATCACCACCAGAAGGCAGCAGGCGCGACGACGCGCGGGCGCATCTGTCGCTCGTGACGGGGTCTTTCACGCCCGCCATGTCGAGTACCGTCCCGTTGTTGCCGCGGATCGCGGCGGGCGACGAGCATGCCGTGCGCGAGTGTGTGGAGCGGTATGGCGCGCTGATCTGGTCGCTGGTGCGGCGCTGGTCGCCCGAGGGGCGTGACGCGGAGGATGCGGTGCAGGAGGTGTTCGTCGATCTGTGGCGCAGTGCGGCGCGCTATGAGCCCACGCGCTCCACTGAGGCGGGCTGGGTGGCGATGGTGACGCGCCGGCGGCTGATCGATCGCCTGCGCAAACGTCAGCGGGCGGTGGAACTCGAGCCGCTCCCGGACGATTTCGATCTGGCCCATGATGAGCCATCGGATGACGCGCGCGACGATCGCGTGGAGCGCGCGCGGGCGGCGCTGCGGGCGTTGCCCGAGGCGCAGCGCACGATGCTCGAGCTGTCGCTGCTGCACGGGCGTACGCACGACGAGATCGCCAAGGCCACCAATACGCCGTTGGGCACGGTGAAGTCGCACATCCGTCGCGGACTGCAGCGCGCGCGGGCGATGCTGCTGCACACGAACGACTTGCAACAGGCGTCGGACGCGACGAACGAGGAGCACGAGTCATGACCAGGAAGGAGAACGACGTGCCGGACATCGCCACCCGGGACGAACTGCTGATCGGTGAGCTCACCGCAGCGCTGGCGGACGCGTCGAGGTCGGCGCAGGACGCGCTGCCGCCTGACATTGCCGCGCGCGCCATTGCCGCGGGCGAGGTGATCGTGCCGCTCAAGCCCACGTTCGCGCCGTACAACACGGTGGTGGTACTGCCACCGGCACCAGCGCCGGAGGCCAGTGCGCCGACGGCGACTACGACCTCTGCGCCGACGCGCCGATCGTTCGCGGTGTGGGGCGGCTGGTTGGCCGCCGCGGCCATGCTGGCGCTGTGGGCACGCGGGCCCGCCTCGCCGCCTGCCGTCGTCGCGGCGACGCCCTCCGCGACCGCCGCATCGGCTGCAGCATCGTGGGTGCGCGATTCACTGATTGCGGTGGACTCCGCCATCACCCGCATCGCCTGGGCACCGACCGCCGATTCCACCGCACTCGGCGCCAGTGGCGACGTCGTGTGGAGCACGCGCGCGCAACGCGGCGTGATGCGTCTGATCGGACTCAAGTCGAACGACGTGAAGCGGTGGCAGTATCAACTGTGGATCTTCGACAAGACGCGCGATCAGCGATATCCCGTCGACGGCGGTGTGTTCGATGTACCGGCCGGCGCGACCGAAGTGTTCGTGCCGATCAACGCCCGTGTGCCGGTAGGCAGTGCGGTGATGTTCGCGGTCACCGTGGAAGCGCCGGGCGGTGTGGTGGTCAGCACCCGTGAGCGGGTGGCGCTGCTGGCGGCACTGTAGCGCGCTTGCGGTCGGATTGCTTCGGGGAGCTCGTGTAAACGGATAGGCTGCTGGTTCACGCGAAGCCCGCGACCGTCAGCGCCTTCCCCTGTCGGAGCGGGCACTCGGCTCGCAGCTTTCGGCATGGCCCATCTCCATCGTGTTCTCGCAGCGTCCGCGCTCTCCGCAGCACTCTCCGTGCTTGCCGCCCCACTCGCGGCCCAACAGCTTCGCCCTGCCGTCGACGCATGGAGGAAGGCGCACGAGCGCGAGATCCTCGACGAAGCGTTCGCGCTGATGGCCATTCCCAACGTGGCGTCGGATACCGCGAATATTCGCCGCAACGTGGAGTTTCTCACGGCGGCGTTCGCCAAGCGCGGCGTGGCCATGCGGCCGCTGCGCGCGCCGACCGGCGGCAGCCCCGCGCTGTTCGGCGAGCTCAAGGCGCCGGGTGCCACGCGCACCATCGTGATGTACGCGCACTACGACGGTCAGCCGGTCGCAGGTGGCGGATGGAACGGCGATCCCTTCACCCCCGAGCTGCGTCGCTATCAGAACAGCGTGGCCACCGATGCTGTGGCCATGCCGGCCAAGGGCGACACCATCGATCCCGCCGTGCGCATTCGTGCGCGCTCGGCCAGCGACGACAAAGGCCCGATCATCGCCATGTTGGCCGCGCTCGATGCGCTCAAGGCCGCGAAGAAGGCGCCCACGGTGAATGTGAAGTTCTTTCTCGAGGGCGAGGAAGAAGCGGGCTCTGAGCACTTGGGTGACTTGCTCAAGGCACACAAGGCGGTCCTCGCAGCCGATGCATGGCTGTTCTTCGACGGGCCGGCCCATGTGAGCGGCGCGCCGCAGTTGGTGCTTGGCGTGCGCGGTGTGATGGGCGTCGACGTCACCTTCTACGGCCCGAACCGCGCGTTGCATAGCGGTCACTACGGCAACTGGGCACCCAACCCCGGCGTAGCGGTGGCGCACTTCATCGCCAGCGTGCGCGACATGGACGGTCGCGTGAAGATCGCCGGCTTCTATGACGACGTGCCGGCCATTTCCGAAAGCGACCGCGCGTTGGGCAAGGCGCTATCGGCGACCGATGACTCCCTGCGCACGTCACTGGGCCTCGCGCGCACCGAAGCGAACAACGCCGCCTTGGGCGAGCGCATCATGCTGCCCGCGCTCAACATCCGCGGCATTCGCACCGGCGAAGTGGGTGGTGGTGCGGCCAACGCCGTGCCCACCAGCGCCAGCGTATCCATCGATTTCCGACTCGTGCCCGACCAGCGGCCGGCACGCATCTGTGCGCTCGTCACGCGTCATCTCGTGTCGCTGGGTTACACCGTGGCGACCGATCCCAACGCCGCCGCGCGCAGTACCGATCGTGCGCACCTCGCGTACTTGGGCTGCGGTGGTGGCTACACCAGTGTGAGCGTGGCGTCCACGTTACCCTCGGTGCGCGCGGTGAAGACGCTGATGACTCGCGCATACGGACGCGAGCCGTTCGTGATGCCCATGCTGGGCGGCTCGCTGCCGCTGTTTCACTTCGTGGAGCAGCTCGGCGCCACGGTGATTACCGTGCCCACGGTGAACGCCGACAACAGTCAGCACGCGCCGAACGAGAATCTGCGTATCGGCAATCTGTGGGACGGCATCGGCGTGATGGCCGAGCTGATGGCGGGGCTGGGCCCGCTGTGGCCGGGTGGGGCGACGCCGGTGATGAAGTAGGACGTTGTCTGCAATGTCCCTCGCCGCACGACTCCGGCGGCATCCCTTCGCGGTGAAGGCCCACTTTGACCGTGTGATCGCGCTGTCGTTCGCGTTTCCCGAGCACGTCGTCCGTCCGCTGGTACCACCGGCGCTGTCGCTCGACGTGTTCGAGGGATTTGCCTTCGTGACCGTGGCCATGGTGTGGACGCGCAACCTGCGGCCGGCGTGGATGCCGGCGATGCTCGGACAGGACTTCTTTCTGGCGGGATACCGCGTGTTCACGCGACTGCAGGAGCCCTCGGGGCGACGGCTGCGTGGACTGCGCATTCTTCGCAGTACGACCGATAAGCATCGCATGGTGCGCGCCGGCAACATCATGACGGGCTATCGCTACACGCACGCGCAAGTGCGCCTGCAGGAGCGCGGATCGCTGATGCAGGTCACGACCAGCGATTCTACCGGAGAGACGTCGCTCGACGTCGCGCTCGACGTGTCACCGGAAACGACGCCGGGCGCCATACCGATTCCTGCTGGCTCGCCATTCCGCAGCTGGACCGAGGCACGTCGATTTGCCGGACCGATGCCATTCACCTTCAGCCCCGAGAGTGACGACACGATGGTCGTGGTCGAGGGGAGTCGCCAGCACTGGACGCCGCGTCCGATCGTCGTGAACTCGTGGCGTGTGTCGATGTTCGACGAATCACCGTTCTCGGGTACAACGCCGGTGCTGGCGAATGCCTTCATGGTGGAACACGTGGACTATGCGTGGGCGCGTGGGCGTATCGTGCACGTGTCGCCGGAAGCAGAATGACGCGGAACGTGACGCGCGGACCGTTCGACGGTGTGCTCAACATCGTACGTTTCAACTGGCCGCTGTTTGCGGTCACGCTCGCGGCCGTTCTCGCACTGCTTATTGGCGTGGCGATGACCGCGGGTTGGTGGCGAGTGCTGCTCGCGGTCGCCGGTGCGGGCCTCGTCGCGGGCACGTTCGTGTCGTTGGCCGTGTCGCACGTGGTCTACGATCGCTCCGATCTGTATCGGTTCTCGTGGCTCACGCGCGTGTACGGTGAGCGCTCGCCGAACGCTGCGGTCTTCTGCCAGACAGGCTTCGATGAAAGCTCCGCACTGCTGCGCGCGCGCACACCGGGTACGCAGTGGACGCTGCTCGATCATTACGATCCTGTACGCATGACCGAACCGTCCATCCAACGCGCGCGCCAACACGCTCCGTCGCCCGAAGGAACCATGCCTGCGCCATACCATGCCTGGCCCACCTCACCGCAACAGGCCGACCTCGTGATCGGCATGCTCGCCGTGCACGAGCTGCGCCAGTGCGATGAACGCGCCGCGTGGTTCCGTGAGGCCGCTCGGACGATACAGCCCGGTGGCCGCGTGGTCGTGGTGGAGCACCTGCGCGATCTGGCCAATCTGCTCGCGTTTGGGCCAGGCGCGCTGCACTTCCATTCCGCGGCCACGTGGCGGCGTAGCTGGGAGCGCGCACAGCTCCGCGTACAGAGCGAATTCCGCATCACGCCGTGGGTGGCGGTGTTCGTGCTGGAGCACGCCGCATGACGGGGATGCTGGCCGTGGAACTGCCGCTCCTCCTCGTTGTCCTTCGCCTAGCCGGCGCCGGGCTGATCGCGCTCTCACTGTTGCACGTGCCGATGGGTCGCCAGCTACGCTGGAGCGAGGAGGCCGCCCGCATGTCTCAGGCGGGCGAGTCGATCTTTCATGTGCATACGTTGTTCGTGTGCGTCATGCTGGTGCTGCTCGGACTGCCGGCGCTGCTTACGCCACGTGTGTTTCTCGACGTGTCACCGGCCGGAGGGTGGCTGGCCGCGATGGGTCTCGCGATCTTCGCGCTCCGGCTGTGGGTGCAATGGTTCGTCTTTCCCGCCGCGTTGTGGCGTGGCAAGCGGTTCGAGACCACGATGCACCTGCTGTTCACGGTGATCTGGAGCGCGCTCACGGTGCTGTTCGCGCTCTGCGTGCTCGTTCAGCTTGGGCGAATCGGCTAGCCGCCGCTCGCGCCGGTGTGCGGCAACTCAGGGACGAACGCTCGTCGCCCAGTACCAAATCATCGTGATGAACCCCGCGTTGAGGGCCACCATGCCGGCGGCCGAGATCAGCAGGTCGGCCGCCAGGGCGATCTCGAGCACGTTCATCGATACGAGGGCCAGCGTCTGCGCCGCGGCGCAAGGCACGCGCTGCCAGCCGCTGAATACCCAGAGGCCGAGCACGATTTCGCCCACGCCGATGGCCTTGGTGGCGAGGTCGGCGTGCCGTTCGCCGAGCACGCGTGCGACAATCGCGCGGTGGCGCGGGATCCCGCGCAACAGCTTGCTGTAGAGCCCGTGGAAGATCCACACGCTGCCAATGACGATCTGAGCGAACAGCAGCACTATCCCACCCCCTTCCCCATTCTGCACTTGTCGCTGCAGTACCGCACCTGTTCCCAGTCGCGCTCCCATTTCTTGCGCCAGCTGAACGGGCGGCCGCAGCGGCCACACAGTTTGTCGGGGTGGCCGTTGACCCCCTGGCCGCGGACGCCGCCGTCACGCGGGCGTTTGGATTCTCGTGAAGGCATCGCTCCCCAAGCGACGCGCGGCGGTGCAGAGTTCCCGGATGTCCAGTCCGCACAGTTCTCACGATTCGGTGCACTTTCCGACTAGTACCGAAGATCTCCTCTATTCCGACTATCGGAAAACGGAGGAGCTCGGCACGCTGCGCCAGGTCGCCCGCGCTCTCGCCGCTGAAACGAACTCTCAGAGCGTGCTGCAGACGCTCTGCGAGCTCTCCATGGTGCGTGGGCGGGCAAGTGGCGCGTCAGTGGCTGAATTAAGTGGTGATAATGGCGTGTATGTGGCCTGTGCCGGACGGACAAACGATCTGCTCTCCATGACCTTTCCGCTCGAGGGCACGATCACCGGGCGGGTGGCCAACGAGCTGCGGGCCATCACCATCGTGTCGCCGCAGGCCAGCTCGCCGTTTTTTGCCGAGCTGCTGCCGCAACTCGGCATCGGCCCCATGCTCCTGCTGCCGCTGCTGGCCAACGGCCAGCTGTTCGGCGTGCTCTCGATTACTCGCGACACCGGTCACCCGCAGTTCGACGAAACGGACGAGGAGCGGCTGGGGGTCATGGCCGATCTCGCCGCGTTGGCACTTTGGAAGGCGCGACTCCTGGAAGACGCCCGGTCGGCGGATGCGGCCAAGACGAGCCTTTTAGCGACACTATCGCACGAGCTTCGCACCCCTTTAACGGCACTAGAGGGCTACAGCGAGCTTCTGGAAGATCAGATCCTCGGGCCGCTGTCGCCCGAACAGCAGGACGTGGTCATGCGGCTGCGGACGGTGGGGCGGCACTTGGGATCGCTCATCGAGGACATTCTGACCTACGCCTCGCTCGAAGCCGATCGCCTCACGGCGCGCAACGCCACGGTCCGCGTGGCCGAACTGCTCGATTCGCTGCACCCGTTCATCGAACCGCTGGCCCGCGAAAAGGGGATCGAGTTCTCAATCGACCTCGAGCCGGGGCTGCCGGCGATGCACACGGACGAGGCCCGCGTGCGGCAGATCCTGCTCAATCTCTGCCAGAACGCCGTGAAGTTCACCGAGGAGGGCGCCGTGTCGGTGCGCGTCACCCGCGGCTCGCCGCTGGCCGATGGCGCGGCCACGGTCCGGTTTGCCGTGCGCGACACCGGCATCGGCATCGAGCCTACCGACATGCAGCGTCTTTTTCGCCCTTTCTCCCAGATCGAGAACGTGCCGGCCGGAAGGCACCGGGGTACTGGATTGGGGCTCTACATCGCGCGCCGCCTCGCCACCATGCTCGGCGGGCGCATCGAGGTCGTGTCGCGTCCCAGCGAAGGGTCGGTGTTCACCCTCGTCGTGCCCGTGACGCACTGAGCACGCGCGCGCACAGCGGAGTGCACCGCTCACCTGTGTGTTCGAGAACCCGCCATTACATTCGAACGTTATGACCGCTGCCATCACGAGCGTTTTCAACGACGGCATTTTTGCCGAACAATTCGAGCGTTATCGTCACGACCCCGCCAGTGTGGACGAGACGTGGCGCCAGTACTTCCGCATCGCCGAGTCGCTGTTCGGACAGAGTGGCGGCGCCGCGTCGGCGACGCCGTCGGCGGCTGCAGCCGGTGGCGCAACCTACGACGTCGCCTTCCTCCGCAAAGTGGCGGCTGCCGCCTCGCTGCAGCAGGCTATCCGCAACTACGGCCACTACGCGGTGCAGCTCGATCCGCTCGGCACGCCGCCTCCCGGCGCCGAGGATCTGAGCCCCGAGTACTGGGGGCTGACCGAAGCGGATCTGCAGGCGATTCCCGGCGAGGCGCTGGGTGACGCGCGCTTTGCTACCGCCGCGGACGCGATCGCGCGCAAGCGGGAGGTCTACGCGGGTCGCATCGGCTGGGAAGTGTGGCATCTCGAAGTGGATGAAGAACGCGACTGGTTTCAGCGCGCCTTCCGCGATGGTGTGCTCACGCGCGATCTCACGCCCGACGAGAAGAAGGACACGCTGCGTCGCCTGAACCAGGTGGACGGGCTCGAGCGCTTCATCGGTCGGGCGTATCAGGGTTACAAGCGCTTCTCGGTGGAAGGCACCGACACGCTGATTCCGATGCTCGATGAAGTGATTCGCGAGTCGGGACGCTCCGGCGCTCGCGAGATCGTGATCGGCATGGCGCACCGCGGCCGTCTCAACGTGCTCACGAACGTGATGGGCAAGCCGTTCGAGACGCTCTTCGCCGAGTTCGAAGGACGACACGATCATGCCGACGGCAATGCGACCGGCGACGTGAAGTACCACATGGGTTATGTCGGATCGCGCGACGTGGATGGCAAGGCGGTGACGCTGCGCCTCGCGCCGAATCCCTCACACCTCGAAGTGGTGAATCCGGTGATCGAAGGCATGGTGCGCGCGTTGCAGCGCGTGCCGGGCCGCTCGGGTGAGCGCGACGAACTCGCGGTCGTGCCGGTCGCCATTCATGGCGACGCGGCGTTTCCGGGCGAGGGTATCGTGGCCGAGACGCTCAACATCTCGCACCTGAACGCGTACCGCACCGGTGGCACGATTCACATCATCGTGAACAACCAAGTCGGCTTCACCACCGACCCGACCGATGCCCGCTCCACGCATTATGCGTCGGATCTCGCGAAGGGCTTCGAGATGCCGGTGTTCCACGTGAACGCCGACGATGCGCAGGCCTGCATCACGGCGGTGCGTCTGGCGTGCGCCTATCGCGCCACGTTCAAGAAGGACGTGCTGATCGACCTCGTGGGCTATCGTCGTCACGGGCACAACGAAGGCGACGAGCCGATGTACACGCAGCCCACGCGTTCGGCACAGATCCGCAAGCATCCCACCGTGCCCCAGGTGTGGGCCAGTCGGTTGGTGGCCGAGGGCGTGATGACCGAGGCCGAAGCGGCCGAGGTCGAGCAAGCCGTGTCGCAGAACTACGCCGAGATCCACTCGCGCTTCAAGCAGTCGCTGCTCAGCAGCGAGAAGCACGCGCCGTGGCCAGCCGAATCGGTGTCGGCGCCCAAGGCGGTCGCGACGAACGTGGCGGTCGAGAAGCTGCAGTATGTGAACGAAGCGCTGCTCACCTGGCCGGCCGATCTCAAGCCGAATCCGCGCTTGGCCAAGCAGCTCGAGCGTCGTCGGGAGACGATGGGCGAGCAGGGCGGCATCGAGTGGGGACATGCGGAAGCGTTGGCGTTCGGTACGCTGCTCATCGACGGGATGTCAGTGCGCCTCACGGGTCAGGACGCCGAGCGCGGCACGTTCTCGCATCGTCATGCGGTGCTCAGCGACAGCGAGAACGGACGCAAGTATGCGCCGCTCGCCAATCTGCCCGGCGCGAAGGGTGTGTTCGAGATCTTCAACTCGGCACTCTCCGAGACGGCCGTGCTGGCGTTCGAGTACGGATTCAGCACCGTCGCCACCGATGCGCTCACGTTGTGGGAAGCGCAGTTCGGTGACTTCGTGAACGTGGCGCAGCCGATCATCGACCAGTTCATCGTGGCCGACCGCGCCAAGTGGGGACAGGACAGCGGCGTCGTGATGCTGCTGCCGCACGGCTATGAGGGCCAAGGCCCCGAGCATTCGAGCGCGCGTCTCGAGCGATTCCTGCAGATGTGCGCGGAAGGCAACCTCACGGTGGCGTACTGCAGCACGCCGGCGCAGTACTTCCACCTGTTGCGTCGTCAGGCGCTGCGGAAGTCGCGTCGTCCGCTCATCTGCATGCAGCCGAAGTCGCTGCTGCGCTTGCCGCAGGCCGCGTCGAAGCTCGAAGATCTGTCGCAGGGCGGCTTCCAGTCGGTGATCGACGATCCCATCGCGTCGCAGCATCGCGACGATGTGCGTCGCATCGTGTTCTGTACGGGCAAGCTGTATTACGACATGTCGCTGGCCGCTACGCGCAATCCGAATGTGGCACTGGTGCGCGTCGAGGAGCTGTATCCGTGGCCGCACGAAGAGATCGTGCGCATCATGGACTTGTACCCCGTGATCGAGCAGGTCGTGTGGGCGCAGGAAGAGCCGAAGAATCAGGGCGCGTGGACGTACGTGCAGCCGCGTTTGCGCGCGTCGGCGGGTGCGTCGGTGGGTGTGCGCTACGTGGGGCGTCCGGAGCGCGCGAGCCCGGCGGAAGGCTACATGGATGCGCACCAGGCCGAGCAGGCGCGCATCATTGCGATGGTCATGGATACCGGCGAAGTCGCCGCGGAGCGTTCAGCGATGAAGGTGGGGCAGTGAAGGCGCTTCGGCGAACCCGAATCCACCAGATGATGATGAGCGCCGCGGCTATTGCCGCGGCGCTTGTCGCTGGTGGCCGTAGCATGTCGGCGCAGAACGTGACGCTCGATCGCGGCGCGGCGGCGCTCGGTTCCACGCTCGCGGGCGTCGGCACCACGGGCCGCGTGCTCACGATCGCCGCGCACCCCGACGACGAGGACACGCCGGTTATCGCGTGGCTGGCCAAGGGCCGTCATGTGGAAACGGCGTATCTCTCGCTCACGCGTGGCGACGGCGGGCAGAATCTGCTGGGCAATGAACTGGGTGAAGCACTCGGCGCGATCCGCACGCAGGAGTTGTTGTCGGCGCGTCGCATCGATGGCGGCAAGCAGTACTTCACGCGCGCCTATGACTTCGGTTTCAGCAAGAACGCCGAAGAAACATTCACGCACTGGCCCAAGGACTCGATTCTTGGCGACGTGGTGCGTGTGGTGCGCGCGTTCCGACCGCATGTGATGGTGGCGTTCTTCAGCGGCACGCCGCGCGATGGGCACGGGCATCATCAGGTGTCGGGAATGCTGGCGCGTGAAGCGTACGATCTGGCGGCCGATACGGTGCGCTTTCCGGTGCAGGGCTTCGGTCTGCCGTGGACGCCGCAGAAGTTCTATCGCAGCGCACGACAGGCACCCGATTCGGCGACACTGCGTGTGAACGTGGGTGAATACGACCCACTGTTGGGGCGCAGCTACTACGAGATCGCGGCCGAGAGCCGCTCGCAGCACAAGAGCCAGGGATTCGGTGTGCTCCAGCGGAAGGGGACGATTCTCGGATACCTGTCGCGCGAAGCGTCGCGCGTGGGGCCGGAGAATGCGCGCAGCGAGCAGTCGCTGTTCGATGGCATCGACACCACGTGGACGGCATTGCGCAGCAAGCTGCCGAGCACCGCGCAGCCGGTGCTCGACTCGGCGTTGCGCACGATCGCATCGGCGCGCATGGCGTATCGCGCCGACGATCCGTCGCCGATCGTCGCGCCGCTGGCCCAGGCGCTGCGGCAGTTGCGCACGGTGCGCAACGCGAGCGGCAGTGGCCCCGGCATCTTGATTACCGGTCGTCCTGGTGCGCCATCGAGCTTGTCGCGTCGCGCCCCCGGTGAAGCGCCGCCGGTGCTGTGGGATGCGTTGGTCACGACGATCGATCGCGCCGAGCACGCGTTGGTGTTGGCGGCCGGGGTGGCGGTGGAGGCCACCGCTCCACGCGCTACGTTCCCGGTGCGTGAGCCGGTGAAGGTTGCGGTGAACGATTCACTGCCGGTCACGATCACGGTATTCAATCGCGGACATGCCGCGGTGCAGTTGGTGAACGCCTCGGTGGCGGGCCTCGGGCTGCGCCCCGGTGAAGCCGGCGACGTATTGATCAGTCCCGACAGCGCCGCCGTGTTGAACCGCTGGGCGGTAGCGTTTCAGCCGAACTCGCCGTGGTGGCGCGATTTCGGTCGCAAGCAGCAGGATTGGTTTCAAGCGCCGATCGACGCCCGCACCGAAGCGCAGCAGCAGGAGCAGCGCGCCACGATGGTGCAGGCGCGCCTCATGATCGCCGGTGAAAGCGTGACGGTGAATGAGCCGGTGGTGTATCGCTTCGCCGATCCGATCAAGGGCGATCAGCAGGTACCGGTGTCGGCGGTGCCAGGCATCACGGTGAATCTGGCCAACTCGATGGAGTACATTCGCGCCGGTGTTCCAGTGGAGCGCTACGTGCCGGTGCGTATTCAGTCATCGTACCCGAACGACACCAAAGTGCAGATCACGCTCGAGCTGCCCGAGGGTCTGAAGGCCGACTCGGTGGAGCGGGTGCGCACGCTGGGGCCCGATGGCGTCTCGATTGTCACCTTCCGCGTGCGCGGTATGGTGAAGGAAGGTCGGCTCGAGTTGGTGGCGTTCGCGCTGCACGACGGCGCCATGAGCACCAACAGCGTGTACAACATTCAGTACGATCACATCACGCCGATGCGCCTGTACGGTGGCAGCGGCATGTACCTATCGGCGGTCAGCGTGAAGCTTCCGCCGCGCGCCCGCGTGGGCTACGTGAAGGGCGTTGGTGATACCGGCCTCGAAGCGCTCGAGCAGCTCGACATCGCGGTGGAGAAGATCGAACCGTCGATGCTGACCAGCACGGACCTGTCGCGTTTCACGAGCATCGTGGTCGGACCGCGCGCGTACGAGGCGAGCGACGTGCTGGTGCGCAACAACGCGCGCTTGCTCGACTACGCGAACAAGGGCGGCACGCTCGTCGTGCAGTACGGCGCCCAGGACATGAATCGATTCCCGACCGTCGTGCCGTATCCGATGCAGTGGGGCCGTCCGGCCGCCCGCGTCACGATGGAGCAGGCGCCAGTCACGGTACTGCAGCCCACGAACCCGCTGCTGGTGGGTCCGAATCGTATCGGTGCCGCCGACTGGGCCGACTGGGCGCAGGAGCGCGCCACGTACATGCCCAGCACCTTCGACAAGCGCTACACGCCGCTGCTGGCGATGAACGACCCGAACGAGCCGGTGCAACAGGGCGGCTTGCTCGTGGCCCCGCTGGGCAAGGGGCGCTACGTGTACGTCACGCTGGCGCTGTTCCGGCAGCTGCCGAATGGTGTGCCGGGGGCGGCGCGGATACTGGCGAATCTGGTAAACGGGGCGCCGGCGGTGGTGCAGCCGAAGATGTAGGGCAGCGGAGTTCGACGGGTCCGGTTCAAGGGGTCAGCGGTTCAAGGGGTCAGAGTCGTTGAACGCCGGCGTTCAACGACTCTGACCCCTTGAACACACGTTCAACGACTCTGACCCCTTGAAACTGGGAAGGAGGAATGGCGCGCCGTTCACCTCCATCCTCTTTCCTGATACCCTCCCCCCTGCTACCTAGGGTGTTTGCAGTTTGTTAGCTCCGCCCAGACTCAGCACCGACCCCACCGCCACCACCACCACCGCCCCAATCACGTTGTGCCACAGGAAGCTCACACTGGGCACACCGAACGACACGGCGGCCACCGCACCCATGCCGCTGAGCAGGCCCGACGAAGGCGCCAAAGGCACGGGTGCGCGGGATCATGGCCAGAATGAACACGCCCAGGATCGAGCCGTAGAAGAACGAACCGAAGCGGTTCACGACCTCGATCAGCGAGCCGAGGTTGGCGGCGTACATGGCCACGACGCAGGCGAACACCCCCCACACTGCGGTGGACGCGCTTCGACACGAACAGGAAGTGCGCGTCGCTGCCTTCCGTGCGGAACCAGCGCTGATAGAAGTCGATCACGGTCGCGGTGGAGAGCGAGTTCAGCTCGGCGGCGATGCTCGACATGGCGGCGGCCAGCACGGCGGCGATGAAGACACCCGCGAAGCCCGAGCGGCAGATGGTCGAGCACGAAGCGCGGGATGATGTAGTTCACGTCGCGCGACGCCTCACCCGTCACCCGGCCGGCGGCGGCGAGGGCCTCGTTGCGCACGCACGTTCACCGATGCGTCGGCGCTGCGGAAGGCGAGTAGCGCACCGCGTGGTGGCGGCATCGGCGCCGTTGTCGATATCGGTCGAGGCTTCGCGCGCGGCCGCCGCACGCTGGCGTGATCGCCGTCGTATAGCGCGCCTCGAGCGCCGCGTAGGCGGCCGGCTCGCTGCTGCTGCACCTGCGCGCTCGTGCTGCGGATTGAACAGCATCGGCGCCGGCGTGAACAGGTAGAACACGAACACCAGCACGCCGACGAGCAGGATCAGCGCCTGCAGCGGGATCTTCCAGTAGGCGCTCATCAGCAGCGAGCTGCGCGCCTCGTCCACCGACTTGGCCGTGAGATAGCGCTGCACCTGGCTCTGGTCGGTGCCGAAGTACGACAGCATCAGGAACGTGCCGCCGAGGATGCCCGACCAGAACGTGTACGTCTCGCGAGAGGTTGAACGAGAAGTCGAAGACGCGCAGGCGGCCGGTGGCGCCGGCGATGCGCGAGGGCGTCGTCGAGGCGGAACGGGCATGCGCATGATCAGCACGACGACGATCGCCGACGAGGGCCCCGACGATCACGAACATCTGCTTCACGTCGGCCCAGGTCACCGCCTGCACGCCGCCGATCATGGTGTAGATGACCGTCGGCACGCCGATCAGCGCCACGCACCAGGTGATGTCCCAGCCGAAGATCGCCGAGAGCACCACGCTGGGCGCGGCGATGATCGTGCCGCACGACATGCCGCGCGAGAGCAGGAACAGGAAGCTCGTGAGCGAGCGCGTCTTGGCGTCGAAGCGCTGCTCGAGGAACTCGTACGCGGTGTAGACCTTGGCGCCGTGCAGGAACGGCACGAGGGTCACGCCGAGGATGACCATCGCGATCGGCAGCCCGAAGTAGAACTGCACGAAGCGCATGCCGTCGGTGGCGCCCTGGCCGGTGGTGCCGATCATCGTGACGGCCGACAGCTGCGTGGCCATCACCGACAGGCCGACCGCCCACCACGGCAGGCTCCGGTTGGCCGAGGAAGTAGCCTTCGATGTTCGTGGTGCCGCGCGTGCGGCGCAGTCCGTCGAAGACCACGACCGCGAGATACACCGCCACGATGGCCCAATTGATCCAATGCATGGGGGCCTAGAGCGGCAGCAGGGTGTATCGCGACTGCAGCAGCCACAGCAGTGCCAGGGTGACGGCCTGAATCAGCAGGACCCGCCAGAGTGTGGTGCGAAACGGGGTAGACATGGAACCCAAGCTACTGGCCGAACGGGGATCACGCTGCCCAGCCATTCGGTGAATGCGCGCGGAACGTTTGACCGCTGGGACCAGTCGTCGCTAGTGTTGTGAGAGCCGGATGCCCGGAATTCCAGAGTGTTGGGGTGACCCGATACGCGACAACGACGTCGCGTGTGGGTCGCGACGACATGCGAGCGGCGAGAGAATGGCTGACCCGAGTTTGATTGACCACGCGAGCCCTGCGATGCCCACCGCGCCCGATCCGGCGCGGGCGACGGCATTGCTGGAAGCGTTGCCGGCAGCGGCGGCGCTGTTCCTGCGTTCGGGGACGCTCTACGCGGTCAACACGCTGGGGCGCGAATGGTTCGTGGTCGACGACCGTGCACCGATGGCCTCGCAATCGTGGAGTGTGGTGCTGCTGCCGCTCGGGTTGGCCGGTTCGGCGCTGCTGGCGCGCGTCGCGGCTGGTGAAGCGCCAGCCACGCAGCACGTGCCGCTCGGTCGCGAGGGACGGGTCGTCGACGTGCGCGCCGTGCCGTTCGATAGCGACCTTTTGCTGCTCACGGCGACGGATTCGACGGCGGGCGACGAACAACGCGTCGTGGCGGCGCGAGTGGATCGCGAGCTGTCGGCGCTGTTGATGCTCACGCCATCCTCCGTGCGGATCACCGACGTCGCGGGGCGCATTCTGCAGTCGAACGGCGTCGCGGATCTCGAGCATGCCACGCGCCAGCCGGCCACGGTGCGCGAGCTGTGGGAGCTCGATGCGCCGCACGACATCGTGAACAATCGTCCGCTCTCGTTTCTGGACTCGCCGGCCATGCGCGCATTGGCAGGCAACGTGGTGCGGCGACAGCTGCTCGAAGTGCGTCGCCTCGGCGCGCAGCGCGTGATCGAGTCGTTCGCGTCGCCGATTCGCAACGAGCAGCAGGACGTGACGGGCGTGGTCCTGCTCGAACGTGACGTCACCGATCGTGACCGGCTCGAACGCCAGTTGCACGAGCGTGAAGGCCGCGAGGCGGAACTGCAGGACCAAGTCACGCACGAGCGCGAGCACCTTGAACGACTGGTCGAGGAGCGATCGCGGGCGCTGATCGAGTCGCAGGAAGATCACTTGCGTGAGCGTCGCCTGACGGCAGTCGGGCAGTTGGCGGCCGGCGTCATGCACGATGTCAACAACGCCCTGAATCCGATCATGGCGGCGGCATACTTGCTGCGCCATTACGCCGAGTCGCCCGATGCGGTGCGTGACTACGCGGATCGCATTCAGAAGGCGGCCGAGATCGGGGCCGCGACCGCGTCACGTGTCGGGCGCTTCATCCGTCAGGAGCCGGTGCACGCCGGCGGCGACGAGGCGCTCGACCTCTCCGCGATGGCCGAGGAAGTGCTCGATCTGACGGAGCCGATGCGTCTGCGTCGGTCCAGTGACGCCGGTGAAGTCCACATCGTGCGGCAGTTCGCGCCCACGGTCAGCACCCGTGGGTTGCCGGGCGAAATCCGTGAGGCGTTGCTCAATCTCGTGCAGAACGCGGTCGACGCCATGCCGGATGGAGGGACGCTGACCGTACGCACGTTCGAAGAAGGGGCCGATGCCTGCCTTGCGATCCGTGACACGGGGGTCGGCATGAGCGCTGACGTGCGCGAGCGGGCCTTCGAACCGTTCTTTACGACCAAAGGCGCGAAAGGCTCCGGGCTGGGGCTGGCCGAGGTCTACGGGATCGCCCGTCGGCACCGAGGCACGGCGACCATTTCGTCCGTGCCCGGGCGCGGCACGGAGGTCACCCTGCGGCTGCCGCGCGCGATCGGCATCGAGGCGGCCCAAGCCGTCCCGGATGCCGCGCCGCTGGCGGTCGTGCCGCAGCACATCCTCGTCGTCGAGGATCACGACGACGGGCGCGAGTTCCTGCGCCGCATCTTGCAGGCCGATGGCCACGAAGTAGATGCGGTGGCAACTTGTGCCGAGGCGCGGGAAAAGCTCGCGTCCAGCGCCGAAATCCCGTACGATCTCATGCTCACCGATGTCGGACTCCCGGACGGGAGCGGCTGGGACCTGGTACGGCATGTCCGTCGCAAGGCGCCCGAGGTCCGGATCGGGGTGATCACCGGCTGGGAACCCATTGCTGATACCGGCGAGTCGCACGGCGCGGAATTCGTCCTCCGCAAACCGTTGCGCGCTGCCGAATTGCAGGCTCACATTGCGGGACGCTTTGCTCCCGCTTCTACAACCGAGTAAGAATATGTCGGATCTGCCGTCGACCATTCGCGTGCTGGTGGCCGAAGACAACGCCCTCGAGCGGTCTACCCTCGTCGACCTCCTGGGCGCGCTTGGCCACATGGTAGTCGCCGAAGTCGAGAGCGGAACGGAGGCGATCGAGAAGGCGCAGCAGTTCACGCCCGATGCGGTACTCCTCGACATGCACATGCCGGGCGCGAGTGGCGTGCAGGCCGCCGAAGAAATTGCGGCGGCATTGCCCGGCACGGCGGTGGTGCTCATCACCGGCGATCTGTCGCTCACGCTCAGCACCGCCGACGTGCTGCGCAGCACGGCCGTCGCGCTGCTGCCCAAGCCGACGCCGCCGACCACGCTCGATGCCACGCTGCGCATGGCGGTCACGCGGGCCCGCGAACTGCTGTCCGCGCGTCGCGAGGCCGCCGAAGCCAAGGCGCAGCTCGAAGCGCGCAAGCTGATCGAACGCGCCAAAGGTATTCTGATGCGGCGTACCGGAAGCAGCGAGCAGGAAGCCTATCGCATCATGCAGCGCAGCAGCCAGGATCGCTCGGTGCGCATGGTCGATATCGCGCGCGCCGTCATCGAGAGCGAACCTGGCATGAAGGTGTAGCCAGGTTCGCGACTGGTGACTCAGGTACTGACTCAGGAAATCGGCTTGCCTGCATTGGGGCCGGCTACCTGCTTCACCAGTTCGTACAGGAAGTCGAGTCCGTCGTAGAAGCTCTTCACACGCAACTTCTCGTCGCGCCCGTGCGCATTGGTTTCGCCGGGCGACGAGAAGATGCCGCTGACGCCGTAGGTGGGGATGCCCACGGCGCGCAGCCGATAGCCATCCGTGGCCCCGGTGCTCATCGTGGGAATCACGGGCACGCCCCCGAACATCTTGTTCGTGAGTTGCGTGGTGGCCTGCAGCAACGTGGCGTTGATCGGACCCGGCGCGCCGTCTTTGCGATCTTCGCGTGAGCCGGTGACTTTCACCGTGGCGTCGCCGATCACGCGCTCGAGCGTGGCCTTCACCTGCGACCCCGTGCTCGTGGGCGCGATGCGGCAATTCACGTTCGCGGTGGCCGTCTGCGGCAACGCATTGTTGGCATGGCCGGCCGAGAGGCGCGTGGCCACGCAGGTGGTGCGCAGCATCGAGGCATAGCGCGGATCGGTGGAAATAATGCGCGCCGCCGCCGTGTCGGCGGGATTCGCCACCAGCGCCTTCATCGCGGCTGCCAACGACGGCATTTCCACTTTGGCCGTCTGCTCGAAGAACGGACGCGTGACGTCGTTCAGCTCAACCGGGAACGTGTACCTCTCGATGCGGGCCAGCGCGTTCGCGAGTGAGTAGATCGCGTTGTCCTTGCGCGGCACGCTCGAGTGGCCGCCGGTGTTCAGCACCGTCAGCGTGAAGTCGTTGTACACCTTCTCCGCTGCCTGAATCGAGTGGAAGAGCGGCTTGTCGTCCTGCAACGTGCCGCCGCCGCCTTCGTTGATGGCGTACTCGGCGTCGATCAAATCGCGATGATTGGCGATCAGCCAGCTCACCCCGTTGTCGCCGCCACCCTCTTCGTCGGCGGTGAGGGCCAGGATGAGATCGCGCTCGGGGACCCAGCCCTCCTTCTTGTAGCGCAGCAGATTGGCGGTGAGAATGGCCGCCATCGACTTGTCGTCGGCCACGCCGCGGCCCAGGAAATAGCCGTCCTGTTCGGTCATGGTGAACGGGTCGCGCGGCCAGTCGCTGCGGATCGCCGCCACCACGTCGAGGTGCGCGAGCAGCAGGATCGGCTTGCCACGGCCCTTGCCGCGGTAGCGCACCACCAGATTCTGCTTCGCCGGGGCGCTGGCAGGGCCCACCAAGTGAATATCCCCGGCCGGGAAGCCCGCCGCCTTGAAACGGGCGGCGACGGCCTGTGCGGCCTTCGTGACCGATCCCACCGAGTCCACCGTGTTGATCTCTACCATCTCCTTGTAGATCGCCCGTGCATCCTGCTGCGCCGGCGTGAGCGTAGTCGGGGCGCCGGGCGCCTTCTGGAGGATCTGGGCGGAGACGGCGAGCGGGAGCGTCAGTAGCGCGGCAATCGCCGCGGTGTGCGCGACGGCCAGCGTAGGGCGACGGAGCAGGGGCATGGTCGGAAAGGCTCCAACGGCGAAAACGTGAGGGACGGAACGCGCCGCGATGGCACGGACCGGACGCTGGAAAGCTAAAGCGAAATGGACCGCTCGGCCTTCAACAGGACCGCGGTCGGTCGCGTAAGTTGCAACGACCGTTGGTCCGTACCGGACAAGCCCGTGGTACTCCCGTGGCCTGTTCGCGTCTCCTCCCGCCCTGCTCATGATCTGCTCATGACACGCTCCCGCCGCGATTTTCTCAAGGCAAGCGCCGCCGTGGCCGCCGGTGGTCTGGTCGCTACGCGATCCGCCTCCGCGCTGTCCCCCTCCGGCTCGCTGATCGCCGCTCCCGGCCTTTTCGGGTCCGACCTGCCGTCGGCCGACGACCCGGCCATCAAGGCCCTCATGCAGGCGGCGCTCGACGTCGCCAAGTCCGGCGGCGCCTCGTACGCCGACGTCCGCGTCGCGGCCCGACGCCAGCAGAACGTGAACACGCGTGATCGCATCGTACAGGGTGTGAGCGACACCGACACGTTCGGACTCGGCGTGCGCACGCTGGTCGACGGCGCCTGGGGCTTCGCCGCCACGAGCCGTCTCGACAAGGACTCCGTGGCTACCGCCACCCGCGCCGCACTCGAACAGGCCCGCGCCAATCGCGCCAGCCAGCTGCGTCCGGTGCAGCTCGCTCCCACGCCCGGCAATCAGGTGGGCGAGTGGAAGAGCCCCATCGAAACCGATCCGTTCAACGTGGCGATCACCGACAAGGTGGCGCTGCTGCTGGCCGCCAATGAATCGGCGCTCAAGGTGAAGGGCATCCGCAACGTCACGTCGAGCATGTTCTTCCTGCGCGAAGAGAAGTCGCTGATGACGAGCGACGGATCCTTCCTCGTGCAGACGATCTATCGCACGTCGCCCAGCATGTCCGTCACGGCGGTGTCGGCCGACTTCTCCGACTTCCAGACGGTGCAGAGCAGCGAAATCGCACCGATGGGCCTCGGCTACGAGTGGGTGATCAACTCGAAGATGGCCGAGCGCGCGCCCAAGTGGGCGGAGCTGGCCGTGCAGAAGTTGAGCGCCAAGCCGGTGGAGCCGGGTCGCTACGACCTGCTGCTGCACCCGTCGAACCTGTGGCTCACGGTGCACGAAGTGATCGCGCACCCCACCGAGCTCGATCGCGCGCTCGGCTTCGAAGCCAACTACGCCGGCACCAGCTTCATCGCGCCGCCCGCGCAGGTGCTGGGTAAGCTGCGCATCGGATCCGATTTGTTGAACGTGGTCGGTGACCGCGAGCAGAAGGGATCGCTTGGCGCCATCGGCTGGGACGACGAAGCGGTGAAGCCGGTGAAGTTCGACATCATCAAGAACGGCGTGTTCGTGGACTATCAGACCACCCGCGAGCAGGCCACGATGATGACGGATTACTACAAGAGCGTCGGCAAGCCGGTGCGCTCGTACGGCTGCTCGTACGCGCAGAGCTGGGCCGATGTGCAGTTCCAGCGCATGCCGAACGTGAGCATGGTGCCGGGCAACAACGACAACACGTTCGAAAGCATGATCGGCTCGATGGACAAGGGCATCGCCATCGTCGGCGACGGCTCGTTCTCGATCGATCAGCAGCGCTACAACGGACAGTTCGCCGGCCAGATCTTCTACGAAGTGAAGGGTGGCAAGATCGTGGGGCAGCTCAAGGACGTCGCGTATCAGTTCCGCACGCCCGATTTCTGGAAGTCACTCAAGGCCATCGGCGGCCAGAAGAGCTACGAGCTTGGCGGCGCCTTCGGCGATGCCAAGGGACAGCCGGGCCAGTCGAACTCCGTGAGTCACGGCTGCGTGCCGTCGCTCTTCCAGCAGACCAACATCATCAACACCGGGAGGAGGGCGTGAGCGAATTCGGCCCCCGTTCTCTGTACGCACCGGCGGGAATTCTCACGCGTGCCGAGGCGCAGGAAATCGCCCAGCGCGCACTGCGTAATTCGCCGGCGGAAGAGACACGCGTTTCGATCAACAGTGCGGCGCGCGCAGACACGCGTTTCGCGCTGAATCAGGTCACCACGTCGGGCGAGAACCAGGACACGCAGGTCACGATCACGGCGTATTCGGGCAATCGTGCGGCGAGCGTGAATACCAATCGTCTCGACGAAGCCTCGCTCGCCGCGGCGGCGAAGCAGGCGTACGAGATAGCGAAGCTGGTGCCGCCCAATCCGGAGCGCATGCCGGAACTTGGCGCGCAGACGTATCCATCGCCGCGCGAGCGCAGCATCACGTTGCCGTCGCCCACCGAACGTGCGGCGGCCTCCAAGATCGTGACCGAGCTGGCGCGCGCGAACGAACTGATCGCGACGGGCTTCATCGAGTGCCGCGCCGGTGCGTCGGCGCTCGCGAACTCGAAGGGGTTGTTCGCGTACGACTCGAGTTCGTCGGTGACGATGACGACGACGGTGCGTTCGCCCGACGGCACCGGCTCCGGCTGGGCGTGCACCGACGGCAACACGTTCTCCGATCTCGATCCGGCGCGCGTGGCTGCAACCGCGGTGCAGAAGGCGAAGGACTCGCGGAATCCAGTGGCGATCGAGCCGGGTCGCTACACCACGATTCTCGAGCCCACGGCCGTCGGCAATCTCGTGCAGCTGATCGCCGGCGCGATGCAGGCGCGCTCGGCCGATGAAGGCCGCTCATTTTTCTCGAAGCAGGGCGGCGGCAACAAGATCGGACTCAAGGTGGTCGACGAGCGCGTCACGCTGCTGACCGACCCGGCCGATTCGCCGAGCACCAGCGGCGGCTACGATGGTGACGGCATGCCGCTCGAGAAGATCACGTGGATCGAGAACGGCGTGGTGAAGAACCTGAACTACGATCGCTTCTGGGCGCAGAAACAAGGCGTGCAGCCCACGCGCGCCGGCGGCGGTGGTGGCGGAGGCGGTGGTGGCGGTGCGCGCTCACTGCGCATGATGGGCGGCACGACGAGTGTGGCCGACATGATCAAGAGCACGGAGCGCGGCATCCTGGTCACGCGCTTCTGGTACATCCGCGGTGTCGATCCGCGCACGATTCTCTACACGGGACTCACGCGCGACGGCACGTTCCTGATCGAGAACGGCAAAGTCACGCGTCCGATCAAGAATTTCCGCTTCAACGAGTCGCCGATCTTCTTCCTGAACAACCTGGAAGCGATGGGCCCGACGATCCGCATCAACGCGTCGGAAAATCTCAGCGCCGGCGGTGCGGTGTATATGCCGCCGATCAAAGTCAGAGACTTTACGTTTAGCTCGTTGTCGGATGCGGTGTAGGCTGCGGGACTGCTAACTGCAAACTCCCTAGGGAGCAGGGGGGAGGGTATCAGGAAGGAGGATGGAGGTGAACGGCGCGCCGTTCCTCCTTCCTGCCCCCTGATACCCTCCCCCCTGCTCCCTAGGGAGTTTTCAGTTGAGAGTCGCCAAGACCCCAGTTACACCGCGTTCACGAACGCACACCCGGCTTCTTCCGCCATCACGTTCGCAAATATGCCCGACGGCTGCAGAATCACGCCGGGGATCAGGAATGTCTTGGCTTTGTCGCGCGCTTCGGCCGGCTTCAGCTTGTCCTGCTTCGCCACCGTGGACACGATCTGATTGAATGCCATGCCGCAGCCGAGCACGATGGCGCCGTTCTCCATCTGCTTGTCGAGCAGCAGCGCCGAGAATGAGTTCTTCATGTCGGTGCTGGCGGTCGACAGCATGGGGTTCGCCATCGCCCACTTCTTGCCCTTCTCGTCCTTCAGCTTGAGCTCCTTGCCCACGCCGTAGGTGGCCCAGAACTCGCTGTTCATGGCCAGCGGAATCGCGGCATGTCGAATGACGATCACGGTGCTCAGGTCACCCGGCGCGAGCTTCAGCACCTCGGTGTACTGGCGACCCCAGATGCCGGCGCGGAAGATGCCGACACCGTCGCGGATTTCCGGCACGTCGAACATCGCCTTGTGCTTGCCCGTGACCTTCTTCGTCCAGCTGGTATCCCACGTTTCGGCACGCGCCTGTTCCCAGGCCTCCAGTTCCTCGGCCACCGTGTTCAGCGGCACGGAAGTCGGTTCGGCGGCGTGAAGCACCGAGGATGCTGACGCCAGCGCTGCCGCGCTGAGTCCGGCCGTTTTCAGGAAAATGCGACGGTCGCTGCTCATGGAGGAGTATGTAAGGAAAGGAGGGTGAGGAAACATTGTGTAAACGATCTGCCAGCTTCGCGCTGTCTGCATGATGATGGTGCCGGGACGACCGAAAGTCACGGCACCGCAGCTTGTCCCGCCCCCTTTCCCCACCTCCCAATGCGCTTGCGTCTCACTTTGCTGTTGTCCCTGCTCCTGGCGATTGCCCCCGGAGCAGCAATGGCGCAACCCACCGTGCCAAGCACGCCCGCCAGCCCCGATACCTCGCAGGCCGCGGCCGTTCGCGTGTACCTCGACTGCCAGAGCAGTCGCTGCGACTACGATTTCTTCCGGGACCAAATGCGGTGGGTGAACTTCGTCCGCGACCGGCTGGTGTCGGATGTGTTGTTGCTTGTGACTTCCCTGCGCACCGGTTCCGGCGGCTCGGAGTACACGATTGCGGCCATCGGACAGTCGGCCAATCGGGGCCGTGCCGACACCGCGGTGGTGTTCGTGGCCCCCAATGATGCCGACGATGTGGTGCGGCGGCAGTTGGCGCGCACCTTCTCGTTGCTGCTCGGACCCTACGCGGCGCGCACGCCGCTCGCGTCGCGCCTCACGCTGAACTACGCGGCGCCCACGACGGCGTCGGCCAGCCCCAAGTCGGTGAAAGACCCGTGGAATTTCTGGGTGTACCGCGTGTCGGTAAACGGCTTCGGCAATGGCGAGAAGCAGCAGTCCTTCGTGAATGGCTTCTCCACGATCAGCGCCAATCGTGTCACGCAGGCGCTGAAGGTGAATCTCAGCGCGAACCTTGGCTACGACCAGAGCCGCTTCGATTTGGGAGACGGTGAGACGTTCACCAACATTCAGCGCAACTACGGCGGCAGCGCGCTGCTGGTGAAGAGCATCGACGATCACTTCTCGGCCGGCATCACGGCCAGCTCGCAGTTCTCCGACTACAACAACTACGATCTCAACCTGCGGGTCACGCCGGCGCTCGAGTACAACGTGTTTCCGTACAAAGAGTTCACGCGCCGCCAGCTGACCGCGTTTTACGCCGTCGGCATCGCCTCGATGCGCTATCAGGAGATCACGATCTACGACCGCACCACGGAAACGCGGCCGGTGCACAATCTCACGGTGGCATGGAACGCGCGGCAGCCATGGGGATCGGTGAACATGTCGTTGTTCGGGTCGCAGTATCTGCACGACGTGAGCTACAACAGCTACGGCATCAGCGGGTTCACCGACCTGCGCATCGCCAAGGGGCTCGCGATCAATGTGGGCGGCAACTATTCGCGCGTGAACGATCAGCTGTATCTGCGTCGCGGTGCGCTGTCGGACAACGAGATCATCGCCCGTCAGCAGGCGCTCGCCACGAACTATCGCTTCTTCGTGCAGCTGGGTATGAGCTACACGTTCGGCTCGATCTACAACACGGTGGTCAATCCGCGCTTCAACGGACGCGGCGGCCAGCAGTTCTAACCTGACGCCCCTTGTGGGCGCGGGTGCGGACTACGCGCCCAGCGCCCACTTGATACGCGTGTACGCCACGCGAAAGCCGTTGCGCTCGGCATTGCGTTGCGACGCACTGCCGGGCAGCGCACCCATGACGGCGAGATCGCAGCCGTGCTCGCGGGCGAACGTGAGCCGCGCCGACAGCAGGGCATTCTGCGCGCCGCGTCGTCGTGCCGAGGGAATCGTGCTGGCGCCGGCGAGTACCGCCACGCCGTCGTGGATATGCATACTGCCGGTCGCGATCGGCTCGCCGAGCGACTCGGCCACGAATGCATACGTATCGGTTGCGCGGGCGCTCACCTCACCCATCGCGCGCACAAACGCGACGATCTCCGGCGACTCGCCCCAGCCCTCGGCGGCCACCGCCGCCCAGTGATCGGCCTCCCCGATGCCGGTGAGCCGCACCGAGACGTCGGCGCTTACGGAAACGCTGGCGTCTTCGATGGGCTGATACAGCACGCTGGTGACTTCGATCGGGTGATAGCCGCGTGAGGCCAGCAGGGGGAGCACCGAGAGATCGACCGTGGGTGACACCTCGTGCATCACGGCGGCACCGCGCTCGCGGAAGAACGCTTCGATGGTGTCCAGCAATGGTGCCGACGGCGCTTCGCTGACGCCCAACCCGAACGTTTGCGTGAGCGGCGAGTCCACGCCGTCGAACAGGGCGTAGGTGCCGCCGACGTCGAGGAACGTGGCGCCCGATGCCGGATCGACGGCGGCGCGGGACTGCACGAAGGCGGCGTTGGCGTGCCCTTCGGCGCGCTCGATGCGGCGGGCCAGGGCGAGATCGGCAAACGGGAAGGTGTGGCGCATGTGTCTATATTTGAGTCATGGCGACCGCTTTGCTACTACAATCGCTCGAGCCCCCCGCCGACTTCACCGGTGCCTACACCGGTGGCGGCGTTCCCAAGGGCTTCGTGATGGTCATCGCCTGCTTCGGCGTGTACATCCTGCCGTCGATGCTGGCCTGGAAACGTGGCAGTTCACGCAAATGGAAGATTACCGCGATCAATCTGCTGCTGGGATGGACGGTCATCGGCTGGATCGTATCCATGGTGCTCACCTACGCGTATGAGCCGCCACCAAACGGCGAAGTCGATGCGGAGCACGTGCCCGGCGGCGCGCGTCCCCGCTAACGGTCGTACGTGTGGGCGAGCTCGTGCACGCGTGCGGTGAGCGCGGGCGACAGTTGGTCCCATGTGAAGCGGAAGCTCCAGTTGCCTGACTGACGACCGGGAAGATTCATCCGCGTGTCACTGCCGAGGCCGAGCACATCCTGTAACGGCACGAGCGCGGTGTTCGCCACCGACGAAAATGCCGCGCGCATCATGGCCCAGTGGATGTCGTGCCCGTCGGTATTGAGGTACTGCCGCGCGAAGGCTTTCTCCTTCTCGACCGCTTCCGGATCGCGCGTGGAATCGCCGGCACCGGAGGACTGCCACCACCCGACCGTCGTGTCGTTGTCGTGCGTGCCCGTGTAGACCACGAGCTCACGGACATATCGATGCGGAATGAAATCGGACGCCGGGTCGTCGAAGGCGAATTGCAGAATCGCCATGCCGGGATATCCGAACTGCACGCGCAGTGCTTCCACTTCGGGCGTGATCAGTCCGAGATTCTCGGCGACGATCGGCATCGGGCCCAGTGCCGTGGTGAGTGCGGTGAAGAGCGCCGCGCCGGGGCCCGGCACCCAGCGACCGTTCACCGCGGTGGTGTCTTCTGCGGGAACTTCCCAGAATGCTTCGAAGCCGCGGAAGTGATCGAGACGCACGGCGTCGAACATCGCGAGCGATGCGCGCATCCGCTCGATCCACCAGCGATAGCCATCGCGCGACATGGCATCCCAGTCGTAGAGCGGATTGCCCCACAGCTGGCCCGTCTCGCTGAAGTAGTCTGGCGGCACGCCGGCCTGCACGATGAGCGTGCCATCGTCGTGCAGCTTGAACAGCGAGCGATTCGCCCACACATCGGCGGAATCATGCGCGACGTAAATCGGTACATCGCCCATGAGCTGGATGTTCAGCGCCGTGCACGCGTTGCGCAGCGACTGAAACTGTCCGGCGAAAACATACTGCTCTTTGTAGCAGCGCTCGATGCTCGGTCGCAGCTTCTCGCGCCAACTGCGCAATGCCTCGGGGTCACGCTGTGCGGCACCGCGCTCCCACGCCGTCCATGATGCGCCGTCGTGCGCTTGCTTGAGCGCCATGAACAGCGCGAAGTCGGGCAACCACGACTCCTGCTCGCGCACGAAGCGCCGCACGGCCTCGTCGAACGGAATCGTGGCGAGCCACGCATCGAGCAGCGCGCGCTTGGCCGGGATCACACTGCCGAAGTCGCACACATGCGCCGAGTTCGGTTCCGTGTCGTGGCCGAAGTGTGCGCGTGCCTGCTCGGGCACGTGGATCAGCAGCGGGTTGCCGGCGAAGGCCGAGAAACACTGATACGGACTGTCGCCGTAGCCGGTGGGGCCGAGCGGAAGCACCTGCCAGATCTTCATGCCCGCGTCGGCGAGCCACCGGATGAAACGGAATGCATCGGGGCCCATGTCGCCGATGCCACCGGCAGACGGCAGGGAGGTAGGATGCAGCAGGATGCCGGCGGCACGCGGGAATTGCATTGAGGGATAATAATCTTGACATGCAGCAGGCGGGGGTGTTTGATGGCCAGCGGACTTCGCCCGTCGTTCCCCCTCGCGCCTTCGCTCATGACTCAGATCACCGCGCTGGACTACGTCGTGATGGCGATCTACTTCGCCGTCGTGCTCGGCATCGGCTGGGCATTGCGACGGAAGATGCGCACGTCGAACGACTTTCTGTTGTCGGGGCGATCGTTGCCGCCATGGGTGACGGGACTGGCGTTCCTGTCGGCGAATCTCGGCGCGCAGGAAGTGATCGGCATGGGTGCGTCAGGCGCCAAGTATGGCATCGCGACGGCGCACTTCTACTGGATCGGCGCGATTCCGGCGATGGTGTTCGTCGGCATCTTCATGATGCCGTTCTACTATGGCTCGCGGGCGCGTTCGGTGCCCGAGTATCTCAAGCTCCGGTTCGACGAGAAGACGCGCACGCTCAATGCGTTTGCCTTCGCCGCCATGACAGTGTTCTCGAGCGGCGTGTCGATGTACGCGATGGGCAAACTGCTGAATCTCCTGCTGGGTTGGGACTTCGATACGAGCGTGCTGGTGTCGGCGGGCATCGTGCTGGCCTACGTGCTGTTGGGCGGTCTCACCAGTGCGATCTATAACGAAGTGCTGCAGTTCTTCATGATCGTGTTCGGCTTCGCGCCACTGGTGTGGATCGGTCTGCGCAATGTCGGCGGATGGGGCGGCCTCACCAGCAAGCTCGCGACGACGGCCACCGAACGGGGACTGCCCGAGTACGCCTACACGCATGCCTGGCAGGGGATGGGCTCGGCGTCTACGAACGCCATAGGTATCGAGTGGTTCGGTATGGTGATGGGGCTCGGCTTCGTACTCTCGTTCGGCTACTGGTGCACGGATTTTCTCGTGGTACAGCGGGCCATGGCTGCCGATTCGATGACCGCTGCGCGTCGCACGCCGCTCATCGCCGCCGTGCCCAAGATGCTGTTCCCGTTTCTCGTGATCGTGCCTGGCATGATCGCGCTGGCGATGGGCGACAACATCATCCCGCCCAAGCTCACGGAAGCCGGCACCCCGCTCATGGACAGCTTGGGGCATGTGGTGCTCGACTACGATCTCGCCACGCCGATGATGCTGGTCAAGCTGTTTCCGACCGGCATGCTGGGGCTCGGGCTCACGGCGTTGATCGCGTCATTCATGTCGGGTATGGCGGGCAACGTCACCGCCTTCAACACCGTGTGGACGTACGACATCTATCAGGCGCACGTCAAGAAATCGGCGAGCGACGCGCACTATCTCTGGATGGGACGCGCGGCGACGGTGGGTGGTATCGCGCTGTCGGTGGCGGCCGCATATGTGGCGGGCGCGTTCAACAACATCATGGAGTTCTTGCAGCTCGTGTTCGCGTTCGTGAACGCGCCGCTGTTCGCCACGTTCGCGCTGGGCATGTTCTGGAAGCGCAGCACCGGACATGGTGCGTTCTGGGGCCTGGTGGCCGGCACCGTCGCTCCCGCCATTCACCATGGCATCTCGCTGGCGGCGGGCTCGCGTCCCGGCGTGAAGGGCGGATACTTCGCCACGCTCATCACGTACCCGAGCGAGATGGCGCAGACTTTCTGGACGGCCATCGCGGCGTTCACGACCTGCTTTCTGGTCACGATCGTGGTGAGTCTGGTCACCGCGCCGCGTCCCGACCGGGAACTTGAAGGTCTGGTGTATTCCCTGACGCCGAAACCGGTGGATGACGTGCGATACTGGTATCAGCGCCCGTCGGTGTTCGCCGTCGCCGTTCTCACGTGCACGGTCGTACTCAACGTGATCTTCTTCTAGCCTCGAGGGACTCGCCTGTGAGTGGCTCTGCCAACCTCGATCTCCGGTATCCGATCGGCATGCTTTTTCTGCTGCTCGGCGCGATTCTGGCGATCTTCGGTCTCCTGACCAGAGCGGACACGGCCATGTACGCCCAGTCCGGCGGGATCAACATCAACCTCGCCTGGGGCGTCGTCATGCTGCTGTTCGGGGGCGTCATGACCGCGCTCGCCGCCGCCGCCCGCGATTGACGCACTGCACTATGTCGTACCTGTCCGGGAGCCTGTGATGCGCCGCCGCATGCTCGGCAATCAGTTGCGCGAATACTCGATCATCACGTGGTTCTTCGAGCGCGTCTTCTGGATGCTGCATCAACTGTCGCCGAGCCGGATCGTGGGCGGCAGTCGTCTCGCGCACGTGAACTCCGAGGCGTTTCGACAGAATCCGAAGCTGGCAACGGCCGTGCGGTCGCGCCGCAAGGAAGCGTACATCATCACGTGGTTCGTGATCGAGCTGCTGCTGTTGCTTGTAGCGGAAATTGAAGTCGGCTGGCCGCTCTGGATCCCGCGGGTGCTCGCGACGATTCGCATCCTCGACATCTTCCAGTCGTCGGTCAACCTGAGTGTGTTCGATCAGCTCCGCACCGACGAGCGGGTCGTGATCTCCTCGGCGGTGCGCACGCTGGTGCTCAGCTTTCTCAATTACCTCGAACTGCTGATCTGCTTCGGGATCGTCTACATCACGATGCTGGCGAAGCTGGAAGGGGCAGAGGGATGGCTGGACGCGATCTATTTCAGCGTCGTCACCCAGCTCACCATCGGCTTTGGCGACATCAAGCCCGTGGGTGTGGCGCGGTTCGTGGCATCGGCGCAGGGGCTCGTGGCCGTCGCCTTTACGATCCTGATTCTGGGCCGGATCGTCTCGGTGTTGCCCAAGATCGAGAGCGTGATGAAGCATTCGCCCGACGAATAGGGCCACTGTCAGACCCCTCCCGCACTCTCCAGACATCCTCCAACGCGGAGTTTGTCTGATGGATGCGGTCCTCCTTGTCGATCACCAGCCCATTGCCCCGCCCGCCGGTCCCGCCGGCGTGGTGGTCCGGGCTCTCTTGACCATTTCCGGCCGGGTGCCGGCTCACCGCCAGCGCACCCCTCTGGCGATCTCCCTCGTACTCGACCGCAGCGGGTCGATGAGCGGCGATCGATTGGAGGCCGCCAAGGCCGCCACGATCAGCGCCGTCGAGCGTCTGCATCCCGACGATGTCGTGTCGGTGATCGCCTTCGATGATCAGGTGAACGTCGTGGCACCGCCCGCCGCGCGAGCCCGACAGCACCAGCTGGTCCCGCAACTCAGCGACCTCGACAGCGGAGGCAGCACCAACCTCAGCGGTGGGTGGCTCCGTGGTCGGCAGCACATGGAGCAGGCGCTCGGCATGCTGGGCTCCCTCGAAGGATCGTCGCGCCGCATCGTGTTGCTCACCGATGGACACGCCAACGCCGGCATCACCGACCCGTCCACCTTGGTGGAGCTGGCCCGGACCGCTCGCGCGATAGGGATTACCACCACCACCATCGGTGTCGGCGAGGGCTACGACGACGACCTGCTGCGTTCAATGGCGGACGCCGGCGGCGGAAATAGCTGGTATGTCGAGCGACCCGATCAGGCGCAGGACGTGCTCGCCGAGGAGATGGGCAATCTGCTGTCGGTGTCGGCGCAGGGGCTGTCAGTCACGCTGACGCTGGAGGACTCGGTGGCGCTGTTCGCGATGCATTCCAGCTGGCCCGCCACTGCGGTGGCCAACACGTTCACCTTCGATCTGGGCGACCTGTACGCCAGCGAGCCCAAGCCCGTGCTGGTCGAACTGTTCGTGCCGGCCGACCGACTCGATGCGCTGGCCAGCAGCGGGGCGGCGATCGCCACCCTGGTCGTGGCGGCGGACGTGCTCATCGACGGGGGCGGGGTGGAGCACAGCGCGATGACGCTTGGTGTGGCGGCGTCGCTGGAAACGCAGTCCACGCTGGTGCCGGCGGTGGAGCATGCCGTGCTGCTGGCCCGGGCTGCCAAGGCCCGCGAGGAAGCGGCACGTCGCCAGCGAGAGGGCGACGCCGGCGGCGCGGAAGAGGCCATGCGAACGATGGCGTACTCGCTGTCGATCAGCGCGCTGCAGGATGATCCCGATTTCGCCGACGAACTGCAGGCGCAGTCGAGGGATCTCGAGGGGCTGGCCGAGCGCTACGAAAGCCGCGCGTTCAGCGAAGTCGAGGCCAAGTACCAGATGCAGCGCAGCTACAACGCCCGTCGCGGCAAGAAGCGGAATGACGACGTGCTGAGACGGGAGCCGTAACGAGCGCGAGTGTCGGGCCGTAGATTTCCCCTATGCGCCCGACACTCCTCGTTTCCTCGGCGCTGCTGTTGGCCGCGTTGCTGACCCCCCATCACGGCGGGGGAGGCCTCGCGGCTCAGCCGCAGCCCGCGCCACGCCGTGCGAATGACCGCGCGGCGGCGGATCCGGCGCCAATGGCCGCCGTGACCACATTGCTCGACATCGACCGCGCCTTCTCGAAGACGAGCAGTGATCTCTCCATGCGCGCCGCGCTCGACGCGATGTTCGCGGACGGCGTGATCGCGCCGTGGCAACGCGGCGAGATCGTGAAGGGCAAGGCGGCGGTCATTCGCGCGCTGCTGCAGTCACCCGACAGCGTCGCGAAGCTGTCGTGGGCACCGATTCGCGGTGGTGTCTCAGCCGACGGCCTGCACGGCTTCACCTTCGGATATCTGGCGGCTGAACATCCCGATGGTCGTCTCGCGCATTCCAAGTACATGGCGTACTGGGTGCGCGAACCGCGTGGGTGGCGCGTCGCAGCGTGGAAGCGTCGCCCGATCGGTGCCGCGCCACTCGCCTCCGAGCCACAGGCGCCGTCGCTGCCATCGCGCATCGTGAAGGCGACCGCCGACAGCGACGTCATCGCGCGTTACTACCGCAGTCTCGTGAACGCCGAAGCCGGTTTCTCGCAGCTCGCGCAGCGCGTGGGTTTGTCGCGCGCGTTCGCCGACATGGGTTCCGACGATGCCGTGAACATGGGCGGTCCCGACGATCCGCAGTTCGTGGTGGGAGCCGCCAACATTGCGCGCACGGTGGCGCCGGTGAACGGTGATCAGCCAGCCACGATCACATGGGGTGCCGATACGGCGTTGGTGTCCTCGAGCGGGGACCTCGGCATTACGTTCGGCGTCATCCGGCCCAAGGTGCAACAGGATCCCAATGCTCCTGCGCCCGGTGCCGCGTTCTTCACCATCTGGCGGCGTGCCTCGCCGTCGGCGCCGTGGCGCTACATCGCCGAATGAGCCGCAACCCTTCCATCGCACATCGGGACACATCCATGCACATCTCGGTACGGCGCGTTGCGCTGACATTCGTTGCCCTGCTGACCGCCGCGCCTGTCGTGCGCGCGCAGTCGCTCTCTCCCTCCACGCTCGGCATCAGCGCTGCAGTGCACGGCGTCGGTGGTACCATGAATACCGCGATCTATCAGGGAGCCAGCGGCAGTGCCGCCTTCGGGTTCGGTGGCGAAATCGCCTATGGCGCTACGCCAAGGCTTTCGCTCGTGGGTCGACTGGCGCGAATTTCGTCCAAGTCGGAGATCATCGCGGAGTCGACCGACTACACCGTGCTGCAGGGCGATCTTGGCCTTCGCTGGATGCAGTCGCCGGGCGCGCGCGTGAGGGCCTTCGCGGAGGCCGGCCTCGCGCTTCGCCGACTCGCGTTCGAGTACGCCGACAGCGCCGGTGTGGTCAGTGATTTCAGCGCCTTCAACGGTGGCGCGACGGCGAGTCTCGGGGTGATGGTATTCCAGACCGAGAAGATGTCGGTGGAGGGTGCCGGCACCTACACGAGTGGCAACTTCAGCACGTGGAAGGTGAACGGAAAAGCGGAGTCGTTGGCACAGATGACGTCCGAGATGCTCGGCGTGCGCATCGGCGTGCGCTACTGGTTCAAGAAGTAGGGCGACTACGATCGCTGGCACGATCCAGGAACGCGCGCATGCGCGCGTTCCGCTCATCGCTCGAGGCGAGGTCGCGAAACGACGCGTGTTCGGCGCGGAGCCCGTCACGCAGTGTCGTGTCATAGGCATTTAGCACCGCCTGCCGCGCCAGTCGCGTGGCGTCACGCGGATGCGAGGCGATACGCCGTGCAAGCTCGATCGCACGGGCCACCGCGCCGCCGGCGGGGACGACTTCGGACACGATGCCGGCACGTAGGGCGGTGGCTGCGTCGATCGGCTCTCCGGTGAGCACCAACTGCATCGTCATCGACTTGCCCGCGCTCCGCGCCAGTCGCTGCGTTCCGCCCGCACCTGGCATCCAGCCCAGCGTGATCTCCGGCTGACCGAATCGCGCCTCCGCACCCGCGATGGCGATATCGCAGCTCAACACGAGTTCATTGCCGCCGCCGAACGCCACGCCTTCCACTGCGGCGATCATCGGGCAGCCCGCGCTCCAGATACGCTGCCAGGCCATGGTGCGCGGATGATGCTCGAGCGCCGGCCCGTCGAGGGCCAGCATTTCGGGGATGTCGGCACCCGCCGCGAACGCTCGCGTGCTTCCTGCCAGCACGATGCAGCGCACAGCGTCGTCGCGGTCGGCCGCCTCGATGGCGTCGGCCAACTCGCCCATGGTTTGATGCCGAAGCGCGTTGCGGGCCTCGGGCCGGTCGAGCGTGATCGTCACGGTACCGTCAACGCATGCGCTCACGAGCACATCGCGGGCGTCTGTCATGTGGGTTCGTCCGGCACGATGGCCGTGGCTTCGATCTCGACCAATGCGTCCTCTTCCATGAGTGCGCACACCTGTACGGCGGACATTGCCGGGTAGACGCGGCCAAAGATCTCGCGATAGGCCTCGCCCAACGCGGCACCACTTTCGATGTACTGATCGCGGTCGGTCACGTACCAGGTGAGGCGCACGAGATGTGCCGGCGTCGCACCGTCGCAGGCCAGCACGGCCACGATGTTGCGCATGGCCTGCGCTGCCTGCTCCACGAAATCGTCGCTCACCAGCTGCTGCTGCGCGTTCCACCCGATCTGTCCGGCCACATGAATCTGCCGGCCGCGCGCCGAGATGCCGTTGGCGTATCCGCGTGGACGCGACCATCCATCCGGCTGCAATGTGCGATGCATCAGCTGTTCTCCTTGAGACGGAATCGCTGGAGCTTTCCGGTGTCGGTTTTCGGCAGGGCATTCACGAACTGCACCTGTCGCGGATACTTGTACGGCGCAATGGTCGCCTTCACATGCTCCTGCAGGACACGCACGAGCGCTGTGTCACCGTCGATTCCCGCCCGCAGCACCACGAACGCGGCCACCACCTGTCCGCGCTCGTCATCGGGAAGTCCGACGACGGCGCACTCGGCCACGGCCTCATGCTGCAACAGCGCGCCCTCGACTTCGGGCGCTCCGATGTTGTAGCCCGCCGAGATGATGAGATCGTCGGTGCGCGCTTTGAAGAACACGTAGCCGTCGTCATCCATCGTGCAGGCGTCGCCCGTGAGATTCCACCCGGCTTGCACATACGTGCGCTGTCGCGCATCAGCGAGATAGCGACAGCCGGTGGGACCGCGCACCGCCAGTCGCCCTACCTCGCCGCGGGGCACCTCGTGCAATTCGTCGTCGAGCACGGCGATGCTGTAGCCGGGCACCGCGCGGCCGATCGCGCCACGTCGCCAATCCTTGCCCGCCGCACCGATGAACACGTGGATCAACTCGGTGGCGCCGATGCCGTCGAGCATCTCGAGGCCGGTCGCCTCGCGCCAGAGCGTGCGGGTCGCATCAGGCAGCGCTTCGCCGGCCGACACGGTCACGCGCAGCGAGCTCGTGTCGAATCGCCCCACCTGATCGCGGATCGCGATCGCCATGTGCCGATAGAACGTGGGAGCGGTGAAGCTGATCGTCGCGTCGGTGGCGGCGATCGCTTCGAGCAAGCTCTCGGGCGAAGCGCGCTCCAGCAGCACCACACTCGCGCGCGCGGCCATCGGAAAGCACACGAGACCGCCGAGCCCGAAGGTGAAGGCAATCGGTGGGGTTCCGATGCAACGATCGTTGGCCGTGATGCCCAACACCTGGTCGGAGAATCCACGGCACATCGCCATGACATCCCGATGGAAATGCATGCATCCCTTGGGGATGCCCGTGGTGCCCGACGTGAACGCAATGAGTGCGACATCATCACTCGACGTGGCGGCCGCGGTGAACGGGGCGGTGTGTCGCGCCATGGCGCGCTCCAGGCCGTCGGCGCCATCGCCACCCCAGCATCGCACGGCGCGAACGGATGGTGTGCCCGCCGCGGCCGTGGCGAGATCCTCCAGCAGCCGCGCATCGCACAACGCGGCGTTGCACTGCGCGCGCTCGATCACCATGCGCAGCTCGCCGGCGCGCAGCATCGGCATCGTGGTCACGGCCACCATGCCGGTCTTGAGTGTGGCCAGCCAGGCCACGGTCATGAACCGGCCGTTGAAGCCGCGGCACAATATCCGATTGCCAGACACGAGTCCGAGATCGTGCACCAGCACGTGCGACAGGGCGTCGACCTGCGCCGCCAGCTGCGCGTACGTGGTCTCCTCCCATCCGCCGCTGCCGTCGGGAGTCACGATCGCCACCCGATCGCCGTGGCCTTCCTCGATGGCGCGGTCCAGCAACTCGACCGCCGCATTGAGTCGCGGTGGCACGGCGTATACACCGTCGAGCGTGATCACCGGCCACTGCTCGACCGGCGGCAGCTGCGCACGCGCAAAGCCGTCCACATGGCCGCTCGGGTGCAGCTGCACAGTCGCGCGATCAGATGACGTCGTCATGGCGTGCTCTCAGCGCTGACGGTGGGCCTTCAACGTCTCGCGGCCGACGAGCAAGCGCTGCACTTCGGTCGCTCCCTCGTAGATGCGCAGGGCGCGCACATCGCGATACAGTCGCTCCACGACTTCGCCCACGCGCACACCACGGCCGCCGTGCAGCTGCAACGCACGATCGATCACCTGCTGCGCCAGTTCGGTGCCGGCCAGCTTGGCCATCGCGGCGACGCCGGTGCTCCGGCTGCTCTGCGTGTCGCGATGCCACGCCGCCCGATACGTCATGAGCGCCGCCGCATCGAGATCGGTGGCCATATCGCCCAGAATCGCCTGCGCCAACGGCTGCGCGCCAAGCGTCGCGCCGAACATCGCGCGTGACTCGGCGTGCGCGAGCGCTTCGTGCATCGCGCGCCGCGCAAAGCCCGTCGCTGCCGCCGCGACCGACACGCGGAAGATATCGAGCGTGCGCATGGCAAGCGAAAAGCCTTCGCCTTCGACGCCGAGCAGCGCGTCGTGCGGCACGACGCAATTGTCGAACGACAACAGCGCCAGCGGGTGCGGCGACATCACCGTGATCCGCTCCGCAATGCGCAAGCCCGGTGTGTCGGCCCGCACGAAGAAAGCGCTGATGCCCTTGGAACCCGTCGCCTCGGCGCCGGTGCGCGCGAACACGCAGTAGAAATCGGCGATGCCGCCATTCGAGATCCACGTCTTGGTGCCGTCGAGCTGCCAGCCCGCCTCAGTGCGCGTGGCGCGCATGCGCATCGCCGCGACATCGGAGCCGGCGTCTGGCTCCGACAGAGCGAATGCCGCGATCGCACTGCCCGCGGCCACGCGTGGCAGCCATTCAGCGCGCATGGCGTCGCTGCCGCCCAGCGTGATCGCACCCGATCCCAACCCCTGCATGGCAAACGCGAAATCGGCGAGACCATCGTGGGCGGCCAACGCTTCGCGCAACACGCAGAGCGCGCGTGAGTCGAGCGTGGGGAGTGCGCCGCCCCACGACGCCGGCACGCAGTAGCGCAGGAAGCCGGCCTCGCCGAGGCGCTTCACCCAGGCGCGGCAGGCGTCGTCGACCTCGGCCTCACTGCTGGCGAGCGGCTCGGTGCCCTGCGACGTGGTCCACGCAGTGACTTGCGAAGCCAGTGCACGATGGGCGTCGTCGAAGAACGGCCAGGCCAGATGCTCGGTTGCCCCATGCATGCTCAGTTCCCCTCGAACACGGGGGACTGCTTGGCGGCGAACGCCTCGAACGCCCGGCGAAAATCCTGCGTGCCCATGCACAGCGCCTGTGCCTGCGCTTCCATCTCGATGGCCTGATCGACCGACACGTTCCACTCTTGGGCCAACATGGTCTTGGTCATGCTGTGCGCGAAGGCGGGACCGTTGGCCAGATCGCCCGCGCGCTTCACGGCCTCGGTCAACAGCGCCTCGCGCTCGACCAGCGCGTTGTAGAAGCCCCACCGCTCGCCCTCGGCCGCGTCCATCGCGCGTCCGGTGTACAACAACTCCGACGCGCGCCCCTGACCGATGATGCGCGGCAACAGGGCACAGGCCCCCATGTCGCAGCCGGCGAGGCCTACGCGCGTAAACAGAAACGCAGTGCGCGCCTGCGGCGTCGCGAGGCGCATGTCGGAGGCCATGGCCAAAATGGCGCCGGCGCCCGCGCACACACCATCGACGGCGGCGATAATCGGCTGCGGACAGGCGCGCATGGCCTTCACCAGATCCCCCGTCATGCGCGTGAACGCCAACAGTTCGGGGATCGCCATACGTGTGAGCGGTTCGATGATCTCGAACACGTCCCCGCCCGAGCAGAAATTGTACTCGGCACCCGTCAGCACGATGGCGCGAATGTCCGAGGCGTAACTGAGATCGCGAAACAGATCGCGCAGCTCGGCGTACGACTCGAACGTGAGCGGATTCTTGCGCGATGGACGATTCAGCGTGATCACGCCCACGCGGCCATCGTGCGCCGTGGACCACGCGAAGTGCTTCGGCTCGAGCGCCGCGAAGGGGTGGCGCATCGCCGTCATCGGATTGGTCATGAGCTGCTCCTGGAAGTACGAACACGATCCTTCACGACGCCCAGCCGCGTGTGCATCGCGCGCCGGTCGTCGGGAGAGAGGGCGGCGAAGATGTCAGCGACCCAGCGTTCATGCGCCTGCGCCATGGCGGTGAAGTGGCGTTTGCCGGCCGCGGTGAGTCGCACGATGGCGGCGCGCTTGTCGGTGGGCGATACGCGTCGCGTAACGAGCTTCTCGGCTTCGAGCGCGCGCACCAGCCACGTCACGTTGCCGCCGGTGGTGAGAATGCGTTCGGACAGTTCGCCCATGCGCAGGCCGTCGGGCGCGCGCTCCAGTTGCGCCAGCAAGTCGAAGCGCGGCAGCGTGGAGCCGAACTCGCGCTTGAGGGCGCTGTCCAGCTGTCGCTCCACGAGCGTGGTGGTGGAGAAGAGACGCAACCACAGGCGGAGAGACTCGTGATCGGCCTTGATCACGCGCCGGGCTCCGGTAGGTGTCCGTCGATCACGATAGCCTGGCCCACCGAAGCGCCGATCGGTGCCGCGCACAGCGCGAGCACCGCATCAGCCACTTCCTCCGACGTCACGATGCGCGTCTGCCCGGCGTCGGAGAGAATCGACTGCAGCGCATCGTTGGCCGAACGACCCGTGCGCTGCACGATCCGCTCAACGGCGCCGGTTACGAGATCGGTGTCGGTGTACGCCGGGCACACCGCATTCACCGCTACGCCGCGTGGTCCGACCTCCAGCGCGAGTGATCGCGTGAGTCCGATCATCGCATGCTTGGCCGCCGTGTACGCCGTGACGTAGGGCGCGCCCATGAGACCGGCCACACTGGCCACGTTCACGATGTGGCCGAAGCCGCGTTCGATCATCCCAGGCAACACGGCTTGCGAAGCATACACGGGCGCCATCAAGTGCATCGCGATCATGCGGTCGAACAGCGCCGTGTCGCTCTTCAGAAATGGCGCCGACTCGGCGGTGCCGGCGTTGTTCACCAGAATGTCCACGGGGCCCAACGCTTCGGCCGCCGCTGCGCACGCACCGATCAGCGCCTCACGATCGGTCACATCGGCGATCACCACAGTGTACGGTCCTGGCAATGACGCCGCGACTGCTTCCGCCCGCGCCGCGTCGCGCACCAACAGGGACACGCGCGCACCGGCCGCCGACAGCGCGCGGGCGATGGCCGCACCGATTCCACGATTGGCTCCGGTCACCAAGGCGTGGCGACCCGCCAATGCCGGCAGTGAATCACTCGTGTGCAGGTTCACGTGAGCTCTCCGGTTGGCGGCGCGCCCTCGGCCGCGGCGCGCATCGAGCGCTCGCGTTCAATGAGACGATCCAGCTGCGACTTGCCGGCCAGATACTGCACCGGCCATGTCGCGCCGGCGTAGCCGTACTTTGTCGCTTCCATCAACGTCCACGCCGGATTGGTCAGGTGCGGACGTCCGATCGCGACCAGATCCGCGCGTCCAGACGCAATGATACCGTTGGCCTGGTCGGCGTCGGTGATTGCACCCACGGCGATGGTGGCGATGCCCGCCTCCTGTCGTACGCGATCGGCAAACGGTGTTTGCCACATGCGCCCGTACACCGGACGCTCGCGCTTCACGACTTGCCCGGCGGACACGTCGATCATATCTGCGCCAGCATCGCGGAACAGGCCCGCGATCGCCACCGCCTGATCGTCGGTGTTGCCGCCCGTCGCCCAATCATGCGCCGAAATGCGAACGGAGATCGGCAAGTCGGCCGGCCACACGGCGCGCACGGCAGCGAATACCTCGAGCGGAAACTTCGCGCGTCCCGCGAGGTCGCCGCCGTATACGTCGCTGCGGTGGTTCGTGAGCGGCGACAGGAAGCCCGACATGAGGTAGCCGTGCGCGAAATGCAATTCCAGCCAATCGAAGCCGGCCGTCACGCCACGCAGTGCGGCGTGCACGAACTCCGCAGTCACGCGCCGCATGTCGTCGTGTGTCATCTCACGAGCAGTCTGCGACACACCGTCGAGGTACTGCGTCTCGGACGCGGCGATCAGCGGCCATGCCCCGCTCTCGAGCGGCTGATCGATGCCTTCCCACATCGTCTTGGTGGCACCCTTGGCTCCGGCATGGCCAAGCTGCAGCCCGATCTTGGCCGGCGTGTGCTCGTGCACGAAGCGCACGATGCGCGCCCACATGTCACGCTGATCGTCGTTCCACAGGCCTGGGCACACCGGCGTGATGCGCGCATCGGGTGCCACGCAGGTCATCTCGGTCATCACGAGTCCGGCGCCGCCGGTGGCGCGGGCGCCGAGATGCACGAGGTGCCAATCCGTAGGCATGCCGTCGTTGGTGGCGGAGTACTGCGCCATCGGGCTCACGACGATGCGGTTGGGCAGTGTGACGCTTCGCACCGTGAACGGCGTGAAGATGGCCGGCGGTGCGGCAGCATCGGGCGCGACGGTCAGCCCCGACTGCTGCGCGAACCATCGTTCGAAGGCGCCCACGTACGCAGCGTCGCGCACGCGCAGGTTCTCGTGTGAAATGCGCTGCGAGCGCGTGAGCAGCGAGTAGGCGAACTGCTCCGGGGCCAGCGTCGCGTAGCGGTCGACATGCTCGAACCACTCGGTGGAGTTGCGTGCCGCGTTCTGCAGCTTGAGCACTTCCACGCTCCGCTCGGCTTGATATCGCGTGAGTGCCGCCGCGACATCACCCGGATGGGCCGCCAGCTGCGTATCGAGCGCGATGGCGTCTTCGAGGGCGAGCTTGCTGCCGGAGCCGATGCTGAAGTGCGCGGTGTGCGCGGAGTCGCCCAACAGCACCAGCGGAACACGACGCGTGCTGGTGTCGCCGCGATCATCGCGCGGAATGTCGAGCCAGTGTACCCATTCGGCGCAGGTGACGCGCGGGAATCGGATCCACTGCGCCGATCCGCGTAGATGTGCCGCGTTGCTGACGAGTGGCGCCCCCTGCAGAGTGTCTGCAAAGAGCGATTCGCAGAACGCGATCGACTCGGCGTTCGTCATGTCGGCGATGCCCGCCTGCTCCCACACCTCCTGCGGCGTTTCCACGATGAACGTGCTCATCTCGCCGTCGAACTGATACGCGTGGGCCTGAAACCACCCGTGCGCTGTTTCCGTGAAGGCAAAGGTGAACGCGTCGAAGCGTCTGGGCGTGCCGAGCCACACATAGCGGCAGCGACGTAAGTCGATGTCGGGGCGGAAGCTGTCCACGAACCGCTCGCGCACGCGGCTCTTGATGCCGTCCGATACAATCACCAGATCGGCCTTGGCTTCGGCCACGACGGCCTCGAGCTGATCCGGCTGAAGCTCGTGCTGAAAGTGGAGTACGACGCCAAGCTCGCGGCATCGCTGCTGCAGGATGGCGAGCAGCCGTTTGCGTCCCACGCCGCTGAAGCCATGTCCGCCGGATCGCATGGAGCGACCGGCAAAGCGCACGTCGATGTCATCCCAGCGGTGCAGCGCGTCCGTGATCTCGGTGCCGCTCTCCGGATCGGCCGCGCGGAGATTGGCGACCGTCTGGTCGGAGAGCACGACGCCCCAGCCGAAGGTGTCATCGGGGCGATTGCGCTCGATCACCGTGATCTGCGCCTTCGGATCACGCCGTTTCATGAGCAACGCGGCGTACAGCCCGCCCGGTCCACCACCTACGACGACGACGTTCACCGCATTCGCTCCGTGAGAGGATACGACTCGACGCTACGGCCAATTACTTCAAATATCAAGTAAATGGGAGCGGCGTCGCGCTGATGCCGGGGCCTGCGGCTGGACTACTTCGGGGCGACGAGCGCCAGCCGAGCGATGACGCAGTCGCAGCCGACCCCCAGCAGTCGGTTGCGCCACGTGACCACGGTGCTGCGCTCCACCGCCTGGCCATGTGCGGCCGGATTCCTGGCGGTGGCGAACTCGTCGATGATCGCCGCGAAAGGGCCGGTGAACCAGGCGCCGTCGGTGAGCGCGCCGCGCAGATAGTCGCCGAGCGCCGGCTAACCGCCGAGGATATAGCCGAGCTGGCCGAGGGTGATCGGCAGCGTGTCGCTGAGAATACGGGTGTGGTCACCGATCTTGACGCGCTGAGCGGCCGACGGGGCGCCAAGCATGACGCGTCGCAGCAGCTGGTTCACCTGCGCCTCGATGGCCTTGCCATAGCAGACCAGCACGGGCGACAGGTCCGCGCCGCGGTCGCGACGGTGTTCGCGCATTGTGCGCTCACCAGTGGCCAGAAACTGCTGCGCGCTCACGTCGAGTGCCGCCCAGGCGCGATCGCCGAAGTGATCGTCGCGCAGTGTGGCAGCCCAGGCGCCCACGCCGCCCTGCTCGGTGTCGAAGCGCGCCCAGCGCTGTCCGTTGGCCAGCAGCGTGCGTTCGGTGTCGTCGAAGAAGCGCCGGCCGTCAGGGCGGGACACCAGCAGCGGCAAGTCCACCATGCCCCCGTAGATCGATACCGGACGGTCGGCGTACCGCGCATTGCGCAGTCGGGCGAGTTCGGCGGTGACCCCTTCGAGGTCGTCTCGAACCAACGCACGGATGTCGCGCAGCAGGAACCAGCAGTCACAGGTGAGCTGCTGTTTGCTGTAGTACTCCGGCACGTGGTCGCTATCGCCGGTGCGGGGATCGTCGGCGCTCACCATGTGCACGTCGGCGACGTACAACGAGCGGTAGTCGGTGAGATACAGGTGCACCTCAGCGTCGTCGCCCGCGATGTCCTCAAGTGCAAGCACGTCGGCAAGATGCGGCATGGGCTGTTGCCGCTGTCCCGACTTCACCTTGCCCCACCACACGTACACGTCGTCGGCATTGGTGGCGGCGACTCGCGCGTCCCAGTCGAGTAGCACGCGCAGATGCGCCTCGAGCGGGTCGGTGGCATAGGCCGGATTCCATACGGTCACGAGATGCGAAGCAGTGGTCATTGGTATTGCGCGCAGAATTAGGGAGTGGAGAGCGTCACGCGAAGAATGCGATCGAGCTTGGGAAATGCGCGATCCATGTACGCGTTGCCGCCGCGTTCGAGCGGTCCTTGTTTGCCCTGTCGCACGCCGCTGCCGGAGTCCTCGCCGTAGCCGCTGTACAGGCTGTCGAGCACCGACATGCCTTCCACGACCGTGCCAAGCACCGTAAACGGCTCGGCGTCATTGCGCGGATTGTCGGCGAGGTTCACATAGATCTGCGTGTTGCGCGTGTTCTCGCGGCCGGGCCCCTCGTACGAAAAGGCGAACGTGCCGCGCGTGTTGCGCGACCGCGGTGGGTCGTCGCGGAGATAGCGTCCCTTCCAGGCGGCATTCACCGCCGAGTCGCCGTGCAATCCCCACTGCGCGATGTAGGCCGCGCGCACGCGGTGGAAGCGGGTGTCCGTGAAGTAGCCGAGCCGTGCGAGGTTGTAGAGCCGATCGGCTCCCAGCGGTCCCCAGTCGCGATGGAGTTCGAGCACGAACACACCCTTGCTGGTTTCGAAGCGGAGACGCGAGAGCGGTGGGGCGGGGCGTGTGAACTCGGCGTTGGCGGGGTCGAGCAGGAGCGCGCGGGTCGCGGCGGGTGAGGTGGCGGTCGCGGCGATCGAGGATGACGCGCGATGGCAGGCGCCGAGGGCCGCGATTGCCGTGACGAGTGTGAGCGTGCGACGAAGGCGGGGGGATTCGCGGGGAATCGGCATGCCGAGATGGTAGTGCGCGCGCGGGCGGAGCGTGAGGGTAGGGGCAGGTTGCGGCGAATCCTGATTACGTGTTGTGCCGTACGTTGCAGCATGCCCACCGAAGAGTCCCTCCGTCCGCTCGACGCGTTGAACGCGCGCGTCATGCAGCACCCCGCCGCGGCGCGCCTCACGATGATGAGTCGCATTCTCCTGGCCGTGGCGTTCATTCCCACAGGCAGTGTGAAGCTGATGGGCGAGCGGTTCACCTCACTGGGGGTGAACACGTCCGTGGGGGCGTTCTTCGAAGCGATGTATCAGACCGGCGCCTATTGGCGCTTTCTCGGGCTCTCGCAGGTGGTAGCGGGCCTGCTGCTGTTGATTCCGGCGACCGCGTTCTATGGCGCGGTGCTGTTTCTGCCGATTCTCGTGAACGTGGTGATCATCACGATTGCGATCGAGTTCAAAGGGACGCCGATGATCACCGTGCCGATGCTCTTCGCGAACCTGTGGCTGCTAGCGTGGGACTGGCCGCGGTGGCGCGCGGTGCTGATCACGGGGGCCTCGCGGCCCGTCGTGAGCGGATGGTCGCGCCTGGAACGCGCGGGCTGGATGCTGGGCGCGGCGAGTGTAGCGGCGTTCTTCTTCGCGATCCGGGGCGTGGCGTTGAAGGGGACGGCGGGAGTGGTGGTGGGGCTCGGGGTGATCGGTGGGGTGATGGTGGTGACGGCGTGGGTGCGGGGTGCGCGGGGGCGGTCCTAGCGGCCCTGCTTGAGCACGCTGAACGCGCCGAACACCGCGAGTGGCAGTGGAACATCGAGCGTCCAGAAAATTGACATGGGGCGCTCGCCGGACACATCGCCAGGTTTCGCGACGCGGACGCCGCCGCAGGCCACAAACGCATGCTCAGGAGTCTCGCGTACGAACAGCTGGAACGTCCAGCCATTCGTTGCGCTCTCGATATAGCGCCGACCCGCCGCCGTATTCGGTGCTGCCGAGTTCTGCGTTTCCCAATGGAACCGTGTTGAGCTGACGGCATAATCGTGATACGCGACCTGATCGCGAAAACCGTCCGACTTGTCGAGTGTCACGAAGAGCACCTCAACCTTTCGCTCTTGGAGTCGCAGCACCCCCTCGCGAGACGCGGGACGGGCTGTCGACGTGTGCAGGCCGATGGCGGTGAGGATTTCACGACGCTCGTATCGGGCATGCAGCACCAGGGGGACATCCTCAAATCCGGGGATAGGGCGGGTCGCAACGCGGCTTCGGGACTCGAGAACGTCGGCCAGCTCACTCAGCTCTCCGCGAACGTGCGGTTCGCGTCCAAGCTTTCGGGTGAAGTCGGCGAAGCTCTGATTGCCTGCATGCTCCACTTGATATGTGAGCATCTGCGCACGAACAGCCTCAGTAGCGCTTGATGGCGCATACGTGCTACCGGCTTCCGCGACCTTCCGAATGACGCTGATCTGCGCCGGATCATCGACGTGCAGCAGATGGCGAAGCGAACGCGAAGCAAGCGCCTCGGGCTCGCTGCCTTGCTCACGCGGAAGAAGGCCGGATGCACGGCGCAACGATGTCCAACCACTGGGCGTTGCATCCCGGTAGATCTCGGAGACGTCGATTTCCTGATCGTGCAGAAAGTCCGCCAGTCGCACCGAGGAGCGACCAGTCATAGCCGCATAGCTCTGCAGCTCGGTTCGGAGACGGCCCCACGTTTGCTGCGCCGCCGATCGAAGGTTGGCGAGAACCCGCTCTCGTGCCTGTGCTTCGAGGTGGATATGACATCCACTCGGCAACTTCGAGAAGCCCTCCTCGACGCCCCTGAGGACCTCACGCCGACTCAGCCCGGTGACGGACGAAATCAATCGGTCGAATCGAAAGTCCGACCGATGACGTCCGACGAAGTCGAGAACCAGACAGCTGCTCTTCCCATCGGAAAGGCGGAGGCCGCGACCAAGTTGCTGCTGGAACACCAGCGCACTCTGCGTAGGACGAAGGAACAGCAGCGTATCCGCACTCGGGATGTCGACGCCTTCGTTGTACAGGTCGACTGTGACGATCGCGCAGATCTCGCCGCGGGCAAGCCTCTGCGGCGCTTCACGACGTTCGGCGTCCGTCGACTCGCTGGTGAGACAGACAACGGGTAGCCCAGCCTGCTCGAACTGCGCCGTCATGAACCGCGCATGATTCACGGAAACGCAGAAAACGATGGCTTTGGTCCGTCCCGCATTACCCGACAGCCGGTTCCACTCGTGGATCACCATGCGCGCGCGCACGTGGTTGCCCGTCAGCAGCTTGTCCAACGCCGCCGTCTCGCCCGCACCGTTCCACTGCACCTCAGAAAAGTCAGTTTCGTCGTTGCAGCCGAAGTACTCGAATGGCGCAAGGAGCTGAAGGTCCAACGCCTGCCAGAGGCGCAACTCGGCGGCGGGTGCGCCATCCGGCCGCGAATCGAAGTACGTCGCGATTGGTACGCCGTCGGTTCGCTCAGGAGTCGCCGTGAGACCAAGCAGCAGCTTGGGTCTTACACTTCGCGCCAGCGCGTCAAACTGCGGCGCGGCGATACGATGGCACTCGTCGATCACGACGGTGTGCCAATAATCATCACCCAAGCGCTGAACGAGACCCTGCGACGTCAGACTTTGAATACTGGCGAACAGGTGCTCGAACGATGCCGGCTGTTGCCCCCCAACGAGCATCGAGCCAAAACTGTAATCACGAAGTACCGCACGATACGTATTGAGCGCCTGCGATAGCAGCTCTTCGCGGTGGGCCACAAAAAGCAGTCGAGGACGCGAACCAGCCGTGCGCACTTGCTCTCTGTAGTCGAGCGCCGCCATCACGGTCTTGCCGGTACCAGTGGCCGCGACAAGCAGGTTGCGCGTTCTGCCGCGCTCCCGCTCAAAGGCTAGTTGTTCGAGAATGTCCGTTTGGTACTGCTTCGCCGTAATGTCGAAGAGCACGGGCGCGCTACCACCGGAGCGTCCCGTCTCATTCGAAAGCGCCTGGGCAAGTCTGCGGTGACATACGGCATCATCGGGATCGTACTTCGAGAACTCGTTGTCTTCCCAAAGCGTTTCAAAGTGGGCCTTCGCCCGGTCGAAAATGACGCGCTGCGTATGTTCCGTGAGCTTTACGGTCCATTCCAAACCGCCTAGAAGCGCGGCGCCGGAAAGGTTGGCACTTCCGATGTACGCCGAGCCGAACCCAGTGACGCGATGGAAGATCCAGGCCTTCGCGTGCAGGCGCGTGCGCCGACCGTCCAGCGAGATCCTCACTTCACAGCCGGTAAGTCGCGCCAGCATGTCCAGCGCCGCTTGCTCGGTGGCCCCCGTGTAGGTCGTCGTCAGCACCCGAATGCGCGTCCTTCCGAATCCACTTGCATCCGGCGCCGTTGCTCGCTGCAACACGTCCATCAGCTTGCGCACGCCCGACACCGTAATGAAGCTGACCAGAATGTCGATCTGATCACAGTCGGCAGCTTCGCGCTGAATTTCGTGGTACAGCGATGGGGAGGCCTTGGCTGCCGTGAATAGCCATGGGGCGGCGAGACCGGTTTCTGGCAGGCGTGCGGCTTCACCGCCGGCACGAATCGCACGCAGTTTGCGAGCGGGATGCTGTGGCAATGCGATCGCTTCGAGTGCCGCTCCGCTGGTACGATCGCGAAGATGCAGCAGCACGCCATTCACCAGTTCCAGCTGCTTGAGCAGTGACTCTCGTGGGTCGCTCGCGAACGACTCCAGCAACCGTGACATCGTGTTCGTGAGGAGATCGAGCAGCGGGCCGGCTGCTTCTCCGCTCACGAGGTCGTCCGTTTGCGCAGAGCCGCCCATCGCCTTCAGTCGCTGTGCCAACTCTTCGGTGATGAGTTGATCGTACAATCCAATTGGTAGGCTCATTCGACGTACCCGAGAGAAGTGACGAAGCGCGCGTCGCTCGGCGCGAGTTCATACGCTGTCAGTTCATGGCGGGCCGCCCAGGCGATCGCCGCGTGCTCGAGGCAGATCGGAGTGCCGCGAATCTCGACAGGAAGAAATACGATGACGAACGGTGAGTCTGGGTCTTCCGCCAAGAAAAGTGCGCTGCCGACGGATATCACCTCGACGCCGAGCTCCTCCGCGAGCTCGCGTGTGATGGCCTGCTCGTCGGTCTCACCAACGTCACACTTACCGCCGGGAAACTCCCAGAGGCCGCCATGTCGCTTATGGGTCGGGCGCTGGCATATCAGAAACTGAGCTCCGATGCGGACGACGGCCGCCACGACACGAATCGGCTTGGAGGACATTCAATCGAAACTGCGATGCTGCCGGCTTGAGCGCCAGGAACCATTCGGCAGCTGGCGCTCGATCCCCCTACTGCGTCACCCCCATCAGATACTTCGCATACCACCCGACATACCGATCATACCGGTCCTTCACAAAACTCGGCCGGGAGATCCCGTGGAACTGTCCGGGATACACGATCATCTGCGTCGGCACACCCAGTGACTTAAGCGCTTGATACATCTGCTCGCCACCGGCGATGGGCACGTTGAAGTCCTTCTCGCCCCCCAGGAACATCGTGGGCGTGCTGATACGGTCGGCGTGCCAGAAGGGATACGACAGCTTCTCCCACAGCTTCGGATTCTTCCACGGCGCGCCGAGTTCGTTCTCGTACTGGTAGATGTACTGGTCGCTGCCGTACATGGTGGTCTGCAACGCGCTGCCGGCTCCACTGGTGGCGGCCTTGAAACGCGACGTGGTGGCGATGGTGTAGTCGGTGAGGATGCCGCCGTAGCTCCAGCCGCCGATCCCCATGCGCGTGGTGTCCACGACACCCATCGCGATCACGTGATCGACGCCGGCCATCAGATCCTGCACTTCCTTGTTGCCCCAGTCGGCGAAGATGGCCTTCTTCCACGCCTGGCCACGTCCCGAGCTGCCGCGATAGTTCACCGCCAGCACGAGGTAGCCGTTGGCCGCGAACAGTTCACGCTCGAACGAGAACGCGTGCTGATCCTGTCCGTTCGGGCCGCCGTGAATGCGCAGCATGAGCGGATATTTCTTGCTTGCGTCGAATCCGGCCGGTTTCACCAACAGCGCACCGACGGTGAGCCCGTCTTTGTTCTTGAACTGCACATCTTCCGTGGTGCCCAGCGCCAGCGCCGTGAAGATCGAGTCGTTCACATGCGTCAGCGCGCGCAACGCGCCGTTCTCGAATGCGAAGACTTCACCGGAGCGCGTGGCCGTGGCGGTGTTCACCACCACGCGTCCCGTCGTTGACGCGTCGTACGAGGTTACGGCGCGCCGTCCGTCGAGCACACGCGTGACGGCGCCGCCACTCACCGGCACCGAGGCGAGATGCACCGCGCGGTCGTCGCCCAGCAGGAAGCGCAACAGCTTGCCGTCGGCACTCCACGAGAGTCCGGACACATCACGATCCAACGATGTCGCGACCAGTCGCGCCGTTCCGCCGGCACTCGGCACCACGGCGATCGTATTCTGCGTATACGCCGACAGCTGCGGCTCGCTGCCCTGGAGATACGCGATGAACTGCCCGTCGGCACTCCACACCGGATTGGCGTCCGGGCCGCTCCACGTGGTGAGCTTGACCGGCGTCGCGCCGGCCACGGCATCGACGACATAGATGTCGGCGTTGTTCGTACGATCGGGATCGGTGCCACTGCGCTCACTCACGAATGCCAAGCGCTTGCCGTCCGGCGACCAGCGCACCGACTGATCGTCGAAATCGCCGGTCGTGATCTGTACCGCCTTCTTCGTGGCGACATCCACGATGTACACATGATCGCGCAGGCGATCGAGATAGCCCGTGTTGTCGCGCTTGAAGGCGTAGCGATCGAGCACGATCGGCTTCGGATTCTTCGTCTTCAGCGAATCGGGCTTCGCGTCCTCGGGATCGGGATCGTGCGACACCACCGCGAGACGGGTACCATCAGGTGACCACTCGTACTCGCCCACGCCGCCCTTGAGGTCGGTGAGCCGCACCGCGTCGCCGCCGGAACGATCCAGCAACCACACCTGTCCGCCCTTCGACTCATAGCGACCGGAGACGAAGCTCAGATAGCGGTTGTCGGGGCTCCAGCGAGGATTGCTCTCGCCTTCCGGAGAACTCGTCATCCGGATGGTGCGCGTGCCCTCGTAATTCACCATCCACACATCACTGTCGCTCTTGTCCTTGGCCGAGTCGACGGTGGTGACGGTGTAGGCGATCCACGCGCCATCGGGGGAGATGCGACCGGCGCCGACATCACGCAGGCGGTAGATGTCGGCACTGCGGAGCGGGCGAGGAGATTGCGCCGATGCGGTCGTGGCAGCGGCGCAGGCGAGGAGCGCGAGGAGGAAAGGGCGCATCATTGGGGCTGTGGGCTGTGAGCTGTGGGCTGTGAGCTGTGGGCTGTGAGCTGTGGGCCGTGAGCTGTGGGCTTTGGGCGAGCCGATGGCCCATGGCCCATGGCCCACAGCCCCACAGCCCAAAGCCCCCTAAGAAACCTTCACCACCCGCGGCGCATACAATTCCATATCCCGCCCCAGCAGCAGTGTCGCCATCACCAGCGTCGCACTGATCCAGAACGGGCTCTGCATCCCGAACGTATCGAACGCGAACCCGAGAATGATCGGGAATCCGACCCGCGTAATTCCGCCGTACGTCTGCTGCACACCCATGTACAAACCGCGCTCGGATCCCGCGACGACGCGCGACAGCATCGCGGTCACACACGGGAACGTGAACGCTGTACCCAGCGGCAGCATGCCGACGGCCAGCGCCAGCGTGACGTAGTCGCGCGAAAACGAGAGGCCGATCAGTCCGACGGCGAGGAACACCACACCATATCGGCTCAACCGCGCTTCGCCGAAGTGGTCGACGATCTTGCCGAGGAACAGCGCGCGCACCACGACGCTCAACACGCCGATGTACATGAAGAAGTAGCCGATCGTGTCTTTATCAACGTTGAACCGTGCAGCGAGGAAGAGCGCGAGAATGGCCGTGGTGCCCTGGAAGGCGCCGATCGCGATGGCGTAGATCAACACCAACCGCGAGGCCGGCTCGCTCGGGTGTGTGATCACGCGCAGCACGGCTTCACGCGAGCCTTTGCGAACCGGCTTCGACCCGTCGGCATTGAGCGCCGCCGGCTTCCGCACTTCGGTGAGATACTTCGACGCGAACACGATGTTGATGAGACACAACCCGGCGGCCATCAGTCCGGGTGTGTGCGGACCCCAGTGCTGCACCCAGCTACCGATCACGGGGCCCAGCGCGACACCGGCGTTGGTGGCGGCCGAGAGCCAGCCGAGGCTCTTGGCGCGCTCCTCCGGACGAGTGGCATCGGCCACATAGGCCTGAATCACGCTCACCGTACCACCGCCGGCGCCCTGCACGATGCGCGAGAGCAGCAGTAGCCACAGCGAATCGGCATACGCGAACACGGCGTACGCCACCGCACTCGAGGCCAGCCCCACGATCAGTGCCGGACGACGACCATGTTTATCGCTGAACCGGCCCCAGAGCGGAGCGCTGAGCAGCTGCGCGACACTGAACGAACTGACGAGCAGCCCGACGACGAAACCACCGGCCCCCAGATCCTTCGCGTAGAACGGCAACAGCGGCAAAATCATCAACAGGCCGAGCATGTCGATGAACGCCGTCACCATTAACACCGAGAGTTTCCCGAAAGCGGCCTGACCGCCGTCGATTGGGTGCTCGTCGGTGTGTGAAGTTGGTGCCGTCACTCGCGTACCATCATGGGAAAGGACTCTGTTGCCGAAGCGTGGACGCGAAGATCGTCACTCCGTTTTGCCGAGCGCCGCCGGAGCGACACTCCGTCCAACGACGCCCGCCAAGGCGATGATCGTGAGCACGTAGGGAATCATCTCCACGAACTGACTGGGAATCATCTGCGAGCCCTGCAGCTGAATCTGTAGCGTCTCGGCGCCGGCGAACAGGAGACAGGCGACCGCCACGCGCACGGGCTCCCAGCGCCCGAAAATCACTGCGGCGAGCGCAATGAAGCCACGGCCGGCCGTCATGCTGTCGGAGAACTGGTGCTGATCGAGGGCGAGGTAGGCACCGCCCAGACTGGCCAGCGAGCCGGCAATGAGCAGTCCCTGCAGGCGCAGTCGGGTCACCGCCACACCCAAGGTGGCGGCCGCCTCAGGCTTCTCGCCGACGGCCCGCGCACGCAGTCCAAACGGCGTGCGATACAGCACCCACGCCAGCACGGGGAGCGCGGCGAGTCCCATCCACACCACCGGATTCACGAAGCTCGCGAACATGCCACCCGCGCCTTCACCACCGAAGCCCGGCACGCGCGGCGAGTTGCTGGCGCTGTCGAAGATGCGCCGCAGGTAGAAGCGCGTGGCCGCGACCACCAGCAGGTTGATCGCCACACCGACCACCACCTGATTGGCTTTGTAGCGCAGCGTGGCGACCGCCAGCACCGCGGTGACCATGGCCCCGGCCACCAGCGCACCCGCCAGGCCCGCCCACGGATTGCCACCGTAATAGCTACCCAGCGCCGCACCGAACGCACCGGCCAGCATCATGCCTTCGAGACCGAGCGCGATGATGCCCACGCGCTCCGACATCACGCCACCGGCCGCTGCCAGCAGATACGGAATGGCGATGCGAATCGTCTGCAGCAGGAAGGTGAGCAGAATCATGACACCCCCTTCCGCGCATCGCGGTAGAACGCGGCGGTCACGTTGGCCGCGGCCGCCCGCAGTTGCTTCTGCACTTCGGGCACTGCCGTCGCGACGGCGAGAATCACCACCGCCGTGAGAATGTCGGTGAGCTGCTTGGGCACGATCGCGTTCACCGCGAGTCCGCCCTGCGACAACGTGGCGAACAACAGCGCGGCGCCGAGAATGCCGAACGGATGATTGCGTCCCACGAGTGCGACGGCGATACCGAGGAAGCCCGCACCACCGGCGAAGCCTTCCTCGTAGTAGCCCTTGTAGCCGAGCACGAAGTTCATGCCGCCCAATCCGGCGAGCGCACCCGACAGGCACATCGTGACCAGCAACACGCGCGGCACGCGCACGCCGCCGTATTCGGCCGCATCCGGTTGCAGGCCCACCGCACGCAGCTCATAACCGGCGCGCGTGCGGAACAGATACCACCAGCTCGCGACGGCGGCGAGCACGGCGAATACGATCGTGAAGTTGGCGGCACTGCCACGGAACGCCGCGAAGCTGTCGGCGAAGCGCGGCATCATGCCGGCCACGATCGGCGGCGTATGCAGCGTTTCCGGCACGTGCAGCTTGGACGACACGATCCAGTTGAGGAACGCCAGCACGATGAAGTTGAGCATGATCGTCACGATCACTTCGCTCGCACCGAACTTCGCGCGCAGCGCACCCGGTACCGCGCCGACGGCGGCGCCGACCAGCATGGCGGCCAGCAGGCAGAGTGGCACCGCAATCAACGCCGGCGTGCCCGCCGGCAGCAGCATGCCAAGCAGCGCGGCCCCGAATCCACCGGCGGCGAGCTGTCCTTCGGCGCCCACATTGAACAGGCCCGCGCGACCGGCCAACGCGAACGCGAGCCCGGTGCAGGCGAGGGTCGTCGTCTTGTACAGCACCTGACCGATGCCGTACGCGTTGCCCCACGTGCCCTCCACCAACAACCGAAACACGGTGCTCGGTGCTTCGCCGAAACTCAGGATGAGCAGGTCACCCACCACCGCGGCAATCGCGAGTGCGACCAAGGGTGGCAGAAAACCACCGGCCAATCCAATGCCGGCGCGCGCGGGCATCTCCGCCATCGCGCGCACTTCGCCGGTGCTCTGCATATCCCGCTGTTGTTCGCGCGGCGGCGTGGCTGGTCCGGTACTCATACCGCCGCTCCCGTCATGTAAGGACCCAACTGCTCGGCCGTGCACTGCGCCGCCGGCAACACCGTTACGAACCGTCCGCCGTACATCACCGCAATGCGATCGGACAGCGCGAGCACTTCCGGCAGATCGGCGCTCACCAGCAAAATGCCCTTGCCCGCATCACGCGCCGCGCGAAGCTGTGCATGAATGAACTCGATGGCGCCGACGTCCACACCGCGCGTGGGCTGCGCCGCGAGCAAGACGCTGAACTCGCGGCCCATCTCCCGCGCAATCACGATCTTCTGTTGATTGCCGCCCGACAGCGCCCGTGCCGGCAACGACGGCATCGCGGGACGGATGTCGAACCGCTGCACCTGTTCGGCGGCGTTCGTGGCAATCCGCGCCGTGTCGAGCGCGCCGAACGATCCGAAGTGATGCTGACGACCGAGAATGAGATTCTCGGCGATGCTGTAGTCGAGAATCAGACCGCGTCGATGCCGGTCTTCGGGAATGTGCGACAGACCGAGATCGGCCCGCTCGCGCACCGAGCGCGTCCCGAAATCATGCGACGCGAGCTGCACGCGCCCCGATTGCACGGCGCGCAATCCGGCGATCGCTTCGAGCAACTCCGTCTGCCCGTTGCCTTCCACGCCAGCGATGCCAAGAATCTCGCCGGGACGGATCTCGAAACTGAGTTCGTTCACCGCCCTCGTGCCGCGGTCCGACATGACCGACAGGTTCGTCACACGCAACACCGGCGCAGCCGATGACTCGACGGCGGCCGGTGCCACCCACGAGTCGGCGTCGCCCTGCGCGTCGAGATGCAGCTGCACGTCGCGGCCGACCATCGCCCGCGCAATATCGCGTGGCGTCGTGCCTTCGGTCGCGAAGCGTGACATCGTCATGCCGCCACGCATCACGGTGATCGTGTCCGACACGGCGATCACTTCGTCCAGCTTGTGCGTGATCAGTACCACCGTGCCACCGTCGGCCTTGAGCGCGCGCAGCACCGTCCACAAGTCGCGCACCTCCGGCGGCGACAGCACGGCCGTGGGTTCGTCGAGAATGAGAATCTTCGCGCCACGATACAGCGCCTTCAGAATCTCGACGCGCTGCGCTTCTCCGACCGACAGATCGGCCACTTTCGCTTTCGCATCGACGTGCAGGCCGCACTTCTTGCACAGCGACTCCACCTCGATGACCGCGCGGTGCAGATCCACCTGCATCCCTTTGCGCGGTTCCATGCCCAGAATCACGTTCTCGGCCACGGTGAGCGTGGGTACGAGCATGAAATGCTGATGCACCATGCCGACGCCGGCGGCGATCGCGTCCTGCGTCTTCCAGCCGGTGACATCCTTGCCGTTCACCAACACGGTGCCGGCATCAGGCGCGTACATGCCGGCCAACACGCGCATCAGTGTGCTCTTGCCCGCGCCATTCTCGCCGACGAGGGCGTGAATCTCACCCTTCGCCACGTCGAGGAACGCATCACGATTGGCGACCACGGCACCGAACGTCTTCACGACGCCCGTCATCCGAATGGCCATCGTGTCCGATGCACTCATGGTCATTTCGTGCCCGGTCGCGTGCTTGGCACCTTGATGCGCCCGGCCACGATATCGGCGGTGAGCGCATCGAGTTTCGCCCGCACGGCATCGGGAATCAGCATCTTGTTGTTGGCATCGTACACGTAGCCGACGCCATTCTCGGCGAGGCCGAACTGCTGAATGCCCCCCTTGAACGTGCCGTCCTTCACGGCTTTGGCCGCCTGGAACACCGATTCGTCGATGCCCTTGACCATGGAGGTGAGTACGTGGCCCGGCGCTTCGCTGTACTGGTCGGCGTCGACGCCGATGCCGAACTTGCCCGTCGTGCGGGCCGCTTCGAACACGCCGAGTCCGGTGGAGCCCGAGGCGTGGAAGATCACGTTGACGCCCTGGTTGTACATCGCCAACGCCATCTCCTTGCCGCGTCCCGGATTGCGAAACGCCTCCGGCGTCACGCCGGCGTAGTTCACGATCACTTCGCAGTCGGGGCAGACGTGCTTCACGCCGGCCCGGTAGCCCGCTTCGAACTTGTGAATGAGCGCGATGTCCATGCCGCCCACGAAGCCGACCTTCTTGCTGTTGCCTACCAGCGCGGCCAGCGCACCGACCAGAAACGAGCCTTGCTCCTCGCGGAACTTGAGCGCGAGGAGGTTGGGGGGCATCGGCAGCGGATTGCCCACGCTGTCGGTGGCCACGGCGTAGTCGACGTCGGCGAATTTGACGTTCGGATACTCCTTCGCCAGCACGTTGATGTCGTCGGTGAAGATGAAACCGACGGCCACCACGAGGTCCATCCCCTCAGCGGCCAATAGTCGCAGGCCGGCTTCGCGATCGGAGCCTTCGCCGGGCTCGATGTAGCGCACGCGGGCGCCGAGCGCCTTGGCAGCGCGGAGGCCCCCCAGGTAGGCACCGTCGTTGAACGACTTGTCGCCGCGACCGCCGACGTCGAAGACGATGCCGACGTCGAGGCCTTCAGAGGTGTCGGCGACCGTCGCCCCGGCGGGGTGGACGGTCAGGAGAGCGACGTGGGCGAGGAGGAGCGCCCCGATGAGGTAAAGGGTCCGGCGCATGGTCCGGAAGCTTCGCCGGATGGCGCCGCTGCGGGAAGGGGCAAACGGGCTAAACGGTGCGAACGGCGAAAGGGGCTAACGGGTGGCCGGTGCCGCCCGCCAAAGCCCGTTCAGCATATCGCTGGCAAAGAGGCCGCTGGTCGACCAGTGCACCCCCCACACGTAGACCGGCACCCCGCCCGCGCCCACGTATGAGGCCCGCTCGCGCGACATCTTGGCCAGGTCGCACCGTCCGTCCGTGGTTTTCTGGGCGGCGGTGCAGCTCCCGAGGTCGCCCCGCACGTCGAGCACCCGCACGCCGCCATTGTAGAATGCGGCATAGGCGAGACCCTGTGCTTCATCCACCGAAAAGTTGTGCGTGCCCGCACCGGTCACGCCGTACACTGCCACTTCGACCGGTGCCGTGAGATTGCTGATGTCGACCACGTGCACGTCGCCCACGCTCGACGAGCCGATGGCCCCGGGACCCTCCTGACCCACCAGCAGATACTTCTTGGACTGCGTGACGGGATCGTGCACCCACCACATGTTGTGCACCTGTCCGCCCACCGTTCGGGCCCGGCCCAGCAGTCGCGGCGCGGCCACAGTGCCGCCCTGCGCGCCGATGTCCCAGATGCCCACGCCGTCGTTCCATTCGGCCGTGAACAGCAGTCCGTCGCGCACGAACACATCATGGATGTACGGCGTGCCCATTTGCTGCGACCACACCGTACGCGGCGCGGAGGGCGTGCTGAGGTCGAGTACCACCAGGCGGGCCGGTACACCGTTGGCCGGGTCGATGGAGCAGAACGCGTAGAGCACGCCGTTCACGCGGGCCAATTCGGCGGTGTGCACGCCATACTGCAACTCGCCACCGGTGGTACGCGTGACGAGCTGCGGCGCCCGCGGATTGGCCATCGAATAGATCGCCACGCCCCCGTTGGGGTTCGCTTCGATGGCGACGAGCATGATGCTGCCGTCGTCGCTCACCTGCACGTCACCGAGGGTGGTGGCGCTGGCCACGATCACGCTGTCCAGCAACCGCGGCTGATTGGCGCTCACGTCCCAGATCTTCACGGCGTTACCGCGGGCCCCGGCGCGCGTGCCCCACGTGGTGGTATACGCCGTGGTTCCGCGCACCCACACCTCGGCCGTGTATCGCTCGGCCACGGTGCCTTGGCCGAGGTGCGTGAGCACCACGGGCGCGGCGGGTACGACCGTGGTCGTGGTATCGCCGGGCAGCGTGAGCTGAGTCGGTGCGCTCTCACTGCCGCCGCACGCGGTGAAAACGATTGCCGCGAGTGTCGCTATGACGGTCGTTCGAAGCATAGGCAGCGGGCGAGTGCGCGTCATGGATGCGTATGGGCGGGAGATGAACCGGTAGGGAAAGCGTAGCGCCCCATGCGGCGACGCATAGTCCCCGCGTGGAGCCGAGCGCCGATCGACAACGACCACTGCGTATCGGATCCATAGAACTCCGCCGGCACGAACACGGCGGGTGTGCGCTGCGCACGGGCATGAGCGCGCGCGACTTCTATGAACGGCGTGAGGTGCGTGCCGCGCACGTGGGGTATGGCAGTACCCGGCGCGGCCAACTGCAGCGTGCCGATCGACCAGCGGGTGATGCCCACCAGCTGAAAGTCGACGTGCCCATTCGGCGTGCGGAACAGATCGAGCAGGCGTTCGCTTTCCGGACGGTCGGTGCGCTCGGCCCGCCCCGAGAGCGCCCAGCCGCGATGCGCTATGCTCGACTCCACCAGCGTGCTGGCGAAGCGGAACACGCGCTGCGTGCCGAGTGATTCGTCGGTGCGCGCGATTTCGAGGAGCGCGTAGCGCTTGGCCGGCACGTCGTAGCGCAGCGATGCGCTGCGCTGTCGGTGATCGAACGCACCGCCCTGCGTGAGACCGGGGCTGCGCACGAACGCCGCGCTGACCTGGGCCTCGAACGAGCGCAGCGGGGTAACGGTGAGGCGGGTGCTGCGCGAATCGCCCACGCGTGACCACTGCGGACCGGTGAACGGACCGACCGGCTCGTCGCCGTTGAACCAACTCTGCTCGAGCGTGATCGCGCGATCACCGCGGGCGAACTGCACCGCGCCCATCACGAGCACGCGCTCGATGATCTGGGCGTGATGATGATTCACCGGATACTTCACGAACGGCCGCATCATCGGGTCGTCGGTGCCGTACGGCGTGAAGCCTTTACCGCCGGCCAGCGTGGCGCGAAATCCGGCGCGCATTGGCGTGGCCACGGCCAGCATGGCTTCGTGCACCAGCGTGTGCGGATGGCGGCGGTCGGCGTAGCCCTCGCCGTACATGCCGGCATTGAGCTCGCCGCGGCGAAGGGTGTACCCCTCGAAGTTGAGCGTGCCGGTGAAACGCAGCGCGCCCCACGCGGCGTCGCCCATGATGTTGGGCTGCGTGAGGTAGCCTTCGGTGTAGCGGCGGCCGAGCAGGGCAGGGTTGGCTGTGGTAAGGAGTCCCGTGGCCATCGCGCCAAGGCGGTACCGGGCCGAGTCGACGGCGGGATCGTGCGGCATATGCTGAGCCCTGCTGACCGCGGGGACACACGCGAACAGCAGGGCGGTAACACGAGACAGCGCGCGCACAGTCGGTGAAGCGGTCGGCATACCGAAGTCTGTCCCCGCTCCACCGGATCGCGCGAGCGTTCCGCGCGATCCGTCTGTGACCTGCGAGCCTTACGCCTGCTTGCGGCGACGAGCCACCCCGGCCATCACCAACCCACCCGCCGCCATCAGCGCAAACGTGCTCGGCTCCGGCACGCTGGTGCTCGGCATCGCGTTCGCGCTGAACGTGAAGTCGTCGATCGCGAAGTTGAACGTTTGATCGTTGCCGCCAATGGTGACGCTGGCGATGTCCTGATTCGCGCTCGAGAAGCCGAAGAACTGCATGCCGTTCTCGTTGTTGATGCCGAGCTGGTTGCTGGTCGAGCCATTCCGGAAGGCGATGATCACGTCGAAGCTGCTGCCCATCAGGGAATTCGTGAGGAAGCCGAAGCCCTGCACGGCGCCGTCGAAGGTCGCGGTGAGCGGTCCGACCGTGCCGTAGTTGTTGAAGATTCCGTCAAGGAACCCACCGTCGAAGCCGCCGCCTGCATCGATCAGCAAGGGACCGCTCGACACGGAGTAGGTCACGCCGGCCTGGATGTCACCGGGAAGGACCTGATTGCCGGTTCCCACGTTGTACGAACTCGTCGAGTTCAACGTGGAGCCGAGGGGAAAGGCGGAGCTCGCCAGAAAGTTTTCCGTGGTCACCGAGCCGACGGCATTCACAAAGGCTGTGCGGTCCGACCAGGTGGTGATCTGCGCCTGCGCGCGGGTGGCCACGGTGGACAGCGCGGCGAGAAGCGCGAACGGAACGGCAAGGGCGCGGGTGGAGCGGATCACGAAGCCTCTGAGGCGATGGGAGTGCAATGGAGCGACACCCATCGGTAGGGCAAGAACGTGTCCGTAATAGCTGAGCTTGGCTGATTCTCATTAACTGCCTGTCATCTAACGGCTTATGCGACATTCGAGAAACGTGTGACCTTATTCCGCATCGGTAATGTGTGGCGTGGGGGGCATGAACTGTGGTTCATGCCCCCCATCACACACCGCACGCCTTACTTGAGCGCCTTGTAGCGGTAGCTCATGATGCCGGCGCCGGTCGCCTTCAGCGTCACCGACTTCGTCTCGCCCTTCTTGATCGGGCCGACCGCTTCCGTCGACGTGGCCACGACCGCGCCGGCGAGATCCAGGAACTCGGCCGTCACGCTGTACTGACCGTCCTTCGCCGCGACCTGCTCGAGGCCGAGCGTGAGCGTCGCCTGGTCCTTCCGACGATCGAAGCTCGTCACGTCAACCTTCACCGGCAGCGCTTCGGCATACGTCTGGTACTTCACCAGCGAATCCGTCCACGCCTTCACTTCCACCGGCTTCTTGGCCGTTTGCGCCGCCTTCGCCAAGCCCTGCGACGCGTAGGCGAAGAGCATCCAGCCGTCGAAGTTGTTCGGGTCGAGTTCGACGAGCTTACGCGTGGGCTCGAACATCAGCGTGAACTGATCCTTCGAGTAGTGCGCCGCCGCCACGTTACGCTGCGCGTCGCGGTTGAACGGGTTCTTCTTCGTGGCCGCCTGAAACAGCTTGAGCGCGTCGTCCGACTTGTTGGCGCGCGTCGCGATCACGCCGGCGGTCGCCAGCGCAATATCGGTGGCCGACGCCTGCGTGAGCAGCGGCGTGTACACCGTCGGAATCAGCGCCGTGTCCTTCGCCACCGTGAGCGCATCGGCCCACGACAGCAGCAGATTCGGGGCATCCGGGCTGTCCGGCGTCATCAGCATCAACGCCTTGAAGCCTTCCGCCGCCTCACGCGCCGCCGTTTGCTGTTCGGCGCCCGTCTTCGCCTGGGCGTCTTCCAGCTGGCTCATGGCCGCGTAGTACATGCTGCTGGCCTTCAGATCGCGATACGTCGTGTCATCGGCCGCATACTTGACCACATGCTTCCAGTGCATGATCGCGTTTGCGCGGTTGTTGCGCGCGTTGGCGACATTGGCGAGCACGTAGTGCGGATACGGGTTCGTGGCCGCCATCATCATGGAGCGCTTCGCGAAGTACTCGGCGGAATCGAGCTTGCCGCCGTTCGAGGCATCGAGCGCGGCCTTGGTCGCAGCCAGCCACACTTCGTTCATGCGCATGGCGGTGATGTCGGCTTCGCACGTGGGCACGGCCGCCACGATCGCCTTGTAGGCGACGTCCATGTTCACGATGATGTCGTACGGCTCCGTCGGATTCGTGATGAATCCGAGCTCGCTGCGGGCGGGCGCGTCGGTGATGCCGGGCTCGACGCCCCACATCGTAAGCGCCTGCACGAGCGTGAGGTTGTAGCCGCCAGGATTCTTGGCGAAGCGCTCGGGCTTCGTGTCGAGTTCCTTGATGATGTCGCGCAGCACCTTCTTGCGCGCGTCAGGCGTCGCGGCGCTACGGGCGCTCTGGAACTTGAGCGACATCAGCGCCAGTTCCTTCGGGGTGTTCTGGTCGATGCTGCACTGCGGCGCCACGCCACCACCGGGCTGGGCCGTGAGCGCAGAAGGCACGAGAGCTACTCCGGACAGCGACACCACGGTCGCAACGCCGGCCATGAACGTCAAACGCATGACGTCTCCAAAGCGAAAAAGAGCGGGAGAATGGGCCAGCAAGCCGGCCAGGGGTTCTGTTGGGGACCCAGTGTCCTAAGTTGAAACTACTATGACTGACCGGATCCGCACGCGGTTCCTCGTTATTGGCAGTGGAGTCGCAGGACTTCATGCTGCCTGGCGCGCCTCGGCTCATGGACCGGTGACGGTCCTCACCAAGCGCACCCTCTTCGATTCCGCGACGGCGTATGCCCAGGGGGGCATCGCGGCCGCCTTAGGCGCTGGTGACTCGCCCGACCTGCACCGACAGGATACGCTCGCCGCGGGAGCAGCGCTGTGCGACGCCGAAGCCGTACAGGTATTGGTTGAGGAAGGACCGGCCCGTGTGCGCGAGTTGCAGGCGGCCGGCGCCCGCTTCGACCTCGATCCCGATGGCGATTTCAAGCTCGGGAAGGAGGCTGCCCACTCACGCCACCGCATTGTGCATGCCCACGGCGACCAAACCGGAGCCGAAGTGGCCCGGACGCTGGTGGCCAAGGTGCGTGAGTCACCGAATATCCAGGTGGTCGAGATGGCGCGGGTGCTCGACCTGCTGCTCCTTCACGATGAAGAGGGGGTACAGTGCGCCGGCGTTCGTGCCAGCATCGCCGGACGCGCCGTCGAGATCGTCGCCGATGCGACGGTGCTCGCCACCGGTGGGTGCGGGCAGATCTATCGGTACACCACGAACCCGCAGGTGGCCACCGGCGACGGGTTCGCCATCGCCCATCGTGCCGGCGCCCGGTTGGCGGACATGGAGTTCGTGCAGTTCCACCCCACGGCGCTCGACACCCCCGAGAATCCGCTGGCCCTGATTTCGGAAGCGGTGCGCGGCGAGGGCGCTATCCTATTGAACGGACGCGGGCAGCGCTTCATGCCCAAGCGGCATCGGTTGGCCGAACTCGCTCCGCGCGACATCGTGGCGCGCGAAATCTTTCGTGAGCAGCAGCAGTACGGTACCGTGTTCCTCGATGCCACCAAGCTCGGCGCCGAGTTCGCGACGCGCTTTCCGGGCATCCTCGCGATCTGCCGCGCCCGCGGCATCGATCCGGTGCACGAGCCCATCCCGGTCACACCGGCCGCCCACTACATGATGGGCGGGGTCATGACCGATCTCGCCGGTCGCTCCAGCATCGCGCGCCTGTACGCCGTGGGAGAAGTGGCCCGCACCGGCGTGCACGGCGCCAACCGCCTCGCCTCCAACTCGCTGCTGGAAGGGTTGGTGTTCGCCGAGCGCGTGGCCCGCGACATGGTGGAGACCCCCACCGACTTGCCCGTGCCCGAGCCCACCGAGTGGGAAGTGCCGTCGCTCGACGATCGCGGCGCCGCGCAGGTGGCCGCCGACGAGATCCGCGAACTCATGTGGACGTACGCATCGATCGCTCGCACCGCGCCCGGCTTGCGCCGGTGCCTCGCGGCCTTGCAGCAGATCGGCGAACGCCTGCCGCCCGGTGCCACCGAAGAGCGAAATCTGCACACCACCGCCACACTCGTGACGGAAGCCTCACTCATGCGCAAGGAGTCGCGTGGAGGGCACTTCCGGAGCGATTTTCCGAAGACCCGCCGGAAATGGCAGGACCGACATATCACCTGGTAACAGCAAAGTAGGGAGTACGAAGTATGGGGTAAGAAGTCACCCCGACGCGTCCCCCTACTCCCTACTCCATACCCCCTACTTCGCAGTCTATAGAATGACGATTCTCGAAGCCCACTACGATCCCGCGCTCGCCGCCGAAATCCGCGCCCTCGCCAAGGAGCGGAACGCGGTGATTCTCGCCCACAACTACGAACGTCCGGAAATTCAGGACGTCGCCGACTTCGTGGGGGACTCGCTGGGGCTGTCGCGCGAGGCCGCGAAGACGGAAGCCGAGGTGATCGTGTTCTGCGGCGTGCACTTCATGGCCGAAACGGCGGCGATTCTCTCGCCGCAGAAGACGGTGCTGCTGCCTGATCTCGCCGCCGGCTGCTCGCTGGCCAGCACGATCAACGCCGAGCAGTTGCGGACGTGGAAGGCGCAGCATCCGGGGGCGGTCGTGGTCGCGTATGTGAACACCACCGCCGAAGTGAAGGCCGAGAGCGACTACTGCTGCACGTCGGGCAACGCGGTCGAAGTGGTGAACGCGATTCCCGCCGACAAGGAAATTCTGTTTCTCCCCGACATGTTCCTCGGCGCGCATGTGCGCCGTGAATCACGTCGCGAGAACATCCATGTGTGGCTCGGCGAATGTCATGTGCACGCCGGCATCGATCCCGAACACATCTCGAACATGCGTGCGCAGCACCCTGGCGCCGAGTTTCTGATTCACCCGGAGTGCGGTTGTGCCACGCCCGTGGTGGAAGCGATCAGCGCCGGTGCCATCGATAGCGACAACGTGCACATTCTCTCGACCGAGGGCATGATCAAGCGTCCGAGTCAGACCGATCAGGACACGTTCATCGTGGCCACCGAGATCGGCATTCTGCACCGGCTACGTCGCGCCAATCCCACCAAGCACTTCATTGCGGCGAACGATCGCGCGCAATGCGCGTATATGAAGGTGACGACGCTGCCGAAGGTGCGCGATGCGCTCCTGCACATGCAGCATCGTATCACGGTGCCGGACGATATCGCCGCCCGCGCGCGCATTTCCATCGAGCGCATGGTGTCGATCGGCGGCAATTCCGGCGTGAGTCCCTTTGGCCCCGAGGATCCCGGCGAATGAGTGCTTTCCACCCGCCCCTGCGTCCCACGCCGTCAAGCGGAACCCCCGCGATGACCCCCCGGACGATCACGCCGCTCGGGACCCGCGCGGTGCAGGTTTCGACGCTGGCGTTTCCGCTGTCCGATGCGGAACTGACAGCGCAGGTTCGGGTGGCATTGCAGGAAGACCAAGCGTTCAACGATGTGTCCACGCTGGCGACCGTTGTCAGCAGCCGTCATGTGCGCAGCGCCATCGTCGCGCGACGCGACGGCGTCATTGCCGGGATTCCCCTCGCCGTCGAAGCGTTCCGTCAGCTCGACAGCGCCGTCACGATTCGGGTGGAAGCGGAATGCGGCACCCGCGTGAAGGCGGGCGATCTGATCATGCACATCAGCGGACACGCGCGCGGCATGCTGTCGGCCGAGCGCACCGCGCTCAACTATCTGCAGCATCTATCGGGGATCGCCACGCTGACCTGTCGGTTCGTGGACGCCGTGGCCGGCACGTCGGTGCAGATCCTCGACACGCGCAAGACGACGCCGGGCTGGCGTGCGCTCGAGAAGTACGCGGTGCGCGCCGGCGGCGGCACCAATCATCGCATGGATCTGCGCAGCGGTGTCCTGATCAAGGACAACCATCTGGCTGCGATCGGTGGCGACATCGCGATGGCCGTGACGCGCGCCCGTGGTCTGGCGATGAGCGGCACCGCGATCGAAGTCGAGTGCGACACGCTGGAACAGGTCGACGCGGCGATAGCGGCCGGCGCCGATTGGGTGCTGCTCGACAACATGTCGCTCGAGCAGTTGCGCGAGGCCGTGGAACGCTGCCGCGGCAAGGTGATCACCGAAGCGTCGGGTGGCGTCACGCTCGACACCGTGCGTCGCATCGCGGACACGGGTGTGGACCGCATCTCCGTCGGCGCACTCACGCATTCCGCACCAGCGCTCGATCTCGGTCTCGATTTCGACGGTCTATAAGTTTTCCTGAAGGGCTCCCTCCATGCCTGTTCGTCTTCCGCCGCTCACCGATCGCGCCTCCCGCATTCTGCTGGAAGGACTCGTCGACTACGCCGGACTCTTCGCGCCGGCCGCGTTGGCCATGCCCAACGCGGTGCGCAACTATGCGCACTACCGCGCGGCCGGCGCCGGCTGGATGCTCGGACGCTTCATCTGTCCGGCGCAGTCGCTCGCCCTCTTCTCGGAAAAGGCGGATCCGCTGCTGCCCCGCGATGCGGGAGCGATCCCGTGGCGTCTCTCGGTGACCGCCAGTCCGGATCTCGCCAGCGACCTCGCCGAGATCGCCGCCTTCAACGAACGACACCGCGTCTGCTTCGAAGAATGTGGCGCCAAGGTCGACACGTACGAAGTGAAGGCGGCCTCGGTTGGCGAGATCGAGCGCATCGCTGCGGCCACGCCGCGCGATTTGAACACATTCATCGAGATCCCACTCGACGGCGACATCGACGCCTGCCTCGCCGCCATCGCGCGCGCCGGGCGCTCAGCCAAGGTGCGCATGGGCGGTACCACCGCCGACATGATGCCGTCGCCGGAATCGGTCGTGCGCTTCTTCAGGAGCTGTTTCGCGCACGGCGTCACGGCGAAAGCCACCGCGGGCTTGCATCACCCGCTGCGCGGCACGTATCGGCTCACCTATGAGCCCGACGCGGCCACCAGTCGCATGTATGGCTTCCTGAACGTCGCCCTCGCCGTCGCGCACCTCGACAACGGGGGCAGCGAGGCCGAAGCGATCCAGTTGCTCGAGGAAGCCGACGCCGGACGCATCGAGTTCAGCGATTTGCACGTGGCGTGGCACGGACCCGAGCGTACGATCACCTTCACGCGCGACGTGCTGCTGCAGATGCGCGAGCGTGGATTGGTGAGCTTCGGTTCCTGCTCGTTCACCGAGCCGGTCGATGAATCGCGCGCGTTGGGGTGGCTCTGATCTGAAGGCAGCGGCGCAGCGGCCGACCGGCTAGAATCCTCGCATGTCGATCGATCCAACCAACGACCCCACTCTGCGCTCCTGGGTGCAGACGGCCAATCTGCGCGGTGCGGATTTCCCGATTCAGAATTTGCCGTTCGGCATCTTCCGTCGGGCAGGCACCCGGGAAGCGCCGCGTGTCGGCGTGGCCATCGGTGCCGCCATTCTCGATGTGGCCGCCTGTCTGGCCGCCGGGCTGTTTGACGAAGACGGCGACGCGCGCCACGCGGCGACGGCGTGCGCCATGCCGACGCTCAACGAGCTGATGTCGCGCGGCGCGCCGGCCCGTCGCGCGTTGCGGAACGCCATCTCGGCGCTGCTCGCCGACACGGCGCCGGTGCATCATCGCCAGATCGCCGAGCATGCGCTGGTGCTGCAGGCCGAGGCCGAGCTGTTCCTGCCGGCGCAGATCGGCGACTACACCGACTTCTATGCGTCGGTGCACCACGCCACCAACGTCGGTTCGATGTTTCGCCCCGACAATCCGCTGCTACCGAACTACAAGTGGGTGCCGATCGGCTATCATGGGCGCGCCTCCAGCATCGTCGTGTCGGGTACGCCGGTTCGTCGCCCCATGGGTCAGCGCAAAGGCCCCAACGATGACGCGCCGACGATGGGACCGTCGCGATTGCTCGACTACGAACTCGAGCTCGCCGCCTTCGTGGGCACCGGCAACACGCTCGGCGAATCGATCGCGATGGCGCAGGCCAACGAGCATCTGTTCGGCCTCTGTCTGCTGAACGATTGGTCGGCCCGCGACATTCAGGCGTGGGAGTACCAGCCGCTGGGCCCATTCCTCGCCAAGAATTTCGCCAGCACGATCAGCCCGTGGGTGGTCACGCTCGAAGCACTCGAGCCCTTTCGCATGCCGTTGGCGCCGCGTGCCGAGGGCGATCCGGATCCGCTGCCGTATCTCACCAGCGACGACGACCGCGCGCGCGGCGGGTTCGGTATCACGGTGGAGACCTGGCTGCGCACCGCGCGCATGCGCGAGGCCGGTGCGCCGGCGGTCCGGCTCACGCAGGGACAGGCCACCGATCTGTACTGGACGATGGCGCAGCTGCTGGTGCATCACGCCAGCAGCGGCTGCAACCTGCGCCCCGGCGACCTGTTGGGCAGCGGCACCATCTCGGGCCCGTCCAAGGAGAGCCGCGGCTGTCTGCTCGAACTCACGTGGCGTGGGGCCGAGCCGCTCGAACTTCCCAACGGGGAGAAGCGCAGCTTCCTCGAAGACGGGGACGAATTGGAGATCACGGCCTTCGCCGAGCGCGAGGGAGCCGTGCGCATCGGCTTCGGGCGCTGTGTCGGGACGATCGCGCCTGCGAGCGCGCCTGCGTCCGCCTGAGCCGCTGAGGAACGACGTGGCAGCTTCGGGCATTTCCTAAGCACGATGTCCGACCTGCTTTTCGCCCGCTCGCAGATGGCCATGTCGCTGGCCTTCCACATCATCTTCGCGGTGGTGGGGGTCGGCATGCCTGCGCTCATGGTCATCGCGGAGGGGCGGTATCTCGCGTCGCGCGATCCGCTGCAGCTCGAGCTGGCCAAGCGCTGGGCCAAAGGCACGGCGATTCTGTTTGCCGTCGGGGCCGTCTCGGGCACCGTGCTGTCGTTCGAGCTCGGCCTGCTCTGGCCCACGTTCATGGAGCACGCCGGCGCCGTGATCGGTATGCCCTTCTCGCTCGAAGGCTTTGCGTTCTTCACCGAAGCCATCTTCCTGGGCATCTACCTGTACGCATGGAAGCGCATTCCGCCGCGCGCGCACTTCGCGGCGGGTGTGGTGGTCGCGGTCAGTGGTGCGCTCAGCGGCGCGTTCGTGGTGTGCGCCAATGCGTGGATGAACGCGCCGGCGGGCTTCAAGATGGTGAACGGACAGGTCACCGATGTCGATCCGGTCGCGGCGATGTTCAATGCCGCCGCACCGTCGCAAATCGTGCACATGACGCTCGCCTCGTTCGCAGCCACCGGCTTCGCCGTGGCGGGCATTCATGCCTTTGCGCTGCGTCGCGGTACGCCACATCGTGCCTTTCATCGCGCGGCCTTGCAGATCGCGTTGTGGGTAGGGCTCCCCGCCGCGCTGGTGCAGCCGCTGTCGGGCGACTGGAGTGCGCGCAGCGTCGCGGAACGTCAGCCGGTGAAGCTGGCCGCGATGGAAGGCCATTTGAAAACGGGGCCCGCTGCCTTCGTAATCGGTGGCTGGCCCAATGCCGAAACGCTGGAGCACACCGGCGCGATCGAGATTCCCGGTGCGCTGTCGTTCCTGCTGCACGGCGATCCCAACGCGGTGGTGAAGGGCGTGGACGCGGTGCCGCCCGATGAGCGTCCACCGCTGGCCATCGTGCACCTCGCCTTTCAGATCATGATCGCCTGTGGCTCGGTGATGGCGGCGTTGTCGGTGTGGGGTGGCTGGCGTTGGTGGCGTCGCAAGCGGGGCAGTGGCAGTGCGCTCCCCGACGACCGTCGCTTCCTCACCGCGCTCGTGTTGGCCGGCCCGCTTGGCTTCATCGCCCTCGAAGCGGGATGGACGGTTACCGAAGTCGGGCGACAGCCGTGGATCGTACAGGGCATCCTGCGCACCGCCGATGCTGTCACGCCGATGCCAGGACTCGTGGTGTCGTTCGCGTTGTTCTCCGCGCTGTACATCGGGCTGGCGGTCACCGTGGTCTTTCTGCTCTGGCGTCAGATCATCAAGACGGGTGTGTCACAGAGCCCCATGGGTCTCACCAGCGAGCTGCCGATTCCGACGCCGGGATCGACGGCGAGCTACCCGACGCCGTGATGGCAGCGGCCGTCGCCACCGAACTCACGTGGACGCTGCCGCACGCGGTCGCCGGCACGATGGTGCTTTCGCTCAACGCCTACGTGCTGCTGGGCGGCGCGGATTTCGGAGGCGGCGTGTGGGATCTCTTCGCCCGCGGCAAGGATCGCGACGCGCAGCGCACGCTGATCGCGGACGCCATCGGCCCGATCTGGGAAGCCAACCATGTGTGGCTGATTCTCGTGGTCGTGCTGCTCTTTTCCTGCTTTCCCAAGGCGTTCGCGCACCTCGCTACCGAACTGCACATCCCGATCACGGTGATGCTGGTGGGCATCGTGCTGCGCGGCTCCGCGTTCACCTTCCGTACCTACGACAGCAAGCGCGACCACGTGCAGCGTCGCTGGGGGCGGATCTTCTCGGTGGCGAGTCTGCTCACGCCGGTCATTCTGGGCGTCTGCCTGGGCACCGTGGCCAGTGGCGCGGTGCCGATCCGGTCCATCGAGGCACTGAAGTTCGTCACGTTCGGCGAACGGTTCATCGATCCGTGGGCGCGTTCTCCCTTCCCGTGGGCTGTCGGGCTGCTCACGCTTGCGCTGTTCGCGTTTCTCGCCGCGTCGTATCTCACGGTGGAGGCCACCGACGACCGCATGCGCGATCTCTTCAAACGTCGGGCGCAGCAGTCGCAGGTCGCGTTGCTGGTGCTCGCCGCCAGCACGTTGGTAATCGCCCGGGCCGAGAATCCGCTGCTTTTTCAGGGGCTCACGCAGGGGCGGACGGCGCTCACGATGCACGCCGTGACCACCGTCGCGGCGGCCACGTCGTTCTGGGCGCTCGCCACGCGACGCTTTGCGGTGGCGCGTCTGGCCGCTGCGGCGCAGGCCAGTTTCATCCTCTGGGGATGGGCGTGGACGCAGTATCCGTGGATGCTGCCGCCCGATCACACGATCACCGAACTGGCGGCCCCGCGCGTGACGCTGCAACTGACGCTCGGCGCCCTGGCCGTTGGCACCATGATTCTGCTGCCGAGTTTCGTATACTTATTTCGTGTCTTCAAGACCAGAGAAGGCGGCGAGGAGTAGCCCTCGCATTGTCGCCCCATACGCTCCAGATTGACGGATGCGCCCTGACCTGATTCGTGTCGTGCTGGTGGATGACCACCAGATCGTCCGCGCTGGACTCAAAGCCGTACTCTCGACCGCGAAGGACATCACGGTCGTAGGAGAAGGCGGCAGCGGTAAGGATGCCCTCGTCCTCGCGGAGCGTCTCGATCCCCACGTCATCGTGATGGATCTCTCCATGCCCGACATGGACGGACTCACCGCCACCCGCGAGCTGCAGAAGGCGAATGCGCTGCGCACGCCGACGCCGGGTGAGCCGATCACGCGCCGTGTGCTGGTGCTCACGATGCACACCGAAGACGAGCATCTCGTCGCCCTGCTCGAAGCGGGTGCGGGCGGATACCTGCTCAAGTCGGTGGCCGATCGCGAGCTCGTCGACGCCGTGCGTACCGTCGCCGCCGGCGATGTCTACGTGCAGCCCACCGCCGCGCGTGCGCTCGCCCGCGGGTTGGCGCGACGCGACGGCAACGCGGAAGAGCGTGCCCGTTTTGAAAAGCTCACCGACCGCGAACAGGTCGTCCTGAAGATGGTCGCCGAGGGTTTTACGGCGCCGGAGATCGGTGAGCATCTCACGATCTCGCCGAAAACGGTGGACACGTACAAGCAGCGCATCGGTGAGAAGCTCGGCTTGTCGCATCGCACCGACTACGTAAAGTTCGCGCTCAAGCTGGGCTTGCTCAAGAACGACGCGTAGTACGACGCATCATCCCACGCGACGTCAGCTGCACGCTTCGACGTATTGCACCTGCGGATCCAGTCCGCCGCGGAACGTCGTCACGATCTTGCCGTCGGTTTCGAACACAAGGCGCAGGGCGCTGTCGGACGGATTGCGTGGCGTGATCACGAGGTAGTGGCCGTCGGTGTATTTGTGTGGCTGCACCTCCACCTGGCCGGCATACCGCTCCTGCACCTCGGCTTCCGTGCTGCCGAGCTTGATGCCTTCCGGTGTAGCGATCGCGGGATTGCGCACATCGATGCGCACCACCCGTCCGCCCTCAACCATGATGAGCACCTTTGGCGGACCGTCGCGCCAACTCAGGTAGCTACACGCGGTCGAGTCGGTGCCGACGAGGCGGATGCCCGCGCTCGTCGCTGCCGAGACTTCGGCCAATGTCATGCCCACGCGCACGGGTCCGAAGCCGTGCTCAGTGAGGTCCGTCGGCCCTACGACGCGCTCCGGCTGTATCGTCGCGCTGGTCGTGGCGCCCGACGGCGGCGCGAGACTATCGGTGGATGCGGCGGATCGCGGCTCCGTGCACGCGGCAAAGGCCAGCGCGACGGGCAGCGTGATCGCCGAACGTAGCAGTGTGATGCTCATGGTGTCCTTCGCTCCACAGCGGCCTGTTGCTCGGCCTTGGTGAGGCTCCACGCCGGAAGTGGTGGAACGGCAACGTCCATCAGTGCATCACTCGTGCCGTAGCCATGCTCGGCGCGGATCCGCGCGGCGATATCACGACGCAAATCGTCGATCGCCTCACCGGCGTCGCCGTCGAGCTCCATGCGGATCGCGCGGAATCGACGGCCCGATTCGATGCAGAACAGATCGGTCAAGGCGATCTCGCGCGCGCACTCGCCGGCACCACGTTCGTCGATGAGCCGCTGCGTACGGGCGATCGTGGTGGCGCGCGCGTAGAGCTCGATCGCCATATCCGCGAGTCGCTCCACCACCAGCTGGCGATGCAGAATCTCCTTCTTGTGCGCCACGATCATCTTCTGCGTAGCAGCGGCCAGCGCGGCCACGTGCTTCTCCACGAACTCGGCGTGCTTGCGCAGCGACGGGTGGAACGTGACGTCGAATCGATCCTTCTTGCCCAGCGCAGAGGCCACGCGCTCCGCGGCGTAGCTCGACACCAGCACCCAGTTCTGAATCGGATTCTTGAGTGCGCCCGACAGCTCCTTCAGCTCTTCGGCCGGACCCTGAATGCCATTGAGCCCGATGAACAGTCGCAGGATTTCGTTGGCGCCTTCGAAAATGCGATTGATGCGCGCATCACGCAGATAGCGCTCGTACGGCCACGGTTTCACGAAGCCACGGCCGCCGGCGAGTTGCACGAGTTCGTCGGCGGTCCGCCACACGAGTTCACTCGCGAACACCTTCGCGCACGCCGCTTCGAGTGAGGCGTCGACACTGTCTTCATCGAGGGCGGCGGCCAGTGCGCCGACCATCGCGTCCACGGCATACGTCTCGGCCGCGATCGTCGCCATCTTGCGCTGCGTGATCTCGAACGACGCCAACGGCCCGCCGAACTGCGTGCGCGCTTCAGCGTATCGCGTGAATTCGGCCAGCAGCCGCTTGCATCCCGACGCACAGCCCGACGCCAGCGACAGTCGGCCGGCATTGAGTGCATTCACCGCCACGCGAAACCCCTTGCCCACTTCACCGAGTACGTGGTCGTCGGGCACGAAGCAATCCTCGAACACCAGCTCGGCTTGCGTCGAGGCGCGGATGCCGAGTTTGCGGATCGTGCCGTCAATGCGGAATCCGGGCATGTCGGGGCGCACGATGAACGCCGTGGGGCGCATGATCGTCTCGCCGTTCCGCTCGATCGGTGTTTGCGCGAAGGTGGCGATCATGCCGGCGCGCTGCCCGTTGCCGATCCAGTGCTTGCGGCCGTTCAGCAACCATCCGGTGTTCTCGGCGTTGCGACGCGCGGTCGTCACGATGTGCTGCGCGTCGGAACCGGTTTCTGGCTCGGTCAGCGCGTACGCCGCCAGCATCTCACCACGTGCGAGTGCCGGCAGATAGCGCGCCTTTTGTTCATCGTTGCCGAAGAGCACGAGCGCTTTGCCACCGAGTCCGCAGTGCACGCCGATCAGCACGCCCAACGACGCATCGACCGAAGCGACCGCGCCGAACACGCGCGCGTAGGCGCTGGCCGAGAGCCCGAGTCCGCCGTATTCCTTGGGCGTCGTGAGGCCGAGCAGGCCGGCCTCCGCGAACGCCTTGATCACCGGTTCGCCCAGCGCTTCGTTCTCGTCCATCTGTCGTGGATCGATCAGCCCTGACGCCACCATCGCATTCAGCGCTGCGATCAGCCGGTGCACCGTCGCGGCTTCGTCCGGCCGCCGCTCATCGAGCGTGGCGGGATACGGGAAGAGCAAGGCTTCGGTGATCTCTCCCTGAAACAGCCCGCGCAGAAACGACGGCTTGGCTTGGGCGGCAGGTGGCGACGCGCTCATGGGCAGCAACTCCGGTGGAGCCGGGGGAAACGAACGACGGGGCGCTTCGAAGAGAAGCGCCCCGTCTGAAAACTAGACCGCAACCGGCGGTCGGGCGACCACTTACGGCGGGGTCGTGACCGCTGCCGTAATGGTCACGCTCACATTGCTCACCTTGCCTTCCGGCTGGCCATTGCTGTTCAGCGCGCGCAGCGTGAGGATCGTGGTGCCGACCTTCGAGGCGCTCACCGTCACCTGCGTCGCATTGCTATTGGCCGTGCCGGTAGCCACATCGGGCTGGCTGCTGGTGATCGCCACCGAGCGGCTGAACAGCTGGTTGCCGTTCACGTCCTTCAGCTGAATCGAGAACGTCTTGCTGGTGGCATTCAACGCCACGGTGTAGTCGCTGGCCACAATCGTGTCGACCGGAATCGGCTGCACCGTCACGGACGCCGTGCCGGAGCGCGTCTCGCTGATCGCGGTGATGGTGACCGTGCCGGGGGCCGTCGTGGTCACCAGGCCGGACTGCGACACCGACGCACGCGTCGGATCGCTGCTCGTCCACTCGACGACACGGTCGGTGACCGCCGTGCCCGTGGAGTCTTCGATCGTCGCACTGAGCTGCACCGTTCCGCCCTGCACGATGCTCGACGAGAGCGGAGACAGGCGCACCGTAGCGACCGGGATCTTCGAGATCGTGAAGGAGACCGTGTCGACGGCGCCCTCCGCGTTCACGGCGATACGGGCCGCACCGAGCGCGAGACCGGTGACGAGTCCGTTGGCCGATACCGTGGCCGTGGCGGGCGTGACGCTACGCCACGTGATCGTGCGGCCCGCGGGAATCGAGCCACCGGCCGAGTCGGTGAGCGTGACGCCGAACTGGCGCGCGACGCCAAGACGCAGCGTCGTGGGCTTCGGTGAGATCACCGCCGACACGATGCGGGCGTCGACCACTTCGACCGAGGCATTGCACGAGGCCTGCGTGTTCTCGACCGGCGACGCCGTGATGCGGGCCGTGCCGGCCTTGCGCGCCGTCACCAAGCCGGTGCCGGTGACCGTGGCGGCGATCTCGTTGTCGCTGGTCCACGCGATCGAACGACCGAGCGACGAGATCACGTTGTTCGCGGTGTCACGCAGTGTGATCGCGGGCTGCACATTCTGCGAGACCGTGAGCTTGGACGTGGCCGGTGCCAGCGAGCAGCTGCCGATCGGGATCTCCGTCACGGTGACCGTGGCGCTTCCCGACGTCTGGTCCGCTTCCGCGCTGATCACGACCGTACCCGGCGTGAGCGCCGTGAGCATGCCGTTCTGATCGACCGACACGATCGACGAGTTGCTGCTGCCCCACCGGAACGTGCGGCCGGTGATCACCGTGTTCTGATTGTTGCGCGCGGTGGCCGTGAGCTGACGGGTGTTGGTGCGTCGCAGCGTGAGCGTGGACGGCGTGATGGTCACATTCGCCGCGGTTTCCGGCGTCACCGTGACCTGCACCGACGCGCTCTTGCCGTCGGCCACGGCCGACACGGAGGCCCCGCCAACGCCGACCGCGATCACGTTGCCCTCGGTCGTCACCGTGGCGACGGCCGTGTTGCTCGAGGAATACGAGATCTTCTTGTTGCGGATCGAGTTGCCTTTGCAATCGAAGGCCGTGCCGACGATCGACGACGCGCCGTTCACCGGCAGCGTCAGCGTGGCCGGCGCCACCGAGATGGAGCAGGCATCGGCGGTGGTCTTGAGATCGAGACAACCGGCCAGCCCGATCAGGGCCAGCGTGGTCGTGGTCGCGCGCAGCGTGGTGTTCAGCGTCGCGCGGATGTTCGCAATGGGGGCAGAGACCCGCATGCAGGTCCGTCCTGTCAACAAAAGTGAATGAGCCATCCGGAAGGGTCTCCCGGACGGCGACGTCCAACTAGGACGCGTGGTCGTCGCCAGCCGTAACCGTCACAGCGCTGGCACCGCACCGCTCTGTGGACAACCTGACCGATCGTTCACGTGACGGCAAGCGGCGTGGAGAGCTGTTGCAAGAGTGTGGCCGCGTCGGTGACGGGCAGCGCACAACGGAAGTTCCTACACACATGAGCCGTCGCGGTGCCCCCGATGGCCGCCCGGCCCTCCAGCAGCATCGCTGGAGCCGTTTCGCCGCCGGTTGAGGCCAGGACCAAGGTGGGTACGTACCGTTCCGCTACGGCGGCTGCCAGCGCCTGGATTGCGGTGCTTTCGGGTTCGCCGATCAGCGCCACCGCCACCGCCCCGTCGATCGCCAGCTGCGCCACGCCAAGCAGATGGCCGAACGCGTTCGGCCATCTGCCCATTGGCTCGGCCAATGACGCCATCGCGTCCAAGGCCTCCGTGCGGGCCGCTTGGTTCCCGTCGAGCTCGCCAAATCGCAACACGACCTCGAGCGCCAGCGACGATCCCGCCGGCGTGGCGTTGTCGTTCAGGTCCCGCACGCGGGTGATCAGCGCCTCGCCATCGCCCGGCGTGTCGTACCACGCGCCCGTCGGCGTGTCGAAGAAGTGTTGCCGCATGGCGTCGGCCACGCGGCGCGCGTGATGCAGCCACGTGGGGTCGAGGGTGAGCTCGTGGACCGACAGAAACGCCAGCGCCACCGCCGCATGATCCTCCAGGAACCCGGGGCCCACGCTTGGTCCGTCCGAGCCCGACAGCACCCGCGTCACCCGCCCCTCGGCGTTCACCAACCGATCGCGGAGCAGCTCGGCGTTGCGTACGGCCAGCGCCCGCACCGCGGGATCGTGCCACACGCGCGCCGCGTCGGCCAAGGCACGGGTCATGAGGGCGTTCCACCCCGCCAGCACCTTGTCGTCGAGCCCGGGTCGCACGCGATGTTCGCGCACCGCCAGCAGCGCGGCAGAGGCACGCTCGATCGTGGCGCGCAGGGTCTGCTCGGTCACGCCGAGTCGCGCGGCCACCAGCGCCGGCGCGACGGGCACATGCAGAATCGAGTGCCCTTCGAAGTTGCCGCCCGGTTGCACGCGCCAATACGCCCGCGCCATCGCGGCGTCGTCACCGAGCACCGCGTCGACTTCCTGGGCCGTCCACACGTAGAACTTGCCCTCCACGCCCTCGCTGTCGGCATCGAGCGACGAGGCGAACCCGCCATTGGCGAGCGTCATCTCGCGGGCGAGCCAGTGTATCGTCGCTTCGGTGATGCGACGGACTTCCTCGTCGCGCGTGACCTGCCACAGATGCACGCCGAGTCGCACCAGCAGCGCATTGTCGTACAACATCTTTTCGAAGTGGGGCACCAGCCACTCGGCATCGGTGCTGTAGCGCGCGAACCCGCCGCCGATCTGATCGAAGAGTCCGCCGCGCCCCATCGCCACGAATGACCGATGCGCGATCTCGAGCGCCAGCGCGTCGCCACTGCGTGCGTGCCATCGCAGGCAGAAATCGAGCGCCATGGTCTGCGGGAATTTGGGCGCGCCGGTGAATCCGCCGAGGGTGCGATCGTGGCGCGTGGACAGCTGGGCGAAGGCGCGCTCGAGCAGCGACGCATCTACGGTGCCTGATGGCCCGGCCGGTCGGCTGCTGTTCGCATACAGCGCGCGCATGGCGTCGGTCGTACGCGCGATCGCGTCGGGCTGCTCGCGATACGCGTTGGCCACGGCCTGAATCACGCGGGTGAACGACGGCATCCCGTGACGGTCATCCTTCGGGAAGTAGGTGCCGCCCCAGTACGGCGTCCCATCGGGAGTGAGCACGACCGTCATCGGCCAGCCGCCCTGTCCGGTCAGCGCCTGCACCGCCTGCATGTAGATCGCGTCGATGTCGGGACGCTCTTCGCGGTCCACTTTCACGTTCACGAAGAGCGCGTTCATGAGCGCGGCTGTGTCGGCGTCCTCGAAGGATTCGTGCGCCATCACGTGGCACCAGTGACACGCCGCGTAGCCCACGCTCAGCAGGATCGGTCGCTGTTCGGCCTGCGCCCGCTCGAGAGCTTCGGCACCCCACGGATACCAATCCACCGGATTCTCCGCGTGTTGTCGCAGATATGGCGACGACTCGGTAGCGAGACGATTGGGCATGCATGCAACTTACCCCGCGCCCATGACGATACCGGTTGACCTTGCCACCAAGCCCCCCGTCGCCCCTCCCGGCTCGTGGACGTCTGCCGCGAGCTGGATTCTCGTAGCGGCCGTGCTGCGCGCGGGGCTGTCGGGGCTGGTCCCGCTGCTGCCCGACGAGACGTACTACTGGGAGTGGTCACGCCAGCTGGAGGCGGGCTATTTCGACCACCCGCCCGGCATCGCGTTCCTCATCGCCGCGGGTACGCGCCTGTTCGGCAATACCTCGATGGGCGTCCGCGCCGGGCCGGCCATCGCCGCCCTGCTGATGCACCTCGCCGCCGTGGTATGCGCCTGGCAGCTGGCGGGCCGGGGCCCCGACGGACTCCGCGCCGCGACGCGCGCCGCCATGCTGGTGGCGCTCATTCCGATCGCGACGCTCGGGCTGGTGCTCGCCACGCCCGACGCGGTGCTGTTCGCGAGTGCGATGTTCGCCTTGCTCGGCGTGGAGCGGGCCCTCGCCTCTCCACTGCGCTCATGGCGCAGCCTCGGTTGGTGGACGGTGGCCGGCGTCGGCCTCGGCGCCGCGTTCGTGGCCAAGTACACGGCCGTGCTGCTGCCGATGGGGTTGGTGATCGCCTGCGTGCTGCATCCCGCGCTGCGCAAACGCTTCGCCGAACCGGGTCCGTGGCTCGCGTCGATCATCGCGCTGGGCATGTTCGCCCCGGTGGTGGCGTGGAACGCGTTCAACAACTGGGTGTCGTTCCGCTTTCAGCTGGGCCATGGGTTCAGCCCGAGCGCGCGTGGCAATCCGCTGTCGCGCGAGCTCGAGATGCTGGGCGGACAGATCGGCCTCGCGTCACCGATCCTGTTCCTGTTGATGGCCGGCGCGGTGTGGCTCGCCATGCGCGACGGGTGGCGTATGCGTCGCGACCTGGCGCCCACCGATCCGATGACGCGTCGCTTCGCCTTGGCCGTGATCTCGGTGGCCCCGCTCGCGTTCTTCGCGATCAGCGCGTGGCGCCGGTCGGTGGAAGCGAACTGGCCTGCGATGATCTATCCGGGCGCGATGATGCTGCTGGCCACCAGCGACAAGCCATGGTCATACGGTCGCTGGTGGCACCGCGGGCAGGCCTTCGCCGCGATTCTGCTCACGATCGTGGCGTGGCAGGCGGCCACGCCGATCCTGCCGATCCCGCCGCGCAAGGATCCGATTGCCCGCGCGCACGGATGGGAAACACTGGCCGCGGCCGTCGATCACAGCCGGCAGAGTGCGTTCCTGAAGGGCACGGTGGATCGATGGGTTGCTGCGGACCGCTATCAGGACGCCTCGGAACTGGCGTTCCATCTCTCAGACCAGCCCACCGTATTCGCGCTCAACCTCGGCGGTCGCACGAACCAGTACGACATCTGGCCCAACGCGTACGACAAGATCCGTCCAGGCGACGGGCTCGTGGCCGCATTCGACGCAGACGCCAAGGGCGATTCGCTGGCGGGCGTCGTAGGCTCGTGGTTCGCGGAATCGCAGCGCGGCGTCACGGTCCCCCTGCGCCGCGGCGACGGTATCGTGACCGAGCGGCGCATCTGGCTGTATCGCATCGCGCGCGACGTGCCGAGGCGTCCGTGAATTCGGCGCTGTCCATGCCGATGCTGCTCGCCGTCGCGGGTGGTGGTGCGATCGGGTCGGCGGCGCGCTACGTCATCGGCGTGTTGCTGGTGCGAGCGAGCAACGGGTTTCCGGTGTCGACCCTGCTCATCAACGTGCTCGGCAGCTTCCTCATCGGCTTGTTCGCGCGCCTGTTCGACGCACCCGACCACAATCAGGTGTTGCGCGTGGCGCTCACGGTGGGCATCTGCGGTGGCTTTACGACGTTCTCCACGTTCAGCGCCGAAACGGTCACGTTGTTGCAGCAGGGTAAGGCGGGGCGCGCTGCGCTGTATATCGGTCTGAGCGTCGTCGCCGGCATCGTGGCGACGTTTGCCGGGCTCATGGTCGGTCGCGCGGCGCGATAACGCTGCCTGCTGCCGCGCTCCGATACGAACCGAAACAGCCGTTCCTGACTGACACGGATACGAACAGGTAGGAACAGGTAGCAACCGATCAAGCGCTAGTTTTCTTAAATCAGAATGAACACACCGTCGGTACACGTCGCTGCTGTGAAGTCGCACGGAGCGAATCCACGGTGTCCGTTCGTGTCGGTTCGTATCCGTGTCAAGCTGGAACTGCTTGTTTCCGCTGTTATCCGCACTTCACGTACACGCTGAGCATCACTCATGACCGCTCCTACGATTCCCGCCGATCTCGCCGCCTGGTGCAGCGCCAACGATGCGCGCGCGCAGGATGAACTGTTTGCCTTCCTGCGTATTCCCAGCGTCAGTGCGCGCAGCGAGCACAAGGCCGATTGTGCCGAAGCCGCGCAGTTCGTAGCGGATGCGCTCACGCGAATCGGATTCACGGCGACGATCGAGCCCACGCCGGGACATCCCATCGTAGTCGGTGAGTGGCGCAAGGCGGGCCCCGACGCGCCTACGCTGCTCGTGTACGGGCATTACGACGTGCAGCCGGCTGAACCCCTCGAGTTATGGACGTCGCCGGCGTTCGAGCCCACCGTGCGCGACGGTCGCATTTACGCGCGGGGATCGGTCGACGACAAAGGGCAGCTGTACCTGCACATCAAGGCGCTCGAGGCGCATCTCGCCGTGCGCGGCGCGCTGCCCGTGAACGTCATCGTCCTCGCTGAAGGTGAGGAAGAAGTCGGCAGCGAAAACCTCGAGCAGTTTCTCGAGCGCGAGAAGGCGCGGCTGGCTTGTGATGCCGTCGTGATCTCCGACTCCACCATGTTCGCGCCGGGCATCCCCAGCATCCTGTCGTCGCTGCGCGGGATGGCGTACCTCGAGATCAACGTGCGCGGCGCGAACGGAGATCTCCACTCCGGCATGTATGGCGGCGCGGTGGTGAATCCGGCGATGGCCCTCGCGCGCATCCTCGCCACCATGCACGACGCCGACGGGCGTATCGCCATTCCTGGCTTCTACGACAGCGTGCGCCCGTTCCCCGATGCCGTGCTGGCACAGATGCGCGAGCTGCCGTTCAGCGATGAGCAGCTCATGCACGACGTCGGTGTGACCGCACTGGGCGGTGAGCCAGGATACAGCACGCTCGAACGACTCTGGACGCGGCCGACCTGCGAAGTGAACGGCATGCTGAGCGGCTATACCGGCGAAGGCGCCAAGACCGTGCTGCCCGCCGTGTCGATGGCGAAAGTCAGCTTCCGGCTCGTGCCCGATCAGAGCCCCGACGTCATTGCGGCGCTCGTGCAAGCGCACGTGGAGCGCGTGGCACCGCCGGGTGTGACGGTCACCGTCGAAAACCTGCACGGTGGACGCCCGTGGCGGGCTGATCTCAAGGGGCCGATCATCGAGGCCGGCAAGCGTGCCCTCGAAGCAGCCTTCGGGCGAGCGCCCGTGATCACCGGTGAAGGCGGAAGCATTCCGGTGGTGGGCGACTTCGAGCGCATTCTTGGTGCGCCCGTACTGCTCATGGGCTTCGGCCTGCCCGGAGAGAACGCCCACGCGCCCGACGAGTGGATCAGTGTCGAGAACTACCTGGGCGGCATTCGCGCCGCCGCCACGTTACTCGATGAGTACCGGGCGGCGACGCGTTGATCACCGGCTACTTCACGTCAATCACTTTCACGCCGGCGGTGGCGGCGCCACCGCTGACGTACCCGATGGCGCCGGGGTTCGCCTTCACATAGGCAATCACGTCATCGTCGCTCGTCTTCACGGCGGGCGGCACGTCCTTGCCCGAGAAGATCTGCTGCTGCCAGTACGTCTCGATGGCGCCCACCGGGCGTCCGAGCACGGACTTCGAGAACGCGACGCGTACGGCACTCGCCTTGGCGAGGTCGACCGGCTGAGCCGCCGTGCCGTTCGGGAACTTCGTGCTCTGCTTGAGGAACAGCTTCGTCGCCACGTCGGCGGAAAGCTCCGTCGTCGAGTTGCCACTGTTGACGACGATCTTGAAATCCTGTGCCGCTGCAGGGGCCGCGGCGATGACGAGCGCGAATACGCCCATCGTCGCCGACTTGAGAATGCGGTGCATGGTGGTCATGTGATCGTTTCTCAGAAAGTCACGGCGACGGACAGCAGCCCGTAGAACGCCTTCGAGGCGGGGGCGAGCTTCGCGACGAGCGGCGGCGCGGTCGGCGGAATCACCGACGGCACCGGACGGTCGAAGCCGTAACCTTCATTGCGATGGCCTTCGAGCTTGAAGGCGATACTCGCCGACGGCTGCCAGGTCGCGCCGAAACCAAGATCCTTTGTGATGGGCAGATCGAGGTTCGGAATCGGCGCACCGCCGAACCGGACGACGTTGACCGCCGAGTTGTACTCCACGGCCAGCGTCAGCTTCTCGACGGGCTTCACGCCACCCTGCAGGTAGTACGCGCTGTAGTCGGTAAAGCTCGGAACCTTCGCGGTGAAGTGCGTATACTCGGCGCGGGCAAACGCGCGCTCGACCTTCGCTTCGGCGGAGTAGAGCACCGACGTCGTGCGCGCAGGCCGCGCATCCTTCGGCAGCGTGGCGCTGGGGGTGCTGCCATAGTTCGAGATGAAGGCACCAAACCGGACGCCTTCAACCGGCAGCTTCAGCCACAGCTGCGTGCCGATCATGTTCTCGTAGCGCGCGTTGATCACCGAGTTGCCCGTGGCACCCGGAACCTGCGCGCGCAGGTTGAAGCCACCGCCGAACACGTGGCTCTCGAGGCCGAATCCGCCACCGAGCTCGAACGGCTTGCTGGCCGCGAATCCGTCGATGTACTCGAGCGTCTCGCCGTACACCTGCGAGCCCACGCGATAGAACGGCAGCAGGGTGCCGATAAACCGCACTTCGTTGAACAGGCCGCGCGGCAGCGGGTTGCGCCCGACCTTCAGCGCGGTGCCGTTGTCGAACTTGTGCTCGTAGAAGGCCCACACCGGCTGGATGTCCGGCTCGGCGGCGTTCAACGGGCTCGTGCCGAACTTGCGGTGCAGCAACTGCGTGACGACGCGATCCTTGTCGCTCAACTTGTAGCCGAACTGCAGCGCGATCGCGCGATAGTCCGCCGAGCCGTCCTTGTTGAGACCGAAGTACGGCAGGCCGTCGGTCTTGCCGTACGCGATGTTCACCGAACCGTGCACGGTGAGACGTTCATCCTGCGCCGACAGCGTCAAGGGCGTGGCGGCAAACAGCAGGCACGCGAGCGCGCGCGCCATGGAAGTGCGAATCATAGAGTGTAGGAACCAGCGAATGGATAAAGCATCGTCACGCGCGCCGCGGCATCGCAGCATCGGTGTGATCGCACACGGACCGTCATCCGTTTCAAAGCCGGGAGTATCCGGTGCAATCGTGGGTGCCTGGTTCAATGCCAGGCACCCACGGACAAATTCAGCAGTTCAGCGCATTTCTTCGGTCTACAACAGCGTCACGCGCTCAGAATGAGCCGAGGATGTCGTCCGAGCCATTGTCATCGTCATCGAACGGAATCATCGCGGCAGCACTCATCGGAAAGACGTCATCCGAGACATGCGCGCCGTTCGACATCGCACTGGATGACCGCGCCTTGGCGAGTCCCTTGGCCGCCGGACGGGTCGCGGGCTTCGAGCGCGGCGCACCGGCCTTGGCAGCCGGCTTGGCCGACGACTTCGACGGGGCAGCCTGCGGCCGCGGAGCCGGCGGACGCGGTGACGAGAAGGCCGGCGAACCATTCAACGCCGCCTGACGACGGGACGCTGACGTGACCGGCTGACCGACCTCGGTGCGATGGTCGCGCTCGCCCACGTCGAACTGCGCGGCCAGCTCCTGCATTTCGGCGGCCTGCGCCGACAACTCGGCGGCGGCACTCGCCGATTCCTCGGCGTTCGCGGCGGTACGCTGCGTGCTCGCGGCCGGTCAGCAAGACCGAGCAGTTCATCTTGTGGGCGTTCTATTCGAACCCCACCGACGCCCAGCACGCCTTCGTGACCGACCGACTGGGGCCCGCGCTGTTCGCCTGCCTGGCCCTGTTCTTTCTGACCTGGGGGCCCACTCCTCGCGGGCCATCAAGGCAGATCGCGACCAGGCCCCCGCGCCCGGCTTCGGCCGCTCGGTGCTGGTGGGCGCCGCCTTGTTTCTGGGCCTCACCGGCTTCGTGTACGGGCTGCTGCTGGTGTTCCCCTCGAGCGTGCCCGGCGCGCAGAAGTTCGCGTTGGGCTTCATGCTCTGGAGCGGCATGCTCGGCGCGTCGCTCGCCACCCGCACGCGGCGCCACATCATCCTCGACCCGATCAAGAAGAAGCTCGACGCGGCGACCCTCAAGCCGTTCTCGCTCATCGGCGGCGTCCTCACCTTCCTGTTCTGCGCGTACCTCTCGCTGCTGGGCGTGATGCAGTTGATGCAGCAGTTCGCGAGTGGGCGTCTGGGGACGGCGTGGGGGTGTACGACGCCCTGCCTATTCCGCTGTGGGTCGGGACCCTGGCGGTCCCCGTGACGTTCTCGGTGATGGCGCTGCGGTTCCTCGCCCAGGGCATCCACGACTTCAAGTGGGGGCCCGCCGAAGGGCGGGGCTGACGCGCACGGCATCGACCTCGAGGCGCTGGAGAAAGAGCAGCTGCCGCTCGACGGAGGCGCGCCATGACCTGGGCGCTCTACGCGCTGACGCTCGCGCTCGCCGTGGGCGCGTACCGGAAGCGGAAGACGGGGCTGGTGGTGTGGCTCACGCTGCTCTCGGCGGCCTTCTTCTTCACCGGGAAGACGGCGTTCCTGGTGCTGGGCCTCATCTCCACCGCGTTGCTGCTGGGGCAGCCGCTCTTCGTGCTGATGGGCGGCCTGGGCATCGCGCTGCTGGCGACGGTGTCGGGCATGTCGTCGCTCGACGAGCAGGTGCTGGTGGTGCGATGAAACAGGATGCCCAGCAGGACCAGGGGGCCCAGATTGCTGTGGGTGGAGAGCGCCGTGGCAATGGCCACGCCATCCATGAGGCTGTGCAGGGACAGGCCCGCGGGCCAGCACCCCGCTGAGGGGGGTGCCGGTGTGGGTCTCTTCACCGTAATGGAAGTGAATGGTGATGCCATGTTCCATGACATGCACCAGCAGGTAGCCCCCGAGGATCCATAGGGCGTTGCCTTCCCTCCACCCTTCGATTCCAGGCATTCAGGGATGATGCGTACCACCGTGAGCGACAGGAGGGATCTCCGCCGCGACACCAGAGAGCAGACGCATGAACTGCGCGCGCCCTTGGAGGAAGCGCACCACCCCCCCAGCCACCGAGGAGGGTGGCCAGGGATGCGAGAGGCGCAAGCCAGTAGAGGGACATCCGGGGCTACTCGGCTTTGGCCTTCTTGGCCCGAGTCGCCTTGGGCTTGGGGGTCTCCGCGGTCTTGTCTTCCGCGGGCTTGATGGACACGCCAGGGCCGGGCGTAGCCTTGTCCCCCCTTAGCGGCCTTCTTCGCCGGCGCTTTGGCGGCCTTGTCCTTCGGAGCGGCCTTCGAGGTGGCCTTCGGTTTGGCCGGCGTCTCGATCACGGGTCCGGGGCAGAAACCAGCTCAGGGATGGCAGCCACCTTGGCGCGGGGGGTGCGCTTGGGCTTCGGTGGCTCGACCACAGTCACGGATGCCGCGGCACCGCCAATCCTCGGCCGGGGGCTGGGCGTGAGAAG
>CAWJMR010000018.1:0-259688 GCA_963843965.1 uncultured Gemmatimonadaceae bacterium
GGCGCAGCGAAATCGTCGCGGTGGACGGCTTCGAGATTCGGAAATGCCACGCGGGTCGCCTGCGGATACTCGAAATACTCGGACGTATCCGCCGTCGCCGGAACGCCCGCTCCTCGTCTTCGGAGCGGAACGTCGGGATCGGCTTACGGGGCTTCGTGCGGGGTTTTGCCATACAGGGTTCGCTCCTTTCGACTCATCGGCCGGGCTGAAATCACACGGACAAGATCGCGACGCACGGTGAAAATCACCGCGCAGTCGCCGATCCGCCGCCGTACGGCCGCAGCACGAGGTAGCGCGGCTCTCGGGTGGAGTGCTTGGCATCCTCGGCGAGCAGCACCGGCTCATGAAAGAGGACTTCCTCGGCTTCGTTCCGCGAGACCGCATGCCGAGCCCAGTTCTTCTCCGCATTCCCGCGATCCCAGTCAAAGCCGGCCAGTCGGGCCGCGAAGGCGGAAAAGTCGGTCACCCTGAAAGTATATGCTGATCATATACAGCGCGCCAGTGGCCCCGCCGCTCGCGTCCATTCCTGCTCGATGCGCATAACGCCTCAGCGTTCTGCTGCAGCGCATCATATAAAGTGCGGCCGGACGGGCGACGTGCGCGAGCACGGCGACTGCTGCGCACACCGCACCGCGCTGCCAGCAGCAACGGTTCGTCAGATGTCCCGTTAGCGACGGAGCCGCGCCACGTACAGCTGAGGGACGTTCTCATTCGCGATCTGTGCCGGGTAAACCGTAGACCGGATAGGAGCGTGACCGAAGCTCGCCGAGTCAGCAAGTCGAAGTCGAAAGCGAATCGAGCACGCGACGACGACGCCCGTGCTGTCGACCACAAAGCCGACAAGATTGTCGTTGGCAGCGAGAGATACACGTGGTCTGGCTTGCCATCTAACCCCAGGAATGCAGGGCCCGCATGGCATTGCCATCGGCAGCGCTGCTCGCGATCCGGCAACTCGCTGAACCGCCCGTCGACCGCGGATGGATTAATAGTCGGCTGGTCGTTCAACCGTAGAAAGATGCAGAATCTCGGCAGCGATGCAGGGATTCGGTTGGGTAGCGAGCGATTTGAAGGCGAATAGAGCAAGGACGATGAGCACTTGATCCTCAGTTGTTCATTTGAGATTGGAACCTCACACGGCACGCCTGCTCGGCATGCGACGCGGCGGAGCTTCTTCGTTGGCACATCTAACGCCTATTCGCTCGACGACCTACCACCGGCGAACCGATCTAGTTCCAGCGCGTACACGCACGATCCGCACTCGGCCCGCCACATCGCAACCCCGCTGCTTCACGAGCTACATGCGTCTCGTCCCCGCATGTATTCCGCGCGAGATGTTTGCTCGACCGATCTAACGCGCCGACGTGCCGAGCCGGCTCTCACGCGCCCGACGCATAACGCTCCGTCCCACGCCCCCGCCGCCGTCTCCGTCTCCCTACCCCGTACTCCGTACTCCGTACTCCAGACTCCAGACTCCCCCTACCCCGCCGTCATCCATCCAACGGACTCCGCACCCCAGCCGCCCCGGTTCAGCACGTGCGTGTAGATCATCGTCGTCCGCACGTCCTTGTGCCCCATCAATTCCTGGATCGTGCGAATGTCCGACCCCGACGCCAGCAGATGTGTCGCAAAGCTGTGCCGGAACGTATGACACGTAGCCCGCTTGCCGATCTGCGCCTCGCGCACGGCGTTGGTCACGTCGCGCTGCAGCACGCTCTCGTGCAGATGATGCCGGCGTCGCTCGCCGGTGGCCGGGTCGCGGTAGCCCCGTGTAGCCGGGAAGATCCATTGCCACGGCCAACTCCGGGCCGTGCGATCGCCGAGCTTTCGGCGCAGCGCGTCGGGCAGCACGACGAACCCGCCGCCGCCGGCCACGTCCTTCGCGTGCTGCGCCGCCGCGCGCTCGAGATGCATCCGCAATGCCGGCTGCACGCGCTGCGGCAGCATGGTAACGCGATCCTTCTGCCCCTTCCCCGATCGGATCACGATCTCGCCGCGCGTGAGATCCACATCCTTCACCCGCAGCGTGCAGCACTCCATCAGTCGCATGCCGCTGCCGTACATCAGCGACGCCATCAGCCGCGTCGTGCCGCGCATCGCCTGCAGCACGCGCTGCGTCTCCTCGCGCGTCATCACCACCGGCAGTCGTTCCGGACGCTTGGCATGCAGATGTTGCATGGCCCCGGAGATCGGCAACGCCAGTACCTCGCGATACAGGAACAGCAGCGCCGCCAGCGCCTGATTCTGCGTACTCGCACTCACCTGCTCGTCGCGCGCCAGATGCGTCAGGAAGTCACGCACCTGCACCTCCCCCATCTCGCGCGGATGCCGGCGTCCGTGAAACCGCACGTACCGACGCACCCACTGCGCGTACGCCTGCTCCGTGCGCGCGCTGTAGTGCTTGGCCGCAATCCGATCGTGCAGCACGCTCAAAAGGGTCTCACCGTTCGCCATCACGCACGGTGCAACGCTCTCCGCGCCCCCGCGTAACCGCCAGTGTGCACCCGCGATCCTTTCAACGCACCAGCCCGGCTTGCCCAGCGGTCGGCCGCGTCGCATGTTCGCGCTCCCACCCGTCGCGTCCCGCCGTGACTCCCCCCGCTCACGGAGTATGTGATGTCACCCGCTGTTCGTTCGCCCGCGCGCCGGCGCCACGTTATTGGTGCGCTCGCGGCCATGGCCGCCGCCGCACTCGCCGTTCCCGCCACACACGCCGCCGCCCAAGGCCGCTGCGGCGGCGACCGCGCCGGCACCCCGGCCTGCGATACGTCGGCCATCAAGGCGCCTTTCGCCCCACCGGCTGGAAGACGGTCGCCCTCGACCACTTCGCCATCCAGGCCACCGACTACAAGCGCGAAGCCGCCTACTACTCAGCCCTCATGAACTGGACGCTGCGCAGCGACGACGGCTCGCAGGCCGTGCTCGACGTCGGCAACGTGGGCAGCGTCGTGATCCGCGGTGGCTTCCAGGCCCCGCCCCGCCACCGCCGCCCACTGCAGCGACAGCGCCGCTGGACGCGCCCGCGGTCCCGCCCGCGCCCCACGCAAGGTGGCGTGGGATTCGTTCGCGTGGGTCATCGAACCGTGGAACGCGAAGAAGGTCGAGGCCGAACTCACCAAGCGGGGCCTCAAGCCGGTCGCCGACAACGACGGCAAGGGCTTCGAAAGCTTTCACGTGAAGGACCCCGATGGCTTCGACGTGCAGCTCTGCAACGACGCCCATCGCAAGACGCGCGCAGCATCGCCCGCCACCGCCACGCACTCGGTGCCCGCGCCGTTCGAGCACACGAACTGGCAGACGGTGTGGCTCGATCACATCTCCTTCGAAGTCACCAACTACAAAGAGACCACCGCCTTCTACGCCGCCCTCCTCGGCTGGAAGCCCACCGGCGACGAAGGCAGTCAGAACGAAGTGGAAATCGGCGACCTCGGCAACATCATCATTCGCGGCGGCAACCCGCTCGCCCCGAACGCCACCACGCCCGCCGTACGACGCGCCACCATGGGACACGTGTCATTCGGCATCGCCCCGTGGGATACCGATCCGGTCAAGGCCGAACTCACCAAGCGCGGACTCACCAGCCGCGATGATACCGGCGGCAAGGGCGATATCCACGACCCCGCCGCCAAGTACAAGAGCTATCACACCACCACGCCCGACGGCTACGACCTGCAGATCAGCAACGCCACCAAGGCGAATCGCACCGTGCGCTGATCCGCGGCTGCGCGCGTGCACGGTCGTTCATGATCGTGCACGCACCAACTGCCAGTCGTGTGCGCGGCGCGCGTAGATCTGCCCGTCGAACGGATCGATACGGAACAGGTACAGCCATCCGTTCGTGACGAGCTGACGCACCACCGCGTGCGCGTTGATGATGCCGTCGATCGCCGCGGCCGGAGCCTCGACAAAGACCGACAAACGCAGCGGTTCGTGCACCCAGTCTGTCCCATCGTGCACGGACTGCAGCGCCAGACCGATGCGAAGATCGCCTCCAGCGCCCTCGACGACGCCCACGTTACCGCCCACCACGTTGTGCAGCACTTTGTCGCCGCTGCCATACCGCACCGGATCGACGGTGGACGCGTAGTACTGCAGATTGATCCAGTTGGTGACGACCATCGGTGCCGTGAGAATGAGCGTGAGCACCGCGAATCCGGCATCGTCTTGCCAGCGATACTCGTGCAGGAACGAGCGGCCGTCCAGCACCAGCCCGCGTGTCCGCTCGCGCGGCGCCACCACGAACGCCGCGTTGCGCGCGAGCCCCCATTCCGGGCGCACTTCCGACCAGTCGGCCGCTCGACGGCGGACGGCGCCAAGCAGCGCGTCATCATCGGCGCCCGCGAGGCCGAGCCGAGGGGCGCGCTCGCGACGCGCCAGCCGGCCGGCTTCGGCGAGTGCGCGTTCGAAGGCGATCACGTCGTCGCGGTGCGTCGCGGGCACGTCGGCCAGGTCGAACAGCGAGACCGTGTCCGTCACCGTGTCGTGCAGCGCGGGCACGAAGTGCGTCGTGCCCGGAATGCGGATGTCGTGCGCGAAGAGCGCGTCGCGCACGCCAGCATCGTTCAAGAGCGCGGCGGCCACGCGCGCGTTGACTTCTCCGCTCTGTCCGCCGCACGCGCCGCACGCGAGTCCAGCCGCCTGAGGATTGTTGCACGTCGCCGCACCATGACCCACCAACGCCACGAGGCGCGCGAAGTCACGCGTGAGGCTCATCCCCCGCAGCGCATTCGCCGCAAGTTGCGTGCGTTCGGTCAGCGTCGGCACGTGGCCGTCGGCGAGGGACGCACCGAGCCGCGGCGAGAGCGGGCTGCCACTCGTGGCGAGCGCATCACGCAGGGGATCGAGCGCGGGGGCCGTCGGCGCGAAGGTCTTGCGCAGCAGCGACACGGCGACCCCGAGTCCAGTGGCTTCCACGGCGGTAAAGGTCGACGCGGCGCTTCCGGCGAACGACGTCCATGCGCCCGCGAGTGCCGCCCCGTCGCTCCGTTCACGCTGCAACGCCGAGGCGTGCGCTCCGGTGTCGGTCACCGCGAGCGCCGGCGACAACAGGCCGGGCAGCTGCGGACGTGACACGCCCTCCGCCGCCTGATACGCGATCGGCATTCCGAAGAATCCCGCGAAGCCAAGCGTCTGCACGCTCGGCTGCGCAGCCTCCAGCGCGCGACGCATCACTTCGGAGCGCACGTCGATGCAGAACACCGCCTGCACCGTCGGCGTGGTGGTCGCTATGGGTCGTAGCCCGGCGAGCTGCCCCGCCAAGGGCTCCTGATACGCCAGCTCGAGCGCGCGCTGGAGCACCCAATCCACTGACTGTGCCGCACGAAGGGCGTCGGCCATCCCGACCCAATCGCGTCGCGCGTCCGCCCAGCGCTTCGCGAGACTCGGCGCGCCGCTCGTGCGATACAGCACGAGTTCCCAGGCCAGACGTGTCGCCAGCAGATGCACGATCTGATCGTCATCCCGTCCGGCAAGTCGGGCCTCCCACCGTTGAAACGCGCACGCCGCGGCCCAACCGGATACGCTCTGGAGCAGTGCGGTGAAATACGCCGCCTGCAACGCCGCTGGAACGGCGAGCTCATCGACGGCGCACGCGATCAGCTGCTGCGGTTCCTGCGGCAATGCCGCCACCGCGCGGCGAAATCCCGGCAGTCCCATGAGCAGCCGCACACCGGCGTCGCGCTGCCCCATGTCCGACCACAGCCCATACAATCCGCCGTCGCGATCGGCCGACCACGCCGCTTGCCCCCCGCCGAACCACGCACCACACGCGTGGCTCACATGCTCCACCACGAAGTCGCGCCACGCCGCGTGGCGCTGCGTTTCACGCGTCGCATCGACGAGATCTGTCACCAACAGACCGACTGGCACCGTGGGCTCGTCGGTCTGCAATGCGACGCGCACATCGTTCACAGAAAGCGGTGACCCGAGCAGTTCGAGCGCACGAGCGAGATGCGCATCGGTCAACGCGCCGGATGCGTAGCGCGCGCGAAACCACGAACGCGGCATCGTCAGTCGCGCGCCGCTGCGTGCGGCCAGCTCGGCTGCCGCCTCCTCGATGGGCCGATCCACATACCCCCACCACGGGTTGACCGCGATGAGCCGGTCGAGCGGCCAGGCCGGCGCGATCCGCGCGCACGCCGTGTCGACCGCGCGCATGATGGCGTCGGATGCAGGATGGGACATCAGGCAGCCCTCGGCATAGATGACGCGCGCACTGCTGGAATCGGCGAGGGCGGACGGCGCTCGTGACGGGGCGGCCACACGAAGAACGTGGCGCGCGTGAACAGTTCGTCGAGATGAAATCCCGCGAAGGCCCACGTATGCAGGGTGCGAAGGGCACGGGTGTGCGGACGCACCGACACCATCAGTTGCACGATGTACAGCGCGATGAAGGCGCCGAGTGCGATCAGCAGCGACATCGTACCGGGCACGTAGACCACCGGCGTCGGCAGCAACGCCGTGAACGCGAGGTGCCACACGGCGTACAGCGCGGTCACGGCCAGCGCTGAGCCAAGCAGCCTGGCGTTGACACGCCACGAGCCGGACATCGCGGTGCGCACCAGAAAAGGCGCCAGCGCGAGCGCCAGCACGGTCGTGACCACCCACGTGCGGGGATCAGCGCCGCTCGTCGGCCAGGTCACGGCGGCGAAACCTGCCGCGATAGCCGCACTGCCCAACGTCGCGCCAAACCATCGCGCGACCGTTGGTCTCGACGTCACCGGTATCAGGGCGCGGCGTGCCTGCAGGGCGACCACACCACCCGATCCCAGAAACGCGTGCGCCTTGTAGCAGGAGTGCGCCACGAGATGCAGCAGGGCCAGCTCCCACGCGCCGAGGCCGCACTCGAGGAGCATGAAGCCCATCTGCGCCGCCGTCGACCACGCGAGCGCCACCTTCACGGTCACCCGCGTCATCATCACCAGCGCCGCCAGCACGGCGGTCGTCGCCCCGATGATCACCATGGCGTTCATGACGCCCGGGAGGAGTGCGGTCAGCCCGGCGAGGCGGATCAAAACGTAGCCGCCGATGTTCACGACGCCGGCGTGCAGGAGCGCCGACACCGGCGTCGGCGCCTCCATGACTTGGATCAGCCATCCGTGAAAGGGCAGCTGCGCCGAACGGAGCGCCACGCCCGCGACCAGGAGATAGCCGGCCACGTGCACGCTCACGGGCAACGTCTCGAGCGCGGACGCCGTGAGTTGCAGGGCCGCCAGGTCATAGCTTCCGAAGGCGCGTCCAAACAAGAACACCGACGAATAGATCGCCACGTCGGCCAGGCGACTCAGCAGGAACTTCTTGTGCGCCGCCACCTGCGCCTGGGGGCGATCGGCGAAGAACGTGAGCAGCTGATGCAGCGACAGGCTCGACGCGGTCCAGGCAAGCGCCAGCACGCGCAGGTCACCCGCCGTGACCAGCACCGACGATGCGGCCACCGTGGCCACGAACCAGCGACGGAAATGCCGCGCCGCCGGCTGCCCATCGAGATAGCGATGGGCGAACCGGTGGATGACCACGGCGATGAAGGTGACCAGGCCGAGCATGACCCCCACCAGCGCATCCAGCCGCGGGGCGGCGGCGAGCGCGAGCAAGGGAATCGTGAAGAGCGCGGCAGATGCGAGCAGAGGGGACATGGAGCACTCCGGAAGAGGACCCCCACATGTTGGTCGCCCCCGGGTCTTCCGCAAAATACATATATTAGGCTTAACCGTTCTGTATAATAGAACTATGACCAACGTCGCCGCTCGGCTGAACTATCACCACCTGCACTACTTCTGGGCTGTGGCGCGAGAGGGAAATCTCACGCGCGCGGCGCAGCGCCTGCACGTGTCGCAGTCGGCCCTGTCCACGCAGATCCGTCAGCTGGAAAGCCAGCTTGGCCAGCAGCTCTTCGAGAGGCGCGGACGCACGCTCGAGTTGACGGAGGCCGGCCGGATCGCCCTCGACTACGCCGACTCGATCGTCACCGCCGGCAATGAGCTGGTCGGCACGCTGCGGGATGGCCGACGCGACGAGCGGCATGTGCTGCGGGTCGGGTCGGTCGCGACGCTGTCGAGAAATTTCCAGCGGGCATTTCTGGCGCCGATCCTGAAGGATCCGTCGCTGTCACTGGTGTTGCAGTCAGGATCGCTGGCGGAGTTGCTGTCACGATTGCGCGCGCACACCCTCGATGTCGTGCTCTCCAATCGTCGCGTGCCGGAAGACGCCGATCACGCGTGGCGCAGCAGCCGCATCGCGCGACAGCAGGTCAGCCTGGTCGGCCCCCCGCGTTCGACGCCGTTTCGCTATCCCGACGAGCTGGCCGACGTGCCCCTGCTGCTCCCGTCCCGCGACCACGAGTTTCGCACCGCCTTCGACGTGCTGTGCGATGAACGCGGGCTGCGCCCCACGGTGATTGCCGAAGCCGACGACATGGCGATGCTGCGTGTGCTCACCCGCGAACTCAACGCCGTCGCGCTCGTCCCGGCCGTCGTCGTGCAGGATGAACTGCGCGACGGCCGGCTGCAGGAGTACTGCGCCGTGCCCGATCTCTTCGAAGAGTTCCACGCCATCAGCGTGACCCGACGGTACCAACCGTCGTTGCTGCGCACGTTGCTGGCGCGGCGCACGACGGATGTACTCAACACCATCGAATAGCGCGCGCTTGCGATCGGATTCGCGAGGCACGCCCTAGCCGATTCATGAAGGCAGCATCACCTTATAGGGCCGTGACCGACCTCCCGTTTTCCGATCAGACGTCCCTGACCGAAGTGCTGGCCGCCGCACAGCGGGGGGACGCGTCGATGCAGGACGCCGCGGCCCGACGGGTGTACGCGGAGCTGCACCAGCTGGCGGAGATCTACCTCGGGCGAGAGCGCGCCGACCACACGCTCCAGCCCACGGCGCTGGTCAACGAGGCCTATCTGCGACTGATGGGCCAGGAGACGCCGTGGAAGAGCCGAGCGCATTTCTTCGGAATTGCCGCCACCATGATGCGCCGCATCCTCGTCGACCACGCGCGACGCGCGGCCACGGAACGACGCGATCGCGGACTGCAAGTCACACTCGATCCAGCCACGGCTGACGCAACCCCCGCCGCGCCCGACGCGGTTACTGATGTCCTTGGTGTGCACGACGCGCTGACCCGACTCGAAGAGGTCGACGCGCGACAAGCGAAGATCGTGGAGCTCAAGTTCTTTGTCGGCCTCACACTCGATGAGATTGCCGAGCTCCTGTCGATCTCGGCGGCCACGGTGTCGCGGGAGTGGACCATGGCGCGCGCGTGGCTCCACACCGAGCTGCAGGATCGATGAGGGAGTTTGCCGCGACGCGACGCGTATAGTCGTGATGCCCGATCTACCTCCCGCTCATCGCCCGCCATCGGTCACAACGGACGAGTGGTCGACGCTCAAGTCGCTCTGGTTTGAGCTGGCGGACCTCTCGATCGACGAACAGCGTCGCCGACTCACGGCGAGCGGGGCGTCCCCGGCGATTGTCGCGCGCCTCCGACAGATGATCGAGGCGGTCGATTTGGTTGGTGATCGATTCGACGCGCCGGCGCACCTCGCGCTCGGCTTCGCCGGGACTGCGCCGGCCGATCTGCCGGCCGCGAGCTTGATCGGCGAGCGCCTGGGGCCGTATCGCGTACTTCGACTCGTCGGCCGCGGCGGCATGGGCGCCGTCTACGAGGCTGCGCGCGACGATGCGGAATACGATCAAAAGGTCGCCATCAAGTCGTTGTGGCGCGGCACCGACAGCGACGTGCTGCTGCATCGCTTCCGCGCGGAACGACAGATCCTCGCTGCGCTCCAGCACCCGAACATCGCGCAACTGATCGACGGAGGCGCCACCACGTCGGGTACGCCATGGCTCGCGATGGAGTACGTGGACGGCGTCGCCATCGACGAGTACTGCGATGCCCGCGCGCTGTCCATCTCGGCGCGACTCGATCTGTTTCGCACGGTCTGCCTCGCGGTGCAGCATGCGCATCAGCGCTTGGTCGTGCACCGTGATCTCAAGCCCGGCAACGTGCTCGTCACGGCCGACGGCACGGTCAAGTTGCTGGACTTTGGTGTCGCCAAACTGCTCGACGAAGATGGTGCCGGTGCGTCCGTCACGGCGGATGGCATGTCGCCGTTCACCGCGGCCTACGCGGCTCCCGAACAGGCCAACGGCGAACTCGCCTCGACGGCCACCGACGTCTATGCCCTCGGCGCGCTCTTGTGCACGCTGCTGACCGGAGCACCGCCCCTCGACTTGGTGGGTCGTGACGCATTCGCGCGACTCCTGGAAGTGCGCAGCGGCACCCCGCGCGTCCCGAGTTCGATCGCGCGCGCATCATCGGATGCCGTGGCCCGCCATCGCGGTGTCGAGAACGCGCGAAAGCTCGGTGCCGCGCTCAGCGGCGAATTGGACGCCATCATGCTGCAAGCGCTGCAACGCGATCCCGGGAAGCGATACGCCAGTGCGCTCGCGCTCAGCGACGACGTACACCGGTTCCTGCGGCGCGATCGCGTGCTGGCGCGTCGAGGCACGGTCGGCTATCGCGTGTGGGCATTCACGAGACGGCATCGATCGCTGGTCGTCGGCACCGCACTGGCGTTGCTCACCGCGATCGGCGTGAGCCTGATGTCACTCCGGCAAGCGCGCAACTTACGCATCGAAGCCGCTCGCACCGAACGGTCCGCGAGCTTCATGGCGGGCATCATGAACGGCACGTCAACGGTGTCGCAAGATCCCCTCATCAGCATGGGACCGGCCGGCACCATCGGACAGCTGCTCGACAGTGCCGTCACGCGCGTCTCCCGTGAATTCGCCGACGACGCACGCATCCGGGCGCGCCTCTACACGGCATTCGGTGCCAACTACGCGGCACAATCCCGCTATGCAAACGCGCACGCCGTACTCGATTCGGCGCGCGTACTGGCCTTGCGGGCATACGGTCCCGCCAGCGACGAGTACGCGCGCGCGTGCATCGAGTACGCGGCGCTCGAGCTCACCTTTCACGGCGCCGAAGCCGCCAATGAAGCGATCGACGCGGCGGCCCGGGCCGAGGGCATGAAGGATGTCGATGGTGTGCTGGGCGCCCAGATCTTGCTGTTGCGGGCCACGCAGGCGATGCAACGGGGGCGACTGCGTACCGCCGATTCGCTGGCCGCACGGGTCGTCGACATTGAACGACGCGCTCGCGGGCTGACACGGACCGTGGCGGCAGCGGAGAACGTTCGCATGGTCACGACGTCGTGGATAACACGCGATCCGCGTGCCTATCTCCGGAAGGCGCGCATGATCGAGCGCATCACCGACTCACTCGCCATGCAGGTCTCGAAGGAACGGGATGGCGCGGCCGATGCCGCCATCGAGTCGATGCTGGTGCTGGGTCGGGCGGATAGCGCCGAGACACGGACACGGCTGCAGGGCGAGCGGCTGCAGCGCAGCTTCGGCGCGCAACCGTGGGTGCAGGTGTGGGCGGCCAAGTCGGCCGCGCTCTTGGCGAGTCTCCGTGGTGATACGGTCACGCGTCGCGTTGAGCTGGCGAAAGGTCGTGCGATCATCGACTCAGTCGCCGAGTTCCCGCTCACGCTGCGCGTGGTCTTCAATAGCGGATACGTGGATGACGCGCTGGTCCGCAAAGACGTGGCTTCCGCGCTGAGTATGGCGCTCTCCACGCGAAATGCCATCGTGCCGACACACTCACCCTTCCTGCTGAGCTTTGCCTATTTGTACACCGGCACCGCGTACCTCGCGAGTGGCGACGCGGTCGCGGCCGAGTCGGAACTGCGGGCGGGCTTGGCCATGATTGCACCAACGCCGGATTTGTGGTCGATGGGTCCGCGCCTGCGTCGACCCTTGGCCGAGGCGCTCGCAAAGCAGGGAAAGTTGTCCGCCGCCGACAGTGTCCGTCGTCTCGATCCGCCAAAGGGCGCGATGCCACCGTGCACGCCGGGTGGGAAATGGGCGGGGTGCCCGGATACATAGGGACAGACGCCACGTTGTTGAGCAAGGCGTTGCCGGTGAGATTCACTCAGGCACACGCGCCTCTTCACTCGTTGCGAGACCTCGCATGCACACCCTGACGATCACCCGCACGTCACCGCGATCGGCCGCCACGCTGTATCGCGCCTGGACTACCGGCTGGAGCGCGTGGTTTGCCGAAGCCGACACGGCGCGCATACGCGCTGAGGTCGGCGAGCCGTTCTTCTTCGAAGTCGCACAACGATTTCCCGATGGACGTGATCCGGTGCGGCATCCGCACTATGGTCGATTTCTCAAGCTCGTGCCCGACGCCCTCGTGTCACTCACGTGGGTGACCGGCACCGGCGGGACGGGCGGCGCCGAGACCGTACTCACCGTGCACCTCGACGCGATCGCCGGCGACTTCACGCAGGTCACGCTCACGCACGCAGGGTTCGCCACGTCCGAGGCCCGCGACGCGCACGAGGCGGCGTGGCGCATGATTCTCGCCCATCAGGACGCGGCGCTGGCTGATGCGGAGAGTGCAGAGACCACACCCGCGCCGCAACGCAATCGCTCCATCCCCGACGCCACGTTCATTCCGGTGCGCAGCTACCCCGATCTCGACGCCGCCGTGGCCTGGCTACGCGACGTCCTCGGCGCTCGCGAACGCCTGCGCATTCCCGGGCATCGCATCCAGCTCTCCGTTGGCAACGGGGCCATGGTCGTGGCGGCATGGGACCCGGCCGCTGTGCCCGCCACCGGTGGCCGCCCGCCGGCGGTGCTCATGGTGCGGGTGCCCGACGTGCACGTCGCCTACGACCGCGCGCTCGCACTCGGCGCGACGGGACTCACACCACCCGCCGATCATCCGTACGGCGAGCGACAGGCCTCCGTGCGCGACCCGGCCGGGCATGCCTGGACGCTCACGCAGACGATCGCTGACGTCGACCCGGCCAGCTGGGGCGGCCAACTCGTCGAGTGAGCGACGACTCCTTAGACTTCACGGTCATGAGGACGTCATGAACGATCGCGCACGCATTCTCGTCGTGGCGGCCACCGCGCGCGAACTCGCTGTGCCCGAGGGATGGCTCACGCTGCAATGTGGCGTGGGCCCCGTGGAGGCCGCTGCGCGTACCGCGGCCGCGATCGCCGCACTGCGCCCCGCCGCCATTCTGCAGGTCGGCATCGCCGGCGCCCGTCGCGCCCGCGCGCTCGCACCCGCGTCACTCGTGATCGGCGCCGAGTCACGGTATTGCGACTCGAACGTGCCCGCCGAGTGGGGGCCGAGTGTGGTGCAGGCATCAGCCGCGTTGCTGCACGCGGTACAACGCGCGTTCCCCAACGCGGCCACGCTCACCATCGGCACCAGTGCCCGCGTGGGTGGCACGTCGGAGTGCGACGTGGAAGCCATGGAAGGCTTTGGCGTACTCCGCGCCGCCCAACTCGCTGGTGTACCCGCCATCGAAGTGCGTGCGATTTCGAATGAGATCGAAGAGGCCGATCGCGCGCGGTGGCATTTCGATGACGCGTTCGCATCCATCACCGGCGCTACACCGCAACTGGTACGTGCCCTGCAGGAGAGCATGATGGATGTCGCCGCCAATGCGTGAGCTGACCTTCGGCTATTCGCCCTGCCCCAACGACACGTTCGCGTTTCATGCCCTCACGTTCGGACTGATCGACACGCCCGTTCGCATTGCGCCGGTGCTGCTCGACATCGAGGAGCTCAACCGGCGCGCGCACCATGGCGAGTTCGATCTCACCAAACTCAGTGTCGGTGCCTTCGCCGCTGTCGGCAACCGCTATCAGTTGCTGCGTAGCGGTGCCGCACTCGGACACGGCGTCGGCCCGCTGGTCGTGACCCGCACGCCGATGTCACTGGCCGATGCGGTGAACGGACGTGTGGCCATCCCCGGCCGCGAGACCACCGCGTATCGTTTGCTGCGATTGGCCGCGCCACAGCTGGAGGACGTCGTCGAGATGCGCTACGATCGCATCCTGCACGCCGTGAGCAGTGGCGATGTGGACGCGGGGCTCATCATTCACGAGAGCCGGTTCACGTACGCCGAGCACGGATTGCACAAGGCGGTCGATCTCGGCGACTGGTGGGAGCGCGAGACGCACCTGCCCGTGCCGCTGGCCGGCATCTGCGCGCGCGCCGACCTCGATGCCGACATCGCCGCCGAAGTGGAGCGCGCCATTCGCGCGTCGGTGCAGTATGCGTTCGACCATCCCGAGGCGAGTCGCGAGTACGTGCGTGCCAACGCCCAGGAGATGTCCGATGCCGTGTGCGCGCAGCACATCGCGCTGTACGTGAACGAACACAGTCTCGACATCGGCGACGACGGCATGCGGGCGATTACGCGACTGGTGTCCGACGCGGCCTGACGCGCGCTGCTACAAGCGCTGCTGTCGCAACACCTCGTACACCGCGATCGCGACTGTCGTCGACAGGTTCAGCGAGCGCACACGCTCCGACATGATCGGCAGTCGCACGAACTGATCGGCGTAGCGTTCGTGCAATTCGGGCGGCAATCCGCCGGTCTCGCGACCGAACACCAGCACCGTGCCCTCTGGTGCCGCCAAGGGCGCGTCCCAGAACAGCTGCGTCGCCTTGGTGGAGAAGAAGTACGGCACGCCAAGTCGAGGCAGCTCCGCTTCGAAGGCGTCCCAGCTCGGCCACACGCGCACGTCCACGTGCTCCCAATAGTCGAGCCCCGCGCGCTTCACCTGCGCCTCGTCGAGCGAGAAGCCGAGTGGCTCGATGAGATGCAGCGTGGCGCCGGTGGCGAGACACGTGCGGCCCGCGTTGCCGGTATTCCAGTGAATCTCGGGATGCACCAACACGACGTGGATACTCATTGATCGCTCGAATGGGAGGTCATGACGGGCGTGCCGTGAGCTCGATGCCGTCGTCCGTGGCGTTGGCGACAATCCGCTCGAGCGTGCTGCGCAGAATGGCCGCCTGCGATGCGCCCACTTGGGTCGCCAACTGCGCTTCAAACGTCGCGTGGAATCGTCGCGCGGTCTGCAGCGCCTTTCGACCACGAGGCGTCAGCGCCACCATCCGCACGCGCGCATCGTCAGGATCGTGGCGCCGTTCGACGTAGCCCTTCGCCTCCATATCGGCCACGATCTTGAGCGCGCCCTGCGACGTCATCTGTAATCGCGTGGCGACGGTCACGAGACTCGCCGGCCCCCCGTCGAGCACGCGAAACACGTACCCGAACGACGGGCCCAGATCCTGAAATCCGGCTTTCGCCATGGCCGTGTGCAGTCGGGCCACGAAGGCGCCGTAGGCGAGGTTGAGGAGCACACCGAGGTCGATCGCGGAGGGGGGACTTGTCATATACTTCACCGTGGTTTATAATCTACAGTGAACATTAACCTCATGGAGGCTTTTCTGCCACTGCTTCACGCATCCGACCACCAATCGTTCGACATCCCCGGCACCCGCTTCACCGGACTCGCGGCTCCCAGTCGCGGGGCATCGGAGACCGCCACGTGGCGGCTGAACGTACGGCCCGGCACCCCCGGCACGCCCCACCGTGTCACGCGCGAGGAAATCTTCGTCGCGCTCGCGGGGACGGCGCAGGCCACCCTGAACGGGGAGGTGCTGGACGTCCCGGCCGGCGACACGCTGATCGTGCCCGCGTCCAGCACGTTCGCCCTCGCGAATCCGTACGACGCCCCGTTCGAAGCGATCGCGATCTTCCCCGTCGGCGGCGAGTTCGTCGTCGGCGACGCGGCGCCGTTCACGCCGCCCTGGGCACGATGACGCGTTTCGAGGTCTCCGGTACGACGCGGTATCGGAGAGCACTGCCGCCGTCCGCAATCCTTGGCACGCCCATGACAACGACGCTCGCACCACGCACCATCGTTAACCCGGTCATTCAGGACGAGAGTTTCAAGGGGTCAGTTTCAAGGGGTCAGAGTCGTTGAACGCGGGCGTTCAACGACTCTGACCCCTTGAAACGGGCGTTCAACGACTCTGACCCCTTGAAACTGACCCCTTGAAAACGCTGACCCCTTGAATCCGCTCAAACCCCGTCAAACCCTCAGCCCTCAGGCCGCGCTACTTGAGCGTCCCCGCCGCGCGCCGTATCGCGAGGCGCGCTGCGGCGAGGTCGGCGAGGCGCTCGATATGCTGACTGCGGGAAGCCGACAGCGCGACTTGCGCCGAAATGACGTCGGCGTTTCCCGACAGGCCGGCATCGAACCGTTCAATGGTCTGGTCCAATTCCCGCATCACGAGTGTCAGCCGCTGACTCGCCGCCTCGAGTGCCGCCTTTGCTGCCGTCAATTCGAGCTGCGCCTCGGCAACCTCGAGCTCCACACGTTCAGTCAAATCCCGACGGAGAATCGTCCGGATCTGCAGCTGCGCCTCTTGCTCCTCGATGCGGCGCGCGCGGCGAAAGCCGTCGAAAACCGGCACGGAGAGCTGCACACCCCACGTGTAGGTAGGCAGCATGCGCCTGCGGCTGGTGCCCAGCGCTCCCCGATCGGCCACCAGCGACACGGTAGGGAGGTATTCGGCGCGGAGGGCCCCTCGCAGCCGGCGGGCGGCATTCACCTGGCTGTCGGCACTGCGTACATCGTCCCGCTGCCGTAGCGCAGCATCGATGGTGTTGTCGTCTTTCTCCGAGGCCCGCAGCACATCCGCGGATAACGCGTACTCGGCCAGCGAGTCAGCGAATACCAGCGGCACGGCAGTCGACAGTCCAAGCGCGCGTTTCAATTCGAGCGCCGCCCGCACGCACTCAGTTCGCGCCGACACCAACGCGGCGTGTGCGCTCGCCACTTGTGCGTCTGCTCGGGTGACGTCGAGGATGGTGGCGAGTCCGGCGGCGTGGCGGCGGTGCGCGTCGGCGTCGAGCTCGGCCGCCATCGCGGAGTCGGTCTCCACGGCGGAGAGCCGGGCCGCCGTACGCATCGCATCGACGTAGAGGAACGCTGCGTTCGCGGCCACGGCGCTTGCCACAGCGGATGCCTCCGAAGCGGCTGCAGTGGCCGTGGCCTGCGCCGCGCGCACTCGGACAATGGCCGCGGGATCGAGGAGCCGCTGCTGTACACTGACACGAACGTCCAGCGTCCCGACGGGACCGAGCACCTGGCCGCGCGGATCGAGCAGCGGCTGACCAGCAGAGTCAGGTACGCTGAATCCGAATCGCGCGCTGTTCATCGTGGCGCGCGAACGCGTTGCCGTCGCGCCCAACTCCGGCCAGAGCGCTGCGCGTGCTTGGCCAACGCGAGACTGCGCGGCAACGGTCTCCTGACGAGCCATCGCCGTCGCGGCGCTGTGTGCGACCGCGAGTCGCATGACGACGTCGAGACTCAACTCCACGGGCCGTCCCGCCTGCCCCGACACCGAGGCAGCTGCCTGCGCGCCACCGCGCGCTGGGGCGAAGAGCGCCACGACCAGGGCGACGCGTGGTGCATAGAAGCGAGTCATGGGCGCGCTCCGTCCCGGGCAGTTCGTGGTGCCGCCGACGCGACGATCGTCCGCTGCGTACGCGGAGTGTGCCCCCACACGCGTTGCCCAGGCACCAGCGTGCTGGAGGACGGCACTTCGACGAACACTTCCCGCACGCGCACATCGGCCCGGGCGGTCGGCGACTCCTGCGACAGGGCACGACGACCCATGCTGGGGGCGAGCCGGACCACTGTGCCGGAGGCCAGTGGTTCGCCGGCATCGGAGACCACCGACGTGCGGGCGCCGACACGTAGGTCATGCGCGTCGATCTCGTCCACCTCGAGCCGCACCTGCAGACGGGACAGGTCACCCAGCGCGACGAGCGCGCCCTGCTGCGGATCGTAGAACTCACCGGCATGAAAGCGACTGAGTAGCACAGTGCCCGCACGAGGCGCGTGCACGCGACGCCGCTCGAGCGCCGCAATCGCCAGTGCGACCCGAGCACGCGCGCCCGACACGCGCGCCGCCACCGCCTCACGATCTTCGCGCCGCGCCCCACGGCGAAGCGCTTGTAGCCGTGCGCCCGACTGTTCGGCCATGGCTGCCTGCACCGCCGCCTCAGTCTCGATTCGCTCGATGTCGTTCGTCGCTGCACCGCCACTGGCGCGCAGTCGCCCGACACGGATGGCATTCGCTTTGGCAAACGTCGCCCGTGCGGCGGCCGCGGCCTGCTCCGCTTCGGCCTGGCGTAACTCTTCTTCTCGTGTGCCTCGCACCTGCTTCGCCTGGACGGCCTCCGCCTCCATGAGATCCGCCCGCGCCGCATCCACCGCGTGACGCTGTGCCGCGTCTGACAGTACGGCCACGATCTGTCCCGCACGAACGACGTCGCCTTCTCGCACCAGTATCGTGTCGATCCAGCCAGGTTCCTGCGCCGAGAGCGCCACCTGCGCGTCCCATGGCTCCACGACTCCCGGAGCCACGACGGGGGCCGGGGCACCGCTGTCCGCCTTCTGACGTGAAGACTCAGTGGCAGCGATAGCGACCGCCGGGGTCTGATGCGCGTCTCGCCGCTCCACCTTTGGCTTGTCGTGGAGGCCGCACGCACTCATCACGGGCAGCAGGAGTGCAACGAGGGCTGGATAGGCGACTCTCGGACGCACGCGAGCGCCCATTGATATGATCTCAAGCATGGTACACCTCGGCATGGATGGAAGGCGCTGAAGCGCGCAGACCGCTGTCGGAAGCGACGCGGCCGTCAACGACGTGCACAAAGCGGTCGGCAATCGCGCGAACGCGATCGTCGTGCGTCACGATCACCACGGCGCGCCGCTCGCGATCGGCCAGATCCCGCAGCGCGTCGAGAATGCCGCGGCCCGTCGCGCCGTCGAGCGACGCCGTGGGCTCATCGCAGAGCAGCACTGGTGCACCGGCCACGAGTGCACGGGCGATGGCCACGCGTTGCTGCTGCCCACCAGACAGCAGCCGCGGCCGGTGAGACGCGCGAGCACTCATTCCCACCAGCGCGAGTGCGTCGGCCGCACGCTCGAGGCGTTCACGTCTCGACACGCCAGCGAGCAGCAGCGGTATCGCCGCATTCTCGAGCGCGGTGAGGCTCGGCAGCAGGTTGAATTGCTGAAAGACGAAGCCGATTTGCTGACGGCGGATCAACGCCAGTTCGTCGGCCGAGGCGTGGGTGACATTCTCCCCGTTGAGAAGCACGTCGCCCCCGCTGGGACTCAACACAAGCCCGAGCATACTGAGCAGCGTAGTCTTGCCGCTGCCCGACGGACCCATGATCACGAGCACTTCGCCGTGGTGTACCACGATGTCGGTCTGGTGAAGCGCCGTCACCGCGAGCTCGCCGCTGCCGAACACCTTCGTCAGCGCGCGCCCTTCGAGGGCGACGGTGGCCGATGGAATGCTCATGGCATCATCCTCTGAACACGATGGCGGGATCGACGCTGAGGACACGCTGGACCGCGACAAGCGATGCCAGCGTGCAGGCGATGAACGCGCCGACCCCTACGCCGACCACCAGATGGAGCGACGCCGCCATGGCGAGCTCGGTGAACACGGCTCGCATGGTGAAGAAGGCTCCCATGCCGATGACGTAACCGGCGGCGCAGAAGAGCCATGCTTGGAGAAGGAGCAGCTGCACAACCTCGCCACGCCGCGCGCCGATCGCCTTGAGGGTCCCGTAGTCACGCGAGCGATCGACGGCCGTCGAATACAGCGTGACGGCGACGATGGCCGCCCCGATCAACGCAGCGACGGCAGTGCCCAAGCCGAACAGCACCCCGACTGGCGTTCGCACGAGGAAGAAGCGCTTCTCCATCTCGCGCATCTCGTCGCGTGTGCGCACCAGGACCTCCGGCACACGCGCCTCGAGGCGGCCTCTCACGTCGTCTGCAGTCGCTCCCGGCAGGAGTCCGACGGCGACGTATGTCACGCGATCCAGTGGGAAGTCGGTGAGCGCCCGCGCATCATCGAGATTCGCGAACACGTAGTAGAACGGGTTGTGCGGGTTCACACCGGCGAAGAATCCCGACACGACGCTCGCCTTGCCGTTGATCTCGATGCGGTCGCCAACGCGTGCGTCGGCGAATGTCGGACGATCGATCCAGTTGAGCAGGAGTCGTCCCGAACCGCGCAATGCGTCGAGCGTCGTGCCGCCGGCGAAGGTGCGCGGAAGCCCGGCAAATCGCGGCGCCTCCACACCGAGCACCTTCACGTTCTCCTGCACGCCATCCGGACGCGTGACGCGACCGAGCCCTTGCACGATCGGTGCGGCCCACGCAACACCTGCCGTTCCCGCGACAGCGGCGACCTTGCTCGCCGGCAGGCTCCCCGTCGCATCGGTGCTTTCCGTCGCGGGCGACGCGACCCAGACATCGACGCCGGTATTGTCGATGAAGGAGGTCACGCGGTCGAGGATGCCGGTCAGCAGGGAGAGCTGCTGCGCCATGAGGAACACGGATACCACCACCCCGATCAGCGTGCCCAGGCTCTTCACTGGCGCATCGAAGAGCATTCGCCACGCGAGCTCCCCGAGCTCCGCCATGCGACGCCACCAACTCGCCGTCGCACGCACCGTCGCGGTGCTCACTTCTCGGCTCCCAACGTGCGCAGGAACGCCACCAGCTGCCGGCGCTCGTCAGCTCGAAGGCGCAGCGCCTTCAGCTCGCTGTGGCCGATCGGTGCCTGTGGTGCGCGGTCGTAGTGCGCGATGACGGCGTCGAGTGTTTCGACTTGTCCTGCGTGCATGTATGGCGCCCGCTCGCTGACTCCGCGCAGCGACGGCGTCTTGAAGGCGCGCACGAGCTCGTCCCCTTCCGACGCGACGAACTCGAGCTCTCCGCATTCGTCACGCCGCGCATCGCTGAAGCGGCTCGTGCAGTTGAACTCACCGGTGAGCGCCTGGCGGACTCCCACCGCGCGCCCGCTGTCCACGGCACTCTGACCACTGACGGCGACTCCGGTGTTGTGAAAGTGATCGTCGGTAAACCGAGCGCCGTTGTGGCAATTGATGCAGCTCGCCCGGCCCATGAACAGTCGAAGTCCGGCAACTTCGTCGGCGCTCAGCGTTGATCGCGCGTCGTGCTCCCGCCCGGCGAGCTCCGCGTCGACGTAGCGGTCGAACCGCGTCGGCGTGAACGTCACGCGACGTTCGTATGCGGCGATCGCCTTGCCGAGGTTTGCGAACACGCGTGTGACATCGCGCTGACGTGTCGGCGGTACTCGCTCCCATGCGGCGCGCCACGCGCTGTCGGCGACGGGGCCGGCATGCCGTGGCAGGCCCTCGAGGTGCGGCATCGGACCGAACACCGCTTCATACGACGCGCGGTACATCTCCGCCACCAGGTGCGCGTACTGCGTGCGATTGCCACCGTGTTCCACCGCGCTCTCCAACGGGCCCAACGCCTGCGCCCACTGACTGTCGGCGCGCCCGTCCCAGAAGAACCACGCGCTGTGCGCGGTGCCGGCCACCGGCATCGTGCGCCGGCCGGTGATCCCGACGCCTTTGCCCAGTGCCGTTCCGTCCTGGAACGCCTTGTCGGGTACGTGGCACGTCGCACATGCCACCTTCCCGTTGCTGCTGAGCCGGGTGTCAAAGAAGAGTTGCTCGCCGAGCGCGGCGGCGCGGGGATCGTCGGCGTATCGATTGGACGGATCAGCCGGCAGCGGGCCTAGGCTCGCCAACGAGAGTGAACGCAGCGTCGCTCGCTCGCTGCTCGACCACGTAGATCGCGGCGCATGCACGGCGGCCGCGTAGGCGTATTGCGTGCCGAGCCCGATGGCCGCGACCACGACGGCGATGACATGCACGCCAGTACGGCGACGATGAACGGAGGACACGCGGGAGGACGTGTGGGAGGCGGACATCAGAGCCTCACATTGAAGAGGATCGAGTCGCGACCGGCCGCCGCGTTGATGCGGAACTTCACCACCCACCATCCACCCATGTTGAACTTCATGCCGTCCACCATGTGGTCGCCGTTGCCCAGGGCGCGCGTCACGCGTGGCTTCGTCGGCAGCCCATGACCATGCTGCGGCATGCCGCCGTCGATCGAGATGACCGCACTGTCCACCGGGACGCCGGCAGTCGTTTCAAGGTGCAACCGCCAGCGATGCAGCTTGCCGCGCGGAATGGTATCGCCGGCAGGAATGATGGTGGCACGGTACTGCATCCCCTCGCTCACTCGGCTCCGTGAGTAGTCGAGATCCTTGGGCGGACGCGCGAAGAGCATGCAACCGGTGAGCAGGTTGAGTGCGGCGAAAGCAAGCGGGCGGACGATGGATCGCATGAAGGCCTCGAGACAGAGACTGAACGGTGAGCAGGTGCGTCGAGTCTACGGGCCACCGCGCGCCCACTCTTGAACAGAGAGGCTGCGCACTTGAACGAAGCGGCTGACCTGTTTTGTTCAGTGCTGTCGAAGACCTCCAACGCACGACGGGGCGCGACTCGTCAGTCGCGCCCCGTCATTCACCGGTACTCCGTGCGTGGCTATACCGAGCGGTTACGCACGGCAGGTGCAGCTACCAGCACACGCACACTGCCCGCCGCAGCCGCAGGCGTCACACGAGCAGTTGTTCGCGGCGCAGGATACGCAGGAACAGGTCGTCGGGGTCGTGTTGATCGGGGAAGTCATGGCACACCTCACAGGTTTGATGTTCACGTTGGACGCCGTCGCTGATGAGGCAAAGCCGAACGCAGTGTGCGTGGCTCTCGGTCGTCGTGCCTGTATGATGCGCGTACCCGATCGAGCGGGATTGAACGAAAGGGCTGACGTGATGCCGCCACTCAGCGAAAGCGTGCGGCGGCGCGCTCGACCAGCATTCGGCGCTCGCGCAGGGTGCGCTCGCTCGCATGCGACAATGCCGCGCGAACGTCGCTGGATGCCGTGCGTGGCGAACCACTGTCGAAGGGTGGCGCCGGATCGTACTCGATGGCCAGTTGAATCGACTCCGCGACCGTGACGCCGAAGAGCTCGGCCGCCAAGGCGAGTCCGAAGTCAATGCCCGCGGACACGCCGGCGGCTGTGATGCGATTGCGGTCGCGAACGACCCGTTCCTCAACCGGCTCGGCGCCGAAGAGCGGCAGCAAGTCGAGCGAGAGCCAGTGGGTGGTCGCGCGATAGCCACGGAGCAGTCCGGCAGCGCCAAGTAGGAGGGCCCCACTGCATACGGACGTGATATAGCGGGCCTGCTCCCCACGATCACGCAGAAAGGCGAGCAGCTGTTCATCCTCGAGACGAGCGTTCACGCTCCATCCGCCAGGTACGCACAGCACGTCTATGAACGGCGCATCGTCGAACGTCTCATCGGGCATGATGACGAGCCCCCACTCGCTCCGCACTGGCGCCAGCGTTGCCGCGATGAGATGCACGCGCGTATCGGGCATTCGCGCCAGCACTTCGTAGGGACCGGTCAGGTCGAGCTGCGTGAGCCCGTCGAAGAGCACCATGCCGACGGTGAGCGGCGCCGGTGTCGTCATGATCCTCGAGTCGGCTCACGTGCACCGAGCGGGGTGTTCACCTGCAAGGCCGAGGGTGGAAAGCCGAACATCGTCTTGGACGTGCGCGACAGGTGGGCCGCGTCGGCGAAGCCGGCGGAGTGCGCAGCCCCCGAGAGCGACGCGCCTGCGGTGAGGAGCTCCCAGACATGCACGAAGCGGCGCCAGAGGATGTAGGGCCGCAGGGCCATGCCCGTCTCCTCGACGAAGAGATGACGGAATCGGCTTGGCGAGAGGCAGGCCTCGTTCGCCACCTCGTCCAGCGTGAGGGGGCGGTGCAGGTTGGCCTTGATGTACCGCACGGCGCGCAGAATCCGTTCATCGGAGACGACGGACGGGGCGACGCCACCGGATAGCCGATGCACGATGCTCATGCCAGCCGCCGCGATCGCGTGGAGAGAATGCTCGGTTCTCCAGGCCGTGAACAGGTCGGGAACGCACTCGGCGAGTTCGTCATCGGGTAAGGCTACGATGCCACCATTCTTCAGGAAGCGCTCGGTCAGCGCACGCCCTTCACGCGTTTCCGGTTCAATGAAGATCACGGCGTTGCCGGGGACGACGGTCGCGTCCATCGAATGCGTTTCGCGCGAGGCGATGATCACGCCCCCGTACGCGCTCCACTCCTGATCGTCATCTGACCGGAAGCGGATGCCGTGCACCGGTCCGAACGCGATCTGTATCGCGTAGTGGGAGTGCGTCGGCGTGATCCCGTGCGCACGACCAATCAACAGACAACCGCCATCCCACGAGACGAAATTGCCGACACCGCCGCTCGTACTCACCAGAGTCCTCCGACGTGAATCGCGTGATGCTCACCGCCCCGACTCGTCACGCGCCCACGTGTGGCGGCACGCGCTCAGGCCGGAGCCGTCATACGCTCCGCACGCTCACGGCGCTCGGTGCGTCGGGCAATGTGCTCAGCGACGAAGGCCGCGTCCGTTCCCACACCGCCAAGGAGCGTTGACGTCATCCGATGCTGGAACCGCAGCCCGAGAAAGTAGAGTCCGTCGACGCTGGACGCCACGCCGCGTGTGTGCCGCACTCTGCCGTTTCCGTCGAACACGGGCAGATCCATCCAGCCATGGTTCGTCGTAAAGCCGGTGCACCACACGATGACGCGTGGATGGAGCGCCTCCCCTGCGGTGCCGGGTGTCATACCCTTGGCGTCGGCGCAGACGGGGAGCCCACCACGCGCCTCGACCACGCGGCCGCGGCGCAGCACGCACGCATCGGCGAGCATGCGCTTGGACAGGCCGATGAGCGCGTCCCCACCTCGTGCGACACGACGGCGTAGCCACCGGCCGATACGTGTCTCCACGGTCGCGAACGACATGATCGGCCAGATCCAGTCAAAGAGATCGCGCCCGAGCGCGCGGCGTGGCAGAGAGCCGGTGTCGGGACCAGCGAGCCACACCTTCCGAAAGCGGGCCAGTTCAAGCGCGATTTGCGCACCCGAGGGGCCGGCACCCACCACCAGCACGGGACCGTCCGGCAAATCGAACGGGCTGCGATACTCGCTGGAATGGAGTTGCAGAATTGCGGTCGAGAGCCGGCTGGACAGCTCCGGCACAAAGGGCTGCTGGAAGGGGCCCGTTGCCACGACCACGTTCTCTGCCTCGTATCGCGTGCCATTCGCGAGCGCTACGAAATGCTCCCCATTGTGTGTCAGCGACTCCACCCGCGCATTCAAACGGATCGGCAGGTCGAACTTTTCGGCGTATCGCTCGAGATAGTCGGCGACCTCGTCCTTGTCCGGCAGGTGCGCCGGTGGAGCGGGGAATGGCCATCCGGGCAGTCCGCTGTACTTCGCCGGCGTGAAGAGACGGAGCGAATCCCATCGGCGACGCCATGTGTCGCCCACACGCGCACCGCCGTCGAGAATGCAGAAATCGATGTGGCGCTCGGCGAGTTGCTGGCCTGCGGCAAGCCCCGCCTGCGATCCGCCGATCACGATCGTGTGGTATCGCTCGACGCGCGTCGCGGAGTGTGTGTACGTAGACATGGGGCGAGAAGCTGAGATGAATGAATGGGAGACAGACGGTGAAGGGCGAGGTCGGCGGCGACGATCAGACAGCACAGCCGGACTTCGGCACCTGGTAGTCACACCGGCACGCACCGGAGGCACACGACATCGCGTCACGGCCCGCGCGCACGCAGCGCCAGCAGGGGGCGAGTGTATCGGTCGCCACGGGAAGGCCGAGCACGCGGGAAGCGATGCGGGCACCATTCGGGAGAATGGAGCTCAATGCTGCTCTGCCGTTCTCGTCGAACGACAACTCGGCGAGTGCGACGAAGCCCGCCTTTGCTATGCCGGCGCCGGATGCCTGGTTCTCCGGGGCGTAGGCGATCCAGAAGCGCTCCGCGTCCGCCGATTCCACGCGCACGATCTCGTCGAGCAATCGCGGATAGATCCCGCGCCCACGGTGCTCGGGTCGCGTCACGAAATTCCAGAGGTAGCGTTCGCGCGCCGGAATGGCGAAGGTCGATCCCAGCTCGCCGATATCGGCACTCCGAGTTGCCACCCACCCCCACGCCGCGGGCTGCTCATCGCTCCAGGCCACGTACGCGCGGTGCCCAGCATCGAACCGACCACGGATCTCCTCCGGCGTCCGCCCTTGGAGCGCGGCCATCATCTCATCGCGCTCTTCGCGAAGCACGCGAAGGCCGGGCATGAGATCCATCGGTGGTACGGGATCGTTGCGGTGACGGACGGCGAATGGCATGACCGTATCCTCCTGCTGTCGGTTGGTGTCTGCGATGCATCGCGGAGTTCGATGTCGTTCGGCGATCGCGTTCGATCACACTCCGACGATACGACGCCCCGCCGACGACATCTTGAACGGAGCGGCTGACCTGCGAAGTCGTCAGCGCGCACTGCGCAGCTGCGTGACGACACCGCGCACGGAGCGGATGACCACGTCCGGCCGATCGAACTGGATGTAGTGCGTCGCGTCGACGACGATCTCGTGTCGGCTTCGGGTGGACCATCTCAGTTCGTCCGCCTGTAACGCCATCCACGCCGCGTGTCGCTGCGTCTCCTGCGCGCGCGAGTACCCCTGATCCGCCAGCGTCGCATCGCTCGCTCGTGCTCCCGCAGACAGCACCACGAGCGGCCTCGCGCCCAGTGATGTGCTGTGACCAGCGGCCGCGAGCGTCGATGCGGTGGCCAGAATCTCGCCGCGCAGCGCGCTCGCCGAGGGTGGGAGGAATGCCGTGAACGCGCGGCGGACCGGTGCCGGCCACCCCTGTGGTGCGCTTGCCAACGACGTCCAGCGCAGCACCCCAAGGCGTGCCAGCGCGACGTACACCTTCATCTGTAGGGCGGAGGGCATGAGCGCCGAGACGGGCTTACCCAACGCCGCGGCAAGGCGTGGCTGCTGCGCGGGATGCGAGGCATCGATCAACACGAGCGCGGCGACGTCTAGCGGATACCGCGCGGTGAACAGCATCGCGTAGGGACCGCCAAGCGAGTGTCCGACCATTACGAATGGCGCGTGTTCGCCGGCTGCTGCAAGTAGGTCATGCAAGTCGCGCGGCACCCGTGCCGCATCGAATGGTTCACTCCGCGCATCGCTCCAGAGCAAACCGGCTCGACTGTAGGCACAGACACGAGTCGTGCGGGAGATGGAATCGTGCACCGCCATCCAACTCAGCGAACCCAGATGATCGAGTCCCGACTCGAGCACGACGGTTGGAGAGCCGGTTCCGCGGCAGTCGAGGTGCAAACGAATGCCGCCGATGTCGACCAGCCGACCGACTGGAGGAAAGCGTCGCGCGTCGCGCATGCGCAGGAGGGCTTCGCTGATCGTGCTGCAACAGATCGCAAAGGCGAGAATGGAAACGATGTAGAGGCCAACGCGTTTCATCGGAGATGCCTGTTGAAGAAGGCCAGCACACGGGCGTTCATCATGTCGTGAAATGCGCGCCGGTCGAACCCGTCGGGGTCGTCGCACAAGCCGGGCGGCCGCACCAATCCGCACGGCACGAGGAACGACAGATGGCTGGCGCCTGGTACCCGGTGGAGTTCCGCCCGCTGACCGAGTGCGGCGTGGATCGGCTGCGTATTCGTCGCGAACGGCACCGAAGCATCGGAGTCGCCGCTCCAGAGCTGGACGGGTACCGAGATGCCACGCATCGCGACGGAATCCATGGTGAATCCGAGGCCGGGCGCGGCAACCACGATGGCTCGTACGCGCGGATCAGGCTCGAACGTCGGAAGGCTGAGCGTATCCGTACCAGCAAGCAGCGGAGAGTCCGATGCGCGCAGCACCTGACAGATGAACTCCGGTGCCTCCGTACAGTGCGTCGCCACGCGGCGAAGATCTGGTTGTGCGCCCGCTGTGGTCAGCACGGTGAAGCCACCGGCCGAGAATCCGAATTCCCCGATGCGCGTGCTGTCGATGTGGTCGTGTGCAGGCCACTGCGTCAGCATGGCGGTAACGGTGGTGCGCAGTTGGCTGACGCGTTCGTGATACAGCGTGGCGCGTGCGGCGTGTCGGTGGTCGGCGAAGTTGTCACCCACGTGCATGGGTGCAGCAACGACGAAGCCGGCACTGGCGAGCGCCATCGCGAGGTCGGCGTGACTGGCCAGACTGCCCCCGTTGCCGTGCGAGAGTACCACCAACGGCAAGGCGTCTCCCGCCACCGATGCGTCACGCGCCACGTCCATCAGCACATTGCCAACTTGCGCCGTGGGCCACGGTCGCGCGTTGGTCGGATACCAGACGCCGATCGGGAACGTCGGTCCTGTCGAATCCGTAGTGCGAAGTACCTGAAATCCAACGGGGTGAGTCGATCGCAGCGCACTGCGATAGGCCGCGCCGATGCCCACTACCGTGAGCAGCAGCAGGGCGATGAGAATGCGACGAATCCATTGCATGTGACGTCGCACTACAGTCGAATGCCAAGCCGCACACCCACAAACGTCGCGCTGAACGGCGACAGACCACCGCGATCTTTCGCGCCGAATATTTCCGCGCGCTTGGCGTACGCACCGATTTCGCTTCGCGCGAAGCGACGTCCCACGTCGACGTACGGCGCCACGAACCCACCGTCGGCTTTGAAGTACGAGCCGCGTGTCGCTGCGGTCGAGGGTGCGGTCTCTGCACGTGACATCGCGTTGACGATGACGCCGCCCGCATGCACCCCACCGGACACGAACCACTTCTCGCCGTAGGTCAGCTCGACCACCGGACCCGCCGCCTGATAGTTCATGGTGGTGGTGGGCTCCTGATCGGAATTGGCCACCAGGGTTTCGACGCCGAGCCGCAGGTGCGATCGCACCGACACGAGCAGGAAGAAGCCGGACATGTGCGGTCCCGACGGCCCGTCGTTCGCCAGGTCACCGAAATCCGCGTCGAGCTGGGACAGCTTCATGGAGCCAGCGATCAATCCCGATCTGATTCCCGCGACAACCCGGCGGTCGCGCCCCTGCGCGGCCGTCTCCTGCGTGACACTCGCCATCAGAATTCCGACCGCAATCAGACGCTGCACGTGCTGTAACATGTGATTCCTCGCGAAAGGGGTGTGGCGAGAACTTCGGCCAACCGAGCCGCGACGGATTGAACAAAACGGCTGACCTTTCCCGCCGAGTCGCGGAGGTCAGCCCGTGCGTTCAAGCCGGCATGACCGCGTTGCACGCAAGCTCCTGTGCACGCCGGATCACATTCTTCACGGAGCCCCGATGAGAGCAGCCATTTATGCGCGGTATGGCGCACCCGATGTGGTAACGATCGGTGACGTGCCGACGCCCACGCCACGTGCAGGAGAAGTGCGCATTCGCGTGCATGCAACGACCGTGTCCACTGGTGATTGGCGGGCACGGACGCTCTCCATGCCGCCCGGCTTCGCTCCGTTCGGCCGGATGGTGTTCGGCCTCACGCGACCGCGTCAGCCTATTCTCGGCACGGAGCTATCCGGGGTGATCGATGCCGTCGGCACGGGCGTACACAACTTTTCCGTCGGCGACCAGGTGTTCGCGTTTGCCAATGCGCGAATGGGCAGCCACGCCGAATACCGCTGTATCGCGGCCGACGGTCTCGTGGCTGCACGTCCTCGCAACCTCTCCTTCGAGCAGGCGGCGGCGTTGTCGTTCGGCGGCATGACGATGCTGGGCTTCTTTCGCCGCGGCGCACTCGAACGCGGTCAGCGCGTGCTCGTCAACGGTGCGTCGGGTACGGTCGGCTCGGCGGCCGTACAGCTGGCGCGGCACGTCGGCGCGGACGTCACCGCGGTGTGCAGCACTTCGCATGTCGAAGTGGTGCGGAGCCTGGGCGCGCACCACGCGATCGACTACGCGCACACCGACTTCGCAGCCGGCGCGGCGGAGTACGACGTGATCGTCGACACCGTGGGCAATGCCCCGTACGCGCGCGTGTGCCGCATACTCGCGCCCGGGGGTCGGTTGCTGGCGGTGCACGGCAGCTTTGCCGATCTGCTACGTGCCCCGTTCGCCGGACGCCAACGCGGGCATCGTGTCATCGCGGGACCGTCAGCGGCGCGGGTGGAGGAGTTGCATCAACTCGCCCACATCGCATCCAGCGGCGCATTCACTCCATTGATCGACCGAGTCTATCCATTCGCTCAAATCATCGACGCGCATCGGCACGTGGAAGCCGGGCACAAGCGCGGGAGCGTCGTGGTGACGCTCGTGCCCTGATCCCTGCCGCGTCGGCCAGCGCGCTCCGTTCAGCCCCCAGCGAGCACGCCGCCGCAGCGGCGACCCCACTCCCCTCGCCGAGGCTGGGGCGGGCGAGGGTGTCCCAAAGCCGCCTCTGCGTGGGGGCCGCGATCCAATCGACGAGCCGCGACCTACGACCCCCCGCGCAGCAAGCGGCGACTGGGACACCCTCGGCCGTCCCAGCCCCCGCGTACCACGATCCATCAGCCGCAAGCCGGCGTTACGAGCGTACCAGTTTCTTGTACTTGATGCGCGTCGGCATATCCGCATCCGGGCCCTTCCGGCGCTTCAGGTCCTCGATGTACGCGCCGTAGTTCCCCTCGAACCACACCGTCTCCGAATCGCCTTCGAACGCCAGGATGTGCGTCGCCACGCGATCCAGGAACCAGCGATCGTGGGAGATGATCACCGCGCAGCCGGAGAAATCCAGCACCGCGTCTTCCAGCGCGCGCAGCGTATCGACGTCGAGATCGTTCGTCGGTTCGTCGAGCAGCAGCAGGTTGCCACCCTGCAGCACCGTCTTCGCGAGGTGCAACCGGTTGCGCTCACCACCTGACAGGTTCGCCACCAGCTTCTGCTGATCGGCGCCCTTGAAGTTGAAGCTCGCCGCGTACGCGCGGGAGTTCATTTCGCGCTTGCCCACGGTGATCGTCTCGCGTCCACCCGAGATCTCTTCCCAGAGCGTACGCTTGCCCTCGAGCGTGCGCGACTGATCCTGATACGAGATCTGCACCGTCTCGCCGATCTTGAGCTCGCCGCCGTCGGGCGTCTCGAGTCCGTTGATCATGCGGAACAGCGTGGTCTTACCGGCACCGTTGGGGCCGATGATACCGACGATGCCGGCGCGCGGCAGGTCGAACGACAGATTGTCGAACAACAGCTTGTCGCCGTACGACTTCTTGAGCCCCTTGGCGATCACGACGTCGTTACCGAGGCGCGGGGCCGGCGGAATCACGATTTCGTTCTGCATCGCGCGATCCTGCTGCGCTTCGCTGGCCAGATCCTCGTACGCGGCCAAACGGGCCTTGTTCTTGGCCTGACGCGCACGCGGCGACATGCGCACCCACTCGAGCTCGCGCTGCAACGTCTTCTGACGCGTGCTCGCCTGCTTCTCTTCGAGCGCCATGCGGGCCTGCTTCTGCTCCAGCCAGCCGGAGTAGTTGCCCTCGTACGGCACGCCGTTGCCGCGGTCGAGCTCGAGGATCCACTTCGCCACGTTGTCGAGGAAGTATCGATCGTGAGTGATGGCGACGACGGTACCGGTGTAGCGCTCGAGATGATGCTCCAGCCACGCCACGCTCTCGGCGTCGAGGTGGTTGGTCGGTTCGTCCAGCAGCAGCATGTCCGGCTCTTCCAGCAGGATCTTGCACAGCGCCACACGACGCTTTTCACCACCCGACAGCTTGGTGACGTCGGCGTCGCCCGGCGGCAGACGCAGCGCATCCATGGCCACTTCGATCTTGTTGTCGAGGTTCCACAGATCGTGCTGGTCGATGTACTCCTGCAGCTTCCCCTGATGGTCGATGAGCGCATCGAAGTCCGCATCCGGCTCGGCGAACTTGAGCGAGATCTCGTTGAACTCGTTCAGCGCATCGCGCTGCGCCTTGAGCGCGAGTTCGACGTTACCCCGCACATCGAGCGTGGGATCGAGCTCCGGCTCCTGCGCCAGATAGCCGATGCGCGTGCCCTTGTGGGCCCACGCCTCACCCTGAAACTCGGTATCGACACCCGCCATGATGCGCAGCAGCGACGACTTACCGGCACCGTTCGGACCGAGCACACCGATCTTCGCGCCAGGGTAGAACGACAACCAGATGTCATCGAGGATGATGCGCGAAGGCGGAACCACCTTGCGCAGCGCCTTCATGACGTAAATGAACTGCGGAGCCATATGTTGTGCCGAATCCGAAAAGCGGAAGTCGAAGAGCGGGAACGGAGAAAAAGAGAACCTTGAAAACTAGCTAGATCGCGTCGGGTTCCAGAGTGCGTTCCGACACCTTTCCGTTCACCACGCTCACGTAGTACACCTTGGCCTCTTTCCGCGTGGAGACCACGCGTTTCACGGCCGTTTCCTCGAAGTAGATGCCGGCATCGTTGTCGCAGGCGTAGCCGGGCTTCATTTCGCCCGACCCGATGAGCCGCTGATACAGCGGACGGCGCCCGGCCTCGGCGTCGTAGTGCGGCGAATGGCTGCCCGGCAGGAAGCCCAGGCACTTCACAATCGACAGCGCCTTGGGACGCGAATCGGTGGTGCCCTCCTCGAACCAGCACAGCGACCCCGCACTCGCGCCGCCCAGCACGATGCCGCGATCCCAGGCCGTGCGCAGCACCTTGTCGATGCCCTGCGCCTGCCAGATCGCCTGCTGATTCAGCGTGTTGCCACCCGACGCCACGATCGCGTCCATCGACAGCAGGACCTCGTCCCACCCCTGCTTCTGCGACAGACTTTCGATGAACACGTTCTGCACGAACGGCTCGACGTTCAGCGGCGCGCACGACGCATAGAAACCCAGCGCCGACTGCGGGCTGTCGGCCGACGCGGAGGGCAGGAAGCAGATGCGCGGACGCGCTTTGCCCGTGAGCTCTGCCATGTACTTGATGAAGCCGGTGCGGAAGCCGCCGCCCGCGATCAGAATCTTGCGCGTGGCGCGCTCGGTGCGCATGGGCGCCATCGGCACATCGTCGTACTCGGTCACTCCGGTCGCATCATGCACGAGTCGCTCCGTGCCACCCATCGAATTGGCGATCGCACCCGCTGTACCCAACGCTGAAGTCACGAGAAACTCCCGTCGAATCATGTCCGTCTCCGCCAAAGTGGTGAGTCACTGTCTGCCCGTCACTTCTTGAGCAACACGTCGGTCATCTTGCGTACCGGGCTCACGTACGCGCTGATCACACTCTCGTTGCCGTCGGCCCCGATAGCCGCCACGCCGAACACGTAATCGTCGATCGACACGTTGGGCATCAGCAGCTGCGTCACGTTCCCCACGACCTGCGACTTCTGCCAGTCGTTCGTCCAGGCGTCGCGCCAGTACACGCGGTACGCCACCGCACCCGGCGACGGCTGCCACTGCAAGCTGGCATCGTAGCCGGAACGGCCTCGGCCGATCGTGGCCGTGCCGCCACCCGTCGTCACGCGCGGCGCCGGCGGCGCGAGCGCGACCGAGGCGGCCGAGGCCGCATTCACGCGCGCGTTCTGCGCGAGATAGCGGAAGTCCATCCCTTCCAGCTTGTCGTCGGGCGAATGCTGCCGCTCGTAATTCTCGTTGGCCTCGCGGAACACGATGGCGGGGAAATCATTCGCCGTGAACGACGAGTGATCGCTGCCACGACCGAAGCGGTCTTCGCGCGCCATCAGCCGGATCGTGTGCGACGGCACATACGTACCGGCCACCCGCTGGACATAGCGTGCCAGCGAGCGGTTGGGTGAGTCTTCCGGACCGAGCGAGTAGATCTTCACGCTCTCGCCGTCGATGATGCCGTTGCCACCGAGGCTGCTGCCCACGATGTCGTTGTTGAAGTTCGCTTCGACCACGCCCTTCGCGTTGCGCAGAGCCGTGGCATGCGCCATCGAGCCGATCAGGCCCTGCTCCTCACCGGCCCACGTCACGAACACCAGCGTCGCATCGAACTCGATACCGCTCTCGGCGAACACCCGCGCCAGCTCCATCGTGAGCGAGGTGCCACTGCCGTCGTCGTTCGCGCCCGGCGCATCGGCGTCGCTATCGATCGTAGGACGCACCAACGGCGCACTCGGCGCCGCACCGGCCGCCGTGGCGGTCGCATCGGCACCCGCCGGACGACGCGAGTTCACGGTGTCGTAGTGACCGGTGATGTAGACGCGGCGCGCACTCTTGCCCGGCAGCACCGCGACCACGTTCACCAACTCCACTTCGCGCGAAATGCGTCCCTGCTGCGCCAGCATGTGCCGGTCGTATGACACCTGCAGCTTGGGACTCATGCGCTTGAATTCGTCGTAGATCCAACGCCGCGCCGCGCCGATGCCGCGCGTCGTCGACACGGTATCGGACAGCGTGGAGCGCGTGCCGAAGCCGGCCAGTTTCGTGGCCGTGGCCTGCAGCCGCTGCTGGGACACCGACGCCACCAGCTTCTCGATGCGCGGGTCCGCGTCGGGACGAATGGCCTGCGCGTGCAACACCACGCTGGTCGAAAGACTGGCCAGGGCCAGCAGCATCAGCGTCGTCTTCGGTCCGAACATCAACACCTCATCAAGGTTTGGGGGCCAGCACGCATGATCCCCCCGATCGGCCCCTCGCGCCAGAGTCCTTCTGCAACACACGGGAACGCTCGCCCGCTCTGGGCCGTATCTTCCCCACATGATTGCCCTCACGCAGATCGCCGACGTCACCGCGCAGCTCTCGTCGAACCCCGCCGCCGCGCTCCCCCTGCTCTTCGGAGCAGGCGTCCTGACGTCGCTCACGCCCTGCGTGTATCCGATGATTCCGATCACGGCCGCCATCGTCGGCGGCCAGTCATCATCGGAACAGTCAGGCGCCACCAAGGCGTCAAAATGGCGTCCACTTGGCCTTTCGCTCACATACGTGTTCGGATTGGCCACGGTCTACGCCGGGCTCGGACTCCTCGCCGGCCTCACCGGCACCATGTTCGGCACGGTGTCGGCCAACCCGTGGGCCTACTTCGCCATGGCGAACCTGCTCATGCTGGCCGCCCTGTCCATGTTCGACGTCATTCCCGTCCGCGTGCCCGCCGCCATCATGCAGCGCGCCGCCAACGCCGGAACCGGCGGCCGGGTCGCGGGTGCTTTCATCATGGGCGCGGCCTCAGGACTCGTGGCGGCACCCTGCTCCGCCCCCGTCATGGCCGCCGTCCTTACTTGGGTCTCTACCACCGGCTCCGCCCTGCTCGGCTTTCTCTACCTATTCACGTTCTCGCTGGGCATGTGCACGCTGTTGGTCGTCGTCGGCCTCTCAGCGGGCTCACTGTCGCGATTGCCGCGCGCTGGTGCGTGGATGCTGACCGTAAAAAAGGTCTTCGCCTTCGTCATGCTCGGCATGGCGGAGTACTACCTGGTGAAGATGGGGCAGGTGTTTTTCTAAGCGGCCAACGGTGAGTTGTGCGTTCTGAGTAAAAGTGACGAGTCCTGAGTCACCCAAACGCAAAACCCCCGACTTTTACTCACAACTCGAAACCCACATGCTTCGCGCTCTCCGCACCGCCATCGCCGCCCTCGCACTCTCCGCCGCCCCCGCCCTCGCCCAGGACCTCGGCATCGCCGTCGGCGAAACGGCCCCGGCCGGACCGCTCGAGACGCTCGACGGCAAGACCGTCGATCTCTCCGCCTACCTCGGCAAGACGCCGGTCGTGCTCGAGTTCTGGGCCACCTGGTGCGGCAACTGCAAGCAGCTCGAGCCCGCCATGCGCGCCGCCATGACCAAGCATGGCGCGCAGGTGAAGTTCGTGACCGTCGCGGTATCGGTGAACCAGTCGATCGAACGCGTGAAGGGCTGGCAGAAGGCCAACAAGCTCGGCGGCGAACTGCTGTACGACAAAAAGGGCACCGTGAGCGGCGCCTACGATGTGCCGGCCACCAGCTACGTCGTGGTGGTCAACAAGGCCGGCAAGATCGTGTACACGGGTGTCGGCGGCACGCAGAACCTCGAAGCGGCGATCAAGAAGGCCCTGTAGTCGGTCTGCTCAACAGCTTCTCGCGACCGGTCAGATAGAGCACGGCGATCAGCGCCACGAACGGCACCAACGACAGCACGTCGGCCATCGGCCCCGAGAACAGCGGGTTGTTCACCGACATCGCTTCGATCGCGCGATTGAGACCCGCCATCGCCGGTACTCCCGCCACAAAGGCGATCAGGATGCCGGCGATCGCGCCGCCCGCGATGTAGCCCGACGCCATCAACACGCCCGGACTCTTGTCCCCCTCCGCCGCCAGCTCATCGTCGGTGAGGTTGCGCCCCGCGTGCTTGCGCGCGATCCAGCGATCGACCGCCCAGCGCACCACACCGCCCACGAAGATCGGTGCGGAGGTGGAGATCGGCAGATACACGCCCACCGCGAAGGCCAGCGACGGAATCCCCGACAGCTCGAGCACGATCGCGATCATCGCGCCCAGCAGCACGAGCCCCCACGGCAGCTGGCCGCCCAGGATGCCCTTGATGATGTACGACATCAGCGTGGCCTTCGGGGCATCGAACTTCGGCACGTCCTGCCCGTTGGCGAGCTTGCGGATGGTGCCATTGATGCCGGGATCCACGAAATACACCGGCTTCCCGGCATCGTCCACCAGATACTTCTCGGCGTTGCCGCCGCTGGGATCCTGCTTGTGCCACACCCAGTACTCGCGCGAGTCAGTGCTGCCGTCGGCCATGATGCCGTCCACCGCTTCACGACGCGCGAGTGTGCGCACGTCCACCATTTCTCCGCTCGTCAGCGCCGAGCCGCCGCGTGCGTCGGCCGCCATCGCCGATGCGCTCACGTAGACCGTGCCGGCCGCGTTGAGTCGCAGCAGAATCGGTCCGAGCGCCAACGCCGACACCAGCGCTCCGACGATGATCGCGATCTGCTGCGAGCGCGGCGTGGCACCCACCAGGAACCCGGTTTTCAGATCCTGCGACGTCGTGCCGCCGTTCGAGGCGGCGATACACACGATCGCGCCGATCGACAGCGCGGTCACGTAGTAGTTGCTGCCCGTCCAGCCCAGCAGCACGAACGCCAGACACGTGAGCAACAACGTGGCCACCGTCATCCCGGAAATCGGATTCGACGACGAACCGATCTCGCCCGTCAATCGCGATGACACCGTCACGAACAGAGAGCCGAACACCATGATCAAGAGCGCGGCCGCGATACGCGTGCCGAAGCCGGTGCCGCCCACATACAGCGGGCTCGCGCCCACCAGCGCCACGAATAACGCGACGATGCCGAGCAGCACGAACTTGATCGACAAGTCTCGATCGGTGCGCACCGTATCGCGAATGGTGCTCGCCGTGGCGTTCGACACGTCGCGCAGCCCGCCAACCAACCCGTGCCAGATCGTCGGCATGGAGCGGATCACACTGATGATCCCACCGGCCGCCACCGCGCCCGCACCGATGTAGAGCACATACGCGTTGCGGATCGCGCCCGGGCTCATCTCGCTGATCAACGCGCGCGCTTCCGGCGCCAGCGGTGCGGTGAGCGCCGATCCGAAGTACGCGATCATCGGAATGAGCACGAGATACGCCAGCACGCCGCCCGCGAACATCACCGCGGCCACGCGCGGGCCGATGATGTAGCCCACGCCCAGCAACTCCGGCGACACTTCCACCGACACCGACGCCGCCGAGAATGGCGCGCCAAACACTTTCTCCGGCACATCCTTCCAGGCACGCAACGCCGACATCGCGGTCTTGTACACGATGCCGATGCCGAAGCCCGTGAAGATCGTGCGGGCGCTCGTGCCGGCTCCGCCCAGCGCTTCCTGCTCGCGCTTTGCCGCGTCGCTCGCCGCCGCCCGCGATTCGGCGTTGGCGCCGGCCTTCAGCACCTCGGCGCACGCCGTCCCTTCCGGATACTTCAGCACACCATGCTGCGCGACGATCAAGGCGCGACGCAGCGGAATCATCATCAGAATGCCCAGCACACCGCCAAGCACCGCCACCAACAGCACGCGCGCGATCTCGAGATCGAAACCCAGAATGAGGATCGCCGGCATCGTGACGCCGATGCCGAACGCGATCGATTCGCCTGCCGAACCCGCCGTCTGCACGATGTTGTGCTCGAGGATCGTCGCATCACGGCCGCCGAGTTTCGCGAACAGGCGGAAGATCGTGATCGAAATGACCGCCACCGGAATCGACGCGCTCACGGTGAGTCCGACCTTGAGCACCAGATACAGCGACGACGCGCCGAAGATCAACCCGAGCACCGCACCGACCAGCAGCGGAACCGGAGTGAGCTCGCGCAGGCGGGTTTCGGGGGCGATGTACGCCATCAGGTTTGTCGTGGAGGGATCGAGCGTCGGCTGAGCAATCCGGCGGAGACCAACGTCATAATCAACGCCACCGGCAGCGGTTCGAGGAAGGTCATGGCCACATTGATGGCCGGATTCCGGTACATCGCCTCGAACTCCGCCATCTCCTGCTGTTTCTTCGCCACGGCCTCCTCGCTCTCGCCGGCGGCCCGGGCCTTGGCCACGGTGTGCGCGGTCATCTTGGCGGTGAAGTCCGGCATGAACTTGAAGTACATGACCTCCCATGTGGCCACGTAGCAGCACGACGAGATCAGCGCGATGAGGGCACCCACCTTGAAGGCGCGTCCGAAGCTCAAGGACCCGCCCGCTACGGTATCGCGATAGCTCCGGATACCGAAGTAGACGAAGAGGAAGGCCAGCACCATCGTCGTGTAACCGACGATCATGCCGTTCTCGAAACCGATCGCGTCCTGGAACGGGATCGTGCTGGCCATCATGACTGACAGGAGCGCGCCGGAGATCAGGCCGAACTTCAGAACGATGTTGCGCATAGATCGGGTCGTAAGCGTGGAAGGGGCGGGCGTGAACGTCCGCCAGTCTGGTCAGCGGAGGCCCGCCTACGCGTCACCCGAAGGGATGATTTCGCCGCAAACCGGCAAAAATCACCCATTTGGGGGATGATCAGGGGATCAGTCCGGCCTCTTTCGCCAGCTGAACCGCCTGCGTGCGCCGCTTGGCCGAGAGTTTGTCGAACAGGCGGGCGGCGTGGGTTTTCACGGTGTTCTCACTCACGTAGAGCCGTTCGGCGATCTCGCGATTGCTGTGGCCGGCCGCCATCGCCTCCAGGATATCGAGCTCCCGCGGCGTGATTCCCAGCGCCGAAAGCCGTTCCGCATTCCGCTCGAACGGTCCCACCGGCACTTCCACGGGCACCTCCACGCGCACTTCGACCGGCACCTCGCGTACGACCACGGTCTCCCGCGGGCGCGTGTGCTTGCGGCCGAGCCAGAGGCCGAGCGCCGCGAAGAGGGCGGCGACGATCCCCCCGTAGATCTCGAGCGAATGCTCGAGCACGAGAAATCGGTATTCGACGAAGCGCAGGCCGGCGATCAGCACGCCGCCCACGAGGCCGTACAGCAGAACGGTTCTTTTCACGCAGGATCCTCGGGACGGCCAAAGATGCCTCGACGATCGGCGTTAGGCGACTGCCCCGCCCATGTCGCGATGCGTTTCCACCACCACGGCGATCGCGGCCGCCATGTCCTCGACGAGGTGGTCGATCTGCACCGCGTGCGTCCGGAAGCTCAGCACGCACACGCGCCCCACATAGCGACCACCCGCTACGGCGCCGCTGATCATCACGCGTCCGCGCTGCGACACGGCCGCCATCAGCTCGCGAGTGGCCGCGTCTTCCTGCGCCAGTGTGGCGCCGGGCCACGTGAGATGAAACGGAAAGAGCGATAGCTCGGGCGGCGCGTCGATCACGACGTGCGGTAATTGTGCGACGCGCGCGGCGGCGTCGAGCGCAAGGGCGCGCTTCTCGTTGATCGCCGCACGAAACGCATCCGCACCGTACAGCTTGATCGTGAGCCACATGCGGAGCCCAGGAAATCCGCGCGACAGGTCGGGCCCATGCTGACTGGGATCGTAGAAATCCTGCGCGCTCGGCATGTCGGGCAGATAGTCGGCCGTGGCCCCGTGCGCTGCCCGCAGCGCCGCACCGTTGCGCACCAGCAGGGCGCCCGTACCATAGGGCATGAACATGCCCTTGTGCGGATCGAGCGTGAGCGAATCCGCGCGCTCGATACCGCGCAGCACCCCACGCGTGTCGTCGCACAGCTGGAAGAACGCACCGTATGCCCCATCCACGTGATGCCACAGCCGTTCCTCGGCGCACACGTCGGCAATCGCATCGAGCGGATCGACCGCACCCGTATTCGTCGTGCCGGCGTTTGATACCACCATGAACGGCAGCAGCCCGTCGCGGCGGTCCTGCGCGATCGCCTCGCGCAACGCGTCGACGGTCAGGTGGAACTGCGCGTCGCACGGAATGGAACGCACGCGATCGGGCATGATGCCAGCGAGCTTCGCCGACTTGATCACGCAATGGTGCGCCTGATCCGACGTGTACAGCACGCCGCGACGGATATCGACGCCGAGATACTGTTCTCGCGCGCACAGCACGGCGTTGAACGTGGCCATCGAGCCGCCGGTGGTGAACACACCACGCGCGCCGATGGGGAATCCCATCCATTCGCGCAGCCACTCGAGTGCATTGGCTTCCAGCTGCACCAGCGCCGGCGCCGCCTGCCAGATGCCGGTGTAGCGATTGGTCGTGTCGGCGATGAAATCGGCCAGCGCCGCCGGAAACAGGCCACCGCCGGGGATGTACGCGAGATAGCCGGGCGACGGCGTGTTGAACGACTGCGGGATGTACGTCGTGAACAGGTCGTCGAGCAATGCCGTGAGCGAGGTGCCGGTCGCAGGCGACGTCTCGCGCATGCGCGCGCACAGCGCCTCTGCGTCGTGCACGCCGTACAACGGCTGGCTGGGCAGCGTGGTAATGTGCTCCACGCAACGCGCGACCACCTGATCGGCCATGGCACGCATCTCGTGCGCGCTGAATTCGAGATCGATGATATTCACGCGCCGAAGTATTCCGCCGCGGCAGCGGAAGCGCCATACTCTGCGCATGTTCTCACGCTTCACGCAGGCGATCGTCCGCCCACCGGCGCGCAATTTCGCCGACGGTCTCACCACCGTCGATCTCGGCGCGCCCGACGTCGACGTCGCGGTGGCGCAGCACGCGGCCTACTGCGCCGCCCTCGCGCGTCATGGATGCACCGTCATCGCGCTCCCGGCCGACAGCGCACACCCCGACTCCACGTTCGTCGAGGATACCGCGCTCGTTCTCCCTGGTCAGGGGGCCATTATCACGCGCCCTGGCGCCGAGAGCCGCGCGGGGGAAGTGCACGCGATTCGCGAGGCGCTCTCGGGGTTCTTCAAGGACCTGCCCGAGATCACGAGTCCCGGCACGCTGGATGCTGGCGACGTGTGCGAAGCGGGTCAGACGGTGTTCATCGGCATCTCGCTGCGCACCAATCACGACGGCGCGCGACAGCTCGCCGAATGGCTGGCGCGATACGATATCGCCGCGCGGTTGGTCGATATCCGCCACACCCCCGGCATTCTGCATCTCAAGAGCGGGGTCGTGGCCCTCGATGCCGATCGCCTGCTATGTATCGACGCGCTCGCGGCGCACGAGGCATTTGCCGACCGGACGGTGCTACGCGTTCCGGCCGGCGAGGAGTACGCCGCGAATTGTGTGCGGGTCAATGACGTGATCTTCATGGCCGATGGCTTCCCCGGCACGCACGCTGTACTGCGTGCGGCCGGTTACACCCTGGAGCCATTGGCGATGAGCGAGTTCGCCAAGATGGATGGCGGACTGAGTTGCCTCTCGCTGCGATTCTGACTTAGATCAGCGACACGTAGTGCGGCTGGAACATCGCGTCCGTCACAGCAGCCGCGATGTCGGCCGGCCGCTCCACCCGTGCCAGCCCGCGGTCGAAGGCCAACGTGGCCACTTCGATCGCGATGGCGCGTGACACTTCCCGGATGCGCGACAGGCTCGGATAGATGCGTCCCATCGCCAGGTCGTCCTCGGTCACCATCGACGCCAACGTACGCGCAGCGATAGCGAACATCGCTTCCGTGACGCGCGATGACGCGCTCACGATGACGCCAAGTCCGACGCCCGGAAAGATGTAGGCATTATTGCCCTGTCCCGGCACGTGGGTCTTGCCTTTGTACGTGACCGGCGCGAACGGACTTCCACTCGCGAAGATGGCGCGACCATCGGTCGCCGAATACGCCTGCAGCGCCGTGCACTCGGCCTTCGACGTGGGATTGGACAGCGCGAGCACGATCGGTCGCGCATGCTCCCTCGCCATCGCTTCCAGCACGTCCTTCGTGAACGTATTCGGCGTGCCCGACACGCCGATGATCGCGTGTGGCTTGAGCGATTCCACCGCCTCCAGCAACGTCTTCACCGGCGCATGGTCATGCGCGAACGGCTTCTTGTGCTCCGCCAGGTCGGTGCGCGAATGCTCCACCAATCCCTTCGAGTCCACGAACCAGCAGTGACGCCGCGCGTCGGCGAGCGACATGCCCTCGGAGCAAAGTGCCTCGACCACCAGATCGCCGATGCCGATACCGGCCTCGCCGGCGCCGAGAAACAGCAGGCGCATGTCACGCAGCGGCGTGCCACTGATGCGCGCCGCCGAATACAATCCCGCCAGCGCGACCGATGCGGTGCCCTGAATGTCGTCGTTGAAGGTGCAGATGCGATCGCGCCACCGTTCGAGCAGCGTGAACGCGTTGTGGTTGCCGAAATCCTCGAACTGCAGACAGGCCAACGGAAAGCGCGACTGCACCGCTTCGACGAATTCATCCATCAGCTCGTCGTATTCGGCGCCACGCAACCGCGGCTGACGCAGGCCGACGTAGGAATGACTCTCGCGCAGCGTCGTGTTGTTGGTGCCGACGTCGATCGTGATCGGAAGACACTGATTCGGTGACACACCGGCGCACGCCGTGTACAGCGTGAGCTTGCCGATGGGGATACCCATGCCGTTGGCCCCGAGATCACCGAGCCCGAGGATGCGTTCGCCGTCGGTCACGACGATCATGCGAATGTCGTCCTGCGGCCAGTTGGCGAGCACGTCGGCCACGTGCCCCTTGTCGGCGGCCGTGATGTACATGCCGCGACTGCGACGGAAAATGCGGCCGAACTCTTCGCACGCCTGACCAACGGTGGGTGTATACAGCACCGGCATCAGCTCTTCGAGGTGATCCATCACCAGGCGATAGAAGAGCGTCACGTTGCGGTCGTGCAGTGCCACCAGATACGCGTACTGCTCGAGGGGCGACGGCTTGGAGCGAACGCCGGGCAGAATGCGCGCCAACTGCTCATCCTGCGACATCACGCGCGGCGGCAGCAGCCCGCGCAGTCCGAACGCATCACGCTCGGTATCAGTGAACGCGGTCCCCTTATTCAGAACGGGATCATGCAGCAGGTCGGAACCACGTTTGGGTTGGTGCGGGGTCGTCACGGCTTCTCCGGAGAGCGGATCTGGGCACTGCATTTGATTTCCACGCGCGCGGCGGGACGCGGCAGGGCGGTCACGGCGACCGTCGCGCGCGCCGGGGGATCGACGCGGAAGTACTCGGTATATACACCATTCATCGCAGCGTAGTCGCGCATGTCGGTCAGGAACACCGTGCATTCGCCGACATCGGCCATCGTGGCACCGGCCGATTGCAGCGCGGTACGGATGTTCTCGAGCGTCTGACGCGTCTGGATCTCGACGCCGCCCTCGATGATATCCTGCGTGCCTGGTTTGATGCCGGTCATGCCCGACACAAACACCTGATTCCCGGCGCGAATGGCCACCGAGTACGCCGGCACCAATGGCGAGATGCCGGGAGGATTGATCGTGCGGCGGGCGACCGTGGTCGGCGCGCAGCCGCCGATAAGCAGCAGGCCAACTGCCGCAGCGCATGTCGGTATGCTCATGAACCGACGAAGGAGGAGGTTTCGCATCAGAACACAAATGCGACCTCAAACGGCGAAGCGCTAGTGGTAGCGCTCGCCGCAACCGCACCGGCACCAGCACCCGCTGGGTATCAGCGCTTGTGCAGCACCAGCGCCGCCTCCGCCGACAGTCCGTCCACCAGCGTGGCAAGGTGCGTCTCGTTGGTGCGCGCGTTCATCACGGTAATGCGCAGCACCCGGCGGCCGTCCAGCGTCGTGGCCGTGATCCAGCCACGTCCGGAGCGGTTGTACCGCTCGCGCAGCGCGTCGGTCAGCGTGTCGAGATCGGCCTCCGCCACGCCCGACGGCGTCCACGCGAAGCACAGAATGTTCGACATCGGTTCGTGCAGCGGCGCGAAGTCGCTGCGGGCGCTGAGCAGGCCATGCAGTGTCTGCGCCATCCGGCAAAGCCGGTCATACAGGCGCGCCAGGTTATCCGAGCCATAGCGCTCGATCGCCACCCACAGCTTCAGCACGTCGGCACGACGCGAACACTGGAACGAACGCGGACCCATATCCCAGATCTGCGCATCGGATCCGGAGCTGAAGAGATACGGCGCCTCCTGCGTAAAAGCGCGGGTCAGATCGTCCTGATCACGCACCAGCACCATACCGGCCGAGAGTGGCAGCAACAGCGTCTTGTGGGGATCCCACGCCAGCGAGCGCGCCCGCACCAGCCCCTTCACGCGATGGCGATGCCGCGGCGACAGCATGGCCGCCCCGCCGTGCGCCGCATCGACATGCAGCCACAACGGCCCATGATCGTCGGCGAACTCGTCGCAGAGGTCGGCCACCGCCTCCAGATCATCGAAGCTGCCGGTCGCGGTACACCCGGCCGTCGCCACCACGGCCATCACGCGCGTGCCGCTGGCCCGCAACGCGGCCAGTCGCTCGCGCAGGGCATCGGTGTCCATGCGCAGCGCGCGCGACGGGATCACGATCACGCGCGCCCGTCCCAGGCCCATCTCACCGGCCGCCCGTGACACGGCGTAGTGCGTGTGCTCACCGCACACCAGCACCGGCGGGTTCGGCCCGAGGCCGTTCGTCCACACCTCGGGCACCGCGCGACTGCGCGCCGCCAACAGCGCGGCAAACGTCGCTTCGGTGCCACCCGACGTCATCGTGCCGCCGGCCTGCTCATCCCACCCCACCAGGTCGGTCATCCACGCGATCACCTGATGCTCCAGCGGCGTGAACGACGGCGACATCTCGCGCACGGCCTGCGACTGATTGAGCGCGCTGATGAGCGCATCGGTCCACACCGCCGCCGGCAGTGGCGCCGACACCTGGTGCCCGATGTACATCGGATGCGCCAGACGGTTCACGTCCTCCAGCAGCAGCGACGACAGTCGACGGGCCACATCCGGCAACGCGCGCGCGCCGCGCGGCATCGGACCGGCGAGGCGATCGGCGATCACCTGCGCACTGTGCCACGTGGACACCGGCCCCTCGCCCCGGCGCGTGTTGGCGAAGTAGCTGGCCGCCAGTTCGAGGATCGGACGCGCCGCCTCGAGCGTCGTATCCGCCTCGAGCATCGCCAGCAGTTCGGCGTCGATGTCGGTGCTGGTGTCCATCATGGGCGGGGAAAGAGTTCGGTCCGTTGCGTGCGCGCATCCCAGCGCCAGTACTGCGCGTTCGTGCAGTGCGTGCCGCCGATCCAGCGGTCGATACCGTTGGCCCGAACCGCATCGGCACGGGCGCGAACCACATCCTGTCCGAATGGCGTGAGCTGCACCGCGCGCTCCCAGAACGCCCGGCCATCGGTATCGCGCAGCGGCGCAATCACCCGGGAGCCGTTGGTATGCACCACGATCGGATGCGCGCAATCACTGAGACGCTCGGCGTACCACGCGAAGCTCAAATCCCCGAGCCATACCCACGATTCCGTCGCTTGATGGGCCGCGAACAGCTTGCCCAGCGTGATCGCGCCCGGCGACAGCGCTTCACACAACTGCCGCTCGCTGCGCGACAATCCGGCGTCGGTATCCGGATACTCTTCGAGCTGCCGGCGCAGCGCCGCCACCAGATGCGGCAGCCGCACATGGTCGTCGGAGGTATACGTTCGCGCGGTCACCTCGCGATCGAGCCGGTTGGTCACGTCAAGCAAGTCGTTCGGCATACTCGATGTGAACGCGCGCCAGGTCACATCGCCGTGCACCAGATCCTCCGCCGTAATCGCCCGGCGCGCCACATATAACGGCGCAAACTTCTCCGGCAACATCGGTCCGAGGTAGCAATCCGCAGGCACGATGGAAAGTCGCGGACGCTCGTCGGGCGGCCGACGCTCGAATCGCGCCAGGATCTGGATCAACTGCAACTGGTCGTACAGATCAGGCTCGAACCACAGCACCACCTCGTCGCCCGCCACCACGTCCTCCAGACGCGCGTCGCGTTGCTCGAAGTCGGTGACCGCCGCCGCCATATTCGACCATCCTCGGCTGGCCAGAAACTCCGCGCGAACGCGATGAAAGGCGCCGAGGTCGTCATCCGGAGGCACGGGACCGTCGTGCAGCACGTCGCGCCAGGAGACGATGTCTCCGGGGAGGCCGGAGCGCGCAAGGGCGCTGGCAGCCAAGTCGCCGTTCGTAATGTGCAGGGTGAGCATGTCTTAAGTATGTTGTCCGTAGCCGAGCAGATGCGCCAGTTGCCACGGGCGTTTGCATTCGCGGCCCGCCCTTCGTGTTCTCCACTCCGCTGCCACGATGCCAGAGCCCCGCGCTGTCGCTCCTCATGTCGCACCCCCCGTGCTCGTCGAGTCGTCGCCGATCGCGGACACCATGGAGGAGTTCGAACTCGAGCCGCTGCTCGAGACACAGACCGCACTTTGGGCTGTGGTCTTCGCCGGTGGCATCGGCACCCGCTTCTGGCCGCTGAGTACGCCCAAGCGCCCCAAGCAGCTGCTGGCCCTCGTCAACGAGCGGCCGCTCATCGTCGACACGATCGAGCGCCTCTCGCCGCTGGTGCCCGCTGAGCGTGTGCTCGTCGTCACCAGCGCCGATATCGCGGATGCGCTGCACGAAGCGATTCCCGAAGTCCCGCGCGCCAACATGCTCATCGAGCCGCGCCCACTCGGCACCGCGGCCGCGTTGGCCTGGGGCGCCCACGAAGTCGCCAAGCGCGCCGGTCCCGAGACGGTGTTCTGCGCCCTGCACGCCGATCTCTCGGTCGGCTTTCCCGGCGTCTTCCGCGATGCGCTCCGTCGGGCCGCTACGGTTGCGTCGTCGGAGCCGGTGCTGGTGGCGCTTGGCGCCGCGCCCACGCGCTGCGAAACCGGCTTCGGCTACCTGCAGCCCGGCGCGCCGTTCGATCCGTTCGTCTCGCGGGCCGAGGGTGGTGCGTGCCGCGTGGAGCACTTCGTGGAGAAGCCCACGGCCGTGCTGGCCGACACGCTCATCGACAAGGGCGCGCTCTGGAACACCGGCATTTTCGTGTGGCGCGCGCGCGTCGTGCTCGAAGCGCTCGAGGCCAATACCAGCGAGTTACAGCACGGATTGCCCAAGCTGGCCGCCGGCGACATGACCAGCTTCGCCGAGTTGGTCACGTCGGTCTCGATCGACCGCGGGCTGCTCGAGCGCAGTCGCAATCTGGTGGTGCTGCCCACCGAGTGTGCGTGGGACGACGTCGGCACGTGGGCGTCATTACGGCGTGTACGGGATCTCGACGACACCGGCAATGGTGTGATGGGCCACGTGCACTGCGTCGACGCCTCCGGCAACGTGATTCACGCCGACGGCTGCTGCGTGGTGGCTTATGGCATTTCAGGGTTGCTGGTGGTGTCGCTCGACGGACTCACGTTCGTGACGACCCTCGAGCGCGCCACCGAACTCGGGCCGCTGCTCAATTCGCTGCCCGGCAGTCTTCGCTACAACCCCGGCCGCACTCACACCAGCTAGCGCACGTCGCGTTCAGCGCCCCTCGAACGTCGGAACGCGCTTCTCCTTGAACGCCACCATCGCTTCGCGCACATCGGCGCTTGCGAAGCAACTCTTGATGTGTGTGAACTCCTCGCGCAGTTGCGCGTCGAGCGTGGCGTCGGGGCTCGCCAGCAACAACCGTTTCGACAGCGCCAGCGCGAGCGGTGCGCCGACCGCCAACTGCGCCGCGTAGCGCTGCACACCCTCCGCGAACGCATCATCCGGCAGCACGGCGGTGGCGAGTCCGATGCGTTCCGCTTCGTCGGCGCGCACGTCGCGACCGGTGAGAATGATGTCGGTGGCGCGCGCGTGTCCGATCAACCGCGGCAGAAACCAGGTGACGCCGGCGTCTGGTGACAACCCGCGGCGCACGTAGCCGGCGGTGATCGTGGCACCGGCACTCACGAGACGAAGATCGCAGGCAAGGGCGAGTCCGAAGCCGGCGCCAGCGGCCGCGCCGTTCACGGCCGCGATCACCGGCTTCTCGCACGACGTGATCGACTGCACCCAGCGCCCCACCCAGTAGTAGGGATCCAATCGGGTGGCGCGGTCGGCATCCTCACGCAGACTCCGCTCGCCAAGATCGAGCCCCGCGCAGAATCCCCGTCCCGCGCCGGTGATCACCACCACACGGACCGCATCCTCGCGCGCCGCGTTGGCCATCGCCATCGGCAGTTCGTCGGCCAGTCGCGGGTTCACCGCATTGAGCCGCTCGGGGCGGTTCAGCGTGATCGTGCGCACGCCGGCGGCCGTCGTGTCGATCAGCAGATGCTCGAAGGAATCGATGTGGGCAGTCATGCATCAAGCATACAGGCCGCGCCGAATATCCGGGTCCGACTTGTGTCGATTCACGTATCGGCCTTCGCGCACCCACTACCACGCGTATGGGTGCGTTCGCTAGATCACATGGTACGCCTGTTCGAACCGGTTATCAGGCGCACGGACCCGCTGGCCACTCTTGCCCCCACCATGTCTCCCTCCCGCGCTGCTGCTTCCTCGATGATGCTCGACGACCCGACCGCTGCGCAGCAGGGGCCGATGTACTGCTGCGACGCCCTCGCGCGTACCGCGTCGGAGACCTGCCGTCAGCATGAGCGACTCGCCCGCCTGAACGCGTTGTCGGTGGCGAAGTCCGAGCTCGGAGCCGCTCACGCCATGGTGGACAACATCGATCTGGCGCTCGCCGAGTGCGTGCGCGACTTCGAGAAGACCTGCTCGAAGGTCACGATCAGCGACGACGCCGATATCCGGCAGGCCGCCAACGCCATGTGGCTGGCGGCCCGTGAGTACCTCCGCCGCCACAGCATCGCCGAAAAGGCCTCGCGTCAGCTCACCCAGCACGATGCCGAGAAGCTCGGCGACCTGCAGCTCGAGTATGAACTCGAAGCCTCGGCGCTACTGGGTCTCAAACACGCGATGTCGACGTACCAGAAGCTACGCCCGGAAACGCGCTGCCCGTAAGTTCGCCCGTCAGCGCGACTTCGAACAACAACTTGGACGGCTGCGGATCGCGCGTGAGATAGACCTGCAGCCGCTCGATGATCGCCGGGGCGTTCACACGCATCGCCAGCAGTTCGCGTTCGCGCGCAGGCGTGAGCATCGGGTAGAAGCTCAGGGTGCAATGCGGCGTGAACCGGAAGCGCGCGTGCTTGAACGGCAATCCGCTGCGCGCAATCCGTTCGTGCAGCGCCCGCAGGGGCCCGTTGTGGTCCAGCGGCAACGACACGATGTCGGTCTGCATGAACCGGTGCGGCAGCCCCAGCGCGAGTTCCATCGGCGCCGTGCTGGCCGCGATCGGCTCGAGCGCTTCCCGAATGCGCGCCACCGGGGTATCCGTGGGCATCGCGCCCACGCCCGAAGAGCCGACCAGCGTCACGTGTGGAGGCGTGAGCCGGGCCAGCTTGGGGTCGAAACGCTGTTGAATCTCTCGCACCATGGCACCTGCTTCGCCAGGAAGCTCTGCCAGTACGAAAATGCCGAAGGACGCCGCCATTCCTGAAATCTAGTCGGTGTACCCGCTACCCTCACGGTGGCGCGACCCGTGCGATATGTTCGCCCTATGGGAGCCGCCATGAAGGTCATCCGGGAATACGTGAACGAGATGGAAGCGCTCGTTGCACGCAGCGTGCTGGAAGCACATCACATTCCAGCCGTAGTGCTACGCGACGATGCGGGCGGCATGCTGCCCGCCATGCACTTTGTGTATCCGGTCCGCCTCGCCGTGCGGGTCGGCGACGCGGAGCACGCCTTGCGCATCCTCGATGCCCCTTTCGAAGGCGACGCCTACATCGACGATCTGCTCGACCCCGACGACGCCGCTGGCCATCCGTGAGCGGCCATCCGTGAGTTCGCGCTTCGCCGGCCTAGTGGTGCTGATCACCGGCGCCTCGAGCGGCATCGGGGCGGAGTTGGCACGTCAGTTCGCCGCCGACGGCGCCCGGGTCGCGCTCGCGGCGCGTGATGCCGCGCGACTGGAATCCGTGGCCGCCGAGTGCCGGGCGTTGGGTGCCCAGGCGCTGGTGGTGGTCGGTGATGTGGGCGTCGAGACGTCGTGTGCCGACATCGTACAGCGCACCGTGGCGCACTACGGCCAGCTCGACATTCTGGTGAACAACGCCGGCATGGGCTCGAGCGGGCTGTTCGAAGACGTCACCGATCTCACGATTTTCGACACGCTGATGCGGGTGAACTACCTCGGCAGTGTGTGGTGCACGGCGCATGCGTTGCCGCACCTCAAGCGTACGAAGGGGCGCATCGTGGCGATTTCGAGTCTCACCGGACTCACCGGCGTCCCCAAGCGCACCGCGTACGCCGCCACGAAGCACGCGATGGCGGGCTTCTTCGACTCGCTCCGCATCGAGCTCGACGGCACCGGCGTGACGGTCACGATGGTCTACCCCGGCTTCGTGTTCTCGGAGATCAATCAGCGGGCGCTGTCCCCCGATGGCACCCCGTTCGGCGATCGCGGCTACAAGCGCCGGAAGGGCGAGACCATGGAGACCGACGAGTGCGGACGCCTGATACTCGCCGCCGTGGCGGCGCGTGATCGCGATCTCGTGATGACGTGGCGCGGCAAGATGGGTCGTCTGCTCAAGCTGATGTCGCCCGCGCTGGTGGACCGGATCGCCAAGGGCGTGATCGAGTCGCGGCAGTAGGCCCGCCGCGACCGCCCGGCGTTCAAGGGGTCAGCGTTCAAGGGGTCAGAGTCGTTGAACGGACCTTCAACGGATTTTCAAGGGGTCAGAGTCGTTGAACGTCGCGTTCAACGACTCTGACCCCTTGAAAAATCCAAACCGTTCAACGACTCTGACCCCTTGAACGGCCCCCCTCAACGACGGGGCCGAGCCCACCGCTAGATTCCGGCATGGCTGGCGCTCCCATTCTCAGGCTCGACCCCCGCAACCCGGATCCCGTGGTCGTCGAGCATGCCGCCGCCCTGATTCGGCGCGGCGGGCTCGTCGCGTTTCCCACGGAAACCGTCTACGGCCTCGGGGCCAACGCGCTCGACCCCGATGCCGTGGTGGCCATCTACACGGCGAAGGGGCGCCCCGCCTGGAATCCCGTGATCGCGCACGTGCCCGACGTGGCCGCCGCCCGCGCGCTCACCCGGCAGTGGCCGACCGCCGCCGACCGCTTGGCCGCCGCCTTCTGGCCGGGCCCGCTCACACTCGTGCTGCCCAAGGCCCCTCAGGTACCCGACGTGGCCACCGCCGGGCTCGATGCGGTCGCCGTACGGATTCCGGCGCATCCGGTGGCGTTGGCCCTGCTCCGGGCCGCTGGCGTGCCTATCGCGGCCCCCAGCGCCAATCGATTCACGCAGGTCAGTCCCACCACCGCGCAGCACGTGCAGGCGTCGCTCGGCGACCGCGTCGGGCTCATTCTCGACGGCGGGCCGAGCACGGTCGGCATCGAGAGCACCGTGGTGGATCTCACCGGCGCCGACGCCGTCATTCTACGGCCGGGCATGATCTCCGCCGCCGATCTCGAACTCGCCCTGCGTGGCTCGGGGGTCACGGTCCGAACGGCGACCACGACGGTCTCGCACGGCGCGTCGGCGGCAACCGCCGCGCCGCAGCGGTCGCCCGGGATGGCCGATCGACATTACGCCCCGCGCGCCGATGTATGGCTGTTCGACGCCGGGCAGCAATCGGAGATCGATACCGCGCTGGCGGAGAGGCGTGAAGGAACCAGCACCGTAACGGCGCTCCTCCGAACTACCACGCTGTCGGTGCCGGATGGCACCATCGTGCGCATGCCCGACGATCCGGCGGACTATGCGCGAGCGCTCTATGCCGCACTGCACACCGCCGACGCCATCGGCGCGTCGCTCATCGTGATCGAACGTCCGCCCGATGAGGACCGCTGGGCCGGCCCCCGCGATCGACTCGCCCGGGCGGCGCGGTAGCCGCTCTTCGCTGCTATCTTGCCCAGATGCTACCCATCGATCTTTCCGGCAAGCGCGCCCTCGTGGCGGGCGTCGCCGACGACGGCGGCTTCGGGTTCGCCGTCGCAAAGGCCTTCGCCGAGGCCGGCGCCTCGGTTTGTGTCGCCACGTGGCCGCCTGCGCTCAACATCTTCCTCAACCTGCTTGAACGCGGGAAGATGGATGAATCCCGCAAACTGCGTGATGGATCGCTGCTCACGTTCGAGCGCATCTATCCCCTCGACGCCGTGTACGACTCGCTCGAGGATGCGCCGGAAGACGTGCGCGAATCGAAGCGCTACAAGGACATCGGCGACTTCTCGATCGGCGGTCTCGCCCAGCGCATCGCGGCCGACTTCGGCGACCAGTCGCTCGACATCGTCTTCCACTCGCTGGCCAACGGCCCCGAGGTGAAGAAGTCGCTGCTCGAGGTCAGTCGTGCCGGCTATCTCGCCGCGTCCAGCGCCAGCGCCTACTCGCTCGTGTCCATGGTGCAGCGCCTCGGCCCACTCATGCGTCCCGGCGGCTCGGTCTGCTCGCTCACCTACATGGCCAGTGAGCGCGCCATTCCCGGCTACGGCGGCGGCATGTCGTCGGCCAAGGCCGCGCTCGAGAGCGACACGCGGGTGTTGTCGTTCGAAGCAGGTCGCAAGTACGGCTTGCGCGTGAACACGATCAGCGCCGGCCCGTATGCGTCGCGTGCGGCCAGCGCCATCGGCATCATCGACAAGATGGTGAAGTACTGCGCCGCCAACGCACCGCTGGCCGAGGAACTCACCGCCGCCGAAGTCGGCAACACCGCCGCATTCCTGGCCAGCTCATTGGCCAGCGGCATCACCGGCTCCACGGTATACGTCGACAAGGGATACCACGCGATGGGTATGGCCGTCACGATGCCACCCGGCGTAGACCCGCTCGGCGCCTAGCAGGGTGTCCGAACGATCGACCCTCGAGCAGGACAACGTTCCGCCGGCGCAACGGGGAACGGGACTCCGCACGCGACTGCTCGGCATGGCGTTGATCGTGTCAACACCGCCGTTGCTCGTCAGCCTGCTCACGCCGATGCCGAACAGCGGCTGGCGTGGCGTGCTGCTGTTTGGTGGAGCGCTGATCGTGTCGATCGCGCTCGCGATGTATTTCGGGACCAAGATCTCGCGGCCGGTGCAGGCGCTCATCGACGATGCGCATGCACTTGCGGTGGGCGTGGCCGGGCACCGCTCGCGCATACGGTCCAGCGATGAAATCGGTTCGCTCGCGACGGCCCTGAATCAGATGGCCGAAACCGTCGAGCGACGCAACGCGGCGCTGGCCGACAGCGAACGTCGCTACCGCTTCCTGTTCGATTCCAACCCGCTGCCCATGTGGGCCTGGGATGCGGACACGATGCTCGTGCTGGCGGTGAACGAAGCCGCCGTCGAGAAGTACGGCTACGATCGCGATGCGTTCTTGTCGCTGCGCATTCTCGACCTGCTCGATCCCACCGAACACGCGCGATTCAGCGGCGCCCGTCTGCCCTTCTCCGAGTCGAAGCAAAGCGCCGGCACGTGGCTGCATCGCACCGCAACCGGCCGTCAGCTCGAGATGGAAGTCATCACGACCTCGTCGCGACGACTCGGGCGCGCCAGTTGGCTGTCCGTGGGCATTGATGTCACGGCGCGGCGCGAAGCCGAGCGCGCGCTGGCCCGCAGCGAAGAGCAGCTGCGGCAATCGCAGAAGATGGAAGCCATCGGCACGTTCGCCGGCGGCATCTCGCACGACTTCAGCAACCTGCTCACCGGCATGCTGGGCTACTGCGATCTCGCCCTCGCCATGATGTCCGCCGACGATCCCGTGCGGCGCGACGTGAGTGAGATCCGCGCACTTGCCGTCCGCGGCACCGATCTCTCCAAGCAGATCCTCGCCGTCAGTCGCAAACAGATCGTGCAGCCGACGGTGCTCGATCCGAATACGGTCATTGAGGGACTCGATCGCCTGCTGCGCCGCCTCATGGGCGAGCACATCGAAGTCAGCACCACCCTCGGCGGCGACCTCGGCACCATTCGCATCGATCCCGCGCAGCTGGAGCAGGTCATGCTCAGCCTGGCCAGTAACGCGCGCGATGCGATGCCCTCCGGCGGCACGCTGCGCGTCGCCACCGCGCGCGTGAGCGACCAGGAAGTGCAGACGTTCGGACTCGACGCGCAGCACGAGTGGATCGTGATCCGCGTGACCGACACCGGCGTCGGCATGACCGATGCCGTTCGCGAACACATCTTCGAGCCTTTCTTCACCACGAAGGAGCGCGGCAAGGGCACCGGACTCGGCCTACCGCTCGCCTACGGCATGATCGATCAAGCCGGCGGCGAGATCCGCGTGAACAGCGCTCCCGGACAGGGCACCACGTTTCATCTGCTGCTGCCCCGCTTGGGCGAGCTTCCCACTGATGTCACGGTCGAGGAAGAAGTACCTGAGGTGCTCACCGGTCAGGAGACGGTCCTGCTGACCGAAGACGAAGACAGTGTGCGCGCCGTCGCCACGGCGGCGCTCGAACGTCGCGGCTATCGCGTGCTCGCGGCCGCCGACGGGGAGTCCGCCATCGCGATCTCGCGCGCGTTTCCCGGCCGGATCGATCTCCTGGTCACCGACGTCGTCATGCCCGGCCTGAACGGACGCGAGCTGGCCGAACAGCTCGAGCAGATGCGCCCCGGCATGCGCGTGCTGTTCGTGTCCGGCTACACCGACGATGCGGTCTTGCTGAAGGGTGTGTCGCTCGACGAGCGCACCTTCTTGCAGAAGCCGTTCACCTCGCTCGAACTCGCCCGACGCGTGCGCGTGGTGCTCGATCAGCCGCTGCGCGTAAGCTGAGCGCCGACGGCCATGTACTGGATACTCGTCATCATGGCCGCCATCGCGGCGAGTCTGGTCGCGTTGGTGGTCGGCGGACTGGTCACGCCGGCCGAGTACCGCGTGGTGCGGCGCATGCAACTACAACGAAGCGCCGATACGGTGCGCGCGCTGCTCAGCGACCTCGCCGCCTATGAGCAGTGGGCGCCGTCGCCGACCACGATCGAGCAGCAGGAGTCCGGTGAAGCCCAGACGATCGCGTTGCGCGTGACCGACGACGACACGAAATCGCAGCTGCGATGGGAATGGCGCGTTGACGGCGATGACGCGCACAGTGTGGTCACCCTCACCGAGTCCGGTCGCGTGGGCAATCCCGTGATTCGCTTCTTCGCCGCGCTGCGTGGACACGGCGGAAACGCCGAACGCACGTTGCGCGCGCTGGCTGAGCATTTCGACGAGTTTGGCGTGTCGGTCGAACGTCTCTGAGTGCTTCTCGTACGATGAGCGCGCCGGCCGGCGACCCCGCTCTCGTGATCCCCGCTGGCGATTCGCATCCGGATCGCTGGCGCATGCTCGGCATTCTCACCATCGCCGAGCTGTTGGGCATGACGTTGTGGTTTGCCGCCAGCGCCGTGTCGGCGCAGTACACCGCGCAGTGGACGCTGAGCAGCAGCGAAGCGGCGTGGCTCACGACGATCGTGCAGTTGGGCTTCGTGGCTGGCACCGCGATCTCGGCGGTGCTGAACGTGGCCGACATCGTCCCGGCGCGCGCACTGTTTGCCTGTTGCGCGATGGTCGGCGCCGTCGCCAACACGATGCTGCTCACCGCCGACGGACTGTCGGGCGCACTGGTGTGGCGCTTCGTGACCGGACTCGCGCTGGCGGGGGTGTATCCGCCGGCCATGAAGATGATCGCCACCTGGTTCCGCGCACGGCGCGGACTCGCCGTGGGCACGATCGTGGGCGCACTCACCGTCGGCAAAGCGATGCCGTATCTCGTGCACGCCATCCCCGGTGCGGGTATCACGCCGGTGGTGCTGAGCGCGTCAGTCGGCGCGGGCATCGCGGCGCTGCTGGTATGGTTCGGCTATCGCGAAGGACCGTATCCCTTTCCGGCGCGGCCCTTCTCGTGGCATCTCGTGCGGGATGTCGTGCGCACACCGGCGTGGCGCTTGTCCACGGGCGGCTACCTGGGCCACATGTTCGAGCTGTACGCGGCGTGGACGTGGTTACCGGTGTTCATCGCCGCCAGCATCGCCGCCCATGATCCCACCGCCGGCGCGCGCGGCGTATCGGTGGCATCGGCCATCGCCTTCGCCGCCCTCGCGATTGGCGGTGCGGGGTGTATCTGGGGCGGACTCGTGGCCGATCGCCGCGGACGCGCCTGGCTGGTTACGCGGGCCATGGCCATCAGCGGCGCCTGCTCGGTACTGATCGGCTTCGCCTTTGGCCGCTCGCTCTGGCTGTTGGTGCCGATCGCGCTGGTGTGGGGCTTCTTCGTGATTGCCGACAGTGCGCAGTTCTCGGTGCTGGTCACCGAGAGCGTGCCGCCGCACGCCGTCGGCACCGCCCTCACGCTGCAAACCTCGCTCGGCTTTCTGCTCACGGCCGTGGTCATTCAACTCGTGCCGCCACTTGCCGACCTGGTGGGGTGGCAGTGGGCATTTGCCGTATTGTCGCTGGGGCCGGTGTTCGGGATCGCGAGTATCGCGCGGTTGGTACGCAGTACGGCGGGCCGCCGCTAGGAACCGGAGGTTCCTGCAACGACCCGCCGTGTTGTCACTACACCAGTCGCGAGCGCGACGGATTACATCCCCGTCGTCTCTTCCTCGGCGCCGATCCGGCGCGGGGTCTGCACGTCACCGGCCTTCACTTCGATCGCCGGCAGGCCGTGCTTCTTGAGGATCTCGTCGATCGGCGGCAGCAGCTCCTTGTACGCCTTGCGAAGCTCCACGAGATAGACCTCGAGCTCCTTCGACAGCGTGTCGTACACCACGACCGACTGCTTCGTGGGACGCGCCTCGGTGCTACCCACCACGCCCGCCAACGCCGCGATCTGGTTGTTCACCTTGATCGGGTAGTTGAGCGGATCCTGACCGCTCTGGTTCTTCACCTGATAGATCTGCGCTTCCATCTCGCTGATCTTGGCGTCGAGCGTCTTCACCAGCTGCGCGTACTGCGCCGAATCGGCACCCACTTCCTTCGAGCGCGACACGGCCTGCTGACGCACATAGCGCACCGTGCGCACGGCATCATTCGCATCGGTGGTCCGGTCGCGGATCTGCATCAGCATCTTGTACTGCGCGACCAGATCGGCCGCCGTCGCGTCGCTGCGCGGGTCCTTCTTCACGAGCAGCTTCGTCTCGGACACCGGTGCGCCATCCACCAGCAGTCGCACCGAGTAGTTGCCCGGCAGCACCAGCGGACCGGTGAGCACGCCGGCCCACATGATCATGCCGTTGAAGGTGGTCGCATCGCTCTCGCGCAGATTCCACGAGAACGTGTTCATGCCCACCTTGTTCGTGGGTGCGGCATCCGCCGCCACACCACGCCGTCCGCCAGCCGGGGCCGCCGCGCCGCCCGCGCCCGCCGTGTCGCTCGAGAACGTGCGCACGGTGCGACCCGTGGAGTCCTTGAACTCGATGGTGACCTTGGTGGCCGGCGACTTGAGCCAGTAGTACACGATCGCGCCGTTGGGCGGATTGGCACCCACCGGTGAGCCGTTGCCGCCACCCGGGTTGAACCCGCCGCCCCAGTTGATGCGGTACGCCGCGCGCGGCGTGAACAGGTGCGCGCGTTCGGCCATCGCGCTGGCCGTGAGCTGACGCAGCAGGTTGATGTCGTCGATCACGTAGAACGAACGACCGTGCGTCGCGGCGATGAGGTCGCCTTCCTTGATGGCCAGATCATGCACCGGCACGATCGGCATGTTGCGACGCATCGAGAACCACGTGGCCCCGTCGTCGAGCGAACCGTAAATCCCGCGCTCCGTGCCGGCGAACAGCAGCCCCGGACGCACTTCGTCTTCACGGATCACGCGCGTGAACTCGGTGGCCGGAATGCCGTTGGCCTTGCCGCTGTTGTCGATGCGCGACCACGTCTTGCCGAAGTCGGTGGTCTTGAACAGATACGGCTCGTTGTCGTCCATCTGGAAGCGGTTCGCGGCCACATACGCCGTGCCGGCGTTGAAGTGCGACGCATCGATGATCGAGATGCGCGCCCATTCACGCTCCTTGAGCAGCGCCGGCGTCACGTTCGTCCACGACGTACCACCGTTGCGCGTGACATGCACCGTGCCGTCGTCGGTACCTGCCCAGATTACGCCCTTCATCACCGGCGACTCCGAAATCGCGAACACGGTGCCGTACGTTTCCACGCCCGTCTGGTCCTTCGTGATCGGGCCACCAGACGGACCGAGCGTGCGCGGATCGTTGCGCGACAGGTCGGGGCTGATGGCGGTGTAGCTGTCGCCTTCATTCGTGGTCTTGAACAGCACGTTCGAACCCACGTAGATCGTCTTCGCGTCGTGTGGGCTGACGGCGATCGGGAAGGTCCACTGCATGCGGTACTTCGAGTCGATGGCCGAGTGTCCCATCGGATTGAGCGGCCACGGATTGATGTCACGCGCGAGCCCGGTGCGCATGTCCTTGCGCGTGAGGAAGCCGCCGTAGCTGCCGGCGAACACGATGTCCGGATTGTTCGGCAGCGCCGCGATGAAGCCCGACTCACCACCGCCGGCGTCCTGCCACATGTCGGTCGTGATGCCACCCGCCGCGCGCGACGGTCCGCAGAGCGTGCTGTTGTCCTGCTGCGCGCCGCAGATTTTGTACGGGAAGTGGTTCGTGGTCGTCACATGATAGAACTGCGCCGTATTGAAGTCCTGCGCCGTCCACGTCTTCGCGCCGTCGGTGCTCACGTTCGCACCACCGTCGTTCGCTTCGATCATGCGATCGCCGTTGTCACCCGCGATCCAGAGATTATGCGAGTCACCATGCGGCGCGTTGATGTTGCTCCACGTCTTGCCACCGTCGCGCGACACCTGGAACTGCACATTGCTGGCGTACACGATGTCGGCGTTCTTCGGATCGGCGTAGATCTTCGAGTAGTACCACGCGCGCTGACGCAGCTTGCGTTCGTCGTTCACGCGCGTCCACGTACCACCGCCGTCGTCACTACGGAACACACCGCCCTCATCGGCCTCGATGAGCGCGTAGATGCGCTGCGTGTTCGCCCCGCTCACGCTGATGCCGATGTTGCCCCACAAGCCGGCCGGCAATCCCTTGTGCTTGGTGATCTCGGTCCACGTGTCACCGCCGTCGGTGCTCTTGAACATGCCGGAGCCCTTACCGCCCGACACCAGCATCCACGGCTTGCGATGCATCTGCCAGAATCCGGCGTACAGCACGTTCGGGTTGCTCGGGTCCATCGCGAGGTCCGCCGCGCCGGTCGAGTCGTCGCGGAACAGCACCTTCGTCCAGTTCTTGCCGCCATCCTTGGTGCGGAACACCCCACGCTCGGCGTTCGGGCCCCACGCATGCCCCTGCGCCGCCACGTACGCGACCTCGGGGTTGGTCGGGTGCACCAGCACACGCGAGATCTGCCGCGTGTCGTTCAAACCGATGTTGGTCCAGCTGCGACCACCATCGGTGGTCTTCCACACACCGTCACCGTGCGACACGTTGCCGCGAATCGTGAACTCGCCGCCGCCCACGTACACGACATCGGGATTGCTTGGGGCCACGCCGATGCTGCCGATGGTGCCGCCGAAATATTTGTCGCTCATCGGCACCCACGTATCGCCGCCGTCGACCGTCTTGAAGACGCCGGAGCCGGTCGTGCCCATCCAGTATTCGTTGGGACGAGCTACGCTGCCCGCCACCGCCGCCGACCGGCCGCCGCGATAGGGACCGATCTCGCGCCATTTAATGGCCGAGAGCGCTCCGGTGTCGAAGGGGGCGGCGAGTGGTGCAATCGCCGCAGGACGTGCCGCAGCACGGGCGACGGGACGGGCCGGCTGCGCACCGGCCGACACACAGGGAATGAGAACGGCGGCAGCGAATGCCAACCGAGGGCTAAATCGTTTCACGACATGCTCTCCGGGCTACAGGGGACGGGGCCTAAGCTTGCGACTATTGCTCCGCATTCAGCGGCTGGCAAGACTGGTTTTTCGGACAGCGGTTGGGGGGTCATGGGCTATGGGCTATGGGCGGTGGGCTATCGGCTATGGGCTATGGGCTATGGGCTATGGGCTGTGGGCTGTGGGCTATGGGCTATGGGCGGTGGGCCATGGGCAGTAGGTGGAGAGCAGAGTGCAGAGAATCCCATTGCCCAGGGCCCACGGCCCACCGCCCACGGCCCACGGCCCACGGCCCACGGCCCACCGCCCACGGCCCACCGCCCACGGCCCACCGCCCACGGCCCACAGCCCACAGCCCACCGCCCACCGCCCCCAGCCCCAACGTTGAAACCCGCTCCCTCCTCCTTGCGTACGGCGATACTGAAGTGATATCACTTCAATACCAACCCCTCCACAGAGGTTCAAATGTTCCGCGAAGTCCAGGCCCGGCCCTCCCCGGGCATCCTGATGGCCGTCCTGCTCGCCGTCGCCGTCTTGGCCGGCGGTTTCGTCTTCTACTCCGGCGCCCGCGCCGAAAACGGACTGGAAGCCGCCGTCGGCCTCGTGCTCATGACGCTCGCGTTCCTCTGCATGCCCGGCCTGTTCACGGTCGCCCCGAACGAAGGCAAAGTCCTCACGCTCTTCGGCACCTACAAAGGCACCGCCAAAACGCCCGGCCTCTGGTTCACCAATCCGTTCATGAGCAAGAAGGCCGTGTCGCTGCGCATCCGGAACTTCGAGACCAACAAGCTCAAGGTGAACGATGCCCGCTCGAACCCCGTCGAGATCGGCGCCATCGTGGTCTGGAAGGTGATCGATACCGCCGAAGCCACCTTCGAAGTGAACGACTACGTGCAGTACGTCGCCGTGCAGAGCGAGTCGGCGGTGCGCGCGTTGGCGTCGTCCTATCCGTACGATCACCATGGCGACGACGCAATCGCCCTCAGCACGCACCCGACGGAAATCTCCAAGGGCCTGCTTGAAGCGTTGCACGACCGGCTCGGCAAGGCGGGCGTCGAAGTGCTCGAGGCGCGCATCAGTCACCTGGCGTACGCCCCCGAGATCGCAGCGGCGATGCTGCAGCGACAGCAGGCCAGTGCCATCGTCGCCGCGCGGCAGACGATCGTGGAAGGCGCCGTCGGCATGGTGGAGATGGCGCTCGACGCGCTGTCGAGCCGGCAGATCGTGACCCTCGACGACGAACGCAAAGCATCGATGGTCAGCAACCTGCTCGTCGTGCTCTGCTCGGATCGCGCCGCGCAACCGGTGGTCAACACCGGAACGCTGTACTCCTGACCACGGGAGCGACGTCTCATGGCTGATCGCAAGTCATTCCTCATTCGCGTGGACCGCGATGTGCTCGACGCAGTCCAACGTTGGGCCAACGATGACCTGCGCAGCCTCAACGGACAGATCGAGTTTCTGCTACGGCGCGCGCTCCGGGATGCCGGGCGCGTGTCGAAGCAGGCGCCGACCGATCGCAATACCCCGGTCGACGATGTCGACCAGGAGGGCGCGACATGACGCGTCACGCTGCATTGGCGATCGCGGCCGCTTTGCTCGGCGGTCTCGCCGCGACCACCGCCCACGCGCAATCCGCACCGTTCGTCGTCACCGCGCGCGGCGACTCGTTGTCGAGTGATACGATCACCTTCGCGCTACGCGATGGTGCGCGCGCGGGCACCATCGCCTCGTTGCGCGTCCCCGAGCGTCGCGCCGCGCGCGTGGCACAACGCGTCACGATTCGATGGATTCGCTTCGCCAGCACGGCCGCGGCACCGACGGCCCCCATCGTGTTTCTCGCCGGCGGCCCCGGCGACGCGGCGACACGCGCCTTCGCCACCATGCCGTCGGCCTTCCTGGATTCGCTGCGCGCCGTCGGTGATGTGATCGCCTTCGATCAGCGCGCCACCGGCCGCTCGGAGCCCCTGCTCCCCTGCGGCGTGGACGGACAACTGCCGCTCGACCGGGTGCTCACCGCAGCAGCGCGCGATTCCGCCGCACTGCAGGTGGCGCAGCGATGCGTTGCCGCCATCCGCGCGCGTGGCGTCGACGTTGAGGGGTATACCACCGCCGAAAGCGTGGAGGATCTCGAGTCGCTGCGCATCGCGCTCGGCGTGCCGGCGTTGTCGATGCTCGGCGGAAGTTACGGCACGCATCTCGGACTGACCTTTGCGCGCCGCTATCCGGCGCGCGCATCACGCATCGTGCTGGCCGGTGTGGAAGGCCCCGACGATACGTTCAAGCTGCCGAGTCGCGTCGAGGCCAGCTTCAGTGAGGTATCGCGACTCGCGGCCGCCGATTCGGCGTTCCGCGACCGGCCGTCGTTGCTCGCGGTGTTCGATCGCCTGCGTACCCGACTCGATGGGGATTCCGTTCGCGTTGCACTGGGCGGTGCCACCGTTGCACTTGGCGCATGGGACCTGCAACGCTTCGTCGCGGACGCACTTGGTGACATGCGCGCGATCCAGCAACTGCCGTCACAGCTCTACGCGTTCGATCGCGGTGACTGGCAGCTCCTGGCGCGCGGCGCCGCGCGGATCCGGCAGCCACGACTCGGAAACGCAATGAACCTGCTCGTGAACTGTGCCTCGGGGGCGTCGGCGGCGCGTCAGCAGCAGATCGTGCGCGAGCGCGCGACGGCGCGACTGGGTGACGTCATCGATTTTCCAGCCAACAGCGTGTGCACGAAGCTCGACGTGCCGCGGCTGCCCGACGCGTTTCGCGCGGCGTCGCGGAACCCGACGCACATCCTGATGGTGAGCGGCTCACTCGACGCGCGCACGCCGCCGGCGAACGCCGACGCGCTCTTGCCGCAGTTTCCGAATGCGCGTCATCTCGTGATCGAGTATCAGTCTCACTCGCTCATGGGCGATGCGGCGTTCTCGCCAGCCATGCTGCGATATCTGCGCGGCGACGACGTGCCGAGTGCGCGCGTTGTGCGATCCACGCCTTCCTTTACCCGGTAGTCGCCATGCTCCACGTCATCTTCCGTCGTTCGCGCCGCGCCGGCATCATCGCCCTGCTGGCCGCGGTGGTCGCCCTCGCGCTCGGCGCGCTCCTTGCCACGACTGCGCGCGCGCAGTCCGCACCCGCCTACCACTTCGTGTATCTGCGCAGCATCGATACGCTCGGCACCGAAGTCATCACGCCGGGTCCGTCATCGATCGTGGGGCTGCTCACCATGCGCGGAGCGCCGGTGATTCGCTGGGAACAGCAGCATGCGAACACGACGCCCGGTCGCCTCACGCTGTCGGTGTTCATGCCCGGCACACCCACCACCGGACTGCCCACGCAGAACATCGTGGTCAACATGGTCGGCGACAGTGCCAAGCTCACCATCTCGGCGAACGGGACCACCAGCGAGCAGGCGTTTCTCAGCGCCAACGGCGCCGTCGCGCTCATCGGCAACAGTGTGCTGCACTCGGCGCTGATGGCCGATCACGCCCGCGGTGCCAAGAAGACATCGCTGCCGGTCTTTCTCACCAACGGCGGCAAGACGATGACGGCCGCCGTGACGCAGCAGGGAGACACGACGCTGTTCTCCATTGGCGGGATGGACGTACGCATTCTGTGGGATCCCAACGGCGGCCCTCGCGAGATGTCGATCCCGGCGCAGAATCTGCGCGTGGTGCGCATCAGCGCCGCCGCGGCCGGCGCCGCGAGTGCGATGGCTGGTGCGGCGGCCGCGCCGGTGAAGATCGACTACAGCGCGCCGGTCAACGCGCCCTACGCGTCGGAAGACGTGGTCATCCCCACGCCCCGCGGCTACACCTTGGCCGGCACGCTCACGCGCCCGAAAGGCCGAGGCAACGCAGCGGCGAAGGTTCCGGTGGTGATCACCATCAGCGGCAGCGGTCCGCAGGACCGCGACTCGCGCATCGGCATCGTGCCGAACTACGCGCCCTTCCGCGACATTGCCGACACGCTCGGCCGACGCGGCATCGCCGTACTGCGCTTCGACGACCGCGGCGTCGGCGCCAGTGGCGGCGCGTCCTCGCGCGCTAGCGCCACCAGCGCCGACTTCGCCGATGACGTGGCCGCCGTGGTAGCCTATCTGCGCACGCGCTCCGACATCGACGGCACCCGTATCGCGCTCGCCGGCCACAGCGAAGGTGGCCTCATCGCGCCGCTCGTCGCCGCCAAGGATCCCACCCTGCGCGCGATCGCCCTGCTGGCCGGCCCTGCCTACAACGGCCGTCGCGTCCTCGAATTCCAGAACGAAAACGCCATCAAGTCCGCCACGCAGCTCACCGAGACGCAGCGCGATTCGATCCGCCGCACCATTCCCAAGGGCCTCGATTCCATCGCCGCCGCCAATGGCTGGATGGGCTATTTCATGAAGACCGAGCCCTCCGCCGCCCTCAAGCGTGTGAAGCAGCCCACGCTGGTGCTGCAGGGCGACACCGACCAACAGGTCACCCCCGAGCAGGCCGACTCGATCGCCGCCGTCCTCAAGGACAGCGGCAACTCGCGCGTCACGATGCGCCACTTCCCCGCCACGAACCATCTGTTCCTGGTCGATCCCTCCGGCGCCCCGGGCGGCTACACCGCGCTCAAAGACACGAAGGTGCGGCGCGAGGTGCTGGGGGCGTTGGCGGATTGGATGGTGCAGGTGATGCGATAGCTGCCAACTGCGTAGGAGGCAGGTCCGTTCAAGGGGTCAGAGTCGTTGAACGCCCGCGTTCAACGACTCTGACCCCTTGAACGCTTGAACGCGCGGTTCACCTCCCTCCTCTCCCCTGATACCCTCCCCCCTGCTTACTAGGGAGTTTGCAGTTAACGGGACCACCCGTCAGCACCCCACCGCCACAGCGCGTTATTGTGTGTCTGCCGGTGCGCCACAACGCGCCCCCGGGCAACGTCCCCTCCCAGAGAACACAACTGCATGCGACACGCTTCACTGTCGATCGCCGCCGCCGGCCTCGTGCTCGGCGCCTGCGCCCCGAAGCCGACCCCTGCGCCTACGCCAGCGCCGACGCCGGCCCCCACCGCCGCACCGGGCGGTCGTCCCACCGGCGCCCCGAATCAGGGTGGCGCGCAGGGCGGTGGTCAGCCCGGCGCCCCGGGTGGTGCCAACGCGGCACAGGATCCCCAGCCGCGCCCCTACGGTACCGTCATCACGCCGCGCGCCGTCACCAAGAGTGGCGTGTTCAAGGTCCACTCCGTCGGCAGCCGTCTCTACTTCGAGATTCCGCGCGCTGAACTCGGCAAGGACTACGTCATCGTCACCACGCTCGCCGGCACGCCCGACGAGATCGGCATTCGTGGTACGCAGGGCGGCAACAACCTCGTGCGCTTCGAGCGTCGCGACAATCGGATCTTCGTGCGCGAAGCCGACTACCGCGACATCATCGCCGACACCGCGTCGTCGCAGCGCATGGCCGCCGAGTTGATCGGCGTCACGAAGATTCTCGCTGCGCTCAACATCGAAGCGTACGGCCCCGATAGTTCGGCCGTCGTGGAAGTCACCCGCATGTTTACCGGTGGCGTGGCCGAGTACACCGCGCTCGGTCGTCGCGCCACGGTCGATGCGGCGCGTTCGTACATCGATCGCTTCGCCGCCTACTCGCGCAACGTGAACGTCACCGCCGTGCAGAGCTTCACGCCGCAGGGCGGAGCGCCCGGTGCGGGTGGCCCGCCGGGTGCAGGTGCGGCGGCAACGGCACCGACGACCGAGAAGTACACCTTCTCGATCGCCAAGCTGCCCGACGTCCCCATGCAGCCGCGCTTGCTCGACGATCGCGTCGGCTATTTCGGCGTGCAGCAGCGTGACTTCTCCGGTGGCACGCAGCGCGTGGAAACCAAGCGCTACATCTCACGCTGGCGCCTCGAGTGCTCCGACAAGAAGGTCGGCAATCTCTGCGTTCCCAAGAAGCCGATCACGTATTACCTCGACCCCGCCACGCCGGCGTGGTTGAAGCCGTGGATCAAGAAGGGCATCGAAGACTGGCAGGTAGCGTTCGAAGCCGCCGGCTTCTACAAGGGCATCGTGGCCGCCGAAGCGCCGGCCAATGATCCGGACTTCTCGGGTGAAGACGCCACCGTCGCCATGGTGCGCTGGCTTCCGTCGGCCACGGAAAACGCTGTCGGTCCGTCGCTCAAGGATCCGCGCACGGGTGAAATCATCGACGCCGACGTGCAGACGTATCTCAACGTCATGAACCTCGGTCGCTCGTGGTACTTCACGCAGGTCGGCCATCTCGACAAGCGGGCGCAGAAGTTCCCGTTCCCCGATTCACTCGCCGGTCGTTTGCTCGAGTACGTGACGGCGCACGAAGTGGGACACACGCTCGGCTTCCCGCACAACTTCAAGGCGAGCTCCATGTATCCCGTGGACTCGGTGCGCTCGAAGACCTGGGTTGCCAAGAATGGCCATACGCCCACGCTGATGGACTACTCGCGCTTCAACTACGTCGCGCAGCCGGAAGACGGGATCGCGCTCGACGACCTGATCCCGAAGGTCGGTCCGTACGACAAGTACGCCGTGATGTGGGGCTACTCGCCGATTCCGAACGCGAAGACGCCGGAAGCGGAGAAGGCCACGCTCGACAAGTGGTCGAAGATGCAGGACACGATCCCCTGGTATCGCTTTGCGAACGATGGCGGCGCGCAGGGTGCCGATCCGGGTGAGCAGTCGGAAGCCGTGGGGGATGCCGACGCCGTGAAGGCCACCACGCTCGGCGTGAAGAACCTCAAGCGCACGATGGCCATTCTGGAGTCGGCCACCGCGTGGAAGGACGGCAGCACGTACGACGATCTCGAAGAGATCTACGGCCGCACGGTCGGACAGTGGGCCACGGAAATGGGCCACGTCGCGCGCATCATCGGCGCCGAGTACAAGCAGGAGAAGCTGGTGGGCCAGAAGGGTGTCGTGTGGCAGAATGTGGAGCCCAAGCGCCAGAAGGACGCACTCCAGTTCCTGCTCGACAACGCCTACACCACGCCCACGTGGCTGCTCGACGAGAGCATCCTGCGCAAGATCGAGTCGAACGGCAGCTTGAGCCGTGTCGGCAACGCGCAGGCGCGCTCACTGGCGTCGGTGGTCAGCAACGACCGCCTCGCTCGCATGGTCGAGCTGGAAGCGATGGCCAAGTCGAAGAGCGAGGTGTATCCGGTGGCCGACATGCTCACCGATCTCCGTCGCGGCCTCTGGAAGGAAATCGAAACCGGCGCGCCGATCGACGCGTTCCGTCGTCGTCTGCAGCGCGTGTATCTCGAAGCGATGGCGAGCAAGATCAACCCGCCCGCCGCTCCTGCGGCACAGCAGGCGCCGGCTGGTGCCCGTGGCGCTGCCGCCCCGGTCACGACGGCCGACTTCCGCCCGATCCTGAAGAGTGAGATGCGCGCACTCGACGCCGATCTGGTGGCCGCGATCGCCAAGACCAGTGATCGTATGAGCAAGGCGCACCTCGAAGATGCGCGCGATCAGATCGCCAAGATGCTCGACCCTAAAAACTAAGTAGGGAGTAGGGAGTACGAAGTAAGGCGAGGGGTGGGCGTGGACGGTCGTTACGACGCCGCGCACACCCCTCGTTCTACAATGGCCTTCGCCGCTCGACCGAGCGTGAACAGATTGGTGCGGCGACTGCCGGCTACGTCGCACTGCACAATGTTGACCTGATCGGCATGAAGCTCGGCCAGCATCTGATTGCCCAGCCGCAGCGGGACAGTGCGCGGGGTCGTGGCAATCCGGAAGCAGAGAACGTAGGCGTCCTGCATCCGCTTCACGCCGCACGATTGCATCACCAGGCGCACGCCGACGGCGCTCGTCGGCCCCAAACGTGCCGTCGCGTATGCCACCAGCTCGGGAACGCGCACTGACGAATCAGCGGGCGGCGTGCGCCCACTGAAGCGTGCCACCGACGCCGACAGATCGTCGGCGAACGCCCGCACCGTGAGCGTATAGCCCTGCGCGTCGGCCGTGACCGTGGTGTGCGTGGTGTGAATAGCGTGGGCATGCGCCGTGGTCGCCGCGCCGACACTCAGCAGCAACGCTGCCGCGATGCGTCTCATTGCGGAAACCGCTGCCACGCCCAGCCGGTGGCGACGAGCGTGACACCAAGCGATACCGCGGTGAGCCGCAGCGGGAACGGATCACGCGATGGCAGTGCCGCGGACAACACACCGTCAACCAACCGAAAGAGCACGGCCGTGGCGGCGAGGACGACGATCTGTCCGGCCTCGATACCAAGATTGAATCCCACGAGCGGCACGGCGATCGAGTCGAGAAACAGACTGCGCAGATATCCCGCGAAGCCGGCGCCGTGCACCAAGCCGAATGCGGCCGCGAACAGTACGCGATGCGGCGAGAAAGTGCCCTGTGCGGCGCGATCACGCTGCACGATGTTCTCGATGCCGGTAGCCACGATCGTGAGTGGAATCAGGAACTCGACGATGCGCGGCGGCAGCACCAGCACATTCGTGACCGCCAGCGCCAACGTGATCGAGTGCCCCACGGTGAACGCACTGATCACCCACAGCACCTGCCGCCAGTCACGACCGCGATAGATCGCCGCCAGCACCAGCAGGAAGAGCACGTGATCGAACGCGTCGATGGCCACGATGTGCTGGAAGCCCAGTACGGCGAAGCTGTAGAATTCTGACAGCATCTATCGACTCGCTGATACCGAGGCCGGCGCCGCGGCGATCATGGCGGCATGGCGCTGCAGCAGTGGATCGGGTGTGTTGAGTCGCATGGCCTGTGACATCATGGCGCGCGCTTCGTTGAAGCGACCCGCCCGATAGAGCGCCCACGCGGCGAGATCATAGCCGTACACATCACGTCGCGTGTCGAGTTCGGCCGTGGCCTTGGCGAGCACGGTGGCCACCTGCTCCTGCTGATCCAGCAGGTACAGGCTCCAGGCGCGGTCATACGGGCCGCGCTGGGCGCTGGCCACGACGGCCAAAGTCTGCGCATACTCGCTCGCCTTCGCGCGGTCTCCCTGCTGTGCGTAGGCGTTCGATAGCAGGCCGAGCGTCGCCGGGTCCATGCGCACGGCGATGGCCCGCTCGCCCCAGGCAATCACGGCGTCGGGCCGCTCTTGCTGCTCGGCCAGTCTCGCCATGGCCGCGAGCAAGCGCGGATCCTGATCGTCGAGTGCTAGACCGGCGCGATACGCCTCGGCGGCATCACGAGCGCGACCGGCACGCAACTCCAGATCGCCCACGCGCAGATGAAACCACGCTTTCGTTTCAGTAGTCAGATCACGTCGGGCCAGCGCGTCGGTGCGAGCCGCGCGCAAGACGCGGCGCGCCTTCTCCACATGATTCGTGAGCTCGAGCCAGCGCGCCAGTCGCGGCGCGATGGACAAGCCGGATCGAGCCGTCCAAACGGTATTGAACATCGTGGTCGCCGTGGAATCGTCGCCGAGTTCCATGGCGACCTCGCCGAGCAGCGCGCGGTACGCGGGCTCGTCAGGTTCCCACGATACCAGCGTGCGGGCGACATCCATGGCTTCCGTGAAGCGGTGCTGCGCCAGCAGTGTGTTCGTGAGCGTCACCGCCGTGGCCGCGTTACGGCGCGTGCGCGCCGCCAGCGAGCGACGGGCCAGCGCCTCGGCCTCCAGATACTCCTCGAAGGCACCACCCTCCCGTGCGCGTTGCATATGCAACGCTGCCAGCTGACCCATCGCCACCGCGCTGATCGGGTCGGCGTCGAGCGCCTGATTCCACACGCGGATCTGCACATCGCGTTGAGCACGCTCCTCCTCACGCTGTACCTCACGCGAGGCGAAGGCTGATGATGTGGCCATGGCACCACTCGCCGACGGGACGTCGAGATCGACGCGCATCGCCTGCTGGTATGCCACTCCACAGAGGCCGGCGACGGTGATACCAATCGCCAGCGGCCACATCATCAGCCGGGACTTCATCGCGCCGCTTCGAGATACGGGAACGCCGTGCCGTACGTGCGCACCGACGTGCTGATGTTGTCCGACGTCAGGCCGGGCAATACCGTGGCAGCCGGGTCGAGCAGGTTGCCGAACGTCGCTGTGAGACCGGCATCGACCACATCGTCCTTCAGATTGCGACCGCCGTAGCCGCTGGCCAGCGCCCAGCTCAGCCAACCCGAGGTCGTGCCCGCACGATTCGGATACACCATGAGCATGTCGGGAACCAGCACCGCACCCAGCGTCGTGCCGATCGTGTTGCCACGATTGAAGGCATCGGTGAACGCCTTGATCTTGGTGCGGAAGCCGTTCGTGATGTCGGTGGCCGGCGCGGTCGTGTTGTGCAAGCCGTGATCGCGCTTGGCGAAGAACACTTCGCTCACCAGCGGATTGCCGAGGCGCTCGACCTGCGAGTACACCCGCGGGGTGGTCACGATTGGGTCAGTGATCGTGCCCCCGTTTTCGTCATCGCTACACGCGGCGAACAAGGGGAGAGCAAGCGCGACGGTGAACAAACGAGTAGCGAGTGAGCGACGCATGCGCAGGACTCCGTGAGAGTTGGTATTGGTGTTCATCGGCTGATCGTGCCCCAGACGCCGAAGTTGGCGGTCGCGGCCGTGTTCGACTGCAACAAGGCCTTCGGGAGTTCAATGGCGATCGCGAGCGTATTGAACGGACGCAGGAAGTCGATGCCAGGCGTGCGGAATGCCGTAGCGGTCGGCGTCGACGGGCCGGACAGGGCGCCGGTCGACGGACGACGGTCCGGAATGATGTTGAAGAACTGTTCGAGATCGATCACGAACGGATCCGCGCGCACGCCCGTGAACACCTGCGTGCCGGTGGCCGAGCCGCCGATGCTGCCGACCGTGCCCGTGAGCACCGGGCCGGTGGTGACGAGAGACGACTTCGTGCCGGTCATCGTCGGCGCAACGGGGCCACGCACCGTGTACTTCTGCGCTGCACCAACGCCATTGTCGAACGTGACCTGGAACACCAAGTCTTCGATCGCGTCGCCGCTGTTGTCGACCTTGAGCTGATACAGCAGATCAGGATCGAACGACGCGGTCGTACCGGCAATCGGGCTCGACGTCGTCATGATCAGGGCAATGCGATCGGCCGAGGAGCCGGGGAACGCATACACATCATTGATGTCCATGCGCGGATTCAGCTCGACTTCCGGCGTGTCCTGGTGATCCGATGCGTACACCGCACCAGCGACACCGATCGAGCCGACGGCTGCGACCAGTGCGACGACGCGCGATGCGCGCCGTGAGAGAAAGGAGATGTCCACAGAGAATTCCTATGTGTGGGAAGGGTAGAGTCCGAACCGCTCGCGATCGACGCGAGAACGGAGTGGATGTGCAGTGCCTGACTGCCCGACCCGAGGACTACGACGCTGATGGCGTCTTGGATTTATGAACCATTGCACATCGTGCGCCACATGCCGGATTGGGGGAGCGACGATCCAGTTGACGGGCGTCGGCGTAGTGCATGGTCGTCGCTCCACTCCCTCGTGATCAATTCTCCGCTTGGTGCTCATGTCTTCAATTCGTGTCCGTCGATTCCGGATTCTGACGCACGCCGTCGCGTTGTCCTGCAGTGCGGCTGAGCTCTCGGCACAGCGAGCGGCGGACACAACCACGGTGAGCTCGGCGCGCGCGGACTCGTCCACGTCGACCACATTGCGCACGGTGCGCGTACGTGGTCGCGCCGATGATCTCATTGGCGTGGCGTCCACCGCGTCGCAGGGCCGCGTCGGTCGCGCCGATCTGCGGCTCCGTCCGCTGCAGCGTGAAGGCGAGATTCTCGAAGCCGTACCCGGCATGATCCTCACGCAGCACAGTGGTGACGGCAAAGCGAATCAGATGGTCGTGCGCGGCTTCAATCTCGACCATGGCACCGACTTCCAGACGCGCCTCGAGTCGATGCCGCTCAATCTTCCGTCACATGGGCATGGACATGGCTACACCGATCTGAATCCGCTCATTCCCGAGTTCGTCGATCATCTCGAGTACAAACTCGGACCGATGTACGCGGAACTCGGCGACTTCGGCAGCGCCGGTGGTGCCACGCTCCACCTCGTGCGATCCCTCCCGTCGCCGGTCGCGTTGCTCGAGAGTGGCGCGTTCGGCTATCGGCGCAGCGTGCTCGGTGCAGGGGCAGCGACCGGTCGCAGTCAGTGGCTCGTCGGCGGTGAAGCGAAACAGTACGATGGCCCGTGGGAACAGCCGCAGCGACTCGGCAAATTCAGCGGCATGGCACGATGGACGTTCACGGGCACGCGCGATCAGCTCTCGGTGTTGGCGCTGGGGTACGCCAATCGCTGGAACGCCACCGATCAGGTTCCCACGCGTGCCATCACCTCGGGAACCATCGGCCGCTTCGGCCGGATCGACCCGACGCTTGGCGGTGACGCGCAGCGCCAGAGCCTTTCGCTCGGTTGGACGCGCACCCGGAAGCGCGGCACACTGACCGTGGATGCGTTCGCCGTGCGACATGCGCTGAATCTCTTTTCGAACTTCACCTACCTGCTCGATGACGCCGCGGGCGGCGATCAGATCAATCAGACCGATCACCGCACGATCGGCGGCATCAACGCCGAACTCACCACCGTGGGCAGCGTGCTGGGCGTCGCCCATCTGCTGCGCACCGGGGTGCAGCTGCGCGGCGATGACATCGGGGTCGGCCTCTACCGGAGCGCCGCGCGCGTGCGGGGTGACACGGTGCGTCGCGATGACATCGCGCAGGCGAGCATCGGCGGCTACGCCAGTCTGGAATCGCACTGGCGCCCGGGGCTTCGCACGGTGCTCGGCATGCGACAGGACGCGTATGGCTTCCGCGTGCGCAGCAACGACGTGCGCAACAGCGGCACCCGCGGGGCGGCGATTGCCAGTCCGAAGGTCTCCGTCATTCTCACGCCGTTCGCCGGCACGGAGCTCTATCTCGGTGGCGGGTTCGGCTTCCATAGCAACGATGCCCGCGGCACCACGATTCGGAGCGACCCGCTCAGCGGTGACTCGGTCGCTCGCGTCGATCCACTCGTGCGCTCGCGCGCGGCCGAGGTCGGCGTGCGCACGTCGTCAGGAGAGCAGCTTCGCACCACCGCGTCGTTGTGGACATTGCAGCTGGACAGCGAGCTGCTCTTCGTCGGCGACGCCGGCACGACCGAGGCGCAGGGACGCAGCCGTCGCATCGGCGTCACGATGGCCAACTTCTGGAAGCCTCACCGTACGCTGACGGTCGACAGCGACCTGTCCTTCACCCGTGCGCGATTCGTCGATACGCTGGCCGCGGGGCAGCGCATTCCCGGGGCGCTCGAGCGCGTGATCACGGCGGGCGCGACCTGGGAGCCGACAACAGGCCTGTTCGCCGTGGCGCGTGTTCGCCACATGGGCGCCAGCGCACTCATTGAAAACAACAGTGTGCGTGGCACGCCGACCACGCTGGTCAATCTCAGTGTCGGCGCCACGTTTCGCGGAACGCGACTCACGTTCAGCATGCTGAACGCCGCCAACGCGCGCGGCAGCGACGTCCAGTACTACTACACATCGCGCCTTGCCGGCGAGGCCGGCAGTGGTGTTGCCGACGTCCACGTGCATCCCGTCGAACCGCGCATGCTGCGTGTGGGCCTCATGCGCGGGTTCTGAGCATCAGCCGCCGTTCTCGTCGACGGAATGGCGGGGGCGACTCGCCTCCCGTCGAGCGCTCCCCTAGACTCTAGGGGAGCCCGCCGAATGAGCGGGTGTCCCCTCCCTTTTCCGATCAGGTCCAATGCGCTTTCGCTCCCTCCCGCTGGCCGCGGCAGGGCTGGCGCTCGCAGCGTGTCAGCCGGCCAAGAAGCCGACGCCCGCTCCGACGCCTGCCGCTCGCCCCGCTGGCCAGAATGGCACGCCGACCCCCGGCCAGCCGACTCCGGGCCAGCCTCCCGCTGGCGGACTCCCTGCTGGACTCGCGGCGGGCCTCGCCGGTATCGGAGGCGGAGGCGCTGACCCCGTGCCGCGTCCGTACGCCACCGTCATCACCCCGCGCGCCAAGACCAAGACCGGTGTCTTCGGTGTGCACCAAGTCGGCTCGCGCCTGTATTTCGAGATCCCCGCGGCGGAAGTCGGCAAGGATTTCGTGATCACGACCGTCCTCGCCGGCACGCCCGCCGGTATCGGCATCAACGGCACGCTCGGTCCCGACCGCGTGATCCGTTTTGAGCGCCGCGACAATCGGATCCTCATTCGCGACATCAACTACAACAACGTCGCGACCGACAGCATGCTGTCCACGCGTCGGGCGATGTCGCTGATCGAGTTCTATCCGATCATCGCCGCGCTCAATGTCGAGGCGTATGGCAAGGACAGCGCGGCCGTCGTCGAAGTGACGCGCATGTTCACCGGTGGCGTGCAGGAGTTCGCCGCTGGCGGACGTCGCGCGGCAGTCGATGCCTCGCGCTCGTTCATCGAGAAGTTCGCCGCGTTCACGCGCAACGTGAATGTGACCGCGACGCAGACCTTTACGCCGCAGGGCGCCGGTGGCATCGCCATTCCGGGGCTCAACCTCGGCGGCGCGCAAGCGACCACCGAAGCCTACACTTTCTCGATCGTCCGACTCCCCGACGTGCCGATGATGCCGCGTTTCAACGACGCGCGCGTTGGGTTCTTCGGTCCGAACAAGACCGATTTCGGTTCGGCCGAGCAGCGCGTGCTGCCGCGCCGGTACATCTCGCGCTGGCGCCTCGAGTGCTCCGACCAGAAGGTCGGCACTCTCTGCGTGCCGAAGAAGCCGATCACGTACTACGTCGACCCGGCCACGCCCGAGTGGCTCAAGCCGTGGATCAAGGCCGGCATCGAAGAGTGGCAGGGCGCGTTCGAGCAGGCCGGGTTCGCCAAGGGCATCGTGGCGGGCGTCGTGCCCTCCGACCCCGACTTCTCCGGTGAAGACGCGTCGGTCGCGATGGTGCGCTGGCTGCCGTCCCCGGTGGCCAATGCGGTGGGACCGAGCACCGTCGATCCGCGCAGCGGCGAGATCATCGACGCCGACGTGCAGATGTATCACAACATCATGGACCTCCAGCGCGAGTGGTACTTCTCGCAGGTTGGCCATCTCGACAAGCGCGCCCAGACGTTCCCGTTCCCCGATTCGCTCATGGGACGCCTGGTGCAGTTCGTCGCCGCGCACGAAGTCGGCCACACCCTCGGCTTCCCGCACAACATGAAGGGCAGCTCGATGTACCCGGTCGACTCGATCCGCAGCAAGTCGTGGGTCGCCAAGATGGGTCACTCGCCGTCGATCATGGACTACGCGCGCTTCAACTACATCGCGCAGCCGGAAGACGGGATCCCGCTCGGCGATCTCGTGCCGAAGGTCGGCCCGTATGACATGTTCGCGGTGAAGTGGGGCTACTCCCCGATTGCCGGCGCCCGTAAGCCGGAAGACGAGAAGACCACGCTCGATGCGTGGGCCCGCATGCAGGACACGGTGCCCTGGTACCGCTACGGCGGCGGTCAGGTCGACCCCGGCGAACAGTCCGAAGCGATCGGTGATGCCGACGCGGTGAAGTCCACGCGCCTCGGCTTCAAGAACCTGCGTCGCATCGTGGATCTCGTCGTGCCCGCCTCGACCACCGACAAGACGGCCGACTACTCGCTGCTGCGCGCGACCTACGGCGGGGTGCTGAATCAGTGGGCGACCGAAGCCCAGCACGTGACGCGTGTGGTCGGTGGCCTCGACAAGCAGGAGAAGGCCGTCAGCCAGAGCGGACCGGTGTGGACGATGGTGCCGCGCGCCCGGCAGAAGGACGCCGTGAAGTTCCTGAACGACGAGGTGTTCACCACGCCCACGGCCATGATCAAGCCGGACATCCTCCGCAAGATCGAGTCGGACGGCAACATCAACCGTGTGAGTGGCGCCCAGGCGCGCACGCTGTCGTCGCTGGTGCAGAACGCCAAGCTGCAGCGCATGGTGGAGTTCGAGGCGATCGCCACGAACAAGGCGCAGGTGTACACGCTGGGCGAGATGCTCACCGACCTCCGTCGTGGGCTCTTCAGCGAGATCTACAGCGGCAAGCCGATCGACGCCTATCGTCGTCGTCTGCAGGCCACCTATCTCGAAGCGATGGCGTCGAAGATCAAGCCGCCCGCCCCCAGCGCGCAGGACGCGGCGCTCGCCGCGCTGTTCGGTCAGGCGGTGGTGAATACGCGCGATTTCCGTCCGCTCCTCAAGGACGAAATGCGCACGCTCGACCGTGAGCTGGCGGCGGCCGTGGGCCGTGCCGGTGACCGCACGACCCGCGCGCATCTGATGGACGCACGCGACCAGATCAAAACGATGCTGGACACGGACAAGTAGTCCGGCATCTCGAGGTCGGCAGGCGTTGAGAGACGGGGCGGTCGCGCAATCAGCGTGTCCGCCCCGTTTTTCACACCGGCGGGTGCCTCGTGTAACCGGACACTGCGCACGCGCGTAATTTTCCCTACATGTCATTGCACGCTGATTCCGCTCCCGGCGATGTCGCCCCGGTCCGGTCCGCCCTGCGCGGCCAATACGAAATCCAGCGGGAGCTCGGTCGCGGCGGCATGGGTATCGTGCTCCTGGCTCGGGACGAGCGGCTCGACCGGCTGGTCGCCCTCAAGGTGCTGCCGCCGCAGTTGGCCGAACATGCGGAAACCAAGGAGCGATTCCTGCGCGAAGCGCGCATGGCGGCGCAGCTCTCGCATCCCAACATCGTGCCCGTATACCGGGCCGACGAGATCAACGGGTTCGCCTTCTTCGCGATGGGCTTCGTGGAAGGCGAGACGATGGGCGAACGGATCCGTGATCGTGGCGCGCTGCCCGCCGCCGAAGTGGTCCGCGTGTTGCGCGAAGTCGCCTGGGCCCTCGCCTACGCGCATGCCCGCGGCATCGTGCACCGCGACGTGAAGCCCGACAACATCCTGCTCGAACGCGGCACCGGCCGGTCGGTGGTGACCGACTTCGGCATCGCCCGTTCCGACTTCAATCCGGCGCTCACGCAGGACGGGTACGTACTGGGCACCGTCCACTTCATGAGCCCCGAGCAAGCCAGCGGCGAGCCGCTCGATGGCCGCAGCGACCTGTACGCGTTGGGGTGTATCGGCTTCCTGGCGCTCAGCGGACGGCTGCCGTTCGAGGGGTCGGCACCGCAGGCGATCCTGGTCGCTCACGCCACCAAGGAGCCACCGTCGCTGCGATCGGTGGCGCCGTCGGTGCCGCCGGCCCTGGCCGCGGTGATCGACCAGTGCCTGCGTAAGCGGGCCGACGACCGCTTCGCCAACGGCGAGGAGCTGGCCGACGCGCTGGGCAAGGCACTGCAGGCCGTCGAAAGCGCGGCCCGTGATGACAACGGACAGACGGCGCTTTCGAGCGACGACGCCATGCTGATCTGGCGTCGCGCGGCCGAATTGCAGGCGGAAGCGGCCGCGCGACTGGAGTCGAGAATGCGGGCGACCGCCGGCACGAAGCAGCTCGTCGCCACCTCGATGGTGCCGGTCGAATCACAAGATGGCGCGACATCAAACGGTCAGGGTTCGGCCAGTGCAGCGGCACTGCCAACGGACGCGTACCGATTGCGCGATGTCGAGGCGGCTGCCGTGGAAGCGGGCATCTCGCAACGATACGTCGCTCTCGCGCTCGACGAGCTCCGGGCGTCGCCCAACGCCATCCAGCGCGCGCAGCCGATGCCGCAGTGGAAGGAGACGTTGGCCACACGCCTGTTCGGGACGTCGCAACGCACGCTTTCAGTCACCCGCCGTTTCTCGGCCGCACCTCGCGCAGTACTTCAAGTGCTGGGTCGATCCCTGCAGGCTGCGCCGTGGTCACTGTCGCTTCGCGATACACTGGGCGGACACCCTCTCGATGGTGGCGTGTTGGTGTTCGATCTTCCGGGCATGGTGGACGGAAACTACAAGTGGACGTGGACCCGCTACGGCGTGTATGTCCCCGAGTTGCGCGTCTCCCTGGCGGCCGCGCCGGGCAGCACGAAGGCGTGCGAGGTCACGATCCAGATCGATCTGCGCGAAGGGCTGACGGCCAACATTGCGGGTTACGGGATCATCGCCGGGGGTGGTGGGACCTTCGGTGCCCTGATCGGCGGCGTGATCGGCAAGAAGGCGTTGCTGCTCGCCGGCGCTGCCATCGGGGGACCGGCGTTGGCCGGCGCGCTGCTGGCTGGTGTCGCGGTACTGGCAACCGCCGGTCCGTTGTATCGATGGGAGATCCGGAAAACCGAGGCGGAGCTGCAGGCCGCGTTGGCCGCGATCGACGTCGCCATGCGGTCCATCGACATCTTCGGCGAGGCCCCCACCCCGCCCCCGCCGCGGCCGATCAGCTCGGGCATGGATTCGTTTGGCTTCTGACAAAGCCGCTTGTTTTCTCTCATTACTGAGATATACTAAACGTATCCCAACCCAGAGAGAGCTCCATGTCTATCCGTCCCGTTAAGCGAATCGTGCAGGCCCAGCCCACCATGGAAGGCGCCGGCGTGCACCTGCATCGCGCCTTCGGATTCGGCGAAACGTCCGAGACCGACCCGTTCCTCCTGTTCGACGATTTCCGGAATGACGTCCCGCGGCAGTATCAGGCCGGCTTCCCATGGCACCCGCACCGCGGTATCGAGACGATCACCTACGTCCTCGCCGGCAACGTCGAGCACGCCGACTCGCTGGGTAATCGCGGCATGCTGGGCGCCGGCGACGTGCAGTGGATGACCGCCGGTAGCGGCATCGTGCACCATGAGATGCCGCAGGGCGACGCCCAGGGACGGATGCACGGCTTCCAGCTGTGGGCCAACCTGCCCTCGTCGCTCAAAATGACCGCCCCGCGCTATCAGGATGTGCAGTCGAAGGAGATCGCCGAAATCGTAGACGACGACGGCACCACGGTCCGCGTGATCTGTGGCGAGTTCTGGGGAAAGCGCGGTCCGGTGGATGGGATCGCGGCTGATCCCAGCTACCTCGATGTGTTCGTCCCGGCGGGTCGTACGAAGTCGCTGCCGGTGGACGCATATCGCAGTACCTTCGCCTACATTTTTGAAGGGACTGGAACGTTCCGTCATGCCTCGGACCCGATGGGCGTGCTGACGGAGCGGACGGCGGGCAACGATGACGATCTGGTGCGGGACATGTCCGGCAATCGTTCGTTGGTGCTCTTCGACAGCGGCGACGAGGTCGTGGTACGGGCGGGGGAGCATGGGATTCGCTTCCTGCTGGTCTCCGGTGCTCCCATCAAGGAGCCGGTCGCCTGGTACGGTCCTATCGTGATGAACACGCAGGCCGAGTTGCAGGTCGCGATGCGTGAGCTGCAGTCGGGGACTTTCATCAAACACTGAATGCGCACAACCGCCTTCCGTCTGTTCGCTGGCACCCTGCTGCTGGCCGCCCCCGTTGCGTTGCACGCACAGGACGCGGCCAAGCAGTCGGCTGCCCAGACCGCCGCGCCGAAGAAAAAGAAGATGTGGGAGTTCAACGGCTCCCTCGGCTTCTCGCAAACCAGCGGCAATGCCAGTGCCCTGACCACGAACGTCACCAACCGGCTCAAGTACAGCGTGGTCGGTTGGTCGGTCACGCAGGATCTGGCGTTCTTCTACGGAGAAGCCAACGAGAAGGTCAACACGAACTTCTGGAACGGCGGCCTGCGCGGCGAGCGCACCGTGGCCGATCGCGTAGCGCTGTTCCTCGCGTCACGCTACGACCGCAACGTGGTGCAGGGCATCAGCAGCCGCTTTCAGCAGGGCTTCGGCGTGACCGTCGCTGCGCTCGACGACAAGGCGACCAAGCTCAACGTGGCCTTGGGCGGCTCGTTCTTTTCGCAGACACTCACGCCGGGATCCACGGCCAAGGTGTCGCGCGCCTTCCCTGCGGCGCGCGCCGCGATGGACTTCCGCCGTCGCCTCACCGACCTGGCCTACGTGCAGCAGACCGCCGAGTATCTGCCGGCCATCGGCGACAGCACCAGCGCGTACTTCCTGAATACCGAAAGTGCGATCGTGGCACCGATCTCCAAGAAGGTCGCGCTCAAGGTCGGCTACGTGATTCGCTACAACTCCGAGCCGCCGGTGCGGAACAGCGTGCAACTCCGCACCACCGACACGTTCTTCTCGAGCGGACTCACGCTGAGTTTCTGAGCGCTCCCGGCATCGAGGACAGAAGCGCCAGTCGAGGTAACCTCGACTGGCGCTTCGATTGCCGCCACACAAGCATTCAAGTCATTCGGTCGCGTGATGCGACGCTAGGCGACTCGGCGACGACGCACCATGACCAGCATCCCGGCAAGGCCGGCGGCCATGAGCGCGTACGTGGACGGCTCGGGAACGGTGGTGCGGGGCGGCGGTCCGCCCGGAACGAGCACGCTACCGGTCAGCACGTTGTCCGTATCCACGCCGAACAGAAACGCGCCGGACTCCGTGGAAAGGCCGGCGCCGTTTCCGTTGTTGAACTGCATCGTGAACTGCTCAAAGAGGTCGCCCACCGGCGGTTGTCCGGTAAGGCCGACGAGGTTCGAGTAGATCGCCGTCACGCCCACCGCGGGGAACGCGTTGGCCGGATTCAGCTGAAATGAAATCGCACCGCTCGAACCGGGCGTACCGTCGATCGTCGTACCGCTGTTGGCGTTCTCGCATCCCGTTACGAGATAGCGACAGTCGAACACCACGCCGGCGGGTCCACCATTGAACGTGAGCGACGTCAGCGTACCCGCCAACGGGTTGGTGACTTGGAGCTGCCAATAGAAGTTGTTGGTGTTCTGCGCGGCGCCGAGCGTTACCTGGCCCCAGTTGGAATCAATGAGGCCAAAGTTGCCGGGGGACGTCGAACCAACGTCGCCCCACGTGCCACTGAAGACACCGCCGCCGCTGAAGCTGGCCGTGACGCGCAGCCCTGACATCATGGATCCCGTGGTCGCGAAGCCGGCGATTCCTGATGTCGTGAACGTGGAGCCGTTCTGATACTGGACCGACTGCGCTCCGGCCGTCGTCCCCAGTACCGCGCTCGCGAGAAGTGCCACCATTGATCGTACGTTCATCGGCCTGACTCGCTCAAAGAAGGAGTGTGGTATTCGCCGGGGCCGGTTCCATCCTCCATCCCGGCGAGCTGTCGTCCGAAGTACGCGCGACGGATTGTGGGATTCTCACTTTGGCCACTTCTGTGGCTCACGTGCGACAACCCCTCGCCTAGATTCCCCGCCGTGGCTCACGATGCGCTCCCGATTTCCCATGACACGACCACACGGTCGCCCAACTCCGCAGGGGAGCCCGCCGACGAGTCGGAATCGGTCGTGTCCATCGACGGCCGCGCGATTGATCGCGTGCTCCTGCGATTCGGCGGTCTCATGCGTCGAGCCGCGCAGGCGCGTGGGCTGCTCGACCACGATGTCGACGAGGTCCTGCAGGACATCCGTATCCGATTATGGAAGACGCGCGCCAGCGATGAGAATCTGGAGGCACTGGGCGCGTCTTATCTGCACAAGGTCGCGATGTCCGCCGTCATCGATTTCCTGCGTCGACGGGCCGCGCGCCGCGAGGATTCCCTCGACAGTGTGATGACCACGGACCTGATGCCCTCGTCGCTGCAGGTCACCCCCGTCGATTCGAGTGCGTCCTCCGAGCTCACGCATCGGCTCGAGGCCGCGCTCGGCAGTCTGGTCCAGAACCGCCGGCTCGTCGTACAGCTTCACCTCGAAGGATATGAGCGCCACGAAATTGCCGGCATGACAGGATGGACGGAGGCCAAAGTGCGGAACCTGCTCTATCGTGGTCTCGACGACCTGCGCGCACTGCTTCGTGCGGACGGGGAGGACACGCCGTGAACGACGACGAACTTCGCAGCGCCTACGCGGCACTTCGCCGTGAGCGTGCGCAGCGTCCAACCGCAGCACAGCCGGCGATCGACGCGATGCGCGCGGCGCTCGACGGCGAGCTGCCGGCGCAGGAGCGCGAGCGTGTTCTCGAGGAGGCCATCACCTCGGGGGCCTCGGCGCAGCTCGCGCTGCTGCAGGCCGCGCAGGTCGCCGCAAGCGGGGCGTTGCCCACCTCCGCGACCGTCGGGACTGCGCGATCGTCCCGTCGCTGGTGGTCACTCGCCGCCGCCGCGGCGCTGGTGTTGGCGGTCGGTGTGCCGCTGGCCACGCGCTCGCCCAACGACGCGGTGACGCGCTTTCGATCGGGCGCAGCGAGCGGCGCACCGCAGCTGATCGCTCCGGCCAGCGGCGCAGTGCTTTCGGCGGCGCAGCGCTTTGTCTGGAGCGCCGTACCGGCCAGCACCAGCTACACGCTGGAATTGCTCGATGCGAATGGACGTACCGTGACGCAGCTCGTAGCCAGTGACACCACAGTGATGCTCGGCCCGACCGTCACCGATGTCGATCGTGCGCGCACCACCGGCTGGTGGGTGACCGTCGCAACGGTGGACGGACGTCGCACGCGCAGCGAGCTACGACTCACGCGCCGACAGTAAGGGTGCGGGCCGGCGTTATGCGCCGCGCGTGAACCAGCGCTGGAGGGCACTGCGCCATCGCCCCCACACACTTTCGGTGCGTGGCTGCAGCGTCAATTGCAGCGTCGGATCGCCAAAGTACTCGAGATTCGCCCAGATCGCCGGCGAGGCGCCGTCGCGCAGCGCCGCGGTACGCACGACATGCAGCGACGAGACCACGTCGCGTCCGGCGAACTGCGCGCGATAGAACGCTTCCATGTACGGCCCGATCGTCGCGTCGTCGACCCGCCACCGCGTGGCCAACACGCCGCGCGCTCCGGCATCGAGCGCGGTACTGACGAGGCCATGCAGCGCTTGTCCACTCAACAGCACACCCTCGCCGCTGGCACAGGCGGACAGCACGACCAGATCGAACGGCAACGCCTGGGCCGCGAGGTCGCCGAGGTCGAATAGCCCGTCATGGGTGGTCGTCGCCTGCACCACGATGCCGCTGCCATCGAACGACGAGGGGTCAGCCACCGCATGACTCGCGATATGCAGGATCTGTCCACCGGCGCCGAGTCGGGTCGCGATCCGATCGCGCGTCACGCCGCGGCCGTCGAGCAGTTCGCCGCCGCGCAGCATGTCCGACACACGACGTGCTTCCTCGCGCGCACCCGGAAGTGCCGCCCACGACGACGTCGTGCCGGGCATCATCGGCATCGTTGCCGGCGCGCCGACCACGAGGGCGCGAAAGGCATCGTGGCCATCGCGTTGGCGACGCGACACGCCGACCGCACCGCCGAGCGCATCCTCCACCGACGGCGCGACCGCGACTTCGTAGTGCTCGACCAGTGCGCCGCCCGATGGATGGGTCAGTGCGGCAAAAGGAAGTCGATGCAGCGCGCCGTCCGGGACCAGCACCACACGCGTGATGTGTGACGGCAGCGCCCGCACGACCGGATCGATCAGTGCGATCGCCAACTCGCGCGCGAGCGGCGCCATCACCCGGCCCGCCTGCAGGAAGGCACCGAAGCGCTCGATGCGAGACGACAACGAATCGATCGGCGCCATTCTCACGCTGACCAATGTGTCGCGCGTGAGCACGAACGCGGTGGTCGGCTCACCACCGCGACCTACGATATAGCTCACAACGGCATGCGTTCGATCCAGCCGCGCGCGCGCCAATGCAGAGAGGCGACGCGGGTCGACCGCGAGCGCATCGAATGCGCGAACCGACACCCCAACCGCGCGCGTCGCGTCGACGGTGAGTACGCCACGCTGGAGTGCCTGCTGCTCACGGCTCCGGACCCGACGCCACTCGGCGATCGACAACGCCTCCGCCTCGCGGTGCGCGACTGCAAAACGCGACACGAGAGTGGCCAGACCGAGATCGAGATCCCAATCCAGATGTCGATCCGCGAGCGCCGCCAACTGGTCTTCCCGGCGCGTACGGGTGGCACGCCAGCCGTCGATCGTCGCCTGCGCTTTCGAGAAGTCACGCCAGGCGGCGTCGAGTGCGCCCGTCGAGGCCTCAGCCTCGGCGATCCGACTCTCCAGTTCGAAGCGGGGCGGCCCGAGCATCCCGCGCACGTCGAGCAGCGCGCGCCAGATCGAGAGGGCGTTGTCGGCATCGCCGTGCTCGAGGGCCAACAGACCGCGCTGGTAGGCACGATTGGTAGTATTCCCGGTATAGTTGCGCGCCGACGCCAAGGAGTCGGCGGCTTTCAAAAGCTGCACGCTCGAGGCGAGCCGACCTTCCTGCCGCGCGATGTCGGCGCGCGTAAGCAGCACGTCCACGAGAACCGTTGGTGCGACGGCATCGCTCTGCGACACGATCGCTCGAAACGCAGAATCGGCGGCGCCCAGATCCCCGCGCAGCAGCATACCATCGGCGATGAAGCGATCGGCCAGCGCGAGTCCGGTACGATCGCCGGTCTCGAGCAGGATCGCGCGGGCCTCGGTCAGCATTCGACTGGCGTCTCCCATGGCGCCGGTGCGCTGTGCAATCTGCCCGAGATTCAACATCGCCCACGCCTCGCCGCCGCGACTTTCACTCTTCCGCGCGACGTCGAGCGACTCGAGCAGCCGACGACGGGCCGCATAGTAGCTGCCGCCGACGATGAACGAATTGCCACGCCACTGCAACGTGGCTGCCAGCCCGGGCAGCAGCCCTGCCTGTCGCTGCACGTCGGCGAGGGTGTCGAGCACCGCACCGACCCGCGCGCGACTCCCCCGCGCTTCGAAATACTGCGCCTGCGCAAAGAGACAGTCGGCGAGTGCCCGCGGCCCCTGCGGCGTCGCTTCGTCGAGCGCCGATTGCCAGCTACTGTCGGCAATCACTTCGCTCGCGCGCACCCGGACCTGCAGCAGCAGGCACCGGTGCCGGGCCCGTAACCATCCATCACCGGCCGGAAGCAGAAGGGCCGCCTCTCGAAAACGTTGCTTCGCCGGCTCGATGCCGGCGGTTCGCAGCATCGTCATCGCCTCACCGAGCATCGCTTCCACCCGTCCCGCTGAGTCAGCGAATTGGACCATACGCGCGGCGGCGAGCCGGTACGATGCGAGTGCCTCCGTGTACTGTGAGCGCTGTCCGCTCACCGCCGCCAGGCCCATCATCGCGTAGGCGCCGGTGCGTCCCACTGAATCCGTCTGCGCCACGCGGTACTGTCGGGTCGCGTCATCGCTGCGGTACCGCAAGCGTGCCAGGGTACCCTCGAGCAGTGCGGTCATGTGCCGATCGCCGCGTACCAGCGGTCGCCAGCGCTGCTCCGCGGCGGCCACGCCCGCCGTATCGGCCTCGCGAACCACCGCGCGCACGAGTCGGGCCGGGTCGGGTGTCACGTCCGCCCGCAGCAGCCCGGGAGCGAGCACGGCGACGGCCATCGCAAGCATCGTCTGCGCAAGGAGCGACTGCGCGAGAGGCGCGTTCGCCAGTTTCGCCAGGGAGTCCACAACGGACCGCCCGCCGTGGAACGCGCAAGACTTCAGCATGCAGGGGCGGCGATTCGCATTGTCCCGCAATCTGCACCTGGCCGGTGGACACTGTCGAGGCAGCTGCGGGACTTCCGGGAGTGATTCAGCGGGAACCTCGACGTGCAGTCGGACACTCAGAAGATCATGTCCCTGCTGACCGAGACCGCGCGCGGACTCTACTGTGCCGCCGCCGACTGCTATATCGACCCGTGGGCGCCCGTACCACGTGCGCTGATCACGCACGCGCACGGCGACCATCTCACCTGGGGATGCGAGCGCTACCTCGTGGCCCGTGATGGCGAAGGCGTCTCGCGCGAACGCCTCGGCACGTGGTCGTCCGGTCTCGAGTCGATTGCCTACGGCGAAACGCGCGACATCAACGGCGTCACGGTGTCGTTTCACCCGGCCGGACACATCCTGGGCTCGGCCCAGATCCGCCTCGAGTATGGCGGCGAAGTCTGGGTCGTGTCGGGCGACTACAAGACCGACCCGGATCCCACCTGCGCCGCGTGGGAGCCCGTACGCTGTCACACGTTCATCACCGAAAGCACGTTCGGTTTGCCGATCTATCGGTGGCCGTCGCAGCAGAAAGTGTTCGCCGACATCAACGCGTGGTGGGCGCAGAACGCGACCGACGGACAGGTGTCATTGTTGTACGGCTATGCATTGGGCAAGGCCCAGCGCATGCTGGCCGGTCTCGACCCATCCATCGGACCGATCCTCACGCACGGCGCCGTCGAGCGCATGACGCAGGTGTATCGCGACGGCGGCATCGCCATGCCCAGCACGATGTATTCGCTCACGGCCACGAAAGCATCGGCCACATCGCGGGCGATCGTGGTGGCACCTCCCAGCGCCGACGGGTCGGCATGGGCGCGTCGCTTCGGCAGCACACGCGCCGCCTTTGCCAGTGGATGGATGCAAGTGCGCGGAGCACGACGCCGACGCGGCGTCGACACGGGCTTCACGCTCAGTGATCATGTGGATTGGCCGCAGTTACTCAGTGCGATCAGCGCCACCGGCGCCGAGCGGGTGTGGGTGACCCATGGGTTCACCGGTCCCGTGGTGAAGTGGCTCACCGACCACGGTCTCGATGCGCAGGCCATTGCCACACGCTACGAGGGCGAGCGCGATGATGCGGCGGTCGACACGGCCGTGGATTCCGCCGTGGATTCCGCCGTGGATGTAGCGTCGTGAGACAGTTTGCCGCGTTGTACGATGCAATCGATGCCACCACTGCGACCAGCGAGAAGGTGGCTGCCCTCGTGGCGTACTTCAACGCCGCGTCAGCGCCTGATGCCGCCTGGGCCGTCGCGTTTCTCTTGGGTCGTCGACCGAAGCGACTGGTGCGCGCGCCCGATCTGCGTGCGTGGGCCGCGCAGGCCGCCGATGTGCCGGCGTGGCTGTTTGAAGAGTGCTACGCGCAGGCCGGCGATCTGGCCGAGACGATCTCGCTATTGGTGCCCGAGAGCGATGCCACCGACGAACACACGCTCGCCTGGTGGGTGGAGGAGCGGCTGCTGCCACTCGCCCGCATGGACCGTGATGTGCAGCGCGACGCGTTATTGCACGCGTGGGAGCAACTCAACGGCACCTCGCGCTTTCTGTTCAACAAGTTGCTCACCGGATCGTTTCGCGTCGGCGTCTCCGACGGCCTCGTCGTGCGCGCGCTCGCGCAGGTGAGCGGGATCGACGCCGAGTCGATCGCACATCGGCTCATGGGACAGTGGGAGCCCAGCGCAGCGTGGTTCACGCAGCTGGTTTCCACCGAGACCACCGACGCCGACTGGAGTCGTCCGTATCCGTTCTATCTCGCGTATCCGCTCGAGGCCGAGCTCGAATCGCTGGGCGCGCCGAGCGAGTGGCAGCTGGAGTGGAAGTGGGATGGGATCCGCGCGCAGCTCGTGCGTCGTCGTGGGCGCACGTTTCTCTGGAGCCGCGGCGAGGAGCTGCTGGCGGATCGCTTTCCCGAGGTCGAAGCGAGTGCCACGTGGTTGCCGGATGGCACCGTGCTCGACGGTGAACTGCTGGCCTGGCGTGATGGCGCGCCGTTGCCGTTCAGCGAACTGCAGCGCCGCATCGGCCGCAAGACGGTCGGCAAGAAGCTCCTTGCCGACGTGCCCTGTCACCTGCTCGTGTACGACTGTCTCGAAGCCGACGGCGTGGATGTGCGTGACCGGCCGATGCACGAGCGTCGCGCGCTGGCCGTGTCGATCGTGTCGCGACTCCCGGGCGGTGCGTCGATGGGCGTGTCGCCGGTCCTCGATGTCTCCTCGTGGAGTGCGGCGCGCGATGCCCGCGAACGCTCGCGCGATATGCAGGCCGAAGGACTGATGTTGAAGCGTCGCTCGTCGCCGTATGGTGTGGGGCGCAAGGTGGGCGACTGGTGGAAGTGGAAAGTGAATCCACTCACGGTCGATGCGGTGCTGGTGTACGCGCAGGCCGGACACGGCCGCCGCGCCGGACTCTTTACCGACTACACCTTCGCCATCTGGGACGGTGATGCGCTCGTACCCTTTGCCAAAGCGTATTCGGGACTCACTGACGCTGAGATCCGCGACGTGGACGCCTTCGTGCGTCGCAACACACTCGAGAAGTTCGGACCGGTGCGCACGGTGAAGCCGGAGCTCGTGTTTGAGCTCGCGTTCGAAGGCATTCAGCGCAGCACGCGCCACAAGAGCGGCATCGCGGTGCGCTTTCCGCGCATGGCGCGGTGGCGTCGCGACAAGCCGGCCAGCGAGGCGGACACGCTCGACACGGTGAAAGCCTTGCTTACGACGGAGCCTGCCGGTGAGTGATGCCGCGGCACGGCTCGAGCAATGGTTTGCCACCCGTGGATGGAGTCCGTTTGCCTTTCAGCGAGAAGTGTGGAGCGCGTACGCCAACGGCGAGTCCGGGCTGATCCACGCCGCCACCGGCACCGGCAAGACGTACGCGGCGTGGATGGGGCCTGTGCTCGAAGCGCTGGCCGAACACGCGGCGCCGCGCACATTGCGACGTCGTGCCGACGGCGCGCCGCTGCGGGTGCTCTGGATTACGCCGCTGCGTGCGTTGGCGGCCGACACCGAGCAGGCATTGCGTGAGCCGATTGAAGCGATGGGTTTACCCTGGACCGTCGAATCGCGCACCGGTGATACCACGGCCGCCCGACGCGCGCGGCAGCGCGACCGGTTGCCGTCGGCGCTCGTGACCACGCCGGAATCACTGTCGTTGCTGCTCTGTCGTAAGGACCACGAGGCGATCTTCTCCGACTTGCGCTGCATCGTGGTCGACGAGTGGCACGAGCTGCTCTCCACCAAACGCGGCGCGCAAGTGGAGCTCGCGTTGGCGCGCCTGCGACGTATTTGTCCTCAGCTGCGCACGTGGGGGGTGTCGGCCACGCTGGGTAACCTCGACACCGCCGCCGACACGCTGCTGGGCTACCGCATCGACGGCTCGCCGCACGGGCGACGACTCGTGCGCGGCATCGTGCCGAAGGACACGCAGGTCGAAGCGCTCACCCCCGACACCATCGACCGGTTTCCGTGGGCCGGGCACTTGAACACCAAACTGCTGCCGGAGGTGATGCAGCGCCTCGAGGCGTCGCAGAGTGCGATCGTGTTCACCAACACGCGCTCGCAATGTGAGATCTGGTTTCAATCCATCATCGCGGCCAACCCGGCATGGTTCGAGTTCACGGCGATCCATCACGGCTCTCTCTCACGCAAGCAGCGCGAGGACGTGGAGGATGGACTCAAGACGGGGCGCTATCGCGTGGTAGTGGCCACCAGCTCGCTGGATCTTGGCGTCGATTTCTCCCCGGTCGATCTGGTCATGCAGATCGGCAGTCCCAAAGGCGTCGCACGCCTGATGCAGCGCGCAGGCCGATCGGGGCACTCGCCGGGGCGCGTGTCGCGCATTCTCTGCGTGCCCACCCATGCCTTCGAGCTGGTGGAAGTGGCCGCCGCCCGTGACGCCATGCGCGCCGGCGCGATCGAGAGTCGCGAACCGCTCGACCGCCCACTCGATCTCCTGGCGCAGCATCTCGTCACGCTCGCACTGGGCGGTGGATTCACCCGCGACGACGTACTGCAGGAGCTGCGTTCCACGCGAGCGTATCGGCTGCTCACCGACGTGGAGCTGGATTGGGTCATCGACTTCGTCACGCGCGGCGGCAGTGCCCTGAAGGCGTATCCCGAGTACGCGCGCGTGCAGCTCGTCGACGATCGCTATGTCGTAACCGACCGCCGCGTCGCCATGCGGCACGTGCTGAACATCGGCACCATCGTCAGTGACGCTGCCATCGCCGTGCGCTATCTCAAGGGCGGCCGGCTCGGCACCGTCGAAGAGTCGTTCATCTCGCGTCTCGCGCCGGGCGACAAGTTCATCTTCGCCGGCACACCGCTGGAGTTCGTGCGGCTGCGCGATCTCACGGCGTGGGTGCGCAAAGCCAAGGGCATCAGTGGCGCGATTCCGCGGTGGCAGGGCGCTCGCATGCCACTCAGTACCGAGCTCTCGCACGCGGTGCGGGTCAAGCTCGAGGAAGCGCGACAGGGCGTGTACCGCGATCCCGAAATGCAGGCGGTGCAGCCGGTGCTCGCCCTGCAGGCCGAGCGCAGCATCATTCCGCGGCCGGACGAACTGCTCATCGAGCGATGCGAAACACGAGACGGTTATCATCTGTTTGTGTATCCGTTCGAAGGCCGCTTGGTACACGAGGGCCTCGCCGCGCTCTTCGCATATCGCATGGCGCAGCTCACGCCGATCTCGTTCTCATTCTCCTGCAACGACTACGGATTCGAGCTGCTCACCGCCGACGCGGCGCCGTTGGAGGAGGCGCTCGAGGCGGGGCTGTTGTCGACGGAACACTTGCTGCACGATATCACGCACAGCTTGAATGCCGCCGAGTTGGCGCGCCGTCAGTTCCGGGAGATCGCGCGGGTGGCCGGTCTGATCTTCGGCGGCTATCCGGGGCAGTCGAAATCGGTGAAGCAGATGCAAGCGTCGAGCGGACTATTGTACGATGTGTTCGTGAACTACGATCCCGAGAACCTGTTGGTGCAGCAGGCCCGCCGTGAGGTGCTCGAGCGGCAGCTCGAATCGAGCCGCCTCGGTCGTGTGCTGCAGCGCCTGTCCGAAAGCATGGTGCGCGTCGTCGATGTCGAACGCCCCACGCCGCTCGCGTTCCCGCTCTTGGTCGACTCCACGCGGTCGCGCGTGAGTTCGGAGAAGCTGGCCGATCGCGTGCGTCGCATGACGGTGTCGGCCGAGAAGTCGACGCGGTCGGGGACATCGATGACGTTCCGCGCGCACGAGGGTCGTGCCACGAAGGTCGTAAAGTGAGCGGGAGCGCGATTCCCGCCGGCGCTGTCACGCACACCGTGGCCGGCGAACCGCTGGTGCTCTTGCCCGATCGTGCGATCTGGATTCCCGCACGTCGCCTGGTGATCGTGGCGGATCTCCACTGGGGCAAAGCCGCCGCGTTTCGCGCCGCGTTCGTACCGATTCCCACCGGCACCACCGCCAACGACCTGACACGCTTGTCCCGTGTGCTGCACGACACGGCGGCGACGCATCTGGTGGTGCTCGGCGACCTCCTGCATGCGCGCAGCGGTCGACATGCCGACACGCTTGCAACGATCGCCGCGTGGCGGGAGTCGCATGCGGATGTCGAGATCACGTTGGTGCGTGGCAATCACGACACACACGCCGGCGATCCACCGGCCGAGTTGCGCATCACCTGCGTCGATGCCCCGTACGCGATCGGCCCGTTCATCGGCGTGCACGAGCCGGTGGACCACGCGGATGGCTACGTGCTGTCGGGACATCTGCACCCCTGTGTATCCGTATTCGGCCGCGGCCGTCAGCACTCCCGCCTCGCGGCCTTCGTGTTCGGTCCCCGCGTCGGCGTGCTGCCGGCCTTCTCCAGCTTCACCGGCACCGGCATGTACGAGCGGTCGGAGCAGGACACGCTCTTCGTGATCGCCGACCGCGACGTGATCGCGGTATAGCTAGCAGAACACCTTTCACCGCGAATTGACACGAACACCACGCGGATTCGCCACCGCACCCATTCGTGCTCTGTCCGCGAAAATTCGCGGTCCTGCAGTGTGTTCTTTTCTTTAGGCCGCTCAAAAGGCCTCCGCGGCTTAGACAACCAGAACCGATTGGGCCGCCACAAGCGGCGCTCGGGCTACGACGTAGATTCTTCGAACCACACGGCACCAATTCAACCGACCCGCAATCGAGTTGCTGGAATGCCCCTCCATCACGCACCCGCGGTGCCCCGTCGTTTCGCGCTCGCGGCGGCCATCACGCTCCTCGTGGCGGCCTGCGCGCCGCGTAACGTGGCCGGTCGGTCGGAAGACTCGGCGGCCCAGACCTCGGTTCCCCGCGCGCTCTGGGTCGAAGCCACCGACGCCCTGCTCGCGCCGACCGCCGAGTGGACGAACAAGGTCGAGCTGGCTGATCTCAATGGGGACGGCCTGCTCGACCTCCTGTTTGCCAACGGCGGCGACTACTCGACGCCCGGTACACCGGAGCTGAATCGGGCCTTCTACAACAGCGGGCCGGGGAAGCCGTTCGCGGAGCGCACCACGCAGGTCTTCGGAACGACACCCGACCTCGCGCGCGTCGTGAAGGCGCGCGACTTCAACGGCGACGGTCGCGTCGATGTCTTCGTCGGGACCACGTATCAGACGCAGAGTCGGCTGTACCTGGCCGACGGCTCGGGAGGATTCGTGGAGCGAACCGCGTCCCACCTGCCGGCCGTCCTCCTCAGCGTGGGTGACGCCGAGCCGGGGGACGTGGACGGTGATGGTGACCTCGACCTCGTGCTCGCCGACTGGGGTCCGGGGAACAACATGAGCAATGCGGGTGGTCGCGTCCGGCTCTGGCTCAACGACGGCGAGGGGCGTTTCACCGACGCGACGGCGGCACGACTGCCCGACGAACTGGTGCGGTTCTCATGGGATCTGGAGTTCGTCGACGTCGACAACGACTTCGACCTCGATGTGCTGGTGTCCTGCAAGCGCTGCGGCGGCGGGTCGCTGTACCGCAACGATGGCTCGGGAAAGTTCGCCAACGACCCTCGCGGCCTGCCGCAATACACGAACAACTACGAGTACGAGGCGATGGACCTGGACGGCGACGGCTTCCTTGATCTGGTCACCGTGAACGACGGTGAAATCGTGGGTGGGGTCGGCTCCAGCCGCCGGGAGCACGTGCTCCGCAACGACGGAAAAGGTCGCTATCTCGACGTGACCGACGCCTGGTGGCCCCCGCGCGAGAACATCGGCGAAGACGATAACGTCGTGGCGTTCCTCGACGTCGACTCGGATGGCGACGCCGATTTCGTGATTGGCTCGCTGAGCGGGCCCGACCGGCTCCTGCTGAACGACGGCAAAGGCCACCTGCGGTCCGCCAACCAGGTCTTCGTGGGTGACAGCACGCCGGGCACGCTTGGTCTGGCGCTTGGCGACCTGGACGGCGACCGGCGTATGGACGTCGTGCAGGCGCAGGGCGAGGTGAAGGGCGCCGAACGTGAGCGGATCTTTCTGGGCCGCGGACTCGCGCCCGATGTCTCCCCGCCGGTCGTGGGGCCGCTTGCGCGGGCGACGTCGGGCAGCGGCGTGGTCGTCCGTGCCCGCGTCCACGATCGGAAGGGTCCGACGATGCCGACCGAGTGGCGGAGCGTTGAGGTGCGCTGGACCTCCCCCGATGGTGCGGGCACGACGCCGCTCGTCTGGTACGGCGAGTATCTCTGGCGCGCGGTGGTGCCCACAAAAGCGGCCGGACTTCGCGCGTGCGCGGTGGACGCCGCAGGCAACGAGACCTGCCGCGCCGTGCCAGTGTCGGGCTAAAACCCGAACGATGAGCGTTTCTTTAGTTGACCGCGGACGACTGTAGACCGTAGTCTTGCCGTACCTCGCGTCGATGGCGGCCGAGGCCTACCCCGTTCGGGACGGCAATGGTATGAAGCCCTTTGTCACGCTCGCCGTGTCCTTCGCCACGGCAGTCTCTGCCACCGCGACGCCGGTCGCGGCGCAGTCCTCCGACGACTTCTTCGAGTCCCGGGTGCGACCGGTTCTGGCAAGGCAGTGCGTCGAATGCCATTCGGAGGCTCGCACGCGCGGCCGCCTGAAGCTCACGACGCGGGCAGAGCTTCTCACCGGCGGCAAGTCGGGCCCCGCCATCGTCCCCGGCGACCCTGACGCCAGCCTGCTGATCAAGGCGGTCCGGCACCAGATCGCCAAGATGGAGATGCCGCGCGACGCGCCGCCCCTCTCGACCCGTGACATCGAGGGGCTGGTGGAGTGGGTGAAAATGGGCGCGCCGTGGCCGGAGTCCGCCCCCCGTATCGTGCTTGTTGCTGCGGTGTCGGGAGAAAGCGAGGGTGGCATGACACCCGGCGCCCGGATCTTCGTGAACAAGGTTCAGCCGGTGCTCGAGCAGAAGTGCTTCGCGTGCCACACCAGCGAGGAACGCGGGGGGCTGCGGCTCGATTCGCGCGAGCGCATCCTCAAGGGAGGAAAGCGGGGGCCTGCGGTCATTCCGGGCAACCCTGAGCAGAGCCTGATCATCGCGGCGCTGCGCCACGAGCGCGAGGATCTGCGCATGCCGCGCAACGCGGCCAAACTGTCAGACGCCGAAATCCAAGGGTTCACGGAGTGGATCCAAGCCGGCGCCGAGTGGGCGAAGACCGAGTCGCCGATTGCTGTTCCGCGCCGCGCCATCACCAAGACGGAGCGCCAGTTCTGGTCGTTCAGCCCGCACCCGGTGATCAAGGTGCCCACGCCGGCGAAATCCTCGTGGGCCAAGACCGACATCGATCGCTACGTGCTCGCCAAGCTGGAGCAGCGCGGGCTCACGCCAGCCCGGGCCGCCGACAAGCGCACGCTCATTCGCCGGGCTACGTATGACCTGATCGGGCTCCCGCCCACGAGGAAGGAGGTGGACGCCTTCCTCGCCGACAGCACCCCAGACGCCTTCAAAAAGGTCGTGGATCGGCTGCTCGCCTCCGAGCACTACGGAGAAAACTGGGGCCGGCACTGGCTCGATGTCACGCGCTTCGGGGAGGACGACACCCGCGGCCTCGCCATGGACGGCTCGGGTCGGGAGCGATACCCGATGGCCCACGTGTACCGCGACTGGGTGGTCGACGCCTTCAACGCGGACATGCCGTACGACACGTTCGTGATGGCGCAGCTGGCGGCAGATCAGATGCCGGAGAAGAGCCGGAAGGATCTGCTCCCCGGCCTCGGCTTCCTCGGCCAGGGCCCCTGGTACTACGATCTTGCCGATCCCCCGGTCGCACGCGCGGACGAACGACACGACCGCGTCGACGTCACGACGCGCGGCTTCCTCGGGCTCACCGTCGGATGCGCGCGCTGCCACGACCACAAGTACGACCCCATCGGGACGCACGACTACTACGCCATAGCCGGCATCTTCAACAACGCCAATTACCACGAGTACCCGATCGCCGACTCGGCGCGCGCCGACAAGTACAAGAAGGACAAGGAGTTCATCAAGAAGATGAACGAGGGCATGGCCGAGTACATGCGCACCGAGTCCGAGCAGCTCACGCGCGTGCTCACGCTTCAGGTCTCGAAGTACATGATGGCGGCGTGGAAGGTGACTGGCCGCGAGCAACTCCCCAAGGAGCGCGCCGCCATCGAAGCGCGCTTGGATTTGGAGACACTGGAACGCTGGATCGACTTCCTGAACGATCCGCCGAAGCACTACCCCTTCCTCGCCGATTGGCAGGCGATGATCGCCGCGCCGGTGGGCACGACGGACGAAGCCAAGGCCGCGGCGAAGAAGAAGGCCCAGGGGCTGGCGGATGCCTTCCAGCGGCTACTCATCGACGTGTCGGCCGAGCAGAAAAAGCTCGAGGAGAAGAACAAGAAGATCATCGCCAAAGGCACGCCGCTCGACGAGGTGAAGTCGATCCCGATGCCCAACGGCTTCGAGAGCTTCTTCGATCAGCATCAGCTCGAGCTCGCGACGATGGATCGCTCGCGCTTCAACCTGTTCCTCGACGTATACGCGTCCGATCTCGACAACGAACTCGACACGTTCTTCCCGAAGCCGGCGCTGCTCCGCTTCACCGGCTGGGGGTTGGAGCGTCAGCTCAGCCGCGTCGCCGCGGATCACCTCGCCGCCATGCGCGAGGAGATCAAGCGTCTCCAGAAGGAGCTGCCGGACATCCCGTTCGTCATGGGTGTGCAGGACAAGCCGAAGGGATCCCTCGAGGACATCGCGCTGCACATTCGCGGCAGCCCGCTCAACCTCGGCGAGAAAGTGCCGCGCGGCTTCCTGCACGTGCTGCAGTCTGACACGCCCAAGGTGTATCAGAAGGGCAGCGGTCGGCTCCAGCTGGCGCAGGACATCGCCAACCATCCGCTGGCCGCGCGCGTGATCGTGAACCGCGTGTGGGGCTGGCACATGGGCGCGGGGATCGTGCGCACGCCCAGCAACTTCGGCTTTGCTGGCGCGAAGCCCACGCATCCCGAGTTGCTCGAGTATCTGGCCGCGCGGTTCGTTGCAAACGGACGGTCCATCAAGCAGCTGCACCGGGACATCATGCTCTCCTCGGTCTATCAGATGGCCTCGGATCACGACGCCAAATCGGCGGCCATCGATCCAGAGAATCAGGATCTCTGGCGGTTCAACCGTCAGCGACTCAGTGCCGAGGGCATTCGCGATGCCTTGCTGGTGGTCTCGGGCCAACTCGTCGATTCGATCGGTGGGCCGTCGATGGAACTCGACGATGAGAAGAACCACCGCCGCACGCTGTATTCGAGCGTCAGTCGATTCCAGCCGCACATCTTTCTGCAAACGTTCGACTTTCCGAGCCCGAGCCTGAGCGCCGAGCGGCGGTTCGCCACCAACGTGCCGCTTCAGAGTCTGTACTTCATGAACTCCCCGTTCGTGTTGCGACAGGCCGATGCGTTGGTGAGGCGATTGGCCGATTCGACCGCGGCCACCGTCGTGTCGAAGGACTCTGGCAGCGGTGGGGCAGCGGCGCCGCGCCGCACCGCCTTGAAACAGATGACGACGGCCACGGCGGACACCGTCGCGGCAGCGGCCGGCCCTCCGCTACCGAAGCAGTTCGACGATCGCGCGATGATACGCGCGGCCTATCCGCTGCTCTACGGCCGGGACGCGACCGACGAGGAGATCGCGCTCGGACTCGCGTTCCTCGCCGGTCAGCGCACGTCGTTGCTCGTGAGCGAGACCACGAAGGCCGCGGCCGAGGCACAAAAGACCGCGGCCACGAAGGCCGACACGTCGAAGGCTACGGCCACGAAGGCCGAGGCGAAGAAAGACCAGGAGCTGGTCGCACGCAGGGTGTCCATGAAAGCGTGGACGCAGTACGCACGAGCGCTGTTCAGCGCGGCGGAATTCCGGTTCATCGACTGACACGCGCGTTCAAGGAGCACGACATGGCACACGGGCACGGGCAGGGCGGGCATCACGATGGCTGCGGAGTCAATTCCCAGCCCCGCACGCGACGCGAGGCGCTCAGAACCATGGGCGCCGGATTCGGCATGATGGCGTTCGCGCAGATGGTGGGCGCGTCCATCGCGGAGGCGTCGAGCTCGGTGCTCTCCTCGATGGGCGAACGGGTGATCAAGCCCGATTTCGCGCCGCGCGCCAAGCACGTGATCTTCCTGTTCATGAACGGGGGCGTGTCGCAGGTCGACACCTTCGACCCCAAGCCCGAGTTGGACAAGTACGACGGGAAGCCGATTCCCAACGCGATCAAGACCGAGCGGAAGACCGGCTCGCTCATGAAGTCGCCGTTCAAGTTCTCGCGCTACGGGAAGTCCGGTCTCCAAGTGAGCGAGCTGTTCCCCGAGGTGGGGTCGGTCGCCGACGACATCTGCGTCATCCGGTCGATGCACACGGAGATCCCGAACCACGAGCCCTCGCTCCTCATCATGAACACCGGGCACATCCAACCCGGGCGGCCGTCGATGGGGGCGTGGCTCACCTACGGGCTCGGCACCGAAAACAAGAATCTCCCCGGGTTCGTCGTCCTCTGCCCCGATCAGCCCACCGTGGTCGGGCCGCCGCTCTGGAGCAACGGCTTCCTGCCCGCGATGCACCAGGGCACGTTCATCGCCGACAAGGCGCCGCGGCTCGCCGATGATTTCGACCCGTATGAGCTGATCCCGAACATTCACTCCGACTCCACGTCACTCGACGATCAGCGCCGCGAGGTGGATCTGGTCGAGAAGCTGAACCGCCTACGCATGCAGCGCGTCGGGCCGCACGATGAGGAGCTCGAGGGCGCCATCAAGGCGATGGAGACCGCCTATCGCATGCAGACGGAAGCGCCCGACGTCTTCGATATCCGTAAGGAGAGCGAGGCCACGCAGCGTCTCTACGGCCCGGGAAGCACCGCACGGGGCTGTCTCATGGCGGTGCGGCTCGTCGCGCAGGGTGTCCGCATGGTGCAGGTCTATTACGCCAAGGGCGATCCGTGGGACCACCACGACGACATCAACAAGCACCGCATCAACGCCAGGCACTCTGACCGGGCGTTCGCCGCTGTGGTGAAGGATCTCAAGTCGCGGGGTCTGCTCGACGACACGCTGGTGGTCTGCGGCACCGAGTTCGGACGCACGCCGGTGCTCGAGACGGGCGGTGGCGGCGCGGGCGGCAGGGTCACGAACGGGCGCGACCATAATCCGTTCGGCTTCAGCATCTGGCTGGCCGGGGGAGGCGTGAAAGGGGGCATGACCTACGGTCGCACCGACGACTTCGGCTTCAAGGTCGCCGAAAACCCCGTGCACATCCACGACCTGCACGCGACGATCCTGCACCTACTCGGCATCAACCACGAAAAACTCACGTACAACTACAGCGGTCGCGACTTCCGGCTCACCGACGTCGCGGGCAAGGTGATCCACGACATCATCGCCTGAGGCCACGGACGCAGCGCCGAATCGCTCGTCAACAAAACTGCATTGACCGCGAATTGACACGAACACCACACGGATGCACTCTAGCACTATTTCGTGTCGTGTTCGTGAACATTCGCGGTCGTGCAGTTTGTTCGAATTCACACAACGACAACGCTGCAATCAGCGGCGAATCGCCACGCGCCATATCCACCACATGAGCAGCGGTTGCAGCGGTAGGCGCAGCCACAGTCCGGCGATGTACCCGGCCGAGGCATTCGCGGCGCGGGCCTGATTCAGCATGTGGATGTTGGCCGGGAGCACCGCGGCCAGCAACGCGATCAATCCCCACGCGGCGGCGACGCGCGTGGCCGGAATCAGCAACCCGATGGCGCCCGCAATCTCGAACACGCCGCTCACGTACGTGGCGAGTCGCGCGTTGGGCACCCATGGGGGCACGATGCGGTCGAAGAACGCCGGCATAACGAAGTGCAGGATGCCGGCTGTGAAGAACACCAGCGCCGGACCGAGCACGGCCAGCGGCACCACGCGATTATCGCGCAGGAGCCGCGTACCAGAGCACCGCGAAATAGTGGCAGATGCTGCCGCCCATCACGAACAGATGCCACACCGGGTGCGTCCAGGCGCGGCGGCGATCGACGTAGAAGATCACGCCGCCCGTGTAGCACAGACCACCGGCCACCAGCAACATCAAGCCCGCGTGTGGCATGGAGGCCATCAGCGGTTTGATCGCGATGATGATCACCCAGCCCATCGCCACGTAGATGGCCGTGGACAGTTTCGCCATCGCGCCGCTGCCGAACACCACCTTGAACAGCACACCGAGCGCGGCGAGCGTCCACACGATGCCGAACAGCGTCCAGCCCCAGGTGCCGCGCAGTACGCCGAGCGTGAATGGCGTGTACGTGCCGGCAATGAGCAAGTAGATCGCGGCGTGATCGACCACGCGCAGCTTCTGCTTGAGCGTGGGATGCGGGATCGCGTGATACAGCGTGCTCGCCGCGTAGAGGGCGATCAGTGTGGCGCCGAACACGCTGGCGCCGATCACCGTCGCGCGCTCGCCGCGGTCGAGCGCGGCGAGAATCAGGATGGGCATCCCGATGAGACTGAGCACGAGGCCAACGCCGTGCGTGATGGCGTTGGCCAACTCCTCGCGGAGACTGGCGACTCGGGTATCCATGCATTCAAAAATAACCCGATCGCGAGCCGTCTGCCCAGACGGATGCCAGACTCAAGTGAGATAGTCGCTCACACGAATCCCGAGTCGGTCGGCATCCTCGGTTCGCACGATGGTGCGACGTGGCTGCCCAGAGGAGTCCATCTCCGACAGATCAAACAGATTCGTGTCATAGGACGGATTTCCGCGGGAGTCAAACAGCAGTCGAACGCGAGGCCGCGACGGGGGCTTTCCCTCGCAACTCGGCGCGACCACCAGCGCGATCTCATCGCTGTCCAGAAGGACGACGGTGCCGATCGGATAGACGCCCATTAGCCCCGTAAACGCCCGCACCAGCACCGGATCAAGCCCAAGGCGCTTATTGTCACGCATCCCACGAATGACGTCCGACGGCGACCACGGATTCGGCTGATAGATACGCGTTGACGTTGCCGCATCAAAGCCGTCGACGATCGAGACAATCCGACTGAAGAGCGACAACTCTCTCGGGTGAGCAGTGCGTGGATAGCCGCTGAGGTCGAGACGGAGGTGATGCTCGTAGGCGACGGTCATCGATCGCCACGCGCGCGAGGTCGATCCATTCAGCGCGAACAGCGCGAGGACGCCGCGCCACGTGTGCCCTTGCAGGATCGTGAACTCATCCTCAGTGAGTTGTCCCCGCTTGTTGAGAATCTCAATGGGAATCCGGGACTTGCCAATGTCGTGCATCAGCGCGGCAAGTCCGAGATCCAGCAATTGAAGCTTTGACAGCCCGATGCGGCGACCCAGTGCAACCGCGAGGATACAGACGTTCACGCTGTGCACAAAGGTATACTCGTCGAAATCGCGCAGCGTCGTCATCCCGATGAGTGACGTGTCGTCGACCATGATCTGATCGACGATACTCTGCACAGCGCGTTTGGCCTGGCGCAGCGCCGGCGTCCGACCCATGCGGACATCCATCATCAACTGCCGCGTGGCCGACAGCGACTGCATGAATGTCTGCCGCGTGACCTCCTGCGCGGACGCTTCTTCGCGATCGGCCAGCTCCTCGACGGCCGGCTCGAGGATAAAGTCGGATACATGTGCACGCTCCAGCTGCTCCACGATCTGCGCCCGACGCTCATCGGTGAGCAATCCAGGTGCCGGAGCGAGCAACGCCGACATCAGCGTCACCCATGCGGCGCTCTCGGGAACCCGGGTGACGAGGATTCCCCCGATACCGGCGTGCCGAAAGCGGCCCGCAACGTGTGAAATGGCGGCGTACGTGTCGAGGTGAATGCGCATCCGCATGCCACTGACAAATACGTAGTCGCCCACGCAGCGGATGTCACACTGCCCCGTCGCGTCGATCAGTGTCACGATGGCTCGGTCCAGCGCAGCCAGCGCAGACTTGACCACCGTATTTTCCCGCGGATAGAGCCGGACCGCACGCAACGCGCGATGGAACGCCTGCAGTAGGTTTCGCGTCTCGACCTTGGACGCAGCGCTTTCCGTTCGCGCCGCTCGTGAGGGCAGGTTACTTCCCGTCGCAGTCATGTCGCACCTCGCATCGCTTGGCTGATGGCCCGGCGCACCCCGGCGTCAGACGTATCGGCGGCACGCTGCAGGCTGCGGGTAGCACGTTCGGTACCGATCAGTCCCAGCCCGTACGCGGCACACATTCGCACCTCAGGCGCCTCCTTGTAACCGAGGAGGCCACGCCCGTTGAGCAACGCGTCGAGTGCGGAGGTACCATCGTCACCGCCGGCCGCCGCGAGCGCCTCAACGAAGGCGCGCTTTTCGCTGAGATCCGCTTTCCGAAGCCCCTTCGACTCCAGATCCCGAAGGAGCCGCGGAACGGCCTGGCGGTAACGTGTGGCGGCAATGGCCTTGAGCGCCGCGATGCGCACGTCACGAAGCTCGTGCCCGACGGCACTCTGCAGCACGTCCATCGCCATGGGCGAGGCAATTGACGCGAGAGCCATCGCCGCTCCGCTCCGCACCGAGTCCCCGCCTTCACGGAACAGCTTCGCCAGCGGGGTGACCAATGCGGGGCTGGCCACCTGCCGGGCCAACATGATCGCACCTCGAACGACGGGCTCTCGCGAATCATCCAGCAACCGCTGAAGGAGCGCCGTTCGCGCGTTGCACTGCTTCGTCACGGCATGCTCAATCACGTGGCGCACGGACGTGGCTGGTGCATCGGCGAACCATGCCACGAGCGGTACCAATGCGTCGTAGCCGAGTCCTTCCAACAGCGTCGGGAGAAGATCCGGCGCCGCCGCGAACACGCCCCGATCGACCGAAGCGAGCAATCCAGACACGGCGGCTGCCGCATTCATGCGCGTCGTGAGTGCCACGAGCGCATGATGCATCTCCTCAGCGCCCCCGCTCCGGGTCAGCACCGCTCGCGCGTCCCGGAGAATATGGCTGACGATCGGATACTCCTCATTCGCCATGGCGTTGAGCAGCAACTGATCGAGAATATCGCACGCCTCCTCGCGCGCCTCGGCATCATCCTGCAGTTCGACGATGTCGAACAGACTGTCCAGGACCGCGGGAAGTCCGTCGTTCGCGTACTCCCGACGGATCGCTGACTGCAGGGCGATGGCCTCCTGAGGATCGAGAAAGTGCAGGGTCGACGCCTCATCGTCGAGTCGAATCAGCTGCGGCGGTGGACCATCCCCAAAGGCAATGGACTCGATCATTTGTGCCGCCGATGGTGCATCTTCGGACGTGCGGACCGTAAAATCGCCTGTCTCGCGCTCGCTGTGCACGGCATCGAAGTCCAGTATCAGCTCGACGTTCTGGAACGTGAGCAGCTGGAAATCTGCGACCCACAGCCGCGTGACCAGATCATCGTCATCCGTGGTTGCCTCACGCGCTTGCTGCAGGATATCGAGCAGCAGATCGAGCTCGTGATCCTCGAAGCCGGGGTGCAGATCGAGGCGCCGCAGTCCATCCCTATAGAGCAGCCAAGGCAGCGCTGCACTGCTCCGCTCATCCTCGCGGTAGACCTCGCGACCATTGAACAGCAGCGACTGCTCGGTGATGGCCAGTGACAGTGCGGATTCCTGCGACCAAAAGACGCGAAACGCATCACGGGCGTCGTCGCGCGCCTTCGGTCGCATGGGACTGTTCGAAAGGTACATCTGCGCGGCGCGATGCGCGCGCACGAATGTACGAAGCACGCTCGCGACGCTCTGTGTCAGCAGCCGCGAGCGTTCTTGATCATTCTCAGCACCAGGGTTTGTCGACATCTGGCTCCATTGAGATGCTTCTCCCGACGAGACGTCGTCTGTTCGCCGAACGGCTCACTTCATGGACATCAGCAAGCGTTCTACGAATCCATTCACCGACGCGTTCGTGTCGATCCAGCGGACGACCGCGACGACGTCGTTCACCGGGTCCACGTAGATGATGTTATTGCCGGCTCCTACATGCACGAATGCCTGTGGCGGTGCGGCCGGCACGTACTTGCGGTCGGTGTTCACGAACCAGTTCATGTAGCCGTACGTGGGCTGCGCCGGAGTAGGCGTGAGGGCTTTGGTCACCCACGCCTCGGAGAGCAACTGCTTGCCCCCCCACACGCCGCGGCGCTGCGTGAGCAAGCCGAAGCGCGCCATGTCCCACGCATTGATCATCATGCCGCCGCCCCAGTGACCGCCACCGCTCACCGACTGCACCAGCTTGCCGTCGAGTACAATCCACGAATTGTCGTAGCCGTACCAGCGCCACGTGTTCGACGCGCCGATCGGCTCCATGATCTTATCGCGCAGGACTTCTGGTAGCGGCTGACGCCACACTTGCAGCGCCGCCAACGCCAGCACGTTCACGCGCGTGTCGTTGTACTCGTACGCTGAACCCGGCTCCACACGCGGACGCGTGGTCCACGTGTTCACCTGCTGCGCCGGGCGGTCGGCCCACTCCGGCTTGCCCCACAACGTGCCTTCCCAGTCGCTCACCTGACGCAGCAGGTGATCCCACGTGAGCCGCTTGTTGTGCGGACTGTCGAACGGACGCAGCCACTTGGCATCACCCGGCCAATCAGCGCCGAGTCCGGTACCGTTCGGGTACGCGCGCAAGATCGGCGGCATCACCTGCGAAACCGTGTCATCGACGCTGCGAATGCGACCAGCGTCGAAGGCCAGGCCGACAACCGTACTGAGGAAACTCTTGGTGACGCTGTTGGTGATCTCGACCGCGTTCGGATCACCCCACGTGGCCACCACGTAGCCTTTGCGGAGAATGACACCCGTCGCACCACCGCGCGGCGCCAACGGTCCGATCGCGGCCCCGAACGGCTCGCGACCGAACGTCTGGTAGTGATTGAGCTCGAGATCGCGCGGCGTCTTGCTCTCCTTCTCGATCGCATAGGCGATGGCGTCGGCCAGCTTCACCGAATCCATCCCCATCGCCGAGGGCGAACGACGTTCCCACGCCCCCGCCGGCGGCACATACGGCGCCGCCACCGCGCCCTTCTTCTGCCCCAACGCTGGTGAGGCAAGCCCCCCCACCAGCGCCATCACACTCACCACCCGAAACCCAAAACCCAGAACTGCTTTCATGCAATCGGCCCCTTCTTCTTCGCGGCGCCGATCACGCCCGGCACGTTGTTCTTCTGCAGCAGGGCGTTGAACGCGTTCACATCAACCGTCTCCACCTGCTCCACTTCGGCCTTGAGCGTCTGCCACAGCTTCTCGAGCTCCACCAACCGATCCTTCACCGGCTGCGTGAGTTCGCTGTTGCCTTCGACCTGACCGAGCAGAAAACCGTACTGGCCGTTGATGCCGTTGGCGTAGTTGATGATGTCCTGCCCGTTGCCGGCCTTGGTGGTCATCTTCGGATCCAGCTTGCCCAGCTTATCGGTGAGCGCGCGGCCCGCCTTGGCGATCGTGTCGGGCGCACTCGTTTCCTTGGCGCGCGTCACGTAGCCCTGCACCTGCGTCTTCAGATCACGCACGCGCAGCACCGCTTCGTGAATCTCGTTGATGCGGCTCGACAGCAGGTTCGCCACCGAATCCCGCTCGGCCACCACACGCGCCGGCACGTCGAGACGCGGGTCCTGCTTCACCTCGAGCTTCTGCGTCTGCACCGTGCTGCCCATCGTGAGCCGCACCGTGTACATGCCCGGCACCACGCGCGCACCACCGTCGCCGGGCGCGCCGAACAGCAGCACGCCGGCCAGTCGCGCTGGCGCCGCACGACGCAAATTCCAGTTGAACGTGTTGAGCCCCGGCTTCACGGTGAGCTTGTTCACCGAATCTCCCTTCGTGGCGAACGAGCGCACCACGGTGTTCTTGCCATCCACGAACTCCAGCAGCAGCGTGCTCGCCGTATCGGGCGCCGCGGCCAGACGGAAGTTGATCACCGCACCGTAGGGCGCGTTCTTGCCCGCGTTGCGCGGCGTGCCGAACCCACCGCCGCCGGCCAGCACCGCCGCGCGCGGGGCGTACAGGTGCATCGCCGCCTTCTCGATCGCATCGGCGCGCTGACGCAGCACCGAGAGATCGTCGAGAATCCAGAAGGCCCGTCCTTCGGTGGCCGCGATCAGGTCACCGTGCTTCACCTGGAGATCCGTCACCGGGACAACAGGGAAATTGCCGCGGAACGGCAGCCACTGCGCGCCGGCGTCGTACGACACGTAGACACCCGTTTCCGTACCGGCGTACAACAAGCCCTTCCGCTCCGTGTCTTCACGCACCACACGCACCGGCTCTCCGTCGCGCAGGCCGTTCACGATGCGCGTGAACGTGGCGCCGTAATCCTTCGACACGAAAATGTGCGGTGTCGGGTCGCCCACGCGATCCTTGCGGAACGACACGTAGATCGTGCCCGCATCGTGCGGCGAGATCGCGATCTCGTTCACGAGGCCATCGCCCCACGACGCCGGCGTAATGTTCGTCCACGTCTTGCCACCATCGCGCGTGCGCTGAATGAGGCCGTCGTCGGTGCCCACGTACAGCGTGTTGGCATCATGCGGCGACTCTTCGATCACGACGATCGTGGCGTACACCTCGCCGCCGGCGCCTTCGTTGGTGATCGGACCACCGCCCCACCCCTGACGCGTCTTGTCGTTGCGCGTGAGGTCACCGGAGATCGGCGTCCAGCTCTGTCCGCGCGTCGTCGTCTTGAACAGCACGTTGCCGCCATGGTACACGACCTTGTCGTCGTGCATCGACACTTCGATCGGCGCCGTCCAGTTGAAGCGATACTTCGTCTTGTCGGTCGGCTCGGTGAGATTCATCTCGGGCCACGGCATGATCGTGCGCATCAGGCCGTTGTTCGCATCCATCTCGTCGATGAGTCCCTGATAGCAGCCGCCGTAGATGTAGCGCGGGTTCTTGGCGCTCACCCCCATGTTGGCGCTTTCGCAGCCCGGGCCTTCGTTCCACTCGCGGATGCCGATGCTGCCGCCGTCGCTCTGCGACTGGATGATCACCGAGCTGTTGTCCTGCTGACCGCCGTACAGCTTGTACGGAAAGCCGTCGTCGACCGCCACATGATAGAACTGCGACGTGGGCTGATTGTCCTGCGTGCTCCAGCTCTTGCCGCCATCGAGTGAGATCGACGCACCGCCATCATTCGCGTTGATCAGGTAATTCGGATTGGTCGGGTTGATCCACAGCTGGTGGTTGTCACCGTGCGTGGCCGACACATTCGCGAACGTGCGGCCGCCGTCGATCGACTTCATCACCGGGGCGTTCATCACCCACACCACGTCGGCGTTCTTCGGGTCGGCGGTGATGTTCATGTAGTACCACGAGCGCGTCTGAATCAGACGGTCGCCCGACTGCTGACGCCAGGTCTTGCCGGCATCGTCGCTGCGGAACAGTCCACCGTTCTCCGCTTCCACGATCGCGTACACGCGATCGGGATTGGCCGGCGACACCGACACACCGATCTTGCCCACCAGCTTCGGCAAGCCTTCCTGACTGCGCTTCCACGTGTCGCCGCCGTCCACCGACTTCCAGATGCCGCTGCCGGCGCCACCACTGCGCACCATCCACGGCGTACGCTGATGATCCCACATCGCTGCGTAGAGAATCCGCGGGTTCGTGGCGTCCATCGACAGGTCGCTCGCGCCGCTGAAGGCGTTCTCGCCCTTCAGCAGCTGCGTCCACGTCTTGCCGCCATCAGTCGTGCGGTAGATGCCGCGGTCGCTCGTGCCCTTCCAGCGATCGCCCTGCACCGCGACATACACCACGTCGGGGTTGCTCGGGTGCACGCGCACGGCCGAGATCTGCCGCGACGTGGTGAGTCCGATGTGCGTCCAGGTGCGCCCCTGATCCGTGCTCTTGTACATGCCGTCGCCGTACGTCGACGACTGGCCGCGGATCGCGTGCTCACCCATGCCCACGTAGATCACGTTCTCGTCGCTGGGGGCCACCGCGATGGCACCGACCGATCCCGTCTTGAAGAACCCGTCGGAGATGTTGCGCCAGTTGTTGCCGGCGTCGTCGGTGCGCCACAGTCCGCCGCCCGTATAGCCGGCGAAGTAGGTGAGCGGCTGCGACGGCAGGCCCACCGCCGCCACCGAGCGACCGCCGCGGAACGGACCGATGTTGCGCCACGAGAGCGCCGTAAACGTGGTCGAGTCGAGCACCGGGAGCCCGGCCGTGGCTCGCGGGGCCTGGGCGCTCGCTACCGACGGCGCCACCACGGACTGGAAGAGGACGCCACAGGCGAGCGGCGTGAGGAGTGCGGGGAAACCCATCGGAAAACGCATCGGCAAGCGCCTGGCAGGGGTGAAAGAGGACCATGAAAAGCTACCACCTGCCGATACTCCCCGGAGCATGCCAGTCACCCGCTTCCGCTTCCGGCGTACCGCCGATTTCACCGCCCTCCGGCTCGGACGGGCGGTCCTCGGCTACCTCGCGCTGGTGACGTCGATCATCACGATGGCACCCTTCCGCTTTCAGTGGACGCCGGCGCACGGTCTGACCAACATCTGGAACTGGTCGGACCTCGTGATGAACGTCCTGATGTTCGTGCCGTTCGGCTTCGTCTATCAGCTCACCCGCCCCCGCGGCGCACCGCCCGACTGGCCGCGGGTGGTCATTCTGGGGGCCGTGCTCAGTGGCACCATCGAGACGCTGCAGCTCTTCTCGCCCACACGGTATACGTCGCTGCTGGACTTGGCCACCAATACCGCCGGCGCGGCGCTCGGGGCGTGGGCGTTCACCCGCCTGGCCCGTCATCTGGAAGACGACACTACCGTGCAGTCCCTGGCGCTCGAGCTGCCGCTCATGGGGTTGGTGTACCAGCTCATCCCCCTCTGCTGGCTGATCGGACTCGGCAGCGAAGGCGGGGCGCGACGGATCTTCGTGCTGCCGGTGGCCGCTTTTGCGGGCGCGATTCTGGGCACGGTGCATGCGGCCTACCTTGCGCCCTCCCGCCATCGGTCGGGCTACCAGGATCGACGTTGGCTGGTGGCGCTGGCGCTGGGTTGGGTGATGGTGGCCGTCGTCCCCGGTGCGCGTGGTGACATCGACCTGATCTGTGCCGGCGCCACGCTCACCGTCGGCATCGCGCTGCTGCGCAGTATCGCCACCACGCGCGACCTCGCCGCGAGCGTGCATCGTCGATTCGAGCTACCCACCCTGCGATTGGTGATGCCGCTGTTCGCAGCGTATCTGGCGCTGTCGTCGCTGTGGCCGCTCGACGCCGTCTCCCCGGTGTGGCACTGGATCATCGCCCTCGCACCGGCGCAGGTGGAGCTCACACAGCCGGTCGTGTATCGGCTGCTGGAGCACGTGGCCGCGTTCACGCTGGCAGGGTACGTGATCGCCGAATTCCACGGACGCGACGCGCGCGGTCTGCGTGACGCCGCCCCGCGCGTGGCCCTGTGGGCGGGCGGGATTTCACTGTTGCTGGAAGTCGCGCGTGGATGGTACCCCGACACGGGAGCGAGCGTACTGCTGTGGATCTTCACCGTGGTCGCCGCACTCTTCGGCGGCTGGCTCTATCTGCTGCAGCGTGACCACGTGAAGGCCCTTGTGGAGCGGCGCCGACTACTCGCGTCGCTGGCGGCGGAGAGGCCCGTCGTGGCACGGGCGGCGTAGCATACTGCTTCAGGGCGTGGAGAACTGATCGCGCAGAGAGGCAGAGGGGCCCGTTCAAGCGTTCAAGGGGTCAGAGTCGTTGAAACGCGGCGTTTCAACGACTCTGACCCCTTGAACGACGCTGACCCCTTGAACGGCCCGGTGAACGGCCGCCAGCGAATGGGCGCACTAACTTCCTCCCATGGCGTTCCGCTACTCCTATCCGCCCCGACTGAAGCGGCTGCTTGGCAGGTTCCATTGGACCACGTGGCTCATGCTGGCCCTCGGTATCTGGGCCCTGCCACGCCTGCTGCCGCACGTGGGTGCGCTGGTGAATGTCACCGCACGCGATCGCAGCATGCCCACATTCGCCGTGCGCACGCTGGCCGATTCCGCCATCACGTCGCAGTCGCTGCGCGGACGCGTCGTGCTCGTGAACGTGTGGGCCACCTGGTGCTTACCCTGCCGAGCGGAAATGCCGCTGCTCGAGGCCACGTGGAACCGGCACAAGGCGGCCGGGCTCGTGGTGCTCGGTGCGTCGGTCGACAAAGGTGATCCGCAAACAGTGCGCGATTTCATCAGCGAACGTGGCATCAGTTATCCCATCGCGATTGTCGGCTCCGACGTGATCGAAGCACTGGGCGGCGTACGCGGATACCCCACCTCGATCCTGATCGGCCGCGACGGCCGTGTGCGACATCGCGTGATGGGGCCGATCGGTCCGCTGTCGCTCGAGCCGGCGATCAGAAGAGCGTTGGCGGAGTGACTCACGACCCCAAACTTCGACTCACAACTCAAGACTCACGTGAGTGGTGGGTTATGAGTCCAAGTTCCGGGTCATGAGTTACAAGGTACGCCGCACCACCTACCGGTACCCCTGCGCCTGCAGCTCGAACAGCTCCGCATAGCGCCCCTTTCGCGCCAGCAGCTCCTCGTGTGTGCCCATCGAGTCCACCGTGCCCTCGTTCAGCACGAGAATGCGATCGGCCATGCGCACGCTCGAGAAGCGATGCGAAATCAGCATGCTCGTGCGTCCGGCGCTCAATGCCTTGAAGCGCTGAAATACCTCGAACTCCGCGCGCGCATCCAGCGCGGCGGTCGGTTCGTCGAGCACCAGCAGCTGCGCGTCGCGCATGTAAGCGCGCGCGATGGCCAGCTTCTGCCACTCGCCGCCTGACAACTCAACGCCCGTGGAGAACCGCTTGCCGATGGGCTGATCGTACGTGGCGGGCAGACGCGCGATCATCTCGGCCGCCAAGCTCTGCTCGGCCGACTGCACAATGCGCGATTTGTCCTCGCGTTCGTCGATCCGCCCCACGGCGATATTTTCACCGGCCGTGAGACTGTAGCGCACGAAGTCCTGAAAGATCACGCCCACGTTCGCGCGCAGCGCATCGAGGTCGTACTCCCGCAGGTCGTGTCCGTCCAACAGAATGCGCCCCTCGGACGGCTCGTACAGGCGCGCCAACAGCTTCACGATCGTGGTCTTGCCGGCGCCGTTCTCGCCCACCAACGCCAGTGTTTCACCGGCATGCAGCGTGAACGACAAATGACGCACCGCCCATCGCTCCGTGCCGGGATACTGAAAGCCCACATCCTGAAACTCGAAGCCGATGGCGATCGGCTTGGGTACCTCACGCGGACTCGGCGGCGAGTGAATGCGCGACGTGATCGTGAAGAACGAGAACAGATCGTCGAGATACAGCGCCTGACTGGCCGTGCTCGAGAAACCCACCAGCAAGCTGGCCAGCAAGTCGCCCAGCCGACGGAACGACCCGGCCAGGAATGTCAGATCGCCGATGCTGAACTGGCCGGTGAGTGTGCGCCACGCGATGTAGCCGTACGCCGTGTAGTAACCGGCCGTGCCGAGGGCGGTCAGCAGACCCATCGTGCTTTCGCGCTTGATGGCCAAGGCGCGATTGGCCCGGTACATGTCGAGCGAGATGTCGCGAAACCGATCGATCAGAAATCGGTTCAGGCCGAAGATCTTCACTTCCTTGGCCGTTTCCACGCTCGCACCGGTCTGACGCAGGTACTCCAGCAACCGTCGCTGCTGCGTACGCGACCATTGCAATGCGTACTCCAGCGCATTGAAGTGCGCCTCGCCCACGAATGCCGGCACCAACGCAACCAACAGCAGCACGATCAACCACGGCGCGTACACCACGAGCCCGGCCGCGAAGCTGATGATCGTGATCAGCGTCTGTACCTGACCGAACACCTGTCCCATCACACCGAGCCCCTGAAACGTCTGCGTGCGCGCGCGTTCCAAGCGGTCCTGCACCTCGCTGTCCTCGAACTGTTCGAGGTCGAGCGTGGCCGAGTGCTCCATGAGACGGATGGTGGTGCTGATCGAGAACTTGATGCCAAGAATGCGATCCACCAGCGAGCCCGTGCGCGAGAGCGCATCAGCACCGATCGCCAGCGCGAACTCGAGCAGGATGAGTTGCATCGTGCGATCCAGCAGACCGCTCGCCACCCAGGCGCTCCACGTATCGGGATGCCCCGGCAGCGCCGCCGTGCGAATCACCTCGTCGATGATCAGCTTGCCCACGTACAGCGTGCTGACCGGCAGCAGCGAGCGAACGAGCCGAATGCTGATGGTCGCGATGGTGAGCGGCGCGCTGGTGCCCCACACCAGCAGGAACAGCGGCCCGACATGCCGGAGCGCGCCGAGCCGTTCGCGGAATGACTTGATCGGTGGTGGGGACTGCCTCGGACGCGCCATCTGGTGAATCTGGGTAGGGGCGAGCACCACGGCCATTGCGAGGTGTGGATATTTTCTTTGCTATGCGCCTCACGCTTTTGACTCTCGGTTCGCACCTTGGCCGTCGCCTCGTTGGGCTCGGTGCGATGGCCGCCCTCGCGGCATGCGGTACCGGCAATGGCGTGCGAGCGAACGGCAACGCTGGTCCCGCGGCAGCCCGGGTCCCGATTCAACTCGACGGCCGCCTCAACGACTGGGCCGGCGTTCCCGTGCTGTCGCAATCCGCACAGCCCGACGGACCGCTGCAGGCGGCGTGGGCCACCGACGATGCGCAGTGGTGGTACCTGTCGTTCTCCGTGCGCGACAGCGTGAGCCACTCCGCCATGCCCGGTACGCTGCATGTGCTGATCGACGCCGACGACAACGCGCAGACCGGCGGGACCGTGTTCGATGCCGCGCGCGGTCTCACCGGCGTGGACCTCTCGCTCGACCTCTCGCGCACCGACAAGCCACAGGGCAACGGGGTCGGCGCCGGTGCCGCGCTGCGGACGGTTGGCACCACATCGCTCGACGCATACCGGAGCGCGTACGACCTCGATGTCGTCGCGCTGCCCACGTGGAGCGCCACCCGATTCGAGCTCCGGATCGCCCGCGGTGGCGCGCTCGATGGATTCGGTCAACTCGGGCGCGCCGTGCGTGTGCGTCTCGCATTTGAATCCACGCGTGGTGTCGTAACCGCGCTTCCCGCCGCGCGATATGCATTCGCCACGCCACTCGACACGCGACCGCGCGCCAACCTCGTGTCGGCGCTCCCGGCAAAGGCCGCCGGCTCGGTGCGTGTAGTGCAGTGGAATGTGTCGGAAGGATCGTTCCGCTCGCCGGCCAATCACGCCAAGCTGTTGGCGGCGGTGGCCCCCGATGTGATTCTGCTGGACGAAGCGTACGCCGAGACGTCCGACTCCACGTTGGCCGACTTCTTTGCGCGTCCGGAACTGGCCGCACTGGGCCGTTGGCGCTTCGCGTACTCGCGTAGTGGCGGCCGACAGCACACGGTGGTGGCCACGCGCGATCGCGACATCCGTCAGGCGACATCGATGGTGCGCGTCGAGTATCCATCCGGCGTGCTCGACAGCGTACGCGCCACCGCACCGAACGCGGCGCAGCATCTGTTCGACATCGAGGCGAAAGCGCAGCTGTCAAGTACGGGTGCATGGATCACGATCGGCGGTGTCGAGACGCTCGTCGTGCCCCTCGATCTGCAGAGCGGCGGCTTCTTTGGCAGTCCGCAGGATCAGTTGCGCGTGCTGCAAAGCCGCGCCATCCGCGCGCAGGTGCAGCGCGAACTCACCTCACGCGCGTCGCGTTCCGCATTGGTGATTGCCGGCGACTTCAATGCGATCGGCTCCTACGAATCGATCCACACGCTCCGGCAGGGCCTCGACGTCGACGGCTCCGACCTGGCGCTCAGTGAGTCATGGCGGCTCGGCGAACGCACGCTGGTAACGTGGACAGACCCGAAGGTCGGTCAGTTCCTTCCCGGCCGTCTCGATCTCACCCTGTACTCCGACGCCGCGTTCGAACGTACCGGGGGCTTCGTGTTCTCGAGTCTCGATCTCTCGCCCGCATTCGCCGCGACGCTCGGCATCGCGCGCGAGACGTCGGCCCAGACCGCGGACCACCTGATCGTGGTGACCGACCTCCGCGCCAGACGGTAGACTCCACATTCGGGGTATATCCCCGTTGACCCGTTATCTTTGGGGAACGCACGGGACGCGCCCGTGCCGAACCACGATGATCGGACGAGGCGGGTATGTCGCGGGCGTTTCTGAGAGATGATGCGGAAGGCGAAATGCCCCGCCGCAATTACCACCTGCCTGAGCGCACCGACGCGGGCTACGATCGCGCGTGCGCGCGGGCGCTGCTGGAAGCGGCGCGGGTGAACGAAACGCAGTTGGCCGAGCGCGCCACGGGCTACTACTGGGGTGAACCGCTGCTCAAGCCGTACGTCGAAGAGCTGCGCGTGGAAGCCGAGCAGCAGGGTGACGACCGGCTCGAACAGTTGGCCCGGCGTTTCCTGGCGTAAGACGCCGTTGCGCGCGCCCCCGAGGTCATCCGCGCAGACTCGTGTCAATTCGTGGTACGGCTGTTCGTCGTGCGGAGAACTCACCCGCCGTAGCGCTCCAGCCACGCCATCGTTTCGTGCATCGCCTCGGCCCATTGTGCGGCGGTGGTCAGATGCCCGGCGCCGCGCAACGTGTGATGACGGTGCGGGGCAACGTGCGCGGCGTCCGTAGCCAGCGCCTCGTGCAGGCGAAACACCGCCGCCGAGGGCACGCTGACATCATGTTCAGCGGTGATGCTAAGGAGCGCGACGTCTCGGAAGGCTGAGCGCACCCGATGCGCGCTGGTGTCGCGGGGCCATTCCGGAGAGCCAAGCAGCGCCACCACCGCTCGCAGCGGCACGCCGGCGGTCACCGCACGATAGGCGAGGAACGCGCCCATCGAGATCCCCACCAACGAGACACGGTCTCGATCAACGCCGCACTCGGCCACCAGTGCGTCGATCAACGCGGGTAGTTCGCGCACCGTCGCTTCCATCACATCGAGCATGACCGGCAGCGCTCCGTCCACCGAGCGCAGCAGTCGTTCAGCGAGCGTTGGATTGGAGCGGGCCCCATGGTCGACCGCATCGACTCCAACGGCGATGAAACCGAGCGCCGCGCAGTGCTCCAGTTCCGCCGCGTGAGCCAGCGCATCGGCGCGAAAGCCGTGCATCCAGAGCACCGCCGGACGTGGCTGATCTGACGACCACACCGGTGTGGCGATCAGCAGCGGCACGCCGGCGAGCACGAGCGCCCGCGAAGTCACGGCGCGAGTGGCGCGACGTTCGAGGTGATGTAGGTGACCTCATCGTCGATCGCGCCGCGGACCGGATCCAGACTGAGTGTGCTCGGATAGCCCAACGTGGCATCGAAGGCCATCGACTGCACGACGCCCTCGCGCGTCAGCCCCTCGCGCGCCTGCGTGAAGAGCTGGTCGATCGTGCGAAAGATCGTCAACAGCGTGACCGACAGCGATTCGCCGGTGGCTACATTCACGGCGCGCGTGATCGAGCCTGCAGTGACCGTCACCTGAAACGTCGTGGAGCCCGTGACGCAGAAGCACAGGACGCGCTGCTGCATCGTGTAACTGTTCGAGGCCGGGCGCGCGGCTTCCCATCGTCGCTGCGCGGCCGTCAGCCGCGCCTCCTCGGGGCCGGTGGGATCACTGCACCCGCTGACCAGTAACAGAAGCCCGAGGAACGCGGCTGCGAGCCGCATTACGCCTTCGCCGCCTTGGCCGCGTCGAGATGTGCCTGCATCCGCTTGCGGAATCGCTCGAAGATCAGGCGACCCATCTCCGTTTCCTTCGACACCCACTCGGCATTGCGGAAGGCGATCGGGTTCATCGCCGCACGATACTCGGCGAGCCACGGCTCGATGCGCGAGAAGATCAACAGGCCTTCGCCGTTGCTCTCCAGCATGAAGTCGGCGTGCATCACGCCGTGGCGCGCCATCGCATACGTCATCTCCCAGTACGACGTGCACTGACGAAACGCCGCGTTGAGCGGATGATCGCCCTTCGTTACGGCGATCACGTCCTCGAAGCTCGTGGGAAGAAACTTGGCGATCAGCTGGGTGCGCGATTCGCGCATCACATCTTCGCGACGGAGCTCGTACAGCTTGAGCACAAGCTCCGCGTCATGATGGTCGGGATACTCTTTCAGGGCCACGGTTTGCTCGGCAAGCGGGGGAGATCGGCGAGCGCACGTGAGTGGCGCCCGGCGAGACACGGAGTATTGTCGGCCGTCAGATGCTTGGCAAGCGAACGATCCGGCGTATACCCTGACTCGGCGAACGCGCGCGCGCCATCGCCGGCGACGTGGCTACGTGAGCGCGCCGACCGGCGTGGCCGCAACATGCGGCTCCCACTGTTGGATCGTCAGCCGCAACCGCCACGCCGCGTTGTCGGCGGCCGGCGACTCCGGATCGAGCGTGGCCTGCGTGACCACGAAGCCGGGCAGCGATGCCATCTTTCCGCTTGGGAGGCGCTTGTGCCACGAACCGTCGTGTAACGGCACGTCATCGGTAAAGCGCCCGTCGGAGGCGCGACCGTACACGCGCATCGGATCGAGTCGCAGACTGGCGCCACTGAGACGACGATCCACCGTGATCGCGGACAGCCAGGAGCGTCCCGCGTACTCCATGACCACGCCCACCTGCACCTGCCGTGTGGTCTCACGCGAGGCCGTCAGACGCGCGATGAAGTTGGTGGCCACCTGACGTCGCAGCGAGGCGAGCACCACCGGCTGCATGAGTTGCACGGTGCCGTCGTCTCCGGTCACCAGCTCCTCACCAGCCGACGGCGATTGCCAGTCGGCGGCGGTGCCAAGGATCACGCGAAGCGGCACGCCCGTGGCGAGCGACTTGTCGGGATGGAGGACGGTGATCTGCACATCAAGGCTCACCGGTCGTGTAATCGGAATCTGAGTCACGAAGAAAGCTACTCGACCGCGGGCGGTCACACGCGATACTTTGTGGCTGCGCGCACACTTTCCCCACAGCTCGGCTTCATGATCCGATTCGCCACGCGGTTGCTGTCGCTCGCCGCACTGCTCGTCGGGAGCTGGGCGTGCACCGCGCCGCCGGACGTCACGTCGACGATGAGCCCGCCACTGCGCTGGGGCGGTGACGCCGAGGGCGGCGCACCCTTTGTGGAGGCCGATGCGGCCGACCCCACGCGGCTGCGAGGATTCGACGTCGAGATCGCGACCATGATCGCGCAGGGCCTCGGGCGCAAACCAGAGTTCGTGCAAGTCGCCTGGGCGTCCATCGAGCAGTCGGTGGCCCGTGGCGACTTCACCGTCGGCATGTCCGGTCTCGAAGATCGACCGGCGCTGCACGAACGCTTTGCCGTGTCGTTGCCGTACTATGAATTCCGTGAGGTACTCGCCGTGCGCGCGGCGGACAGCGCGCGCTTCCACACACTGGCCGACCTGCGCGGGCGCCGCGTGGCCACACTGGGCGCCACGATGGCCTGGGAGATGGTGCTCGCCGCCAAGACCGCGCACGGCGTGGTGCCGGTGTCGTATGACGACGATGTGCACCCCTACAGCGATCTCGTGAGCGGGCGCGTCGATGCCGTGTTGCTCGACCACGTGTTGGCCGAACGCTCACTACGCCGCATCGGCGGCTTCGTTATTCAGCCGGTGGCGTTGGCCCGCGGCCACTACGTTGCCGTGCTGGCCGCCGGCGACAGCGTGCTCCGCGACTCGGTGAACGCCACCCTGCGCGCCCGTATGCGCGACGGAGCACTCGAACGCGTGTTCCGGTCGTGGAATGTGTGGGATGCGAGTCAAGCCGAGTTTCAGCAGCGGGTACTACGCGACTCCGTCACACGCCGCGATGCCGCCGCCGTTGAACGTGGCACGGCCACCTCGATCGCCACCTATCTCCCGGCGCTGCTGCGGGCCGCCATGATCACGCTGGCGCTCTCCATCCTCGCCATGGCGCTCGCCGTCGTGATCGGCATCGGGCTCGCCGCAGGGCGCGTCTACGGATCGCGCCCGCTGCGCATCCTGCTCACGGCGTACGTGGAGATCATCCGCGGCACGCCGGTGCTGCTCCAACTCTTCGTGTTGTACTACGGGCTGTCCGACGTCGTACGACTCCCCGCCTTCGCCGCCGCCGTGATCGGCCTCGGCCTCAACTACGCGGCGTACGAATCCGAGATCTACCGCGCCGCGCTCGAGGCCATTCCGACCCTGCAGCTCGAAGCGGCGCGCACGCTCGGTCTCTCCGAAGGGCAAATTCTGCGACTCGTACGCGGACCGCAGGCGCTCCGACTCGCGCTGGCGCCGATGACGAATGATTTCGTGGCGCTGCTCAAGGATTCGTCATTGGTCTCGGTCATCACCGTCGTCGAACTCACCAAGCAGACCGCCATTTACGCGACGAACGCCGGCAGCTGGGCGATTCCCGGTGCGCTGTGCGCCATCGTGTATCTGTCCATGTCGCTGCCCCTGTCGCGCATGGCCCGCCGGCTCGAGCAGCGGTGGAGTCTATCATGAGGCGATCATGAGCCACGACGCCGCATTGCGCGTACGCGCCCTCCACGCCGCGCGTGGCCAACAGGCCATCCTGCGCGGACTTGACCTCGACGTGGCCGCCGGCGAGGTGTGCGCGGTCATGGGCGTGTCCGGTGCCGGGAAAACCACGGTGTTGCGCGTCGTCGCCGCGCTGCAGCCGTTTTCCTCAGGCACCGTCGAGATCGGCAACGTCGCACTCGAGCCCGGCGCCTTACCGCCCGAGTCGCGGCTTCGCGCGCTGCGTCGGCGCGTCGGCGTGGTCTTCCAGAGCCACGCGCTCTTCGAGCATCTCACCGCGATCGAGAACGTCATGCTGGCGCCGATCCATGCGCTTGGACAATCGCGCGCCGACGCGCACGGCACGGCCTCGCGCCTGCTCGAGTCGCTCGGCGTGTCGGCCCGCGCGAACGCCTATCCGCGCCAACTCTCCGGCGGCGAAGCCCAACGGGTGGCGATTGCGCGCGCGCTCGCGCCCGATCCACAGCTGCTCCTGATGGACGAGCCCACGTCCGCGCTCGACCCCGCCCGCCGCGCCGCTCTCGGCGAGTCCGTGCGAGCGCTGGCGGCCCAGGCGCGCGGCTTGCTGATCGTGACACATGACGCCGAGTTCGCGCGCAGCTTTGCCGATCGCGTCGTCGTGCTGTCGCACGGCACCATCGCCGAGCAGGGGAAAGCCACCGAGGTGCTCACGCACCCCACGCACGACGCCACGCGTGAACTGTTGACCTAGCGCACGATCCAGCGCACGGTCAGGTGCACAGGACGTTCACGCGCCTGACGTGCCGGCGGTCGTTGCGCCGTGCTGCATGACCGATGCGATGCCACCGTCGCGCGCTTGAGCACTCGAGTACATCTGGCTCGTGCCGATGACCTGATGGTTGCCGGCCTTGAGGTTGAAATAGAACCTCCCGTCCTTTGCCTCCTCGCGCGCATAACGCACGTCGAGCGGACTGTTCTGTTGCACCGAGGTGATGCCGCGCTCGGCAGCGTCTTTGCTCTGGTACAGTTCGCTGCGGAGGATCGTCTCGCCGTTGGCGGCGTGCAATTTGAAGAAGAATTGGCCGTGATCGTTCTGCGCAAGAGTGTAAAAGCCGGACATGACTCCTCCAACGTGAGGGAATGGCAACTGGCATCAGCTTCGGGCGCGCGGCGCCACGCCACAAGAGGGAAATCCTCACACCTGACTTCGCTCCGCGCGTACGGTCGGGCACGCTTGCCTCGCGGCAGGGAAAGTGCGTCTTAAAGCCTGTGGGCACTTCGTGCACCACGACTTTTCAGCAATCCCAATGAGGTACGACAGGATGATGTCAGCAACGATACACACCCGCACACGCCGTCTCCTTTCAGTCGCCACGCTCTCGTTCGCGATGGTGCTTGCCGCGTGCGCGCCGAAGGACGCCGACGTCAAGGCCGCCGTCGACACGGCCATCACGGGCGTATCCGGCGTGTCGGTCGCGGTGACCAACGGCGTCGCGACGATTTCCGGCGAGTTCGCCGACGAAGCCACACGCGCCTCGACCACCGCAAAAGTCGCCGCGGTGAAGGGCGTCAAGTCGGTGGCCGACAGCTCCACCATCGCGCCGCCACCGGTGGTGATTTCGCCCGACGATGCACTGCGGACCAGTGTCGCCGCCGCACTCGCGGCGTTCCCGTCGCTCTCGGCGACGGTCAGTGACGGCGTGGTGACGCTGAACGGCGAGATCAAGAAATCGGATCTGCCGCTGGCGATGCAGGCGCTCTCCGCCCTCAACCCGAAGAAGATCGACAACAAGGCGACGGTGAAGAAATGACCCTCGAGACCAAGTACGCAGAGCTCATCAACGCGGTGAACAGCGGTGGCGCCACGAACGTCGCGGTGCGGACACAGGACAACGTGCTCTACATCGATGGCGTCGTTCCGACCGGCGAAGCGAAGGACGCGGCGTGGGGGATTTATGACAAGATCGACCCAGACTTTCGCAGTGGGGATCTCGTGCTCAACCTCGACGTGTCGCCCGCCGCACCGTCCACGCGTCTCAAGGTCACGACGGAAAGCTCCAACCTGAACATCCGCAAAGGTCCAGGTACCGATCAGCCGATCATCGGCAAAGCGCCGCACCATTCCGAAGTGACGTTGCTCAGCAAGTACAATGGCGAATGGGCGCTCATTCGCTCGGCGAACGGCGAGGAAGGGTACTGCTCGCTCAAGTACCTCACCGAGATCTAGTCACGCATCGGGAATACCGCCGGCTGCCGTCGTGGCGTCGGCGCTATTCCCGGTCGGATCGGTGGACTGTTGGGATCACTCTCATTCCACACGCAGCGATGCCGATCGCCAGTCGCCACACGATTGAATACCGTTTCGCTCACCACGCAGGTGGAACGGTCTCCCGCCACGAGCTGATTCGTCCCCTGTTTCCCTGCCACTGGCTTCGACGCGTATACGTTCCCGCCCCACAACGGGATGCACGACGCGGTGCACAGCAGCACGAGCAATCCAATCACCGTTCTTGCGCGCATTTACAATCTCCGTGTTGAGTTACGATTCGCGCGGCGCGGTGAGGCCCTGCAGGAGCGCACCGAGCGCGATACCACCGATCGCATACCCCAATTCCCAGCTGCCGGCACCGAGCCCCGCGATCGCCGGTCCCGGGCACACGCCGGTAATGCCCCAGCCGATACCGAAGATCGCCGCGCCGATGATCGTCGAGCGATCCATCACCGACTCGTGCGTGCCGAAGGTGCCGCCCAGCAGCGGCTGACGCAACAGCATCGGGACGAAGCGATACGCCAGGAAGGTGACCACGACGGCACCACCGAGCACCAGCATCAGCCCCATATCCTGAAAGCGCAGGAAGCTGAGCACGACGCGCGGTTGAATCATCGTGGACAACGCGAGGCCGAATCCGAAGAGCGCACCGGCACCGAGCGCAGACTTAAGCATCGGGTCAGCTCCCACCAAGACGCGCCATGACATTCGCCGTGATGAAGGCTGTCGCCATGAACGTCAGCACGGCCAGCAACGACGGCAGCTTGAGCGAGGCCAGACCGCAGATGCCGTGTCCTGACGTACAGCCGCGCGACAGGCGCGCGCCGTATCCCACCAGCACACCACCGATCGCGAGCTGCCACGGCGGAATCGACACCGTCACGCGCTCCCCATGTCCGAACAGCAGCCACCACACGAACGCGCCGACGATCAGCCCGGCCGCATACGCCAGACGCCAAGCTCGACTGTTCACCAAACGCGGTTGTTGAAAGAACGGCCGACGCACGACGTATGACCACGTCGACGAGTAGACGGAGCTCATCCCGCCGATCAGCCCGGTCAACGCGAACAACACGCTGACCCCGAGGCCGATGGTGAGGCCACCAACGAGATAATGGGTCCAGCCCTGCGGAAACGGAGTCAGCACCGGTGATTCAGTCGAAGAAAGCGAGTGGAGATGGCGTGCCGTGAAAACTGACGCTACACTCGAGCAACGGAAGTCTGCACCCGCGTCCGTACCCGATGGCCCCCACCAGGTGCCGATCATGGAATGGTTTGCTTGCTCGCCGAAGCTCCGCACGCTGGTCACACTCGCGACGCTGGCCGTATGCGCCACCCGTGAGGCCTCGGCGCAGCCGTCCGTCGCCACACAACGCGCCATGGTATACGGCATCGTGCACGACAGCGTCGCCGTACGGCCACTGGGCGGGGCCGTGGTGCAATTGGTCGCCGCCGACACGCTGGCGAACTTCGGACGCACCATCGTCTCCGACTCCACGGGACGATTCAGCTTCGACGACGTGCCGGCCGGACGCTACACGCTCGGCTTCTTTCATCCGATGCTCGACTCGCTCGGACTGGAGCCGATTCTCCGTGCCGTCGCCGTGACCGGTGTGGGCGCCGTCCACGCGGATCTGGCCGTGCCGTCGCCGGCGCGGCTGCGTACCGCCATCTGCGGGGCAGCGAACGGCCAGGGCGCCGGTGGCGTCGTGATCGGGTCGGTGCGTTCGGCCCTCGGACGTGCACCCGCAGAGGGGGTGACGGTGATCGCCGAGTGGATCGAGCTCACCTTCGGCACGGGGGGCATGACGCGACGTATGCCGCGGCGAACGACGACCACCCGTGAGAACGGCTGGTTCTCCCTCTGCAACGTGCCGGGCCCCGGGCTGCTCATGCTGATGGCCACGCGCGGTGCCGACAGCACGGCGATGATCGAAGTGCAGGTGCCGGCCGCCGGCTTCGAGCGACGCGAGTTGTACCTCGGGCCTGCCCGCGTCGCCGTGGGTGCCGACAGCACGCGCCGCCTGCATGTCGGCGACGGTCACCTCAGTGGAATCGTGCGGGCCACGGGCGACGGACGTCCCCTGGCCGGCGCGCAGATCAGCATCGTTGACGGACCGCAAACCCGCAGCAATGCCCGCGGCGAATGGGCACTCACCGACGCGCCGCCGGGCACGCGCATGCTGGAAGTCCGCGCCGTCGGCTACTATCCCGAGCGTCGCGCGGTGGACATCGTCGACAGTATCGCGCCGCTTCGTGTCGCCCTGGCGACCTTCAAGTCAGTGCTCGACACGATGAAAATCAGCGCCACCCGCACCGTCGACCAGAATCTGGTCGGCTTTCAGGAGCGTCGTCGTTCGAGCGTCGGCCGATTCCTCACGCCCCGCGACATCGCCGTCCGTCAGCCCTTCAGCACGTCGGAGATTTTCCGCGCCGTTCCCGGGCTGTTTCTCGACCGCACCATGGACGCGGAGGAAAAGGTCATGATGCGCGGCCTGTTCGAAGACCGGTGCGAGCCCGCGATCTACATCAACGGCCAATGGATGAACGGCCTCACGTCCGGAGATCTCGACGGCTTCATCAGGCCGAACGATATCGCGGGCATCGAGGTGTACATGGCCGGTCAGGTCCCCACGCAGTTCCAGCCAGGACTTGGTGGCTGTGGGAGTCTCGTGTTCTGGACGAAGTAGACGGCCCCCGCCGATGCCGGTTGGAACCAAGAGGCGCGGTGCGGGCGTCTATCTTGCATTGATGCACGTCGTCTGGCGCCGATCGTCGAGCACGTCGCACGTGCAGATCCAGACGCCTCGTTACCGGGCATGCCGTGAAGGCTGAACCGAACACCAGTACGCGCATGACGAGCATGCACGCCACCGACCCTCGGCCACACGTGGTCATCGTCGGTGGCGGTTTTGCAGGACTCACCACCGCGCGGACGCTGGCCAACGCCGATGTCCGGATCACGCTCATCGACCGGACGAATCACCATCTGTTCCAGCCACTGTTGTATCAAGTGGCCATGGCGGTGCTCAACCCCGCCGACATCACGGTGCCGATTCGTTGGATGCTGCGCGATCAGCCCAACGCCACGGTGATCATGGCGGAGGTGGACGGCATCGATGTGCCGCATCAAACGCTCACGCTCGACGGCGGCAGCAGCACGGTCGCCTGGGACTACCTCATCGTGGCCAGCGGCGCGCGACACGCCTACTTCGGACATCCGGAGTGGGAGAGCAACGCGCCCGGGCTCAAGAGCATCGAAGACGCGCTCGAGATGCGACGTCGCTTTCTGCTCAGCTTCGAAGCAGCCGAACGCGCCAGCGCCGCTGGTCAGCGCGAGGCACTGTTGACGTTCGTGATCGTGGGTGGCGGTCCGACCGGCGTGGAGTTGGCGGGCATGATCCCCGAGATCACGCGCAGGGCCATGAAGCACGACTTCCGTCGCATCGATCCCGCCAAGGCGCGCGTGGTGCTGCTGGAAGCGGGTCCGCGACTGCTGCCCCAGTTCCCCGAGGCACTCAGCGCGCGCGCCGAGCGCGATCTGCGCGAACTGGGCGTGGATGTGCGCACCAACACCGCCGTCACGAGCGTCGACGATGCCGGCGTGACCGTGGCGTCGGGCGAACGCATCTTCGCGCACACGGTGTTCTGGGGCGCCGGCAATCAGGCATCACCACTCGCCAAACAGCTCGGTGCTCCGCTCGATCGCGCCGGACGCGTCGTGGTGTCTCCCGATCTCTCGCTGCCCAACGATCCGCAGGTCTTCGCGATCGGGGACATCGCATCCGTGCTCACCGATGCCGGCACACCGGTACCCGCCGTCGCACCGGCCGCCAATCAGATGGGCAAGCACGCCGCGCAGGCCATTCTGCACGACCTGCGCGGCACATCGCGCACCGCCTTCAAGTATTTCAACAAGGGTGATCTCGCCACGATCGGCCGGCATCGCGCCGTTGCGTCCATCGGCGCGGTGAAGCTGCAGGGCAACATCGCCTGGCTCGCGTGGCTGTTCATTCACATCCTGTATCTCGCCGGATTCCGCAATCGCCTCACCGTGTTCGTGCAGTGGGCCTATCAGTACATCACGTACCAGCGCGGCGTGCGACTGATCACCGGCACCACGGCGCACCGCTTGCTGAACACCAGCCGCGACCGCGAGCTCGCACGCGCCGAAGCACGCGAAGAAGCACGCGAAGAAGCGCGCGAAGAGACACCGAGACTCACCGAATAGACCGCTATTTCCGCAGGTGCGCGCGCGTCCACACCAGGAGCATCGCACAGCCATCACCGAGGGTGCGATAGCGCGCCGGCGCGTAGATCTCGCTCGGGTACAATTCAAGCGCGGCAATGTCTTCGGCGTCCATCACACGCAAGAATTGCTCATCCACCAGCATGCCGTCGAGGTACAGCGTCACGTTGCACCGGCCTCCCGGATTCCGTGAGGACGGACGCAGACTGGCCGCGTTTCCGCCCGTCGCCGCGCGACCGAGAATGGTGAAATCACCACGCACGTCGCCGACGACCATGATGCCCGGCAACATGGCGATCGCGTCGCGCAGCTGGGGAAACTTCTTGATCTGCGTGCCTTCCATGATGCGCGCGAAGCCGGCCAGCTGTCGTTCCTGAAATTCGCGCTGATCACGCGAACGCTCACGGACCGCCGTGACGGTGACCGCGTTCAGCGCGACGCCCTTGTCGAGCACGATCGTGCGATCCCGCACACCGCGATCCACGACATCGATCGGCATCACCAGCGGCAGGTAGCCGACTTTGCGCACGAACATCATGCGCGTGCCGGTCGGAACCGCCGACGACGAGAATCGTCCCGATGCGTCACTGCGCAGCGCCTCCGCGCCTTCGATCTGCACCGTGGCATCCGGCACCGGCTTGCCCTCGCGATCCACCACCGTTCCCGACAGCACGGCGCGCGCCTGCTCGTCGTTGCGACCGAGCACCAGATCGCCGCGACGGATCGGCAACTCGTCGTCGCTGAGCAGCACACTCGATGACTTGTACAGCGCCGACAAGCCCACGATCGCCGCATCCACGCGCTCGCGCACGCCGCAGATGACGTAGTTGCCGGTCGAGTCGCTGCGTGTACTGCGGGAGTCGTAGCGCGGTGCCGAGTCGGACGACAGTCGCGGAAGCTCCCACTGTCCTTCCACCAGCACACCGCCCAACCGCGTCGTGTCGTCGGAGAGGCGCGTACTGCCGAAGATGACGCCGCCCGTACCATCGGTTGGGCGTCGCCCCTCGCACAGTCGCATCCACACCGTCTCGATGCTCGGCGTGGAGAGCGTCGGATTCCATCGCGCCGCACCGAGCGGCCGGTCCACGGCCAGGGCACCGAGCCCCAATCGCTCCGGCACGTCGTGGAAGGCCTGCAGACGCGCAATGCGTCGTGCGGCAGACACGGTGAATCGGCCGAGTGAGTCGGTGGTGGTGGTCACCCCATCGACATCGGTGGTGATGAACGCGCCGGCCAGCGGCGACCCACCAAGGCTGTCGAACACCACGCCGCGCACGGTATCGGCAGCTTGGGCGTAGACCCGCTGCGCGGTGATGGGCAGCAGCATTGCAATGGCATAAAGCATACGGATGCGGTGTGTCATATACCGCTCACGCTACGTCACGTCCCGCCATTGCGCCAATGCCATGCCATCTCGTCCCACAACGGCAGAGGCCGGCGAACGATCGCTCGTTGGCCGGCCTCTCACGTACGTACAACAGACGCGCGTTAACGCATCCGATCGCGACGCACCAACACCTTCTTGCCCTTGATCGTCGTGTTCCGCAGCGCCGTGATGATATCCTCGGCGATCTCCTCCGGAACCTCAACGGTGCTGTATCCGTCGGCAATCTGAATCGCGCCGATCACGCTGGCATCGATTCCGACTTCGTTCGCGATCGCGCCCACGAGATCGCCCGGACGCATCTTCAGCTTGCGACCCGCACCGACCCACAACCGCGCCACGCTCCATTCCGGCTTGGCACGCTTGGCAGCCTTCGCTCCACGGGGCGCTTCCTCTTCGCCACCGCGGCTCGGACGGCCACCTTCGCGCGCGCCTTCACGGGCGCCTTCGCGACCACGGCTGTCGCCACGAGAGCCACGATCGTCCGTCCGCGGCTGCACGGCCGGGATGTCCGGCTCGTCGGTCACGTCGTTCGAATCGAACAGCTTCACGGCCGCGGCGGCGATGTCCATCACGTCGAACTCACCAGCCAGCGACTCCACGATACCGCGGAACTTGTCGAGTCCACCTTCCATGATCGTCTCGCGCAGCGTCGTGCGCACGAGCTGCAGGCGATGCGCGCGCAGATCGTCGACCGTCGGCACCTGCGCGATCTCGATCCGCTGACTCGTCATGCGTTCGATGTTGCGCAGCAACCGATGCTCGCGCGGCTCGGCCAGCGTGATCGCCACACCTTCACGACCGGCACGACCCGTGCGGCCGATGCGGTGCACGTACGACTCGGCGTCGGCCGGTACATCGAAGTTCACCACGTGCGACACGTGCTTCACGTCGAGACCGCGCGCCGCGACGTCCGTCGCGATGAGCAGATCGGTCTTCTTCGTGCGGAACTTCGTCATCACGCGATCGCGCTGATCCTGGCTCAAGCCGCCGTGCAGCGCGTCGGCGCGCAGACCGCGCGCCATCAGCGTTTCACTGAGCTCGTCCACTTCGGTGCGCGTGCGGCAGAACACAATGGCGCTCGTGGGCTGCTCGATGTCGAGCACGCGCGCGAGGGCCGTCATCTTGTGGGCACGCGGCACGATATACGCCACCTGCCGCACACGGGCGGCTTCGCCGTCGGGCACGACTTCGCGATCGATCGTGACGAGCACGGGATCACGCAGCTGACGCTTGGCGATGCTGGCGATGCGCGGCGGCAGCGTGGCCGAAAACAGCGCCGTCTGACGCGACTTCGGCGTAGCCTCGAGAATCGCCTCGAGATCTTCCGCGAAGCCCATGTCGAGCATCTCGTCGGCTTCGTCCAGCACCACGGTCTTGAGCGACGTCATTTGCAGCGTATGACGACGGATGTGATCGAGCGCGCGTCCCGGCGTCGCGATCACCACGTCGACTCCGCGCTTGAGCGCGCGGACCTGCATCTCCATCGACGAGCCGCCATACACGGCCAGTGCGCTCACGCCCATCGGCTTGCCGTAGCGATGCACCGCTTCAGCGACCTGCATGGCAAGTTCACGCGTCGGTACGAGGATGAGCGCGGACGTGCGCTCGGCGCCCTTCGCACTCGTATTCACGCGGCTCAACAACGGCAGCGCGAACGCGGCAGTCTTGCCGGTACCGGTAGCCGCCTGGGCCAATACATCACGTCCTTCCAGGAGCGGCGGAATCGCGGCGCGCTGAACAGGCGTCGGTTCTTCGTAGCCTAGCGCAGCAAGCGCTGAGGCAATGCGGGGGTCGAGTCCGAGGGCCGCGAATCCGGTTTCGCTGACGTCGCGCTCGCTGTTCCGTGCGGCGACATCGCGCTCGTCCGGCTGTTTCATATGTCAAGTCTCCTTTGAGATCCGAAATCTATCCTATTCCTGCCCCGAGATGTGGTTTCGGTGGGTGAAATAGGTGAGATTGTCAGTCATCATGACCGATACATCACTTCCGTTCGAGGTCCGCCACTCCCCGATTCAGGGTTTCGGGGGCTACGCGACCCGCCCGATCGCCGCCGGCACGCGCATTATCGAGTACGCCGGCGAGCGGCTGACCCCGGACGCGGCGGAGGCGCGCTACCCCGACGTGGTCGGGGAGCGCCACCACACCTACCTCTTTGCCATCGACGATGAGGTGGTCGTCGATGCCGCCGTCGACGGGAACGAAGCCCGGTTTCTGAATCACTCCTGCGCCCCGAATTGCGACGCGGTGATCGACGACGGCCGGATCTGGATCGACGCGATTCATGACATCGAAGTGGGCGAAGAGCTGGTCTACGACTACGCCTACATTCTGCCGGAACGCCACACCCCGGCGGCCAAAAAGCGGTTTCCCTGCTACTGCGGCGCGATCACCTGCCGCGGAACGATTCTCGCCAAGAAACGATAGCGCGCCTTAACGCCCGGCGAAGCGGCTCGTCACACGACTACGTACATTTACGGTACTCGGTTGTGTGAACCTCGCGTGGAGCCTTGGAGGCCGTATGCGTTCGTGGGTCGTGATGTCGGTGGTGGTGCTCGGATCGGCTGTTGCGTGCGCTCGTGGCGCCAATGAAGGCGCGGTTCAGGAAGCGCGCCCGATCGCATCGGCGCAGGGTGCCGCCCCGGCGCGTCCACAGGGTCCGCGGCGCGTGCCGCCGACGCCCATGAAGCTCGACACGCTGCGTCGTGAAGCCGTGGCCGAGCTGATGGCCACACTGGTCGGCCGCGAAAACGAACCGGCCGGTACCGTCTTCAAGAACGTGAAGCTGCACAAGACGATGCCCGCGAAGGAGTTCGTCACCATGATGGACGAACAGTTCGGTCGCGGTCTGGGCATCAACTGCACCGGCTGTCACATGGACAACAAGGACTACGCCAGCGACGCGCGAAAGGACAAGATCATCGCGCTGCAGATGGTGAAGATGCAGCGTGACATCGATTCGAAGTACATCGCGAAAGTGAAAGAGCTCGACGATCCGCGTCCGAAGACGACGTGCGTGATGTGCCATCGCGGCGCGGGCCACCTCACGACCGAGATGGACGTCCCCACCGCACCGGTGCCGCAGCGTAAGCGCGGCTAGCGGACGCCGTCGCCTGACATGACGACCGGCCGCGACAGCACGCGGTCGGTCTGCAGGTCGCTGCCGAGACGGAATTCCTGGCTGCCGACGTCGGTGAAGCCCTGCTTCGTGTAGAAGCGAATCGCCCGTGCATTGCGCTCCCACACGCCAAGCCACAGCGTAACCCCGCCGCGCTCCTGCGCTGCACGCAGACACGCCGCCATCAGGCGCGCGGCCACGCCTTGCCCATGCCAGGCGCGATCCACGTAGAAGCGTTGCAGCTCGACGGGCTGGCCCCCCGGCACCAGCGAATCGGTGGCATCCACACGCAGCATCGCATACCCGGCCATCGCCTCGCCGACCTCGGCGAGCAGGCAGACGCGCCAGGGATCGGCAATCTCCGCCGCCTGCTTCTCCGGCGTGAACGCGTCACTCAGATACGCGTGCATATCCATTGGATCATTGTCTGGCGCGAACGTCTCGTGAAACACGTGCGCGGCAAATGTCGACAATGCGCTCGCGTCGACTGCCGTTGCGAACCGGATAGCGAGATCACCTGAAGCGCCTTCGGCGGCGGCTGTGTTCGTCATGCCGTACGATAGTCAAATCGCGGTCAGCGGTGGGACGGATCGAGTGCCGGCCACAGCGTTTGGAGCGGGGACTTTGGTCCTACGCATCGCGTGATCGGCACGCGCCGCTCCTCCTCCACGCCCAGCGGCGTGCCGATGAACCGAAGTTCATCACAGTGCTCCATGAACGGCGCGAACTCGGCTTTTGTCACGCCAAGGGCAAGTACGACGCGACCGGGCTTATCACCGGGGCCGAAGAACCAGTAACTACCCGCCGGACTCACCACCTTCGGTAGTCCATACCGCGATCCGTAGAAGTCGATCGCACCGGCCCGACCGTAACTGCCAGCGAGAACCACCGCGTCGGCGCGATCCTGCTCGGGCATGGCGTGCCACTCGTCAGCCAATGCGACGACCATGTCATGCCAACCGAGCATGTCGGCGAAGTCCTGCGGGAGTGCCAGCGTCGTGCCGTAGTTCGTGGTCGTCGACCCGCTCACCCCCAGCGCCGCGATGTATCGCGCGGTGCGCGCGGGGCTCAAAATCGGCAGCGCAATCGGTAGCGCGACCGGCCAGAGCAGCAGCATGATCGCACCCATCGAGAGGGCGATCCGCTTGCGCCACACCGACTGTGCGCCGGCCCGCCACTCCGGCAGCGCCACCGCGATCGCAAGTGCACCGGCCGCGAACAGCATCGGATACACGGGTGCACCGTAATAGGCCTTGCCGTGATTCAAGGACAGCAGGACCCAACTCGTCACGACAGCGATACCAACCGCCCGCATCGGCGCGGCCGCGCGCGCCACGAGCAACCACACGAGTCCCGCGAGCGCCAACAGCATGGCCGGTCCCACGAGTCCCGGCTGCTCGGCGAAGAACGCCAGTGGTGAGCGCACGCCCAGTTGCTCCGCTTGCAGATCCCGCATCTGCCAGCGAATCGGAAAGGCGAGGAGCCACTGCCCCACCAGCGACGGACTGCCGATCACGAGCGCCAACAGCAGGGCCAGCCACGGCCATCGGGTCAACAGGTCACGCCGCGTCGGCGTGAACAGGGTACCGGCTACGATGCCCACGCCGATGAAGGCGATGCTGAACTTGGTGAGCACGCCGAGTCCCAGCGCAGCGCCGATCGCGATCCACCATCGCACGTCGCGCGTGTACGCGCGCATGAGTAACGCCAGCAGCGCCGCCGTCCACCACAACTGATCAAATACGACCGGCTGAAAGAGATTGCCCGGACGCAGGAACACCGGCGACGTGATCACCGCGATCATCGCCAACCACGGCACCCACGAGCGCGCGCGCGGCCGTGCGCGTTCGTGCATGCTGTCCGCCTCTCCGATCATCTCCGCCATCACCGACGACGCCACCCCCGTCAACAGCACGATCAGCGCACTCGCCAATGCCGGTGCCAGGCGAATAGCCGTGAGCGAATCCCCGAGCAGGGCGCGCGATACACGCGCCACGACGGCGATGAACGGGGGAAAATCCATCCGCCACAGGCGGAGATGTTCGCCCATCGCCAGATAGAGGAACTCGTCGCGGTGAAACTCGAACGGACTGATCACGTTTACCGCGATATGCCCGAGCGCCACGCAAAGGCACAGCGCCAGCATACCGCGGGTAGCCAACACGCCGAACCCTGATCGCCTCACCGCCTCTCCCTGTCGATTCCTAGCGCCGTTGATTCTTAGCGCCGTTGATTCTTAGCGCTTCTGATTCTTGGCGCCGTTCATCCGTTCTCAGTCACCGCCACCACGATCCGTCGTATCCCATTGTTCCCGTAGCCCAGCGGATTCCACTCAATCCGTTCCGGCTGCGTGTTCCCCGCTATATCCGTCGCCCGACTGCGGATGGTCGCCGCGCCCACATCCGGCAACACCAGCTCCGCCTCGAACGGCGTCCACGCATACGCCGATACCGGCGTGCCCAACGCCGCCTCGATCCAGATCGGCGCATCGTTCACCGCCAGCTCCACCCGCGCGATCGCTCCCGCGCCCGACCACGCCCAGCCCTGCACCACCACGTCACGGCCGCACCGTCCCCCATCGATCGGTGACGTGATCATCGACTTCACGCGTGCGCGGCGCACCGGCTCGACCGTGCCGTCTACCTCGTACACATAGCGCTGCTGCTGGAAGTAGCCCGTGAACGGCGTGGTGATCACCTCGAGGCGGGCCAGCCACTTCACGCTGGCCATGCCATACCATCCCGGCACAATCAGGCGCGTGGGTGCGCCGTGGTCATACGACAGTGGTTCACCCGCCATGTGCGTGGCCACGAGCGTATCCGGATGCATCGCGTCGGCGATCGGTAGTGACCGCGCAAAGCGCACGTCGCCGTCGGCATCGTCACGCGGTCCCGCGTCGGCGCCGTACCCGAGAATCTCCACCACATCCGGTGCGAGACCGGCGCGTTCCAGCAGCGTGCGCAGCGAGACACCGGACCACGTCGTGGTACTCACCGCGCCATAGCGCCACGGCTCTCCCGGCGGAACCGGATCCATGCCAAGACGGCCGTTGCCGGCGCATTCCATCGTGACCGTGACGTGGCGTTGCGGCAGCGCGGCCAATTCTGGCAGCGAGATCGTGAACGGCGATTGTACCGCACCACCGACCTCCAGCCGATGCGTGGCATCGAGTGGGGTGAGCGCGAAGTTGCTGCGTACGTACACGCTGGGCGCTGGCGTGACCGGCAACGTGAGCATCAGCGCCGGTGTTTCGGCGCACAACGGCTCGGCGCGCACGACATCCAGCGCGGCCTCGTCGTGCACGGCGGGCCTTGGAGAGTCGATCGAAGCGGATGTAATGGCGGTATCCTAACGCAAACGGGGTGGGACGTCGGGGCGCCTGAACGCGCTCGCAGAGCGCGTATCCCACGGAGCCGCGCTCTGCGCCTTGGCAAACCCGAGCGAATCGAGACGCTGCATGAAGCGACGCTCGAACAGCGCATTCGCGCCGGGGAACACCGACTCCTCGCTGGGAATCGCTGCGACGTTCACTTGCATACGCACACCCGGCACCCGATCGCTGACGGCGCGGGCGAGATTCTCGAGCGCCGCGAGAGAGGCCGGCTGGTGCGCGTAGAACAGTAATGCGGTGGAGCGACTGCTGATCGCGCGTCGGGACGAGGGCTTCATCGCCTTCGGCTCGGCGTGCGTCCACAGGTTCATGATCACCCACACGCGTACCGTGACATTGGTGAGGTCGCGCGCCTGCAGGCGCTGGCCGAGGCGCGTGTAGTCATCGAACGTGAGCAACGGCAGAATATTCTCGATCACGCCGCCATCGGCGTGCAGATGACCATCGATCATCACCGGCGGGAAGATGCCGGGAATCGCCGTCGCCCCTTTCAGCAACTGCTGCGCGCGGTCAGCGGCGGCGCGGCTGGTGGAGCCGCGACCGGAACTGCCGCCCAACTCGTCGCCCAGCGACCACACGCGACCGATACCCAGATCGAAGTCGGTGGTCCCGAATACGAGCTGCTGATCGTTCGCGAAGGCTGCCTGCAACTCGCTGCGGAGCGGGCCGTCGAAGGTCTGCGCGATCGTGCGATCGAAGCGCGTCGTGTTCACCAACCCGCCGGTGGGGCGGATCCAGAACCACCAATCGAGCGATGGCGCAAAACTCGTGGCGGCGCGGGCATAGAGCGCCGTGATCGTATCGATCGCACTACGGGTACCCAGCAGCGCGTACGGGGCCTGCAGTGCGCCGGTGCTGATGCCGGTCACGAGATCGAACTGCGGCATCGAGTCCGACGGGCGCTGCATCCATCCACGCAGGAAGCCCGCGCCGAACGCCCCGTTCTGGCCACCACCGGAGAGCATCAGCACATCCAGCGTGCGATCACTGCGGCGCGCGGCGCGGCGCACCAGCCGTTCAATCACGGTGTCGCGCAGTGCCCGCTGTTGCGCCTGGATGGCGACGCCGTCGCGTTGTAGGGCGGCGACCGTGGTCGGCGGGCGCGTGATGGCGGCACAGCCGGTGAAGAGGGCCGCCGCGCACGCCGCCCGCACGAAAGTCGTCACTCGCATGCGGGGAATGTAGCCCCGCTACCCGCCTTGCTGCGCGGTCAGTGGCTTCAGTCGATTCGCCCGGCGCGCCACCAACAGCGCGCGCCCGGCCCAGGCGCGGAGCGCGTCGTGGTCTTCGATCACATCGGCCGGCACCTCGTAGTAGCGCATCGAGGCGCCGACGTCTCCGAAGGGACGGAACGGACCCATGCCCCGTGCCTCGAATGCGGCGACGGTCTGACCGTCCACTTTGAAGTACAACACATCGTGGTCGACCAAAGCGAAGCAGAGCGAGCCGCGGTACACCCCGATGCCGCCGAACATGCTGCGGGCGTGCGCCTCACCCAACGCGTGCGTGAGCTGCTCGAGAATGAAGGCCCGATAATTTGCACTGACCGCCATCGTCCCTCCCCACGAGTCATTCACGCCGCACTGCCTGACGACCGCACAGTCTGGCGACCGTGCGTTCCGCGCAATGGGGCATTCCCTGACGGCTACCCGGCGCTGGCATCCAACAAATCGCAGTACGCGAATCGCTCGTCCCGGAGCACCACCGGACCCACGTCGCAGGCAATCGGATGCGCGAAGATCGGTCCGTCGCTTACGAAGGTATGGAACTCACCGCGTTCGCCGCAGGGATCGACCGATTCGGGCAAGGACGCCAACAACGCGTCGTCGAACGGTCGTCCGGCGAACGCGGCGTCGAGTTGCTGCGTGTCGACGCAGACCAGGTGCGCCACGAAACCGTCGGTCACGAACCGTGCGGCCAGCGCGGGGGTCGGCGTGCCCCACAACGGGAATCGGGGGGCAAAGCCGCTGCCGGCCAGTGCCTGTTCCCGATACGCACGCACATCCTCGAGAAACAGATCGCCGAAGGCGATCTCGGTGGCCTGCGGAAACCGCTGGCGGATCGTGGCCAGTCCCTGCTGAAACGCCGCGTCGTACTCCGCATTGCTGCACTGCGGCTGCAACGTGATCTCGACCAGCGGCAGCCCCAGCGAAGCGGCCTGCGCTTCCAGCAGCGCACGTCGCACACCGTGGATGCTGATGCGATCGTAGCCCGCCGTCACGCTGGTAAGAAGTGCGACGACGCGCACGCCGGGATCGGCCCGCAACGCCTGCAAGGCCAGACTGCTGTCCTTGCCTCCGCTCCAGCTCAACACCACATCACGCACCATCGCTGTCACCTTCGGCTGGATCAAATCACGGGAATGCTGGCGTCGTAGGTATCGAACTTTGCCTGCAACGTGCGGAATGACTCATGAACGGAGAGTGGACGCTGGCCGGTTGCGGCCACGTAGTCAGCCACCGCCGCCAGATAGCCGTCGAAGTCACCACCGGGCGCCGAGATCAACAGAAAGCGCACAGGAGCGCCGGCCGCGACGGAGTAGGTGTGCGCCTGCTTCGCCGGGACGAAGCCGACGTCGTTCGGCCCCAAGTCGTGCGCGTCGTCTCCGACGTGCAAGGTGAAACGCCCTTCGATCCCGACGAATGTCTCCGAGTAACCGTCATGCCAGTGCGGTGCCGGCCCTTCGTAGCCGTCGTGCACCACGAACTCGGTCACGCACTGCGCGCCTCCCGACTCCTCGGTCGACACCAGGACGTGGATCGAGAGCCCGAGCAGCGGCACGTCGATCACGCGCCGTTCGGGCCCTCGTCTAATGAGCGGTACAATGGGATTCATCGAATGGGGGGCTGGCCACACGACATCAGCGCACAGAATGTGTGTGAATTGTACCGCTCAAAGTCGAGCCCGCCATGTTCACGAAGATGGTGCCGTCCGTGACCGACAGTTCCAGCTTCATCCGCCGGTCGAGCTTCTCGGCGATGGCGTCAATGAGCTCGCGATCGAACGCGTAAAGTTCGATGTGCTCGGCACGATGGATCTTCTCCCCCTCCCACTGTCGCCACAGCTGCGCCGGATCACGGTGCGTGTACACCGCGACCCGCGGGGCTGCCTTGCTGGCCTTGTGCAGCCGCGCCGCATCGGGCGCGCCCAGTTCGATCCACACCTTCAGGCTGCCGGTCAGGTCGCGCACGCTCAGCGGCGGTTCATCGGGGTCGGAAATGCCGCGGGAGAAGGCGATGCCCTCCGTGTATTCGAGGCAGTAGGCGAGCAGCCGCGCCACGAAGTATTCCGGCGATTCCGACGGGTGCATGGCCATCCGGAATTCGAGCGACTCGTACACGCCGCGGTCGACGTTGGCGAGTGCGACCTCGAAGGCGTACATGGTCGATGTCAGCGCCATTGGTCGAGCTCGTTTGCACGAATGATGTCACCCACTACAACCTTCCTGTGTTCGAAATGAAAAACAGTGAACCGTTCCCACATGGATACCGCAAAATGGATCTGCTGACGTGGCTGTTCGTTGGACTCGGCGCTGGCGTGCTGGCGTCGCTCGTCATCGGCGGCGTGGGATTGTTCGGCGACATGATCGTCGGCATCCTCGGCGCGTTCGCGAGTGGCCTGCTCTTCCGCGAACTGCACGTCACACCCCCGTTTGCCGGGATCGCCGGCGTGATCTTCACCGCCGGCATCGGCAGCGTCGTGCTGCTGGCGCTGCTGCATCTCGTGGCGGGACGTCGAAGCCCCACGATGTAGCGTGTGAAAGAAGCAGAAGAGCGCACGCGACACTGCTGTCGCGTGCGCTCTTGTCGTTCATGCACGCGAGATCAATCGCGGCAGTACGTCAGCCATCCGTGCGTGTCGGGGACGCGACCGTGCACAATGTCGAGATACTGCTTCTGCATCAGCGTGCTGATCGGACCCGGCTTGCCGGCACCGATCGTGATCTTGTCGATGCTGCGCACCGGCGTGATCTCCGCGGCCGTGCCGGTGAAGAACACCTCGTCGGCCATGTACAACATCTCGCGCGGGATGTGCGCTTCGCGCACGGGGATGCCCGCCTCGCGCGCCAGCGTCATGATCGTGTCGCGCGTGATGCCGCCCAGAATCGTGCCGTCGAGCGGCGTGGTCACGATCGTGCCACCCGATACCAGGAACACGTTCTGCCCCGAGCCTTCACTCACCATGCCACTCGGGCTCAGCGCGATGCCTTCGGCATAGCCGTTGGCCAGCGCTTCCATCTTGATGAGCTGACCGCTGAGATAGTTGCCAGCGATCTTCGCCATCGCCGGGATCGTATTCGGCTCCACGCGATGCCACGACGAGATGCAGGCATCCACGCCGTTCTCGAGCGCACCGGCGCCGAGGTACGTGCCCCACGGCCAGCAGGGGAGATACACCTCTACCGGCGCGCCCGTGGGCACCATGCCGGCGGTGCCGTAGCCGCGCACGACCATCGGGCGGAGATAGCACGACTCCACGCCGTTGCGCGCCACGAGTTCACGCGACGCGTCGATCAGCTGGTCGATCGTGTACGGCACATCCATGCGGTAGATCTTGCACGACATCAACAGCCGTGTGAGATGCTCGCGCAGCCGGAAAATGGCCGGACCACGCGGCGTGCTGTACGCACGGACACCTTCGAACGCGCTCGAGCCGAACTGCACGGAATGGCTCAGCACATGGATCGTGGCATCTGCCCACGGGATGAATGCACCATCGCGCCAGATCCACTGGGTCTCGGCAATTTGGCTCATGTCGGAACGCTGCGGTAAAGAGAAAGGGGAAGGCTACAGCAGCGAATGCACTGCGCCGCCATCCACCAACACGGCCTGCCCGGTCATGAACCCGGCACGCGCGGAACAGAGGAAAACTATCACGGCGGCCAACTCGTCGGGGCGACCGAGGCGGCCAACCGGCGTTTCCGCGGTCCACGCATCGAACACCGACTCGCGACTCTGACCGGTGCGCGTGGACGTGGCGCTGGCGAGTGCATCGAGTCGCTCGGTGGCGGTAAAACCCGGAAGCACCGAGTTCACCGTCACCCCATCGCCCGCGACTTCATCGGCCAGCGTGCGCAGATAACCCGTGACCGCGGCCCGCAAACTGTTGCTGAGCACGAGCGATCCCTGCGGACGCTTCACGGCCAGTGACGTGATCGACACCACCCGTCCCCACTTCCGCTCACGCATGCCCGGGACGAACGCCCGTGTGAGTTCGACCACGCTGCGCAGCAGCAGTTCACTGGCGCCCGTCCAGGCGTCCCACGAGTGCGACATCGCCGCGCCAGTTGGCGGACCACCGGTGTTCGCCACCAGAATGTCCACGCGACCATGCGCCGCCATCGTCTGCGCGACGACGTCGGCAATGCCGGCCTCGGTGGCCAGATCGGCCACGATTGCCGTGACCGACGCGCCGAGTGCCTCGAGCTTCGCTTTCGCGCTGCCGACCGACGCGGCATCGCGCGAACAGATCACCAGCGTGCAGCCTTCGCGCGCGAACTCTTCTGCCGTCGCGAACGCGATGCCACGACTCGCGCCGCACACCAGGGCGACTTTTCCTGCGATGCCGAGATCCATCAGCGTGTCCCGCGGAGGTAGTCGTCGGTCTTGTCGATCCAGTCCTGCCGCGGCGGATTGAAGATGTCCACGTCGAGCGTGTCTTCGAGCGCTTCAGCGCGATGGCGCACGTTGCTCGGGATCACCAGCACATCACCGGCGCCGACATCGGTGTACACATCGCCCGGTGCATCGGCATGCTCGCCGAGCCAGAAGCGCAGCGTTCCCGACAGCACGTAGGTGAACTGCTCGTTGATGTGGTCATGCGCCGGCACGATGGCACCCTTCTTCAGGTACACGTGCGCGAGCATCATCTTCTCGCTGTAGATCAGTCGACGACCGATGTGCGGCGTCAGCTCTTCGATGGGAAGTTCATCCCAATTCTGTTTGCGGACGCCCTGCGGAAGCTGGTCGGACATAGGATGGTCGGAAGAAAGTTGGGGAACGTGCGCGGGCGTCATGAGCAGTGACGCTTTGCGCGCTTCGGCAAGTCGATTCTCTTTGCGCAGATCCCACAGCGCGTACAGACAACACAAGATCCCGAACCCGAACACGAACATCGTGTCGAACAGGAACATCGGGTTGAGAAACTTCTCCACGCTGGATCAGCGGTTGGCCGCGTACACAGCCTGCTGCGCGAATCGCGGCTCCTGAATTTCACGCACCAGCGCGTTGGCCAGCGACGCGCGGGAGATGCTGCTGCGCATGCCGACGGAGAGCTCGGGGCCCATCTCCACCGCGTCGGTGGCGGCATCGTCGGTGAGACGCGGCGGCTTGACCAGCGTCCATCCGGCCAGCTTGCTGTTCCGCACCAGACGTTCCTGCTCGTTGCGATCTTCCACCATGCCGTCGTGCGCCGAGCGTTGCACGATCTTGCGCATGAAGCGCATGAACATCGACACGTTGGACGGCATGCCACCCGTCATCGCACCGGTGACCACCAGCAGCCGCTCCTGCGACTGCGTGTGCATGGCGGCAATGATGTTCTTGGTGGCGGCGGCGCAGAACGGAATGCGCGCGTCGTGGTGCGGGCCAAAGAGCACCACCGCCGCATCGGCGCCGCGCAACACCTCGCGCACCGCCGTGGGATCATTGAGTGATCCGACCACCACGGTGGACGACGTCGGCACCTGCTCCGAGGGCTTGGCCCGATAATGCAGCCGCAACGAAATCCCGGCGTCGGTCGCGCTGGCAATGAACGCGTGACCCGTCCGCCCGGAGGCGCCGAATACGGAAACGATCATGAAGTCCTCTGACGGATTGCGGCGGGCGCCATCGGGCGCGTCACTCGCACGGAGTCGGCGAGTCGGCGAGCCGACTGCCACGAACTACCCTCTGGGCGCCACGTCGTCAGCGAATCGGCGCCACGATATCCGAAGCGCAGTCCATTGCAGATCGCCCAGCCCGGCTCATCCTGCGATGCCGCGAGCGGCACCAGATCCCACTCGAGGACATCGCGACGCACCCGCTCCCGCGCGATAAACCCGTCGGCCCGCCGATCGATATCCTGTTCGGCCACCGTGATCACCTCGGCCCGCGCCACGACCGTGTCGCCGCGCATCACCGACGGCCGCAAGCGGTAGTCGGCCAGCAGCATCGAGGGGAAGTATGCACCACCGCCATCCCCACAGGCAGCCAAGGCGTCGGCCCGCGTGAGATCGCGCGGCGCCGCCTCGCTTTCCCGCGACGCGTCCAGCCACACGGCGAGGGCCTGCTCGGCCTGCGTCACCCGCGCCGAGTCGGCCGCAGACGGTACCCGCTCCAGATCCGCGGCCATCGCCGCCGCCGTCGCGGCGGTGCCAGCCACCGGGTCGGCCGGCACCTCGGCGGCACTGCACGCCAGCACACCGGCCATGGCCCCCAGGATGGCTCCCGCCGCCGCGCCTGCGCGTCCCGCCAACCGCAGCATTCTGCGGTATGTTCGGGGCGTGCGCGCGTCGGCAGGATGACTCGGGTGGGACATTCACCCAACATGCATCCGGAACGGCCGATGCGGGAGCATCCGCGCCCTCGTGGTCAGCCATCTTTCACTTCATGAACCGAGTCGTATGACCGTCTCCCCTCCGTTCGTCCCGTCGGATATCGAGATCGCACAGCAGGCGCGTCTTCGCCCGATCACCGCGGTGGCGGCCGATCTCGGGCTCGGTGCCGACGACATCGATCAGTACGGACGCTACAAGGCCAAACTGCCGCTCGCGCTGGCCTCGCAGCCTCCCAAGGGGAGATTGGTGCTGGTCACGGCCATCAGCCCGACCCCGGCCGGTGAAGGCAAGAGCACCGTGAGTGTGGGGCTCAGTCAGGCCTTCCGTCGCATCGGACACAACGCCGTGCTCTGCATGCGCGAGCCGAGTCTCGGTCCGGTCTTCGGCGTGAAAGGCGGCGCGGCCGGCGGCGGCTACGCGCAGGTGCTGCCGATGGACGACATCAACCTGCACTTCACCGGTGACTTCCACGCCATCGCCAGCGCCCACAGTCTGCTGTCGGCGATGCTCGACAATCACCTGTATCACGGCAACGCGCTGGGCATCGACACCAAACGCATCACCTGGCCGCGCACGATCGACATGAATGACCGCGCGCTACGTCAGGCCATCATTGGCGTGGGCGCGGGTAACGGTGTGATGCGCGAGGAGCGGTGGGTGATCATTCCCGCCAGTGAAGTCATGGCGATCGTGGCGCTGGCCTCCGACGCCGAAGATCTCGAGCAGCGACTCGGCAACATCATCGTGGGCACCACCAGCGGCAAAGAGCGCACCCCCATTCGCGCGCGCGATCTGCAGGTCACCGGTGCCATGTCGTTGCTGCTGAAAGACGCGCTGCGCCCGAATCTCGTGCAGACACTCGAAGGCGGTCCGGCCATTCTGCATGCCGGCCCATTCGGCAACATCGCGCACGGCTGCAACAGCCTGGTGGCCACCCGCGCCGGTCTCGCGTTGGCCGACATCGTGGTGACCGAAGCCGGCTTCGGTTCTGACCTCGGCGCCGAAAAGTTCTTCGACATCAAGTGCCGCGCCGGTGGATTGAATCCTGAAGCGGCGGTACTGGTTGCCACCGTGCGTTCACTCAAGATGCAGGGCGGACTCCCCAAGAACGCGCTCGATCAGGAAGACCTTGGCGCACTCGAGCGCGGGCTGCCGCATCTCGCACATCACATCACCAATGTGCGGCAGTTCGGGGTGCCGGTGGTGGTCGCGATCAACCGCCGACTGTCGGATACGGATGCCGAGTTGGCGATGGTAGCCGACTACGCCGCCAAGTACGGCGTGCGCGTGGCGCTCTGCGACGTGTGGGCGAATGGCGGTGCCGGCGGCGAAGCACTGGCGCATGAAGTGCTGGCGCTGCTCGACTCCAAGTCGGCCAACTTCCGTCCGTTGTACGATACCGAGTTGCCGATTCGCGAGAAGATCGAAACGATCGCCGCCAAGGTGTACGGCGCCGATGGCGTGGACTATTCGCCGGCGGCGGAGAAGTCGATTGCGTGGCTGGAACAGCACGGCATGGGCAACACGCCGGTGTGCATGGCGAAGACGCAGTACTCACTCACCGACGACGCCACGAAGCTGAACGTGCCGACCAACTTTCGCATCACCGTGCAGGACGTGAGCGGCTCGGCAGGCGCCGGATTCGTGGTGGCCAAGTGCGGCGACATCATGACGATGCCGGGCTTGTCGAAATCACCGGCGGCCGAGCGCATGAAGCTGCGCCCGGATGGGACGATCGAGGGACTGTCGTAGATCGCGCTCAGTCATGCGGTGTGATCACCGCCGCGCCGCGCGTGGCGTTCTGAATAGCGCGTTGCATCGCGGGGAGAGAGACCCGCGGCACGCGCACGAGAAACTCGGCGTCCACTTCGAAGCGCTGCTCCAGCAGTTCGGCATCGTACTCAGGCCATAACTGCTGCAGCGCGCCGATCGCGCCGTATCCCACGTGCACGGTCACGTCGACACTGTCCACGCGTTCCGCGCGCGGCATGTCGGCTAGCGCTTCCTGCACGGCGCCGCTGTAGGCTTTCACCAGACCGCCGGTGCCCAATTTGGTGCCGCCGTAATAACGCGTCACCACAGCAGCGATTTCGCCGACGCCGCTGTGCAGCAGTACGGTGAGCATGGGGCGGCCGGCGGTGCCGTGCGGCTCGCCGTCGTCGCTCATGCCCACGCGATCGGTACTGCCCGGCGCTCCGACCACGTACGCCCAGCAATTGTGCGTGGCGTCGGGGAACTCGGCGTTCATCGACTTGATGAACGCCTGCGCCTCCTCACTCGATTGAACCCGCGCGACGGTGCAGATGAACCGGCTGCGATCGATCACCTGCTCCACGCGATGCTGCTGCGCCGGAACAGGGTATCGTGCCGGATCCCCAACGGCGTCACTCACGCGTACGGGCTGTCTCCGCCGCCGCGCGAGGAGCCACCGCCACTGTTGCCGCTTCCACCACTGCCGCCCTGGCCGCGATGCGGACCACGACGGACACGGCCGGCCGCGCCACTCTTCGAGGCACCACCACCCGAGCCACCAGCGCCACCAGCCGCGGGGCCGCGTGAGCCGGTAGACGGGCCGCGCGATTCACTGGTCTTGCGGGCCGGAGCGGCTGGACGACCACCGGACGGCGCCGCCGGACGCGCACCGCCCGACTGCGCGGCGCTGCGACGCTCCACCTTGGCCGCGGCACGCGCACGGTCTTCCGCCTTCTTCTTGCGGATCTCCGCAATACGCTCGGCCAACGGCACTTCGAGCTTGGTCTGCGGCTTGGCGCTGTAGTCGAAATCGGGTACCGTCACGCGCGGCAACGTCTTCTTGATCGCGCGCTCGATCTGCTTCAGATCGCCTTCTTCATCGGGCGACACGAACGTGAACGCTTCACCCGTCGCTTCGGCACGCGCCGTACGACCGACGCGGTGGATGTAATCCTCCGCAGCCAACGGCACGTCGAAGTTCACCACATGACCGAGCGCTTCCACATCGATACCGCGGGCGGCGATATCGGTAGCCACGAGCACCTGATACTCGCCGTCCTTGAACCCGGCGAGCGCCTGCGTCCGCTGCGCCTGCGACCGGTTGCCGTGAATGCGCTCGGCCTTGATGCCGGCGGCCACCAGCTGCGCCGCCAAGCGGTTCGCGCGGTGCTTCGTGCGCGTGAATACCAGCGCCTGCGGCATGTCACCGCGCTTGAGCAGCGCAACGAGCAAACCGCTCTTGAGATCCTGTGCCACCGGATACACGGCCTGCGTGATGCCGACGGCCGGAGCCGACTGACGCTGCAGGTTGAGCGTGAACGGATTGGTGAGCAGATCCTTCGTGAGCGCGGCGATCGGGGCCGGCATCGTGGCACTGAAGAACAACGTCTGCCGCTTCTTCTGCGGGAGATGGCGCAGCACCTTCTTGATCTCAGGCAGGAAGCCCATGTCGAGCATGCGATCGGCTTCGTCGAGCACGAGATACTCGAGATGCTCGAGCTTCGCGTACGGCATGCGGAAGTGATCGAGCAGACGGCCCGGCGTGGCCACGATGACATCGGCGCCGCTGCGGAACGCGTGCTCCTGCGGTCCCATGCCCACACCGCCGAACACCGCGGCGCCCGTAAGCGGCGTGTGCACGGTGACGTCGTTCAGACTTTCGACGATCTGCGCCGCCAGTTCACGCGTGGGCGTGATGACCAGCGCCCGCGTGATCCCGCGCGGCTTCTCCATGATGTGATGGAGAATCGGGAGCAAGAACGCATACGTCTTGCCGCTGCCCGTCATCGCGCAGGCGAGGACGTCACGTCCCTCCAGAGCCGGCGGAATCGCTTCGGCCTGAATTGGGGTAGGACGGGCAAAACCGAGCTCCTTAAGACCCTTCTGGAGGCTCGGATGCAGTTGCAGCGAAGAAAACGACGGCGTAGCGGTCACGTAGGCGGGGCGCGGGTGATAGGAGCACGGAGGAACCCCTATAACCTACCACGGGGGCCAAGGCGACCGCGGGGGCCAAGGCGGGATTCCCCACCGGAAGCTGTTTGGTCAGGAACGCGTGAAAGCAGGCGGAAGTACCGCTACGATGCCGGAAGCGGTGTGGGCCGGCCACTCGGGACTATCGGCAGCGGTACTTCCCCCCGCCCCCCACACGTTCGCCACCAAACAGCTTCCCCCGCAAGATCCGCCAGTTCAGCCCGTGGCGGCTATTTCCTCGCCCGGATTGATGAACTGGTCCTGCTCCAGCTGATACTGCCGGTTGTACAGGTCACGGTAGCGTCCGCCGATCGCGAGCAGCTCCTGATGCGTGCCGCGTTCGATGATCTGGCCGTGCTCAAGCACGAGAATCTGGTCGGAGCTCGTGATCGTGCTGAGTCGGTGTGCGATCACGAACGTGGTGCGGCCGGCGCGCAAGCGACGGAGCCCTTCCTGAATCAGGTGCTCGCTCTCGGAATCGAGCGACGACGTGGCTTCGTCGAGAATGAGCACGCGCGGATCGGCCAGGATGGCGCGGGCGATCGCCACGCGCTGACGCTGTCCACCGGAGAGCTTCACGCCGCGCTCGCCTACGATCGTGTCGTACTGCTGCGGGAAACCCTGAATGAAGTCGTGCGCGTTGGCGATCTTGGCCACCGCCATGACCTCTTCCTTCGTGGCGCCGGGCTTGGTGAACGCGATGTTCTCCATCACCGTGCCGTCGAACAGGAAGTTGTCCTGCATGACCACGCCCAGGTGGCGGCGATAGTCGCGCAGCTTGAGCTCGGACACCGGCGTACCGTCCACCTTGATCTGTCCCTGCTGCGGCTGCGCGAAGGCCATGATGAGCGAGATCATCGTGCTCTTGCCACTGCCGCTCGAGCCCACCAGCGCCGTGGTGGTGCCGGCCGGTGCGGTGAAGGACACGTCCTTCAGCACCGGCGTGCCTTCCTCATACTCGAAGCTCACGTGGTCGAACTCGACGCGTCCCACGACGGACGGCACCGCCGTCTTCGTCGCGTCTTCCTGGTCTTCGGTGGGCATGTCGCGGAGTTCGCGAATGCGATCGAGTCCGGCAAAGGCTTCGGTGATCTGCGTGCCGATGCTCGCAATCTGAATGAGCGGCATCGTCACCATCGCAATGAAGAACACGAAGGTGATGAGACTGCCCACCGTCATCTGACCGTTGATCACGTCGCGTCCACCCACGTACATCGCGATCAGGCCGATCACACCGACCACCGCGAGACCGAGCGTTCCGGTGAGCGACGTGCCGGTGATCGTCTTGGCGATGTTCTGGAACAGCTTCTGCACGCCCTTGCCGAACACTTCCTTCTCGCGCTCTTCGGCCGTGTACACCTTGATCAGGCGGATGCCACCGAGCGTCTCGGTGAGACGTCCCGTCACTTCGGCGGTGATCACGCTGCGCTCGCGGAAGATCGGCCGCAGGCGCTTGAAGGCGATCGACATGACCACGCCGAACATCGCGAGGAACACGATGGTGGCGGCGGTGAGGCGCCAGTTGAGATAGAAGAGCACGCCGAGGGCCGCAATCGCACTCACGATGCCGCCGGTGAGCTGAATGAGCCCGGTACCGATGAGATTGCGGATGCCTTCCGGATCGTTCATCACGCGCGACACCAGCACGCCACTCTTGGTGCTGTCGAAGAACTTCACCGGCAGGCGAATGAGGTGCCCCTGCACCTCCTCACGGAGTCGAGCGATGGCCTGCTGCGCCGCCACGCTCACGACCTGCGATAGCGCGTAGCCGGTGATCGACTGCACGATGGTGGCCGCGAGACCGGCCAGTGCGATGTAGCCGAGCATCCGGATGTCCCGGTTCGGCAGGACCTCGTCGAGCACTTTCTTCGTGGAGTACGGCAGCACGAAGCCGGCCGCGCGGCTCACCAGCATCAACACCAATCCGACGGTCACGGAGGTGCGGTGTTCCCAGATCAGCGCGCGGGCCTCGGCCCAGGCGCGCTTGGTGTCGTACTTGGGCTTGCCTTTGGACGGAGGGGTCATGCCGCTGAATCTAACCACGGCTGGGAACGATGGATTCCTCCGGGGAAGTTGTCTGGTCAGGAACGTGTGAGGGCAGCCGGGAGCAGCGCACGAACGGTCCAGCGAGGCCGGCCCACGCCGCTTCAGGCATCGCAGCGGTACTTCCCCCTCCCCCCACGCGTTCCTGACCAAATCACTTCCCCTGCGGTAGGCATCGCTCGCCTCCGTGGATACCTTTAGCATTATGTACATTCCCGACTTCGAAACCATCGCCAAAGTCGAGGTCCTCGCCGACCTCGAACAGGACGTCGCAGACCTCACGGTCGCGCATGAAGCCAAGCGCATTCTGTGGTTCCCGTCCGAGCTGCTGGCGCCCGAGCCGGATACCGACCCGGATGCGTTCGTGAAGCAGCTCCGGGAGCGCGCGAAGGGCATCAGCATGCCTGCCCGCGTCGCCCTGGCGCTGAACACGCTCACCGAAGAAGGCCTCCCCCACTTCCACCGTCTGCTGGCCACGTATCTGGGCGGCGACACGTTCTGGGCGAAGTGGACCAACCTGTGGACGGCCGAGGAAGACCGGCACGGGGCCGTGCTGCACGATTACGCGCACGACAGCAAGATCCTGGATAACCCGGTGCTCGAGCGCATGCAGTTCGAGTATCTCAAGGCCGGCTTCGAGCCCACCTGGGACAAGGATCCGTACCGCGTGTTCGTGTACACGTCGCTGCAGGAGCGCGCCACGCAGGTGAGTCACGCCAACACCGGCAAGTTGGCCGGCCAGTATGAGCCGCTCATCGGCACCGTGCTGCAGAACGTCGCCAAGGAAGAAGCGCGGCACTACGTGTTCTATCGCGAGATCTTCCTGCGCGTGTTGGCGCGCGATCCCAACCGCGCGCTGGAGTCGGCCGCGCTGATCATGCCGAGCATCGACATGCCCGGCATCAGCATGCCGCACTTCCGCGAGATGGCCGACGTGATTCGTCGGGCCGGCATCTATGGCCCGCGGGATTACATCAAGATCGTCGAAGACCTGATCAAGTTCTGGTCGATCGACAAGCTTGAAGGGCTGAACGAAGCGGGCCGCAAGGCGCAGGAAAAGATCATGGCGATCACCGAGCGTCTCGAGCGCGTGGCCAACATGATGGAGACGCGCAGCCGCGCGAAGACGTTCTCGTTCAACGTGGCATTCGCCCGCGAATTCGCGATGGAGTAGGAACACCGATGCGAGAAACGATCACCGACCTGCACAAAGCGATCGGTGATCGCTTCTCGATCGAACGCCTGTTGGGACAAGGCGGCATGGGCGCGGTCTACCTCGCCCGCGATCGACAGCTCGATCGCCCGGTGGCCATCAAAGTCTTGCCACCCGAGTTTGCGCAGCAGAGTGATCTGCGCGAGCGCTTCCTGCGAGAGACGCGCACCGCTGCGTCGTTCTCCCACCCGAACATCGTCCCGGTGTTCAGTGTCGAAGACCGCGACGGTCTGCTCGCCTTCGCCATGGGTTACGTAGAGGGCGAGAGCGTCGCCGATCTCGTGAAGCGGTCCGGGCCGATGTCGGTGCGTGACACCGTGCGCATGTTGCAGGACGTGAGCTACGCGCTGGCCTACGCGCATAGCCGCGGCGTCGTGCATCGCGACATCAAGCCGGACAACATCATGATCGAGCGCGCCACCGGACGCGCCCTGGTCATGGACTTCGGCATCTCCCGCTCGATCACCGCCACTGTGGCCACGCCGTCGCTCACGCGCGTGGGGGAAGTGGTGGGCACGCCCGAGTACATGAGCCCCGAGCAGGCCTCGGGCGATACCATCGACGGACGCAGCGATCTGTACTCGCTCGGTCTCGTGGCGTGGTTCGCGCTGGCGGGACGTCCCGCCATGACCGGCGATTCGATCTCGAAGGTACTGGTAAAGCAGCTCACCGAAGCGGTGCCGCCCATCGCGCAGCTCCGGGCCGACGTGCCGGCGCTGCTGGCCGACGTCATCGCGCAGTGCACGAACAAAGCGCCGGAAGCGCGCTATGCGACCGCCGATGAACTGGTCGAGCGGCTGGATTCGTCGGCGCTGCGCAGCGCCGATGTGCCCCTGCCCATCCGGCTCTTCGCCGAAGAAGCCAGTCAGGCCGGGATGGTGCTGGCGGGCGCCGTCATCATCGGCTTTCTGTTGCTGCTGGTGCTCGAACAGGCATATGACACGAACTTCGATCGCATTCTGCCCATGGTGCTGTTTTGCGCCGTGATCTGGGGGCGATTGGCGGTCTTGGTGCAACAGGCGCGACGACTCGCGCGACGCCGCTTCTCCATTTCGGAGATTCAGGCAGGTTTTGCAGCCGTGCTGGCCGAGCGCGAGGCCGAGCGGGCGCAACTGCGCGCGGATGCTGGGGCCGTACGACACCGTCGGAAGCAGGTCGTGATTCTCGGATCGCTGTTCGCGGCGTCGTTCGCGATGCGGTGGTATGTACTGACATCGATGCGCAAGGAATACAGCCCCGGCATGTTCAGCGTGTCGATGCCCGGCGCGATCATGCTGTACTCGGTGTACGTCATCCGCGGTCTGGCCATCGTCGGGCTGCTCAACTCCCCGCTCCGTCGCGGCGTAGGTGAAAGCGTGTTCCGCCTGTTCTGGCTTGGTGCCAGCGGACGCGCCGTGCTCCGCCTGGCCGGACGCGGCGTGCGCGACGCGAAGGGCGAGAGCAGCGCGGGATTTCGCACGACGGACGCGACACGCGCCGCGACACCGACCCGGGTACCTGCCACGCCGCCGGTACCGCTTACCGCGTCAACGACACCCACACTCGAAGCGCGTGTCCAATCGCTGGAAGCGTGGCGCGACGCGATGGATCGACGGAACTAGGACACAGCATCATGTCTCAAATATCCTGGGGCGCCGTCTGGGTCGCCGTACTGAGCACCATTTCTCTTCCACAACAGCGATTCTCCCCCGCCGACGCGGCGAGTGTGATTGAAGAGGTTTGGGGTGCGCGTGCACTCATTCTCGAGGACACGACACCGGTGAACTTCTGTGGCGTCCCAGAGCTGTTCGACGAGGCGGGAGGTCTCATGTTCGACCAAACGCAAAAATCTGCGCGGTTTCGTTCCAAGAGCGAGTGTGCCAAGGTCGATGAGAGATTGGCTCATCTCGACCATCGACGCGTATTGGTGACGTCGATACAGAACTTTGGCGACTCCGTGAGGGTCCTCGGTCGCACGCATAAAGGCGATACACAGATTTACGAGGTGTATCTGGTAGTTCGGCTGAACAAGAGCCTCGTATTCCGGGAGTATCGCGTGATCGGGATTGGCCAGTACTAGCACTGTCGGCCATGCCGTCGTGGACGTGTCTTCGCTGCTATCCGCTGTTCCGCAGCCCCGCCGCGATCCCATTGATCGTGATGTGAATCCCGCGCCGCCGCCGCTCGTCGTCGGTGTCGGCACCCGTGGCCTGCGCGTCGCGATACCGGCGCAACAGTTCGATCTGCAGGTGATTGAGGGGATCCATATACGGAAAGCGATTGGCGATCGATCGCTTGAGCAGCGGATTCTCCGCCAACAGCTCCGACTGTCTCGTGATCTGCTGCAGGGCATCCCGCGTGCGATGCCATTCCGCCGACAACAGGCCGAACACGCGCTGACGCAACTCCACATCCTGCACCAACTCCGCGTAGCGCGAGGCCACGGCGAGATCCGACTTCGCCAGCACCATGTCGATGTTCGACAGCAGTGTGCGGAAGAAGGGCCAGTGTTGCGCCATGCGCTGCAACATGGGGAGACCGTTCGATGTCGCGGCGAGATACTCCTCGATCGCCGAACCGAATCCGTACCACCCGGGCAGCATGAGCCGACACTGCGCCCAGGAAAACACCCACGGAATCGCCCGCAGGTCCTCGATGCGTTCGCTCGGCTTACGCGACGCCGGCCGGCTGCCGATGTTGAGCGTCGCGATCTCGGCCAGCGGCGTGGATTCGCGGAAGTACTGCACGAAGCCCGGTGTCTCGTACACCAACGCGCGATACGAGCGGAACGCGACCGCCGACAGGCGCTCCATGACGGGATGGAAGTCCTGCGCGACACTGTCGGCGTGCTCACCGCGCTGCTCATGATCGGTGAGGGACGCCTCGAGTGTGGCGGCCACCAACAGCTCGAGATTTCGGCGTCCCACGTCGGGCGTGGCGTACTTCGACGCGATCACTTCGCCCTGCTCGGTAATGCGGATGTGTCCACTCACCGCGCCTGCCGGCTGCGCAAGGATCGCCTCGTAGCTTGGGCCGCCGCCGCGTCCCACCGATCCGCCGCGCCCGTGAAAGAGCCGCAACTTCACGCCGTGCGCGGCAAACACGCGCATCAACGCGAGCTCCGCCTGATACAACTCCCATCCGGACGTCAGAAAGCCGCCATCCTTGTTGCTGTCGGAGTAGCCCAGCATCACTTCCTGCACGTCACCCTGCGACGTGACGAGGGAGCGGTACACCGGCAGCGCGAACAGCGCGTCCATCGTGTTGCCGGCCCGCCGCAAGTCTTCGATGGTCTCGAACAGCGGAATGATCTGTATCTCCGTGGTCGGTGACGCCCCGCCCCGCGCGAGCCCCGCCTCCTTGAGCACCAGCGCCACCTCCAGCAGGTCCGACACGCCATCGCATTTCGAGATGATGTAGTGCGGGAGCAGCGCCTCGCCGAACCGCTCGCGGAGTTCACGCGCCGCGAAGGCGATCGCCAGCTCCCCAGCGACTTCGTCGGAGTACGACAAATGCGGCGAGTACAACGGACGTGTGCCGGCCAGTTCGTTGGACAGGAGCTCCACGCGCTCGGCTTCGGTTCGCAACGCGTAGTCGGTGCACACGCCTGCACTCGACAACAGCTCTGCCGCCACGCGCTCGTGCACGTCGGAATTCTGACGCAGGTCGAGCGGTGCCAGGTGAAAGCCGAACAGCTCCACCGCGCGCATGAGACGGCGCAAACGCCCGGTCGTGAGCCGTGCGCCACCATGCTGCTGCAGCGAATCACGAATGACCACGAGATCATCGCGAAGCGCCGCGGCGGTAGCGTACGGGGCGTCGGTGCCGATGGCCTGCCGGATCGGTGCCGGCAAGCCCAGCGCATGCGCGGTAGCCGCCAGTCGCGAGTAGATCCCGATCAGCGCACGGCGATAGGGTTCATCGAGCCGCTGTGACGAGACGTCGGGCGAACGCGCCGCGAGCGCAGACAGCTCGGCCGTGACGGGCACGAGTCGCTCGGAGAGCGGCAGATCGTAGCCGAGGGCGTGCACTTCGTCGAGATAGAACTCGATCGTGGCCGATGCCTGTAGGCGCACCGTATCCCGCAGCGTCTCGGCGGTGACAAACGGATTCCCATCGCGGTCGCCACCGATCCAGCTGCCCACGCGCAGGAACGGTGGCAAGGACCATTCATGCTCAGGGAATCGCTCGCGCAACAGGTCTTCGGTGTCACCGTGCAAGCGCGGCAGCTCCGTGAAGAAGGTGCTGCGGAAATAGTTGATGCCGTTCTTCACTTCGTCGATCACGCGGAGTCGCTCGGAGCGCACCATGCGGGTGTGCCAGAGCGTGAGCACGACCTGCTTGAGCGTCTCGTCGGCGTCCCGCCGTTCGTCGGGCGTGAGCGTGAGACGGTCGCGACGATCCAGCAAATCGGCGATCTGCTGCAGCGCATGCTGCGTACTCTGCCGCTGCACTTCCGTGGGATGCGCCGTGAGCACGGGCGACACGAGCGCCGTGGCGAAGAACGCGGCTACCTGTTCGGCGGCATCCGGCGTTTCGCGAATGACCGCATCGAGCGAAAAGGCCAGACTCCCCTCGCGCGGCGGCGACCCCATGATCTCGTGCTCACGCCGACGACGCGACCGGTGCGTGTCTTCCGCGATGTTCGCCAGTTGCAGAAAGTAGGCGAATGCGCGTACCACGCGGTGCATGTCCTCGGGTGGCAATCCATCGAGGAGCCGATGCAACTCGGCGCGGTCATCGGGGCTGCCCTCGCGCGCGAAGCGCACGGCAGTCTGTCGCACCGATTCAACGAGCTGGAAGATCGCGTCGCCTTCCTGCTCGCGCAGCGTGTCGCCCAGCACACGTCCCAACAGACGGATGTCGTCGCGGAGTGGGAGGTCCTTCTCCAGGCGACTGGTCGCAGGATTCTCTGTCATTGTCTTCGAATCTACCGCTGGGCACCCGAGTCGGCAGACATGCCGCTCGAATGCCCAACGTTCCACCGTCGTTCAGACCGTCAGCTACTTCGTGAGGAAGCGCATGCCCACGAGGAAGCGGTTCGTGCTGAAGAAGTTGATGCCCTGGTGCTCCACGAAGTACTGCGGGCGGCGACGATCCACCGCGGTGCCGACCGGCGTGGCACGCTGATAGGTGGCGCCATACGCCGCATTCACGCCGAACTCGGAGTCGCGGTCGCCGCTCGCGGCGAGAAAACCGAGGCCGGCGCGGAGATACGGACGAAAGGTGCCCGGCGTGCTCAAGCGGAGTGCGCCGAAGTCGTACTGTGCACCGACAGCGAGTGAAACCGACGCGTCATTGCCGAGTCCGATGGCAAAGTCCGGAACCAGGCGCAGCGCGGGAATCCCGAACACCGGGCCCATGTCGAGTTGGGCGCCGACAACCAACTGATCGAAACCGGCCACGTACGGCGAGACCTGCTGGATCTTCATCGCGGTGGCGTCGTCCGACATCATCGGGGAGGACATCGGCGACGTCATCGGGACATTCGTCGTCGTGGTGGACGACGGGACCACGACCACATTCGGCGTCGACGCGGCCGGTGCGGCAGGCGTGCGCAACTGCGTCTCCAGCGCGTCAAGACGCGCACGCAGGGCACGGATCTCCTCGTCCTTCACCGTTTCCTTGCCTGCCGCGTCCGGCGTGCGCAGTCGCGCTTCGAGACGTTCGATCTGACCACGCAGCTCACGAATCATCGCGTCGTTCGCGTTGCGCGCCGTCGTGCTGTCCGACATACGCTGCGCATCGGCAGGCGTGACACGAATCGTACGCTGCGTGCTGTCGCCGTAACGGATGTAGAGCTCGCCGACGGTCGGTGCCGGGAGCGTGATCATCGTGGGACGCGCCGGCTGCATGGGCGGCTGCGCATTCCGTCGCACCACACGACGCTCCATCACCATCATGCTGTCGCGCCCATCGATCATCGTATCGCGTGCCGCCATCTCGCGGCGCATGCGCAGCAGATCGGCGTCACGCGTGATCATGCGATCGTCACGATCCTCGCGATCCCGCATTGAACGCTGCCGTTCGGCGCGCGCATCGCGCTCGTCGCGACTCGGCATCGACTTGCGGGACCGACCCAGATCGAAGCCGAGACCAACCGTATACATCAGGTTGTTCGTGAGCTGATCGGTGGTGGCGAGGCTGTCGAGATCCTGCGGGCCACGCACGTAGTCACGCACCGCGACATTGAGGCGGAAGTTGTCCGTGAGACGGAACGCCACGCCGGCACCGGCGATCAGCGCCGTTTCCACGTCACGCGCGCGTCCGAGCGTGTCGCGATAGTCCTCGCCGAAATCGAGACGACCGGCACCGAGCACGATGAACGGGGACGGGCCACGCGACCGCGTGAAGTTGAACTGCGCTTCACCGCCGTAGCTCTGCATCGGCTGCTTGTCGCGCAGATTGCCCGAGCGACCCTGCCAATAGAAGGCACGGAGCCCTACGAACTGGCCGACGTCGATGCCCGTGCGCACGCCAACCAAGGCCTGACGCGGCAACGACTTGTCGTCGAAGTCGAGACGACCGGCGAAGGCCTCGAGCGGGACGGAGCCGATCGACCACCGATCAGTTCGTTCGTCGTCGTCCGTCTGCTCGTCGAGCGAGCCGCCGAGAGCGATGCCCAAGCCGGCGCTGGCGGTCCAGTTGCTGCGCGTCACGCGACGTTCGGCCAGCGAGTTGCCACCGGTGGTGCTGCTGAACAGCGTGCCCGGGGCCAGACGGAAGCGCGAATCTTCGAGCATCACCATCGCGCGGATATTCGGCGTGGCGTCGTACTGAATACCGCCGCCGTAGCGATAGTTGATCTGATCCTGTCGCTCCATGCTATCGGCTTCGAAACGCATGACACCAGCGCCGGCCGACAGAAACGGCGCGATGCGCCCCGTGCTCAAGCGAATGGCGAGATTGCCGCCGAAGTTGCTGATGTCCGTCGTGGTGCTACGCGGACCGAGCTGCACGACGCCGCTCGACAGGAGACTGTCGCGCGTGACACCGAGTCCGTTGGCGCGATGATAGTAGCCACTGAGCGAGAGCAGCGAACCGAAATCCGCACCGAACCGACCACCATAGAACGGCGCGTCCTCGATACCGAGGCTCTTGTCCCACCACGTGTATTCGGCCGACGGCGCCAACGTGAAGCGCACGCCTTGCGCGATTGCGGTGGGCGCGACGGCGACGCTCGCAACGAGCGCGACGGCAGCAGACGCAGTGAGCGCGAAGTGATTTGTGACGCGAGATGTATGATGCAGCACACGGTGCATGCGATGTCCTCTCTTGAAGTGAATGTTCGAGAGAGAGCATTGCATGATCCGCGCCTCACATTTGTGACGGCGCGTCTTTTCTTACCGGCGCAGTCCCCGCACCACCTGATCGGGATAGTCGCCGAACAATCCATCCACGCCCAGTCGCACCAGCTCGCGTACTTCGGCGAGCGGATCGCCACCGTAGCGCTTGGCAAGAAATACCGGCTCTGGTCGCAGCGTCCACGCGTGCACGCGCAGTCCAGCGGCATGGGCATCGGCGATCAGCGACGTCGGCACCGCCGCGGAATCGTCGCCGACGATCTGCCGTGTGTTCGCGCCGATGCCATAGGCATAGGTGGCGATATCACGAAGGGCCGTTGGCGTTACCTGCGGCGCCGACGACACGAGCTGCACCAAGCGGATACGCGTCTGCGTTGACAGCGTGCGGAGATTGCCGCTTTCGAAGCTTTGAATGAACACCGGCGCGTCGGCGCGATCGAGGCCGCGGGCGCGCAACGCACGCAGCATCGGCTCCTCGATCGGGAGGCCGATACCGCGGAAGTAGGTGGGATGCTTCGTCTCCGGGTACACGCCGACCACGCGGCCGCGGCGTCGTCCCAGTGAATCGGCCAGCGCCAGCACCTCGTCGAAGGTGGGCACCAGGAACTGTCCGTCGTACGCGTGTGACCGGAACGACAGGCGCTCCTTCGCGCGCAGCGTACGCAGCTCGGCGAGTGTGAAGTCTTCGGTGAACCACCCGCTGATCGTATCGCCGTCAATCACTTTGCGCGTTTTGCGCGACGCGAACTTTGTGGCAACATCGGTCGTGCCGCCGATCTCGTTCTCATGCCGCGCAACCAACACCCCGTCCTTCGTGCTCACCAGATCGGGCTCGATGACGTCAGCGCCCATTTGCACCGCCAGCGCGTACCCCTCGAGCGTATGCTCCGGGCGGTGTCCGCTGGCCCCGCGGTGGGCGATCACGAGGGGTGCCGCGGAAAGCTCCCCCGGCGGGCCGCCAGGCGGGGCCGGCTGCGGCCGTCGAGCGGGCGCGCAGGCGAGGAGCAGCGTCGACGCAACTATGCGGAGCACGGGCAGGGATCGAATGCGCATATGGCGAGGTTAACGCGCCGACGGGGGCAGACGATAGCCAATCCGGCGTTCCGTGATCAAGTTGAGACACCGTTCGACACCCTGAGCCACGTGCTCCTCTCGAGGCCGAGACTGCCCCCATGGTTCGCACCGCGCCTGACACGCTACTGACGGCGATCCGCTCGAAGGATCGCGATACGATCACGGCTCTGCTGACCGAAGATCCGTCGCTGGTCATGGCACGCGCCACCGGCGGCGAATCCCTCGTCCTGCACGCCTGCTACGTGGGTGCCTCCGAGCTGGCCGATCTGCTGCACAGCGGTCGGCCGATCGACGCCTGCGAAGCCGCCGCCCTCGGCAACGTCGTCGCTCTGCGCACCTGCTTGGAGAATGACGACGACTCGCGCGTGCGCCGCAGCAGCGATGGGTGGACGCCGCTGCACCTGGCCGCCTTCTTCGGGCGCGACGACGCGGTGACCTTGCTGATCGATCATGGGGCGCCGCTCGACGCGCACTCCACCAACGCGCTGCGCAATTCGCCGCTCCACGCCGCACTCGCCGGCAACACGCTGCCCGTGTTGGTGCGCCGGCTGGTGTTCGCCGGGGCCGATGTGACGGCGCGCGATTCGCACGGCAACACGCCGCTGCATCTGGCGGCTTCGCGCGGCTACGAGCCGCTGTGCGACCTGCTCATTGCGCGCGGCGCGGATGCCCACGCACTCTCCGACGACAAGTCTACGCCCGCCATGCTGGCCATCGCGCGGGGATTCCCGGAGCTCGGCGCCAAACTCGCGGCCGTGTCCGACGACGACATGAAGTCGAACGGATAGCCGCGAAACGTGTGACGAAGTCTGGAAAACGGCGTCTATAACTCGTGTGCCTTACGGCACCATTCGGCTGTGCGTACGACGTCGTATCCAGGCCAGTGTAGCGAGTTTTTTGTCCGGATCAGTTATGACCGAGGCTGCTGCCTTGTCTGGTAAGGCGCGACTCTGTGCGCGTTGCGAGTTGCTGCCCGTGTCCGAGCTGTCGGCGGGCGATCTGCATTGCTGGTTCCCGGCCGACCACGTCGCGGGGAAGGTACGAGCCGCGCTCCGCGGGCTTGGCATCGAGGGACGCCCGTCGGTGGGCGACGGCACGGCGTTTCACGTGTGCCCGTCACAGAGCGAAGCGGTGGCCGAAGCGTTGGGCGACGCGCTTTCGGCCGTGGAGCAGGACGATACGCGGGCCCTGTTCTGCCTGCCCGGCGAGGCACCGACGGCGAATGACATTGCGCGGGTGGAGCCGCTTTCGCGCGCCATCATCCGGGCACGCAGCGGATGGCTGATGGCTGTCATGCGCGAACGGCGCCTGACCTCGCACTTCCAGCCCATCGTCCACGCCGACCGCCCCGACCAGATCTATGCGTACGAAGCGCTCCTTCGCGGCGTCAATCCCGATGGCAGCTTCATCTCGCCCGGCACCTTGTTCGATACGGCCCGCGGCGCTGGATTGCTCTTCCAGCTCGATCTGGCGGCTCGGCGATCGGCGATTGCGAACGCCCACGTGCATCAACTCGCGCATGCGCTGTTCGTGAACTTCGCACCGACCGCGATCTACGATCCCAAGGCGTGTCTTCGCAGCACCGTGGCCGCGATCGACGAGGCCGGCATCGAGCGCAGCCAGGTCGTGTTCGAGATCGTGGAGACGGAGCGCACGCACGATCCGAAGCACCTGCGCAATATCCTCGACTACTATCGCGGCGCCGGCTTTCGCATTGCGCTCGACGATGTCGGCGCCGGCTATTCGTCACTGAATCTGATTCACCTGCTTCGCCCGGACGTCCTCAAGCTCGACATGGAGCTGGTACGCGACGTGGACCGTGATCCGTACAAAGCGCGCATCGCCGCGAATCTGCTCGATGTCGCCAACGCCCTCGGCATCGACGCCTTGGCAGAAGGCATCGAGACCGAGGGCGAGTTGGAATGGGTGCAGCAACACGGCGCGAAGTACGTGCAGGGCTATCTGATTGCACGACCGGCGCCGACACCGGTGACCGCGATTGCGTCGCGGCCACTGGTGCACGTCGCGGCCTGATTACGGCTCGCGACGTTCGTCGTCGTCGAGTCCGAAGAAGCCACCGCCGCCTTCGCCGCCGCTCACGCGTTCGATATGCAGCACCTTCGAATACGACGTGCCACCCACGATGATGGTGATCTTGTAGTCGCCGGTACCCGCGAGCGTATTCTGCCCGCCGCGACCGCCGCGACCACCACCACCGCCGCCCGGGAAGATCCCGATGGCCGCGAAGTCATCACCCAGCGCATCGCGGAGCGGACCGAACATGGCCTGCAGTCCGGCCGGGCCCGCCGCCGCACCGGGACCCGCACCGGGTCCGCCGCGGCCACCGGGGCCACCGGGGCCACCAGCGCCAGCCGTCGGAAAGCTCGGCAGCGGACGCGTTTCGCCCGGACGATCCTGGAAACCCGTGGGACCGCCGAAACGACCACCGCCCCCGCCGCCACCGCCGAGCGCGCCGGCAAGCATCGCCTGCATTTCAGGCGGCTGCTGACCGGTCTGCACCGTGGTGCGGATCTGCGCCAGCATCGGCGCCGGCACGGCGCCCGCCTTCTCGAGCGAATCGAGCGCGCGTAGCACACGACGCTGCGTGTTCACGCTGTCACGCACCTGCGCCGGCGACAGCGCGATCCGCGCCGGAGCGGGGCGCTGGGCGCGCATATCCCACACCACGTTATGCAGGCCCGGCTGACCCGGGCCGGTGAGTGAACGGATCGTGTCGCCACTCGCGTCCTGCACGATCATGCGCACCTGTCCACCGGCATTCTCCGACAGCCGGTACCAGATCGAGGCGCCGTACGTCGGACTCGGGCCCTGAAACACCCCCTGCCCCACGTTGCCGCCGTTGATCGTCTGCTCGCCCCACTGGAACGCCGTGCGTGGCTCGAACAGCGTCGCCTTGGCCGCGATCACGGCCGGCGTCATCTGCTGCAACGGCGTGATGTCGGCGATCCAGATCGAGCGTCCGTGCGTGCCGGCAATGAGCTCGCCGTCGCGCGGATGAATGAGCAGATCGTGCACCGGCGTGGTGCCAAGACCGCTCATGAAGCGCTGCCACGACTGACCGCGATCGATCGACACGTACGCACCCACATCGGTGCCCACGAACAGCAGATTCTGGTTCTTCGTGTCTTCGCGGATCACATGCACGAAGTCGGTCTGACCCTTGGGCAGATTGTTCACGATGGACGTGAACGTACGGCCGAAGTTGGTGGTCATGAACACGTACGGCGTGTAGTCGTCGTTGCGGTGATTGTCGAACGTCACATAGAACGTCGCGCTGTCGAAGTGCGACGGCTCGATACGCGACACGTAGCTACCCGCCGGCACACCGGTGAAGTTCTTCGTCACTTCTTCCCACTGCGCGCCGTCATTGCGCGTGAGCCACACGCGTCCGTCGTCGGTACCGGCGTACAGCAGCCCCGGACGTACCGACGATTCGTTCAACGACACCACCGTACCGTACGTCTCGGCGCCGGTCACGTCGGGCGTGATACCGCCCGTGGTCTTGAGCGCGACGTACAGCTTGGCCGAGTCGGCGTACGACAGTTCACCGGAGATGGGGAACATGTCGTCGCCGTACTTCACGCTCTTGAGCACACGGTTGGCGCCGAAGTACAGCGTGGCCGGATTGTGCTTCGAGATGATGTATGGCGTGTTCCAGTTCCAGCGCAGCGCGTAGGCCACCGAGTCGGTCCGCTGACGCGCCCGATACGCCGCCATCTGCTTCTTCTGCGCGGCCGTGGCCGGCTTGGTGGTGTCCGGCCACACGGCGTAGATGGAGTCGTTCCACTGCAGGTAACCACCGTCGCGCCATGTGGGCTTACGCAGACCTGTGCGCTCACCGGTCGCAAAGTTCAGGCGACCCATGCTGCCGCCCTGCGACTCCGAGTACATGATGTCGGTGTTCGTCTGATCCTGCTGCGTCACGAAGCCGTCGCCGCCGCCCACGTTGTGCCACATGGCGTTGGTGACCGGCCCCTGCTTGCGCCGGCTCGGACCGCACCACGAGCCGTTGTCCTGCAGGCCGCCGCACACACGATACGGCACGCCCATGTCAGCCGAGATGTTGTAGAACTGGCCGATGGCGATGGAGTTCGGGAAGAACCAGTTGCCGCCGCGATCGTTCGACACGCCGATACCACCGTCGTTGCCGGTGATGATGCGCTGCGGATCGTTGGGGTCGATCCACATGGCGTGATGATCCACGTGAATGCCTTCGGTGGTGCTGCCCGCGGTCTTGCCGCCGTCGCTCGAGTACTTCACCGGCGTGGACGACCAGTACACGCGGTTCGGATCCTTCGGGTCGACGCGCACCTGCGAGTAGTAGAACGGGCGCGTGTTCTCGGGGCTCATGTAGGCCCACGTCTTGCCGCCGTCTTCCGAGCGATACAGGCCACTGGGCCGCTTCTGCGGTGCGACCTTAGCGTCCTTCTTGAGATTGGGCGCCGTGTCGGCTTCGACCATGCTGTACATCACGTCGGGATTCGAGCGCGCGATGGCGATCTCGATGCGTCCCTTGGTAGTGGCTGGAAATCCGCCGCCCTTCACTTCGGCAAACGTTTCACCTCCGTCGGTGCTCTTCCACAGGGCCGAGCCCGGACCGCCTGACGTAAGCGAGTACGGGCTGCGCACGCGCTGATAACTCGAGGCCCACACGGTATTCGGATTGCGCGGGTCGAGCTGCACATCCACGAAGCCGGTCTTCTCGTCGATGAACTTCACCAGGCGCCAGTTCTTGCCGCCGTCGGTGGTCTTGTAGAGTCCGCGTTCCTTGTTCGGTCCCCACGGATGACCAAGGGCCGCCACCCACACGGTATTGGGATCGGTGGGGTGCACCTGAATGCGACCGATCGAGCGCGTGTCGGCGAGGCCGAGGAACGTCCACGACTTGCCACCGTCAGCCGACTTGTAGATGCCGCCGCCGGGGGAGATGGAATTCCGCGAATTCGCTTCGCCGGTGCCCCAGTAGATGACGTTGGTGTCCGACGGGGCGATCGCGAGATCTCCACCCGACGACACGCGGGCCGTGTCCATGACGGCCTTGAAGGTGGTGCCGTTGTTGGTGGTCTTCCAGAGTCCGCCGCCAGCGGTGGACACGTAGAACGTCTTGGAGGGCGAGGCGATGCCTTCGATATCGACGATGCGCCCCATCATGTTGGCGGGACCGATGTTGCGCCAACGCAGGGCGTTGATGACGGCATCGTCGACGGAGGCCTTGGGCGGCACAGGTGTCTGTGCGGCCAGCGGACTGGCCATCAGGCCGGACAAACCGGCACCGAGGGCAAGGACGCGAATATTTCGCATGAGCGAGGAGAGCATAGGTGGACCGACATCGCCCGAGGGAACGCGGGCGGGACCAACTATGGGCTACGCCGTGGCGACCCGCAATGTTGTCGCGACGGGGACTGCGTGGAATGGGACGGTTGGCGGACCGCGAACAGCGGGTACAGCCTGACCGCGAATTTTCGCGGGCAGCACACGGGTTTGCTCCGTGTGTGCGACGAGGGGCGTAGCTTTACGTACGGTTTTGCAACTTTTGATTGAATAGCGGGAGCGAGATTATGCCACGATTCTCGACGAGCACATGGGCCATGCTGGTGCTCTTTGGTGTGTCCGCACTGTCGGTGACCCAGCAACTGCGCGAGTCCTCCTTCTATGCGAAGGGGCGAGTGGCGTACGAGTCTGAGCCGACACTGTCGTTGCCGGTTGAATTCGCTGGTCAGACGGTACGTATTGTCGATGCACTTCCCCATTCGAAAGACCGGTCGCAGCGCAGTCAGTCCGCCGAGGTGTCAGTTGTGGTGAACGACACGGTCGTGCTGGAACCGGGAACGGCCGAGGTCCGGGCCGGACTGGATGATCTCGGGCGATACCACCGATGGATCGCCGTCCGGCGGTTTACTGAGAAGGCCACGAATCGATCAGTGCTGTTGATCGGGCGTCTCCGTGCGCCTGGTAGCCGTATGGACGTCGATCTCGTCTCGATTCAGTCCGACGGCACGCGCGCGATACGATCGATTTCCAGCGCCGATCGGGGTGAGAGCTATCCGGTGAACCGCGTGCTTGCCGCACTCGGCGACGAGAGCCTGGTAGTGCATCCATTCCAATTCTGGACCTTACTCCCGGTGCTCCTGCTACCACTCACCGGGCCGTGGATCGGGCTCGGTGTGTCGCTCGTGGTGCTCGGCATCAAGGCGGCAACGGGCAGGTGGTACCGCCGGAGCGAGTAGCGCGGCTTTCGCTGTTTGCTTATCTGTGCTGTGTCGGTGCAATCCATGATCTCCGTGTTCCGGCCGTTGCGATCGTGCCGATTCACCACCGGTGGTGGCATGGACGGATCGAGAACAGCCGGAACAGCTTTGCCGCGAATTGTCACGGACACAACACGGGTCTGCTCCGGGCGGGCGACGGAAAACGTCGCGGCTCCAACAACTTGGCATTTTTGATTGAACAATACGGCCACGATGGATTGGTCGGCGGCGATGGGCGCCGGCACGCCGATCGGCTTATCTGTGCGGTGTCGGTGCAATCGGTGTTCTCCGTGTTCCGGCTGTTACGACCGTGCCGATTCACCACCGGTTGTGGCACGAACAGATCGCCAACAGCCGGAACACGGATAGGCAGCAGAACTACGCCGTGGCCGGCACCAACCCCGCCGGCTGCCGCGGTGCCACCAGCACCTCACGCTCCTCGAGCGCCGGCGCCAGTAGCTTGTACAGCACCGGCGTGACCAACCGCGCGATCAGCGTGCTCGACACCAGCCCGCCAATGATCACCCACGCCAGTGGCGAGTACAGCCCCGATCCCTGAAACGCTAGCGGCAGCAACCCACCGATCGCTGTCATCGTGGTGAGCACGATCGGCAGGAAGCGGATCTCGCCGGCCTGCTGAATCGCGTCATCGAGACTCACTCCTTTTCGTCGCAGTTGGTCGGTGAAATCCACCAGCAGAATGCTGGTCTTGATCTCGATACCCACCAGTGCCACGAAGCCGATCATCGCGGTGAACGACAGCGTGTATCCGCTGAGCAGCAGTGCCACCATACCACCCACCAGTCCCAGTGGAATCACCGACGCCACTACCAGCGTGGTGCGGAAGTCGCGGAACTCGAGCACCAGAATGGCGAGAATCGCGAACACCGCCACGATGATGGCGCCGCCGATACCGCCGAAGCTTTCCTCGCGGCTCTCGATCTCACCGGCCGGGTGCATCACGTAGCCCACCGGCAGTGCGATGGAATCGAGCGCCGCCATCACCTGCTTCGTCACGGCGTCGGTGTTGTACCCCGAGCGCACATAGCTCGTGATCGTGACCGAGCGCTGACGATTCACATGATCGATCGTGGTCGGCGAGGCACTGAAGCGCATGGACGCGATCTGCGACAGCGGAATCATCGCCCCCGTCACACTGCTCACCTGAATGCGATCGAGTGCTTCAGGTGCCGGTCGGCCGTTATGCGCAATGCGCACCATGAGGGGATACTCGTCGCCGTTGGCGGCGCGGATCTTCCCGGCCTCGAGCCCCGCAATTCCCAACCGCAGCGTGCGCTCCACTTCCACGCTCGGGATGCCCAGCAAGCCCGCCTTTTGCTTATCCACCACCAGCGTGAGATCCGAGCGCCGCAGCCGCACGGGGTTGTTCACATACTGCGTGCCCTCCGTACGCTTGAACACGGCATCGTACTGCGCGGCGATCCGCTGCAGCGTATCGAGACTCGTGCCCTCAATGCGCATGGCAATCGGGGCATCGATGGGCGGTCCGTTCTCGAACTCTTTCAGCTCAATACGCGCGCCCGGATACAGCGCCAGCCGCTGGCGCAACGAGTCGAGCGCCAGCGGCGTGCGCACGTTGTCGTACTCCTTCAGCAGCACGATCAGCTGTCCGCGATTGGGTGCTTCGGCGCGCTGAAACACGTTGTAGTACACCGCCGGATTGTCCTTCCCCACATTCGCGAACACGCCGCGCGTGCCGGGATGCTGCCGGATGACCGCTTCGGCGTACCGCGCCGCGCGGTCGGTTTCCGCCAACGACGTGCCCTCGGGCGTTTCAATGTCCACGTGATACTGCGGCGTGCCGGCCTTCGGGAACAGCGAGAAGCCCACCGCTGGCACCAGCGCCACCGACCCCACCACCAGCAGCAGAGCGAGCACCAGCGTGGTGCACGGCGCCGCCAGGGCGCGGTGCAGCAGCGGTGCGTAGGTGCGATGAATGCCACGATCGAGCCACTGCAGCACGCGATTGCCCTCGGCGTGCTCCGTGCGCGGCATGAGCCGGCTCGCCAGCCACGGAATGATCGTGAGCGACACGAACAACGACGACACCACGGCGAACACCACCGCGATCGGCAGCGACCGGATGTATTTGCCCGCCAAGCCCGGCAGGAACAACAGCGGCAGGAAGGCGAAGATCAGCGTGCCGGTCGCACCCAGCACCGCCACGCCGATCTGCTTGGTGCCTTCGATGGCCGCCTCGGTGCGCGTATATCCGTTGCGCAGGAATCGTGAAATGTTCTCGACCACGACAATCGAGTCGTCCACCAACAACCCCAACGCAATTACGAAACCCACGATGGAGAGCTGATTGATGCTGTAGCCCGTGGCATACAGCAACATCACCGCCATGGCCAGCGACAGCGGAATCGAGATCATCACGATCACGGACGCCCGCGTGCCCAGCGGCAGCAGCGTGATAAGCACCAGCAGCAGGGCAATGGCGAAGTCTTCGCCTAGCCGCGCCAGCCGCGTATCCACGTTCTGCGATTGATCGAAGCCGCGCGCCAGCGTGATGCCCTTGGGTAACCCTTTCTCGAGTACATCGAGCGCCTCCCACACATCGGTTTTCACCGCCGACACGTTCTTGCCCTTCTGCACGGCCACCGTCACCCACATCGCGCGCTGTCCGTTCCAGCGACCCATGTGAACCGCGTCGCCATCGCCCCACCGCACCGTGGCCACATCCTGCATGCGCACCACCGCACCGTTCGCGCCCGCGATCACCGTGCGCTGCACATCCTCGGCGTTCTTGTAGCGGCCGGTGGTGGCAATGTTGTAGCGACGCGTGCCCACATCCACCGATCCGCCGGGAATCTGGGCATTGTCACTGCCGAGGGCGTTCAATACCTGCGCCGGCGTGAGGCCCAGTCGCGCCATGCGCCCCAAATCGAGCGTGACCTGCATCTCGCGCGGCGGCGCCGCCCAACGCTCGGCCTTCTTCACACCCGGCACGCGCTCCAGTGCGTCTTCAAAACGCTTGGCGATGTCGTCCACCTGCGCATACGGTGCGTGCGGCGCGACCAGCGCCACCTGAAACACGGTGAGATCGGAGTTCTCGTTGCGGAGCACTTCCAGCCGTTGCAACGCCGACGGCAGCTCGGCCCGCAACGCGTTCACCTCGCGGATCACCTGATCGTACTTCCGCTCGGCGTCCGACTCTGCGTCGAACTCGATCTTGATCACGGACAACCCGTCGCTGCTGGTGGACTCCAGCTTCTTCACCTCAGTGAGCGACTTGAGCTGCTTCTCGATCGGCTCGGTGACCAATTGCTCCATGTCTTCCGGCGACGCGCCCGGATACACGGCCACGGTGGTGAAGATCGGCACCGGAAAGTCAGGATCTTCGGCGCGCGGAATCGCCATCCAACTCGTTACGCCGAGTGCCCCGAACATGAGGAACAGCAGCACGGTGAACTGCCACCGTTTCACTGAGAACTCGGCCAGCTTGCCCAGGAAGTTCATGGCAGCACCGCCAGGCGCTTCGCCACGTTCGCCTTCAACGCCGCATCGAGCGTATCAGCCGTGACAATGCGCACCCGAGCACCGGGCGTGACGTACGCCGCGCCGCGCGTCACGATGCGCGTATCGGGCGCCAGTCCTTCCACCAAGACACGGTCGCCGGTCACACCGGTTACGCGCACGCGCTGAGGCTGCGCGATCAAGTCGCCTGACGCCCCGCTCGCGGGCGCGATCGTGTACACCGTGGCGGAATCGCGATTGGCCTCGAGCAGCGCGTCTACCGACACCGACGCGCCGCGCGTGGCGTCGTTCGCGCCACCGCGCGTCGCGATCGTGACCGCGCCCACCAGTCCGCTGGGCAGTGCGTCGGCGCCATTCACGGTGATCTCGACGGCGTAGGTGCCGGTGCGAGGATCCGCCGAGCGGCCAAGCATCTGCACGCGTCCGCTGAAAGTGCGCCATGGCAACGCGTCGAAGTGCACCGAGGCGGCGTCTCCCAGTTGTACACGCAGCGCATCGCGATCGGGCAGTCCCACCCTCAGCACCCGTCCACGACGCGAGCCGCCCAACTGGATGATCGGCGTGCCCGGCGACACGTTGGAGCCGGCCGTCACCAGTCGTTGCAGCACGATCCCGCCTTCGGGTGCCACGATCGTGGCGTACTCGCGATTCACCTTCGCGGTAATGAGGTCCGAACGCGCCGCCTCGAGGGCCGTGGTGGCGTCCTGTAGTTGCACGAGCGTGGCCACACTGTCGGAAGCGAGGCGTTGCACACGGGCCTGATCGCGCTGTGCCTTGTCGAAGCCCACCTGCGCCTTGTCGACCGCGGCGTTGATCTCGCGCAGGTCGAGCGCGGCGAGCAGTTGTCCTCGCTGCACCGTGGCGCCTTCGTCCACCAACACACGTGAGACAATGCCGCCAATCTTGAACGCCAGCGGGATCTCGTCACGCGAGCCGAAGGTGCCGGTGGCGGTGACGGGGTCGGCGTTCGCGCCGCTCGTGACGGCCTCGACGCTGACCGACACCGCCGGGGCGCGCGGCGCGGTATCACGCTCGGGTGCGGGTGAGGTACCGCAGGCGGCGAGCACCGGCAGCATCGCCGCCGAGAAGAGAACGGTGGGGCGAAGCACGAAGCGGTTCGTAGGCATATGACTGACCATGGTCGTTGGAGGGGAAGAGGTGGTCATCAGTTGGGGAGCGCGCGCAGCGCAGCAGCGCGTTCGAGTTCCACCACGCGGGTGGCGAAGGTGAAGCGCGTGATCACCTGGTTGATCGCGGCCGAAGTGAACGCGGTGCGTGCGCTCAGGAACTCCACCGGCGTGGCAAGTCCCTCGGCGAAGCGGCGCTGCACCAATGCGAATGCGCGCTCGGCGCTAGCCAGTCGGTCATCGGCGGTCACGAGGGTGCTGCGCGCCGACTGCACGGCGTCGTACGCGTTGCCGACCTGCAGCGCGATGGCACGCTCGGCCTCTCGCTGGCGATACTCGGCCTCGGTGCGCGTGGTGTTCGCCTGTTCGCGGCGCGCGGCGTCCTGTCCGCCGTTGAAGGCATTCCACGACATCACCAGCGAGGCGAGTCCAACGTCGCTGCGATTGTTGAAGCGATAGCGGTCACCCTGCACGCCATAGCTGGCGGCCAGCGCGAGGCTGGGCAGATACGACGCGGTGGCAATCCGCTGCTGCGCGCGGGCGAGCGAGATGCCGCTACCAGCCTGTGCCAGTTCTTCGCGGTGCGTGAGAGCATGGGCCAGCAGCGCACTCCGCGACAACGTATCGACCCGCAGCAGTGTGCTGTCATCCACGAGCGTGATGGCCGCGTCGTCGTCGCGATTGCGCAGCAGGTTGAAGCCACGCCGCGCGGCATTGCGTTGCCGCTTGGCTTCTTCGATCTGCTGCAGCAGTTCGCTGCGCTCGGCCCGCGCGCGCAGCAGCACATCGGGGGTGGCTTGTCCGGCGCCGATGAGGCGCTCGCTCACCCGCACGTTCTCGTCGAGCACCGGCAGCGTGGCCTCGAGCGTCTCGACGGCGCGCACGGTGCTGGCGTAGCCGAGCCAGGCCTGCTGGATGTCGGCGGCGAGCTGTCGCATGGCGACGCGGCGGGTGGAGCCCGCGAGATCGCGCTGGGCCCGCGCGGCGGCACGCGCGCCGAAGAGCGCGTCGTTGAAGAGCGGCTGCGTGAGTTCGAGCTTGGTTTCCTGACGGAACGGGAGGGTGGCGTTCACGTTGGTCGGAAACCGCGATTCGCCGATGAGCTGGTTGAGCGCGGCGTAGGCCGGGTTGATGAAGTCGCCGATGTTGACCACGCCGCTGAATTCGGAGTAGCGGGCGTTCAGGCCGACCGTGGGGAGGAGTCGCCCGTTGGCTTCACGCACGCCGGCGTTGGCGCGGGCGAGCGCGGCCGACTGCTGGGCGATGTCGAGATTGGCGGCGAGCGCCTCGGCCACGTAGCCGTCGAGGAGCTGACGGGCGGTAGACGCACTCTGCGCGCTGGCCGCGGCGGCGACGCCGAGGGAGAGCGCGGTGGTGACCACCCCGACTAGCGAGCGCGTCACTCTGAACGGCGGTAGTGTGTGGAACATTGCTAGTTGATAGAACAGTGTTAAGTAGACGGGCCAAAAGAAGGACGCCGAGGCGTCCGGTGGATCTGAAGACCTGACGGAATTCCGTCAGGTTGAGTTTCGCAGGCTTCCGCGGATCATGGCGTCGCACATGGTGCGGACGGTTTCGCGAGGGTCCCGGAACACGATGTGGGGATCGTTGCAGTGGGTGAACCAGAGCGAGATGATGCCATGAATGCCGCCCCAAAACATCTGGGCGAGTTCGGGGGCGTCACTGAGCTCAGGGCGATATACGCCCTGCTCGATCCCTTCGGTGACCGTCTGAAGCAGGAAGCCATACGCGTCCTCGTCGGGAGACTTCACGACGTTTCCGAAAGCGTCAACCATCGGCTGCTTCAATGATGTCATGAACATGAACCGATACTGGCTCGGATTATCGAGCGCAAAGTCGGTGTACGCCAAGCCCATCCGCCGTAGCCGTTCCACCGGATCCTCGATCCGGCCGATCTTGTACATGGCCTGACCGAGCGCGCTGAAGTCGGCCATGCACAGCTCCACAATCAGGGCGTCCTTGTCCCGGAAGTGGTGGTAGATCGCCGTCGGCGTATAGCCGATCTTCGCGGCGATCGCCCTCATGGTGGTGGCCTCCACGCCATCGGTCACGAACAGCTCCCGCGCCGCATCCAGGATAGCCTGGCGCGTCTCGGCCTTTTGCCGTTCCCGGCGGGCCAGCGAAGCGGTGCGGATGGCGGAGGTGGTCATGACCAGAAAGGTGGGATGTTCACTTAACACTGTCAAGTGAAAGATCGAACAGACTAGTGCGCGCTGCCCCGGAACATGAAGTACAGTGCCCCCACAATACACAGCGCCGCCCACAGATAGTCCAGCTTGAGCGGCTCCTTCATGTACAGCACGGCGAACGGCACGAACACCGTAAGCGCGATCGCCTCCTGCATGATCTTGAGCTGGCCGAGCGACAGGGCGGTGTAGCCGATGCGATTGGCCGGCACCTGCAGCAGATACTCGAACAGCGCCACGCCCCAACTCAGGAGCGCCGCCACGTACCACGGCTTGGCGCTCAAGTCCTTGAGGTGGGCATACCAGGCGAAGGTCATGAAGACGTTCGAGGCGGCCAAAAGGATGACGGACCGCACCACGGGTGACGCAAAAAGCGAAGTCATGCGAGTGGCGTGACGGTGACGTGTCCCGTGTCACCGCACGGAACATCAAATGGGACGAAACTCAGCGAGCCCAGCGACACGCTACCGAAATTATCGGTGTAGGATTCACCTGCCGACCATGATGACCCACGTGCTCACGGTAGTTCCCTCGCGCGCCTTTCGCGACCGCATCACTGCGGTGGCGGCACTGGTCGTGCTCGGCATGGGGAGTCCGTGGCGATCGGCCGCTGCTCAAGCGCGCGTGGCACCCGTGCGCTCGCAGACATCAGCCGGCGCCTGGTCGCTGCCCGACGCCGAGTCACTCGTGTCGAAGGCGATCTACCGCATCATCTCGCAGGACCGCCCGGCCGGCATCCCGATCGCCGAGTACAGCGCCAAACGGTTCGGGCGAGCGGCCACGAGCGAGGCGGTGCGCCAGTACAACGGCCAAACGCTCGCCACGATCGCGTTCGCCCCGATCGCCGACTGGCCCGAGACCCGCGCCCTCGACATCGATCCCTGCCCAGCCGTGGGCGGCGTGGGATGCGCCACGCCCACCGGTGTGTGGGTGGCGATCACCCGCATCGAACGCGGTGAACTGCCACACGAGATCAATCTCTCGTACACGACCCAGTTCACCGCCGCGCCCGCCCTCGAGGGCCAGTTACCGCAGACCAACCGCTACACCTTCTGCGAACGCTGGCTCCGCGTGGGCGGCGTCTGGAAGTACGACGGCTTCGTGAAGATGGTGCCGCAGTAGGCTGATGCGTCGGCTGGTCAATCTCGCTACGCCGACTCCGCCTTCGACATCAGCGTGTGCCGCCGGCCCAGCCACAGCGCGATGACCAGCCACACCGCGCTCATCGGCGCCGCGATCAGGGCGATGGAACTGACCGCGAGACCAGCGGCCGACATGCCGGCGTAGCTCCACGCGCCGATCTGGTCGCCGCTGCGATACGCGAACGTGTCGATGAAGTTCTTCGCCTTGTATTTGTCTTCGGCGGGAATCACCGAGAACAGCACTTCGCGACCCGGATTGGCGAACGCGTAGTTGCCGGCGCGACGGATCACCGTGAACGCCACGAACAGCGACAGCGACGGCCAGATGCCGAGGGCGCCGAAGCCAATCACGCTCACCAGCGGCAGGATCGCGAGCGTCATCCCCACGCCGATCCACTTGATCACGCGCCCCGAGATGAACAGCTGCGCGAGCACCGTGAGCAGCTGCACGTAAAAATCGAGGTTGGCCAGAAACGCCGTGCGCGACTCGCGGTCGGCAAACTTGGCGCCCACGATCTCCGCCTGCTGAAAGTACAGCACCGTGGTGCCGATCGTGAACAGCAGCATGAATAGACAGATGCCGAGCAGGTAGGGAGAACGCAGCACGTGCGTAATGCCCGCCAACGAGCCGCCGCCCACCGAGCGTTGCGCCGCCTCCCGATCACGCGTTTCGGCGCGGAAGCTCGGCGGGAATTGCCGAAGCACCTGTACTCCGCACTCGAGCAGCAGCACCGACATCAACATCAACATCGGCGTGCCGACCTTCGTGGCCATCAGCGACGTGAACTTGGAGCCGAACATGCCGCCCAGTGTGCCACCCACGCCGATGAACCCGTACAGCCGCTTGCCCTGGTTACTGTAGAACGTGTCGGCCATGAAGCCCCAGAACACCGAGGGCACGAACAGACTGAATACGCTGATGAAGATCCAGAAGGCGGGTCCGAGGTATTTCTCCTCGGCCGGTCCGGTGCTGTACACCGCGAAGGCGAACACCACGAGCAACGCGGCGAACACGCGGTACACGATCGGGATGAACCGTCGCACGGGAAGTCGCGACACGATCGTGGCATACAGCGGATTCGCCAGCAGTGTGGCGACCAGCGTGCCGGTGAACAGCCAGGGAAGCTTCGCCGTACCGGCCGCGACGCCGATCGCATCGCGGATGCTGCGCAGAATGAAGTAGCTGGCGAGCAGGAAGAAGAAGAACGCGAAGGCGAGCAGCGTGGCCCGCCACTCGCCTTCCTCTACCGTGACCAACTTCGCCATGACGCGACGGATCACTTGGCTCCGGACTGCTGGGCATGCCACGCGGCCAATACTTCACGCTCGCGCTCCGGTGCGATGCCGGCCCGCAGCTTCTCCTGCTCGGCCGCCGGTCGAGCGTGATACCACGTGAGCGCATCGCGCACCGTGGTGGCCAGCGGACGGAACGTGAGCCCCGCCGCCAACGCCTTCTCGATCACACTCGTACTGAAGGCCACCGTGCTCGCGCCCGTGAACGACCACACCGGCATCTCGACCCACGAGCGCACCTTCTGCGCGGTGAGAAACGAGGTCGGCACCCACGTGAAGTGCGCATCGTTGTTGAAGCAGGCCTTGATGCCGTACAACAGTTCACCGATGCCACACACCGTGCGCGGACCCACCGCGTTGAACACACCACCGGTGTGATTCTCGCCGAGTCGCACCATCCATTCGGTGAGATCACGCACGTCGATCCACTGTGCCGGATCGTCGAGCGTACCGGGCGCGAGAATCTCGCCGCCCTTTTCGATGCGCACCGGCCAGTAGGTGAAGCGATCGGTGAGATCGCCGGGACCCACGATGAGCCCCGGACGCACCACCGTGCCGCCGGCACCGAACGCTTCCTGCACCAGCTGCTCACAGCGCACCTTCTTGTTGCCGTACGCCGCGGCCGCCGCATCGGGGCCACTGATCGGCGCCGGCTCCTGCGTGGGATGCGTTTCGTCGGGGAACGAGCGCGTGAAATCCTTGTACGCCGCTGTGCTGCTCACGAACACGTACTGCGCCACCTTCCCCTTCAGCACCGCCGCCGCATTCACGATCCACTGCGGATTCGTGGTTGGCAGATCGTACACCACATCCCACGTGCGCCCTTTCAGCGCCTCGTGTCCGTTCGGATCGTTGCGGTCGCCGATCAGCTTCTCGACCTTCGGAAACAACCCCGGCTTGGTCTTGCCGCGATTGAACAGCGTGACCGTGTGCCCACGCGCCAGCGCATGCTCCACGAGGTGCGGGCCGATGTATCCGGTCCCGCCCAACACCAGCACGCGGAGGGGCGCCGTCGAAAGCGTCACACTCACTTGCCTACCTTGGCGTGCCACGCCGCCAGCACGGTCTTCTCCTTCTCCGGCGCCAGCCCTGCCCGCGCCTTTTCCTGCTCGGCCGCCGGACGCGTCTTGTACCAGTCGAGCGTGTGCTTCGCCGTGTCGGCTAGCGGACGCACCGTGAGACCGGCGGCGAACGCCTTGCTGCAATTCACCGACATGAAACCAGCGGTGCGCCCCGTGGGCGGCATCCACACCGGCATGTCACTCCATGCGCGAACCTGATTCTCGGCGAGGAAATCCGCGGCAACCCAGGTGAAATGCGCATCGCTGCTGGTGACGGCTTTGATGCCGTACAACATCTCCGCGATGTTCGTCGGCGACTTCGGACCGGTCGCGTTGAAGGTGCCGATGGTGTGGTTCTCGGCTACGCGCACCATCCACTGTCCGAGAGCTTCCGCATCGATGTACTGCACCGCGTCGTTCGGTGTGCCCGGCGCGAGAATCTCCCCGCCCTTGTCGATGCGCACCGGCCAGTACGAGAAGCGGTCGCTCAAGTCACCGGGACCGACAATCAAACCGGGTCGCACGATGGTGACCTTGTCCTCGCCGAACTGCGCCTTCGCATCGAGCTCGCACTGCACTTTGTTGGGACCGTAATTCGCGCCGTCGTTGCTGGCCCACACCGACGGATCGCCCGGCTTGTGCAGCGGTCCACTCTCGTCCATACCGATGATCGAGTTGTCGCTGAACACCGAGATCGTGGACACGAAGATGTATTGGCCCACGCGTCCCTTCAGTGCTTCACCGGCGCCACGCACCCACAGCGGATTGCGCGTGGGATTGTCGATCACGACGTCCCACGTGCCCTTCTTCAGTCCATCATGCCCTCCGGCCACGTTGCGATCGCCAATGATGCGCGGGACCTTCGGAAAGAGCGTCGCGTTCGTCTTGCCGCGATTGAACAGCGTCACGTTGTGCTTCCGCGCCAGCGCGTACTCAACCTGATTCGGTCCAATGAATCCGGTGCCGCCCAGAATGAGAATGCGCAGCGGCTTCGGCTGTGCGCTGCCCGCTTCCGGGCGATACAGCAACGGACGCACGCCGTCGGCGGTGAAGGCCCCTGCGGCGGCCGGAAGTCCAAGACCCACCGCGCCGCCGAGCAGCGCAGAGTGCTTCAGGAAGGTGCGGCGATCGAGGCTCATTTGCGGCGTCCGTCGAGTTGTTGGATGGTCTTCGTGGAGGCGGGTCGCGATTTGCGCAGCAACGCCGACACCGATTCGGCACCCTTCAGGGCACGCAGCACGTTCTCGCCGGCGAGCCCCTTGAGTTCCGCATCGGTCCAGCCGCGCTTCAGCAGTTCGGCGAACAGCGTCGGATACGTTGAGACATCTTCGAGGCCATGAACGGTTTCCGTGATACCGTCGAAATCGCCACCGATGCCCACGTGCGCCGCACCGGCGATCTTCTTGATGTGATCCAGATGATCGGCCACGTCACTGATCGTCGCGATCGGTGTGGGGTGCGTTTCGCGCCACGCCGCCACCGCCTTGAACTGCGCGTCGTTGTCGTTGGGATAGCGTTTGGCGATCGAGTCGCGCACGGCTGTCACCTGCGCCCCGTAGTTCGCGACGGTTTGCGACACGAAGCCCGGCACGAACGTCATCATCACCACGCCGCCGTTCTTCGGCAGTCGGGCGAGAATGGAATCGGGCACGTTGCGCGGCACATCGGTGACCCCGCGTGCCGCGGCATGCGACCAGATCACCGGGGCTTCCGACACCGACAACGCCTGACTCATCACCGCCGGTGAGGTGTGCGCCAGATCGACCAGCATGCCGAGCCGGTTCATCTCGCGCACGACTTCCTTGCCGAACGCCGTGAGGCCGTTGTTGCGCGGCACATCGTTGGCGGCGTCGGCCCAATCGAGCGTGACGTTGTGCGTGAGGGTCATGTAGCGCGCGCCGAGTTCGTAGTACGAGCGCAAGGCGCCCAGCGAATTCTCGATCGCGTGTCCGCCTTCCATGCCCAGCAGGGAGCCGATCTTCCCCTGCGCGTACGCCTTGCGCACATCGGCCGCGGTGAACGCCGGGACGAACACATCCGGATAGCGCGCAATCGTGCGCTTCGCGATGTCGATCTGCTCGAGCTGAATGCGCGCGTAGCCCGAGTCGCGCACTTCGCCGGGGATGTACACCGACCAGAACTGTCCGCCCACCATGCCTTTGCGCAGGCGCGCGATGTCGGTCATGCCGGCCGTCTTGCGGCGGAGATCATACGCTACCACATCGAGCGGATCTTTCGCGGCTTCACGCATGGCCCACGGCAGATCGTTGTGCCCGTCCACCAGCGGTGTGTTGCGCAGCAGCTTGCGCACATAGGCGAGACGCGCCTCAAGCGACGCATCCTTCATCGAAACGGCCGTGGCCGGCTTCTTCGCGGCCACCTGTGCGGTAGCCGCCATGGGCATGCCCATCGCCAACCCCAAACCCACTACCCAAAACGCACGACTGTTGTTCGTCAGCATCCGAGTCGCTCCAGATAGTGCGGAAGCATCTTGCGCCACCACGGCCAGTCGTGGTTCACGTCATGCCCCCACAGGTCGAAGGTGTGTCCGATCTGTTTCCGGTCGAGCAGGTCGTGGAACACCCGTGTCGCGTCGGGCTTTTCGTACGCGCCCTGTCCGGCCACGATCGCGATCCTGGTGTGATGTCGCAGCGTATCGAGGGCGCCGCCCTCCATGTTCGCCACGTACCACATCGGGTTGTTGAAATAGCAGTTGTCGTCGGTATAGCCCTTGAAGTAGCTCGGCGACAAATCGTAGAAGCCGCTCATGCCGATCAGACCGCCGAAGAGGTCGGGGCGACGGAACAGCGCGTTCGCGGCGTGGAAGCAGCCGAAGCTGGCGCCGGTGGTGATCGCGCGCGCCTGGCCGTCACCGCACACATGACGGATATACGGCACGACTTCGTCTTCGATGTACCGCGAATACAGTGCCTGACGTCGGCCGGCTTCCGGCACCGGCAAGCTGCGGTCCATCCACGCCAGCTTGTTGATGCTGTCGATCGAGAAGACGCGGATGCGTCCCTGCATGAGCAGCGGCTCGATCGCCTTGATCAACCAGAAGCGCTCATTCTCCAGAAAGTCGGCCGCAGCCGTGGGGAAGAGCAGGATGGGCTGACCACGCCATCCGTACGACACGATCGGCATTTCCAGACCGAGCGCGGGGCTGCGCCAACGATCAATCCGCTTGGGCAGCGAGGGGTCGACAAACTGTGGGGACATGGTGGGGAAAGCTCACCCGAGTGCCGCATCGGGGCCAGTGCAGCTGGTGCGGACCGTTGCCGCCCGGTGACCGTTCCGTGGTCATTTGCGCGCCGATCCGGTACCGCCGCGCCTCAGGTTGGACTGTCCGGGCACACCGCCACGGACGTCACCGACCACTGGAGGCCACATGCTCGCTCGCGCATTCGACGCGTCGAACACCCCCTACCTGACACCGGCTGGCGACGGATTGCACACGGTCGCGCCGCTCGAGGCCGACGTGTTCCCACATCATGTGGACGGCATTCCACCCGGCATCGTCGAGAGCGGAGCGTACGTACTCCGCTTCGCCTGGTCGCGACAGGATCTGCATGCGGTGCAGGCGCTGCGCTACCGCGTGTTCTGCGAAGAGCTGGGCGAAGGCACTCCCGACGTGACGGCGACGGAGACCACAACCGCACGTGAAGCGGATGATCGCGATCCGTGGTTCCACCACCTCATGATCTGCGAACGGAGCACTGGTGCGGTGGTCGGCACCTATCGATTGCAGACGGCGGTCATGGCCGCCACGCGCCACGGGTTCTACAGTGCGACGTTGTTCGAGCTGGGCGCCGTGCCGGGAAGCCTGCTCATGGGTGCCGTCGAAATCGGTCGCGCCTGCGTAGACCCCGCACATCGCTCGGGGCGCGTGCTGCGCCTGCTCTGGAAGGGGATCGCGCGCTATCTGCAGTGGAACGACAAGCGCTATCTGTTCGGCTGCTGCTCGCTGTCTGGTGTGCAGGTCGAACCGGCGGTGGAGGCGTGGCGGGCCCTGCATGCGCGGCGCGCGCTGCACGACCGGATTCTCGTGCGCCCGCGTCCTGCCGCCCGTGCCCTGCCCGACGACGGCCGCGCGCGCCCGCTGATCGACTCGGCCGCGCTCACCGCCGCGCTCCCGCCGTTGTTCGAGGGCTATCTCGCGCTCGGGGCCAAGGTATGTGGCGCACCCGCCGTCGATCGGGCCTTCGGGACCACCGACTTTCTGGTGCTGCTCGACGTGCATGATATGGATGCGCGGAGCTACGCGTCGCTGTTCGGCTGATGCGCACGTGTGTTCGCTTCGGCGTCCGATGGCTGTGTCATGCCGTGTTGCGCCTGCTCCGGATCGAGCTGCGCACGGTCGGGCAGCTGCCGCCCGGGCCGGCGCTGCTGGTAGCGAACCATCTCTCGTGGATCGACATCGTGGCCATGGTGGCGCACTACGATTGCACCTTCGTGGCCAAGAACGACGTGCGCGATTGGCCGCTGGTCGGGGCGCTGGGCGAGGCGCTCGGCGTGATCTGGATCGATCGGCGTCGCAAACGCGACCTGCGACGCGCCATCGCACGGCTCAGCGAGGCACTCCAGCAAGGCACCCGGGTCGTGCTCTTCCCCGAGGGGACCACGTCCACCGGCCGGCAGGTGCTGCCCTTCCGCTCGTCGCTGCTGGAGGCGGCCGTGATCAGCGGCGTGCCGGTGGTCCCGATCGCGCTGTCGGCCCACGCCGCCAACGGTCAAAGCGAGACGCTCTGTTGGGTCGGCGACGAAACGCTGTTGGCGCATCTGCCACGGGTGGCCGCGCTACGACAGGCGACGTTCGAGATCCGTATTCTCTCGCCGCTGGCCGCGGGACCGGGCCGCAAAGTCCAGAGTGCGAGGGCCCGAGCGGTCATTGTGACCGCGCGACGGTTACGTGCGCGCGGTCAACCGGCCGTCGGAAACGGCGTCAGCTTTTTCGCGAAACAGAACTTCCGGCCAATTGAGAGCTCTGAACGGGAGATCGCGCGATAACGGGCGATTTTCTCGGGATATCGTAGAATCGTGGATTCGTGAAATCCCATGCGCAGAAAGAGCGGTTCGGCCAGCGAAATGGCGAACAGCTCCGGGTAGCCGCGCTCCATGGCGAGCTTTTCAGCCGCCGTGATCAGCCGCTGACCCAAGCCATGTCCCTGCGCATCGGGCGCCACCGCGAGCGACACGAGTTCCACCAAGGACGGCGAGTATTCGTCCAGGGCCACCTGGCCCAACAGCTTCCCGTCGGCGCCGCGCACGACTTGATAGTCTGCCAAATGGCTGACCACGAACGCCTCGCTGCGATGCAGCGTGAGTCCGTCGGGGGCGAACATGTTGTTGAGCGCTACGATATCCGGCACGTCATCGTCGTGCGCATGCTCCACGCGCAGCGGCCAGGCCGAGCTCTCCACCGGCGCGGTGTCCGTGTCGTTGGCCATCAACGCGAGGCGTACACCCGGGTCTTGCCGGCCTTGTCGAAGAGGACCACGTCGTAGGCATCCTTCGGCGCGCCCTGCTCCATCCCGGGGGAACCCTGCGGCATACCCGGGACTGCCAATCCACGCGCCACCGGCTGTTCACGCAGCAGCTTCTGGATCAGATCGGCCGGCACATGTCCCTCGATCGCGTAGGCGCCGACCCGGGCCGTGTGGCACGACTCGAGGGCCGACGGCACCCCGAACGACGCCTTTACGCTCGACATGTCGGCCGTGTCACGCACCGTGACCACAAAGCCGGCCTTCCGCACGTGGTTCACCCATTCCGTGCAACAGCCGCAGTTCGGGTCTTTATACACCGTCATGGGCGGCAGGGCGGCGCCCGCCACCGCCTTCTTGGGCGCCGGTTGGGCGCCTAGCATCTTGGCGCCGACAACCGTGGCCAGTGAGGCCAGCCCAAGCTGGGCGGCGGTGGCGAGGAAGGCGCGCCGGCTGGGCGGGAGGGAGGCGTCCGGATGCTGGCTCATATCGGAAGTATAGCGAATTTGGAGACGAGGGAATCCTGACTGGAGGATACGGATTCCGGAACCTGAAGAACCGACACACCCGGCCGATACTGCACAGGGTACAGCCGCAGGGGTGAGAGCCTTCGCGGCACGCGGGTATCCAAGCGATGAAACGGACTGGCGACGACGCCGCCGTTTCGCCGATACCCCGAGCGGAGCCGCTGGCTCCATCCGAGATTCGAATGTCCCTCACTATTACGAACACCGTGCTCGGCCGAAGCCGAGTGGCTGCCGACCGTATGCTCGGTCTCGTCTTGCTGGCACACTTTCCGGTCGCCCTCATCCTGGCCACGCTGCACGGCGCCTGGACGACGGCCTTCGCCTTCGCCCTGCCCGTTTCACTCGGCGCGTTCTGGCTCTCGCGCGCGGCCGCCGGCGCCCAGGTGACGCGGATGGTGATCGGCATGGGATTCATGGCCTACTCGGGCATCTTCATTCATCAGGCCCATGGCATGATCGAGGCGCACTTTCACGTGTTTGCCTCGCTCGCCTTTCTGCTGGTCTACCGCGACTGGCGGGTGATCGTGGCGGCCGCCGTCACCATCGCCGTGCATCACGTCGCCTTCCATATCATGCAGGGCATGGGCGTCGGCGTGTTCATGCTCAACCACACCGTCGGGGGTCATGCGATCGTCGTGGTGCATGCCCTGTTCGTGGTGTTCGAGAGTGCGATCCTGGTGTGGATGTCGGTGCAGCTGCATCGCGAAGCGTCCACCACGCAGGACGTGTTCGAGTCGCTCGAGGCGTTGGGCGAGGGGCGTGTGGACCGCGAACCCGTCGGCGACGGCGTGGCAGCGGCCGTGCGCACGGTGATCGCGGCGGTCCGGTCACTCGATCATGGAGCGGCCGAACTCGGGCTGGCCGTGCAGGAGCGTCGGACGATGCGGTTCGCGGAGCAGGGTGCCCTGCACGGCGCCTTCGAGTCGGTGGCCACCCGTATGGTCGATGCCTCCCGCACGGTCGAGGAACTGCGCACGACCAGCGAGCAGGACCACGCCATGACCCAGCGCTTCCTCGATACCCTCACGCCGGCCATCGTCGCCATGCGCGACGGCGACCTTACGAGTGTGATCGGCACCGGATTCGGTAAGACGTACGACGTGACGGCCGCCGCGATGGATGGCGCGCTTCAGCAGCTGCGCGACGCGATCGGCGAACTGCGCTCGTCGTCCGAACAGATCGACGGCGCCTCCGGTGAGATCGCCAACGGGTCCGATAACCTGGCGCAACTCACGTCGGAGCAAGCGGCGTCGCTTGAGGAAGTGAGCGCGAGTCTGATGGAATTGGCCTCGCTGAGCCAGTCGAATGCGGCCGACGTAGGACAGGCCCGCACGGCGACGGCCGATGCCAGCAGCGCGGCGGGCAATGGCGTGAGCGAAGTTCAGCGCTTGATGACGGCGATGGACGAGACACGCACCGCGGCCCGCGAGACGGCCAAGATCGTGAAGACCATCGACGAGATCGCCTTCCAGACCAACCTGCTGGCGCTCAACGCCTCGGTGGAAGCGGCCCGCGCCGGTGATGCGGGTCGAGGCTTCGCGGTCGTCGCCGACGAAGTGCGGGCCCTCGCCCTTCGCTGTGCCGATGCGGCGCGGACCACGGCCGAGCTGATCGATCAGGCGGTGCAGCGGGTGGAAGGGGGCGTGTCGATTTCCAACCAGGTGGGCACGCAGCTGCGCGAAGTCTCCACGCGCATCAGCAGCGTGAACGCGATCATGGAATCGATCGGCCAGGCCACGAGCTCGCAGCAGGAAGGCATCAACCAGATCCGCGATGCCGTGACGGCCCTCAATGGCACGGTGCAGAACGCGGCCGCCAACGCCGAGGAGTCGGCGAGCGCGGCGCAGGAGCTGAGCGCGCAGGCGCGGGCGCAGCGATCGCAGAGCGAGCGGTTCGTGGTCGACGGGGCGCCGAGGCGACGGTCGGTGCGCAAAGCGGCGTAGGGACGCGAAACTTGCGATAGGGGTGAGCGGGCGTGACCAACTGGTCACGCCCGCTTCTCGTATCTGACCGACGAGAATCGGGGTTTCCCCGACGTGATTCGGTGGGCTTCCTGACGGGCGCGCGCGGTGCATCGGCCTACACTCCCCACCCATGACCCCCCTTCCACGTATCGCCAGAGGCATTCGATGACCCCCGCACCCAGCGCGGCCGCTTCGGCCGTGCCGCGCGCGTCGGCCGCGACGCTCGACCGGTTCTCGTACGATGACGCCATCGTACGCAAGTTCCTGTTCGCCACGCTCATCTGGGGCGCTAGTCGGCATGCTCGTCGGGCTTGTGATCGCGCTGCAGCTCGCCAATCCCGATCTTCAATTTCAACGTCGAGTGGCTGTCCTTCGGGCGCCTGCGTCCGCTGCACACCAACGCGGTGATCTTCGCCTTCGCCGGCAACGCCATCTTCACGGGCGTCTACTACTCCACGCAGCGGCTGCTGCAAGGCGCGGATGTTCTCCGACGCGCTCAGCAGGTTCCACTTCTGGGGCTGGCAGGCCGATCATCGTCGCCGCGGCGATCACGCTGCCGCTCGGCTTCACGCAGGCCAAGGAGTACGCCGAGCTCGAGTGGCCGATCGACATCGCGATCGCGGTGGTCTGGGTCGTCTTCGCGGTGAACTTCTTCGGCACGCTGGTCAAGCGGCGCGAGCGCCACCTGTACGTCGCGATCTGGTTCTACATCGCCACGATCGTCACGGTCGCCATGCTGCACATCTTCAACAACCTGTCGATCCCGGCCGGGCTGTTCAAGAGCTACTCGCATCTACGCCGGCGTGCAGGACGCGTTCATGCAGTGGTGGTACGGGCACAACGCGGTGGCCTTCTTCCTGACGACGCCGTTCCTCGGGCTGATGTACTACTTCCTGCCCAAGGCGGCCGAGCGGCCGGTCTTCTCGCTACCGGCTGTCGATCCTGCACTTCTGGTCGCTGGTCTTCATCTACATCTGGGCCGGCCCGCACCACCTGCACTACACGGCGCTGCCCGAGTGGGCCTCGACGCTCGGCATGCTCTTCTCGGTGATGCTCTGGATGCCGTCGTGGGGCGGCATGATCAACGGCCTGCTCACGCTGCGCGGCGCCTGGCACAAGGTCGCCGACGGACCCGATCCTCAAGTTCTTCGTCGTCGGCATCACGTTCTACGGCATGTCGACGTTCGAGGGCCCGATGCTCTCGATCAAGAGCGTCAACGCGCTCTCGCACTACACCGACTGGATCATCGCCCACGTGCACACCGGCGCGCTCGGCTGGAACGGCTTCATGACCTTCGGCATGATCTACTGGCTGCTGCCGCGGCTGTTCCAGACGGAGCTGTACAGCAAGAAGCTGATGGAGCTGCACTTCTGGATCGCGACCGTTCGGCATCATGCTGTACGTGGTCGCCGATCTACACCGCCGGCGTGACGCAGGGCCTGATGTGGCGCGCGTTCGACGAGACGGGACGCCTGGCGTATCCCGACTTCGTCGAGACCGTGCTCAAGCTGATGCCGATGTACTGGGTGCGCGTGGTCGGCGGCTCGCTCTACATCGTCGGCATGCTGCATCTTCGGCTGGAACATCCTCATGACGTGGCGCGCCGCCCGGCGCAGTACGAGGTGCCGGTCATCGAGCGGCGCCGCTGTCGCCGAAGTACGTGCGACGACAACCGCAGCCGGTGCCGGCGGCGACGGACTCTGGGCGCGCTTCAATCAGCCGTGCGGTGGCACCGCGCGTGGGAGCGCGCTGCCGCTCCTGTTCACGGTGCTCGACGATCGCTCGCCGTGGTCGTCGCCTCGCTGTTCGAGATCATGCCCGACGTTCCTGATCAAGTCGAACGTGCCGACGATCGCCTCGGTGAAGCCGTACACGCCGCTCGAGCTGGCCGGCCGCGACATCTACATCCGCGAGGGCTGCTTCAACTGCCACTCGCAGATGATCCGCCCGTTCCGCTACGAGACCGAGCGCTACGGCGAGTACTCGAAGCCGGGCGAGTCGGTGTACGACCATCCGTTCCTGTGGGGCTCGCGCCGCATCGGGCCCGATCTGGCCCGCGAGGGCGGCAAGTATCCCGACCTCTGGCATGTGCGCCACTTCGAGAATCCGCGCGCCGTTACGGCCAAGTCGATCATGCCGGCTTACTCGCACTTCCTGACCAAGACGATCGACTTCGAGCAGATCCAGTCGCGCGTCGATGCCATGGCGATGCTCGGCGTGCCGTACGGCGACGCCGTGAACAAGGCACCGGCCATGGCCCGCGAACAGGCGAAGACGATTGCGGCGTCCATCGTCGAGCAGGGCGGCCCGCGTGGGCTCGAGGACAAGCAGATCGTGGCGATCGTCGCCTACATGCAGCGCCTGGGTCGTGACATCAAGGTGCAGAAGACTGCGTCGAAGGGGGCCCTGTGAAGCTCTCCGACATCATGAGCTACGCCGATCTCTCGAACTACGCCGAGATCGCGCTGGTGCTCTTCCTTGGGGTGTTCGTCGCCATCACGATTCGCACGTTTCTTCCGTCACGGAGCCGCGAGCTGCATGAGGCGTCGCTGCTGCCACTCGAGGATGATCACGTGATCACGCCTCGCTCCCAGGAGCGCTGACCAATGTCCAGCCAGGACAAGAAAGACAACAAGGACTTCAAGTCCACGAACGACCGGCTCATCGAGCACTCGTATGACGGCATTCAGGAATACGACAATCCGATGCCGCGCTGGTGGCTGCTGACGTTCGCCGGCACGATCATCTTCTCGGTGATCTACGTGTTCAACATCGGCCCGGTCGGCAACGGCAAGGGACGTATCGCGGACTACGAAGACGACATGAAGAAGTTCGCGTTGGCGCATCCCGCACCCACCGGTGAGATCTCCGGTGAGAAGCTGCTGGCGATGGTGAAGGACAAGGACGCCGTGCATGAAGGGGAGGAGGAGTTCAAGAAGTACTGCGCCTCCTGTCATCGCATGGACGCCGGCGGGCTGATCGGCCCGAATCTCACGGACAATGCGTGGATTCACGGCGGACAGATCACCGACATCTACAAGACCGTCATGAATGGCGTGCTCGAGAAGGGCATGCCGGCCTGGGGCACGATGCTCAAGCCTGAACAGGTCGAACAAGTCGTGGCCTACGTGGCATCGTTGCAGGGATCGAATCCTGCGAACCCGAAGGCCCCACAAGGAACACCGGTTACCCCGTGAGCTCAGCTGCACCATCGGGTGTGGGGAGACCCCCTTCGGGGCGCGTCCTCCCCACGCTCAACGAAGACGGTACCCGCCGCTGGATCCGCCCCAAGCCTTCGCACGGCGCGTGGTGGAAGAAGCGGCAGGTCGTGGCCTATCTGCTGATGGCGGCGTTTTTCGCGGCCCCGCATTTGCGCCTGTTCGGCAAGCCCGTGTTTCTCATGGACCTGCCGCACCGTCAGTTCACCCTGATGGGCTACACCTTCCTGCCCACCGATACGCTGCTGTTCATGCTCGTCATGGGCAGCGGCGTGATCGGCATCTTCCTCATCACCGCGCTCTTCGGGCGCGCGTGGTGCGGTTGGGCCTGCCCGCAAACCGTGTATCTCGAGTTCCTGTTCCGCCCCATCGGGCGCTGGTTCGACGGCGGCTACACGGGGTCGCGCAATCTCGACAAGCAGGGCTCGTGGTTCACGCCGCGTCGTATCGCGAAGTACCTCACGTTCTTCGTGATGGCGCTCTTCGTGTCGCACACGCTGCTCGCGTTCTTCGTCGGCACCGATCAGCTGTACGGTTGGATGGCGAGCCCGCCGTCGGAACACCCCACGGCCTTCTTCTTCGTCGTGCTGTTCACCGGACTGGTGTGGTTCAACTTCACCTACTTCCGTGAACAGACCTGTCTCATTGTCTGCCCCTACGGCCGCTGGCAGGCGGCGCTGATCGATCGGCAGTCGGTGATCGTGGCGTACGACTACGTGCGCGGCGAACCGCGCGAACATGCCGGCAAGACACGCGATCCGAACGCGGGCGACTGCATCGATTGCGGCGCCTGCGTGCAGACCTGCCCTACCGGTATCGATATCCGCAACGGGCTGCAGATGGAGTGCGTGCACTGCACGCAGTGCATCGATGCCTGCGACGACATCATGACGAAGGTCGGCAAGCCCACCGGGCTGATTCGCTACTCGTCACAGGATGCCATCGCCGGCAAGCCGCGGCATCTGCTCCGCATGCGCACGATTCTGTATCCGGTGGTGCTCACCATCCTGATGGGTGGCCTCATCACGGCGCTGTTCCTCAAGGAATCGGCCGACCTCACCGTGCTGCGCGGCGGACTCGACGGCCCGTTCACGGAAGAGGCCGACGGTCGTGTCTCGAATCAGATCCGCATCAAGATCACCAATCGCCGCAGTGAGGCGATGCAGTACACGGTGACGCTCGACGGGATCGCCGAGGCGGGCATCCGCCCCGACGAGATCACGGTCGTCGCTCCGGAGAATCCGCTGAAGGTCGACGCCGGCGCCACGCGGGCCACCAGCTTGTTCGTGCTGCTCCCCCGCCGAGCCTTCACCAATGGCGAACGCATGATCACCATCAGCGTCACCGACGGCCGTCGCTATCAGGAGTCGGAGCAATACCGGCTACTCGGCCCGGTCGGCAACGCTCCCACGGGCAAATTTCGATGAAAGCGGGCATGGGCTGGCCCATCGGCATTACGGCCATTCTCGGGGCAACCGTTGCCGCGAATCTGGTCATGATGCGGATTGCGAACAATGATCCGTCCTTCTCGGTCGAGCCGGATTACTACAAGAAGGCAGTGTTCTACGACTCCACGATGGCGCAGACACACCGCAATCTCGACCTTGGCTGGGGGGTGCAGACCTTCGCGGACTCCATCGTGTCGGGGAAGCCGACGCGCCTCCACGTGGTCCTGCGTGACGAGAAGGCGTTGCCGTTGCTCGGTGCCACCGTCCAGGCGACGGTGCTCTTCAACGCGCGCGCCAACGACTTGACGACGGCAGCGTTGACCGACGAAGGCGCCGGCGTGTACACGGCCACCGTGCCGATCAACACGCCTGGCGAATGGGAAGTGCGCGTGAACGCGAAGCGCGACACCTCGCACTTCACCTCGAGCACGCGGATCACCGCCGTGCGCGCAGCCGGTACCGGGCACTAGCCATGATCGGCACGGCATCGGGCATTCTGGTGGCCAGTCTGGTGGGGAGCGTACACTGCGCCGGCATGTGCGGCGGCTTCGTCTGCTTCTACGCCGGCTCCGGCAGCGGCACCGATGCCACAGCCCTGCGCGCGCATGCGATGTACAACGTGGGGCGTCTCACCTCGTATCTCACGCTCGGCGCGATCGCCGGCGCGATCGGAGCCGGCGTGTCGTCGTTGGGGGCATTGGCCGGGCTGCAGCACGCGGCGGCAGTCGTAGCCGGGGCGCTGATGGTAGGCTGGGCGATCAGCACCATCGCCGCCCAGCGTGGCATACGATTGGGCACGCTGCGTGCCCCGGAGTCGTGGCAACGCGCGATGGGTAGCGTCTTGCACGCCGTGCGTGAACAGCCGATGGCCACGCGGGCCTGGCTCACCGGGCTGCTGACCACGATGCTGCCCTGTGGCTGGCTGTATGTCTTCGTCGCGACCGCCGGCGGCTCGGGAAGTATCCGCACCGGCGTGCTCACGATGGCCGTATTCTGGCTCGGCACCGTACCGGCGCTGCTCGCCGTGGGACTCGGTGCGCAGCGGCTCTTTGGTCCACTGCGCAAGCGGCTACCGATGCTGAGCGCCGCGCTCGTGCTGGTGATGGGACTGCTTTCGATCTCGGGACGTTTCTCGATGCAGCACGCGGATTCTGACCCGAGCGGCGCTACCGTGCCGTCGGCGCATGCAGCCCACGCGCACCAGGGCGCCATGCCGTGAGTAATGCCCTGAGTACCACGGCCGCGCCGGCCACGGTGGCCGACGACGCCCTGTGCGCGCACTGTGGGCTGCCGGTGCCCGAGGGCTTGCTGGAGACCGACGCCGAGCGGCAGTTCTGCTGCAGCGGCTGTCATACCGCGTTCGGAATCCTGCACGCGCATGGTCTCGATTCGTACTACGGATTCGCCGAGCGCCGGGAGGCGCCGGTCCGGGCATCGGGGCGCAGCTACGACGAATTCGATCATCCCGCCTTCGCGAATCTGTACGTCACGGCGCTGCCCAATGGCCTGTCGCGCACCGAGCTCTATCTCGAAGGCGTGCATTGCGCGTCGTGCGTGTGGCTGGTGGAGCGCGCGCCGCTGCTGGTGCCAGGCGTGCTGCGAGCGGAGCTCGATGTCCGTCGCTCGCTGGCGGTGATCGAGTGGGATATCGCCACGGTTCCGCTGTCGCGCATCGCGCAGTCGCTGGATACGCTGGGCTATCCGCCGCATCCGTTCCGCGGCGTGGCGCGCGCCGACATGCGAAAGCGCGAAGACCGCGCGATGCTGGTGCGCATCGGTATTGCTGGTGCCATCGCGATCAACGTGATGCTGGCGGCGCTGGCGCTCTATGCCGGCGAACTCAACACGATGGACGCCAGCTTCACGCGCTTCTTCCGGTGGGTGAGTTTCGCGATCACCGTACCGGCCTTCATCTGGCCGGGCCGCGTGTTCTTTACTGGCGCCTGGGCATCGCTGCGCACGCGCGCGCTGCACATGGACCTCCCGATTGCGATTGCCCTCGCGGCCGGGTTCGTGCGCGGCGCGATGAATACGATCACCGACTCGGGTCCGATCTACTTCGACGGACTGGCCCTGCTGATTTTTGCACTGCTGGTCGGACGCTTCCTGCAGCAGCGCGGTCAGCGTATGGCGGTCGACGCCGCCGAAGAGTTGCATGCGATTGCACCCAGCACGGCGCGCATCGTCGAGAATGATATCGTACGCGATATCCCGAGCGAGGCCCTGCTGCCGGGCATGCTGCTGGATGTGCGGGCGGGCGAATCCTTCCCGGCCGACGGCATGGTGATGCGCGGGCACTCGAGCGTGAACGCCGCGCTGCTGACCGGTGAATCGCGTCCGACGTCGGTGAGTGTGGGCCAGATGGTGTATGCCGGCACGTTGAACGTGGAGTCTCCGCTGCGCGTGCAGGTCGAGCAGGCCGGCGAAACGAGCCGGATCGCGAAGCTCATGCGACAGGTCGAAGACAGCGCCAAGCGTCGCGCGCCGATCGTGCAGACGGCGAATCGCATGGCGGGCATCTTCACCGCCGTCGTGTTGCTGGCGGCCGCGCTGACCTTTGTGATCAAATCACAGATGTCGGCGGCGCATGCGCTCGACGATGCGATCGCGCTGCTGATTGTCACGTGCCCATGCGCGCTCGCGCTGGCGACACCACTGGCCATCACTGTCGCGGTGGGTCGCGCGGCCCGTCGCGGCATGCTGATCAAGGGCGGGGACGCGCTCGAGCTGCTGGCAACGCCGGGCATCATCGTCCTCGACAAGACCGGCACCATCACCGAAGGACGCACCGCCCTCGCCGCGTGGCATGGTCCCGATTGGGTGAAACCACTGGTGCTCGCGCTGGAAGAGGGATCGTCGCATCCGCTGGCTGACGGGTTCCGTCGCGCCTGGCCGGGATTGCCCATGGCCACCGTGTCCGCGTCTCGCCACGTCGCCGGCGGTGGCCTCGAAGGCACGGTCGATGGCCACACCGTGCGTATCGGATCGCCGCGTTTCGTGCGGGAATCGATGATTTCGATCGATGAATCGCTGGAACGTGTGATAAATGACCTCGATCGCACACTGACGCCGGTCCATATCGCAATTGATGGCGTGCTCGTTGCTATAGCAGGTCTCGGCGACCGGGTACGCGAGGACGCACTCGACTCGCTTCAGCAGTTACGTGGACGCGGATGGCGGACCGTGATGCTGAGTGGTGATGCCCAGGACGTGGTTGCGTCGGTGGGCCGGGCGCTTGCCTTCGAAGCGCAAGACTCCATCGGCGCAGTCTCGCCCGAAGACAAACTGGCGTTTGTCGAAGGATTGAAGGCCACGTCAGGCCGCACCGTGGTCATGGTGGGCGATGGCGTGAACGACGCGGCGGCGATTGCCGCCGCGCATGTGGGCATCGGCGTGCATGGTGGCGCCGAAGCGTGTCTCGCCACCGCCGACATCTACCTCACGCGCCCCGGACTCGGCGCGCTGGTCGAACTCACCGAAGGTTCGCGCCGCACGTTGCAGGTGATCCGCCGCAACATCGCGCTCTCGATCGGTTACAATCTCATCGGAGCCAGTCTCGCCGTGTTCGGCCTGCTGACCCCGCTCATCGCCGCGATCCTCATGCCGACGAGTTCGATCACCGTCGTTCTGGGCTCCTGGTACGGCACTACCTTCGCACGATCCACGACCACGGAGTCGGTCTCATGAGCGTCATCTATCTGGTCCTACCGCTGGCCCTCATCATCGTGGGCGGCGCGGTGCTGGCGTTCGTGTGGAGCGCGAAGAACGGGCAGTACGACGATCTCGAGACGCCCGCGGTGCGCGTCCTCCACGACTGACCGGCCGCTGGGGCGAACGTGTGAGCGGACGGGGAAGCTGTTTGGGGGCGAACGTGTGGGCGGCGGGGGAAGCGGCGCTTCGATGCCGCCCACTGGAATAGCCGAGTTCGCTATGCCCATCGTAGCACCGCTTCCGGTGGGAAGTCCCACGTTCGCCCCCGTGTTCAACTTCCGGTGGGAAATAAAACGGTGGCCACCGCGGCCCGGGGGGACGTCAAGCGATTGCCCCCGTGGCCCCTCTGACGATGCGTGGCAACCGTAGCCACATTACCGTGATGAGTAACGCCCAGACGAGTTCCCATCGGGATGGACCGGAGCGCCGCCACAATCCGCGGTTACGCGAGTTGGTGGACGAGATGCTTGCCTCCATTCGCGCCGCCGCGAATGTCGAGCTGTGGTCCCCCGAAGAGCGCGACCGCTACGAGGCCGATATGGCCCGGATCATGAAAACCGTGCGGACCCACGCCGTCAGCGGCGAGACGCGCGCGCGCCTCGATTAGCGGGTCGCGACACTGAACGCTGCTGACGATGCCGCGCTGCAGGCGCGGCTCGATGCGATCTGCGCCGAAGGGTGGAGCATCTGGGAGCGATTCGAGCGCAACGTGCGCGACCGCGACTTCCATTCCTTCGTCGCGGCCGACTACGACGCGGTGCGGGCTGCCTTGTGGGCGCACCGCGCCCCCGGCGCGCGCTTTCTCGAATGGGGATCGGCCTCCGGCGTCATTACCATTATGGCCGACGTGATGGGCTTCGACGCCTACGGCATCGAACTCGATGCCTCGCTGGTCACCACGGCCCGTGCGCTCGCCGCGCGCTTCGACTCTCGAGCCACGTTCGTGACCGGTAGCTTTCTCCCCACCGGCTACAAGCGACTCGGCGGCGATGACGCATCCGATACCATCGGCGACGGGCCATCGGGCTACCTCCAACTCGGCCGAGCGCTCGACGACTTCGACGTCGTGTTCGGCTACCCGTGGGATGACGACGCCCCCCTGATGCACGATCTCATGCGACAATACGGACGACGGGACGCCTTGCTGCTGCTCAACGACACCGAACGCGGTGTGCGCGCCTTTCGCGGCGGTCGCGAACTGACCACCCCGCGGTGACAGCGCCCTCAGTGACGACGCCGTCGCGCCCGACCGGCCTGCGTCGCGAGCTTGGCGTTGTCGCCCTCGCCTCCACGGGCATCTGTTCGATGGTGGGCGCCGGCATCAACATCGTGCCCTTCGCACTGCAACGCACCGTGCCCGGCGTCGGCGACTGGGTACTCGTGGCCTACGCACTGGCCGCGGTTCCCGCGGTGCTGGCCGCGCTCTGCTACGCGATGCTCGGCAGCGCCATGCCACGCGCCGGTGGTTCATACGTGTACGCCAGCCGCGCGATCGGCCCGTACGCGGGCTTTCTGGCCAGCTTCTCCCAGTGGTTCGGCCTGTGCATCGCGATCGGCGTGGTGTCGTATGTGATTCCACCGTTCCTGCGTGACATCGCCGCCGCCGCGCAGTGGACGAACGTGGCCGCCGCGCTCGACCAGCGCCCACTGCGCCTCGCGCTCGCACTTGGCTTCCTGTGGACGTTCGTATTCGTAAACCTGCGCGGCGTACGCGCGGTGGCGAACACGCTCATTCCGCTCATGCTGGTGATGTTCGTGTGCGGCGGACTCGTGATCGTGACCGGCCTCTCGCATTCGTCGGCCGAGTACGTCGAACTGCTGGCCTCGCAACAGCGCGCGCTGCCGCCGGAGCCAACCCGCGCCTCGTTCTGGCTCGTTGTGCCGCCGGCGGCGGCGATTCTGTTCTCGAGCTTCATCGGCTTCGATGCGATCGCCCAGGCGGGTGGTGAAGCGAAGAATCCCACGCGCTCCATTCCGCTGGCGATCGGCCTCACCATCGCCATCGTGGGCGCGTTCTACTTTCTGTTTACGGCGGCGGTGTATCACACCGTGCCGTGGTGGCATGTGGCGGCCGAGAGTCGCGTGCGCGATGTCACCGCCCCCGGTTTGCTCGCGCCGCTCACATCGCCGCTGGTCGCGATCATCATGGTGTCGGGCGCGGCGGTCTCACTCATCAACGACCTGCCGGGCATGCTGCTCGGCGTGTCACGCCTATGCTTCGCCTGGGCCGAAGACGGCGTGTTTCCCCAGGGACTCGCGGCCGTGCACACGCGCTACGGCACGCCGCACGTGGCGTTGTTCGTATCGGCAGTGCTGGCCACGATCGGCATCTTCGGCGGTCACTTCGCCGGTGACTTCTTTCTGGGCGTCGACATTCTGGTTACCGCCATGCTGGTGAACTTCATCATCATGGCGCTCTCAGTGCTGCGACTGCCGACACGGAATCCCGCGCTCGCGCAGGCCATGCGTGTGCTGCCGTCGCGCGCGTTGCAGATCGTGGTCGCCGCCACGGCCGTCGCACTGCTGTCGATCCTGCTGGTGGTGCACACGTGGCGCGACCTGCACAGCGATGTCGCCGTGTGGTACGCGCGTTCGACGCCGGTGTGGATCATCGTGATGATGATCGGCAGCGCGATCTACTGGCGCGAAACGCGTGCCCTCGCCCGCCGCGGCGGCGACTTGAAGGCGATCACCGCAGTACTTCCTCCTGAATAGATGACGACGATCCCCCGCTACACGCTTGCGCCCGGTCTCGCGATTTCCCGTGTGTTGACCGGTCTGTGGCAGCTGGCCGACATGGAGCGCGATGGACGCGTGTTCGACCGCGATGCCGCCGCGCATGCGATGGCCGAGTATGTCGACCATGGCTTCACCACGTTCGACATGGCCGATCACTACGGGTCGGCCGAAGAAGTCGCGGGCATCTTCCGCCAGCAGGTGCGACCCGATGCGTCGGTGCAGTGCCTCACCAAGTGGGTGCCCGAGCCTGGCCCCGTGACGGCAACCGATGTGCGCACCGCCATCGATCGCGCCTGCGCCCGACTGCGCACCGATCGCATCGATGTGCTGCAGTTTCACGCCTGGACCTTCGCCGATCCGCGTTGGCTCGATGCGTTGTGGTATCTGGAAGCCGAACGCGATGCCGGCCGTATCGGCGCGATCGGCCTCACCAACGTCGATACCGCGCACCTGCGCGTAGCGGTCGCCAGCGGCATTCGCATTGCGAGCAATCAGGTGAGTGGATCGTTGCTCGATACGCGCTTCACCACCAAGCTCGCCCCGTACGCGTTGGCGAACGGCGTCGGGGTGTTGTGCTACGGCACGCTGTTGGGCGGATTTCTCAGCGAACGGTGGCTCGGCGCCGCCGAACCCGACTGGGATTCGCTGAGCACCTGGTCGCAGATGAAGTACGGCCGGTTCATTCGCGCCGCCGGTGGCTGGGCGCCGTTTCAAGGCGTGCTGCGCGCCGCGCATTCGGTCGCCGCGAAGCACGGCGTGTCGATTGCGGTCGTGGCCAGCAAGTGGGTGCTCGATCAGCCCGGTGTGGCCGGCGTGATTGTCGGCGCGCGGCTTGGTCAGTCGGCGCATGTGGCCGACACCGCGAAGCTGTTCACGTTCACACTCGACGACAGCGATCGGCGCGCCATTGCCGACGCGCAGTCGGCACTTTCGGCCATTCCCGGTGACTGCGGCGACGAGTACCGCCACGCGCCGTATCTCACCGCCAGCGGTGACCTCAGCCATCATGTCTCGCAGTTTCCGGCCCCGTTCACCACGCGCCCGGGCGTGAATGGACGCACGCTGGCACTCAGCGGAACGGTGTGGGAGCCGATGGCCGGATACAGCCGCGCCGTGCGCAAAGGCCCGTCCATTTCCGTGTCGGGCACCACGGCCACGCATGGCGATCGTCTCATCGGCGGCACCGATGCAGCGGCGCAGGCGCACTTCGCGATCGACAAGATCGCCGGCGCGATCCAGTCGCTCGGTGGCACGCTCGAAGACGTGGTGCGCACCCGCGTGTTCGTCTCCAACGTAGACCATTGGGAGCCGGTCGCACGCGCCCACGGCGAGCGCTTCGGCCACATCCTGCCGGCGAACACGCTGGTGGAAGCGCGACTCGTGGGCGCCGAGTATCTGGTGGAAATCGAAGCGGATGCTATCGTGGCAGACGCGATCGTCTCCGAAGCCTGAACCTTCTTCATTCCGGACCTACTGCCATGACGTCTCGCACACGTTCGCATGCGCTGGTCGCGGCCGCGCTCGTATGGTCGGCCGCTGCGTCACCCGCTGCCGCGCAGGGCAAAGCCACCGATCCGCTCGCTGCCGAGATCGAAACGCGAATGACGGCGGTTATGCCGAAGGTCATCGCGTGGCGTCGCGACATTCATGAGCACCCCGAGCTGTCGAATCAGGAAGTGCGCACCGCAGCACTGGTGGAGAAGCACCTGCGCGCGCTCGGTCTCGAAGTGCAGCCGAACGTGGGCAAGACGGGGGTGATCGGCATTCTGCGCGGCGGGAAGCCGGGGCCGGTGGTCGCGCTCCGCGCCGACATGGACGCGCTCCCCGTGACGGAACTGGTGGAGCTGCCGTTCAAGAGCAGAGTCCGCACGATGTACAACGGGCAGGAAGTGGGCGTGATGCACGCCTGCGGGCACGACAACCACGTCGCCATCATGATGGGCACCGCCGAAGTGCTGGCGGGCATGAAGGAGCGCATTCCCGGCACCGTGAAGTTCATCTTCCAGCCGGCCGAGGAAGGACTCGGTGGTGCGCAGTCGATGGTGAATGACGGCGCTCTCGAGAACCCGCGACCCTCGGCGATCTTCGGTCTGCACGTGTGGCCGTCGGCGTTGGGCTCCCTGAGCACGCGCGCCGGGGGCTTCATGGCCGCCGCCGATCAGATCGACATCGTGGTGAAGGGACGGCAGACGCACGGCTCGGCGCCGTGGTCGGGTGTCGACCCCATCGTGATCGCGGCGCAGATCGTGATGGGACTGCAGACGGTGGCCAGCCGACAGATCGATGTTACGTCGGCGCCGGCGGTGATCACGATCGGCATGATCCAGGGCGGCAATCGCGGCAACATCATTCCCGACAGCGTGGTGATGATCGGCACGATTCGCACCTTCGACCCCGAGATGCGGAAGGACATTCACGCCCGCGTGAAGCGCACCGTGGAAGACATCGCCCACTCCGGCGGCGCGACGGCGCGCGTGAACGTGTCCATCGGTGGGCTCATCACGCAGAACGACGCATCGCTGCTCGAGAAGATGACCCCCACGCTGCAGCGTACAGCCGGCGACGGCGGCTTCAAGACCATCAATCCGGTCACCGGCTCCGAGGACTTCCCGGCGTTCACCAAGGAAATCCCGGGCCTCTTCTACTTCCTCGGCGTGGCGCCGAAGGGGATGGATCAGAAGTCGCAGGCGGCCAACCACTCGCCGTTGTTCTTCGCCGACGAAGCGGCGTTGCCCACCGGCGTGCGCGCGATGACGAATCTGGCCGTGGACTATCTCAAGAGCGGCGGCATCGCGACGGCCAAGCCGGCCATGAAGCAATGAGCCGCGACGCGTAGCTACGCCTCGAAGAATGTCTCCGAGACAATCAGCCAGCCCATCTCGCTGAAACGCCACTCGGCGACATAATTGCCACCCTGCTCGTGTATGCCCGCCTTGAGGCGCCACCGGCCGACCCAGCGTCCGCGCTCGGTGGCGCGCATCGGGTCGGCCAGCGTGACCTGCTCGATCGTGCGCACGTAGGTCACGAAGGCTTTGTCGGCAAACTGCTCGACAAACGCCGCGCGCGATGCATCGCGCCCGTTCAACGTGGGGCCACCGGCCACGCCGACCGCAATGTCCGGTGCCATGAACGACACCGTGCGGTCGGCGTCGTGCGCCGCGATCGCCTGATTGGATTGCGCGCGCAGCGCGCGTATCTGTGTCTCTCCCATCGTCACGACGCCAATCACATCGTGGCGCGCTTCTTCGGCTTCACGTACTGATCGAGCCACGCCGTCATTTCGGCGAGTGCCTGACCAACGCTCTCGCGTGCGCGATAGCCGTGCGCTTCACCGGGCAACTGCACATAGCGCGTCGTGGCGCCGTTTCCCTTGAGCGCCTGATACATGCGCTCACTCTGAATCGGATACGTGCCGGTGTTGTTGTCAGCCATGCCGTGCACCAGCAGGATCGGATCCTTGATCTTGTTGGCATACGTGAACGGTGACATCGCGCCGTACAGCTCGGGCGCATCCCAGTAGGTGCGCTCTTCGCCCTGGAAGCCGAACGGCGTAAGCGTGCGATTGTAGGCACCGCTTTCCGCCACGCCGGCGCGGAACAGCCGCGTGTGCGCCAGCAGATTCGCGGTCATGAACGCGCCGTACGAATGTCCGCCCACGCCGATGCGATCGCGATCGGCCACGCCCATCGCCACGATCGTATCGACGGCCGCCTTCGCGCTGGCGGTCAGCTGCTCGACGTACGTGTCATTCGGCTCTTTCCCATCCACGCCCACGATCGGCATGGTCGGGTTGTCCATCACGCCGTATCCCTGCGTCAGCATGAAGAGATGCGACGCGCCACTGGGCCGCACAAAGCGGTACGGCGAACCCACCACCTGCGAAGCGGCCTCACGTGAGCGGAACTCGAGCGGATACGCCCACAGGAAGAACGGCAACGGGCCGTCCTTCGCCTTGTCGTAGCCGGCCGGCAGGTAGATCGTGGCCGACAGCTTCACGCCGTCGGGCCGCGTGTACGTGATGAGCTGGCTGGTGACACCGGCAAACACCGGTGCCGGATCGGTGAACTGCGTGAGCGCCCGCGGCGCGATCTTGCGTACGAAGTCGCGCACGAAATAATTGGGCGCATCGGCCTTCGACTCGCGACGCGTGAGCGCCACGGTGCCATTCGCATCGAGCATACCGATGGGCTGCTCGTAGTACGGCGCCGCGCTCTGGAACAGGCGCGTCTTGGCCGCCGTGGTCAGATCGAAGCGATCCACGAACGGACGATCGCCTTCCGGGCCGGCGCCGAGTCCGGTCAGAAAGGCCGTCTTCTTGTCGGGCGTGGTCAGCAACACCGTCTGCCCGCGCGCGTCGCGCGTGGTGAGGAAGTCACCGGGATCGGCGTAGCGATCTTCACTCGAGCGCTCCCACAGCAGCCGCGGCGCCTTGGCGCCCGACGGATCGATGATCCACGCGCGCGCCTTGCGCGTCTTGCCTTCGTTCTCGCGCGCGATCGCGAGGCTTGGCGTGCCCCACGTGATCGCACCGGCACGCCAGCTGGTTTCCAGCAGCGTCTTCGGCGCGCCCGTGAACGGCGCCTCGAGCAACGCGATGCGATCGCGCTTGTCGGCCTTGGAATCACTGTCGCCGCCATCGAGGGCTTCCGTGTACGCCAGCGTCGCATCGACATCGCGACGCCACTGCACGTTGCGAATGCCGGCCAGAGCGCCGTTGCCGCCCCAGGGCACGCGTTCGATGAGCGGACGGCTCACGATCGACTTCAGCACCGCGCCGTCCATCGACCACACTTCGGTGCGGGTGGGGAAGTAGTTCAGCGGTACCGTGTACGAAAACGGACGCGACAGCGTGCTCACCAGCAGATAGCGACCATCGGGTGACGCGCTCACATCGGTGCGCATACCCGGCGCGCCGAGCGTCTTCACGGTGCCATCGAGCGACACGATCGCGAGCTGGCTGGTGCCGTAGTGCTCGAAGATCGATTCGTCGAACGGGCTCTTGAGCAGATCCTGATACGTGGCCGCCCGGTCACTGCGACCGGTCAGCGCTTCCTGCACGATCGGGCCTTCCGGCGTGGTCATCATAGCCGGTGCCGCACCGCGCGTGGCGGGCACGAACGTGCAGGCCAGCGCGGCGGTGGACACCCACGAGCAGGGACTGCCCAGAATCGCGGTGAGTCGCTGCGACGTGAGCGGCTTGGCTTGTGCCGTCGCGACATCGGCGAGCCACAACGTGATCGCGTCGTCGCTGGTCACCGTGAAGGCGATCTTCTGACCATCGGCCGACCACGACACGTTCTCGATGCTCGCACCGGCGGGAATCGACGCCTGAATCTTGCGCGCCGCACCACCGCTTACGGCCTGCAGCGAGAGTCCCGTGTAGCTCTGGCCGCGGGTGGGTCCGCTGGTTTTCGGATCGAAGCGCAAACCGGCGAGTCGATACTCAAAGGCGGCCACTTCACTGATCGGCGGCAGCGCCGGACGCTCCAACAGCAGCAGACGCTGACGGTCGGGGCTCATCTGCACCAGCGGCGTCGCCGGCTGGTCGAGAATCTGTGCGATCGGCTGCGGCGGTTGCCGGTACTGCGCCTGCGCCACGGCGGGCAAGAAGGCGGGCGCGAGCGCCGCGAGAACCGCGATGACGCGCGGTGAGCGAGAGAGGAGAGTCACACGCGTTCCGATGTTCGAAGTGAAAGCACGACCTGCATGAACGAACGGCCGTACGGCCGCCTACCGCAGCTTCATCACCAACCCATTGTGTGCCTTGATCACGCCGGCCCGCCGAATGTCGAAGCCATTCTCGTGGCAATACAACCCCATCTGGCGTACGTCCATGAGCTCCCGATAGCCGTGGTTCATCCAGTCGGCCATAAGGTTGTAGAACACCCGCGACTTGAACTGATTGCGCGGGGTCGTCATCACCACCGTGCCGCCCGGCTTGAGAAAGCGCCGGTGCATCTCGAGGCACTCCGCCTTGTGCTCGTCGGGGAAATGCTCGAGGAGTCCGATCGATACCACCACATCGAATTCCTTTCCGTACTTCAGATCGCGAATATCGGCGACCTCGAAGTGAATCGGCATCTCATCGCGGTACCATACACGCTGATGGCCGGTGGTGGGGTCGACGCCGAGAAACGGATAGTCGAGCGGGAATTTACCGAAGCGATCCGTCGCGCAGAACGCATCGTAGTCCACCAGCACGATCTCGCCGCCGGGATACATCGCGGCCAGCTGCATTGCTTCGTAGCCGTCGGCCGCACCCAGAAACAGAATGCGCGGCTTCGTCACCTCGAGGCCCGCGAACAGGGCGCGCTTGCCGCGGGGATCCCACACCGCGTCCTCCACGCGCATGATCTTGTTCCAGACCGCCAGATACGCGATGTCCTGCAAGGCTTCCTTGGCTTCGTGCAGATCGAAGCGCGACAGGGCCTCGCCGAACTGCGACTTCGCCTGAGCCTGCGCCTCCGGCACATCGGTCAGAAAGAACTGATGGAACGCCGTGTTGAACAGGCGCCACCCCTCGATGATGGGCAACGGCTGCCGGTGGGTCTGCTCGTAGCTCGTGCGCGCACTCGACCACTTTTCGGTGCGATACGGGCGGCCCACGTCGCGCCACGTGAGCGTCGACCAGTCCATCGCGCTCACATCGTCGAACAGGTCGGGCGCCTGATCGCGCAGGTCGATGCGGTACTGGCCGGTGAGCTCGTGATGACCGATGTCATGACGCGCGCGACGCGGTCGTCCCCACGGGCGACTGGTCTGAGCAGGAAAGGCGCGCGTGCTGTCCGCGGCGGTTTCGGGGGCGATCAGCGTAGCCATACGAGACCCGGCGTGAGAATGTCGACCTGTGGAGTCTGGGTTCTCGGCGGGCTTGGCGCCAGTGTCGGCGAAGAGTCGCGATATGGTCGATTCGTGCGGCCGACTACCGGCGGCCGGCTACCGGCGCTGCATCCCGGTGGTGTCGGTGAGTGCCCCGAGGAACTGGACCAACTGCCGCTGCTCGAGCGCCGTCAGCTTCAGCGGGTCGGGCGGAAGCGTCTGGTTGTCCAGCACGACGCCGACCCCGGCGCCGCCGCCCCGATTGTAGAAGTCGACCACCGATTCGAGCGAGGGATAGGCGCCGTTGTGCATGTACGGCGCGGTCAGCGCGACATTGCGCAGCGAGGGCGTGCGGAAGGCGTACCGGTTCGGCGCGGCACCAGCGATGCGTTGGCGTCCCACGTCGGGATCGATCCGCCCACCAGCGGTCACGGCACGCACAGGCACGCCCAATACCTCAACCTCCGACTTCTGATACATCGGCGGCACGGTGCCATTCGTGAGCGGTAGAAAGTGACAGGTCGCACACCGGCCCTTCCCCACAAACACGTTGAATCCCGCCCGTTCGGCTGCGCTCAAGGCGAGCGTGTCGCCACGAAGCGCCCGATCCACGGGAGCATTCAACGACGTCAAGCTTCGCATGTACGCCGCCAGTGCCCCGCGAATGCGTGCTGGGGTCACTACCGAATCCGTCTGTCCGGCACGGCTGGTGTACGCCGCCCGGAACTGCGTCACGAGTGACGTGTCGGCCGCCAGCACGGTCGAGACGTCCGAGAGTCGCCCATGCATCTCATCGACATTCTGCACGACCTCGGTCACCTGATCCTCGAGGTACGTGGTGCGGAGGTCGCTGAAGGAGCCGACCTGCAAGCCGATGTTGACCACCGTCGGTGTGTTCCGCGGCAGTGGCTGCCCTCGCCGCCCGGGGCTCGCCTTCATGCCGTCGGTGAACGCACGATCCGGCATGTGACAGGAACTGCAGGCTCGTGAGTTGTCGCCGGACAGCCGCACATCCTGAAACAGCGTGCGTCCAAGCGCCACCCGCGTAGCGGGTTCGTCACGCGTGTCGATCGGGGCGAATGCCAGCACATCGAAGGCACCGGAATCGAACAGCGTGACCGCCTGCATGCGGAACGCTCGCCGCTCCTCGGGTTGACCGATACCCAGTGCGACGCGCTGCGCATTGAGCGCCCTCGTGAGCGGATTGGCGTGCCGCACCAGAAAGGCGAGATGGTTGAACGCGTCGCGATTCCGCTCCGCGCGCAACGCGCGCTGGGCGCCGCGAAGCAACGAGTCCACCACGCCCCAGCCGGCATGCGCATCGCGATACGGCGCGATCGTGCGGGCGATACCCTCGAGCGCGGCATCGGCTTCGACGAGCGATTGCCCCGCCACCGGCGAATCGAAGCCGCTGACGCCGAGGGAGACCACCCGCGCCATCTCGAGCTTGACGGCATCCCAGACGCGATCGTCGGTCACCAACTGCGCGCCAAGCATGGTCCGCGCACGCGTGAGAATGTGATTCAGCGTGCGGACCTCCGTTTTCAGCGCCTCCTGCTCCGCACGCGGATCGGCGGAGAAGAGCGCTTCTTCGACCACCTGAAATCCGGTCGGCGGTGTCACGATCTCGGGGCCTTCGTGCTCTTCCGCATGCGGCAGCGCCGCCCCGTTGATATCGCGTGAGGTGGTCGGTGCGTAGTACTCGAGCGCGAGCTCGATGTGCTTGAACGAGGCGCGGGCCTCGGCGAACGCGCGGCGCGCGGCGCCGAGGTCGTGGTCGGTGGCGAGGGTCTGCACGGCGCTATCCAACCGCGCCGTGCGCGCAACCAGCGAATCCATGTCCAATCGCCACGACGCCAGCGCTTGCATCGCGCGCGCATCCCCGCCGCGCGCGATTTGAGGCTGCGCGGTGTCGGAGTGACCGCACGCTCCTGCTGCCGCGGCGACCAACACCGCGGCAGCGATCACACCAACCCGACGCACTGTTCGCATTAACGCGGCAGTCCCTTCACAATGACCAGCTGGCTCGCCTGATTCTCCGTGGGACGCACCGTACCGCCGTCGACACCCTGATACTTCGCGGCGCGCCACGAGTGCGGCTGCAGCGAGAGCATGAAGGTATTCTCCTGGCCCAGTTCGGCCGACACGTCGACCATCGCACCGTATTCCCAGCCCGCCTTCCCGGCCGGACGCGCACCAACGGCGTTGTAGATCGCGGCATCGGCGGCCGTGCGACGATGATCGAGCTCGATCACCGGGCGCACGTCCTTCGTCGCGATGTTGTACTGGTAGATGTAGCCGTCGTGCGTTTCGTCGCCGTAGCCGTTGTCGTCTTCCTGCGCGTACACGTAGTTCGTGCCCACGTAGATGTTGTCGACGTTCTGGAACAGCTTCGCCGGTCCGTTACGATCGTCACCGTCCATCACCAGCTCGAGCGTGCCATTCAGCGGGTTGCTCTCGTCGAGCTTCACGCGATACACGCGGCCGTACTTGCTGCGGCTGTAGTCGGCGTTGATGCCCGTGTTGTTCTGGCCAGTCACCGTGAAGTAGATCTCGCGATTGTTCGCCGCCGAGCCCTTCCGGTAGTCCACATCTTCCACGCGCGCAAAGCGCATGGCATTCACGGTGACCGTCGCGAGGTTGATCTGGCGGCCGGTAAGCGTCTTCTGATTGGCGATCTGCCGGAACTGCACGGGATAGGTCTGACCGACCACCATGTCACGCTCGCGCGTGTTGTTGTCGGTGCGCGCCAGCACGTACAGGTTGCCGTTGTCGAGATCACCCACGGTGCTCGACACATACATCGCCAGCTGACCACCCTCGGCGCCCGAATCATCGTCACCGATCATGATCACGGTGCGGTTGGGATACGCCACCTTGGGGAGCGGGAGTGACTGTTCGGAGTTCCAGCGACCGAGCGCCGAGAGATAGCGCGGCGTGTTGGCCGGTGCCGACGGATCGACCGCCAGAATCTCCGACTCTTCGCTGCTCTCACCGTTCGTGAGGAAGAGCGGGCCGAAGCCGTGCGTTTCCTGCGTGGCCAACGTGGCCGAGCACAGGCGATAGCGGCCGGCCGTCGAGTTCACGATGTAGTCGCCCGACACCGGCTTGAGCGTAGCGTCGAACTTCACCCGTGACACGGCGAAGTTGTCTTCGTGATTCACGAGCACCGTGAAGCTGCCATCGGTGTTGCGCGTGAACCCGGCACCGTCGGCCGAGCCGCCGAACACATAGCTCGGCGAACCGGGCAACACATCATCACTGCCGATCAAGCTGTAGATCTCGACGCCGGAAATCAGCGACTTCGCGAGCACCGGCGTGACCGACTGATTCTTGAGCGCGACAGGCGCGATTGGCTTGATGTCGGTGCCGGCATCGTCACTGCAGGCAACCACGAACAGGCTGCACGAAGCAACCAGTGCGCGTGTGGCGAACGTGTATGGGGAGCGCATGAGCCAACATCCTCGATATGTATTTGCGTATTGGATGAGACGACCAGCGTCGTGGTCGTGTCGGACGGGTTACATAGGGCGTGCGCGCCGAAGATGCCGATACGGTTGCGTCACGCCAAAGTCACGAGACGGTCTCGGGTCCGCAGAGGGGATGCAGTCCAAGCGCTGCGGTACAATCGTTGAATGCTCGGCACACTCTGTCGTCCTTTCATTCACCACACTGTGACTACACTCTCGCGTCGTGATCTGCTCGGCTTGGCAGCGGCGCTGCTTCCCGTGGTCGCCTGCAGCAACGACGCGCAGATTGGCGAGCCTCCAGTCGTCGATGCCATTCCCGACGGCTCGGTCGTGATCACGGTTGACTCCGTCGCGGTGCACGTGGGACGTATTCCTGCGCTGCGCGACATCGGCGGTGCCGTCGTGCTACTCGCGGCTCGCGTGATCGTGATTCGCACCGGTCCGGCGTCGTTTCGCGCGCTGTCGGCCGAGTGTCCGCATTCGGGGTGCGGCGTGTCGATCATCGACCGCCCGCGACTCATCTGCCCGTGCCACGGCTCGGAGTTCGACTTCGATGGGAATCGTCTCGGTGGCCCGGCACCGACGGGACTGCGGGCGCTTCAGGCCACGTTCGACACCGAGGCCAACATCCTGCGCGTATCGCGCAGCGCAGTGCCTCAGCTCAGCCCGAACTCTTCGCGCGCCTGACGCGCCGCGCGGTGCTGCACATCGTCGGCGCCGAGCGCGGCACCGCTCGAGTCACCCGCTTTCACCAGCGCCATCGCGTCTTCGCGGCGCGCCAGCAGCGTCCAGAACTCGCCCGCATCGGGATCGGCCCCTTCATCGGCCGGCAGCAGCGCGTACATCGCCTTGTACATCATGGAGAAGGCGAAGAACAACGCGAGCATGTCGGGAAGCACCAGCACCAATCGCGTGATCGCGTTCACGTTGGCGACCTGGTCATTGAACGCCGGCGTATTGAACGGCGCCACGACCATGCGGTAGTTGATCACATAGTTCACCAGACCGGCGCCAAGATTGGTCACGCCGATCAGCAATCCGGCGCGCTTCATGGCGGTCAGTACCGTCGGCTCGCTCAGCAGCCGGTCCATCTGCTTCTCACGCTCGGGCGTATCGGGCCCAAGCCCCTGCAGCGCGATCGAGCGCGTGACCGGCGTGCCCAGCAGCGCGGTCACGCCGAACACGAAGAACGCGAGCACGTAACTCGCGCTGTCCTTGAAGGCGAACAGGGCACCGTCCACGTACCAGAACGCGAGCGCCCCGCGCATCACTGCCGACAGTCCACCGTACGTCGTGATGAAGTTGAAGCGCCGGGTGATCACGAGTAGGTCGAGCATCACCCAGACCACCGGCACCAGCGCCGCCAGCAGGTACGCATTGAGCGTCCCGAGCGGTGCCGTGCCGTATTTCAGGATCACCACCGGTGCCACGGCACCGATGAGGATATCCAGGGCGAGCTTGAGTGTCTTGGACATGGACACGGAATCTCACTGGGGGCGGGGGTGGGCGGTACCCGCGAGGAAGGCGAACTGCCAACAGCCTAGGAAGCAGGGAGGAGGGTGTCAGGGAGGAGGGCGCAGGAAAACCGCGCGGATTTTCAAGGGGTCAGAGTCGTTGAACGCCGTTCAACGACTCTGACCCCTTGAAAGGTGCTGCCTCCTCCATCCTGATACTCTCCTCCCTGCCTCCTAAGCTGTTGGCGATTAAGCCGTTGGCAGTTCACGACCTACCGGCTCGCTGCCTCGCCCAGACCCAGCGCCACATTCAACCACCGCACGAACGGCGTCATCGCCGCATAGTGCTTGGCCAGCGTCTGCGGCAGCTTCGGGCTCGTGACTTCCTCCGGCGTGAGCTCCGTCCACGCCGTATACGACTGGTACCGCAGCCAGGCCGCCGCCGGATGGTCGGCGGCGAATCCGCGCGGCAGGCGCGTCAGCATGCCGTCGGTATCCAGATCGCCGAAGCGACGGCGGAAGGTGCGCCCCTTCACGATCTCCTCGAACCCTTCCACGTCGTCGGTGAGCGCCTGACGGATTTTGGTCACCGCCGACCGGGGCGGCATCCAGATGCCGCCACCGCAGAACGACTTGCCGGGCTCGATGTGGAAGTAGAAGCCCGCGCCGCCGTGGACCGCTTCGGTGCCTACGCCGCGTCCCGCGTCGCGATGAAAGAACCAGCACGCCGCGTGCGTCTTGTACGGCGCCTTGTTCTTGGAGAAACGCACGTCGCGGTGAATGCGGAACACCGACTTCTTCGGGGAGCCTACGATCTCCGGCGCAATCGTGGCGAGATGGACGTCGACCTCTTCCACCAGCAGCGCCAGCGGTCGCTTGATCTCGCGCTCGAAATCCGCGCGATGCTCTTCGAACCATTCCTTGCGATTGTTCTTCGCGATGCCGCGCAGGAAGGTGAACGCCTTGGGCGTGAACTGCGTGAAGCTGTCGCCGATCAGATCTTTCATGACATCCCCGAGGACATCGACATCGCCAGCGCGTCGTTCGACGTCGTCGTGGCGGGAAACAGGAAGCGCAGAAACAACCCGGATCGCTCGCCCCACGCCCGCTCATCATGCAGCGCGCCATCCGCTTCCATGTACAGCAGATCGTGACCGGGCTGCCATCCCTTTCGCAACAACATGCGGTACAACAACCGCGTGCCCTTCAGCATACGTGACTCGCCCGTGCCCACGTCGAGCCAGATCTTGAGCTCGGGACGCATGCCGTTGTTGGCCACCAACTGACGCACGATCCAACGATCGTCCCACCACACACTCGGCGACAGCAAACCGATCTTCCCGAACACCGCCGAGTGCGTCAGGCCGAGATGCAGCGTGAGCAGGCCACCAAGCGAGCTGCCGGCCAGCCCTGTGTCACGTGCGCCGCGACGGGTACGCCAGTTGTGATCCACCCACGGCTTGAGCTCGTACACCAGCATCTGTCCGTAGCGGTCGGCCAGACCCCCGGCGTCGTGCCCGTTGTCGCGGGTCGGCGTGTACTCGTCGATGCGATCGCGCCCGGCATTGCCGATCGCCACGATGATCATCGGTTCGATCACCTGCGCATGCATGAGGGCACGCGCCGTCGTGTCGATGCCCCACTGCACGCCGAACGGCGACATGGCGAGGTCATCGAATACATTCTGTCCGTCGTGCAGATACAGCACAGGGTACCGACGATCGCTGCTCAGGTCGTAGTCGGGCGGCAGACAGACGATGACGTCGTGCGGATGCGGCAGGAAGCGCGACCGGATCTCCGTGAAGTGCAACAGAGAACCCACCACCCGGGGAACCGGCGGTGTGGGGTGCAGTTCGTCGGAGAGCCCCGCATGGACCACGGTGGAGAACGTGTTGGGGCTGGGGAAGCCGTTTGGAGGCGAACGTGTGGGGGGCACCGGAAGCACCGGTGCCTGTGGACCACCGTGGTCGCAACCTAAGCTGTGCGGGTGGCGCGGGGCATGCCTTGAAATGTGCGGTGCGTGCGCTACCCCCGCCTCGCTCAGACCGGGTCGCTTACGCTGCCGGTCTGGACGAATGAATCGAGATTCGACAACGCGCGCATGCCCATGTTGGTGCGCGTCTCGATCGTGGCGCTGCCAAGGTGCGGCAACAGCACGACGTTCTCGAGGTCCTTCAGTTCCGCGGTGACGCTGGGTTCGAATTCATATACGTCGAGACCGGCGCCGGCGATCTTGCGCTCCTTGAGTACCGACGTGAGCGCCGCTTCGTCGACGACGTCACCGCGCGCGGTGTTCACGAGATACGCGTGCGCCGGCATCAGCGCCAACGTGCGCGCGTTCATGAGGTGACGCGTTTCCGGCGTGGCCGGGCAATGCAGCGACACGACATCAGCGCGCGCCAGCAGCGTCTCCAACGAATCCACCCGCTCGGCGCCGGCCGGTCCCGCCGTGGCCGGATCATCGATGCGCGGATCGCGTGGTGCATGATAGATGATCTTCATGTCGAACGCGGCCGCCGCCTGACGCGCCACGGCGCGACCGATGCGACCATAGCCCACGATGCCGAGCGTCTTGCCGCGCAGCGTGCGTCCCAGCATGAACGTCGGACGCAATCCGCCCCACGCGCCGCTGCGCACATGACGCTCGCCTTCACCCAACCGGCGCATCGTCATCAGCATCAGCGCAATCGCGATGTCGGCCGTGTCGTCGGTCACCACATCGGGCGTATTGCTGATCGTGATGCCCGCGCGCTTGGCCGCCGCGACGTTGATGTGATTCACCCCCACACCCACGTTGCACAGCATGCGCGCGCGGATGCCCGGCACGTTGAAGATCTCTTCCGTCCAGCGATCGGTCACCGTGGTCATCACGATGTCGGCCTGCTGCAGCACCTGCTTGAGCTGATCGGGCGCGAGCGCCAAGTCCGTCTTGTTGAACAACGCGTCGTAGCGTGACGCGATCTCCGCTTCCACCGCGGCCGGCATCTTTCGCGTGACCACGACGCGGACGTTCTTCGTGTCCGTCGACAAGGCACTCATGCGCGCACGCGCCACTGCTGCAGCGCGGCACCGACGCCACTGCCGAGCGTGATGGGAATGCCGGCATCGCACAGCGCCATCTCGACGCCCGACAACGCCCCCGCCAACGTGAGACTGTTCGTGTCGCCGAGGTGACCGATGCGGAACACCTTGCCGGCCACTTCGTTCAAGCCTGAACCGAGTGAGATGTCGTAGCGCGTGAACGCGAGCTCGATCACCTGACGCGCGTCGTGTCCATCAGGCACCATCACCGCCGTGAGGGAATTCGATGCGATCTCCACGCGCTTCGCGCACTGACGCAGCCCCCACGCATCCACCGCCGCCCGCACGCCGTGCGCGAGGAAACGGTGACGTTCGGCCACGGCATCCATGCCTTCGTCCAGCAGCATCGTGAGCGCTTCGTCGAGACCGAACAGCAGCGACAGCGCCGGCGTGCTCGGGAAGAAGCCCTGCGCGTTGTTCGCGCGCATCGGGCGCAGATCGAAATACGAGCGCGGCGTCGTGCACGTATCCACCCGCGCCAGCGCCTTCTCGCTCATGTACAGAATGCCGAGACCGGCCGGCAGCATGAAGCCTTTCTGCGTGCCGGTGATCGCGCAGTCCACGCCCCACGCATCGAACTGGAACTCGAGACTGGCAATCGAGCTCACGCCGTCCACCAGCAGCAGCGCCGGATGCTTGGCGCGATCGATCGCCGCACGCACCGCTGCCACATCACTCGTGACACCGGTGGCCGTTTCGTTGTGCACCAGCAGCACACCCTGAATCTCGTGTGCCGTATCGGCGGCCAGCGCCGCTTCGATGCGCGTCGGATCGGCCACCTCGCCCCACGGCTCCTCGAGCACGTCCACCTGATAGCCGAGCGCGCGTGCCGTCTGAATGAACAGATGAGAGAACTGTCCGAAGCGCACCGCCAGCAGGCGCGCGCCGGGGTTCATCGTATTCACCAGCGCCGCTTCCCACATTGCCGTGCCCGTCGCCGGGAACACGAACGGCTCGCCCTTCGTCTGATGCACGACCTGCGGCAGGCGCGAAAGGATCGAACGCGTCAGCGCCGGAAATGCCGACGAGCGATGATCTTCCATCGCTCGGTGCATGGCGCGCAGCAGGCGGTCGGGAACGGGTGTCGGTCCCGGGATCTGAAGAAAGTGCCGTCCGGCCATCGATTACGTCGGAGAAGGAAGCGTGGTCTCGACGGCCGGATCATCCAGCTCGTCGTCGGATACATCATCATCGTGTTCGTCGTCATCGTGCGCGTCGTCGTGCGCATCATCAGGTGCGGCGCCATGCCCCTCGTCGGCCGGCTCGTCCGACTGATCCGGATCGAGCACCCGCAGCAGCCGCCGGCAGAGTCGCGCCAGGCGCGCACGCTGCTCGCCACTGAGTTCGGCCATGATCGCCACGATCGCGTCACTGCGCGCCGGGGCCGTGCTCACCAGCACCTCGCGTCCGTCGTCGGTGAGGTACACCGAGATGAATCGTCGATCGGTGGCGTGACGCTCACGACGCACCCAGCCGCGCGCTTCGAGCGCATCGATAATGGCGGTCATCTGCGCCTTGCTGCGTCCCAGCGCCTCGGCCAGCTCCTGCTGATGCACCGGCCCGCGCGATTGCAGCGTTTCCAGCACCCCGAACTGCGACGCCGAGAGGCCGAACGGGTGCACCGCCTGCTCGACCTGCGCGGCGGCCATGGAGGCGGCGCGCTGCAGCGTCGAATAGGCATCGAGGGCGCGGCGGCGTTTCTTCTCTCCCTTACTCATGCGGGCGTTGGTGGTCGGAGGACAGGGACATCAGTACAGCGGAACTGCGCACTAATTGCGGGTCACACCGGCATGGCGCATCGCCATCCGCTCGGCCAGCACCGTCGCGATCGCCATGATCGTCTCCTGCGGATTCACCCCGAGCGACGTGGGCAACAGCGACCCGTCGGAAATGTACAGCCCGCGCACACCGTGCCGCTCGCCTTCTGGTGTCGCCCCCGAGGTTCGCGGATCGGTACCCATGCGACAGGTGCCATTCACATGGGCCGAGAAGAGTCCGATGCGATTCGGACCGACGGAGCCTTCCTCGAGTCGGGACACATCGGCCGGGTTGCGCACCACGATCGGCGTGGAGTGCATGGTGCCCACTTCACGGGCGCCGGCTGCGAAATGCAGCTGGGCCGTGGCCGACAACGACGCGCGCACGCGCCGCTGATCTTCGGGCGTGAGCGCGTACTCGATCGACGTCTCCCCGCGGCGGTTCACCCGCACGCGACCGCTCGAACGTGAGCGTTCGGCCCCGTCTCGGGTGAGTCCGATCAGCACGCCCAGCTGGTTGAACGACGACATCAACTCGCGGTGCGATCGACCGAACCCGGGCATGGCCGCCGCCGTGAACGACGGGTGCATCGGTGGCGTCTCGATCCAGAATCCGTAGTCGGTGCCGCGCCAGCGCAGATGCTCGTCGCACATGGTGGTGAGCGGAATGCCGGTACTCGTCACGATCTCGCGGTCGTAGCGCCCCCAGACCGCCGTGGTCGGGTGCAGGCGCAGCCACTGACCGACGCCACCTCCACCGAGACCCGAACGCTGCAGCAGCGCCGGCGTCCCGATGGCGCCACCGGCGACCACCACGATGGGGGCATCGATGGTGAGCGTGCGGGCCGGACGCCCCGAATACGGATCGCGCACGGTGGCATGCACACGCTTGAGCGGCGGCGTGCCGGCTCCGGTGTCCCGTTCGCGCACCTCGATGCGATCGACGTGCGTATCGGCGTGCAACGTCGCCCCGGCCGTGAGCGCGCGCGGCACGAAGGTGACCAGCGTGGATTGCTTCGCATCATGCCGACAGCCCACGCCGCAGAAGCCACAGCGCACGCAGTTCGTGGCATTGATCTGCGCCGTGGACACCTTCCACCCCAACGACCGCGCGCCGTCGAGGAGAATGCGGTTGTTGGCGGAATGGGCGTCTTCGGGGACCGCCGTCGCGTGGACCTCGCGCTCCACCCGCTCGAACACGTCGTTCATTTCCCGCGGCGTCATGCCGTACACGCCCGATTCCGTGGCCCATTGCTCGAGCACGAAGTCCGGCGTGCGCAGCATGATCATCCAGTTCACCGTGGTCGATCCGCCCACGGTGTTGCCCTGCACCAGCGCCACCGACGCATCGTCCGTGGTGCGCAAGGCGCCGTCGGCGTACAGCTGCTCGGTGAGCTCGGCCTCGCGTTCGTCGAAATCGGCGCGCGTGCGATACGCCCCCGATTCGAGCACCACCACCGAGAAGCCCGCTTCGGCCAAGCGGGCGGCGGTCACCGCGCCGCCGGCGCCGGTGCCGATCACGACGACATCGGCGGTGCGATGCAGATCGGCGCGCATCGCGACCGCCGGGATCACCCCGCGGGGCAGCGGGGCCGGTGCGATGATCGTGGGCAGCTCCACGTATCCGCGCGCGATCGGCTCGTCGGCGCGGCTCGTGCCATCCATCGGCCCCTCCCACGACACCCGGGGCGATCGGAGGTGCATCGGCCCGGCGTACCCGATCGCCGCCGTGACTTCGGAGCGCGCATAGTGCACCGCCAGCAGCAGGCGTCGCACGGAATGCGAGGCCGAACGCAGCGGCGCCAACGGGGAGTTGAGCCAGCGCTCGAAGCAGCGCGCTTGATCGTTCTCCGACATCGCGGCGAAGCGTGTCGCTTTGCCGATGGCCAGCAACACGGACGTGCGTCCGCCCAGCACATCGAGGGCAAGCCCCAGCTGCGCGCGGCGATGCGCGGGAAGCAGCTCGAGTCGGGCATCACAGCGCGCCACCAACTCGCTGGCGGACTCCGTGCTTGGCGGCGCCCCCCGGAGCACACACGGGGCCAGCGCCGTCAGCGATTCACGTTGTGCCCGCGACAGGTGCGGGAGCACGACGCGGGGAGGCGTACGAATCTCTGAACTGACAGCGGTAGCGGTCATGTCCGCACGCTACCGCTCATCCCTTCGTCACGCCAGCAGTGTTCTGCCTACAACGCGCTACCATACTGCGGTTGAGCGACGAACTCTGGCGTGAGGAGTCGTTACGACTGCATCGCGAAGATCTGACGCGTCTCGTCGTGCATCAGCACCCAGATCGAGTAGCCGCCGAACAGCGTGCCCCACGGCCAACGGAACAGACGCAGCGCCGACACGAAGAGGATGACGTAGCGCGCCCACTGCTGATGATTGAGCAGGGCGAAGCCGGCAATCAAACCGAACACACTGATCGCGCCGATGACGATGGCGATCAGGGCGCTGGTGACGGTGCCGACGACCAGCACGATGGGGTTGAGCGTGGCCAACGAGCTGAAGATGCCGCCCAGCAATACGCCAGCGGCGGCCAGGATGCCGATCGCGCTGTAGATCAGGTTGACGATGCCGACGACTTTGATGTGGGTGCGCACGTAGCAGCTCCGAAGAAGTGGGTACGCCGTTCCGTACGAACCCGCGGGCGCGCAGGATTCAGCGCGCCCGCCAGACCGCGGTGACCATGCGCCGGGCGCCGCCGCCGGCGATGCTGACCATGGCGACGCCACCCAGAATGACCGTCATGGCGGCCACGGCCTGCGCGGGAAGACGCTCACCGGCCAGCAGCACACCCAGCAGTACGGCCACCGCCGGATTCACATAGGCGTACGTTCCCACCGCCGTCGGGCTCGCCACCTTCAGCAGCCACATGTACGTGCTGAATCCGATCAACGACCCGAACACGATCAGGTACAGCAGCGACGCCGCCGACCGCGCGGTCACGTGCAGATCGGGGGTCAATTCGCCGACGGCGAGCGACAGCATCAGCAGCAGTGAGCCGCCCACCAGCATCTGCATGGCGATCGCGAGCGCGGGCGACTCGGCCTGCCGCGCGGTGCGCGAATAGAGCGAACCGATGGTCCACGACAGCGAGCCCAGCGCGAGGACCACGGCACCGATGGGATCGACGGTGGCCTTGGCCGCGCCCGTCGGCATGACGAGCAGGGCGACGCCGCCCAAACCGATCAGGACGCCGACGACCTTGAGGAGGTCGGGGCGCTTCCCCTGCCAGAGTTCGCAGAGCACGAGCCACAGCGGCACGGTGGCGACGAGCACCGACGTGAGGCCTGAGGGGACCCGCTGACTGGCCCAGGAGACCGCCCCGTTGCCCACGAACAGCAGCAGCGCGCCGATCACGGCCGACGCCTTCCACTGGCTCGCGGCGGGCTTTTTCGCGCCACGCACGCGGCACCATGCATACAACATAGAGCCAGCCAACAGAAAACGAGCCGCACCCATGCCGAACGGCGGGATCGATTCCACGCCCCAGTGAATCGCCAGGTAGGTCGAGCCCCAGACCACGTAGATGATCAGAAAGCCGGCGATGAGCTGCCATTTGGTGGCGGCGGCTGGCGCTGCGGACGGCGGCGTAGGCGAACTGGGAATCGGACGGGTCGTGGAGGACATCGCGTCAGGTCGGTCGACGCAGGGCACGCAGGGCGGCATCGCCGGCCGCCGCCCCACCAACGAGGAGGTACAGATAGAACGTGTAGAACCGCCACCAGAGCAGCGATGCGGCAAAGATACCCGCCGGGATCGCCGAACTGAGCGTGGCGGCGAAGGCGCCTTCGATAAACCCGCCGCCGCCGGGCGCCGGCACCACCACGCCCCCATAAAAGAGCGCCAACGGCCAGAGCACGAGCGGCGCCAATGCGTCCATGGTGAGCGGGAACGACGGGTCGCCCACGAACACCAGAATCGGCAGCGTGGCCACCTTGAACAGCACGTGCAGCACGGAGCCCCCGAACGCCAGCAGCATCAGCGCCGGGTCGGCCCGTCGCAGCGACTGTACCGATTCCCGCAACGCCCGCAGCGTGCGCTGCACCACCCGCCATCGCCCGGCATGCAACCCGATCCGGCGCGCCCAGGCCGGCGGCGGTCCGTTGGCGGTCCGTTTCGACAGCACCAGACCCGCCGCCCCAACCCCCAGCACAAAACTGCTGTAGCCACCCACAAGGCTGAGCAGCCCCGCCACCGACGCGCCGCGTCCGGCGAACAGCACCGCCAGCACGCCGCACACCAGCACCAGCGACCACATCTCCAGAAACAGCTCGAGAAAAAGAATCAACACGCGCCCCGCCGGACCGGTGCCACTCTCGGCCAACACCAGAAACCGCGACGGCTCCGCCCCCGAGCGGGCCGGCGTGATGGCCGCTGCGAAATCACCGGCCAGACAGACTCGCACCGCCGTCCCGAAGCGCAGCGGGATTCCACACGCCCGCGCCGACGCCTGAATCTTGAGCGCCCGCGTGATGATCTCGGCCGTCACGGTGGCCAACGCTGCGGCGTGCACCGGCCAGGCCAGCCACGGCATGCCCCCCGCAGGCCAATGCGAGGCCACCACCCATGCCGACACCCCGAGCATGGCGGCGAACGACAGGGCAGTAACCAGCCATCGGACAGCGGACATCGCGGAAAGATAGTTCGCGTCGTATCGTAGACCCACGCCGCACCAACTCCGACCGCCCTGCTTCACGCGAGGTCCGTATGTCCGACACCGTCTCCCGTCGTCAATGGCTGATCAAGACCGGTATCGGTGTCGGGGCCAGCGTCGCGCTTCCCGGACTCCTCCCCGCGCTCGAGGCGTCACGCGCACTCGGCGGCGCCTCGTACGGGGAGATCCTGAAGCAGCTCGAACGCGACATCACCACGCAGCGTCGCGCCGCCGGTCCGATCCGGCTTTGCTTCAACGAGAATCCGTTCGGCATGTCGCCCAAGGCGAAAGACGCGATCATGAACGCGTGGGGCGAGCATCCGCACTACGACCCGCCGGTGATGAAGGAGCTCACCGAGGCGTATGCGACGCACGTGGGCGTGAAGCCGGAGCACGTGCTGGTCACGCAGGGCTCGAGCGAAGTGCTGTCGCTGGCCGCGCTCGCCACCGGCATGAAGGGCGGCGAGATGGTGCTGCCGTGGCCCACGTTCGAACAGCTACCCGACTACGCCACCGCGATGGGCGTGACGGTGCACAAGGTGCCGCTCACCGCCGACCTGCATCATGACTTCGCCGCGATGAACGCGAAGATCGGTGCGAACACGAAGCTGGTGTTCGTGTGCAATCCGAACAATCCCACGGCGGTGCTCGACAATCAGTCGGCCATGCGTGACTTCGTGATCAGCACCGCGAAGAAGTGTCTCGTGGTCGTGGACGAAGCGTACCACGACTTCGCCGACGATCCGAGCTACAAGTCGATGACGGATCTGGTCACCGCCGGCCACAACATCATCGTGTCCCGCACGGCGTCCAAGATCCACTCGCTCGCCGGACTGCGCGTCGGCTTCGCGATCGCACATCCGGACGTGATCAAGAAGATGGCGGTGTTCGCCACGGGCAACCCGAATACCTTCGGCATGCGCGCCGCGCTGGCCTCGGTGCAGGACACGGAGTATCAGGAGTTCGTGAAGGCCAAGAACCGCGAAGGCCGCGCGCTGCTCACCGCCGCACTCACCAAAGCCGGCCGCCGCGTGGCGCCGTCGCAGACGAACTTCGTGTTCTTCCACGCCGGTCGCCCGGTGGAGCAGCTCCAGAAACACTTCCTGGCCGGCGGCTTCCGCGTGGGTCGCGCCTTTCAGCCGTACAACGACTGGTGCCGCATCAGCATCGGCACTCCCGACGAGATGAAGCAGTTCGTCACGCTGATTCCCGGCGCGCTGGCGTAGCGTCTTCCGTCGGGCCGGCCTCCTCTCAAGTGGCGGGGGAGGCCGAGCCGTTCGTGTGCACGAAGCGCCGAAACTGCGGCTTGGAACCGAAGTACATCAGCAGTCCAAGCTCGGTGTTGGTCGCCTTGAGGTAGTGCAGCATCTGCGACTCATGCTGCGCGTGCAACGTGTCCGCAGTCTTGCATTCGACGATCACCTTCCGATCGACGAGCAGGTCCACGCGATACTGGCCCACAATGCGCTCCTTGTAGCGCACGCCGAACGGCACCTCGCGGTCGACGGGGATGCCGCGCTCCTGCAGCTCGACGTAGAGTGCGTTCTGATAGCACCCTTCGAGCAGTCCGCGGACCATGGTGTTGTACACCTCGTAGAACGCGCTGATGATCTGGCTGCTGAGCTCCTGGTGCAACAGGGGCTTCCGCGGTGCGTCGCTCATCATTTCTCCTGGTTGAGTTCCATACAACCTGGAGCGAGCACCACCGATCGTACTCACCACAAATACGCCGCCGGCAGCTTTTGAACGCGCCGTTCCTCGCGGTCGCCACGAACTGATTTGTTTTGTTGAACAGCAAAAGCCACTGCATGACCGCCAATTGGCGCCGACAACCACACGAATCTGTTGCGGTTCATTCGCGGACATTGGCGCCACTTTTCAAGGGGTCAGTTTCAAGGGGGCAGAGTCGTTGAACGGCTTTTCAAGGGGTCAGAGTCGTTGAACGGCGGTTCAAGGGGTCAGAGTCGTTGAACGGCGGTTCAAGGCATTAGCGTTTCTAAGGGGTCAGAGTCGTTGAACGGTTTTCAACGACTCTGACCCCTTGAAACGTTGTTCATTCGCGGGCATTCGCGTAAACCCGCGGTCAAGCTGTTTTTGTTCACGTGCCCCGCGGTTTTGCTCTCCGCGTCGCCTCGGCGGTGAGCGGATCCTCCGGCCACGGGTGCCGTGGATATCGACCTCGCAGCTCTTTCCGCACTTCGAAGTACGAGCTGCGCCAGAATCCCGCGAGGTCGCGCGTGACCTGTACTGGTCGCTGCGCCGGGGACAGCAGCTGCAGCGTGAGCGACACGCGCCCATCCATCACCATCGGCGTCGTGGTCCACCCGAATACCTCCTGCAGCTTCACCGCCAGCACCGGCGCCGTGGGCTCGCTGTAGTCTAGCGCGATCCGCGACCCGCTCGGCACCTCCAGATGCGTGGGGGCCAGGCGCTCCAAGGCCGACCGCTGTGCCCACGGCATCAACGACTGCAGCGCCTCATGCCAATCCACCGATGCCAGCTGCGCCCAGGTGCGTACGCCGTCGAGGTACGGCCCGGCCCATTCCTCGAGCGACGCCGACAGCGCGGCCACCGACACGTCGGGCCAGCTCTCGTCGTGGGCTCGCACGAACGCCATCCGCTCGCGCAGTCGCGTCGCGGCCTGTGACAGGGGCAACGCTTCGATGCCGCCGCGTGCGAGTTGGGCGCGGATCGCGTCGAGTACGGCCTGCAGCACCGCGGAAGGCTCGGCGTCCGTCCACACCACATCCTCGATCACCATCGCACCCAGCATCGTACGCTTGCGCGCGCGCACGGCCTTGGTGCGCTCATCCCACTCCACCAGTTGCACGCGCTCGAACTGGTCGCCGAAATCTTCACGTAGCTCCTCGAGCGTGATCGGCGCGGCCCGTACGATGCGCGCTTCGGGTGACGTGCCCTCCAGATCCGCGATCGCCAGATACGGCGCGTCGTGCAGCGCGTCGTGCTTCGCCAGCACCGCCCCACTGCCGTTGCGCAACAGATACCGAGGCTCGGCCCCACTGCGACGTTGCGCCACGCGATCGGGGTAGGCCAACGCCAGCAGCGAACCGGTGTCGGCGTCATCCCACGATCCGCTCGATCGCGCAGTGCCCGATCCTCCGCCCGCGGTGCGACGCGCCAGGTCGTCGGCCGTCTGTCGCACGCGACGTACGCCGTCGCGATCCACTGCCACCCCCGCTGCCCCCGCCGCGCCGTCGCGTCGCAGCAGCTCCGTGCGCAGTCGCATGTCCGACTGCGGCGGCAACCCGTCGTAGCGCACGATGTCGCGCTCCTCCAGCAACGCCGCAATCGCCGCGCCGAGTGGCAAGGCACCACGATCCGCCGCGACAATCGCCAAATGCGCCAATCGCGGCTGCAACGGCAGCGCCGCCATGCGACGGCCGTGCGGCGTAATGCGCCCCGTGTCATCGAGCGCACCGAGCTGCGCCAACAGCCCGCGCGCCTGCGCGAACGGCCCCGCGCGCGGTACATCCAGCCATCGCAGTGTCGTCGGATCGCTGATGCCCGCGTCAGCCAGCTCCAACGCCAACGACGACAAATCCGCATCCACAATCTCCGGACGCGTGCTCGGCAACAGCGTGTGATCCTCGTGCTGATCCCAAAGCCGATAGCTCACACCCGGCGCCGTACGCCCCGCACGACCACGACGCTGGTCGGCCGACGCGCGACTCACGCGTACCGTGTGCAATCGCGTGAGCCCCGCCGATGCATCGTAGCGCGGCACGCGTGACAGGCCGCAGTCGATCACCACGCGCACGCCCGCGACGGTAAGACTCGTTTCCGCCACACTCGTACTCAGCACCACTTTCCGCGTACCCACACGCGCCGGTGCCAGCGCCGCATCCTGATCAGCGAGCGGCATGCTCCCATGCAACGTGTGCACGCGCACCCCCGACATCGTGTCACCGGTGAGACGCTCGGCCACGCGCCGCTGCTCACCCGCACCCGGCAGGAACACCAGCACGTCGCCCTCGGTGGCGTCGAGCGCTTCGCGAATCACCCGCGCTGTCGTGGCTTCGATGCGTTCATCACGACGCGGCGCGCGATAGTGCGTCTCGATGGGGAACATGCGCCCTTCACTGCGCAACACGGGGGCCGGTCCGCCGTCGTCGGTCAACAGCGCCGATACCGCCACCCCATCCAGCGTGGCCGACATCACCAGCACGCGCAGCTCGTCACGCAGATGACGCTGCGTTTCCAGCACCAGCGCCAGCCCCAGGTCGGCGTGCAGCGACCGCTCGTGAAATTCGTCGAAGATCACGAGTCCGATATCCTCGAGCGCCGCGTCGCTGCTCAGCATGCGGGCCAATACGCCTTCGGTAACGACTTCGATGCGCGTACGCTTCGAGATGCGCGACTCGCCGCGCACACGGTACCCCACCGTCTGCCCTACCTCTTCGCCGAGTATCGACGCCATGTACAACGCGGCCGCGCGGGCCGCGAGTCGCCGTGGCTCGAGCATCACCACCTTCGTGCCGGCCAGCCACGGCTCGTGCATCAGCGCGAGCGGGACCCGCGTGGTCTTGCCCGCACCCGGCGGCGCTTCGAGCACCGCCACCACACGCGCGGCCATCGCCGCACGCAGCGACGGAATGATCTCGTCGATCGGAAGAGCCGTAGTGTCTCGCACGACGCAGAACTATCGCCGACGACGCGCGGGCGGATCGAGCTGCTGCACGAGCCACTGTTGCGCGCGTTCGATCACGTCATCGAAACCGCTGCGCACACCGCGCACCGTGAGGCGCACCTCCACACTCGGCGTGATGCCCACGCGCTGCAACTGTGCATCGTCCGCACGACGCAGCTCCACGATGGGGAGCGCGACATTCAGCAGTCCGGGCAACTCCACGTTCATCACCTCGCCCGGTGCACCCGCGCTGGAGGAACCGATGAAGGTCACGCGTGACACCGCGTCGAGGGCCATCGCCAACCGCTCCATGTCGCCGCCGGTGCGCTCGTCGATCAACGCCACGATGCGTCCCGAGTAATGCCCGGCCGTGTCACCGCGACTCACCCGTGACCGCGTTTCTCGCGTCACCGCGCACAGCGCGCGCGCGTCGCGCAACGTGGGCGTCGCGCAGGGTTCACTGTCGTAGCGCCGCACCTCGCGCACGATCACGGCTTCGGGTGCGCTGCGAACGGCCGCCAGAATTGCATCGGCGTGTCCGGTGCCAAGGGTGCCGCGCAGATCAAGCACCCACGCACGGGCAGTACGGGAGCGCCCGAGAATGGCCGTGACCGAGTCGATCGGCAGGCGCTCGAGATCCAGATACGCGATGCCACCGGGCAACGTACGCACCGCACTCATGGTGGGCCGCTCGGGCAGCACCAAGGGCGCCACGTACGCCGCGCTGCGCGGAATGTTGAGCTGTCGCTCGCGGTTCGTCAGGTCTCGCAGCCGAAACAGCGCGCCGCCACTCGGGCCGCGCGGCATCAGCGACATGAGCATCCGCATGCGCGACCACGTGTTCGGCGCCGATACGGCGGCACGATGATCGATGACCCACGCCGGCATCGGGAAGCCATCGGCCGCCGTCACTTCCATCCCCGTCTCGATGCCAAGCGCTTTCGTGACGGAGTCTCGGATTACGTCGGTGATGATCGCGCGATCCTCGATCCAGCGCACGCGAAACGGCACCGACGCCATGCCACGGACGGAGTCTGCCGACTGCCCCCAGAGGTTCGACGGCGTGTCATCGAGCGCCGACACCATCGGCAGCAACGCGGCGGCGTACTCGCTGGCCACGCGCGCCGCCTCGAGCCTCGGGATCGTGCCCTCGAGCAAGGCGTCCATGTCTTCATCGTACAAGTCGCGATGCACATGCCGCACACGGATGGCACTCCACAGCCGTGCCGCCGCCAGCAAACGTGCGCCCATGAACGGATACGGATCGTTGTCGTAGTAGCCCGGCAACACGGCGGGCAGTCGCCGCGCGGGCACACGTGAGGCGCGCGCTACACGATTCGTGCGCAGTAACGACAGCGCAGCGCGCAACACCGGCGCACTGTCCGACGCCTGCGCCGCGCGCGGGAGCACCGTGTCGGCGATCAGCCCCGTGCCGCCGTCAGCATGCACGAGTTCACCCGTGCGCAGACGCACCGTCACGCGATCGGCGATCGGCAACACCACACTTGACACGAGCGGCGTGTCATCCACGCCCTCTTCCGCAATCAGTGTGGCTCGGCCACTCGCGACCAACGACAACAGCGCGCGGGGCAACACCGTGGCACGGTTCGCGAGCACCATGACGCGCCGCGGCTGCATTGAACCCGCGAATACCGGCGCTCCGGTGCGCATGGTCCACGCGTCATCCGGCTGCCACTGTCCGTTGCGGTAGCGTGCACCACCAACCAGGCGCGTGCGCTCCGTGCTCGTCATGCTGAGCACGCTGTTCAGCTGCGTCGCCAGTCCGGCGTTCGCCGCGAATCGATCGACCACAACGTCGAGGCCCAGTGTGTCCGCACCACCGGAGGCCGCGCGGTTCGCCGACCCCGAGCCCCGCACATCGAGCACCACCCGCGTCGGTGCCGTAGCCAGCAGCGCGCGTACCATCGCCGCCGCACTATCCGTGAACAGCACGCGCTGCGCCGATCCCAACGGCACGCGCACGATCAGCACACTATCGCGCGTGCGCTCGCTGCCGAACGCAAACGACTCCGTCGCACCCGTCGCGGGCCCGACATCGGCCAACTCCACCCGAGTGAGCGGATCCTGCAGCACCGACAGCAGGCGACGATACGCCGTGGCCAGCTCCTGCGGCTCGTTGGCCGACCGCACCACCGTGGCCGCACGGATGAACGCCGAATCCCACGGCGCACCGCGTTCGATCACGGCGGGGTGATACAGCGACACCAGGTGCCACACTTGCATCAGCGTATGCAACCGCGCCACCCCGGCCGAGTCGGAGGGCGCCGGGTCCGGCTCCGGCAGGATCGTATCCACGACCACCGGCGCCGCAGGCAGCGGCGTCACGGCCGCCGCCGGCGCGGCACCGCGCGCTGGGCGAGGGGCCTTCGTCTCCGCTTTGGGCGGCGCGGCTTTCGCCGCCGGTTTCGGCGCCGGGGCCGCAGCAGGCGTATCGGCACCCGCCGCCCCTACCCCCGCATCCGGCGTCACCTTGAAGAAGCTGCTGCTGCAGCCGGCACTCGTGGCGGCGAGAATCACCAGCGACGCGCGCGCGGCGACACGCCCGAAGATCCGGGGAGTTGGCGGAATCAGCATATTGCGCAAGATACCATCGGCGCCCTTTCCTGTTGCCCGTCGTTCTCCCATTCGCACCGCCTTCGCATGACCGATCGCCTGTACTACACCGACGCGCGCCTCGACCGCTTTACCGCCGTCGTGCTCGACATCACCGACGACGGCCGTCGCGTGGTGCTCGACCGCACCGCGTTCTATCCCACCTCGGGCGGGCAGCCGCACGATGTGGGCACCCTGGGCGGTATCGCGGTGGTAAACGTAGTCGACGAGGACGATCGGATCGCCCATCTTCTGGCCGAGCCGATCGGGGTCCCCGTGGGCTCGATGTTGGTGGGGCAGATCGACATGGTGCGGCGCTTCGATCACATGCAGCAGCACACCGGTCAGCATCTGCTGTCGGCCATGCTCACCGACGAATTCGGCTGGCCCACGGTAAGCGTGCACTTCGGCGACGACACCAACACCGTCGACGTGGCCTGCGAGGATTTCGACGCCACCACGCTTGCCGCCATCGAACGTCGCGCCAACGCGCTCATCGTGCAGAATCGCCGCGTCACCGTGTCGTTCGAAGACGCGGCCGAGGCCACGGGGCTGCGCAAGCCGAGCGATCGCGACGGCGAGTTGCGCATCGTGACCATCGACGGCATCGATCGCAGCGCCTGTGGCGGAACGCATGTCGATCACACCGGAGAGATCGGCGCGCTTCTGCTGCGTCGGGCCGAGAAAACCAAGGGTAACACGCGCATCGAGTTTGTGTGCGGTCACCGCGCCGTGTCCCGCGCCCGTCTCGACGCCGAGCTACTCACCAAGGCCGCGCGCACGTTGTCCGCTGCGCCGCACGATCTGCCCGGTCTCGTGGAACAGCAGCAGCAGCGACTCACCGAGGGCGAACGTGAGCGCAAGCGCCTGGCCGCCGAACTGGCCCGCTACGAAGCGGCCGCCCTCTGGACGGCGTGTATCCCCGACAGCGACGGCGTGCGACGTATCGTAGTGTCAGCATCGGGGGCGGTGAAAGAATCCGAGCCACTCGCCCAGCAACTGGTAGCACTCGGTTCTTGCGCGGTCGTGGTCACGAATGCCGCTGCGGGCGCGGTGTTGATGGCCACCGCGCAGGACACCGGGATCGACGCGGGACAGACGCTCCGCGCCGCGCTGCAAGCGGTGGACGGTCGTGGCGGTGGATCGCCCCGTTTGGCCCAGGGTGCCGTTCCCGATCCGTCGCAACTGCACACGGTGCTGGCGCAACTCGGCTTCGGGACCGCGCTGCCTGAATCGTAACCCTATCGAACGGGAGTGATCATGCGATGGCGTCAGCTGTTCGTGCTCTGCATGTCGTTCTCCTCAGTCGCCGCCGCCCAGCGCGTGCGTTTCGGCTCACACGGTGGACTCGCGATGGCCACCATCACGGAGCTCGACCCCACGCAGGCGTTCGGTGGCTTCTCCTTTGAGCGCAAGCGTCGCATCGGAGCGCAGGCGGGCGTGTTCGCCACGATTCCCGTGCGCGGCGCCTGGTCGGTGCAACCGGAGCTGAACTACACACAGAAGGGCGTGCGGGTGGAAACGTCCTTCGCCCCGGTCGACGGCGGCCCGGCCACCTTCGATCTCGACCTCGACTACGTGGAGGTCCCGGTGCTTCTGCGGTTCGACGCGGCACGCAATCGCGCCTGGCATCCGTTCGCCGTGGCCGGGCCGTCGCTCGGCGTTCGTGTGCGCTGCCAGAGCGATCTCTCCACCTCCGGCGTCACCTTCTCGTCGCGCTGCAATGCACCCGATGGTGCGCTGTACACCATCGACACGCCGTTCAAGCGCACCGAGATCTCCGGCGTGTTCGGACTCGGCCTCACCGGTCCACTTGGCCGGCGTCGCAGCTACGCCGAACTTCGCTACGCCCGCAGTCTCAGCACCATCAACGACCAAGCCGAAATTCCGCTCTCGCCAAAGCACTCCGGCGTGAGCATCCTATTCGGCGTCGGCTTCTAACTCACCACCTGCCCATCGTTCGGAGCGCCCCGCATGAAGATCACCCGCCCGTCGTCGTCGGAACACGCGCCGTTCGCCAGCACCTACATCGACGCCACCGCCAAGGCCCTCGACGCCATGGGCACCGATCATCTCTGGTCGCTGCTGGTCACGCAGCCGATGGCGCTGGTGGAGCTGCTCGACGCCGTCGACCCCGCGCTGGTGGAATACGCCTACGCGCCGGGCAAGTGGACGCTGGGCGAGTCGCTCGTGCACGTGTCCGACACCGAGCGGGTGTTCGCCTACCGCCTCATGCGCGTGGCCCGCGGCGACATGACCCCGCTGCCCGGCTTCGACCAGGACGCCTGGGTGCCGGAGAGCCGCACCACCGGCCGTCCGCTTGACGACATTCTGACCGAAATCCAGACCGTCCGCGCCGCCACCCTGTCGCTCGTCAAGTCATTGGACGAGCAAGCATGGAGCCAAGTCGGTGTGGCCAGCGGACATCCGATCTCGCCGCGGGCGCTGGCCTGGATGATCGCCGGACACTTCGCGCACCACCTCGATCTCACCCGAGAACGGTATCTCGCACGCTGATTTATCGGCCGCGTTCGCTTCCCGGAATCCGCTAGATTTCAGATCTGTGGCGCCCACTCCACTGGAGCGCCTCACCTGACCGAAATTCCGGAGCGATTTCCGTGTCCGCTTTGCCCGCTGCTGCTGCCGTCACCGAGACCGAGCGTCTCGCGATCGATACGATCCGCACCCTCGCCATGGACGCGGTGCAGGCCGCCGAGTCCGGCCACCCCGGCACCCCGATGGCGCTCGCGCCGCTGGCCTACGCGCTCTACACGCGGCATCTGCGGCACGATCCGTCGGCCCCGCATTGGGCCGACCGCGATCGTTTCGTGTTGTCGGTGGGCCATGCGTCCATGCTGTTGTACGGCACGCTGCACATGGCGGGCTACGACCTGCCGCTGGCCGAGATCAAGCGCTTCCGTCAGTGGCAGAGCAAAACGCCGGGCCACCCCGAAGTGCATCACACGCCCGGTGTGGAAACGACCACCGGCCCGCTCGGCCAAGGTGTCGCCAACGCCGTCGGTTTCGCTGTGGCCGAGTCGCACCTCGCGGCCACGTTCAACCGCCCCGGTCATGACATCGTCGATCACTACACGTATTTCGTGGCGGGCGACGGTTGCCTCATGGAAGGCATCTCGCACGAAGCGGCCAGCTACGCCGGTCACTTCAAGCTCGGTAAGCTGATCGGGTTCTTCGACGACAACGGCATCACGATCGACGGCAGCACCGATCTCTCCTGCAGTGACAACGCCGAACAGCGCTTCGCCGCGTACGGCTGGCAGGTGTTGCATGTGAACGATGTGAACGATCTCGCCGCGATCGACGCCGCCATCGCTGAAGCGAAGGCCGACACGCAGCGTCCCACGATGATCATCACGAAGACGCACATCGGCTTCGGGTCGCCCAACAAGCAGGACACCGCAAAGGCGCACGGTGAACCGTTGGGCGCCGCCGAAATCGCGCTCACGAAGACGGCCTACGGCTGGCCAAGCACCGAGCCGTTCTTCGTACCCGATGCCGCGCGCGCGCATTGGACGGAGCGCGTGGCTACGCGGGCCGCGTCGCACACCGAGTGGAAGACGAAGTGGGCAGCGTATCAGGCGGCGCATCCCGAGTTGGCGGCCGAGTTGCTGCGTCGCAACGAAGGGAAGGTGACGGCAGCGCTCGACAGCGCGTTCCCGATGTTCGATGCGAAGAGCGGCAACGTGGCGAGTCGCGCGGCGAGTGGTGTGGTGATCAACGCCATTGCATCCGCCGCGCCGGAGCTGGTGGGTGGCAGCGCCGATCTCACCGGATCGAATCTCACGAACGTGAAGGGCGCGACGTACTACGCGCCTACGGCGGCGGCTGGTCGCAACTTCCATTTCGGCATTCGCGAACATGCGATGGGCGCGATCATGAACGGCATGGGACTGCACGGCGGCATCATCCCGTACGGCGGCACGTTCCTGGTGTTCAGCGACTACATGCGTCCGGCCATTCGTTTGGCCGCCCTCATGGGCGTGCAGGCGATCTATGTGTTCACGCACGATTCCATCGGACTCGGCGAAGACGGCCCCACGCACCAGCCGGTCGAGCATCTCACGGCGCTGCGTTGCATTCCCAACTTGCTGGTGTTGCGTCCGGCCGATGCCGATGAAGTGAGCGAAGCGTGGCGCGTGGCGATCGCGCATCGCACGGGACCGTCGGCCATCGTGCTGACGCGACAGAAGCTGTCGTACTACAACGAGCCGGCGCGGGCGCGGGCCGGTGTGCCGCGCGGGGCGTACGTGGTGGCTGATACGAACGGCGTGCCGAACGTGGTGCTGATGGCGAGCGGCTCGGAAGTCGAGATCGCCCTGGCGGCGCGTGAGAAGCTGGCGGCTGGTGGTGTGAACGCACGGGTGGTGAGCTGCCCCAGCCTCGAACTGTTCGCCAAACAGGACGCGTCGTATCGCGCGAGCATTCTGCCCGCTGGCGTGCCGCGCGTGGCGGTGGAAGCGGCGCATCCGATGTCGTGGCACCAGTGGGTGGGTGACACGGGTGCCATCGTCGGTATCTCGACCTTCGGCGCCAGCGCCCCGGCCCCCACGCTGTACGAGAAGTACGGCATCTCCGCCGACAACGTGACCGCGACTGTGACGCAGCTGCTGGGCGCGTAGTCAATTTGGTATGACACGCATGCTGGCCTTTGTCGGCGCCACAATCGGTGGATACGCGGGCTGGGCCGCCGGCGAACCGTTCGGGATCTTCACCGCGTTCGTCGTGAGCATCGTGCTCACGGCGGCGGGCGGGTACTACGGACGGAAGATGGGGAAGCACTACGGCGGGTAGCGCGTGCTTCCTGCCAGGCCGTCGAACTGATCACACAGAGACGAAGCGACAAAGAGAAAAGGAGAACACGATCCTCTGTGTTCTCCTTTTCTCTTTTGCTGCTGTGTGATCAGTTCAGCGATGCCTGATTCAAACCATTCTTACGGTGCACACCGAGCCAAGGCCACGGGGCAACGTTCCGGATCACGGGCCGGTGCACTGCCCTGACCACCGGGTCCGCCAAACGTGTACAGCGGCAGCTGCAACGTCTGCAGTTCACGGCCCGGAATCGGGAAGTGAATCGGCGTGCCTTCCGGAAGCGTACGCCAGCCGCGCGCGTCGAAGAACGCGACCACACCGCTCACACCGGCACCTTCGATGCTCTTCTCGTAGCGCAGCGCATCCCACAAGCTGCCGCAACCGCCGGCTTCCTTGCGCGGCACGCAGCCGGGTTCATTCGGCGGACCATCCACCGTGACCGGCGGCAGCTCACCGTTGGCGACGCGCGACTTGTTGATGAGCGGTACCGCTTCCGTCGCACGACCGAGGCGAATGAGCGCTTCGGCCTTGAGCAGATCCATCTCCGTCACCGTCATCGCGACCTGTGGGCCCGACTGGTATGTGAGGTCGACGCCGTTGCGCTTGTAGTAGTAGTGCGAGTAGCGATACGTGCCGCGGGCCGCCTGGAAGATGTTGTTCAGGTTGTAGCCCATGTACTTGCCTACTGACGCCGGTCCCGTGGGGCCCTGAATGCGCCGATCCTTCGTGCGCATCTGGAACGCGACCCGCGAGTCATTCGGCGTAGCCACCCAGTTTTTCCAGCCGTCGCTCGAGTCGGCAGGTCCCACGAGCCAGTAGCTCGGACGACCGAAGTCCGACGGACGACCGGCCGTGCGCAGGCGGGCAATCAACCGCTTCCAGTCGTCGAAGAACACGTCAGGCTGCGCCGTGGGTGCGAAATCCGCCTGAATGCCGGCATCGACGCGCTTGATCACTTCTGCCCAGTTCACTGCCGCCCGCTCTTCACGCGTACGGGCCGAGTAGACCAGGAGCCGCGCCGCGAACGAGTTGGCGACGCGCACGAACTGATCCTTCGTGAGCGCCTGAAACAGCCAGCTGTCCACGGGGAATGTCATCGTGGGCTGCGCGTTCGCCGTCGTAATGGCGGCATCGAGCTGCGCGATACCGAACGCCGTGACCGCCTTGTAATCCACGAACGTCGGCGCCTTGCCGGTGAGCGTATCCAGCTTGGTGTTCTCATCGATCAACGCGGCCTTGTCGAAGTACAGGCCGAGATAACCGTACGAGATACCCTGCATGAACTTGCCCATGGCCTTCGCCCGAGCAGTACGAGCGGCGTTCTCGATCACGAGTCCGCGATCGATCGCACCGACCACATCGTTCGCAGCAGAGACGGTGCGGTACAATTGATACCACGGCTGCTCGTTCACCAACCGACGCGCGTTCACGGGACTGTTATTCCAAGACTGACGCGGCTCAGCCGAGAGTTCAAGCTGACCGAAGTCAGCGAAACCGGACGTCATCTCGCGCGCCATCGTGCTGAAGGCCCACGCCGGATAGTCGTCATGACCCGCAACCGGCCACCAGGTGCGGAACGACGTCGCCACGAATGATTCCGTGGTCACCGGCTGCGCCGTAGCGCGCTCGGCATCGGGCCGATTGGGGTTCACCACGTTCAGATCCTGACAGGATGCTGCGATCATGGTGAGGCCGATCGGCAAAGCGATCTTCTTGAGAGTCGAATTCATGAGTTGAGGCTCGCCGATCAAAAGGTGATTTCGAAGCTGCCCGTAATCGTGCGATAGCGCGGATACGAGAAGCTGTCGAGGCGGCTGAGCACACTGCCGACTTCAGGGTCGTAGCCCTTGTAGCTGGTGAGCGTGACCAGATTGCGACCAATGAGCGACACCGACGCCTGCTCGGCGCCCAAACGCGCGAGCGCACGAGAAAAACTGCTCGGCAGACGGTACTTGAGCGACAGCTCACGCAGCTTCACGAAGCTGGCGTCTTCCACGAAGTAGCTTGTGGGATCGTTGGCCGCGTACAGCGACACATAGTATTCGATCGGCTTCTTGAGCTCCTGCGCCTTGCCCGTCTGATCGACGTCGCGGCTGCGCTGGTACTGATACATGCGCTGGTTGGTCTGGTTGTAGACATCACCACCAACCTGTGCATCCCACAGCATGAACAGCTGCACGCCGCGCCAGCCGATCGTATTCGACACGCCGAAGCGGAAGTCCGGGTTGCCGTCACCGATACGGGTCACAGCCGCGTTACCCGTGGAGTCGATCGCACGCACCGGCATACCCCACTGGTACGACTGGCTGCCGATGGTGACCGCCGGCGTTCCCCACAGCTTCTTGCTCTCACCGTCGGTGAAGGCGTTGCCGGCACCGACGTACACGAGCAGTCCTTCATCATTGCGGGCGAACTCGCCCGCACGCGACTGCGCATCCGCCGGCAGCTCGGACGCGTCGCCGATGAAGCGGAAGCCGTACATGTTGCCGAGCGTCTCGCCAGCGCAACGGAAACCGACCGTGTTGGTCGTGAAGCACGGGCGGTTGAACTCGGTGATCTTGTTGCGCGAGCGATCGGCCACGAGGCCGGCGCGCCAGGTGAAGTTCGGCTTGCGCACGATCTGCGCTTCGAGCGTCGCTTCGTAGGTGTTGCCCGTCACGGTACCGGCGTTCTGCCACTGGTTCGCGTAGCCGAAGTAGCCCGCCAACGGAATGAGCAGCAGCTGGTCTGACGTTTCCTGTCGCGCATACGAGAGCTGAATCGAGTAGCGATTCTTCACGATGGCGTCGATGCCAAGCTCGGTTTCCTTCGAGTACTCGGGCTTCAGGAACTTGTTGCCGAGATTCTGCTTCACCAGTCCGCCGCCTTCAATGAAGTTGAAGGTTTCGTACTGGTCATTGAAGTCGGGCCGGCCGCCGGCCGTACCCTGCGACGCGCGAAGCTTGAACTCGTTGAACACGCTCTTCAGCGGGAACCACGTCTCTTCCGAGATACGATAAGCCGCGGAACCGCGGTAGTACCAGTTCTCCTGCTCTTCCGGACCGAACAGCGAGCTGCCGTCCATGCGGGCGAGACCATCCACAATGAGCTTCCCGCGATAGTCGGCGGCGCCGCTCACGAAAAACGAATTGGTACGGATCGTCTCGCTCGTGGAATTCACAAAGCGAACCGTGGCGTTGTTGAGGCTGTTCACGCCCGGTGTCGAGAAGATCTGTCCGCTGGCGTTTACCAGGTCGTTCGTCTCGCGTTCCATGAGACCACGTACCGTACTGCGCAGCGTGAAGCTGCCGACGCGCTTGAGCAGATTAGCCGACAGCGACGCGTTGAGCGCGTTGGTCACACCGTTGAAACGCGAGATTTCGCCGGGTCCGCCATTGCCGAAGCCCTCGGTCTTCACGCCCTGATCCAGGAAAAAGTCGGTGGAGCGGTCGGAGCGATCGTAGGAGAGATTGCCGTCGACCGTGAGCCATGACCGTGGCGTGTAACGCGCTTCGAGGGCGCCCTGCGTCCGAGCGCGATTCCGGTTGCGCTTCTCCGTGGAGAGCACGTACAGCGGATTCTCTTCACGGCCCTCGAAGTCGGGCTGGAAGATGAACGGCGTGCCGTCGGGATCAGGCTGACGCAGATCGACGTCGGGCGCCTGATTGATGAGGTCGAAGAACGTGTCGTCGTACAGGTTCAGTCGCGTCGAGCGGCTGTGATATGCGCTCATGCCGATGCTGAGGTCGCTGCGCGGACGATGATCGAGGTTGAGCCGGAAGTCGTTCTGTTCGTAGCGCCCACTGTTGAGCACCACACCGTCTTCCTTCTGGTTCACGTACGAGAAGAACCAGTTCGTCTTGCCACCGTTCTGCGCGATGTTCAGCGAGTTGCGCGTGAAATCGCCCGGATTGAAGAAGCGATCGACCTGATCATAGAAGGTCCCAGCCTTGAACGGATTGTCCTGAAAGCGCGAATAGATCGGCTCCGGCACGCGCAGTTCACGCGGCACCACCTGTCCAGCAGCATTCAGGAACTCACCCTGCTCATTCGACAGGAACGAGTGGAACTGCGCCCAGTTCACCTTGCGGCCGAGCTCGTTGTTTCCGTACTCGGTGCGGAGCGTGAACTTGGTGGTGCCTTCGGCCAGTCCCGTACCACGGCGGGTACGAATCTGGATCACGCCCGAGGCGGCGCGTGAACCGTACAGCGAGGCCGCCGCGGCGCCCTTCACCACTTCCACACTCTCGATGTCCATCGACTGGAGATCGGCACTGGCCGCATCGAATGACGCGGACTGAATGACACCGTCCACCACCACCAGGGGCGACGTGCTCTTGCTGATCGAGGTGGGCGTGCGCAGCTGGATGTTCGTGCCGCTACCGGCCTGACCCGTGGGAATCACACTGACGCCGGCGATCTTGCCTTGAATGGTCTCGAGCGCGTTCGACGCCGGCACGGGCGCATCTTCAGCGCTCACACGGCCCACGGAGAACGGCACGCGCGTACCAGAAGCGGGATCGACGACACCCGTCGTCACCATCGCCTGCAGATTGAGCGCGGCGGCCGTCATCTTGACGTCGTACGTCAGCGTGGCGCCGGCATTTACCACGATGCCAGCGCGCACCACGCGGCGATAGCCGAGCCGAATGGCCTCGAGACCGTAGGAGCCGGCCGGGACGGACACAAAAGTGAAGCGACCATCAGGATTCGTTCGAGCCTCGAGGCGTGTGGTACCACGCGCGAGGAACAGCTGCACCGATTGCAGCGGCTGTCCTGATGCAGAATCGGTTACCACACCCACAACGCGGCCGGGGGCCGTGTCCTGAGCGTGGAGCGTCGTGGCGCCGGCGAGGCCGAACACCAGGGAGGCCGCGAGCACGAGCGGCGCGGCGAAGCGAGGGACCATCTTTCCTCCGAAGAAATCGAACGGACCTAAGCAGAGTGGCAGGCCGCATCGCTTGCGCGACACTGCCTGCCACATTGCAATGCGAACGGGACGCACTGTGCACTATACGAAGAGAGCCGCCGAGATGTTAGACGGCAAGTGGCGCGGCGGGTGTTCGGTTTACGGGTTGAACCAGAATGACGCCTTCACCAGCAGCGTGTTCATCGGATGCACGTCGAACACGCGCGTCACATCCTGCGGGAAGCTGAAATCCGACGCCGTGGGATCGTACAGGCTTCGTCCCTGCTGCCACACCAGGAACAGCACCGACGCCGGGCGATACTCCCAGCGCACCACCGTGTTCGAGCGGAACTCACGCACGCGGAAGCCACCCGGACTGCCGGGGCCGAACGGCTGATAGCGATCGGCGTACGCCGTGGCCCGCGGATCGTCGAGTTCACGCCATTGGGTGTAGCGACCGGTGGTCACGAACGGCTGCGCGTACAGCTGCAGCGACAGCGTACGGGTGGCCGTGTAGTTCACGCGCGCCGTGGTACGCAGCGTCGACTGCTTGAGGCGGGCGAAGGTGTAGTGCGTTTCACCGTCGCGGACCACGTTGGAGTGCCACTGCGCGTCGTTGTTACCGCGGTCGTAGTGGGCCGCCAGCGACGCACTGAATCTCGACGACACCCGTGCCTGGATGCCCGGCTCGATCCACATGCCGTCACTGCGCCCTTCGTCCCCGCTGTTGGTGCCCATGAACAGCGTGGGCGTGTACCACCGACGGCGATCGCCCTCGATACCCAGGAACGCATTGCCGTTCGAGCTGAGACGGACCGCCGGACCACCGCGCGCGGCGCGGTCGCTGAACACGGGCGTGAGAGCGTTCGCGTTCACGCCGGTGTGAATCCACCACGTGTTGGGCAGCTCGACGTGCCAGTTCATGTTAAGCCCCTGCCCCAGCGCGAGGCCCGCCGTGTTCCACGTGTTGAACGTGTTGAAATTCAGGAACGCGCGACGGTAGTACTTGGTAGGCGTGTTCAGCTGGAGCGAGAACCAGTTCCGGAACATCTGCTGATCGGCCCGCGCCTGGAACCCGAGATCGTTGCTCTCGAAGCCCGGCGAGAACCGCTGCAGTACGCTCTGAAAGCGCGTGATGCCGCCACCGAATTTGGAGATCGACAGTCGTTCGGCATCGCCGGTCATCGAGGTGCGGGTGGGATCGTACACGATGTCGTCGTCGGGCCGATCGTACTGGTGCACACTGCTGCGTTGCGTGGCGGCGATGGCGTCGGCCGTACCGTTCACCGTGCTGCCCGACACCGACGCCGCCAGCTCGTAATTGTTGGCGGCAAAACGGTGACGCAGGTCGATGCCGCCGGTGTAGGCGCCACCGCGCAGCACGTTGCGGCTCCACTCGTCGTTGGTGCGGTCGACACCCGTGAGCATCACGCCGATGCCGCTGTTGCCGTTGCGCAGATCCTGCTGCAGGCGCAACACCGCGTAGCCGGTCTGCGGTTCGATGGTGCGACGCTGCGTGCCGAGCTCGCGCTCCGTCACCGCCGTCACCAGGCCCACCGACAGGCCGCTGGCGAGACGACCACTCACCTTGCCCGCGCCGATGATGCGCGACGCGGTTGCGCTCGACCCGTCACCATAGCGGTTCAACAGCTGCGGCGACCGACCGATGCGACGCGAGTAGAACAATCCGGTGCATCCCGTGTCGATGTCGTCGCACGCCGTCCGGAACTGGAAGATGCCCGCGCCTTCCAGGAAGAACGGTCGACGCTCTTCGAAGAATTGCTCGAAGGCCGAGAGGTTCAGCACCGACGGATCGGCCTCGACCTGACCGAAGTCCGGATTGATCGTGGCGTCCACCGTGAGGTTGGAGCCGAGTCCCATCTTCACGTCGGCGCCGAACGCCTGGGACATGGGCGACGAATAGCGGCCGTTCGCATTCTGTTGCGTGCTGCTCTTCTCCACGACATACGGCGTGACTTCGAGTCGGCGCGGTTGCGGCAGTCGGCCGAATCCTTCCAGCTCGCCGCCCTGCGACACGTACCCCTGCACGTCACGACGGAACAGCGGCCACGAGATGCGCTGCTTGGTACGCGCCACGTCACGCACGATCAGAAAGCCGAAGCGCTTGGCGTCGTCCTGATTGAAGCGGATCTGACTGAACGGAATGCGGAACTCCGCCACCCATCCGAGTGAATCGATCTTCGTGGCCACGTCCCACACCGCGTCCCACGTGGCGTCCTCCACGTTGTCATTGTACACGTAGAAGTCGCGCTTCACGCCGGCCGGGTTCGTGATGAACTGGTAGGCGGTGCGGCGATCATGATACGAGTCGATCACCAGCTTGAGCTGTTCGCTTTCCGTACGTACATCGCGACGAGACAGCAGCGAGATGATGCTGTCGGGCGCCGGATCGTACATGCGCCCCAGCACATACAGATAGCGCTCGTCGTAGGTCACGCGCACTTCGGTGCGAAAGCGCGGCGTCGCCCCTTGATTGGGCTCGTACTCGAGGAACTGGTCAATCACCGTGGCACTGCGCCACGCCGCATCGTCATCGCGTCCATCCAGCACGGGCGCCTGCGACACACGGGTGGCCGACGCGCTGCGTGTCGGGCTCGGCAGCGGCGCAGTCGCGCGTTCTCTCGTCGTCGACGACACGGAGGGCTGCGCCTGCAGCAAAGCCGGCACGGCCAGCAAGAGTAGAAGGAGTCGTGGCATGTCTGTTCCGACAGCACGACTCCCTCAATGGTTTGATCAGGCCATGTCCCGCCTACCGACGCAGCGCGCGTCCCGCGAACACATTCGCCATCCGTCCCTCTTGAACAGCCGCCTGTCCGTTCACGAACACCCACACCATCCCGCTCGACAAGCGGGTGGGCTCTACATACGTCGCTTCGTCCCGGATCGTCTTGGGATCAAACACGATCACATCGGCGAACGCACCAGCCCGCAGCACGCCGCGATCGGGAATGCGATACGTCTCGGCCACCTGCCCCGACGACGCCCGCACCATCCGCTCCATCGTGATCACCGGCTTGTCGAGCACGTAACGACGGATCTTGCGCGGGTACGTGCCGTACAGCCGCGGGTGCCCGCCCGATCCATCGGAGCTGGTCATGACATACGGATCCTTCATGAACGTCTCGATGTCGGCTTCGGTCATGTTGAAGCTCGCGACACTCATGTCGAGTCCTTCGTTGATCATGGCCAGCGCCGTCTCCACCGCCGGCATGTTCCGCTCGGCCGCCGCCTGCTTGAGCGTCTTGCCGATATACGACTTGGCCGCCGCACTGCCACCGGTCAGCAACAACGTGCTATCGCCACCACGACGGCGCAGATTGTCGCGCATTTCCACCAGCATCTTCTCGCGCAACGCGGCATCGGCAATGCGGAGTTTGAGCGAATCATTGCCGCCCGCCTGTGCCCAGCGCGGCACCAACGCGGCACTCAACCCGGTTCCGCTGGCGGTCCAGGGATACTGATCGGCCGTCACCACGCATCCCTTGGCGCGCGCCTCGCGCATGATGCCCAACACGCTGTCGGCTTTGCCCCACACATCCACGCCCAGCGTCTTGATGTGTCCCACGTTCGCCGTGAGACCCGACTCGCAACCAATGCGGATCGTTTCGCGCACCGACGCGAGGAGGCCAATGGTGTACGACGACTCGTCGCGCTGATGCGTGTCGTATACACCGCCGAACGGCTTCGCAGCCGAGATCACGGCGATCGCTTCGTCGGTGCTGGCGTAGCTTTGCGGCGCGTAGAACAAGCCTGAGCCCACACCGAACGCGCCTTCCTGCATCGCCTTCGTGATGAGCGCGCGCATGGAGTCGATCTGCACCTTGGTGGCCGGCGCCGACGACGCACCCATCACGTTGGCGCGCACGGTACCGAAGCCCACCGTGGCATACGCGTTGGTGCCAAGTCCGAGCTTCTCCGACTCATCGAGAATGCGCTTCACGTCGAACGGTCCGCGACCATCGGGGCCGATCGTGACCGTCGTGACGCCCTGCATCAAGGACGACGCGCTCAACCGTCGCTCGGCGTTCAGGCGCGGCAGTCCTTCATAGGCGTGCGTGTGCGGGTCGATGAACCCCGGTGACACGATCAGACCGGTGGCGTCGATACGACGCGCGGCCGCGGTGCCGCTCGGGATTGCGCCCACGAACGCGATACGGTCGCCGCGAATGCCGACATTGGTGACGCGGCCCGGCGCGCCGGTGCCATCGTACACCATCGCGCCGGTGATGAGCACGTCCACCGCGCCTTGTGCCTGCAATGCGGCGCCGTGCGGCAGGGCGGCGATGAACAGGCCGAGCACGCCAGCGCGACGGACAGCTGAGAGGAGAGTCATGATCGGAGAGGGTGTATGAAAGGCTCTACCTGCAATGCTACGCGCCACACACCAGCGTCGCTGCTGCCAGATCTTCGAGCGCGAGTCCGACCGACTTGAACAGCGTGATCTGCGACTGGTCGGTGCGCCCCGGAATGGTACCCGTCACCAGCTCACGCAGCTCGGCCACCACCTGCGCGCGGGGAATCGTGCCGCGACTGAGTGGATCGACGAGATCGCCGGCCTCGCTCAGAGCCCCGTCGTAGCCGTCGACCACAATGCGACTGGCGCACACCGTGTCGTCATCGGCTTCGCGCATGGCGGGCGTGAAGCCACCAACAAGGTCAACATGCGTACCCGCTTGCAGCCAGGCACCCTGCACGATCGGCGTGCGTGCCGTGGTGGCCGCACACACGATGTGCGATGCCGCGAGCGCGTTGTGCAAAGCGTCTGGCGCATCGGGGCACGCCTCTACCGGCAGTCCTTCGCTCGCTAACGTGTTGGCCAGCGCCACCGCGCGCGATGTTGTACGCCCCCAGATGCGCACACGGGTGATGGCCGGCCGCATGGCGCAGTACGCGCGCGCCATGTACGGCGCCAGCGTGCCGGTGCCGATCATCAGCAACTCACTGGCGTCATCGCGCGCCAGATAGCTGGCCGCCAGCACCGACGTGGCCGCGGTTCGACGCACCGTGAGCGCTTCGCCATCGAGCACGGCGCGCGGTTCTCCGGTGTGTCGGTCGAGCAGGAGATACAGCGCCTGCACCGTACGGGCGGCGCGCGACTCGGGCATGACGGTGACCACCTTCACACCGAGCGCCCGATCGTTCCAAGCCGGCATCAGGAGCAGTGAATCCCGCTCGCTGAGCGCGTGGGCATGTCTGCGCGGCACGGTGGCACCGGCCGCGAAGGCGTCGCGCAGGGCGGACACCAATGTGGACCACGGCAAGGCGGCATGGACCTGTTCGGCGGAATGATACGGCAGCATCTTGGGATTCTATGTCTCCAGACGCTTTGCGGAACCAGCAGGTGGACTCGTCCATGCGAGTGGTCATCATCGGTGGCGGTGTGATGGGCGCCGCCACGGCCTCGTTTCTCGGGGCGCGCTACGGCATTTGCGCCACCGTGATCGAGCGTGACGCGTCGTATGCGCGAGCATCGAGTGCGCTGTCCGTGTGCGCCATCCGGCAGCAATTCTCCACCGAGATCAACATCCGGATCTCGCAACAGAGCCTCGCGTTCTATCGCGACATCGGCACGCAGTTGGCGGTAGGCACTGATCGGCCCAGCATCGGCTTGGTGGAACCGGGATACCTGTATCTCGCCACCAGCGCCGGCGCCCACGTGCTCGAGGAGAATCAGGCGCTGCAGACGCGCTGCGGTGCCGCCGTGGCACTGTTGTCGCCGGGCGAGCTTGCGCGGCGCTTCCCGTGGTTGTCGCTGGAGCAGATCGCGTTGGGATCGCTGGGTCTCTCCACCGCCACGAGCGGGGAAGGCTGGTTCGACGGCTACTCCGCGCTGCAGGCCTTCCGGCACCACGCCATCGCGCAGGGCGCCCACTTTGTCGAAGCCGAGGCGGTCGATTTCGACGTGCGCGAGAGCGCGGTGCAGTCGGTGATCACCTCGGCGGGTGACCGTATCGCCGCCGACGCTGTGCTCATCGCCGCCGGCGCGTGGTCATCGCCGCTGGCGGGCATGCTCGGCTTCGACCTGCCCGTGCGCGCCCGCAAACGCGACGTGTTCTCGTTGCAGGCGCCCGGGCCACTGCCGGGATGTCCGCTGGTGATCGACCCCAGTGGCTTCTGGTTCCGCCCCGACGGCGACGCCGGGCAATTCCTCTGCGGCTCACCACCGCGCGGCGAGGACATCGACAGTGTGCCGCTGGATCAGGTCGATCACGGCCTGTTCGACGAGTGGCTGTGGCCGCGACTGGCCGAGCGGGTACCGCAGTTCGACGAGTTGCGCGTCACGGGCTCATGGGCGGGGTACTACGAGTACAACACCTTCGACCAGAACGGACTTGTAGGCCGGCTTCCGGGTGTGAGCAACGCGTTCGTGGCGGCGGGGTTCTCGGGACACGGCCTGCAGCAGGCGCCGGCCGTAGGGCTCGGAGTGGCCGAGTTGATCGCGACGGGGGCGTATGGTGCGCTCGACCTGTCGCCGCTGGGGCTCGAGCGGATCGCGGCGAAGGCGCCGCTGGTGGAGCGGAACGTGATCTAGCGAGGTCAGGCGACTCGCTCCGGTGGGGGGCGAGGTCGGGAAACAGCAACAGCGGGAACACGGAGTCGGCGGATCGCACAGATTACACCGATAAGCAAAAGTGATTTTTCGATCCATCATCGCTTTTTGCTTATCTGTGATATCGGCGGAATCTGTTCACTCCGTGTTCCCGCTGTTGCCGTTCGACCTCTCCCGGTCCCTCCATGCCCGCATCGCATTCCGAAAGTCACAAGAGCAGCAGCATCGGTTGGCTGCGCGCCGCGGTACTCGGCGCCAACGACGGACTGATCTCGACGAGCAGCCTCGTGGTCGGCGTCGCCGCCGCGCAGCCCGATCGGGCCTCGGTAGTGGTGGCGGCACTCGCGGGCCTGGTGGCCGGCGCACTCTCGATGGCAGCGGGCGAGTATGTGTCGGTGAGTTCGCAGTCCGATACCGAAACCGCCGACCTTGCGCGCGAGAAGATGGAGCTGGCCACGCAGCCAGAGCACGAGTTGGCCGAGCTGGCCGGCATTTATGTGTCGCGCGGACTGAGCCCCGAGTTGGCCAAGCAGGTGGCCGTCGAACTCACCGCGCACGACGCGCTGGGCGCACACGCGCGCGATGAGTTGGGTATTCACGACCTCACGCGCGCGCGTCCCGTTCAAGCGGCCCTCTCCTCGGCCGCGGCCTTTGCCGTCGGCGCCGGGCTGCCTGTGCTCTTCGTGTTCGTGGCGCCCACGGCGATTCTCACACCGCTCGTGTTCGGCTCCACGATTGTCGCATTGGGCGGCCTAGGCATGCTCGCGGCGCAGCTTGGTGGCGCGTCGCTGCTGCGCGGTGCGGCGCGCGTGATGTTCTGGGGTGCGATCGCCATGGTGTCGACCGCGATGATCGGCAAACTCGTCGGGTCGCCGGTTTAACACATCGTGGCCAAGTCCCCCGTCGTGCAGAGCGCCAAGCGCGTCACGCGCACCTTCAAGCAGCAAGTCACCACGCTGAGTGCGACCGTGGGGGCCACGTGGACCGCGTTCGTGGTGAACGGCATCGCCGGTGGGGCGCTCATGCAGTACGGCGTCATACCACGCACCCTCACCGGACTGCGCGGCATTCTCTTCGCGCCGTTCCTGCATGCCAACATGCAGCACCTCATCGCCAACACGATTCCGTTTCTGGCGATGGGCTGGCTGGTCATGCTGCGCGATGCGCGACACTTCCTGCCCGTCACCCTATTCGCGATGCTGGGCTCGGGGCTCATGGCCTGGCTGCTCGGAGCACCCGGATCCGTCCACATCGGCGCCAGCGGTGTCGTGTTCGGCTACTTCGGCTTTCTGCTGCTCGGTGGTTGGTACGCGCGCAGCTTCATGAGCATCACGCTCAGTATTCTCGTGGCCGTGCTCTGGGGCGGACTCGTGCTCGGCATCGCACCGGGACAGGTTGGCATCAGCTGGCAGTCACACCTGGGTGGGTTCATCGCGGGTGTGCTGGCCGCGCGGCGGTACAAGGGCGCGCGGTAGGGACTTTTTGCTCGAGATGGACCTTCAACCGAATCGATAATGCCGACGCGAAGTGCTACCAAAGCGCTCTTGTCTGAATCGTTCTTCTTCACGATTGACGATGTTCGCCTTTCGTTCCTGGCGATTGTGGGCGAGTCGTCGGCCCAGGCGTATGCGGATGCCTGGCATTTGCGCTTCAGAGACGCGGTCGTTGGTGGGAATGTCGTCGCGCTTCCGGAAGGTTTTGGGTTCCCGAGGCTCGCGTCACCGAGCGCGTCCGACGACCACATCCACGTCGGATCTGCATTTGATGAGACGTTCTTCGAGGGTCGGTACGGGCGTCGACTGCTTCGATTTACGCCGGCGACGCTCACGCTGATCGCCGCCGCGAGCCCATCGGCGCGGGCGCGCTTCGACCGCATTGGGCTGCACTATGCACACCGAACCATCGACGATCCGGACGAGTGGAATCAGCTCGTGACGTTCCTTCGAGAGTCGTGATTCGACAACGCATGTTGTCTTGTTCTTAATTGAACAACTTTACCACGAATCTTCGCCGATATTCGCGGATTGAACAGCCAAGCATTTTGAATGGGCGCGCGCCACAATGGCTGTCGCGCCGACTAGTCGATTCGTGTTCTGTCCGTGGAAACCCGCGGTCACGCAGTTCAGTGCAGTCGCACCAACCTCACTGCAACCGCGCCGCCGCCGCGGCCAGCACTTCTGCCCGCCACGCTTCGAGCTGCGCCACCGGCACCCCGCTCTCCGCGGAGACCGCGTCAGTCGACGCCCCCTGCAGCAGCTGCAGCACCAACGCCACCCGATCCGCCCCCGAGCGTGCAAGCTCCACACCAGCTGCTGCCGGCACGGCACTCTTCGGTGTCTCGCGCGCGGGCTCGACCGCGGCTGCCGTGGACAACCGGCGTCGCGCCGCGATCGCCGTGACCACGATGTCACTCAGCGATTTCACATAGCGCAACGTGGCGCGATCTGGCGTGATCGCTGCCATCTCGCCGTCCATCGCGCGGTCCACGTACAGGCATCCCACGATCTTGCCAGATACGACGATCGGGAACACACCGAACTGTGCCACGCGCAGCGTGCCGGCCCACCGCGCTTCGATCGCGTTCATGCTGCGGTCGTTGGGCAGATAGAGTGGCGCACGCTGCTGCGTGGCCGACACGACCGGACCACCGCGGATGTTCATGGGGAAGTCGAAGTGCGGCAGCAGCGCTTCGATACCGTCACCGAGGCCCGAGCGCGCCACCAGTCGGCCTTTGTCGGCGTCGAGGATGCACACGATCACGCGATCGAACGGGCCGCCGCGCAGCGCACCTTCCAGCGCCAGCAGCAGTACGTCGCCGAGTGCCGTGCCTGATGACGCATCGGCGGCGCTCTCGAGTTCCGCCCGCAAGCGGTCGCGCAACTGCAGCGCGGTGTCTTCATAGAGCTCGGGCGTGGCTGCCATCCACTCACCGGTCTCGAACTTGGCCACTCCGATTGCCGACCGCGCCGATTCGGAGAGCTGCTTGAACCGCTGACGATCGCTCGGGATGTGCAAGCTCGAGAACAGTTCGCGCGTTTCGTTCAGCGCCGACGCGATCACTTCGCGCACATGCTCGCGGCTGATCTTGACCTTCGCACTGTGCCGCTCGATCACCTCTTCCAGCGCGACGCCGGCGCCATCGGGCGTCTGCTCCTGATGGTACAGCGCCAGCGTGAGGTCATGGCTGAACGCCGTCACCGCCGCCGACAGCGACACTGACGTCGACGCGCGTGCCCGCATACCCTGCACCACCGTCTCCGGCATGCCCCAGTGACGCGATACCTCGGCGCCCAGATCGGCATACGGGAAACCCAGCACGGCCTTAGTGGCACCCGTTTCCGACTTGCCCTCGTCGTGCATCATCGTCTGGATGCGCGCGTAGTCTTCGCCGAAATGGCAGGCGATCAACACTTCGCCGAGGTTGCGGAACATGCCGCACAAGTGCGCTTCCTCGGGCTCCTCCATGCCAAGCTTGTTCGCCACTTCACGCGCGTGATTCGCCGTGAGCAGCGACTGCAGCATCAGCTCCTTCAGCGCCGGCGAGCGACGGTGAAAGTTTTCGAACAGCAGCAAGCTGCTGGCCAACTGACGCACCGTCTTCGCGCCAAGCATCATCATCGCGTGCGTCGCGCTTTGAATCGCGCGTCCCGAGCGCCGGTAGTGCACACTGTTGGCCGTCCGCACCACACTCAACGTGAGGCTGTATTCGCGCAGCACCACATTGGCCAAGCGCTGCAGCGAGCTCGCGTCGTCATCCAGCGCCGAGATCGTCTCGATGATCTGCTTCGACAGCGCCGGGAAGTCACTGCCTTCGAGAATCCGGCTCATGCGCGCGCGCACGGGCGATTCGTCGGGGTCGGCCGGGTCGATCTGCAGGTGCGGGGCGTTGGCTGGCATCACCCCCAAGTATCGGCACCACGTAGACCGGTCTTGCGCCCCACGGTACAATCTTTGGGCGACACTTCACCGTCCCACCACCCTCCCGACTTCCCATGCCCCGTTCTGCTGCCTTCAGCCCGCGCGGTCCCGCCGCCATCGGCCCGTACTCGCACGCCGTCTGGGCGGGTGACCTGCTGTACTGCTCCGGTCAGACGCCCATCGACCCGGCCACCACCAAGCTCATCGACGGCGACGTCACCGCGCAGACGCACCGCGTGTTCGACAACCTGCAGGCCGTGGTCGAAGACGCCGGGCTGACCATGGACGACGTGATCAAGTGCAACGTGTACCTCACCGACATGGCGAACTTTTCCGCCATGAACGCGGCCTACACCACGCGCTTTTCGGCCCCGTTCCCGGCCCGCACCACGGTCGCCGTGGCCGGCCTGCCGCTCAACGCCTCGGTCGAGATCGAGTTGGTGGCAAAGCGTCCGTAACTCGCTTTTACAGTGTTAGTTACGCGACGAGGGGCCGGTCCACAGTGGGCCGGCCCCTCGTGTTACAACTGGTGTTGGATAACAGGGAAACAGACGGTTCCAGCTTGACACGGATACGAACCGATACGAACCGATAGCAACCGATCATCCTCGTCGCGCTCCGAACTCGGCGGCTCGACGGCTGTTCAATTCTAAAATTGAACGGCTCGGGTCTGGCCGCGATGGTGCGACGCTCGCGGAGCAAATCCGTTCGCAGCTGTTCCTATCGGTTCGTATCCGTGTCAGTCAGGAACTGTCTATTTCCGTTTCTATCCCCAAAGGCCGACGGTTAGTTCGGCGACGAACGGCTAGTTCGCCGGGACCGCCATCGTAATGCCGTTGGCCGCCAGCAGCGCGCTCATCGCCCGGGCCCGCGCCAGGAACGCCTTCGACTCGGCCACCGCCGCCTCCACCGCGGTCTTCGCCGAGGCCGCCTGCTTCTGCACCGACTCGCTCGGGCTTTCCCACACGCCCAGCACGCCGCTCTTCACGGCGCCCAGACGGGCGAGCACGTTTGCATCGTTGCCGCCAAAACCGGCGCCACCACCACCACCCGGTCCGAACGCCACCGCTGGCGCACCGGCACCAAGCTTGGCGCGGACCGCGTCGAAGTCCTTTCGGAACGCTGCGAACTGCGTCTTCACGCTATCGGCCAGCGTGGGCGTGGAGTCCATCTTGGCCGCCGCCTTCCGCACTTCGGCCAGCAGCGCAGTCATCGGAGCCGCCGCCGCCGCGCCCGCCTGCTGCGTGGTGTGCAGGTCCATGGCGAGGGCGTTGTAGGCCACCCGTTGCGCTCCCGTGAGCTGCACCTGGGGGTCCATCACGATCGTCAGCGGCTTCGATTCCACCGTCTTGCCATCGACCACCAACGCCACCGTGTACGTGCCCGGCAACACCTGCGGACCCTGATTGGCGCCACCGCCTCCACGACCGAAACCGCCTCCGCCGCCACCACCCGGCGCCGCGCAGGGATTCTCGGGGAGATAGCCCACCGTCGGCAACGGTGTCGGCATGCCGGGCAGCGGACCGCGGCCACCACCGCCGAATCCACCGGCACCGCCGCCAGGTCCGCCAGCCGGAGGACCACCAGCCGGCGCGGCATCGCGGATCGGCTCCACACGCTGATCCCAGCACACCGTCTGAATGCCGGCCACGTTCTTCGCCGCCGGCACCGCGAGTTCACGCACGACCGCGCCGCTCGCATCGCTGATGCGCAGCATCGGGTTGGTGACCGCCTTCTTCAGGTGCAACTGCAGCACCGTTTCCGTGGGCGGGTTCTCACCGGTGAAGAACTGATGTCCCCAGAACTCGTCGTTGCGGTCGTCCTTCGACTTCCACTGCAACGACGGACCCGGCGTGAACAGCGTGGCATCGGCCTTCTGCGCGGCATTGAACTCCTGGATCGGCTCGAGATGATCGAGAATCCAGAGGGCGCGGCCATGCGTGGCCACCAGCAGCGCATTGTCACGCGGATGAATCGTGAGTTCGTCCACGCGCACCGTCGGGAAGTTCGCCTTCAGGCGCTTCCACGTCTTGCCACGATCGAGCGTGAGGAAGATGCCCGTCTCCGTGCCGATGTAGAGCACGTCGGGATTGCGCGTGTCTTCGGTGAGTGTTTTCACCACTTCGCCTTTCAGCGTGGCAGTGAGTGACTTGAACGACGCACCGTAATCGGTGCTCACCCAGATGTACGGCTCGTAGTCGTTGAGACGGTGATTGTCGACGGTGATGTACACCGTGCCTGACTCAAAGCGCGACGGCACCACTTCCGACACGAAGGCATGACCAGCCGGGAAGCCCGGCAGATTCTTCGTGATATTCTGCCACGTCGCACCGTTGTCCTTCGACATGCTCACCGTGCCGTCGTCGGTGCCGGTGTAGAACACGCCCTTCTGCTTGGGCGACTCCGACAACGCCACGATCGTGGGCCACTGCGAAATGCCGTCGTTGCGCGAGATCGCGATGTCGCTGCCTTTCAGGCCCATCGTCACGATGCTGTCGCGCTTCTCGTTCTTCGTGAGGTCGGGACTGATCGCCGTCCACGAGTCACCGCGATCGGTGCTGCGGAACACGCGATTGGCTGCCGCCAGCAGCACGCCCGGATCGTTCGGCGAGAGCATGAGCGGCGTGTCCCAATGAAAGCGATACGCTTCGCCGGCCGTGGCATTCACCACGTTCTGCGTGGTCGGGCGGATCGACTTCGACTCACCGGTGATCTTGTTGCGACGGATCATGTTGCCGTCCTGCGACTCGGTGTACACGATGCGCGAGTCACGCAGGTCGGGAATGGCCACGAAGCCGTCGCCGCCAAGAATCTGGAACCAGTCGTAGTTGAAGATGCCGCGGTTCATGCGCGACGCGCTGGGTCCACACCAATCGTAGTTGTCCTGCATGCCGCCGCACACGTTGTACGGCGTCTCCATGTCGAAGCCCACATGGTAGAACAACCCCACCGGCACATTCTCGATGAACTGCCAGGTGCGGCTCATGTCGTACGACGTGGCCAGACCACCGTCGTTGCCGATGATCACGTGATCGGGATTCTTCGGATCGATCCAGATGCCGTGCACGTCGTCATGCGTGACGAGCGCCGCATCGGTTTCGAAGTTGCGTCCGCCGTCCACCGAGAGATGCAGGCCGACGCCGCCCATGTAGATGCGCTCCGGATTCACCGGATCGATGCGCAACTGACTGAAGTACATCGGCCGCGCATTGGTGTTGCTCTGCTTGGTCCACGTGGCGCCGCCGTCGGTGGACTTGTAGATGCCCGACACGCCAGCCACCACACCGCGACCTGCTGGTGCGGCCGGGGCCGCTTCCATGTTCTCCGTCGCGGCCGCCGCGCGCTGCGCCGTCGGCGCGGGACCTTCCACCGTGGCATACACGATGTTCGAACTCTGACGGAACACGTCCACCGCGATACGACCCAGCGGACCGGTGGGGAATCCGGTGCCGGTCACCTTGGTCCACGTGTCGCCGCCATCGGTCGACTTCCACAGCGCACTGCCCGGGCCACCACCGTTCATGCAGCAGGCCGTGCGACGACGCTGATACGTACTGGCGAACAGGATATTCGGATCGGTCGCGGACATCACGAGCTCATTCGCGCCCGTCTCGTCGTCCACCTTGAGCACCTGCTTCCAGCTCTTGCCGCCGTCGGTGGTCTTGTACACACCGCGTTCACCGCCCGGGCCGAACAACGGACCGGTCGACGCCACCAACACCACATCGTTATTGGTGGGATGGATGACGATGCGATTGATGTGCTTCGACTGCGGCAGCCCCATCATGGCGAACGTCTTGCCGCCGTCAGTCGACTTGTAGATGCCGCTGCCCCACGACGTACTCTGACGATTGTTCGACTCGCCGGTGCCCACCCACACGAGATCGGGGTTGCTCTGCGACACGGCCACATCTCCGATCGCGATCAGCCCTTGATCCTGAAAGAGCGGCGTGAAGATCGCGCCGTTGCTGGTGGTCTTCCACACGCCACCGTGGGCGGTGCCCACATACCAGATGGCCGGATTGGCCTCGTAGATGGCGAGGTCGGAGATACGCCCCGACATCGTGGCCGGTCCGATGGAGCGGAAGTGCAGCTTGTCAAACTCCTGCGCGTGCACCGCGATGGGTGCACACAAGAGCGAGAGCGCCGCCAGCGAAGCGGCGCGTCGGTGCAGTGTCCTGGACATGAAGGGGATCAGCGGGAGGAGGGGAGCGAGGCGCAGCGGTTGCCCAATCGATTGATCGAGGGCTAATGTGGCGAGTCCGTCCCGAACCGTCCATGCCCCCGTCGATGAGGAGTCCGTTCGATGCTGGTCTCGCGAGAGCCCGATCTCTTCCGGCTGGCGGTCACGCTCAACGCCGGCGTTGCCGACGCCTGGACCATGCTCACCTCACCCGCCGGCCTGGCCCGCTGGTGGGGCGATCACGTCACGCTCGACACGTTCGCTGGCGGCCAGCTGCGGGAACAATGGACGGAGGGCGACCGCACGGTCACCACGGTAGGACGGGTCGTGCTCTGCGAGCCGCCGAACGTGGTTGCCTTTACGTGGGCCGATGACGACTGGCTCGTCGTGACGGGTGTCGCGTGGCAACTCGTGCACGTGGCGGATGCGCCCACGCCCCGCTGCGAGCTGCACCTCGAACACCGCGGCTGGCTCGCGCTCCCCGACGATCGTCGTGAAGTGCTGATGCAAGCGCACATCGACGGCTGGAGCAAACACCTCGCGCGGCTGGCGGCGGTGTTGCACGGCTAGATCGAAACAGCTGAAAAGCAACAGCGGGAACACGGATTATAAATCGATTGCACCGATCACACCGATAAACAAAAGGCGATTTTGCTTATCGGTGTAATCCGTGCAATCGAGTACGAATCCGTGTTCCCGCTGTTGCCGTTGCTGTTGCTTTGGCCGTTCGAGATTACCGCATGTAATGACAGTTGTACCCGTACGGATTCTTCTGCAGGAAGTCCTGGTGCTCGCCTTCGGCGGTCCACCACGTGGCTTCGGGTGCGATCTCCGTCGTGATCGGCCGCTTCCACAATCCCGATTGCGCCACGCGCGCTTTCACGATTTCCGCCGTCTCGCGTTGCTCGGGCGTCGTGTAAAAAATCGCCGAGCGATACTGCGTGCCCACGTCGTTGCCTTGACGGTTCAGCGTGGTCGGATCGTGCAACCGGAAGAACCAGTTCTCCAGCAACGACTCGAAGCTCAACACCGTGGGATCGAACACGATGCGCACCGCTTCGGCGTGTCCCGAGGCGCTGTCGTGCGTGTCATCGTACACCGGGTGCTCGAGCCAACCACCCGTGTAGCCCACGTCGGTGTCGAGCACGCCCGGCACGGCGCGCAGAATCTCTTCTACGCCCCAGAAGCATCCACCGGCCAGGATCGCGACTTCAGTCTTCTGCTCGGTCATACGAACAACTTGCGGAATTCGCCATACCCTTCCGCTTCGAGCTGCTCGAGCGGAATGAAACGCAATGACGCGGAGTTGATGCAGTAGCGAAGCCCACCGGCTTCGCGCGGGCCGTCGTCGAACACGTGACCCAGATGCGAGTCGGCATCCTTCGACCGCACTTCCACGCGACGCATGCCGTGCGAGCGGTCTTCCTTCTCCAGCACCTGCGGTGCCACCGGCTTCGTGAAGCTCGGCCAGCCGCAGCCGGAGTCGAATTTGTCGAGCGACGAAAACAGCGGCTCACCACTCACGATATCGACGTAGATGCCGTCTTCGTGGTGATCCCAGAATTCATTGCGGAATGGCGGCTCGGTTCCCGACTGCTGGGTGACCGTGAACTGCTCGCGCGTGAGCGTCCGAGCCAGTTCGTCAACAGGAGGCTTTTTGAAGTCTGACATAGTAGAGGATATACACAGAACCCACCTCCGGAGTGCCCGCATCCGGAGTGCCCGCGGCGGGCGCGTTTCCCTATCTTACATGGGTGCAGAATCTCCGCTTCGACAATCGCTTCGTCACCGAGCTCCCCGGAGACCCCGACCGGTCGAATCGACGCCGGCAGGTGCTCGGCGCCGCCTGGAGCGCGGCCGCTCCCACGCCCGTGGCCGACCCCGCGCTGGTAGCCCATGCGCACGAGGTCGCTGCGCTGGTCGGGATCGCCGAGCCGGACGTGCAGTCGCCCGCATTTGCCCGGGTGTTCGGGGGGAATGAGCTGCTCCCCGGCATGGCGCCGTATGCGGCCTGCTACGGCGGGCATCAATTCGGGAACTGGGCCGGTCAGCTGGGCGACGGACGGGCCATGTCGCTGGGCGAAGTGGTGAACGCCGCCGGCGACCGCTGGGAGCTGCAGCTCAAGGGCGCCGGCCCCACGCCGTACTCACGTACCGCCGACGGCCGCGCCGTACTGCGCTCATCGATTCGCGAATTCCTGTGCAGCGAAGCGATGCATCATCTGGGCGTGCCGACCACCCGCGCGCTGTCGCTGGTGTCCACCGGCGACCCGGTGGTGCGTGACATGTTCTACAATGGCAACGCGGCGCCGGAACCGGGCGCGATCGTGTGCCGTGTGGCGCCATCGTTCATCCGCTTCGGCAACTTCGAAATTCTCGCCGCGCGTGATGACCTCGCGTTGCTGGCGCAGCTCGTGGATTTCACGATCGCGCGCGACTTCCCGCAGTTGGCCGGTATCGCCGACACGACCGAGCGTCGCGTCGCGTGGTTTGCCGAGGTGTGCGAACGCACCGCGCGCATGATCGTGCACTGGATGCGCGTGGGCTTCGTGCACGGCGTGATGAACACCGACAACATGTCGATCCTCGGACTCACGATCGACTACGGTCCGTATGGGTGGCTCGACAACTTCGATCCTACCTGGACGCCCAACACCACCGACGCCAGCACGCGCCGGTATCGCTTCGGACAGCAGCCGGCCATCGCGCAGTGGAATCTCGTGCGACTCGCGGAAGCGATCTCGCCACTCTTCGAAACGGGCGACGCGCTGCAGAGCGCCCTCGAGCGATTCGGCGACGTGTACGTAGCTGAATACGAAGCGATGAACGCCGCCAAGTTCGGCTTTGTAGCGCGTGGCGACGCCGAACAGCTGCTCGTGCGCGAGGGCTTCGCGTTGTTGTACGAAGCCGAGGTGGACTACACGCTCTTCTTCCGCGCGCTCGGCGACATCGGCGATACCCTGCCGGCAGACAATCCCCTCAGCGTGCTCGGCGATGTGTTCTACGACGACGCCAAGCGTGAGGCCAAGGCCGATGCGCTCAACGCGTGGTTGCATCGCTGGCAGGCGCTGGTGTCAACGCATGGACGCAGCGCGGCCGAGCGCCGCGTGGCCATGCACGCGGTGAATCCGCGCTATGTACTGCGCAATTATCTGTCGCAGCAGGCTATCGACGCCGCGACCGATGGCGATGCGTCACTCGTGCACACGTTGCTCGAGGTCATGCGGCGGCCGTACGACGATCAGCCGGAGTATGCGCACTTCGCCGCGCGCCGACCGGAATGGGCTCGGGTGAAGGCCGGCTGTTCGATGTTGAGCTGCAGTTCGTAGCTCCGCGTACCACGACTACTTTCCCGCGTTCTCCTGCTTGGCCTGATTGCGCGTGACACCGGCCATGAACAGCAGGGCCTCCTGCTGACTGAGCGCGGCACCCTTCTCCGTACCATCGCCCACTTCGAAGATCCGCACGCCCAGCCCGCGGATGTCGAAGCGCAACCGGCCGTCGGCGTACTTCATGTTCTCGATGTACGTGGACGGCACGCTCACCCGACTCCCCGGCATGTACACGTGGACGGAATCGCCGATCAGCTCCAGCGCGAAGCTCTTGTCCGACGACACGAGCTGCATGTCTTCCGGACCGAGCGTCTGAGACTTGGCAACCGGTGCGGCCTTCTCGCCGCAGGCCAGGCAACCGATCGCGGTCAGCAGCAGGAGAGTGCGGGACACGTAGGACATGAACGGTCTGGCGTAGAAAGGCGGGGAGTAGTCGGCGGGGGCTTCGTGCCGCATCTTCAGGTGGAGCAGAGAACAATATGACGCCGAGCCGATGAGAACATGAAACGCCGCACTTTTTTGCTGGCCGGGCTGGGTACCGGAGGTGCGCTGTTCCTGGGCTGGGCGCTGCTCCCCCCGCGACAGCGGCTCGTCGGGAGCACACTCCCCGATACCGGAGGCAAGGCCGTCGCGCTCAACGGCTGGCTCACCATCGCCCCCGATGACACGATCACGGTCGTCGTGCCGAAAGCCGAGATGGGTCAGGGCGTGCACACCGCGCTGACGATGCTGATGGCGGAGGAGCTCGCGTGTGACTGGACCCGCGTGCGCGTGGAGCACAGTCCCATCGACAAGATCTACGGCAACGTGTCGGCGCTGGTGGAAGGGCTCCCCTTCGCGCCGGAAGCCGACGGCACACTCGTGCGCGGGATCCGTTGGATGATGGCCAAGACGGCGCGCGAACTGGGCGTGATGATGACCGGCGGTTCGTCGAGTGTACGCGACTGCTGGATGCCGATGCGCGAGGCCGGTGCCTCAGCACGTACGTCGCTCATTGCCGCCGCGGCGGCCACCTGGGGCGTGACGGCATCGACCTGTCGCGCCGAACAGGGCACGGTGATCAGCGCCGACGGCCGTCGGTTGCGCTTTGGCGAACTCGCGGCGCAGGCGGTGCAGCATCGCCCCAGCACGATCACGCTCAAAGCCGCCGCCGACTTCAGTGTGATCGGGAAGCCGATGCCGCGTCTCGATTCGGCGGCCAAGTCGAACGGCACCGCGACGTATGGCATCGACGTATCGCTGCCCAACATGCTGTATGCAGCCGTCGTCATGAGTCCGTTCGGCGCGACCACGGCACCGTCGGTGACCGCGGCGCAGATGGCGCAGGGCCGCGCGATGCCTGGTGTGCGCGCGGTAGTGTCGCTGCCCGGCAGCAGGTACGGCGACCCACCGGCGCTAGCGGTGGTGGCCGAATCCTGGTGGCAGGCGCACAAGGCGGCCCGCGCGCTGGCATCGGCGTTGGCATCGGCAAGCGCAGCCGTCGTAAGCGCGCTGTCGAGCGTGACCGTGATGCAGGACATGCGCAACACTCTGCGCAACGACGACGGCATGCCGCTGCGCTTCTTCGGTGGCGCCAAGAAGGTGCTCGCGGCGGCATCACGCACCGTCGACGCGACATACGAAGCACCGTACCTCGCGCACGCCACGATGGAGCCGATGAACGCCACAGTGCGTGTATCGAACGACGGCGCCGAGCTGTGGACCGGCACGCAGGTGCCGGGTTACGCGCGCGCCGCCGTCGCGCACGTGCTTGGCCTCGACGAGAACCAAGTCACCGTGCATCAACACATCCTCGGCGGCGGCTTCGGTCGACGGCTCGATGTCGACTACATCGCGCAGGCCGCGGCGATCGCCAAGACGGCGCCGGGAGTGCCGGTGCAGGTGATCTGGTCGCGCGAAGATGATATGCACCATGACTTTTATCGCCCCGCCACCGTGTCGCGCTTGCGTGCGGCGCTCGGCGCCGAAGGACGCGTGACCGCGTTCGTGGCGCATTCGGCCGGGCAGGCGCCGTTCAAAGCGTACAGCAAGCGCGTGGGGTTCCTTCTCACGCAGAATGGCCCCGATCGCACGTCGAGCGAAGGCACGTGGGATCAGCCGTACGCGTTCCCCTCGCTGCATGCGTCGCACAGCGAAACCGAGAGTGCGATTCCCGTGGGCTCGTGGCGCAGCGTGGGTCACTCACATCAAGCATTCTTCGTGGAGAGTTTCCTCGACGAACTCGCATCGGCCGCGAAGCAGGATCCGGCGGCGTATCGGGCCACGCTGCTGCAGTCGCATCCGCGCGCGTTGCGGGTGTTGCAGCTCGCCACTGCGAAGAGTGGGTGGGGTACACCACTCGCGCCGGCACCGGACGGCCGCCCCCGTGCGCGGGGCATCGCGCTGCACGCCGCGTTTGGGTCGATCGTCGCGGAAGTGGCCGAGGTGTCGGTGGCGACCGACGGGCGCATTCGCGTGCACCGTGTGGTGGCGGCGGTGGACTGCGGCCTGCCCGTGAATCCGAACATCATTGCCCAACAGATCGAGAGTGGTATCATCGACGGACTCTCAGCGGCCCTCTACGGCGAGCTCGCGATCAACGACGGCGCGCCGCGTCAATCGAACTTTCAGGATTATCGGTTGCTGCGCATCAACGAATGTCCCGTGATCGAGACACACATCGTGCCCAGTCTCGACGTGCCCTCGGGCATCGGCGAGCCGGGGTTGCCACCGATCGCGCCCGCGGTGGCGAATGCGCTGTTTGCACTCACCGGCACACGACTGCGATCGTTGCCATTGCGGATTTCGAGTGAGGCCGCATCGTGACGGCGCCCAACGTGGATCCGAACGTTGATCCGATCGCGCTGGTGGTGAACGGCACGGCAACCACAGTGACGGTCGACGCCGACACGCCGTTGCTCTGGGTGTTGCGCCAAACGCTTGGGCTTCCCGGCACCAAGTTCGGCTGCGGCATCGCGGCCTGCGGGGCGTGTATGGTGCATGTCAACGGCGTGCCCGTGCCGTCGTGCGTCACGCCGGTATCGGCCGCGGCGGGCACGACGATCACCACGATCGAGGGTCTTCTCGGCCCGGTGGCAGCAGCGGTACAAGGCAGCTGGGCTGCGCTCGACGTGCCGCAGTGCGGCTACTGTCAGTCGGGACAGATCATGTCGGCGGTGGCCCTCTTGCAACAGAATGCGACGCCGACGGACGACGACATCGACATGGCCATGCAGGCGAATCTCTGCCGGTGCGGCACCTATCCACGCATTCGCGCCGCGATTCATCGTGCCGCGGAAGCGCTCCCTACACTTTCCAAAGGATCGACCGGATGACCCGTCATTTCGCGATCGTGAGTGCCGCCTTCGTCGCTTCGCTCTCAACGACGGCCGGTGCGCAGGCCAATGCGCCCGTGATCGGACGATGGGATCTCACGGTGCAAGGCGCCAACGGGCCCTATCCGTCGTGGGTGGAGGTATCGCTCTCCGGCAATCGCACGCTGGTGGGTCGTTTCGTGGCCGGCGGCGGCAGCGCGCGACCGATCGCCAAGGTTACGTACAGCGACAACACGATGCGCTTCGCTATCCCGCCCCAGTGGGATGCGGCCAACAACGACATGACGTTCGAAGGCACGCTGGCTAACGATGTGCTCAGCGGCACCATCGTGACGTCGGGCGGCGAACGTCAGGCGTTTACCGGCAAGCGCGCGCCGGCGCTGCGTCGCACCGCGGCGCCGGTGTGGGGCGCGCCGATCACGCTGTTCAACGGCCGTGATCTGAGTGGATGGACGTCGTTCGGTGGCACGAACAACTGGAAGGTGGTGAGCGCGGTGCTCACGAACACGAAGCCCGGCGCCAATCTGATGACCGACGCCAAGTACACCGACTTCAAGCTGCACATCGAGTTCCGCTACCCGAAGAACGGCAACAGCGGCGTGTATCTGCGTGGTCGTCACGAAGTCCAGGTCGAGGACATCAGCGACGCCGAGCTCAACTCCACACACATCGGTGGCGTGTACGGATTTCTGGTGCCCAACGAGAACGCCGCCAAGGGCCCGGGCGTGTGGAACACGTATGACATCACGCTCATCGGCCGTCGCGTGACCGTGGTGCTGAACGGCAAGACGGTGATTGCCGATCAGGTCATTCCCGGCATCACCGGCGGTGCGCTCGACAGCGACGAAGGGGCGCCGGGGCCCATCTATCTGCAGGGCGATCACACCACGGTGGAGTATCGCAACATCGTGATCACGCCGGTCAAGCCGTAGCGCGCGTGTCCCCCACGCTGCTGTCGTCGCTCAAGGCGCTGCATGTGCTGGCGGCGATCCTGTTCGTCGGCAACGTGATCGTGACCGGCATCTGGACGGCGATCTTCTTCCGCGCGCGCCGCACCCATGATTTCCGGGTCGCGGCGCGCGCGATTGTGCTCACCGATTGGCTCTTCACCGTAGGCGGTGGCGCGCTGCTCACGATCACCGGTGTGTCGCTCGCCATCGGTCGCGGCTATCCGCTGTGGGGAACGCCGTGGATCCGCCAGGCCGTGGTGGCGCTGACCATCTCGACGGTGATGTGGCTCGTGTTGCTCGTGCCGGCGCAACGCATCATGCTGCGCGCGATATCGAACGACGCCGAGGACGCGCGGCTGGTGCGCGCCTACACGCGCTGGAATCTTGCCGGATGGACAGCGACGGCACCATTGTTGTACGCCGTGTGGTGCATGGTGACGAAGCCCGTGTAGCGGCCTAAGCGCCTCACGTCCCGCCGTACCACTCGTAGCCCAGATCACTCCAGTACCCACCGTTCGCCTTCGGCATGAAGGTGATGCGCGTGAGATACTTGGTGTTCTTGTAGCCCAGCTTCACCGGGGAGTGCACGCGCGCCGGTGCGCCATAGCGCGGCGACAGCAGTTGTCCGTCCTTGGCGATGGCGACCATCGTTTGCGGATGCATCGTGCTCTCGATGTCCCAGCTCTCGTGGTAGCCCTCGTCGAACGACGAGAAGTCGACGAAGCCGGCGTCACGCGTGGGCTGCGCCATGCGCGCCAACGTCGACATCGGAACGCCCTGAAATTCCACGGCCGCGGTCCATCCTTCCACGCAGTAGTGATTCACTTTCTGCGTGCGGGTGGCCAGTCGTTGCAGCTGTGCGAGATCGAGTCGCAGCGGCGTGCGCACGGCACCATCCACCACCAGCTGCCATGCACCGGTCACCGCGGGGTCCCACGTCGGCACGCTATCCGAAATGAAGTAGCTGGGAAACTTCGCGCCGGCCACGCGCACACCCGCTTGCACGCGGTCATTACCGGCGCGGCTCAGCAGCCATCGCTCCAGCTTCTCGTTCTTGGTGCCCACCAGATCGAGCAGCTTGAGCATGCCTGGCGTGCCCTGCGCATTGCACGCCGCGATCAGTGGCGCCGATATCCCGAGACTGAGCAGTCGGAGAAACATGCGACGGTCGGTGGGCGCACTCATGACTTCTTGCTCCGCGGCAGCAGGTTCGACAACGGGCGCGCGTTGCGCGCTTCCGGCGACCACCGATCTTCGTCGTACCCGCCGGTGGTCATGGCGCGCAGTGCATACGGATCGACCGTGAACACCATGATCACGTGCACGAGCACCAACAGTGCGAGAGCGAGCATGGCGGCGAAGTGCCACCAGCGGGCGAGGGCATAGCCACCGTACAGATTGGTGAGCCACGACAACGACACCGGCTTCCAGATCGCGACACCGCTCGTCACCATCACGGCGCCGATCAGCAGCATGCTGGTGTAGGCGTACTGCTGCAGCGCGTTGTGCTTGCCCTGCACCGGATGATCTTTGCGCACGTACAGGTAGAAGCGCGCCATCTCGATCGCATCGCGCCAGGCATTCACGCGTGGCACGATCGTACGCCAGCGTCCGTGGCGGAACAGATGCACCAGATACACCAGCGCATTGGCGACCAGCAGCCACATCATCGCGAAGTGCCAGTGGCGCGCCCCGCCGAGCCAGCCGCCGAGCGTGAGGACGGCAGGGATCGGCGTTCCTTCCCATGGCCACCACGCGAAGGGCGCATCGCCTTTGCGCGCAAAGAACGGCGCCGCGTTGAAGATGCGCATACCGGACGCCGCCATCACGGTCAGCGCGATGGCACTGACCCAATGCGTGATCCGGGCGATGGGATGGTGACGGGCGTGGTGGCGCGGAGGAGTCGGCATATCACCACGTAGCCGCGACCCCATCGCCAAGTTCCCGGGAACTCTCAGGCACCCATCCGGCTAGCTGCGGCGTTGCATCGCACCGTCGAGTACCGAGACTTGCTTCGATCTCGTCTTGTCGAAGATCTGAAGACCGGCGACAATCGCTCGGCACTTCGTTCCGCCACGCTGCTGCACGATGTTATTCGCAGAGACCAGTTCAATGTCGATGACGGACTAGTAAACTGGCCGAACAGTATGAACTCGTTGGAGACGCCTACGAACTGAACGGCCGGTATGCAGGAGCAAACGTAGCGTATTACGAGGCGGCATTGGCCCGTGCAAACCGACAGCCGCCCGACTCCACGGCGCGGCAGTACCGTCTGGCTGGCCGTATCAACATCGCAACCGGTGACTGCGTCGAGTCGAAGAAGTGGCTGAAAAACGCCCGGGACGTCTACTCGAATCGGTCCTCCCACGATTTGATTGACGTTGATCTCGCTCGGAGAGCATTGGTTTGCGGTGACGAGGACGAGGCGATTCGCATCGGATCAAGGTTGCTTTCCAGCGACATCACGGAGTTGAGTCTGTCTACGCGCCGTGAACTGCTTGGGCTGCTCGTTGCCGCTGCCGTTCGGACTGGGAATTCTTCCGATGCAAACGACTATGCAGTTCGATTTCAGCAAACACTGCCGGAGGCGTGGTTACCGGAGAGTTCGTCAGATTCGTTGATGGCCGCCGTTGTGGGCCTTGCTGCTGCCTTCCAGAACCCCGCCGCATCGACTCAATGGACAGACCTGTTGAGCAACGATGCGCTGTTCGACAACGCGTATTGGCCCGACTTATCGGACGTACGCGTTCGTGCCATGCGTTTGTTGCGGGACTGAAACACGCTTACATTCTACGGCACACTTCGAAAGGCCGGCGTGAACTTCAGGCCGCTCCTAACCTCCCAAACTGGAAGTCTTCCATTTCCTGGCGTATTTGAAGCGACTCCCGTACCGTCGACAGATAACGTATGCAGTCTGGAGTCTTCCTCATAAAACACCTTCGATCCGTCCCGTGACAGGACAGGATGGCGGCGCTGTGCGGGACTGCCATCAGAAAGTTGTCGAGCCTCACCCGTCACGAGGGAACGGAATTCCAACTGCGTATTCCCGTTCCCAAACCGCCCCGTTACGTACACCACGCTCGATCCGTCTTCAGCGGCATGCAGATCATGAATGTCGATTTCGGACTGTCGTTTGGACGGCATTCGCATGGACACGAAGTATCGGATTCGGATGAACGTAAGCTTTCTATCTGGTTTGGCGGGGCAGTCGTTGAACTTCGAAAACTTCCCGTAGTGCCACGCCACTACTCTGGTCTTGCGTCGGAGTGTTACCTTTGGCGTAATCCTGTTCCGTATCGTGACTATCCGCCCGTCCGTGTTGAACGAGGATGCCGCAAATTTGCGTGTTAGCGGGCCATCCTTTTCGTGAGAGAAATCGCGCCAATGAAGTCGAACGTTTCTGCCAAAGAAGTGAATGTCGAATTGGATCTTGCCGTCCGGGCGACTATTGATCGGCTCGTTGAGCCGCTACGGTCCGGTCCAGTAAGCGGGACGGAAGATCGTATTGAGCGGCTTGCCAGTCAGTTTGAGCACGACACGGAGCTGGCGCTCGAAACGGGTCAGGCTCTGCGGACGCTGCTCTTCGAGGCGCGAATCGGACCCGCGTTGGTGGAATCGGGGGTCACATCGACGCGTGGCTTTTTCTCAGAGCTCTCGTCGCGCGTCGTGCACAGGATCCTGCCCGATCTGGACGAACCGGGCGACTTGCGTTCGATCATCCGTGATGCATTTCCCGGTCGAGACGACCATACGCGTATTGCTCAGGTTCCGGATCACTTGTGGGGCCGACTTCTTGACTCGATTGGATTGTCCAGTGAATCGATCGGGCTCGTTGACCCGGAGCTGGCGAGTGCCATTCGAACCCTTGCGCATCATGCCGGAAGCCTTGGCCTTCAACCCGAGTTCATGCGCCGGCTACCGCATCTCGAAAACCCGGAGTCGGCATTTCTGACGCTGACTGATCGGATCCTCACGTACATCCGCAGTTACACGAATGGAATCGAAGGCGATGAGCCCGTGCTGCTTGAGGAGGCGTATGAGAACATCCGCCTGTGCCGGGCTGAAGTTGAGCATTTACGAGCAACAAAGCAGGAACGGGGGACGAGCCTCGAATTAACGGGACTGACGTTTCGACTTCTGCAGTTGCTTGATCGCCTTGAACTGCTGTTGAAGTTGACCGACACAAGATCGGGTTGCTTTCAGTCGTGCGCCGTTACGCTATTTAAACAGATTGTAACTGCTGAAAAAACGCGGAATCATATTCTTCCACTTCTTCGCGACCGCGCGGACTTGCTTGCGTTTCAGGTCGTGGAGCACGCTGCCAAAAAGGGTGGAAAGTACATTACGTCGGGACGTCGGGACTATGCGAGTTTCTTCATGGCCAGCCTCGGCGGTGGCGCACTCGTTGCCCTCTTTTCATTTCTGAAGGTGTCCCTGGGAGACGTATCGCTCCCACTGGGAGTAAGGGCACTTTTGTACGGTCTGAACTACTCGCTGTGCTTCGTCATTATCTATTTCACCGGTGCCGCGCTGGCAACAAAGCAGCCGGCGCTCACGGCAAACACTATCGCACGCGCTCTTGGCAGTCGTGAGAATCATCACCTGGAAAAACTGGAAGATCTGGTCGTGCGCGTATGGCGAAGTCAGTTTATTTCGTTCGTTGGCAATCTGGCGATGGCGTTGCCGATCGCTTTCGCAATCTCCGAGCTGTATTTCCAGGGGTCAGGAGAAACAATTGCAAATAGCGAGAAGGCTGCGGCTATGATGGCTGCCCTCCACCCATGGCGCAGCGGTACCGTGTTCTTCGCGGCAATTGCCGGTGTTTTTCTATACGCGGCTGGCCTCGTGTCGGGTTGGGTAGACAATCGAAGTCTTTATTCGCGAATGAATCAGCGCGTTTCCCACCATCCGGCACTGGTTCGTCTGGTCGGCGAACGGCGTGCTGCAAGCTTTGCGGGTTTTCTTGATCGAAACCTGGGCGTCGTGGCCGGAAACGTGTTTCTCGGGTTTGCGCTTGGATCTACTGGTGTTGTAGGTGACATTCTGGGCCTGCCGTTGGATATCCGGCACATTGCGTTTGCATCGGCCGAATTCGGGACTGCGCTCGAGATACTCCATTTTGACGTCGCTTTCTCGACGGTATGGCCGGTTACGCTCGGAGTCATACTGATTGGCCTTATTAATTTCCTGGTGAGCTTCGGACTCAGTCTGGTGACCGCACTCGAATCCCGAAGGATTACATGGCGTGAAACAACAACGCTAACGTCGCACCTGTTTCGGCGATTCCTGCGCAACCCACTTGAGTGGTTCTTTCCGCCGAAGAGTGGGTTACCGGTGTCGGAACAATTGCCCGTCGTAACTCCGGACAATTCGATTCGTGAATTGGACGAACCGTTTGGTTTGCCGGGGTACTCAGCGGCTCTGCATTTCCGGTCGAGTCCGCGGGAAATATGGAGATCGATGACGGACTTTCCGCGCAGGGTTATTCACAGGCTCGCTATTGTGTCCTGTATGTATGCGCCAGATGTACGTCTATATCCTGACAAACAAATACAACACCGTTTTCTACACTGGAGTAACAAACAACATTCAACGTCGACTTGGAGAACACAGGCGTGGCGATAATCCAAAGTCCTTCTCGAAGAGGTACAATCTGACGAAGCTCATTTACGTTGAGTTGTTTCCTGATCGGACTTCGGCAAACGCCAGGGAAAAACAATTGAAACGGACTCCGCGCGAACGAAAATTTCAGTTGATTCTTGGAGCGAATCCGCAACTGATGGACCTCGGCGATTTCTTGTGACCGCGCCCCCCCCGAGCCACAGCGGTTCCACGGGGCGCTGCAACAACCCTCGGGGGCTCATTGGGAGGGTGGCTGTGAGATCCCGCGGGGCGTTGTTCTGCTTGTTGGCACGGCCCTGGCGCGGGATGTCTTGCACCCAAACCACTACATCGCCACAGCACCACCCGTCCGAATGCTCTCGTAGATCGCGTCGATGACACGCATATCACGGAGTCCTTCACGGCCGTCGATCTTGAGGTCGTAGCCGTTGACCAGGCTGTCCGCGATCCCGTCCATGTGCAAGCGCCTGCTGGTTGACCTCAGGAAAATCCATCGGACCCTTCGAAGTCTCGCCGGCGATACCGCCGTAACCGTACGCGGGCCGCAAAGCAAACCATCCGCTTTCTGCCGCGGCATAAAGCCGATGCTGACTCATCGCATAACTCGTTGAACAACTAGCCACGCAGCCGCTTGGAAACGTCAGTTGCCAGGTGATCGTCTCGTCCACCTCGGCAAACTTCACCGGATCCGTTTTATACTCCTGCGCCGTGACAAGCACCGGCTCCTCTCCGGTTACGTAGCGAGCAGCCTGAAGTGCATAGATGCCAACGTCCATCATCGCTCCCCCGCCGGCCAACGCTTTCTTCAAGCGCCACTGGCTTGGATCGCCGATGCGAAATCCAAATTCGGTCTGGACGTACTTCAAGTTCCCGAACACGTTCTCCTGTCCGAGACGCATCGCCTCCACATTGTGCGGCTCGTAATGCAGGCGATAGCCGATATACAGTTTGCGTTTCGCTGCATCGCAAGCATCAATCATCGATTGAGCCTCCACTGCCGACACAGCCATCGGCTTTTCGCAGATCACGTGCTTGCCCGCTTTGGCGGCACGAATCGTAAACTCGGCGTGCATGCTGTTCGGAAGAACAACGTAGACAATGTCAACTGCGTCATCGTCTGCAATTCGATCAAAGGAATCGTAATCGTAGACGTGACCCTTCAGGTGCGGATACTTCTCCTGCCAGGTTGTTGCTTTGCTTGGCGTGCCGGTCACGATGGCCGAGAGCTTGCAGAAGTTTGTCTGCTCAAGCGCAGGAGCGAGCTGATACGTCGAATACCCGCCGAGGCCGACCAGCGCAATGCCGAGCTTTTCTTCGTCCGGAAGCGGCCGGTAGGACCGGAGCGAAATCTGTCCCCGGAAATCGGCTAAGCAGTGGTGCGAGGCCGAGGCCCATGGCAGCCGAACGCGTGAAGCGGCGACGTGTGAAGTGGCGGCGCGTGATTGCCGCCTCCGGATGGGCGCGACGTGTCAGGCATTGGATATTTGTGGGTTCGTCAGGGTGGGCGCTGTAGAATAGACGATGAGGCCGAATGCGTCAAGTCATCCGGCCGGCCGTCAGGCAAGACATTAACCGTCGAGCAACTCGAACGCGCAACTCAACACACAACTCGACTCGGGGGCGCCGGCCAAACGCGGGGCGCCGGCGGATACGCCACTCAGTCGCCCCGGTTTGCGATCCGTATTAGTTCGTCGATTTCAGGGCTTCCCGTCGGGATCCACTCGGCTGAGCAGTTTGAACCGGCCTCAATCAAGAGTTGGGCCGTACGCACATGATTCTGCGGATGTCCGGTCTGCCATCCGTTTCTGGATCCGAAAATGCACGCGGTCAGTGGTGTCCCACCAAATTCGTTCTGAAACTCAAGTGGCGGGCTGGAATCAGCGTCTGAGCAGCAATGCGACGATGTCAACGTACCCATGAAAGGCGGCGCGATCCAGCGGCGTCGAGTTGTGTACTCCAGTTACGTGTGGGTCGAAGCCGATCTGAAGGAGCCGTTTGACGGCTCCGGGGCGATGCTCCCAGGATGCACGTGCGAGCAACTCGGGATCTCTCGTTTTGAGCTGGTCGACACAATCAGGATTCGAGCTTACAAGCTGCGTGATGGATTCGTCGTCGTCGTGCCAGATGGCATGGCTCAGTTGGGTTGCGGCGGACGCGTGGGAAAGCAGCTCGACCAAAATCCCGTCGTGCCCACGCGCAAGCGCGACGTCCATCGGAGTCTGATCGTGTCCCAGCGACCAGTTATAAAAATGACCACCAACAGTATTGGTCCACCTGCCGACACCGATTCGACCCTCCGTGCATTCCGGATCATCCGCTACACACGCCCGAACCAGTGACAAATCCCCCAACGCAGCCGCCAGAAATATATCTGCCTTCGCCCCGTGATGCAGCAGCCGACGTACGACCGCTTCATTCTTAACGAGGTACTGCACCGGCGTTGATCGATGGTCAACATCCTCTGCGTTGACATCCGCACCACGGCTCACCAGCAGATCAACCATTTGCGGATCCTGAGCGTAGTGCAGCGGATGTTTTCCGTCACCGCCACGAGCCGTGACCAGCGATGGGTCCTGATCGAGTAGCTCGACCACACGATCAACCTTGTTCAGAGAAACGGCGGCCCAGATATCGACGATCGCGCCTCTGGCAATGAGCGCTTCTGCGACATTGGCGTCAACCCCTTCGAGAATGCCGAAACCGCCTGCCCACCATCCGGTCTTTTGATTCAGATCTGCACCGTATTCGAGCAGCACGTCGATGACCTCAATTTTCTGACGCGCCTCGAAGACAGCCGAGCTGTCGAACGAAAAAACCTGGTCATTCACGTGGGCGCGCAACTCGGGATAAGCGTTCAATACATCCCGAACGTTCTCGGCAACACCGCTGCTTACGGCTTCGATCCACTTCTTTCGTTGCTGTTCATTCATGATCCGGGGCTGAAAACGATTTTTGGCAATACTCCGAAACTCTTACTCCTCCAAAATAGAGCGGAAAACGATAAATGAGACACCAGACCGATTATCTTTAATAGGTGTTGCAACATCTAGTGTTACAACGCGTAATAGGACGCATGACAACAAAGCTTCAGAAAGAAATAAAGCAAAACAGGCCATTCGAGAGCCCGGCGCATGAAGCGTGGGTCGGTATCGAGCGGACAGCGTCGCTGCTCAGCCACTCGCTTGAACGGGCGTTGAAGCCGTTCGGAATTACGCCGACTCAATTCAACGTCCTCCGCATCCTGAGGGGTGCCCTGCCGAATGGCCTTTGTCGTAACGAGGTCCGCGATCGACTCGTCGCGCAAGTGCCGGATACGACCCGGCTGCTGGACCGGACCGAA
>CAWJMR010000019.1:0-4143 GCA_963843965.1 uncultured Gemmatimonadaceae bacterium
AAGAGCTGATGCCGCAAATCATCGATCGTTCGCCCGATCAACACATTGAACGCCCGATTGGTCTCGAGCACCCGACCTTCGGCGCCGAGGAGCGCCGCCGCGAACGGAAGTGCCTCAAGTGATTCCACATGCATTGGTGGCGGAGAAGCCTCCACCCGTTCCGAGACAGACATCAGCCGAACCTCGATGGCGAATACACGCTTTGGCCAACACGGCCTCGTGCTGCAGACACGTTAGCCGCCAACGGTTCGCCCCGCCATCGCCCCCGGGGTGTCGCCGCCCGGTTTCGGAACAATCGAAGCGCGGACGCGGTATGGCGAGTGGTTTCTCTCGTGCCTGTTACTGATTTGGCGAATCCCCCTCTGCCTTGAGACTCGAATGCGCCCTGTCTGGTCTACTGATTTGCTCGTTCGCGCCCTCTGTGCGCTTTCCGTGCTCGCTGCGGCGTCGCTGACCACGGTCGTCGCCCGCCCACTTGCCGCGCAGGTTGTTCCGACGATCGAAACGAGCGTCCCCTTCGACAGCGCCGGGCGCATCACCGTGATCACGCCCACGCTGGTCACACGACTCCGCCTCGCGGCGCCTGAGTGGCCGGTGGTGGGCACCTTCCGCGAGGCACGGCTCTATCGCGCCGATGACAACGCGCATGTGCTGGTGGTGCAGCGCATCGACGGAGCCATGGCGCGCTTCGCGCTCGGCCCCGACGCGGTCGCCGGTCTCCAGCGCGCGGTCATGACCGGCGTCGTCGCCGAGGGACGCGGTGGTGATCGCCTGCTCGGCGCGGGCACCGGCGTGGTCGTGTCGCAACCCGCCGGCAACACCTTTGTGCGCAACCAGACCTTCCTCGGCCTGGTGGCCTACGGTCCGGCCACGGCCGCGATTCTCAGCAAGAGCAACGGCGCCGCGGCCGCCGGCGGCTACTTTCTCGCCGCCGGCACCTCGTTCTTCGTGGCGGCCAACACCGTGAAGGGGCGGGTGGTCACGCGGGCACAGGCCGCACGGGCGGCCCACGGTGGAACGCGAGGCGCGCTCACCGGCGTCGGGATCGCCGCTATCGCCAACGCCGACGGCGGTCCGGCGTGGGGCGCGTCGATTCTCGCCGGCGCGATCGGCGGTACGATCGCCGGCTTCCAGCAGGCCCGCGGACTGAGCGACGGCGAAGCCGCCAGCGCCGGCTTCTTCGCCGACCTCGGTGCCTTGACTGCGCTCGGCATCGGCGGATCGAGCGGCGCCTTCGAGGGCAAGAAGACGGTAGTTCCGTTCGACCCGGCCAATCCACAGTACGGCAGCTACACCAGAACCGACAACAGTCTGCGTGGACCGGGCAAGGCCGTCGCCGGCGCCGCGATCGGCGCACAGGTCATCGGCTACGCCCTCGGCCCGCGCTATGCGCGTCGAGCCGCCTACAACGTGACGGCCGGCGACGTGAGCGTGGCGTTTGCCGGTGCGCTGCTGGGAGGCACGGCGGCATCGTCGCTGATTCCAGAGAGTGGCGACAATACCGCCCGATACGGCGTCGCGGCGGCGGGCCTGGTGGCAGGCGCCTTCCTCGCCGATCGCGGCATGGTGCGCAAAGCCGATCGCACGAGTGCCGATGGCACGCTCGTGCAACTCGGCGCGCTGGCCGGTGCGCTGATGGGGGGCGGTATCGCCGCGATCAGCGAGACGGAGTCACAGGGCGCTCTCGCCTTCGCGAGTGCCGGCGGTATTCTGGGCATGTTGGCCGCCGACGGCATCCTCAAGCCTGCCCGCGACGCCGGACCGCTGCGCGGCATCATGCAGAGCTCCGCGCGCGCGCTCGACGGACGCGTGTTCGTGTCGCTCGGTCCGGTGACGTCGGTGCGCGTGACGTTCTGACTCACGCGCACCGACGCGCCGCTGACACGGCACTCACGTGTAGCGTGCGCCGTGCCACCTCGGGCCGTCAGCTCTGCCGACGCACCATCTCACCGATCCAGATCGGCGCAAACGGTGACGTGCATCCCTTGGAGACCGGATAGTCGCGATAGATACCGAGCGCTTCTCCGATGGCGAGCGCACGCGCCCGCAGCTCGGGCACGTGGATACCAATGGATACCAAACACGAGTTCATCGCCCACTGCACTGCCGGATCCGCCTGCCCCATTTCCGCTTCAATGCGATCGAGCAACGCCGGCATGTCGATGCCCTCGCGGCTCCTCGCCACACGCCCTGACGTTAGGCTCCACCCCGCGCGGGCGGCCCACGGATCGGGGTCGTTCATCCACGACTCGCGCCACGACTCGCGATCGGGATGCTCTTTCACGATGTACGAATTCAACCAGTCGGCGATCTGTCCAAGGTTGCCGGCGCGCACCAGGCGATCCAACTCGTCGCGTGATACCTGCGCGGGTTTGAGCATCAGGATCGCGAGCAGCTTCGCATCGAAATTGCCCGTGTCCCAGAGCGCGAGCGCCAGCTCGTGCTTGTTCTTGAGCTTCACGGCGACCTTCCGGATCGCACCGAGCGGTACGCCGTACTGGTTGTCGCCGTATCCGCGCTTGGTGTTCTGCGCGCGGATCTTCTCGTCGCCGAGCGCTTCCAACTGCGCGAGTGCCACTTCGAGCGTCATGGTGGTCGGAAATGAGGGACGCAGTCTGCGTACGGTTACGTCATTGTCCGACGGGAGGCTGCCACAGCTCGACCTTGTTCCCCTCTGGATCGATCACCCACGCAAACTTTCCGTACTCGGAGTCGTCGATCTTCTCGAGCACGTTGCAGCCCTCTTCGCGGAGGACCTTCACGAGTGCATGGAGATCGTCCACCCGGTAGTTGATCATGAACGTCGACGCGCTGGGCGCGAACTGCTCGCCTTCCGCCGAGCCGATCGACCAGATGGTCGTGCCGGTCACGGGTTTGCCGTCATCATCGGTCCAGGTAAACGCGGTACCGCCCCACGACTGCACATCGATGCCCAGATGTTGCTTGTACCACGCCTGCAGCGCCGGTGCATCCTTCGCTTTGAAGAAGATGCCGCCAATGCCAGTGACTCGCTTCACAGCTGCTCCGGGAGCGGGGAGGGTCGATCGGTCGAACGTCTGCTGCGCCGTGTATTCTAGGCGAGAGGACCGCTGCGCGCTCACGCCACGCGCGGCAGCAGCAGCGTAAACGTACTACCGCGACCGATCAGACTCTCAACCTGCACGCCACCGCCGGACTGCACCATGACCTCGTAGATCATGGCGAGGCCGAGCCCCGTTCCTTGACCTTCGTCCTTGGTCGTGAAGAAGGGTTCGAATATGTGTGATCGCACCTCCTCGCTGATGCCCGTTCCTTCATCTCGGACGGAGAGCGTCATATAGCGCCCAGGCGCTACCGGCGGAGACGTGGGTGGCGTTGCCAACCCGACCTCCACTTGCCCGGTCTCGATCGTCACGGTTCCCCCGCTGCGGCCAGCACTCGATGTCGCGTCACGCGCGTTGACGATGAGGTTTAGGATCGCCTGCTGCACCTGGCTGACGTCGATCTGCACAAAGCCGTCGGCGTGACCACTACGCACTTCGAGCTGCATGCCCGAGTGCAGGGCGCGTTGCAGCAGTCGGTGTTCCCGGGCGAGCAACGCGTCGAGCGTCGTCCGCTCGGTCCGACTTGGTGCCTTTCGGCTGAAGGCGAGCAACCGCCGGGTGAGATCGGTCGCGTGTCGCGCGGCCTGATCGATCTCGTCTACGTTCGCCGACTCCGGTGCCGTGGCGGGAATCGCGTCGCGCACGAGAAAGACATTGGCCTGAATGACCGTCAGCAGATTGTTGAAGTCGTGCGCGACGCCACTGGCGAGGCGGCCCATCAGCTCCATCTTCTGCACTTGCCGCAAGTGCCCTTCGAGTCGTTCTCGTTCACGCAGACTCGCGGCGAGCCGATCGTTCGCGAGGTTCAGTGCCGCCGCCTGCGCGACGAGCTGCTCGTTCGACTCGGCGAGCGCGTCGGCCCGCGCTTTGTCGCGCTCTCGCTCCCGCGCGATCTGCGCGTCACGGACCAACGCCTCGATGCGCGGCACGAAGAACGGGAGGAGCACCGCGGTGAGCAGCGACACCGCGGCCGTGGCCACCATGGTATACGTCTCGACGACGCCGCGCTGCGCGCCGAGCGGTAGCGTGCCCATGATATGCGTGGCGCCACATAGCACAA
>CAWJMR010000020.1:0-5537 GCA_963843965.1 uncultured Gemmatimonadaceae bacterium
CCGGAAACGCCGTCCACCTCCACGGTTCCCGTGCGGGAAGTGACGGCCCCGTTGGCCAAGGCCACGCGCCCGATCAACGGCGCGAACATGCTGCGAGCGCTTCCGGACGGTTCGATCTTCATCAACGATGTGCAGCGTCGTCAGCTGCTGCGCTTCGACCCCACGTTACAGAACGTGGTGGTCGTGGCCGATACCGCGGCGGGTGCGCTCATGCCGTACGGGCAGCGCCCGATCGGATTGATCCCGTACCTCGGTGACTCGTCGATCGTGGTCGATCCGGCTACGCTGTCGATGGTCGTGCTGAACAAGGACGGCAAGACGGTGCGCGTGATGGCGTCACCGCGCACGAACGATGTGAACACGCTCTCCAACATGAACCTCGGATCGCACGCCTTCGATCAGAAGGGTCGCTTGTACTATCGCCAGGGTAACGCCGGCGGTGGTCCGGGTGGCGGTGGTATGGCGATGATGTTCGGCAGCGGCAACGATCGCGGCGGTGGTGGCGGTCGCGGTGGTCAGCCAGGCGGGCAGGGCGGAAACAACCAGCAGCAGAACCGTGGCGGCGCGCAAGGTGGGCGTCCGGGCGGCGACGCGGGCGGGTTCGGTGGTGGCGCTCCGGGCGGCGGCCAAGGCGGTCAGCCGTTCGGCGGCCCGGGCGGTCGCGGCTTCAACCCGCAGAGCCAGCCGGATTCGGTGCCCATTGTGCGCGTTGACTTCGATACGCGGAAGGCCGACACGGTCGCGTTCGTGAAGGTGCCCAAGAACGAAACGCAGATGACGCGTGGCGAAGACGGCAGCACGAAGATCGCGATCAAGATCAACCCGCTGCCGCAGGCCGATGATTGGGCGTTGCTCAACGACGGCACGGTGGCCGTGATGCGCGTGCTCGACTTCCATGTGGACTACTACCGTCCCGATGGCTCGCAAGTGGCGTCGGACAAGCTGCCGTTCGACTGGAAGCGTATCACCGACGACGACAAGACGAAGTTGGTGGATTCGCTCCAGACGTTGGCCAAGGCCGCGACGGATCGTGCCGCGGGCAACGCGGGCGGTGGCGGTGGTGGATTCCGCATGTCGTTCGAGCCGGTGGCCGCGGAGAAGCTGCCCGACTACTACCCGCCCATCCGCGCCGGCACCACGCTGGCCGACTTCGAAGGCAACCTCTGGGTGCTTCCGGCTACATCAAACCTCTCGGCGCAGCTCGCGACGCAGTTCATGGGTGGCATGGGCGGACGCGGCGGCCCTGGTGGACCTCCGGGCGCTCTAGGAGCTGCTGGTGGTGCTCCGGGCGGTGCGGCTGGTGCTGCCGGTGCCCCCGGCGCTCCGCGTGCCGCTGGCGACACCACGCGTGGCAGCGTGCCTGCGGCCGCGATGGGCATGATGGCGGCTATGATGAACCAGCCGCCGCTCGTGTACGACGTGATCAGCCCCGCCGGCAAGATGATCGAGCGCGTGAAGCTGCCCGCCGGTCGTCAGCTCCTCGGCTTCGGCCCGAACGGCGCCATCTTCCTCGGCGCCCGCGAAGGCCGTCAGTTGATGGTGGAAAAGGTGATGCGGAAGTAGTGAGGCACCACTGATTCGAGAAACCGCCCCGGAGCTGCATGCTCCGAGGCGGTTTGTCTTTTCGGGCATGTCATCACTGGCTGTGCGATTTCATGAACAGCGACAGCCTCACCGCGAATTCGCACGAATGACCGCGGATGATCGTCGTAGCGCGGGGGCCTGTCCGCAGGAGCGACGCCCAATTTCAAGGTGCTGTTCATCCGCGCTCACCGGCGCCAATTCGCGGTCGAGCAGTTCGTGAAACGCAAACCGCCCCGGAGCCAAGTGCCCCGGGGCGGTTCGTCATTCAGCGGTCATCGTGAGCGTCGAGTCTCAGCCCTTCGGACCCGCACCCAGAATCGCCGGCGACACCGCCGCGCCGAACTTCGTGATGTTGTCGCGGAACATGCCAGCCAGCTTGCTCGCCTGCGCGTCATACGCGGCGCCATCCGCCCACGTGCTGCGCGGGTTGAGCACGTCGCTCGGCACGCCGTCCACGGCGTTGGGCAGGTGCAATCCGAAGATCGGATCGGCGGCAAAGCTCGCGTTGGCCAACGAACCGTCGAGCGCCGCACGCACCATCGTGCGCGTGTAGCTCAGCTTCATGCGCGAGCCCACGCCGTACGCACCGCCGCTCCAGCCGGTGTTCACCAGCCACACCTGCGAACCGTGCGTGCGGAGCAGCTCGCCCAGCATCTCGGCGTACTTCGTGGGATGCCACACCAGGAACACGGCGCCGAAGCAGGCCGAGAAGGTGGCCTGCGGCTCGGTGACGCCGCGCTCGGTGCCGGCCACCTTGGCCGTGTAGCCCGACAGGAAGTAGTACATCGCCTGTTCCGGCGTGAGCTTGGCGATCGGAGGCAGCACACCGAACGCGTCGGCGGTGAGGAACACCACGTTCTTCGGGTGTCCACCGCGGCCGCTCGGCACGTGGTTCTTGATGTAGTGCAGCGGATACGACGCGCGCGTGTTCTCGGTGATCGACTGGTTCGAGAAATCGACCGACCGCGACGGCTCGTTGAGCACGACGTTCTCCAGCACCGTGCCGAACATCTGTGTGGTCTGATAGATGTCGGGTTCGTTCTCGGGCGAGAGGTTGATCACCTTCGCGTAGCAGCCACCTTCGAAGTTGAACGTGCCTTCGGACGACCAGCCATGCTCGTCGTCGCCGATGAGACCGCGCGTCGGGGTCGGCCGAGAGCGTCGTCTTGCCTGTGCCCGACAGACCGAAGAACAGCGCCGTGTCGCCCGCGGGACCGATATTAGCAGAGCAGTGCATCGAGAGCACACCCTGCTTCGGCAGCAGGTAGTTCATGACCGTGAACATCGCCTTCTTGAGTTCACCGGCGTACCGCGTGCCGCCGATCAAAATCGTACGCTCGGCGATGTTCAATACGATGAACGTGCCGGTGCGCGTGCCATGCTTCGCCGGGTCGGCCTGATACTCGGGCGCGTGATACACCGTGAAGTTCGGCGCGAACGTGGCCAGATCTTCGACCGCCGGGCGGATGAACATGTTGCGCACGAACGAGGCGTGCCATGCGTTCGGCATCACGTAGCGCACGCTCAAGCGCGTGGACGGATCGGCGCCGCAGTACAGGTCCTGCACGAACAGCTCGGAGAGCGTGTTCAAATACTGCTTGACGTCTTCCTTGAGCGCCTCGTAGTGCGCCTGCGCCATGGGCTGATTCACCTTGCCCCAGTCCACGTCGGCTTCGCTCGACGACTCCTGCACCACGAACTTGTCGTTCGGTGAGCGGCCCGTGTGCGGCGACGTGACCGCCACGAACGGCCCCATCTCGGCCAGCCGACCTTCGCCGCGGCGGATCGCCGCTTCGACGAGTTCGGGAGCGACGAAGTTCCAGTGAACCTCACCGCTCGGTTTCAGGCCCTGGGGAGCGAGGCCTTCGAGGCTCTCGCGGCGAACGGCAGCGGACGGAGTGACCTGTGTCGCCATGGTGCGACCCTCACGGAAAACGTACGGCGGGACAGGCGCAGTCGAGCGCGCACGGTGCAGCGCTTGACCTGTCCTGCGGAAGGTGTGCTTCAGTGATGTAGAACTGCGATCAACGGGTTCGGCTTTCCTTCGGCCATGTAGCGAACCGAGAATGAAACATGACGGACGAGGCCCCCTGGCTCAAGCGGAGTTCCCCCTTTTCCTGCATGAATTCTCAGCACGGTTGCATGACGCATGCCCGCGTCAGAGCGTAATATCGGCCACCCGACCCAGGAGATTGCGCAGCGTATTGCGATCCCGATCGGTCGGCGTGCTCACCGTGGGACGCGTATACATCACATCGGTGGTCTGCGGGCTGTGTCCCCCGATGCCTACCGCGTGCCCCATCTCATGCGCCACCAGCGCATCGAGGGCGGCCTGCGTCGCGGTCGTCGTCAGGTCCACGCGGATGACGATCGCGGTGGTGAGCAGGGTCGACCCGATCGGTCGCAGACGTTCGGCGCGACCGTTGAGCGGACAGAAATAGGTGTAGCCTGCTGCTCCAGACGGATTGAACGGACACGAGCCCGTGACGACGGGCTGGGGAACGCTGCGATCATAGACGATCACATCGGCCGCGTCACGGTTCGTCACGATCTCGAGCGTGAACTCCCGTACCTGCGGCACCGCGTTCCACGCCTGTACGGCTCGCAGTGTGGAGAGCGGCAGGTCAACCGTGCCGGCGGTCATCGGCTCGACGAACACGCGGACTTTCGCCCCGGTGGTCCAGCGGTACACCAGGCCACCGGTGAGCTCCGTGGGATCGTAGGCGAAGTCGGGGCGCACGACGGTGGGATTGTCACACGCGGCCACGAGCAGCGCGGCGACGACCGACCGGGCGACCGCCAGTGGGGCGGTTAGGCGTGGCGTACGCCGTGAACGTGCACTGGACAGAGAGTGGAACATTCAGGAAAGCTGTCTGTCTGACAGCGGATCTTCCATAGCCGGTTGCGTCGTTTTCCCGGAACCGACACGTTACTCGTATGGCACGCACGCGCTCCCCACTGCTCACGCGCTTCCTGTTCCTGTTGGCCTGGTTTCAGGTCATGGGGCCGGCTGTGTCGTCGGTGGCCGATGCGTGGCGCCTCGACTTGCGCGAAGCGTACGTGCACATGGAGTCGGAGACGGGACCCGGCTGCGTGCTCGTGCATGGGCACGACTGTCTGCTCTGCAGCGTGGCGACCGGCCCCAACGGCACGTCGCCGAATGCGCCGCGCCTTCCGATCGTCGCCGCTCGCGCGATCGCGCCCGCGGTGGTCGAAGCCCCTCGTCGCGAGAGCGTCTGTCGCGGCACCGCCTCGCAACGTGCTCCGCCGGTGATGTCGGTCTGAGTTGTCGGCCATGCCCTGCGCATGGCCCCGGACCACGCGATCGCGTCATGTCGACGCGGCGCGCACATCACATCCTGGAGTTGTCATGCCGCCGAATTTTCTGCGTCGCGTCGCATCTGCGACCGCCACGCGTCCGGCCGCAGGCCGTCATATCAGCCCGCGGACCGTCTTCTCGCTGTTCACCCCTCTGCTGGTGGCCGCCTTCGCGATCGCGAGTGCCCCCACGCGCGGCGAGGCTGCCTCGATGGCACCGACCGCCGCCCCCGAGGCCGTGGTGACTGGCATCGTGAAAGACACGGCCGGCGCGCCGTTGTCGAATGTGCAGGTCGTGGTCAGCGGTGCAAACCGCAATGCGCTCACCGACGATCGCGGTCGCTTTACCATCGAGGGATTGCCGCCGGGCGTGTATCACCTCGACTTCATCCGGATCGGCTACTCCGCCGCGCATGAAGTCGTCACGGTGAGCGCCAGCGGCTCGCCGGTGCAGGTCACGGTCACGATGCGGGTCGCCACGGTGCGACTCTCGAGCGTCAACGTGACCGCCACGCCCACCGGCACCGATCCACTCAACGTCACGCAGGCCACGGTGCAGTTGTCCGGTAAGGAACTGCAGCGCGCCCTGAGCACGTCGCTGGGCCAGACGCTCTCAAAGGAGCCCGGCATGTCGA
>CAWJMR010000021.1:0-103597 GCA_963843965.1 uncultured Gemmatimonadaceae bacterium
AAAGGCCGTAACGCGCCTCGGAGAAGACTTACGGCGCCGCGTCCAGCATGCTCTGCACCCAATCGCGGGCGACCTTGCGGTCGAGACGGAACACGCCGCCGGTGCCGACACAATTGCCGTTGAGGGCGAACGACGTGACGCCTCCAATCACGAGCGTGTTACCAACGAAGTTCGGTCCGCCCGAATCCCCGAAGCAGGTGCCACCGGTCGCGGTATTGTTGGAGAGCAGGAGCGATTGCGGCCCGGTAAGACCGGAGTTGATCTGCACCAAGCGCGGGGACGCGCTCATGCGAATCCGCTGGGCGACCGTGAACACCGGGTTGGTCTGCTGCAAGCCATAGCCAACCGCGGTGAACGTCTGGTTCTGCTGCCCGCGGGCGCGAGCCAGTGCCTCGAGCGCATTCTCGTCTGGCAACGTGCCGAAGGCCGCCGCGTTCACCGGGGCATCAAGCACCACGACGCCGACGTCCATCAGGAAGAACGCCGCCTCGTTGTACTCCGGGTGGGTGTACGGCGTACCCGCGACTTCACCAGTGAGCGGATATCCGTTGGTCGGCAGGCTGGCTTCGAGATCGGCGGTGAACCAGAGCTCGACGCTGGCCGCGCCCGAGGTGCAATGGCCGGCGGTCAGGTACACGGTCGGTGAGATCAGCGTCCCGCTGCAGCGCCACATGGGATTGCCGTCGGCGTCCTTGGCGATCATCAGGCCGACTTGCGGATGGGTGTTGCCGTCGAGCGCTCCGTTCTTCACGAGGCGCGGTCCGTCGAGGTCCGGTGTGTTCGCGTCAGTCGAAGCGATGGAGCTGTCGGCGCATCCGGCAAGCACTACAATGGCGGCGGTGGTGAACAAGCGACGCATCGACACTCCATAGCATGGGAAGTGGGCCGAATCGTGTTCGCGTCGGCGCTCACGCGGTTCGGCCCGAAGCGCCAACATGCGGACCCACGATGCGCGTGTCCAGCGTCGAATAATGGCGAGCACTTCATCCGGACGATGTGGCCCTTGAGAAGCGCGAAGGGTCGCGCTTGTATTCGTCGGGTTGCACACACTCCAATGAGAAATCCGTTGACCATTCGTCCGTTGATATGTGCCGGCTTACTGGCGCTCGCCACAACCGGTTCGCCGAGCGACGTCTCGGCGCAGGATCAGCCCATCGCGTCGGACGTCAAAGCGTACCTCCGCCAGTTCATCAACAAGCTGCGTGAGTTCCGGGTCGGCAGCGACGAGGTGGATTGGGGCCAGGTTGAGTCAAAATCGTTGGCCGCCGCTGCCGGCGCGCAGACAATCACGGACGCGTATCCCGCCATTCGTACGGCGCTCGTCGAAATTCGCGATCCGTGGGCCGCGTACCGGTCGGCCTCCGGTCAGGTCGTCGGTCCCGATCAACCGCGCTGTACGCGCAGCAATGCCACGGTCCCCACGATTCCGGCTGATGTCGGCTATCTGAAAGCGACGCCGACGCCGAACCGGGGAATCCGGGCGGAACGCGAGGCGGCGGTGGCCGTGCGTACCAAACTCAAGTCAGGCGATGACAACGGCGCCGTGCACTGGATCATCGACCTGCGCGGGTACTTCATGGGCACGTTGCCGGCGGCCGTGATCGGACTCTCACCGATCATGGGCGACGGCACGGTGTTCAAGATGGAGTACGCCAACAATGTCGTCCCGTTCAACGCCAACGAATCGTCCATCAAGTCCAACGGCGACGAGCTGCAGATGGACCTCGGCAAGTTCAAGTTGTCGAGTCAGAAGCGGCGTATCGCCGTCCTCGTCGACGGCGGTACCGCCGGTGTCGGTGAGTTGCTCGCCGTCGCCTTCATGGGACGTAGCAACACGCGGGTGTTCGGCACCCCGACCTGTGGCATTCCGCCCATGCGGTTGGTGGCGCAGAAGCTGAAGGACGGCGCCGAGTTCTCGGTGTCGGCGTTTCGCGTGCAGGATCGCGACGGCCGGGTGTATCGCGGGCCGATCGAGCCCAGCGAGCGCATCGAGAGCGAGGCCGACCTGTTCTCGCGCGCGCTGGCGTGGGTGTCTACCGGGAAGTAATGTCGGCGTCGGTTCAACGACTCACGCGAGCCACACGTTCGTGTGAGTACCCCCCGTTGCATTGCACGCGGCCCCGCCCCTGGAGAAGACATGCGAACACGACTGATAATGCTGTTGACGATGCCCCTGCTGGCGGCGAGCGCGTCAGCGCAGGCAACAGGCGGTGCAGGGAGTGCCGGCGGCGCGGCGCAGGCGGCTGCGCGGCAGGCGGCGGCGAACAAGCCGCGCACCATCGACGGCATCAACACCGTGTGGCTGGAGGAGCTCACCCAGCCCGAGTTCCGCGACATGATCAGGGACGGCTACACGACCGTGCTGATCATGACGGGAGGCGTCGAGAACAACGACGGCAACCTCTCGATGAACAAGCACAACATCAACAACAAGCTTCTGGGCGAGATGCTGGCGCGGAAAATGGGGAAGACGTTGGTCGCGCCGCTCGTCACGCTCGAACCCGGAAACGCCGGCCCCAACATTCAGCCCGGCCGCGCCGGCCCGATGCTCTCGCAGGCCACCTACGCGGCGCTGCTGTTCGACATGGGGAACTACCTGCGCAGCATGGGCTTCAAGGAGATCTACTACATGGGTGACAGCGGCGGGAACGGTCGTGGCATGCAGACCGCGGCCGATTCGCTCACGAAGCTGTACGCCGAGAGTCCGGACAGAGTGTCGTTCAAGCACATCGCCGAGTATTACAACCACACCAGTGTGGTGCAGCCGTACATCCAGAACGAACTCAAGATTCCCGAGGGCATCAAGATCGGCGCGAGTACCGGTACCAGCGGACTGCACGAGGAGCTCGGGATCGACGCCACGATGGCGCTGGCCGACCCGCAGTCGATCCGCTTCGCGCAGCGCGTGAAGGCGGGGCAGGCGGAGATCAACGGCGTCAAGTTCGAGTCGCTGAAGTGGTTGCAGGACCTCGGCCGCAAGGTGGCCGAGCTGCGCGTGACCACGACGATCAACGCCATCAACGCCTACCGGGCCACGCTGCCGAAGCCGTAGCCGATTGGCGATGGCCCCCGACGCGCGGCACGGCGTGATCTTCGATCGCCGGTCCGCGCGTTGTTTTGTCGAATTCAATACTTAGGTATTTACAAAAGTATTATTGGATGGTAGACTCGGTTCAGCAGATCGGATCACCCGAGCAGAGGGATGGGATCGGACATGGTGCAGGCCGCCGCTACTGACGCAGTGTTTCACGCCCTGTCCAACTCGACACGGCGACGAGTGCTCGAACATCTCTCCAGCGGACCGGCCACGGTCAGCGACCTCGCCGCGCGGTTCGACATGCAGCTCCCATCGTTCGTGCAGCATCTGTCGGTGCTCGAGCAGAGCCGGCTGGTCACGTCGAAAAAGCAGGGGCGCGTGCGAACCTATGCAATCGCACCGGAACGGTTCACCGTCGTCGAGCACTGGCTCACCGCACGTCGCCGAGAGTGGGAAGCGCGGCTCGACAGGTTCGACGCACACATCAAACACCTCAAGGAGAAGGAGTCGCAATCATGAGCCAGCCCGTTGCCCTCGACCCGACACTCGACTTCGCGATCGAGCGTTTCATCGATGCGCCCGTCCGACTCGTCTGGGAAGCGCTCACGAAGCCGGAGCACCTGAAGGAATGGTACATGCCCAAGGCGTGGGGGCGTGTCTCCCATGCCGAATTGGAGCTGCGGCCGGGCGGCATCATCCGCATCGACATCGTCGTCGGCGAGGGTCAGGAAGTGCCCAATCTGGGCTGTGTCCTGGAGGTCGTTCCCATGCAGCGACTCGTCTGGACGTCGATGCTCTTTCCGGGCTATCGACCGGCCGTCTTCGACGACATTCCGATCACCGCCATGATGACGATGGAGAGCGTGGGAGCCGGTACGCGCTATGTGTTTACCGCGCTGCATCGGAATGAAGCGGACCTCAAGAACAACCTGGCATCAGGGTTCTACCAAGGCACCGAGATCGCGATCGATCAGTTCGTCACGCATGCGCTCTCGCTAACGTAAGAACGACACGCCCTCCATCTCTTTCGCCACTGCCGCCGGAATGGGGATGCGCAGGTGCTTCAGGATGGAGGGCGTGATATCCACGATGGCGGCGGCGCCGCTGGTGAAGCGAGCATCGAGCGCCGGCTGATTGGTCGCGATCCACGTGGTGCGTTCGCGCACCGACTTGCCGCCATGGCCCTTGCCGCTCACGGCGTCGCGGCCATGGTCGGTGGTGACGACGATCATCCACTGCTCACCTATGGCCTCGCGCTGCTTCACGGCGGCCCAGATTCTCCCCACGAACTCGTCGGCGCGACGCACCGCGGCATCCGAAGCGTCGCTATCGCCGTTCGCATGGGCGACATCGTCGGTGTGCTGCAGGTACACCCAGCTCAGGTCGGGTCCGCGCGTCGCGATGTACGCCGCCGCATCGCGAGACACGCGGTCATCGATGGCGAGGATATATCGTGAAGCCTTGTCGTGCGGGAAGGCGACGGTGTCGAGCTCGAATCCATCCACCGCGTGATCGATCGTGTAGTTGCCGGCGCCCGCGCGTCCCGCCCCAATGAGCACCGTGCGATTGTCCAGCCACGTGGAGAAGACGGCTGTTCGGCGCGTCGAGTCGGCCGTCTCCACGATGCGGAAGATGTTCCAGTACGCGTAGTTGGGGGACTGGTTGCTGTTCCCCCATACGTTGTGTTTGTTGGCCCACGTTGACGTGAGCAAACTCATGTAGCCCGGCGCTGAAATCGTCGGCGTTTCGGTTGGTGTTCCCAGTGCACCGCCCACAGACGCGCGCGCATAGCCACCCGCCGCGGCAATGGCGTCGATGTTGGGCGTGGCCACCCGCTCGATCACGTCGGCAGGAATGCCATCAAGCAGTATGAACACCGCCTTGCGCGGTGCATCTGTCTGACGCGCGATCTGACGGTGGCAACCCGTGAACAACGACAGGCAGACGAGAGCGAGAGCGATAGAGCGCATGGCTTCAGTGACGATGGTGTGCGTGCGGCGTGCTACGCTTCCGTCATGTCGTACGCCAAATCGTACAGCATGACGTCCACGAGTGCGATGAACACCTGCAGGAAGAGGGCTACCGTAAACGCGAGGCCGCCGGCGAGGGTAAGCAGCGGTATCGCACGAGACGACGGGATCGAGAGCGCTGTGGCCAGCCCGAGCGTCGCCAGCACCGCACCGGCCGGAAGCAGCAGGATGGCGCCAAGTTGTGCGAACGCCATCGTGGCGAACGCACGGGTCGGAAGCACCAATGCCATCGCCTCGAGCCGTTCGGGTGCGCTCGGCACGCCACCGTGACGGAACACGTCGACGAAGGCGAGCATGTTCTTCAGTCCGCTGCCGTTGGTTGCGCGACTGGTCGCGAGATAGCGGCCGAGTGCCGTGCTCACCCACGCCACATACAGCGCCGTGTCGCCACGCGATGCCCGCTCGCTCGCGTTGCCGATGACCGCGTGTGCCACGCGGCGCCAGTCGATGCGGACGAACGGCCGTTCGCGCAAATCCCCGAAGATCGCGGCGATGCCGGCCATCGCGACCGGCGTCACCAGCAGCATCGCCGTCATGAGCACCATCAGCCAGACCATCGGTCGCGCAAAGCCGGGCAACAGCGAGCCGAGCACACCGACAGCCGTCGCCACCAGCCCGGGCAGCGCAAAGAACCCGCCCAGGATGGTCAACTCCGGCAGACGTTCGGCGAACATGACCAACGCGCGCCGCATGCTCTCGCCGAAGCCCGCCGCGTGCGCGCGCAGCGCTGCGGCGAATGCCGGTGCCGACGCGAAGCGGGCGGCCGGCTCCTTGGCGAGGGCACGTCGCACCACGGCCTCCACCGCTTCGGGGACACCGGCCTCGATGGGGAACGGCGGGATCTCCGCCACGAAATGCGCACGGAGCAAGGCGCGGGTGTCGCCGCGAAAGGGCAGGGTGCCGGCGAGCATCTGATAGACCACGACGCCGAGGCTATAGAGATCGCTGCGTCGATCCACGTCGTCGCCGACGCACTGCTCCGGCGACATGTAGGCGGGCGTGCCGATCGATTCGCCCACCTGGGTTGCGGTGCTTGCGGTTGCGTGCGTGCCCGCCGTCGTGTTCGCGCTCGTGTTTGCGTGCGTGCTCGCCGTCATCGGCGGTTCGGCGTCACGTCGCGCGAAGGTGTCGTCGCGCAACTTCGCGATCCCGAAGTCGAGCAACGTCACGTGAAAGCCGCCCCGTGCATCCGGCGTGAGCCAGATGTTGGCTGGCTTGAGATCGCGGTGTACGACGCCGCGCGCGTGCGCCGCGGCGAGTGCGGCCGATACCTGTTCGACGATGTCGACGACCAGCGGCAGCGGAATTCGACGCTGCGTGTCGAGCACGGCCTCGAGCGTCTCGCCGTGCAGCTGCTCCATCACCAGATACGCCACGTCGTGGCCGGCCACCCGATCGACGCCGAAGTCGGTGACATTGACGACGTGACGATGCTGAATCCCCCCGGCGGCGCGTGCCTCGCGCACGAATCGCTCGGCGGCCGTGGGATCGGCGAGCAGATCGGGACGCACCACCTTGAGCGCCACGGCGCGGCCGATCCCCACATGTTCGGCGAGGTACACGGCGCCCATGCCACCCTCGCCGAGGCGCCGTCCGACGCGATACTTGTCGTGCAGCACGGCGCCGGTGAGTTGATCGAACTGGAAGGCGTTGTCAGACATGCACCAAACTACCGCACGGGCACGCGATGGCGTCGATACCAATCGCTTCCGCTACGTTCAGCCGATCAATCCCATCACCGTGCCCGACGGATCGGTGAAGTAGCCGAAGGTGGCGAAGCCCGGCACACCCATCGCGTCACCCATACGCTTGCCGCCGGCGGCGTCGATGCGCGTGAGCATCGCGGCCACGTCGGTGGTGAAGATGTAGCTCACGGCGGTGGTGGCAGGCGAGTGCGTTTGGAAGACGCCCTGAATGCCGGCCCCCGGATCGAATCCGACGAATCGGGGCATGGTGTCGGCGGTGCCCCAGCCGAACAGCGTGCGGAAGAACGCGGGAGTGACGGCGTTGTCGGCGGCGAACATCTCCATGCTGCAGATGGCGCCGGCGGGCGGCTTGGGGTTCGTGCCCGTGGGCATCGGCATCGAGGCTATCGGCGCCGGTGCGATGGCGCTGGTGAGGCCGTACACGGTGCCTGACGGATCCTTGAAGCGCGCCATGGTACCCATCATGGGCATCGTCCACGGCGCGCGCTCGACGCTGCCACCTGCCTCGACGACGCGCGCAAGCGTCGCCTCGACATCGTTGACGCTGAGAAACGGCACCGAGGCCGGCGCTCCCTCGGGAACGTTGGCCCGCAGCGCGACGGTCGGTCCGCCGGGCGTAGTGCCTGCCATGAGCTCCGCCGACATCGGCATGAGCGTCCAGCCGAACAACGCTGCGTAGAACGCCGCCGACTCGCGCAGCGCGTTCGCGGCGATGACCACCAGCATGATGGGATGTGCGCCGGTGCCGGCGGGAACCATCGGTTGCATCTCACTCATGGACGGCGGAGGTGAGGGGGAGAGAGCGCCACCTGTGGCGACTACGGTCGTGATACAATTGAGGGACTCTACAGCTCACGGTGACCCTGAGCAGGCACTGCCCATCGCTCCATCGAGCAACGACGGTGGCGTGACGACACGAGGTCCGCGCGCTTGCGTCTCATCACGGCCAGCGCGACCGCCGGCACCGGGCGTGGAGCCGCGTCCGCCGACTCCGCCGTTGGCCGCCGCCGCGATCGTGATCCCGCGCGCGACACCGTTGACCTGGCCAGTGCCCGCACGACCATCGGAGCCCGACAGGAGTCCGCCGGATCCGCCGATACCACCGGCACCCGCCGGCGCACAGCGATCGAAGCCTGCGCCGCCAACGCCGCCGGACAGCGAGGCGGTGCCGCCGTAGCCACCTGACGCGGCAGTCCCGACCGTGCTGTTTGCCGCGTCGGTGACGCCCCCATCGCCGCCTTCGGCGAACACCGCGCCTCCCGGCGCCCCATTCGGAAATTCCGCCGATCCCGCGCCGCCCCGACCTCCGGTGGCGACCGCGGAACCGCCGTCGGCAGCGCCTTGGCCGAGCCCCACGAGCGCGCCGTCAGGCAGTACGCCACCAACCGTCACGAGGGAGGGGAATACGTGGCCGCCGCGCCCGCCAATCGCGCTGGCCGCGCCGCCCGCGCCTGCCGGCAGCGTGGCACCGGCCGCTCGACCAGGCCCCGCCGTGGCCGTGGCGGCCCCGCCGCGGCCGCTAATGAAAATTCCCATTTCGATAAGGTGCTGGGAGCTTGGCTCATTGTCGATGACGTCGCCGGCGACGCGGAATTCGATGGGAGGCTGGTCCGGCGCACCGACATCGCCGCCACGTCCGCCGATCGCCAACGCGGTGGCACCGTCCGTTCCCGACGACGTGGCTGTCGCATCACCTCCGCTCCCCGGAGCGAGAATGCGAAAGTGAAGGCGTGGTTCGTCAACGACCAAATTACCCGTGACACGGAAGCGAATCGTTCCGGAGCGCCCGCCATCGCCCCCGGCCGCACTCCCGCCATTCACACTGCTGCCACCGTTGCTGCTGCCACGCGCGTTGAGGTCCGTATCGCGCGTGCGCAACGTGCCGCGGCATGCTACGTCGATGCGCACGCCATCACGGCCCGGAGCACCGGCCGCCGCCGTCGCCACCTCACCGTGATCGAGGAAGGCGTAGTTCATGACGCACGCCTCCGTGTCACGCGCGATCGGGGCGCCGACAAAATCGGCCGCGAGCAACCCGGCATCGTTGGTGATCGCGATGTCGCCCGAACTCCGTACGCGCGCAGACACGAACTGATACCCGCCTCTGGCCTCCACGCGGATGCCGGGAGCGCGGGCAGGCGTCGCGGACGCCTCACACGAGTTGTCCAGCTTGAAGCGCTGGGTGAATGGGCTACCCGTCACGATCAGACGCCCGCCGGCAAGCAGCGTGAGTGATCGGCACGGCGCACTGATGGACCCACTGATCACGATGTCACCGCTCGAGACCAGCGTCAGCGGCGCGGTCGCAGTCAGGACGCCACTGATGTGTATGCTGTCGGCACGAATCACGGCGACGCCGGTCGTTGCCGTTTCCACCGCGAACACCTCGCCGCCAGCACCCACGCGGATCGCTGCCGTTGCGGTGAGCGCACCGCTCTGGGCACGAATGGTCGTGGTGCCGGTGGCGATGCCGGTGACGACACCATCGCTCACCGACGCGATCTGCGCATTGTCGCTCTGCCACGTGAGGCTGGACGGCAGCGCCAGTGCGCCGCTGCCGTCGCGCGTGCGCGCACTCAGCGCTCGGGTTCGACCGACCGCGAGCGCGACGTCGCCCGGGGAGATCTCCAGCGTCAACGTCGCGGAACCGGAAACCGTCAGCAGCACGGAATCACGGGCGCCATCGCTGCGCGCCACCACATAGGCCGTCCCCGGTGCGACGGCGGTGGCGACACCGGCCGCGCTCACGCGCACCGCGCGGGTGTCGCTCGATGTCCACGTGACGGTGCGGCCGGACAGCCCCGACTGCCGCGCATCGCGTATGACCACAGCCGCCGTCACCGACGCTCCTGGCGCCAGCGTCACGCTCGGGGCGGTCACGGTAAGACTCGCGGCGGCCGCCGCCACGACGTCGATCGCGATGGACGCCGTGGCCGACTGCACGGTAGCGTGTACGATCGCCGTACCCGGTGAGGCGCCGGTCACCACACCGTTTGACACGGTGGCCACTTCGCCCGGCGTCGCACTCCAGCTGATGGTGGCATCCTTCACCAACGAATCCCGCGCATCTCGCGCCACCGCACCGATGGTCAATGATTCGCCCACCTCGATGCGCGTCTTCGTCGCATCGAGATCGACGTCCGTTGCCAGTTGCGGTGCCGCCACGACGTTCTCCGTACAGGCGGAGATGATTAACAGGCATAGCGCGACCAACGCGTGGCCGATACTGCCGTGGCGCATTATGTGTGCTCCAAGAAGCGCCCGTCGTGAACGAGACGAATCGTCTACCGCCGCCAGGCTCCCGGCAGCAGCATGATGCCGAGATGTATTCGGGGATTGGCAATCCCGCCTGATGTGGCACCCCACGTCGACATCCCCGAGACCGCGATACTGCGCGTGACATGCACATTGGCTCCCGCGCCGAACGCCGCCATCGTGCTCCAGGACAGCGCGTTGCCGACGGCACCGGTGCGGGCGTCCGGCAGATCCGCACTGAGGCTGCGGTTGGCGATGCCCCCCTGCAGGAACGGCGTGATCCGCCGACCAACGGTGGGCAGATGGTATCGCGCTCCGAGATCCACCGATCCCACCGACGTGCGATTGGACGCCGTCGTTTCGAATCCGCCCCATCCCGCACTCAGATACGCGGCCCACTGGCGGGTGAATCCATACCCCAGCGTCAGGCCCTGTCCGACCACATGTTCGTTCGAGGAGCTCGACGCGCCAGGTCGGCTCGTGACGACGTTGGTTTCGGTGCCGTAGCCGACGAACAGGCCGGTGGTGTGGGTGCGCGTCACGCGTTCCTGCGCGACGGCGGGGAGGGACAAGCCCCCCAGTAACACGAGTGCATGCACACTGGACCGCAGGACGAGACGCATTGGCATTTCTCCACGAGAACAGGGGGCGCGCCGGAGCACAGATCGACGACGGCGCGGTGAGCGGAAGGAGGGAGGGTTGGAGCACGCTCGATTGTGACCTACACCACCAACTTCTCGCCGGTTCCGCCGCTTCAGTCCGCTAGGCGAGTATGACGCCGAACGCAGATATGCGCGCTCGACACATCGGCATCGTGAGCATACAGCCGCCGCCATTCACATGGCAATAAGTCGCGACAGGTTGCTGTCGGCCGCAGCGCTATAACGGCGGATCAGTGCTCGCGCCTCGATCACGCCCGGGTCATCGCGATATGGCCCGAGATCGCCCAGCGGATTGAGGCGCGATGACTTCGCCCAGGTGGCGAGCGCAGGATAGGCGGCACGGGCGTTCGCATGGGACATGCCAGCCATGAGGCTGGTGAGGGAATCCGTGGTCGAGTCCCAGTAGTTGATCGGCGGCAACAGGCGGTTCTTTTCTTCGTCTGAATTCAACAACGCCTCGGCGACTCCGATCGTGGCATACTGGAAACAGGCGAGGCCTCTCATGAACGGCTGGACGGTGATTCGGCCACGCTCAAAGATCGGCCGGAGTTCGCGCCGGGGAAGGGCTCGTGCCGCACAATGAATGTGCAGACTGCGCGAACTCGTTGGTACCTGACCGTGGTCCAGCGTGATGGTCCGAGGATCGATTCTTCGCACGTGGCCGAGTCGTACCACGTTCCTGATCGTACGGACACGATCAAGTTCGGACTCACTGATGAACGCGCCACGATACATGCTTGGCTCGATCTCGGTGTCGACGCGAAGCATGAAGCGCGCTGCCTCCAAACGGGCAAACAGGTCGCGAATCGAGGTGGCCTGCGCCGTGGCTTCGACCTGGATCGCCTGACCGCGATACAGATCGGGCAGGAGCGTGGCCGGTTGCACGTACTTGCGATTGATCCACCAGCTCTCCCGAGGCTTGACCCAGCGAATCGCGTCGGGCGCGACGCCTTGTTCAAGCAACCAGACACACGCGTCAAGCGCCGTTTTTCCGCCGCCGATGACGACGAACGCATCCGGTCGCTCGTCAAGACGTGCAATGGCCCCTGCGGGCGCACAGCGCACTCCGTCTGCCACCGTAAACGGTGGTGGACTCGTGGCAGGGATGTCGCCCTCGAGGTACGTCGTGTCGATGACTTTGCGCGCGGCACGTAACTCCCAGGTTGCCCCGGTCAGTCGTGATCTCACACGCTGGTCGTTCAGGTACTCACAGTTGGGGAAGTATCGTACGCGGCCACTGGCGAGAAAGCGGTGCTGCATGACCTGCCCATAGTACGACCGGATATCGTCCGCGCCGGCGCGCTCGTAGAACCCGGCGTTCAAGCCAGTCGCGTCAATCGTATTCTGCCCAAGGGGTGTGGAATCCACTCCGTAAAACGCCGAAGGCTGGTGCAGACGGACATACGGGTAGGCATCGATCCAGTGCCCGCCAGGCGCGTGACGGCGATCCACCATCGTGACCGTGGCGTCGGAATGCGTGAGTAACGCATCGGTGATGGCCATACCGGCCGCTCCCGCACCGATGACCACGTAGTCAGTTTCCATCATTGCTTCAGCTTGCTGCGCAGCTCGTCGAAGAAGTTCTGTACCACCACGAGCGTCGGCGTCCCCGCCATGTCTTCCCACTTGTTGTCACGCACCATGAGGAACCGCCGATCGTCGGGCGTGATCGCGAACGTGCCCGCCATCGGTGATCCCGCGCGGATGTTCGCCGGGATCGTGAACAGGACGCGCGGAGGATCAGCCGAAAAGGGTGGACCCGGACGGATACTCACGACCTGCATCTTGCCGTTCGCCACGTAGAACAATTCGCGCCCACTGTGCGCCCAGAGCGGAGCGCTGCCACCGCCGCTCGACACCTGCCACTTGCCGCCGTTCACATTCGGATACGGCCGCACGAACACTTCGTTCGCGCCCTGCTCATTCGACACATACGCGAGCCAACGGGAATCGGGAGACAATGCCGCACCGGTCGCGCGTGATCCGGTGGCCACGATGCTGCGTGCCAGACTGTCCGCTCCCGGATCTGCCGTGCGTGTCGCCTCGCGCGTGCCGTCGGCGACCTGTTCCCAGCGATGGAGCACGTTCCCCTTCGCCGTTGAACCGGCCGCGGTCGGTCGGTCCGACAAGAACGAGACGGACTTCCCATCAGGCGTCCATGCCGGTGCCCGATCTGCGCCCGCGTGCTGCGTGAGCCGCGACACCGGCCCGGTGGGGAGCTGCTTGATCCAGATGTCGGTGCCCAGTTCCGTGAGCAGCGTGAGCGCGATGCGTCGTCCGTCGGGCGACAGGGCGAGTCCCCAGTTCGTCTCCGTAAACCCGCTGTACGTGCCGCCCGTATTCACCTGCCACGTGGAATCCACTGGCTCGTCATGTCCGGTGCGATCGACCCAGACGACCGTCGCGTTCGGCACTGGGCCAGGCGCGAACTCCGAGCGACCAAGCAGGTAGTAGGCGGTCCCGTCGTCGGCAATCAGGAAGCCCGGCGCCTGGATGCCGTCCATCACCGGCACAGGTCGAGCGGTCGCGGTGAGTGTCTCGTTGTCCCACGGCGCGGCCATCAGCGTGCCGGCGCTGGTCAGGTACAGCACGTGTCCGGTGGGGACGTACCACGCGCCGATGGCGTCCTCGAAGAGCGCGCGCACGGTATCCTGTCGCGCGTCGTAGACATACACGCGACTCGGCCGGCAGCTGACCGGTCCCACGCACTCGGTGCGATGCGCCGTGAAGAGCACGCCGCGCGAGCGCGGGAGCGGCGACGGCAACCACGGGAATCGCCCCTCCACCGCCTCGCGCGACACGATCACCGTCCGTGCGGCGTCTCCCGGACGGACTCGGCGCAATGTGCGCGTGGGCGCGTCGTAGTACACGATCGACCCGTCTTCCAACCACGCACCGCGGTTGTATTGCTCGGCGATGGAGTCGGCCAGCGTCGAGGGCGCTCCGCCCGCGAGCGGAATGCGTCGCAGTTGTCCGTTGGCGACGAACCCGATCGATGCGCCGTCGGTCGAAAAGAACGGACCCGAGCCGCCTTCCGTACCGGCGAGTGGTCGCGCCACGACTTCGTCGCGACGCTTGATGTAGAGTTGACCGGGACCGGTGAGCGGACTGCGAAACACCAACGATGCGCCATCGGGTGAGAGCGCGGCCTCGACCCCGAACGTGATGCCATCGAGCGCGCCTGACGCGCCGAGCACGGTTGGATAGCGAGCGACGGCGGTGGTTCGACTCGGGCGCATCCATCGCTGCGCGGCGAGCGCGATGCTCAGTAGCGCAACGAGCGCCAACGCAGGGAGCGCCACCCGACGGGATACCGCACGCGAGGCACCGGTGATGGCGCCGCTTGCCGTGGGAAACGTGAACGCCGGACTACGCAGCGCCTCCGCAAACGCCTTCGCACTGTCGAAACGATCGGCCGGGAACTTCTCCAACGCCATGGCGACGGCGGCGGCGACGTTCGGCGGCACGGCTTTGCGCAGCGTTCTGACCGGACGCGCCTCGTCTGACACGATCTTCAGAATGATCGCCTGCGCCGACGGGCCGGTGTGCGGCGGCTCACCCGTCAGCATTTCATACAGCACGGAGCCCAGTGCGTAGATGTCCGAGCGGTTGGTGATGTGCTTGTCGGCCGTCGCTTGCTCGGGCGACATGTAGTGCGGTGTGCCCAGCGACAGGCCCGTCTCCGTCATCCGTCCGCCGGCCGCCGCGCTCACCGCCAGCGCAATGCCGAAGTCCGCCACGAAGGCGCGCCCGTTACGCAGCAGGATGTTCTCAGGTTTGATGTCCCGGTGAATCACCCCTTGGTCGTGCGCGTACTGCAGCGCGTCGGCGACCTCGGTGGCGATGCTCACCGCTTCATCGATGCCGAGTTGCTGCTCGTGATCGAGTTTGTCTCTGAGCGTTTCGCCTTCCACGTACGGCATGACGTAGTACAAACATCCCGTGCCGTCGCCATTCGCCGCCGTCGTTCGGCCACTGTCGTACAACGGCAGAATGTGCGGGTGCTGAAAGCGCGCCGTGGTCTTGATCTCTTGCAAGAACCGTTCGGCGCCAAGTACCACGCCGAGCTCGGGGCGCAGCACCTTCAGCGCCACCTTGCGGTCGTGCTTGAGATCCTCGGCGAGGTACACGATGGCCATACCGCCTTCGCCGAGTCGACGCTCGATGCGGTACCGGTCGCCGAGGGCAATTGCGAGGTGCTCGGTGATGTCAGCCATGTGCGTCGCCGTTCTGGGGCAGCGTAACGCTGCGTTTCGAGCCGGGCTTACACGCGGACGGGCCAGACATCCAGACCGATGGGTATGCCGGTGACCCGAGCCAAAGTATGTCTCGCGGTGGAGACCGTCCAGACAGGTGCGCTCGGCGCGTCAGCGACGCTTCATCTCGCGCGGGCGAATGCCGCGACCGTGCGCCCGCCACATGCCCCCTTGAATCGCAAGCGTGTGGCGGGCGTCGGTGTCAGGGTAGCGGGCGAACCGTGATGCGGGCGGCTCCGGCCAGGCCCACACTCCGGGCATTGCGGAAGAACTTCTGACGATCACCGCTGTACTTGCGTCCCGCGAGTTCGTGGAACTCGCCGCTCACCGCGACTCGTGTACCCGCGGGAATGCCCCTCACCTCTTGGCGAAGGGTACCGGTCCCGTTGCTGGTGATCACCAGCTTCGTGATGTCGAAGTACACGTCGGGGTCGTAGTAGATCTGGTACAGGTCGGGCATGCCGACGTACCCCGCCGGCAAGGTGATGTCGGCGCTGATGGTCGCCTCACCCAGCTCAGGCTGCCTGTCGTCCGTACTCGCGTCGACGCCTGGGAACTCCATGAAATCCGCGCCAAGCTTGAAGCTGGCATCGCTGAGGTCGACCAAGGTCACGAACGTGTTGCGCGCCCGAACGTTGATGACGAGCCGCCGCCGACCGTCGCGCGTGATCGACTCATTCACTGAACCAGTCGCGCTGAACGCCGGCAGTGGTGGCAGGCCCCGGCGCACCCACCAGCGCGGATTGACGCCGCCGAAGTCCGTGCCAATGGCGAGCGGCGAGGCACAGAAGGCATCCTCGCAGTAGAGGAAGTAGTAGCCGACGTCAAGATTATCGATGCCGTCACAGTCTCCTGGCCAATTCCGGTCGCACCACGTACCCTGCGCCTCGACAAAGGCGTCGAGCGCGGATTTGTTGGCGGATACCTTCGCGGTCACGGGTGCCGTGTCTGGCACGACGGCCTGTTCGACCGCGCAGGCGGCCAGTGCAGCCGCCGCGAACAGCACGGTCGCCGGGTACCACCGGCGGCGCAGAGGTGGGGATTGGTGGGACTTCTCCATTGGGGCTCCGGAAGAGGCGGGGACGCAGGTTGGGAAGCCGCACGTATCGCGTATCCTCGTCAGCGGAGCGTCAAACGCCGTATCCGTGATCTCAACCCGGTAGCGGCCACTGCAGTGGTACGCCGCTGGCTCCAGCGTCCGCTGACAGTCCCGCCGGGCCCCAGAATTGCGACCCTCAAGACCGTGATGCCACCGTGCCCATCGCCCACCGACCACCACGCCCCCGACCGCTTCGTGCGCGTTCACGGCGCGCGGGTGCACAACCTCCGCAACGTCAGTCTCGCCATCCCGCGCGACGCGCTGGTGGTGTTTACAGGCGTGTCGGGCTCGGGCAAGTCGTCGCTCGCATTCGGTACCCTGTTCGCTGAGGCGCAGCGGCGATATCTGGAGTCGGTGGCACCTTATGCGCGGCGCCTCTTCGACCAGATGGGCGTTCCCGACGTGGACGACATCACGGGACTGCCGCCGGCGGTGGCGCTGCAGCAGCAACGGGGCGCGGGTACCACGCGATCGTCGGTGGGGAGTGTCACCACCCTCTCCAACCTGTTGCGCATGCTCTACTCGCGCGCGGGGGCGTATCCGCGTGGCGCACCGATGCTGCACGCCGACGCCTTCTCCACGAACACGCCCGAGGGTGCGTGTCCGGCGTGTCATGGGCTCGGACGGATCTATTCGGCCACCGAGCAGTCGCTCGTGCCCGACCCGTCGCTGAGCATTCGTGAACGCGCGATTTCCGCCTGGCCACCGGCATGGCACGGACAGAATCTGCGCGACATCTGCGTCACGCTCGGCTTCGATATCGACGCACCGTGGTCGTCGCTGACCAAGAAGGATCGCAACTGGCTGCTGTTCACCGACGAACAGCCCACGGTGCCCGTGTACGCGGGCTTCGAGCAGCAGGAGGTGCGGCGCGCGATGCGCCGCAAGGACGAACCGAGTTACATGGGCACGTTCACGAGCGCCAAGCGATACGTGCTGCACACGTTCGCGAACAGCAGCAGTCCGCATCTGCGGCGACGCGCGGCGGCGCATCTGGTGAGCAGCGACTGCCCCACGTGCGGCGGGAAGCGACTGCGCCCCGAGGCGCTGCGCGTGACGTTCGCGGGCCTCGATATCGCTGACATGTCGCGTCTGCCCATGGCGCGCCTCGCCGCCGCGCTCGAACCGGTGGTGATCGGCACGGCGCCAATACTCCGAGCGCTGGAGGCAGACCACCCGGAGAAGGCCATCGTCGCGCAACGCATCGCCACCGATGTGCACGCACGCCTGCAGACGATTCTCGAACTCGGCTTGGGATATCTCTCCCTCGATCGCACCACGCCAACGCTCTCGCCCGGTGAGTTGCAGCGTCTGCGACTCGCAACGCAGATCCGGTCGAACTTGTTCGGCGTGGTGTACGTGCTCGACGAACCGTCGGCTGGCTTGCATCCGGCCGATACGGCTGCACTCCTGCTGGCACTCGAACGGTTGCGCGCCGGGGGCAACTCGCTGTTCGTCGTGGAGCACGATCTCGACGTGGTGCGGCGCGCCGATTGGATCGTCGACGTGGGACCCGCCGCGGGCGAGCAGGGCGGCGAGATCGTGTACAGCGGCCGGATCGACGGACTGCGCGCGGTCGAGCACTCGGAGACACGCAAGCATTTGTTCGCGGAGCCACCGTCAAGCGCGGTGCAACGCGCCGTACGAGAGGCGCGCGGCTGGATCACCTTGCAGGGGGTGACGCGACACAACCTGCACCACGTCGACGTGCGCTTTCCCATCGGCGTGCTCACGAGCGTTACCGGTGTATCGGGTTCGGGGAAATCGTCGCTGGTGAGCCAGGCGCTGGTGGATCTCGTCAGCGATGCCCTCGGTCACGAGAGTGCCCCTGACGATGACGCCGCCGACACACACGAGGCTTCGATCGAGGTAACGACGAGCGGACGCATCATCGGCGCCATCGACGGCGTGTCGCGCCTCGTCGTGGTCGATCAGAAGCCCATCGGTCGCACACCGCGCTCCAATCTCGCCACGTACACGGGCCTGTTCGATGGCGTGCGCAAGCTGTTCGCGGCCACGCGTATGGCAAAGGCGCGCAAGTACGACGCGGGCCGCTTCTCCTTCAACGTGGCGAAGGGACGGTGTGAGCAGTGTGCCGGCGAAGGCTTCGTGATGGTGGAGCTGCTCTTTCTCCCCAGTGTGTATGCACCGTGTCCGGTCTGTCACGGCGCGCGCTTCAATGCCAAGACCCTCGAGGTGCAGTACCTTGGCAAAACCATCGCCGACGTGTTGCATCTCACGGTGAATGACGCCGCCGACTTCTTCGCGAACGAGCACGCCATTGCGCGTGCGCTCGGCGCGTTGCGCGACGTCGGGCTCGGCTACTTGCGTCTCGGACAGCCGGCAACCGAACTCTCGGGCGGTGAGGCGCAACGCATCAAGCTCGCCACCGAGCTGCAGCGCACCTCACGCGGCCGCACGTTGTACGTGCTCGATGAACCCACGACCGGACTGCACCCCACCGACGTGGAGCGGCTTATTGCGCAGCTCGGACGTCTGGTGGACGCGGGCAATACCGTGGTGGTCGTGGAGCACGACATGCGACTCGTGGCGCACAGCGACCACGTGATCGACGTGGGTCCGGGTGCGGGTGAAGCGGGCGGAAAAATCGTGGTGGCTGGCACTCCGGCGCAGGTGGCGCTGCACACGGAGAGCCGCACGGCGGGGTATCTGTTGGCCTTTCTGGACGAGGTGTACGAACGCCGTGCGGGGTGACCCCTACCACGTCAGGCGAATAGTGCGTCCGGCACGCTGTGGCTTGAGCGTGTACTGATCCTTGTCCAGTTCCACGAGATCCTCCCACTGCTTGGTGGGGACACCGCACGATTGTGCGGTGGACTCTGCCGTGGGGTAAAAGGTCGTGATTTTGAGATGGTTGTTGGCGAGGACATCGATGACCAACACCACGTGATTCAGGTCCTTGGGCAGCCGATCCGCGTCGTTCAGGATGACGCGCGGGTCCAACGCGTCCGTCTTGGCCTTACGCTCGATAAAACCGAGCGGTTCGGCCGCTTTGCCGGTGAGCGGCTTTCCTGACTGCAATGACTTTCGACTTACATCGGCGAAATGTGCGCGCACCGCCGCGACCGCCGTGTTGGAGTAGAGCGCCACATTCTTCTTGCCCTGACCGACTTTCTTTTTCAACGTCTCGAGGAGGAACACGCCGGCGTCGGAGAGCAATGCGGCACACAACAGCATGGCCAGGGTCTCTGAATCCTCGAACATCGAATGTGGTGGCGACTTGGCGACCGCGGGCTTTCCCGGCACAATCACGACATCTTTTGTCTCGAGCTTGAGTTGCGGGACGTTCGCCACCGGCTTCGTCATCAGCCCGAATGGCGCCGCGGGTTTCCACACGCCACCGTCGAGTACTTCTCCGCCGTTGATCGCCCGGTACTGCATCTTCACAGGTTTACCCTTGCCGCCGGGCTGGCTGAACGCGGTGTGCTGTTGCTCTACGACTTCGGGAACCGGCGCAATGTCGCCAAGTCCCGTGCGCTTCTTGTATTTGTCCGTGAGCGGAAGCCGCGTGATGTCCACGAACAGCTTGTCCTTGTGCAGCGGATCGTTCAACAGCAGCCGGATGTCTTTCGGCTGGTAGGTGGTCATCAGTGTCTGGCCCGGCGGCGCCAGATGGCTGTCACCGTCCTTCCAGGCATCGGCTCGACCCACGGCACCGGGATTGCCTTTGATCAACGTCGGATCCGAGGCGAACCGGTCGTACACATGCATTTGCGCGTGCGAATCCTCATTCTGGGTGGCCTGCTCCATGAGGAGCTCTACGCATTGTGCGCAGGTAAGCAACTGATTGCTGGCCAGCAGATGCACGCGGGACAAGAACATGTGGTCATCCATCGTCTGAAGTGGTCACGACGACCGGGTCCCCGGAAATACGAATCGCCATTGGGGTCGGTCAAGACGGTCGAGTATACGGCGCGGGCCGCCATGACGCACGGCGTGGCGCGTGAGAAAGTCGCACCGGCCGAGGTCGTCGGTACATTTCGGGTAATCGGTCATGTGCTCACGGACGTCGGCGCGGAGAGGTCATGCATTGGTTCGGGAAGACCGTCAGCGGCCTCGTCGCAGTGGCGCTCTGGTGTCCTGTGCGGTCGATGTCGGCCCAAGCCATACCCGCTGCGCCGCCAGCCGCGCAGCAGGCGTCGCCGATGCTGGAGTTGACACGGGTGCACGGGCGGCTCACACCGCGCGTGCTGGGTGGCACGGCGCGGTCGTTCAACGGACCACTCGGCAAACCCGTCGAGCTCTGGGTGCCTGAGCGCGTGCGGTCACGCGATGCATTCGATGTCGTGATCCACTTCCACGGTGCGGCCTGGCTGCCCGAGCAGGCGGTCGCCGCGCTCGGGTCACGCACGGTGGCCGTCGTGCTCAACCTTGGCGCGGGCTCGGGCGTGTATGATCGCAGTTTCACCGACCCGGCCGCGTTCGACACGCTGCTGGCCACCGTCACCCGCGAGGTCGCCTCGGTGACCGGTCGCCCGTCGCGCGTGGACCGTGTGACGCTGGTGGGTTTCTCCGCCGGTCATGGCGCCGTGCGGGCGATCCTGCGTGAGCCGCGCCACCTGGCTCGGGTCGATGCGGTGCTGTTGCTGGACGGCATGCACACGTCGTACGTGCCGGAGGGGCAGGTGCTCGCGGCCGGTGGCATGCTCGACACGACGAACCTCATGTCGCTGACGGCCTTCGCGCGGGCGGCTGCGCGCGGCGAGAAGCAGATGCTGATCGCGCACTCGGAGATCTTCCCCGGCACGTACGCCAGCACCACCGAGACGGCCGACTGGACCATCACTGCGTTGGGGCTCCGCCGACGGCCGGTGCTCAAATGGGGCCCGCGCGGCATGCAGCAGCTCAGCGAGGTCCACGCAGGGCACTTTCGCGTGATGGGATTCGCGGGTACGACGGCGCCGGACCACATTGATCAGCTGCATGCCATGCCGGAATTGCTGAAGCGCGTGCTGTCGCGGTAGCCGATGTCGATTCGCTCTCACCGACCCGATCTCATGACACGTCACTCGAATCTCGCTGCGTGCGCGGCCACGCTCGTCGCCACGTCGGTCGCCCTGCTCGTCGCCCTGCCCGCGTCGCTCGCCGCGCAGCAACCCGCCGAGGCGTGGTGGCGCCATGTGCAGGTGCTGGCTAACGATTCGTTGAAGGGCCGGGATACGGGCAGCCCCGGTCACGAAGCGGCGGCGCGATACGTAGCCGAGCAGTTCCGGTTGGCCGGGCTCACGCCGGCCGGTACCGACGGATGGTATCAGCCCGTGCGCTTCGTCGAGGTCGGTATGGCGAAGGAGGGCGTCGCGCTCGCGTTGCGTGAAGGCGATGCCTGGACTCCACTCACGCTCGGTCGTGATGTGCGTGTCACAGCGCGCCTGTCCACCGACAACGTGGAGGCACCGCTGGTGTTCGCGGGGTACGGCATCTCGCTGCCACAAGCGGGCATGAATGATCTCAAGGGCCTCGATCTGCGCGGCAAGATCGTGGTGTATGTGAACGCCAACCCCAAGGGACTCACCGCGCCGCTGCTGGCGCACGGCACGCGCACGCGATGGGCTGCCATGCGACAAGCCGGCGCTGTCGGTGTGATTGCCGTCGGCGCGGGTGGTGCGTGGGTGGATAACGAGAACACACGTCTCGGTAGCTCCGTCTCGCTGGCCGATACATCGCTCGATGACCTTGGCGGTCAGCGGATCAACAGCGTGCTCAATCCCTCACTGATGCCACGCCTGCTCGCGGGCAGTGGCATCGTGTGGGACAGCGTGGTCGCGGTGGCGGCGCGTGGTGAACCGCTGCCCACGGCTGCACTGAACGTGTCGCTGCGCGCCACGCTGCCCACGGTGCGACGCGACATCGTGTCACCGAATGTCGTGGGTGTACTGCCGGGCACCGATCGCACGATGCGCGACGAAGTGGTCGTGTTGAGCGCGCACCTCGATCACGTCGGCACGTTCAAGGGACCTGCCCTCACCGGTGACAGTATCTTCAACGGCACGATGGACAATGCCACCGGAGCCGCAACGCTAATTGAAACGGCGAAGGCGGTCGCGGCCCGTGGCGGCAACAAGCGCACGCTGCTCTTCGTGGCGGTCACGGCCGAGGAGAAGGGGCTGCTGGGCTCGCGCTACTTTGCGGCACATCCGTCGATCACGCGCGGCACCATCGTGGCCAACCTCAACACCGACATGTTTCTGCCGCTTTTCCCGCTCAAGGGGCTGTTCGTGTACGGCGTGGACGAGTCGGACCTCGCCGACGATGTGGGGGGCGTGCTCACGGCGCGCGGACTCGCGGTGCTGCCTGATCCGGAGCCGCAGGAGATGCGGTTCGTGCGCAGCGACCAGTACAGCTTCATCCGCCGTGGCGTCCCGTCGCTGGCCTTCAAGCTGGGATATACACCGGGCACCCCAGAGGAGAAGACGTTTACCGGCTGGGTGCGTGAGCGGTACCACAAGATGTCCGACGACCTCGCGCAGCCGATCGACTTCGAGGCCGCGGCGGGATTCAACGCGCTGTACGCCGATCTCGCGCTGGGCGTGGCCAGCCGGAAATCCCGTCCCGCCTGGCGCCCCAACAGCTTCTTCGCCACGCCGGTCATCGTGCCCTGAGCGGCACGAGCGCCAGCCGCCTGTTTTCGCCATCTTTCAGCGACCGGTTTTCCCGCGCTCCCCGCCCACAGGTTCTACCATGCGCTCTTCCCGACTCTTCACCGCGCTGCTGCTCTCGGCTTCGCTGAGCGTCGCGCCCTCCCTGCGCGCGCAACAGGTCGTCGCCGATCCGGCGTTGGCCGCCGAGATCGATCGTCGCACCGCCGCCATCGCCGACAAGGTCACGGCGTGGCGCCACGACATCCACCAGCACCCGGAACTTGGCTATGCGGAGAAGCGCACGGCCGCATTGGTCGCGGCGCATCTGAAGGCGTTGGGGCTCGAGGTGCAGGAGAACGTGGGAGGCATTCCCGGCGTCGTGGGCATCCTGAAGGGTGGCAAGCCTGGCCCTACGGTCGCGCTGCGTGCCGACATGGATGCGCTGCCGGTGACCGAGCTGGTTGACGTACCGTTCAAGTCCACGGTGCGCACGGTGTACAACGGGCAGGAAACCGGCGTGATGCACGCCTGCGGACATGACATGCACACGGCGATGCTGATGGGCACGGCCGAAGTGTTGGCGGGTCTCAAGGATCGCATTCCCGGCACGGTGAAGTTTCTGTTTCAGCCGGCCGAGGAAGTGCCGCCGCGCGGTGGCGCCCAGCCGATGATCGACGCTGGTGTGATGAAGGGTGTAGACGGCGTGTTCGGCTTGCACGTCGGTCCCGGACCGCTCGGCGCGATGCGCTATCGCGCGGGTGCAATCTCGGCCAGCGCCGACGGCTGGCGCATCGTGGTGCACGGACGGCAGGGGCACGGCGCCATGCCGTCGAACACGGTCGATCCGATCGTGGTGAGCGCGGAGATCGTGACGGCGCTGCAGACGATCGTATCTCGTCAGCTCGACTTGTCGAAGGCGCCGGCCGTCGTGACGGTAGGCGCGATTCACGGTGGACTGCGTGAGAACATCATCCCCGATTCGGTGTGGATGATCGGCACGATCCGCGCGTTCGACCCGACGGCCCGCAAGACAATTCACGAGCGTATGAAGCGCATCGCGACCAATATCGCGGAAGCGCACGGTGCCACGGCTGACGTGATCGTGGACATCGGTTATCCGAGCTCGGTGAACAGTGATGCGATGGTCGCCAAGTTCTATCCCACGCTCAAGCGCGTGGCGGGAGCGGCGGGTGCCACCGAAGGAGACGTCACGATGGCCGGTGAGGACTTCTCGCGCTTCTCCGAGCTCGCGCCGGGCTTCTTCTTCAACCTCAGCGTCACGCCGCCGAATCTCGATCCGAAGACGGTGGCCAGCAATCACTCGCCGCTCTTCCAGGGCGACGATCGTGCGCTGACCGTCGGTGTGCGCGCCATGACGAACATGGCGATGGACTTCCTGCGCTCGGGCGGAGCACCGAAGCTGATTCCGTGACCGCGCGTGCGGTGTGGACGTTGCGCACGTACGCGGACGTCCACGCGGCGCTGCGGGACGACCGGCTGGCGCCGTACGGCGTGAGCGCGCGCGGCGATGACACGCATCGCGTGGTGCGCGAGGCGGTGGCGCAAGAACTACCTGCCGCGCTGATGAACGGGTGGCGCGACGCGCTGGGCGCCTTGGCCGAACGGCGGTTCTCGGCCCTGCGCGACGGTGATCGGGTAGACCTCATGCGGGATGTGGCCCAGCCGTGGGCACGCGAGGCCGCGCAGCAGGTGCTGGGAATTCCGCCGCAGGCGGTTGCCGAGTGCCTGCCACTGGCGGCCACACTCTTTGAGGAGTCGGCGCTGGCCCGGAGTGGTGCCCCGAGCGCCGCGCTGTCGCAGGCGGCCACCGCGCTGGCGGTGCTGCTTGAGGGGTACGGCGGCGCCGGCACGGTGCAGAGCTTCGTGGCGCTTACGCATACGGTGCCGGCGCTGGCCGCGGGCGCGATGCTGGCGTTGCTGGAGCATCCCGAACAGCTCACGTGGCTTCGGGCGCATCACGATGCGCGCACGCTTGCCGCAGCCACCAACGAACTATTGCGCGTTGCCGGGCCGTCGCGCGCGGTGTTTCGCACGGCGCTCGCGCCGATGTCGATTCGTGCGAGTGCGATCGAGACTGGTGACGAGGTCGTTCTGCTGCTGTCAGAGGCGAATCGCGATCCCGCAGTGTTCACCGATCCTGAGCGGCTCGACGTGCAGCGCGCCGAGTCGGGGCATTTAGCGTTCGGCGCCGGTGCGCATGGCTGCGTCGGCGCGGGCATCGTGCGCATGTTGCTGCACGAGGCCGTTACGGCGTTTGTGTGCAGCTCTCATGAATTCGACCTCGGTGCCCCCGGCGGAGGCGGCGCGACGTGGCTGGACGGATTTGCGCTGCGGGCTCCGCGCACAATTCCAACCGTCGCGCGTGAGCGACGCGTTACTTCGTAAACGAAATCGTCGAGGCGAGTCGTGTGCAGGCGGCGATGCGCGGGTTGCCGGTGACGGCGCTGAGTACTTCGGCCGTTCCCGACGCGATGCGCCCCACGATGCCGGCGTCTCGAGACGAACGGGGCCCGTTGTACATGTTGCGCTCGATGAGGTCGAAGAAGGCCTGCTCCGACGGATAGCGGGCCATCGATGCGCGGGCCGTGGCGAGCGTGCGGCGCATCTCGTCGGATGGTCCGGTGAGCACGGCACGCACGCCGCCACAGCTGCCGCTGTAGGAGAGCACTTCCAGCGCCTCCATGCGCAACGGACGGGGAATGCGTGCGTCGTTGATCAAGGCGAGCGTCCGTGCCCGCGCGGTCTCCTCATCCACGGCGGGAGTCCGTGTGCGAGGGCCGGCGGCGGTCCTCTGCGGCGGCGGTGCGACGCGATCGGCAAGCGCTTCGCGGCCCGTCTGCAGATACAGGTGATAAAGTCCATCGCGTGCGATGTCGACGATCATCCGCCCCACCATCGCATCCAGCGCGGTCACGCCCTGGTCGATGAAGGTGAAGCCGAACGACGCGGTCATGCGCAGCACCCGCTCCGCTTCTGCGGCATTTCCCGCCGCGAGATGATACGTGGCACGCGCTACGGCGGCATACGCGATCTGCTTGGCGTCGGTGTAGCCCACGGTGGGAAACGCCATCAGCTGGGCGTCGGTGGCAAAGGGCGTTTCATACAAGCCGCCCACGACATCCACCCGCGCCGCGCTCGCCACGGCATCGAAGTCCTTCCAGAAGGGCGCCTCCGCAACCTCACGCAGATAGGCCATCTCGCGCGTACTGTAGCCGTCCAGCGTCTTCGCAATCAGCATGTAGGCCGCAGGACTCTTCGACTGCGGTGTCCGCATGTTGGGAAACAGATCGGGCGCCAGCGTGATGCTGCTCCAGGGACGGGCGTGCTCGGTGGACACGGCGCGCATCCGATAGCCGTCGCGCACGGGCACGCTCGTGATACGCCGCAGCGCGATACCTGCGGCCTGCGGCGTGATCGACGCATCGATCGGGGCGCGGAAGTCGCGCCACTGTTCGGCCTCGGCCGTCCGCTCGACCAGATGCGTCATGTTGGGCACGAAGGCGACACTCCGGTTGGCCACGAGGCCGAACGGAATGGTGGACAGCAACGCCAGCCCGATCGCGGCGTTGCGCACCATGCGCAGGGCTCCTCGGGCCCAACTGATGTCGTTGGCCGGTCGCTCATCACCCGATACGCGCGCGCCAGCGGTGGCGCGATAGCGCGCACGACGCTCCGGCAGCGCACTCGCCGACTGCGCGCCGTTCCATGCGGCGTCGAGCCCTTCTTTCGAATCGATGCGTGCGCTACTCATGCGGCCTCAGACGGGGGAAAGTGCGATATCGTGCGGATACGCGAGGGCGTCATCCACTTCCTGCTGTGCGGCCACGAGCCGCTGCACATCGGCCGAGACGTCGGCCGCCAAGCCGAGATGCGTGGTGAGACTCTCGAGCGATGTGGCACCGGCGTGCAGTCGCAGCAGCCCGAGACGCAGCGTTTCCATCGCGGCCACCGTGTCGCGAAGCCGCGCGTGCACCATGTCGCGATCGCGCTGCACGGCCTGCCATGCGTCGGGATCGGTTCGGTTGTCGACGGTTCCAAGCGCATCCTGCAATGCCTCGTATCGCGCACGGAGCCGCTGGGCATCGCGCTGCAGTGTGCTCAGTACCGTTGGCAGGTCACGAAGTGCGGCGCGCGATGGCGCGGGGAGCGACTCGAACAGCTGTTCGGTGGCCATGCCCAACGACAGTTCGGTTGCGCGGTGTGTCATGGCTGGCTGCGCCGTTCTCGCGCCGCGCAACCTACGCGCCAGCGAGAAGGCGAACGCGCCGAAGCGCCCGCTCCATGCCGCGCTCCAGAACTCCACGTCCACATCGCGTCGGCGCTGCATCACGCCGAGCCAGGCGAGCGTCAGCGCCGTCGTCGCCATCCCGCTGACGATTGCCACGGCGCCCACGTCGGCGAAGCGCGGCACCACGGTTCCCACCAGCGCCACCGGAACGAGCACGGCCGTCGTTGAGGCGGCAATGCGAACGCCTGTGCCGAGCAGACGCTCGGCCAACGCGCGCATTGGACGATGCTGCGTGCTGCGCTCTTCGCGCGCAGAGGCCTGCTCGACACGAAAGGCCGGGAGCAGGTCGGCCTGCGTGAAGCCATGATCCAGCAGCTGCTTGGCGGCCACGACCCCGAACACGGGTGGTAAGAGTGCGACGAGCAGCACGAGCGACAAGACCCCGACGGCCGGGCCGGCGAGGGCAGAGATGCCCACGGCGGCAACGAGCGTCGCGATCAGTCCAAGCAGCGTGCCACCACCATCCATGCGGCCATCGCGCTTCACGAAGGCGCGCAGCACCGCTGGCAAGTCACGCCGCTGTTCGATGGAGACGCCGAGCTGCTCGGCGAGTTGGTCGGCGCGGGCCGGTCGGTCGTCAGGATTCTTGGCAAGGCATTGCTCGACAATCAGCGCGAGTGCCCGGGGGACTACTACGCCCAGCGACGACAGCGCCGGCATGGATTCCGTGACCTGTTTCGCCAGGACTTCGGTGGCATTCGCGCCCGCGAAGGGCAGGCGTCCCGACAACGCGAAGTAGGCGGTGACACCGAGCGAGTAGAGATCACTGCGTGCATCGACTTCCCGGCCGAGCGCCTGTTCGGGACTCATGAACTCCGGCGTGCCACTGAGCACGTGGCTCGCATTGTTGTTCGCGCTCTCGCCACTGGCCGCCGCAATACCGAAGTCGCCGATGAGCGCGCGTCCGCTTTCGCGCTCGATGAGAATGTTGTCGGGCTTCACATCGCGGTGTACGAGTCCCTGAGTGTGGGCGTGACCGAGTGCCCACGCCACCTCGCGAAGCAAGCGGGCCGCATCGCGCGCCGAGAGTGGGCCGCGGGCGTGCACGCGCTGGGAGAGCGTTTCACCATCGACGTACGTCATCACGTAGTACGCGAAGTCGCCGGTGACGTCGACGGCGTGAATCGGAATGATGTGCGGGTGCGAGAGCTTGGCCGCGAGTTGGGCTTCGCGCAGAAACCGCTCGCGCAGCGCCGGTCTGGCAGCGAGATCGGGAGGCAACACCTTGATGGCCACATGCCGATCCAGGTGTACCTCGCGCGCGAGATACACGACACCCATGCCACCGCGACCGAGCTCCCGGTCGATCGAATAGCGACCCGCCACGGCAGTTTGAAACGCCAGGAACAGGGCGTCAGGGGCGGTCAGTTGGGGCATACTCCCTCTCGGCGGCATTCTTTCGTATAGTGCAATCCGGATAAGACGATTCGGCGGGCGCGGCGTTTCCTACCGCGCACTAAATTCCGGTCATGACTCGCGGAACCTGGCGCATAGACGCGGCGGCGATCCTCCTGGTCGCGGTATTCGCGGTGTGGGTCGTGCTGGCGCCATTCCCGCCGCAGTGGGACACCGGGCTCGATTACGGCCTGTTCCTGCTGATCGGCACGTCGGTCTCCTGGTTCCAGTGGCGCGTCTCGGCACGCGTAGCGACCGCCGGCGAACGCCTGGCGTGGCGCCTGCTCTCCGCCGCCTCCATCGTCCGCATCCTCTCGGGTACTGGTTGGTCGATCTGGCTGCTCGAGAACGGTGCCGCGCCGCGACCCTGGTGGATGTTGATGGTGACCGCGTCGTCGTTGGTGCTCACGTTGGCGGGGCTCCTGGCGTTCAGCACCGAACGCCGCAGCAACGTGGATCGCGTCCGGCTCACGATCGACGTCGCGATCGTGTCGATCGGCAGTGGGCTGCTACTGTGGTCCGTGGCGCTCGGCCCATTCTTCGAAGCGACTGGACGACAGGCTCCGCGTCTCGAGGACTACATCTACACCGTCGCCGATGCCCTCGGCGCCGTGCTGGCCGCAGTGGTGTATCTCCGCAGCGGAACACGGTACATGAAGGCGGTCGCGGCGCTGCTGTTGGTGGCGTTTCTCGTGCAGGTCGTGCCCGATGTGCTCTTCTGGGCGAACAAGACCTCGTACTCGTATCGTCCGCGCGATGCCATCGCCGTGCTCTGGTTCAGCGTGTGGACGCTGAAGGGCATCGCGGCTCGCTACGCGGAGCACACCTTGGTGCGCGGGGACGCCGCAGATTTGGCGTATGACTCCGCGTATCGGAGTGGCCTGTTGCCGCATGCATTTCTCATCAGCGCCACCGTGGTGCTCTTGCTGCAGGTGGAATCGGCTGCCCCCGCCGACGCGCTGGTTTCGGTCGTCGCAGCAGCGGGTCTGGCCACGTTGGTGGTTGCGCGCCAGGCCGTTGAATTGCGGGAGCGTGCGCGACTACATCGCGTGGTGCACGAGGAGGAGGAGTGGTACGGCGCGCTGCTGCGCGATGCGTTCGATGTGGTGCTGCTGCTCGACCGCGGCGGACGTGTGCACTATTTGAGTCCGGCGTCCGAGAAGCTACTGGGTGGCGCGGCCGACCTGCGGGCACCGTGGGCGCTGCTGGAGCGGACGCACATGGAAGACCGGGCCGCCCTTCGCGCGAGCCTGCAGTCCGCCGTACCGTCGGACCTGCGCGTGCGCTTCATGGCTGCTGCTGACGACGCGTGGCGCGAATTCGATCTGCATGTCGAGGATAAGTCCGACGACCAACTGGTCGGTGCCGTGGTCGTCAACGGACACGACATCACCGGTGCATCCGACCTGACGGGTCGGTTACGACAGGCGCAGGAGCTCGAGGCGCTGGGCGTGTTCGCCGGTGGGCTCTCGCACGACTTGAACAACATCCTCACGGTTATCGACGCGCATACCGAAATGCTGCTGGACGATGCACCGCCTGGTCATGTGATTCGGGACGATCTCAACGCGGTCCGTACCGCCGCGGCGCGAGCGCGCCGACTCACGCGTGGACTGCTGGCATTGTCCCGTCGGAAGGCCAACACCGAGGTCAATCTCGATCTGCACGAGCTCGTGGGTCACCGCCTGATCGCCGCTGCGCTCGAGACCCGGATCGCCGTCCACGCCGATGGCCCGCAGCTTCCCGTTCGCGTGAATCCCAACGCCATCACACTTGCCGTCGACGCCTTGTTGCTGAACGTGTTCGAAGCGGTGCCCGAGGAGGGATCACTCGAGCTCCGACTACGCACCGCCGAGCTGGATGGCACGGCATCGGCCGGACTCGATCTGGCGCCAGGCTCCTATGTCGTGCTCTCGATGCGCGGCATGGTGTCGTCGATCGACAATCTCGCGCTGCTGATGTCGCATGCCGCCGTGCGGGAAGTCGGTGGCGCATTGACGATGACGGCCGAACGTGTTCCCGTGATCGATATGTACGTGCCGACCGCGCGCGTGATATGAGCATGCTGCGCGCACTGGCCTTCCGGTGGCGCTTGAGCGGCGCCGACATCGCCGTCATCGGCTATGCGTTGGCGTATGTGCTGTTGCTGCTGCTGGTGCCGCAGTGGCCGAGCATGCTCCCGATCGCGGTGGCCATGTTTTTCCCGATGGGCGCCATCGCGCTTGCTGCACAGTGGACGGCTGCGCACGCTCCCGCACTCGAGGCGGCCGACCGACGGGCGTGGCGCTGGCTCATGGCAGGATCGAGCGTCGTGTGGCTGTCCGGCATGGCCTGGACGACCGTGCTCCGTAGCGGCGCAGACCGCTTCACCAATTCATCCGTCGACAGCGCGCTGGATCTGCTGGCTTCGGCGTGCCTGATCATAGGAATGCTGCAGTTTCCGGCGGTCTCACGTCTGCGCGAACGGGGCCCGCGCGTGGTGCTGGACGCGGCGCTGCTTGGCGTGGCGTGGCTGGCCATGGCATGGCACTTCGGCGTGCTGCCGCTGCGTTCCGATGCGCGGCCGCTGGACGCTTCGGCGCTGGTGCAGCTGTTGGCGACGTGGCCCGAAGTGGCGGTGGCCGCATGGGTCTACCTCCGCGTCGGCGATCACCCGCGCCGACACGCGGTCGGCGCGTTACTCGGCGCCATGGTGCTCAGCGCGCTGGCCGACTTCCTGTGGGGCGAGGTGCAGGGTCGATATGTGCCCGGACACTGGGTGGACCTGCCGTGGTTTCTGGCGTGGCTTCTGCGCTGGCGTGCCGGTCGACTGGCCGTGTCCGATCTGTCTGCCGCGCCTCTCGCCGCCGCGCCTGAAGATCGGCGGGGAATGACACCAACCGCGTTCGTGGCCGGCGCCTATCTCTCGCTGATCGTGGCGGTGGTCCTCGGTCGGAGTGCCGGCACGTGGTCGCTCGCGTTGTCGGCGGTCGCCATGACGGCGCTCTTGCTGATTCGGCAGGGTGTGGAGCTACGCGACACGAGACGGTTGGCCGCCGCCACGTTGGCCAGCGCGGCACGGTATCGGGCGCTCCTGGAGCGTTCGAACGACTTCGTGCTGCTCGTCGACCCGGCGCTTCGGGTGCGGTACGGCAGCCCGTCGGCAGCGCGTATCGGACTCGCGACCGAAGGCGCATCGTTCGAGCAGAGCGTGCATCCCGACGACGTGAGCAGCGTGCGCTCGTGGCTGCAGGCCGTGGCGGACCAGCCGCCGCTGCGCTGTCGGCTGAACACACCAACGCATGGCGCGATCGACGTGGAGCTTCGCGCGCACGATCGCCGCACTGACCAGAGAATGGCGGGGTGGGTGATCAACGGCCGGGACATTTCGACCGAAGTCGACCTGCAGCGTCGGCTCCGACACGCGCAGAAGTTGGCCGCGCTGCACGAGATGGCGGGTCGCGTCGCCCACTCGTACAACAACGCGCTCTCTACGGTGCTCGGCCACGCCGAGTTGATGCGCAGCGAACTCGCCGTCGGCAATCCCTGGCGCGATGACGTCGAACAGATTCATGCCGCCGCGACGCGCGGTGCCGCGATCACGCGTCAGCTGCTGGGGTTCAGCGATGCGCACGAGTCTCAGCCGGTCCCCATCGACGTCGGTACCCTGACGCGGGACTTGGTGTCGACCATCGAGCGGCTGCTCCCCGCCGCGGTGACGCTGGAGATCGTGCTGCCCGAGCACGCACCGATCGTCGTGGCGGATCGGTCACATCTCGAGCAGGTACTCGTGAACCTCGTCACGAACGCCCGCGACGCGATGCCGGCGGGCGGTACGGTGCGCATCTCGTGGACCGTGGACAGCGACGCGTTCGTTTCGGTCCACGTGGCGGATCACGGCACCGGCATCGCCGAGGCGGCGTTGGCGCGCGTGTTCGATCCATTCTTCACGACCAAGGCGCCCGGGCGTGGGACGGGTCTCGGACTCGCCATGGTCGATGCGATCGTCAGACGCAGTGGTGGCCGCGTGACGATCGACACGGCGGTCGACGTCGGGACGACGGTGCACGTGCAACTGCCGCGAGCCGGCGTCGCCGTCGCGTCCATCGGCACAGTCGCCGCGCGGACGACCGGTTCCAACGCGCTCATTTCCGCACTGCCGGCGATCGTGCTCCTCGTCGATGATGAGACCGACGTGCGTCGCGTGACGCGTCGTATTCTCGAACGCGCCGGCTTCGTGGTGATCGAGGCCGATGGCGGTACGGCCGCCGTCGCGATCACGCAGGATCTGGCGGTGAGCATCGACGTGTTGGTCACCGATATCATGATGCCCGGGATCTCCGGCCGCGATGTGATCGACGTCTTCCGCAAGCGTCGTCCCGGCATCCCGATCGTGTGCATGACTGGCTTTGCGCCGGCCGGCACCGAAGGGGAGTCGCTGGCCGATGTCGTCCATAAAGTGATCGAAAAGCCCTTTACCAGTGCCGCGCTCACGCAGGCTGTGACCTCCGCGATCGCGTCCACACACCCGACCCGTCCGTGAATCCTTTCCTTCCATTGCGGCACCGGTCAGTCGACGCGCGCGCCGTGGCGATTGCCGTGGCGATTGCCGTTGCGATCGCTGCCGCTGCGTTTGCTCCGGTCGATCAGATGATGGCGCAATCGGCGCCCGCCGCTCCGTCGATGCTCATCCGCAACGCGCTGGTCATCGACGGACGTGGTACCCCCGGGAGACGCGGCGATGTGCGCGTGATCGGCGATCGTATCGTGGCCGTCGGTACGCTCACACCGCAGCCGGGTGATCGTATCGTCGATGCCGGTGGACTGGCGATCGCCCCGGGCTTCATCGACACGCACAGCCATCACGACCGGGGACTCTTCTCGGCGCGCGATGCCAAGGCGATGGTCAGTCAGGGCGTCACGACGATCGTGGTGGGGCAGGATGGCGGCGGCATGAATCTCCGAGCGTTGTTCGCGCGCCTCGACACACAACCCGTCGCGGTGAATGTGGCCTCGTATGCCGGTCACGGCGCGATTCGCGAAGCCGTGCTCGGCGAGAAGTACGCGGGACGCGCGACTGCGCCTGAGGTGGCGCGGATGCAGCAGCTGTTGCGTGCGGAGATGCAGGCTGGTGCGCTCGGACTCTCCACCGGCCTGGAGTACGACCCCGGGATCTACGCGTCGGAGGCCGAGGTCCTGGCGCTGGCGAAAGTGGCGGGTGCAGCGGGTGGCCGATACATCAGCCACATGCGCAGCGAAGACCGCGACTTCTGGCCTGCGCTGAACGAGATCATCACGATTGGTCGCGTGAATCGCATGCCGGTGCAGGTGTCGCACATCAAGCTCGGCATGCGCGACCTGTGGGGGCAGGCGGACAGCGTGGTGAAGGTGTTGAACCGTGCACGCGCCGAGGGCGTGAAGATCACCGCCGACATCTACCCGTATCTGCATTGGCAGGCCAACCTCGGCGTGCTGTATCCCAAGCGCAATTTCGCCGACAGTGCGGAAACGGCGTTCATTCTCGAGCATCTCAACACCGCCGACGATATCCTGTTCAATCGGGTGGACGGTCATCCCGACTATCGTGGAAAAACGCTGGCGCAGGTGGCGGCACAGCGTGGCGTGTCGCCGGGTCGCATGATGATGGATATGCTCGCCGAGCCGGGCGGGTCAGGGGCTGGAATCATCGCGAAGGGGATGGACGACGCCGATGTGGCGACCTTGATCCGCTGGCCGTTCGCGAATGTGTGCAGCGACGGGCTCTCCAGCGGTCTGCATCCCCGCGGATTCGGCAGCTTTCCGAAGGTGCTCGGTCCGTATGTGCGCGACCGAAAACTGTTCAGCACTGAGGAAGTTGTGCGCAAGATGACGAGTCTTGCGGCCGCCAATGTGGGCATCGCCAAACGGGGCCGTATCGCGCCGGGGTATTATGCCGACCTGGTGCTCTTCGACCCGGCCACGGTCGCGGATCATGCAAGCTTCGAGGCGCCGCAGGCTCAGGCCACCGGCATCGTCTCCGTGTGGGTGAACGGCGTGCTGGTGTTCGACAACGGCACGACGACCGGGCGGACGGCGGGCAAGGCGTTGCGGCGAGGTCGGTAGCACTGGCGTTCTCACGGACGCCTGAGCTCGAAGGATGAGCTTTCCGACATCTAGCCACCGCTCAGGTCGGGTGATACCCTCATGACAACTTTGCTTCGGCGTCCATCGCTGAAGTGCTGCAAACGGATGATCGCCGGAGGGAGTGATGTTGCTGGATCCCAGGAAAATTGTTCAACGCGTGTTGCTGTTGTCGACGATGCTGGCCATCGCGACAACAGTGCAGGCGCAGGGCACGATACGAGGCCGCGTGACCGACGCCAGTACGACGCGGCCAGTCGTGGATGCACAGGTGCAAGTCCAGGGAAGTACCCTGGGCGCTATTACCAACGCCAATGGCGACTACGTCATAGTGAACGTGCCAGTCGGGTCGCGCGAGTTGGTGGCGCGGCGCTTGGGCTATTCGCGCAAGACGCTCACGGTGACGGTCGCACAAGGCACCGACGTGCGCGCGGACATTGCGTTGGCAGTGTCGGCGTCACAGCTCGAACAGGTGGTCGTGACCGGCACCGGCGGTGCCGTTGAGAAGAAGACCCTGGGTAACTCCATCACGACGATCGACGCGGCCGAACTGACGGCGCGCAACACGATCGTGAACGTGAGTGAACTGCTGCAGGCGAAAGCGCCGGGTGTGTCGATTCTTCCGGGCTCCGGCGCACCGGGAACCGCGGGCGAAATTCGCATCCGCGGCGCGAGCTCGCTGAGCGGCTACGCGCCAGTCGTCTTCATCGACGGTATCCGCATGAACGTCGGTGACCTCGGACAGTTCGCTCCCACGGGCGGCGGCTCGGTGGGCCTCGCGCAGTCGGCGCAGGTCACCTCGCTGCTGAACAACCTGAATCCGAACGACATCGAGTCGGTCGAAGTGATCAAGGGACCCGCCGCCGCGACGCTGTACGGCGCCGACGCGGCCAACGGCGTCATCCAGATCATCACCAAGAAGGGCGCGCGCGGACAGCAGAAGTTGCAGTGGAACATGCGTGCCGAAACCGGCTCGAACAGCTACGAGCTCTTGCCGGAAGACAACTACACCACCTGCGATGCAGCCAAGCAGGCCGCGACGGTCTCGACGACGATCCTGACTCCATTGTGGCCGGGCTGTCAGGGCCTTGCCGCGAACACGGTGATCCGCGGCAACCCGATGGCTGACGATCCACGCGCCATCCGCACCGGCGGACTCGCGCGCACGTCGCTCAGCATGCGCGGCGGCGGTGACCGGTTCGCCTTCTACGTCGCGGGCGACCGTACGACGGAGCAGGGCGTGTTTCGCAACAGTGATAATGCGAACACGGCCATTCGCAGCAACTTCAACTTCACGCCGAACGAGAAGTCGGATCTGGCGCTGAACGTGAACTATCAGAATGGCCGGACGCGACTGCCCATTCAGGACGAATCGGCCAACGGCTTGCTGTTGAGCGCTCGCCGCGGTCTGCCGGGACGCGTGTCCTTCTTCACGAATCCGGCTGACTCGGGCTGGCGTACTATCGCGCCGGACCGTGCGAACACGTACAAGAACTTCACCGACTATCAGCGCTATACCATGGGTATCACCGGCAACTATGCGCCGGTGTCCTGGTTCCGCAATCGGCTCACGGCCGGCTTCGACCGGACGATCACGCAAGCGCAGCTGTTGTTCCTGCCCGGCGACATCGACGCGTCGCAGGATCCCGACGCCGCGACCGGTGCCAATCTGCGTCGCACGCCCACGCGTGATCTGCTCACGCTGGACTATGCCGGCATCCTGAGCGCGAACCGTGGCAACTATGCGCTCACGACGACATTCGGCTCGCAGGTCGTGGCCGACAAGACCACGTCATTGAGCGCGACGGGCATCGGCATCGGAGCGCCCGACGTTACGCTGGTCAATCTGCTGCAGCGTTCCACGGGTGCCGAGGCCTTTTCCGAGAACAACTCGGTCGGCTACTACGTGCAGCAGCAGGTGGGTTGGAACAACCGCCTGTTCCTGACCGGCGCCGTGCGTGCCGACGACCACTCGTCGTTTGGTCAGAACTTCGATCTCATCGTGTTCCCGAAGCTGTCGGCCTCGTACGTGCTGTCCGAAGAGCCGGCGCTGCAGAATACGTTGAACTCGCTCCGCATCAGCACGTTAAAGTTCCGCACGGCGTGGGGACAGGCCGGTCGCGCGCCTACCGCCTACTCGGCGGCGCAGACGTACACCGTCGATCGTGTCACGCTCGGCACGGCGACCGGATCGGCCATCCGTACATCGGCCTTCGGCAATCCGGGACTCGAGCCGGAACGTGGTGAAGAACTCGAAATCGGCGCCGATATCGGACTGTTCAACGAGCGCGCCGGTATCGACTTCACGTGGTACAACAAGCGCACGTCGAACATGCTGCAGTCGGTATCGGTGGCGCCTTCCACCGGTTTCATCAGCTCGCAGATCCAGAATCTTGGCGAAGTGACGAACAGGGGCGTCGAAGTCGCGTTCTTCGGCAAGCCGGTTCAGCGCAACAACTTCTCGTGGGATACGCGACTGAACATCTCGAACAACGTCAATGAGCTGGTGAGCTTCGGCTTGGCAGGCAAGCTCGTGGAGACGCCGGGTGGTCAGGCGTACGGATCGGTACAGCAGCATCGCCCCGGGTATCCGTTGGGCGGGTACTGGGTTACGCCGCCGCTGCGTGCCGCCGATGGATCGGCGCTGCTGACGCCGGCTGGCGCGGCACAGTTCGCGACGGGAGACACCGCGCGTCGTTACATCGGACCGTCGACGTCTCCGCTGGAGTGGAACTGGAGCAACACCGTCACGCTGTTCCGGTACTTCCGTGTGTACGCGTTGCTCGACGCCAAGGCGGGCGGCTTCAACTTCAACCTGCAGGAGCGCAATCGCTGCCAGTCGCAGGACAACTGCTCGCGCACCAACAACCCGCGCGCGCGGTTCCCGCAGACGGCGGCTGACACGATTCTCTTCAAGGAGCTGGCGGTGTACCGCAGTGCGTCCGTTTCGCCGGAGTGGATCGAGTCGACCGACTTCATCAAGCTGCGCGAGGTATCGGTCTCGGTGGATGTGCCGCGCAACTGGGCCACGGCGCTTCGCGCGCAGGGTGCCTCGTTCACGCTTTCCGGACGAAACCTGGCGATCTGGTCGGATTACTCCGGCGCGGATCCCGAAGTCAACTCGTATGGCGGACGCAACTTCGTGCGAGTGGACGCTTATGCCTTGCCGATGATGCGCCGCTTCACGGCCTCTGTAAACATCACGTACTGACCGAGCGACGACACCATGACGAAATCAACTCCGTCCCGTCGCCGTCGCCTCGTATCGATTGCGACGTGCGCCCTGACGCTGGCCGCCGCGACGGCGTGCAATGACTTTCTCGTTGCCGAGAACCCCGGCGCGGTGGAAGAGCCGGATGTCACCGATCCGGCCTATAGCACGCTGATCGCGAACGGACCGATCTACGCCTTCCAGCTGGCCTATACCGACGCGACCTACTGGAACGCGCAGTTCACCGACGAGCTGTACAATCGTGCCGTCTTCGTTGAAGAAGGACAGATCGACCGGCGTGATCTGTACAGCGACATGACGTACATCAACGCGTTCCTGTACGCGCCGCTGCAGCGGGCGCGTTACTCGGGCGAAGACGCCACGCGTCGTCTGAAGACGATTCTTGGCGACAGTGCCACTCGCGATCTGCGCGTGGCCCGCACCCTCGCGTATGCTGGCTACAGCTACGTGTATCTGGGCGAGACGATGTGCACCACGCCGATAGACCTTGGTGTGCCCAAGAGCACGTCCGAGATGATGGCGGACGCCATTGATCGCTTCAACGAAGCGATCACGATCGGCAACGCGGCAAAGACGTTCCTGCAGGCCCAGTCGCCCGTGAATGCCAACGCGGTGCTGGCCACCGACTCGGTCATCAACTTCGCGCGCGTTGGCGCGGCCCGTGCGGCACTGAACCGCAACGACAAGACGGCGGCCGTCGCTTTCGCGAGTGTCGTGCCCGCGGCCTTCGATTTCCGTGCGTACTACACGGACAACACGACAGGTCAGCGGAACCGGACGTACGAGCGGCTGTTGCTGGGCAGCAATGCCTACATGCTCAATACGCCGTTCAACGACATGGCGGCCGACCCACGCGTTCCGCGTATCACGACGCCGGCGTCGCGGGCCACCACGCCACTGGCGCCGTCGTCGTACAGCACGTTCACCAACACGGTGGCCGGCGGGGCCTTCGCGCCGGTGATGTCGGTGCGGTTGGCATCGGGATTGGAAGCGCAGTACATCGTGGCAGAAGCGCAGGGGCCGACGGCGGCGACGCTCACGTTCGTGAACCTGCGTCGCGCGGCCGGTCTGCAGGCGCCGGTATCGCTCACGGGTGATGCGTTGATGGCGGAATTGCGCGATCAGCGCAGCCGCGACTTCTATCTCGACGGGCACCGGTTGGGTGACCTGCGTCGGTACAAGCAGTACTACAACGTCGATCTCTTCCCGAAGGGTGCCTATCCTGGCAGTACCTCGGGTCAGGTCTACAACGAGACCATCTCCTGCTGGCCGTTGCCGACCAACGAAATCAACGCGAATCCGAACATTCCGAAGTAAGCGGCAGTCGCCGCTGTGCCCCATGCACCGCATTGGCCGTATCGGTCGATGCGGTGCATGTTTTTTGTCCCCGCCTTCTTCCCACGCACACGCTGCCATGCCTCCGCGACTCCGATTCTCCGGCGCTGCACCATTCGGTCGTGCTACACGCCATGCGGCGGGCGCGATCATCGTCGCTGCGGCGGCCTCGCTCAACGCCGAAGCGTTGGCGGCGCAACCCGCTACGAGTGAAGCGCCCGCCCGCGCTCCGTGGGATGTCACAGCAGCGCGTGGCACCACACGCGATGTCGATTTCACCACGAGCGAAGGCACGTGGATGTCGGCCGATCTCTCGCCCGATGGGAGCTGGATCGTGTTCGACTTGCTGGGCCATGTGTACCGCATGCCGAGCAGTGGCGGTGCGGCCACGGTGCTCACCCAGAACACCGGCGTGGCACTCAACTTCCAGCCGCGGATCTCGCCAGACGGCAAAACGATCGCCTTCATCACCGATCGGCGCGGCCAGTACAATCTCTGGGTCATGAATGCCGACGGCAGCAATCCGCGCGCCGTGTTCACCGATCTCAACGCCACGGCCTTCGAGCCCGCGTGGACCCCCGACGGCCGGTTTATCGTGGTCCGCAAAGGCGGACGGGGCGGTGGGGAAGGCGCTGCACCTGCTGGCGGCCTGTGGATGTACCACAAGGACGGCGGCACCGGCGTCCCGCTCGTGGCCGCCGGAACGGCCGGTGTGAACGGAGCACCCGCCTGGCCCTCGGTGTCGGCCGACGGAAAGTACCTGTTCTATCAGGTGTCGATGCCGGTCGTGCCGCGTGAGCCGCTGGGGGGCTCGATGCAGTTGCGGCGCTTCACCTTCGCTGACGGTGAAATACTCGACATCACCAACGGCGAAAGCGGCGATGCGGCCGCGTCCCGCTTCTCGAGCGGCGGTGGGGCCGCGCCGGAGATCTCGCCCGACGGGCGCTACCTCGCCTTCGCACGACAGATCCCCGACGGCACGCTCGAGTTCAAGGGACATCTGTTCGGGCCGCGCACCGCGCTCTGGCTGCGCGATCTCAAGACCGGCGCCGAACGGTTGCTGATGGATCCGATCGATCCGATGGTGGCGAGCGGCTCGAAGACGTTGGGCGTGTTGCCGCGCTACAAGTGGGCGGCCGATGGCAAGTCGATCGTGCTGGCGCAGGGCGGCCAGCTGCGTCGGGTGGATGTGGCGACCCGTGCCGTGGCGACGATTCCGTTCACGGCGACGGTGCACCGCACGCTCTCGCAGATGGCCCGCAAGGAATTCCGCATCACCGACGATGCGGTGCAGGCGAAGTTCTTCCGCTGGCCGTCGTCGAGCCCCGATGGTCGCGTGATTGCCTTTCAGGCGCTTGGCCGCATTCACCTCCAGGATGGTGCCACCGGCGCGCCACGTCGTGTCACCCCGGCGAGCTTTGGTCCATTGGAGTTCGCGCCGGCCTGGAGTCCCGATGGCCGCAGTATCGCGTTCGTGACGTGGGATGATTCCTCACGTGGTCACGTGTGGACCGTGCCCGCGGCGGGCGGCGCCCCGAAGCGTTTGTCGCGCGAGCCCGGTGACTACACCGATCCCACGTGGACCGCCGACGGTCGTAGCGTGATTGTGGCGCGCGGCGAAGGCGCGACGGCCCGCGGACGCACGATGACGCACAACGTGTGGTACGACATCACGCGCTTCGATGCGAATGCGCCGGCGGTTGGCGACACCGGTCGCGCCATCGCCCTCATCAACCGCCCGTCTGGTGTGTCGGTGGGCGGCGAAGCACGTCGGCAGTTGCCCCGTCCGTCGGTGGGGCCCGATGGACGCGTGTTCTGGCCGGAGCAGCGCGCCGGCGGGAATGGGCGCGCGAGTGGCACCACGCTCCGCTCGGTGAAGCTCGACGGCTCCGATCTGCAGGATCATCTCACGTTCCCGAATGCCGACGAAATCCTGCCGTCACCGAACGGCAGTTACGTGGCGTTTCAGGAAGGCGACAACGTGTATCTCACGCCGATGGTGTGGGGCGGCATCGGCAGTGCGGTGCCGCGCGTGGAGAAGCGCCGCGGACAGTTGCCGGTTACGCAGCTCACGCGCGACGGCGGCTTGTTTCCGCGCTGGCGTGACAGCCTCACGCTGGAGTATTCCAACGGCGCCGCGTACTACGTACACCACGTCGCGAGTGGAAAGACCGACACGCTCACGCTCAAGCTGTCGGCGCCGCGCGCCGTGCCCACCGGCACGATCGCGATCACGAATGCCCGCATCATCACGCTCAACAAGCGCGCGGTGATCGAGTCCGGCACGATCCTCGTGAAGGGAAGCCGCATCGCCTGCGTCGGCACGTGCAGCACGGCCGGCGTCGATCGCGTGATCGACGCCGCGGGGAAGACGATCATCCCCGGACTCGTCGACATGCATTCGCACCACTATCGCGAGTGGCGCGGCATGCGTCCGCGTCACGACTTCGAACAGGCGATCTATCTCGCCTACGGCGTCACGACGACGATGGACGTGTCGATGTACAGCCAGAACATGTTCCCCACGGCCGAATTGATCGAGGTCGGCGAGATCGTCGGACCGCGCGGTTTCAGCACCGGCGACAACATCACTGCCGGTGACGCCGCGCGTGCGAACGAGATCAACAGCCCGCGTGACGCGCTCGCGATGGTGACCAAGATGGCGGGCTGGGGCGCGACGTCGATCAAGCAGTACGCGCAGCCGCGCCGCGATCAGCGGCAGTGGACCGCCGAGGCCGCACGGACGGTGGGCACCAATCTCACGTCCGAAGGCGGATTCTTCTTCGAAGACCTCGGCTTCATCATGGACGGGCAGACGGGGTGGGAGCACTCGTTCAGCGAAGTCCCGATGTACGGTGATGGCGCCAAGTTCCTCGGCAAGGCGGGCGCGACCTACTCACCGACGCTCGTCGTGGCGGGCCCGAGTGCCTGGAGTATCGAATACTGGTTTCAGGAATCGGACGTCTGGAAGGATCCGAAGCAGCGCAAATGGTTCCCCTGGCGCGCGTTAGTGCCTGATACGCGCGTGCGCACGCTCCGCCCGAAGACCGACTATTCCTATCCGCTGGTCGCGCAGTCGATGGCAGATATCATCGCCGAAGGCGGCTGGGGCGCGCTCGGCAGCCATGGTGAGCACCATGGCCTTGCACCGCACTGGGAGCTCTGGATGGGCGCGTCGGCGCTCGGCAATCACGGCGCGCTCGAGGTGGCGTCGCTGCACGGGGCGCGATTCCTCGGCGCCGACAAGGACATCGGGAGTATTGAGGTCGGGAAACTGGCTGATCTCGTGATTCTCAACGCCAATCCCCTCGAGAACATCCGCGCCACCGCCGACGCGAAATTCGTCATGAAGGGCGGCACGTTGTACGACGCAATGTCACTCGATCAGCTCTGGCCTAGGACCGTACCGTTCGGACCGACCTATTGGGTGAACGACGACATGCTGCAGAACAACACCAAGCGGACCGACGTTTTTGACCGTGACAAACGACCGTAACTATCGGGATTACCGGTGTACCACGTCAGCGGGAAGCGCGGCCGGCGCGTATTCCTTGCACTGGGGCTATCGCCGAGTTCGGTGTTCCTGCGATAGTTCATATGTATCGGCGCGCCGTTGCTGCGCTTTCCCGCCCTCGTTTTCAGGTCATTTCCTGCATGGCTGAGTTGCTCCAGTCCCGCACGTTGGAGGTCCCTCGTTCGGAGTGGACCGCGATCGTTGCCAAGTATGCCGGTGCGGATGTCCGTCGCGCCTTGTGGCAAGTGGTGAACACGCTCGTGCCGTTGTTCGCGTTGTTGTGGGCGATGTACTACTTCCTCGATGTCGCTCCGTGGGTGACGGCGCTGCTCGTGCTTCCGGGTGCGGGCTTGCTGGTGCGCACGTTCATCATCATGCACGACTGCGCGCATTCGTCGTTCCTGCCGTGGCCCAAGGTGAACGACGCGCTGGGCTTCGTGACGGGCGTGATGACGCTGACGCCGTTCGCGCAGTGGCGCCGCGACCATGCGTTGCATCATGCCTCGTCGGGCGATCTCGATCGTCGCGGGCATGGTGACGTGCCCACGATCACGGTGAAGGAATATCTCGAGCGCGATGCGCGTGGCCGACTGATCTACCGCCTCATTCGTCATCCGCTGTCGCTCATGCTCGTCGGTCCGTTGCATCTCATGCTGAATCAGCGCTTCCGTGGTCGCAGCAAGGCCACGAAAACGAAGCAGCTGTACAGCGTGTGGTACACGAATCTGGCGATCGCCGCCGCGATCACCGTGTCGATTCTGCTCTGGGGTCCGCGCGCGTTCCTGCTGGTGTATCTGCCGTGCATGTACGTGGCCGCCGCCGCCGGTATCTGGCTGTTCTACGTGCAGCACCAGTTCGAGGACGCGTACTGGGAAACGCATGAAGAATGGGATTACGCGACCGCCGCGATCACGGGCAGCTCGCACCTGCGTCTTCATCCGATCCTGCAGTGGTTCACCGGCAGCATCGGGTTGCACCATGTGCACCACATCGGTCCGAAGATTCCGAACTTCCGGCTGCAGGAAGCGCACGACGACAATCCGATCTTCGAGGCCGCGCCCATGATGACGATCGGGATGGGCGTGAAGGCGCTGCGCCTGGCGCTGTACGACGAAGACACGAAGCGCCTGGTGCGCTTCAGCGACGTTCAGGCGGCGTAACACCGTGATGCAAGCCAACGCGGGAGCCTCGACGTGAAATTGCTCCGCGCGTTGGCTGTTGTGCTCGCGGTGGCCGGCATCGTGATGCTGGCCGCATCGGGTCTTGGCGTGCGCTTCGGTGTGTGGCATTACCGCACCGGGCTCTCGATGCTGCGCTACTCCGCCTACGTGGGCGTGGCGGCCGGCATTGCGTGCGTGCTCGCGCTGCTGGTGACACGGCGCAGCGGCGGCAGTCGTGTGGCATTGGTGTTCGGCCTGCTGCTGGCAGGCGTCACCTTCGGCGTGCCGTACCGCTTCTCGCAGACCGCGAAGCAGGTGCCGCCGATTCATGACATCACGACGGACATGACGGACCCGCCGGCATTCGTGGCGGTCCTGCCGCTGCGAGCGTCGGCTACGAACTCCGCCGTGTATGCCGGCGACAGCATCGCGGTGCTGCAGAGGGCGGCGTACCCCGACGTGCAGCCGCTCATGCTCCCGGTGCCGCCGCTGGCTGCCTTCGAGCGTGCCGTCGCTGCCGCCAACGCCATGGGATGGGAGATCGTCGCCGGCGACTCGCCCAGCGGCCGCCTGGAAGCCACCGCCACCACGACGTGGTTCGGCTTCAAGGATGACGTCGTCGTGCGTATCCGCGCCGAAAACGGCGGATCTCGCATCGATGTCCGATCGGTGTCGCGCGTGGGGCGCAGCGACGTGGGCGCGAACGCCGCACGGATTACGCGCTACCTGCGCGAGCTGCAGCGGTAACTCCCTCCCCGCGAGCGCTCAGCCGGAGCGCGATTAGCGCGAACGCGCGAGTGTGCTGAGTCCGGCTGGATCGACCGTGATGGTGCCGTAGCGCGCAATGAAGTGCAGATGCGGCCCCGTCACCCGACCCGTCGCACCAACGCGTCCGATAGTGTCCCCGCGCGCGACGGTGTCGCCGACGGCCACCAGCTGTTTGCTGAGATGCAGATACGCGGTGACGAGTCCGTCGCCGTGATCCAGATAGACGACGTTGCCGCCGAGCGTGAACGCATCCACGATGCGGACCACACCACGGTTGGCCGCACGCACTGGTGCCCCCACCGCGCCGGCGAAGTCGGTGCCCATATGACGACTGGTCACCGCACCGTTGAAGGTGCGACCACCGCCGAACGGACTGGTGATGCGCGACGGCCTCGGCGCGAGAAATGGCGACGACCACAGTCGCGGCGTGTTGTGCGCGTCGCGTGAGACCTTGGCGGCGCGCTCGGCCTCAACGCGCATGCGCTCGGCCGTGGCCGAATCGGGTGGAGCGCCGAAGCGCGGGGCGACGCGCAGGCGCTCGAGCTTGTAGCTCCCGGCCGCGGTGGGAATGCGCACGTTCCCGAATGCCTCGCCGCTGCAGGGCCACGCCATCGTGATGCCGCTGGTGGAATCGATCGGCACCGCCGCGATGGCGACGGCCGAGTCACCGACGACGCGGAAGTGCAGCGGTTCACCGGCAACGGTGGCGGTGAGTGCCGTCGTCAGCGCCGCGCGTGTGGCGGCCACGGTGCGCGCGGACGTCGTGACGCGAAAGAGCGAGCCGGCCTTCGGTGACGCCGGTTGCCAAGCGAAGTCGGACGGTACCGGACAGTCTGTTGGGCGCGCACGTGACGCCGGGTCGATCGGGTGCCACAGCGCGACCAACAGCGCGGCGGTGTGCAGCGGGGCAGACACGTTCACGACGACTCGTCGAAGGAGAGGACCGCGTGGGCGGCGCGCCAACCCGACGCCACAGCTCCATCCAGATACCCGCCACTCATCTCGGAGGTTTCCGCGCCGGCCCAGATCACGCGACCATTCCACGTCCCGGCGTTGAAGTGCGCGTGTCCGTAGTCGGGATGCGCTGACGGCGGCATCTCATCAAGTGGTCCGCAACTCAGCGGATCTCGCGTCCAGTCATACTCGGCGTAGCCGGTCGCCTCGAGGGCCTCGGGACCGAAGAGCCGCGCCAGTTGTGCCAGCACCGCCGCGCGTCGTTCCTCGAGACTCGCGTCGCGGAATGTCCGAGCGGCCGCCGTGGTGCGCGGTGCCACGAAGCCCATGAGCGCAGAGCCAGCCGGCGCTCCATTCTGCGGCGGCACGCAGGCGTCGTGAATTTCCTGCAACGGCCCGCCCCAGCTCACCGCGTACCCCGAGCGTCCCGCGCTGCGCCAGAACGGCGACTCGAACGTCACGACGCACTTCATCGCGTGCCCCATCCACGTAACCGTGTCCGCGAGCATTGCCTGCATCGCGTCGGCGAGCGGAGGCGCGAATGCGATGTCGCGCGCCACGACCCTCGGCGGCGCGGCGATCACGACGCGACGAACTGTCTCGCTGACGTTCTTTCCGTCGATGGTCACGCCGCCCGGTTGCAACGTGAGCGTGTGCACCGCCGAGTCGAGATGCACGGTGACGGGTGTGGGCGCAGCCTGACACGCCTCGTGCAGTGCGTGCGTAAGCGCCGACATGCCTCCGACCAGGCGGTACGCGGGGTCGGTCTGGCCCGATGCATCGAACGACTCCGGCGCGTGGCCGACGCCGGCCTCGTACCTCGCCATCCCGTCGCGATGCTGCGTGTACACCGGAATCGCGAGTCGGGCGACCAGCGCTCGCATGTGCTGCTGGTGCGGCCAGAACCACGCCGGGCCGAGATCAAGCCACGCGCGGTCGGCCAAGGGGGCGGCCTGTGTGCTCACCACGCGGCCGCCAAGGCGCGATCTCGCCTCGAAGAGGGCTACGTGCTGTCCGGCGGCTGCGAGGCGCCACGCGGCCGTCAGGCCGGCGACGCCGCCACCGATGACTGCGACGTCGATCGGGCGGGTCAGCGACCGCCCTTCGCGATCCGCGTTGCCTGCTCGATGTCCGCCGCGTGCATCTCATACTCCGGCAGTTTCTTACTCAGCTCGGCGTCGCGCGAGGCGAGGAACGTCGCCCACGTCTTCTTCGCACTGGCACTATTGCCCTGCAGCGTGGCGGTCCGCGCCGACAACGACAGGCCCAACAGATGCGTCGGTGACTGCCGGAGAATGCTGTCGGCCTGCGCGGCCGCGATGTCGAAGTTCTTGGTCTCGGAGGCGACGCGTCCGTAGTCGTATCGTGCGTCGGTGTCCATCTCGGAGCCGAGCGCTTCGAAACTCGCCAGCGCCATCGGCGCGAAGAAGTCGGCGCTGTCGGCTTTACCTTCCTCGACGTATCGCATGATGCGGTCGTACAGTCGACCGGCGCGCTCGCGCGGCGACATCGTGGAGAGGTCGGGCGGACGGCCGCCCGAGGTCGCCCCGCCACCGCCGGCGGCGAAGGGCGCCATTTCGGCCGGCAGGCTCGCCGTGGCCGACGCGGTCAGTTCAGGCGAGCCGGCCGGCGGCGCATCACTCAGCGCGAAATAGCCGACGACCGCTGCCAGCAGCGTCGCCGCCGCGATCCACGGCGCGTACGTCGCGGCGCGTGTGCCACCGGATGCCGTTCCTGGAGCGGCCGATCGCGCGGTCGAAGTCGAAGGCGCTGACGACCGCGCCGACGGCGCCGCCGATGCCACGCTCGCTCCGCACTCGTTACAGAATCGCGCACCGGGCACGAGCTGCTTCCCGCAGGAGCGGCAGCTCGGCGCGACGAGCGATGCGCCGCATTCACTGCAGAACTTTCCGGCGGCGCTCGCACCGCACGAAGGACACGACGTTGGGGCGTTGCTCGATGCGCTCATGAATGTAAGGTGTGCTGATCGGGCGGCATTGTACACCCACCGCTGGGTATGCTTCGTTGGTGATGCAGCGCACCGCGCCAGCGCAGCGGCCGCGCATTCATGCTGGGTTCATGGCGGGGTGCCACCGTGCACCTCTGTAGACAGGCTGAGCCAGAGGCTCTAGACTCAGCCGAGCGCGGCGCCCCGAGTGCTCCCACCTTCGTCCAGGACCCGTTGCCCGACACATCTGCGGTCTCGTTGCGCGACGTCGCACACCGGTATGGACGCCGCTGGGCGGTCCGTGGTGTGTCGCTCGCGGTCGCCCGCGGTGAAGTGTTGGCGATCATCGGGCACAACGGCAGCGGGAAGAGTACGCTCCTGCGGATCGTGGCCACGGCGCTACGGGCGACGCGCGGGTCGGGCACGGTCTGGGGCGCCGATCTCACGCGCGATGCGGTGGCAATCCGACAGATGGTCTCGTTGCTGTCGACCGAGCCGGGGGTGTACGGCGACTTGACCGCCCTCGAGAATCTGCGCTTCTCGGCGGAGATGCTTGGCGCCGACAGCGATCGCCGGATCTTGCAGGGCGCGCTCGAGCGGGTCGGACTCGGCCTGGAGGGCAACGAGCGCGCGCGCAACATGTCGTCCGGAATGCAGCGTCGCCTGTCGATCGCGCGGTTGCTGCTGCGCGAGCCGCGCGTGCTCCTGCTCGATGAACCGTTCAATTCGCTCGATCACGACGGCGCGGCGCTGGTGAACACCTTGATCCGCGAGACCCGGGAGCGCGGCGGGAGCGTGTTGCTGGTGGCCCACGATATTTCACGCGCCACCTCGCGTCCCGATCGCACCGTCGAGATGAACGACGGAATGCTGGAGGATTCGATACAGGATTCCGAGCCAGCCACGCTCGCCGGGATGGGGCGGTGAGCGTGGCATGGCGGCGGGTCCGCGCGGTAGCGTGGAAAGACCTGACGGCGGAGCGGCGCACCAAGGCCAACTTCAATGCAGTCGTCGCGATGGCAGCGATGATCCTGCTGCTCTTCGGTTTTGCGCTCGGGCCCGACGCCGAGGCGCTGCGGAACGCCGCGGCCGGCGTATTGTGGCTCACGATTCTGTTCAGCGGCGTGCTGGCGTTCAACCGGTCGTATCAGCTCGAGTTGGAAGCGGGTGCGCTCGAACAGTTGTTGCTGTACCCTGGCGAGCGATGGACGATCTACGTGGGGAAGTTGCTGGCCAACCTCACCTTCGTATTTCTGATGGAGCTCATCGCGCTTCCGCTCACGGGGGTGCTGTACCACGTGGCCTTCCCCGAGCAGTGGCTCGCGGTGCTTGGTGTGCTGGTGCTGGGCACGGTCGGCTTCGTGTCGCTCGGGACGTTGTATGCGGCCATGGCGAGTCGGAGCCGCTCGCGCGAAGTGCTGTTGCCGTTACTGCTCTTTCCCATGCTCGTGCCGGTGCTGATCGCGGCCAGCGGCGCCACCGCCGCCCTGCTGGTCGGCGATATCATGGGGGACAGCGCCGCCTGGATTCGCCTGCTTGCGGTGTTCGATGTGATCTTTCTGATCGGATCGACCTGGGCGTTTCCTTTCGTCATCGAAGGCTGAATCACCTGTCCATGACTTCACGGACCATCGAACTCACTCCACGCGCGACGTGGCTGACGGCACTGACCTGGTTGGCGCCGATTTTCCTCGTCATGTCGCAGGCCTATTTCATCATGGCATCGGCCCCGGACCGCGACATGGGGCACTTACAGAAGATCATGTACGTGCATGTCCCTGCGGCCTGGAATGCGTTTCTGGCGTTCCTGTTCGTCTTCATACAGAGCGTGCGGTATCTCGCGACGCGCGACGAGCGTGCTGACCTCTTGGCGGCGGCTGGCGCCGAGGTCGGCGCCGTGCTCACCGGACTCACGCTGGTTCTGGGCTCCATCTGGGGACGCCCCACGTGGGGGGTGTGGTGGACGTGGGACGCGCGGCTCACCTCGACCGCGGTGCTGTTTCTGGTGTACGTGGGGTATCTCGCGCTGCGCGGCCTCACCGATGATCCCGAGCGTCGGGCACGCTGGAGCGCTGCCGTGGGCATTCTCGGCGCGCTGAACGTGCCCATCGTGTACATGTCGGTGAAATGGTGGCGGACGTTGCATCAGATGCAGTCCACGCCGAGTACGGTCGATCCGACCTACGCGTGGGGGCTGCGTCTGAACGCCATCGCGTTTCTGCTGGTGCTCATCGTGTTCATCGCGTATCGGCATCGCGGACTCGTTGCGGAGTTCGTGCTCGAACGGCGGCTGGACGAAGCCGCGCTCACCCGGAGGACGCAACGATGAACGGGATGGTCGTCAACTCCTGGCCCTACGTGATCGGTGCGTTCGCCGTGACGTGGGTTGTGCTTATCGGCTACAGCATTCGCCTCGCGCAACTCGCGCGACTCACCCGTGCGCTGTCGGCGCCTTCTGATACCGGTACGAAGCAATGAGTGATGCTCCGAACGATCCGATGATCGATGTTGCGTCGAACGCGCCGCGCTATACACCGTCGCCCTCGCGCAAACCCGTCGCCATCGCCGCGATCGTGGTGCTGGTCAGCGCCTTCGCCTATCTCGCCTACGGCGGCGTCGAGGAGAATCTGGTGTACTTCCTCACACCGAATGAGTTGGTGGCCAAGGGGGCAAAGGCCGTCGACCGACCGGTTCGTCTTGGCGGACAGGTCGTGCCCGGCTCGGTGCAGTGGAACGCCGATGCGTTGGACCTCCGCTTCCGCGTCACCGACGGCACGCGCGAAGTCGTGGTGCATTCGTCCGGGGCGCCGCCGCAGATGTTCCGCGCCGGCATCGGTGTGGTTGTCGAGGGCAAGTACACGCGGAACGGCGTCTTCGAATCGCATAGCCTCATGGTGAAGCATTCCAACGAGTATCGCGCGCCCGTGGCCGGTGAGAAGCATCCGGATCGGCTCGACAAGACGCTGATCCGGAGTTCCGGCGCGTGATTCGTATTCTTGGGCTCGCGGCCGTCTGGGTCGCGCTTGGGATGTCGGTCGCCGGCATTTTCGCGGCGATCTGGGGGCTGACCCGACAGCGCGCTGAACTGGTCACGAGTGCCTTTCAGACCGTCTACGTCAACTTCGCGCTCTTGACCGTAGCCGTGGCAGCGATGATCTACGCGCTCGTCACGCACGATTTCAGTATCGGTTACGTGGCGCAGGTCGGCAGTCGCAACACGCCGGTGTTCTACACGGTCATCTCGCTCTGGGGCGCGCTCGAAGGCTCGATCCTCTTCTGGGGATGGGTCCTCGCGATGTACAGCGCGGTGGTGGTGTGGAGCAATCGACAGCGGGAAGGCGGGCTCGTGCCGTGGGCCGCGGTCGCGCTGCTCACCATCTGCCTGTTCTTCTACATTCTGCTGGTCGGACCGGCCAATCCGTGGCACCTCGTGTCGCCCACGCCGGCCGATGGCCCGGGGCCGAATCCGCTGCTGCAGAATCACATTCTGATGGCGGTTCATCCGCCGCTGCTCTATCTCGGCTACGTGGGCATGGCGGTACCGTTCGCCTTTGCGATCGGCGCGCTGCTCGCCGGCGAGATTCACAGCGCCGACTGGATCAAGCTGACCCGTCGCTGGACGCTCAGCGCGTGGGCGTTTCTTTCGCTGGCCATCATCGCCGGCATGTGGTGGTCGTACGAGGTTCTTGGCTGGGGCGGCTACTGGGCGTGGGATCCCGTCGAGAACGCGTCGTTCATGCCGTGGCTCACGGCCACGGCTTTCCTGCACTCGGTCATGGTGCAGGAGCGGCGCGGCATGCTGAAGCTGTGGAATGTGAACCTGATCGTGACCACGTTCCTGCTCACGATTCTCGGCACCTTCCTCACGCGGTCCGGCATCATCTCCTCGGTGCACGCGTTCACGACCGGTACGATCGGCTACTACTTCCTGGCGTTCATTGCGTTCGCGCTGATCGTGTCGCTCGTGTTGGTGGCCGGCAACAGCGAAGGACTCCGGAGTGAAGGCCATCTCGACGCGGCGGCATCACGTGAGACCGTGTTCCTGTTCAACAATCTGTTTCTCACCGGCTTCACCTTCGTGGTGGTGCTCGGCACGCTGTTCCCGCTCGTCGCGGAAGCGTTCAAAGGCGTGAAGGTCACGGTCGGCGCGCCGTTCTTCAACAAGATGACGATCCCGATCTGCGTCGCGCTGCTGTTCTTGATGGGCGTCGGCCCGTCGCTGCCGTGGAAGGCAACGAGCCGCGAGCACTTGCGGAAGATGTTCATCCTGCCCGCTGGCGTGGCGCTCGGTATCGTGGTGCTCGCGCTCGCGCTCGGAATGCGCGACGTGTACGGTATGCTGGCGTTCGCGTTCGCGGGCTTCGCGATCGTGTGCAACGTGCGGGAGTATGCAATCGGCGTACAGGCGCGCCGCCGTGCGCACGGTGAGGCCGTACCCGTTGCCTTCGTGCGTTTGGTGGCCGCGAATCGCCGACGCTACGGTGGCTATGTCGCGCACATGGGAATCATCACGGTGGCCGCCGCCATCACGGCGTCGTCGAGCTTCCGCTTCGAGCGTGAGGCAACGCTCAAGCCGGGGCAGGTGATGCCGGTGAAGGGCGACCTGTCGGTGCGCCTGAAATCGATGTGGGGCAAGGACGAGCCGCAGCGTGAGGTGGTCGGCGCCGATGTGGAGATCCTTCGCAACGGCAAAGTGGTCGGCATGCTCGATCCACGCATGAACTTCTACCGGTCGCAGGATCAGCCGGTGCCGACGCCGGCGGTGCGTAGCCGTCCGGCGGGCGACGTGTACATCAACCTCATGGCGTATACCCCCGATGGACAGTCGGCGACGTTGCGGGTGATCGTCGAACCGTTCGTGCCGTGGATCTGGTTCGGCGGATTGGTCGTCGCACTTGGGGCTGTGGTCTCAGCATGGCCGGCGAGGAGGCGGGCGGTATGAACTGGAAACGATCGCTCATGACGGTGGCTGCTGTCGGCGTGCCCATTATCGCGTTGCTGTCGTACGGCATGACGCGCGACCCGCGCAGCATTCCGTCGCCGTTGCCAGGGCGCGCAGCACCCGTGTTCACGCGCGCCGTGTTCGCGCCGGGCGAAGATGCGACGCTCCGTCGCGCGGTCGGCGATTCGATCCGGCTGGCCGAGCACAAAGGCCAGATCGTGGTGGTCAACTTCTGGGCGTCGTGGTGTCTGGCCTGTCGCGACGAGCACGAGACGCTCTCGATGATTGCGCGTCGCTATGCGGGGCAGGGCGTGCGATTCTACGGGTTGCTGTACAACGATGAACCGAGCAACGGTATCAAGTGGATCGCGCAGATGGGCGGGCAGGCGTATCCGGCGCTCGAAGATCCCAGTGCGCGCACGGCCATCGACTACGGGCTGTACGGCGTACCGGAAACATTCGTGGTGGATCAACGGGGAATCGTGGCCCACAAGTATCTCGGCCCCGTGCGCCCGGGCGAGCTGAGTCAGCTGCTCGACTCGCTGCTGACCGCCGGTGCGCGCTCCGGTGCACCGGCCACTGATGCGCCCGTCGTGCGCTCGCTTCCCTCGCCGGATTCTGCCCGATGAAGACCACGCTGCGTCGTGGGCGGGTTGTCGCTGCGCTGTGGTGTGTCGCTGCGGCCGCGACGGTGCCACACGGCCTGCCGGCGCAAGACTCCGCATTGGCATCGAGCGCGCAAACGGTGGCCGGGAAGGCACCCGAGCCCGGCGTTGATCCGGCCTTCGACGAACGGGCGAAAGCGGTCACGTCGCGCTTGCGCTGCCCCGTCTGTCAGGGCGAATCGATTCAGGATTCGCCCGCCGAGCTGGCCACCCAGATGAAATCGTTGGTGCGTGAGCAGCTGGCCAGCGGCAAGAGCGAGAAGGAGGTCTTCGACTACTTCATCGGCAAGTACGGACAGTGGATCCTGCTGGAACCGCGCGCCGAGGGCATCAATCTGCTCGTGTACGGACTGCCGATTCTGTTCATCGTGGGCGGCGGCGCGCTGCTGTGGGGGGCCGTGTCGCGATGGACGCGCCCCGTAGCGCCGATGGGAGAAGATCCCGGAACGCTGCCCGACGATTAGGCCGGCGGCTTCACCGCAGGATGGTCGAGCGGCAGGGCACCAGCCGCTTCGCCCCCCTTGTGATTCTTCACCGACGCCGTGTCGAGGAGTTCGCCGCCACCGTTGCGGATCGCCACCGCCTTCAGGGCGCTGTCGGCGAGGGCCGTGTTCTTCGTGGCCTGAGCGACCATGTAGATGCCGTACCACGGCGCCGCGTGATTCGGCACGGCGTCCGCGGCACCGCGATAGTAGCCGAGGGCGACGTCGTATTGCTTCACACGAAACGCCACGTTCCCGCTATCGAGCCGAGCGGCCGCGACGGCATTCAGTCCCGGCGGCAGCTCGCGCATCGGGCCCCCTCCGCCTTGGCTCGCGCTGAACTCGCCGAGCGGCTTCTTCGCCGCGTCCGACGCGTCGGACCCGCACGCGGTGATCGAGACCAGCAGGATGGGGAACGCGAGTATGGAGCGGCGCATGGTGTGCAGGGGCAAGGTCATGAGTGAAGTGAACGGCGGCGCGCGCAGCGAGTCATCAAAAGCGCCAGCTGAGTCCCGCGTAGTTCTGCAACAGGCGGTCGGAGGGTCCAATTTCGCGGTACGACGAGAACATCACGTACCACGAGCGGCCAATGCCCGCGTCGGCGTCGAGCCCCACCCACGTGGTCTTCGTCGGGGTCATGCCATCGAACGCGCGCTGGTCGTCACGTCGGCCCACGGTCGCTTCGATACGCAGTCGATTCCACGGGTCGATCTCGAGCGATGCAGAGGTCAGCGTGCCGCGCACGGTGGGTCCGTCGTAGCGCGTGGCGCGGGCCCGGGCGCCGATCTGCAGCGGCGAGAGGCGTGAGATAGAGAGTGTCGCCGTCTGCGACTGGTTGCGCCCCGCGGTCACGCCATCGCTCGTGCGCGAGTCGACGCTCAGATACATGTGCGGAATCGAGAGGGACGCACCGCCCCAGTAGCCTCGGCGGAAGGCGTCATCGAAGGCGATGTCCGGCGTCAGGAAGTCGCGGTACAAGCGGACGCTGCGTCGACTGTCGTAGCCGCCCTGCAGCGAGAGCGCGCGCGTGACGGCGACGCGCAACGTGGCGAAGGTGGAGGTGGGCGAGATGGCCTGACCGCCTTCGGCATCCTTGCGCCAGCCGCGATTGACGTCGAGCTCCTGCGTGGCATACAGCGAGAAGACCGGCGTGACCACCATCGTCGAGGCCAGCGCGAATTCACGGTTGATGCCGGCGGTGGCGTACGATCCGATGGCCCCCAGCGTTGTCTGTACGATTGTGCCGCTGCCCGTCGAGTTGTGCCACTGCACCCACGTGCCGCCCTCACGGATATCAGCCGAGGGCTGGAAGTTCGCGTAGTCGGGCTGCGTGCCACCGAGCACGCCGAATCGCCAATGCTTGCGGTCGACGTCGACCGTGACGCCGTCGAAGAAGCCGAGTGGTGACAGGACCGTGGACAGCTGCCGGCCGACACTCACGCGCACCGGGAATTGTCCGACACCCTGATACTCCAGCATGGACTGGTACACGCGCGTGCTGCCGTCGGAGCGTCCGCTCCCCGAGGTCTGTCGGTGCGCGCGGGCGTCGATCACGAGTCCGATCGGCGAGTCGCTCAGGCGATGGCCCTCGATCCGGAGATCGACCGCCGGCTGGGTGAGCCGGCCACTGGCTCCGGTGCCGGTTTGTAGATCCATGTAGCGCAGGCCGACGCGGCCCGTCATCGCGCGCGCTTTGCGCGGCGTTCGCGGTGTCGCGCCACCGGCGCCGGCCGCCGTACCAGTGGCTGCCGCCCCGCTCGCACTCGCGATGATCTCCGGCGCGGCCAGAAAACGCACGCTGTCACCGAGCACGATCGGACCGCCGCGGATCGCGCGTCCCGAGGCGCGCGATGACGATACGAACTGAATCTCGAGCACCGCGACGACCGAGTCTTTTCGCATCACGTCGGCCTTCGCCCCTTCGCGAAGGCCGGAGCTGGTGCCCGCGTCGATGTACACGGATTCGCCGCTGAGATACGACACGCGCGTCCACTGCCAGCGCGGCGCGCTGGGGGCAGCCTGTGCCCCGAGCGCGTTGCCGACGACGCACGCGACCGCGAGGGCCGCGCTCAGGCCGAGCCGCGCGGGTGACATGAGAGGCAGGCGATGCTTTCGTAGCGGTAACCGCTTCGGCCCTGGTGCTGGCCGTCGGTCTTCGACTTCAGGTGGCACGACAGACAGGTGAACTCCCGATAGTTCGTGCTGTTCGTGTGACACTGTGTACACGACGTCCACGTCTGGCGATGCTTGCCGCTGTAGATCGGGAACCACGGATCGTGATTGAAGGTGGCACCCAGCCAACGCGTGGTGGTATGGCAGCTCTCACAGGTAGTGGGGAACATCGCCGTGCGGTGATTCGGATTCGTCGTCGCGTTGTACGCTGGCGTGTGGCACGCGCTGCACACCGTGGGCTTTCCGCGATACACACCATCGTTGTGACAGGCCAGACAGGTCTGTGCAATGTGCGCGCCCGTGAGCGGGAACCTGGTCGCGCTGTGATTGTACGCGGCCGGCGTCCACGCGGTGACCGAGTGGCAGCTCTCACAGGTCGTGGGGAATGCCACGCTGCGATGATTCGGCTGCGACGTGGCATCGAACTTGGCCTGATGGCAGCTGACACACGTGGTCGGCTTGCCGCGATACACGCCATCACCATGGCAGCCCAGGCAACTCACCGCCCGATGTCCGCCCGCAAGCGGGAAGCGCGTGGCGTTGTGGTCGAAGGTCGCGGGCGTCCACGCGTTCACCGAATGACAGCTCTCGCAGGTATTCGGGAATCCTGACGCGCGATGATCGGGACGCGTTGTCGTGTTGAACTTCGTCTGATGACAGCTGGCGCAATCGGTCGGCTTGCCACGATACACGTTGTCGGCGTGACAGCCCGCGCAACTCACCGCCCGATGTCCGCCAGCCAGAGGGAATCGCGTCGCGTTGTGGTCGAAGGTCGCGGGCGTCCACGCGTTCACCGAATGACAGCTCTCGCAGGTATTCGGGAAGCCCGACGCGCGATGATCGGGACGCGTCGTCGTGTTGAACTTCGTCTGATGACAGCTCGCGCAATCGGTCGGCTTGCCACGATACACGTTGTCGGCGTGACAGCCCGCGCAACTCACGGCACGATGTCCGCCAGCCAGAGGGAATCGCGTCGCGTTGTGGTCGAACGTGGCCGGCGCCCACGCATTCACGTTGTGGCAGCTCTCGCACGTGTTGGGGAAGCCGGATGTGCGATGGTTCGGGTTCGTGGTCGCGTTGAACTTGGTTTGGTGGCAGCTGGCGCAATCGGTCGGCTTGCCACGATACACGTTGTCGGCGTGACAGCCCTGACAGCTTACGGCGCGGTGTCCGCCGGCGAGAGGGAAGCGGGTGGCGTTGTGGTCGAAGGTGGCGGGCTTCCAGGCGTTCACCGAGTGGCAGCTCTCGCACGTGCTCGGGAATGCAGAGGCGCGGTGATCCGGTGATTTCGCGCCATCATACTCGCGCTGATGGCACGACGCGCAGATACTCGGCTTGCCGGCGTACACCCGATCGTTGTGACAGGCGAGACAGGTGGCACTGATGTGGCGGCCGAGCAGCGGGAAGCGTGTCTTGTTGTGATCGTAGGTCGCGCCCTGCCACTGCGTGGTGCTGTGGCAGCTCTCACAGGCCGCGCCGAACTGGGCCGGGCCATGATGCGGGTTGGTGGTCGCGTCGAACTTGGCCTGATGGCAGCTGATGCATGTGGTCGGCTTGCCGCGGTACACCCCGTCGCTATGACAGGCGAGACAGCTGGCCGCGCGGTGTCCCCCGGTCAGCGGGAACCGGGTGTTCGCATGATCGAACGTGCCGGGCAGCCACGCGTTCACGGAGTGGCAGCCCTCGCAGGTCGTCGGAATACCCGCTGTCCGATGATTCGGTGTGGTCGTGGCGTTGAACTTGGCCTGGTGACACGACACGCATGTCGTCGGCTTGCCGCGATAGACGCCGTCGCCATGGCAGCCCTGACAGGACACCGCGCCGTGGCCGCCGGTGAGCGGGAATCGGGTGGTGGCGTGATCGAAGCGCGCACCGGGCCATGCCGACGTGGTGTGGCAGCTTTCGCAGTTGGCGGAGAAACCCGCCGCCGCATGCGGTGGCGTGCGCGTACCGTCGAATTCCTTCTGATGACACGCGACGCAGGCCGTCGGCTTGCCGGCGTACACGCGATCGCTGTGACACGCGAGACAGGCTGCCGGCGTGTGCTTGCCGGTGAGCGGGAAGCGCGTCGTCTTGTGGTCGAACGGCGTGCCACGCCACTGCGTGGTGGTGTGACAGCTGGCGCAGGCGGTGCCGAACTTCGCCGGTCCGTGATGCGGCGTCGTGGTGGCGTCGAACTTGGCTTGATGACAGCTCACGCACGCCATCGGCTTCCCGCGATACACGCCGTCGCTATGGCACCCCTGACACGTCACGGCCTTGTGGCCACCGGTCAGCGGGAACTTCGTCGTGGCGTGATCGAACGTGGCGCTCGTCCACGTGGTGATCGTGTGGCAGGAGGTGCACTCCTTGGGAAAGCCGGCGGCCTCGTGATTGGGCGACTTGGTCGCCTGGTACGTGGCCAAATGACACGAGGCGCAGGCGGTGCCGCGCGCCTGAAATTGCGGCTGGCCGGGTCTGGTGGCGCCGTGACATGACTCGCAGGTCGCGATCGCGTGCGCACCACGCAACGGGAATCTCGTGCCTTGATGCGTGCGCACGGCGGTGCCGCGATCGACGAAACTGCGCGTGTTATGACAGCGCACACAGGTGGCGCCGAACTCGCCCTTGTGCGGATCGGTATGGCAGCTGGCGCACGTCGTGGGCGTCTTCTTGAAATCGAGCTGCTTGTGGCACGACAGGCAGGTCGCCCGCTCGTGCGCTCCGGAGAGCGGGAACGTCTGCTCGGCGTGACGGAACGTCGGCGCGATGCGCGCCGGCGTCCAACTGTTCGACTTATGGCAACTGGCACACGGCTCGCGCAGGGCGGTTCCATGCGGCGAAACGACGGTCGACGCCGACGACGAGGCCGTCGGCGCGGTCGTCGGTGAAGCCACCGGCGGTTTCGTGACGGGGCGGAGCTGCGCGTGCGCGGTGTGCGCCACAACGCACATCGCGAGCGCGGACGCCGTCGTCAGAAGCCGCCGCCAGAACGTCATAGCGCGCGCCCAGATCTGGCCGTGTGACAGCTTTCGCAGGCGCGTGACACGCCGGCGTACTGGCGACGCGCCGACTCGGGCGCGGTGGCGGCCGCACTGCCCGCCGGCGCGTTGATGGGGGCGTGACACTTGGCGCAGGGCACGGTGCTGTGCGCACCAGCCAGCGGGAACCGCGTGCCCTTCTCATGATCGAACTTGTCCGCACCAGCGAATCGTGCCACGGAATGACACGACTCGCAGGCACCGCGATCCCGACGGGTCGCGAACTGCGTGCCGTGTGATTCCGCGTGGCACCCGGTGCAGCTGGCGCCGCGTGACTGCGCGAAGGGCAAGGCGGGCTGCGCCACGGCCGACAAGCGAAGGGAGCCACGGCCGGCGGTCGCGGCGAGTTCCCGGTGGCAGTCAGCGCAGGGCACTGCGCGATGGGCGCCCTCGAGCGCGTAGCCGAGGGTGGTGTGGGTGGCCGTGGTGACTGTGGAGGGGCGGAACCGTGCGGTCTGATGACAGCTGGTGCATGCCGTCGTGGCGCGCGCGCCACCGGCCACGTAGCGCCCGGCGTGCGGGTCGGCGTGACACGACGCACAGGTCGTCTCTCCGATCGCGAACGCGAACTTCGCCCGCCCCGTGGGCAGGGTGATCGCGGGTAATCCGCGCCGATCGCTGGCATGACAGGCCGCGCAGACCGCCGTCGCATGGGCACCGTCGAGCGGCAGTTTGAACGTGGCGTGCGACGCAACCGTAATCGTGCTCGGCTTGAATCCGTTCACCGTGTGACACGACGTGCAGCCGCCGGCGGCATTGCGCACGGCTGGCTGGTTGGCGTGGTCATCGGCGTGGCACGAGGTGCACGACTCGGTCGCCATCGTGAGCCGCACGTACGACGCCGCTGGCACCATCAGACCAGCCGTCGTCGCGGCCGCCGTCGTCGCGGCGACGCGGGTCATGGTGTGGCAGGCCGCGCACTTCGTGCTCACATGCTTGCCTTCGAGGGGGTAGCGCGTCCGCGCGTGTTCGGCGACGGAGAAGCTCGCTGGGCTGAAGCCTGCGACTTTGTGGCAGCTCGCGCAGTCACGCGTGCGGCCTGCTTCGCCACGATGCACGTCCGCGTGGCAGCTGGCACAGCTGGTGAACGCGGGCGTCGGGCGGTCGTTGTTCTTGCCGTGGCACGCGGCACAGCCGACCCGCGCATGACGCCCGGCCAGCGGGTATCGCGTGGCGTCGTGATTGAAGCCCTTCTTGTCGATCGCCTCCCAGCGCGTGGTCTCGTGGCACGAGCTGCAGGATTCCTTGATGCGTCCTTTGTGCGGATCGCTGTGGCAGTCGTTGCACTTCGCGAACGTGATGGGACGGAACAGCGGAATCGTCTTCCCCTCAGCGTCTCGCTTGAGCGGAAGGCGATTCGAACGGTGACACCCGTCGCATTTCACGTCGGTGTGCTTGCCGGTGAGCGGATAGCGGGCGTCGTCGTGATTGAACGCCGGCGCCGGTGCCCAGGCTTTCGCGTTGTGGCACTGCTGACAGCCGCCCTTGAGCGCCCCCTCGTGAATATCCTCACGTTGATGGCAGCTGGCGCACGCCGTCTCCAACCCGACCCACGGCGTGCCCGTCTTGCGTTTGGAGATGGCCGCCATCGCCGGCGCGCGAAACGCCGTCTTGTGGCACGACTCGCATTTGGCCTCGACGTGCTTTCCTTCGAGCGCCCATCCGGCTTGTCGGTGGTCGAACCGGTTCTTCCCGCCCGCCGGCCACGACACCATCGCGAAGTCTTCGCCGGCGTGATCCGGATGACAGCTGGCGCAGTTCGTGCGCTCGGCCGCCGGCAGCTTGGCGTGATAGCCCCGCTTCGCGTCGATCAGCGCCTTGACGTCCTTGTGGCAGCTGAGACAGGACGGCGCCATCGCGGCACCGCGCGTGAGCGAATGACATTGCACGCACTGCGCTGCGCCTTCGAGACTCTTGTGCGCGCGCGCCAGCGGGCCCGGCGAGATCTGGGCCGACAGCAGTGTGGGACGCGACAGCACGAGCATCCCTAGCATGGCGAAAACCAGCGCGACCACACGCCGCAGCCGCGTGCGCCAACGGTGCGCCGGAAGGCACACAGCGGAGAGCGGACGCGGCATGTCATTCATCCCGCCTTGGCAACGTCACGCGGAATGGGCACGTTTTTCTCGACGATGCGCACACCGATCTTCTCCAGAAACGCCGACGGTGCTTCACCGCCGATGCGCACGATCACCGTATCGTTCGGCAAAATCGCCGTCGCGCCATGATCGTCGATGACGACGACGTCACGCCGGATTTCCCGCACCTGGCTCTGCAGCATCGGAATGATGCGTCCCGCCGCGATCGCGCGATCGAGCTTCTCCTGATTGCGTGGCTTGATGCGCGAGAACGTCTCGCCGCGATAGCTCAGGCGGACTTCGGTATTCGGTTGATTCGCGAGTCCGAGCGCCGATTCCACCGCGCTGTCGCCGCCACCCACCACCATCACCTTCTGACCGGCAAACGCTTCCATCTCCACGATGTCGAAATACACCTTGTCGCTGTCTTCACCGGGGATGCCGAGGCGTCGTGGCGTGCCGCGACGGCCCATGGCGAGCACCACGCGGCGCGCCCGGTAGCGCGCGCCGTCGGACATCACATCGAAGAAGGCGCCATCGCGCACCACGCGATCCACTTTGACGCCGGTGCGCACCTCGAGGCCGGTGTTGGCCACGATCGTCTCCCACACTTCAAGCAGCGTTTCCTTCGATGCATCGGCAATCCAGAGATCACCGTACAGCGGGATGGAGACCGGCTCGGCGAGCAGCAGCTTCTTGCGCGGATACTTGCGGACCGTGTCCGACAGCGTGCCCTGCTCGAGCACGACATAACGGAGGTGCGAGCGAAGCGCTTCCAAGCCCGCGCTCAACCCGGCCGGTCCGGATCCGATGATGCACACGTCGAAGGCCTCCAGATCGCCATCGGTGCGCGGCTCGCAGCTGGGCAACTGCGTCGCGATGTGTTCGATGGCCATCTTGCCCTCGTTGATCGCGTTCTTGATCAGTCCGCGACCACCGAGTTCGCCCACGATGTAGATGCCCGGCACGTTCGACTGGAAATGCGCGTCGATCAGCGGCACCTCCACGCGATTGACGGCGGCACCCGTGGTCACGAAGATGCCGCCCACCGGGCAGGCGGCGACGCACTCGCCATGCCCGACACACAAGGCATCATCCACCACGGCCAGCTTGCCGCGCATCGTGATGGCCCCGACTTCTGGGCAGGACGCGACGCAGGTGCCACAGCCCACGCAGAGGTCCGCCCGCACCATGGCCTTCGGGAGCGCGTCGCCGACCGATGCGGCGCGACCGGCGGCAACGGGCGCCGACACGACCTCGAAGAGTTGCTGCGCGATACCACACCCGGAGCAGTACGTGCCGGTCACCGGAACCGCCGTCCCGCACCGCGCGCACGGCCGCGTCGCCACTGGCCGCGCGGGCGCATCGGCGGGCGGCGCGCTCCCGCGCAGATGCCACCACATGAACGCGGCCGTCAGCGCGAAGAAACCGAGGGTGGTCAGCAGCATGTCAGGCGCTCACCAGAACCACGTGGCACCCATCACGATGACCACGACCACGTGGATCGTGACCGCGATCAGGGCAGTGAGCGCGAACGGCATGTGGGCTACATGCCAGAAGCGAAACACGCGCTGCGTGGCTTCGAGCATGCGCGACTGATCGGTCAGCGCCATTTCACGCGACGCGAGCTTCACCGCACGAGAAATGGCGCGCCGGTCGACACCCGGGCGCGCAGCCCACGTCGAGGCGAGCCGACGCACGTGGACAAACCGCCGCAGGTCATTCAACACCAGGCGCTCGAGCACCTGGACCACACTCGTGGCCGGCGCCTGCTCGACCGGCGTGATCGCGAGTCGCACGGTATTCACCGAATCCCCGAGGGCCGCGGCAATCTCGGCCAGCAGCGCGTCGCGCTCGCCGGCCACTTCGTCGCGCGAGAGCTCCACGCCGCTGCGCGCGCGCGGGATCCGGACATAGAGGTACCGGCCGACCACGCCGCTCGCGCACACCACCAGCATCGCGCCGAACCCCAGACCGATCACGCCATCGGCCCGCCAGGCGGCGTGAATCGTGAGCAGCAAGGGTAGCCCGATCGCGGTGGTCACGTGCACATCGAGCCATCGCCCGATCGCGCCGGTAAAGGCGAGCGCCCGCCAGCGCTTCCGGAGGGGATAGAGCCAGAGGAACACGAAGATGACGAACGCGAGGATACCGGCGGTTTGGCCGATCGTGCCGGACGGCCGGAGCAGCGCGTGCAGCGCGTGCCGCGGCCGCGCGTTCAACGGCGCCAAATAGTACGACGCGCCCGCCAGGTTGATCATCGTCAACGCGCTCAAGAGCAGCGTGACGGGCACGCCATCCCATCGGCTCCGTGCCTTCGCCGCGCGCGCCGCCGTAGGGACAGGACGCGTGGCGGTACGCGGAATTGAAGGAGCGGGCGCGGTCATGGCGGAGAGATCAACGGAGGAGAGTCTATGCGGCTGGTGACGCAAAAAGCACCAGTCGGAACTAAAGGGGAGTCGTAAATACGCCTTTTGTCCCAGTTTCTATCCGAACTTATACGGATGGGCGCGGTAGGTATGTAACGTCCATCACGGTTTTCCTTCGGGTTTTTCAATCTCGACAATAAGACGTCTTGTCCCTCACCGACGTCACGCTCGCCGCGGGGTCGCGAGACAGTCTGCGCGCCCGGCGTGACGGTGGACCGTCCCATACATCGTCATACCACGTCGCACCAAACGACTCGCCTAGCACGGCCCGTGCAGTAGACTTGTACCTCTGCCCGGACCTTCCAATCAGCCAGGATCTGCCTATGCGCTCCGCCTCGTCCCTCCTCGCCCGTCGCGCCACTGCCGCGCTCGGAGCCGCCTTCCTGCTGGCCGCGTGCAGCAAGTCCGACGATGCCGCCATGAAGGACTCGGCGATGGCGGCCGATTCCGCCGCTGCGCTCACGCTCGACTCCACCGCGACGGCTGGCACCAGCGCTGGCGTGACCGCGAAGGTGGTCGATGCGGGCGGCCGCGAACTCGGCGTGCTGACGTTTGCCGACGCCGGCGCCGCGATCTCGGTGGACGGCACGCTGCGCGGCCTGCCGCCGGGTGTGCACGGCATGCATATCCATGCGGTTGGTCGTTGCGACGCGCCGGATTTCGCCAGCGCCGGACCGCACTGGAGCCCCACGCCCAAGCAGCACGGCAGCACCAACGAAGCCGGCCCGCATCACGGCGATCTTATGAACCTTACGGTCGGCGCCGACAGCAGCGTCGTCGTGAAGATGTCGACGCCGGCCGGTTCGCTGCGTGGTGAGAATCCGCTGCTCGACGCCGATGGCGCGTCCATCGTGATTCATGCCACCGCCGACGACTACAAGACCGACCCGTCGGGCAACTCGGGTGCGCGTATCGCGTGCGGCGTGGTGTCGGGCTCCTGAACACGCAGGCGCACACGCTGGTAGACCTCAGCCACGCCATCGAGGATGGCGTGGTGTACTACAAGGGTCTGCCAGCGCCGGTGATCTGCGACTACCTCAGTCGCGAAGACTCACGTGCGCGGTATGAACCGGGCACCGAGTTTCAGATCGGTCGTGTCGAGCTGATCACCAACACCGGCACGTATATCGACTGCCCGTTTCATCGCTATGCCGATGGACGCGACACGGCGTCGATGCCACTCGAGCGGTTCGTCGATCAACCCGCGCTCGTGGTGCGCGCGGCCGCGCGTGAAGGTCGCGCGATCGATGTCGCGCAGCTGTCGGCTCAGCTCTCGCTGTCCGACGTGCGCGGCAAGGCGGTGCTGGTGCACACCGGGTGGGACGCGCACTGGGGCACCGATGCCTACTTCGAGGGGCATCCGTATCTCACCGAGCAGGCGGCGATCTGGTTGCGTGACGCCGGCGCGGTATTGGTGGGAATCGACTCGTTCAACATCGATAACACCGACGGTGGCACGCGTCCGGTGCACACGGTGTTGCTGCGCGAAGAGATCCTGATCGCCGAGCATCTGTGCAACCTGCAGTTGCTGCCCGATTCGGGCTTGAGCTTCACCGCAGTGCCGCCGAAGCTGGTGGGGGTGGGGACGTTCCCGGTGCGCGCGTTCGCGACGGTGCCCTACGCGTCGCGCACACTCGCGTACGCATCGCGCAGCACCTGAGCCGAACCCTCGAGGCGTTCGCGTTCGGACGGTAGCATGTCCGGTTCGAGCACGATCTCCGCGCCGCCGCTGCCGACGATGGTCGGCATGGACAACGCCACATCGCGCACGCCCGACGCGCCCTCCTGCCAACGCGACACCGTGAGCACGCGTCGCTCACCGCGCAGGATCGTGCGCAACAACGTCGCGGTGACCAAGCCGATGGCGTGATTGGTGGCGCCTTTGCGCTTGATGATCTCGTAGGCAGCGGTGCGCACTTCGTTTGCCATTGGCGCTTCGCGATCGGTACTCCATCCCGGCCACTGCGCCAGCGGCACGCCGCCGATCTGCACGCTCGACCAGAGCACCACTTCGGAATCGCCATGTTCGCCGACCACCTGCGCATGCACCGAGCGTGGGTCGAGGTCGAGCGCGCGTCCGAGCGCTTCGCGCAGGCGTGCCGTGTCGAGCATGGTGCCGGTGCCGAGCACGCGCGCCGGCGGCAGCCCTGAGGCTTCGAGCACCACGCGCGTGAGCACGTCCACCGGATTGGTGACCACGACGATCACGCCGCGCGCCGCCGATAGTCGCGCACCGAGTTCACGGGCCAGTGCGGCGTTGTCGCGCAGCAACGCGAGCCGCGATTCGCCCGGTTTGCCGTTGCGTCCAGCCGCAATGACGATGGCGTCGGCGTCGATCATCTCCTCGATCGAGGCCGTGCGCACCGTCGCGCCGGGGTAGAACGAACTTCCCTGCGCCAGATCCATCGCCTCGCCTTCGGCGACCTCGGTGCGTGCGTCGTACAACAGCAGTTCGTCGGCCACGCCCAGTTGCAGCGTCGAAATGGCCACGCTCGATCCTACCCAGCCGGTGCCGATGATGGCGACCCGTCGAGCCATGAGATGTCTCAGTGAGAGAGGCGCTGCGAGAGGAAGCGACGCAACGGTATGAGCGCCGCCGCCGGCGTCTCCTCGAACGGGAGATGCCCGACGTTGGGCAGCGGCACCAGCGTGGCTTTCGGCAATGCCTTCATGTAGTCAGCGGCATTGCTGAAGGGGATCATCCGATCCTGCTGTCCCCACAACAGCAACGTTGGTGCCTGAATCTGCCGGAGCAGTGCGATGGGATTGACCAGAATCGTCTGACGAAGGCGCTGCAGCATCGCATCGCGCGCGCCCGGCGCCAGCATGAGATCGTAGTAGCGGGCCACCAGGCTGTCGGTGAGTACACGCTGATCGGCATACGCAGGCTCGAGGCTCATGCGAAACACCGACTTCGGCATGGCGTAGCGCATGAGTGGCAGGACGAGCGGCACGTCGGCTGGTTTGCCGTACTCGAAGCCCGGACTGGCGAAGCCGTCGGGCGAGATCAGCACCAGCGTTTCCACGCGCTCGGGGTAACGGGCCGCGAACGACCAGGCAATGCGGCCGCCCATCGAGTTGCCGATGAGCGTGGCGCGCTTCACCCCGAGCGTGTCCATGAGCGTGGCCAGCAGCTGCATGCTTCGCATGTCGGCGTAGTCACCGGTGGCGTCGGGTGCACTCAGGCCGCTGCCGGGAAAGTCGAAGCGAATCACGCGATATGTGCTGTCGAGCGCGCGGGCCCACGGCTCCCAGGTGTGCAGGCTCGAACCGAAGCCGTGCAGCAGGATCAACGCCGGTGCATCGCGTGGACCGGTATCGCGGACGTGCAGCGACGTGCCTTCGATCGTGCGTAAGTCGCTCGTGCTGGCGAGGTAGCGGGCGCGCAGCGTGCCCCCGTCGGCATCGGGGGTGTACAGCGCAACGCCGGCCGCGATAAGGGCCACGGCAGCGGCGATCGCCAGAATACGTCGTGTCATAGTGCGGCGGAACTTACTCCACGCGCCACACGCGATTCCACCCGTCGGCGAAGGCATAGCAGCCGCAGCGTGCCACCCAACGGGCGGCTACGCGCTGGGTTCTTGCTCGGCATGTGCCTGTGTAGTTGCACACCACGTCGGTCACGAGGAGATCCCGCTGCGACTGCACCGGCGTGAGCGTGGTGTCGATCACCCACGTCGGCTTCTCGGCCGTGGGTGTCCAGGTAAGGCGGCGTGGCGCGCGGGCCGGGGCGGCTGGCGTGCTCACGGCGACGCCGCCAAGGGAGCGCGGGGCGTCGGCTACGCGATAGGGCAGGGAGGTGCCTCGATACCGATCGAGCGGCAGCGTGCCGATTCGGGCTTCCGCGCGCGGTATGGGACGCGTGGCAAGGCCTCCGATCGGCTTGGGCGCCGGGGCGGGCGGCCCGAAGGCCTGTGGGCCCACGGTGCCCACGAGCGGCCGGCTTTGGCCGCCCAGCGAGGCGGCGGTCATGAGCGAAAGCGCGAAAACGGCAGCCAGTGAAGGGCAACGCATAGATGAATCATATATGGCGGTCTACTTTTCCCCGATGCCTTCCGCCAATTCCACCGTATCGACCCAGCCCGCCGCCGGGCCGACGCGCTCCTTTGCGCTCGACCATACGCTCGCCTTCGCGCTGTGCCTGGGCGCCGCGATGCTCTTGCTCTGGCCGCTGCTCACCGGACAGATGCTGTTCGGTGGCGGCCGCTCCGACATGTTCATCGCCGGCTACTCGTTCCGCCTGTTCGGCGCCGAGTCGTTCCTGAAAGACGGCGCGATCCCGCAGTGGAATCCGTATCTGTTCGGCGGACTGCCGTACATCGCGGCCATGCACGGCGACATTTTCTATCCGACGGCGTGGCTGAGATGGATCATGCCGGTGGATGTGGCGATCACGCTCGGCATGGCGATCCACTTCGTGCTGACGGGATGGTTCACGTATCGCTTCTGTCGCTCGCTCGGGCTCTCGTGGAATGCGAGCGTGATTGCGGGTGTGGCGTACGAACTCACGGGTATCGTGGCGTCGCAGATGAGTCCGGGGCATGACGGCAAGTTGTTCGTGTCGGCACTCACGCCGCTGGCCTTCTGGACGTTGCTGCACGCCATTCGCCATGCGAAGACGTGGTGCTACGGCGCCTTCGCCTTCGTGGTCGCACTCATCGTGCTCGGCCACTATCACATGGCGTACTTCCTGTTGCTGGCGCTCGGACTGTGGGCGATCTATCTCGCGTTCTTCGACGCCGAGCGTCCGGCCGATCTGAACCCGTGGAAGGCGCTGGGCTTCTCGGCGATCGCCGTGGCCGTTGGTGGCGGCATTACGGCGTTGCAGGTGATGCCGTTCCTGGAGTACATCCCCTTCTCGCCGCGCGCCGAAGGCGGTCCGGATACCGGATGGGAGTTTGCGACCAGCTACGCCCTGCCGCCGTCGGAGATCTTCACGCTGCTGCTGCCGCAGTTCAATGGCGTGCTCGATCAGTACTGGGGGCGCAACCCGATCAAGTTCCACACCGAGTACATGGGCTTCCTGCCGCTGGCGCTAGCGGCGTTGGCGCTGGGTGACAAGGCGCGTCGTCGCTTCGTGATCGCCTTCGGCATTGGTGCGCTGTTCTTCCTCATGCTGTCGTTCGGCGGCTACACGCCGTTCTACCGGCCGTTCTACGAGCTGCTGCCCCTGGTGAAGAAGATCCGCGCGATGGGCATGGTGTTCTACCTGCCGGCGTTCATGCTGTGTGTGCTGGCGGGCGTCGGCTTCGATCGATTGCTCGCGCGGGCGGTACCGATGCGCACGGTGCTGATCGTGGTCGGCGGCGCGGTGGCGTTCGCGTTGCTGGGTACCGTGGGCGGCTTGCAGGGGCTGGCCGAATCACTGGCGATTCCCGAGCGCTTGGAAGGCGTCGCGGCGAACGCGCCGTATCTGCAGAGCGGAGCACTGCGATTGCTGGTGTTCGTGGTGCTCGGCGGCGCGGTGCTGTGGGCGGTTGCGGCCGGTCGCATTGGCGCGCGCATGGCCACGGCGGCCCTGGTGGCGATTGTGGGTCTCGACCTGTGGAGCGTGGACAAGCAGTTCTACACCTTTTCACCGCGTGCCAGCACGTTGTTCGCGGACGACGCGGTCACCACGCATCTCAGGAAAGTGTCGGCACCGTATCGCGTGATCGACGGAGGGAACAGCTACGGGCAGTCGATCCTGATGGCGTATCGCATTCCGAATGCGATGGGCTACCACGGCTTCCAGTTGCGTCGCTACAACGAGCTGGCGGGCGCGAAGGAAGGGTTCCGCAACCTGCTCACGCCGAACATGTTCGATCTGCTGTCGGTGCGGTATCTGATCCTGCCTGACACGCAGCCGGTGCCGGGCTTCCACTTGGTCGTGCCGCCGTCACCCACGGCGTTCGGCACCACCGCCACGCTGTACGAAAGCGACACCACGCCGGCGTACGCGCGCGTGCTGCCGGTGTCGGCCAAGCTTACCGAAGAGCAGGGGCTGGCCACGGTGATCGATCCGCGCTTCCCCATCAGCAACGTGGCGTTGTTGCCCGATACGTCCACGGCCACGTCGCCGAACGCCACGCCGCCGTTCCCCACGCCGCAGGTGAAGGCCACGGTGACCGAGTGGAGCGCGGGCAAGATGCGCATTGCGCTTACCGGCGCGGAAGCGGCGACCAGTCAGTTGCTGGTGTCGGAGAACTGGTATCCCGATTGGCACGCCGAGGTCGATGGCAAGCCGGGCATCGTGCGTCGCGCCGATCACACGTTGATCAGCGTGGATCTGCCGCCCGGTGCGAAGGACGTGCGCTTGTGGTTCGACTCGCCGACCTACGCGCGCGGCAAGATGATCAGCGTGATCTCGTTGCTGCTGGCGGCGGCGATGATGTTCGTGCCGATGTTCATGGCTGGCGGCACGAAGAAGACGGCGAAGGCCGCGTAACTACGGTCGCGTTCCCATCGGTTCACCCATGCGCACGGGCCGTTCGGCGGCCCACTGCGCAGTGAACGCGACGGTCTTCGGCGGGAAGAGCATCACCACCGTGGAACCCAGCAGAAACCGTCCCATCTCGTCGCCCTGGGCGAGATGGATGCTCTGGTCGGTGTAGTGCCATTCTCGCACGGTGCCCGGACGCGGCGGGTTCACGATGCCGTGCCACACGGTGGCCATGCTGCCCACGATCGTGGCGCCTACCAGCACCATCACGAATGGCCCGTGCGCGCCCTCGAACACGCACACCACCCGTTCGTTGCGCGCGAAGAGTCCCGGCACGCCGCGCGCGGTAGTGGGATTCACCGAGAACAGATCGCCTGGCACGTGGATCATGCGCACCAAGCGGCCATCGCAGGGCATGTGAATGCGATGGTAGTCCTTGGGGCTCAGATAGATCGTGGCGAAGTCGCCGTTGGCGTAGGGCGCGGCCAATGCCGCATCGCCACCCACCAATGCCGTGGTGGAGTAGCTGTGCCCCTTCGCCTGAAAGACCTGATCGCCGGTGACAGGCCCGAGCTGACTGATCGCGCCGTCCACCGGACACACGTACTCGGCCTCGGCGATGGGCCGCGCGCCCGGCTTCAGCGCGCGGGTGAAGAAGTCGTTGAACGTGGCATACGTGGTGATGTCCGGCTCGGCCGCTTCGTTCATGTTCACGCCGTACTTGCCCACGAACCAGCGCCGACATGGCCAGCAATTCGCCCGCCGCCCCGGTGGCCATACGCAGCACCTCCAACGGCGACATGAACCGCGTCAGCTTGGCCAACTGTCGGCCTTGCGTGGCCGCACCGGTCGGGTTGAACAGAACATCCGTCCCGAAGGCCATCTTCACACCCTCGGCCCGGCCTTCCTCAAAGGCGCGCACCGTGCCAATGGCCACCTGCTGCTGCTTGGCCTGGCTGCGCGGATTCGGAGGATACCGGGGTTGGCATCCTCATCGGCCAGAGACGGCTGGATGCTCCACCACACTCCGGCCTCGGCCGTTGCCCGGATCGTCGCGTCTGCCGCCAACTGCCAATGTTCGATCGACCGCACCCCGGCCTTGGCGTATATGTCGCCGGAACGACTAGAAGGTCACCCGCTGGACGAAAGGTGCTGATATCTATTCACTAGGCGCAACGCTGTATCGCTTACTTACCGGCAAGAACAGTTTTACCGCCGATAACGAGTTTGAGGCACGTGTCGCGGTGCTCAATTTTCCAGCTCAACCGATACGCAGCCATCGTAGCGAGTTGCCCGACAGATTGGTTGCGGTGGTGCACCGCGCTCTGGAGAAAGACGAGAACCGCCGCTTTCAGAATTGGGCTGAATTCATCCACGAATTCGGCGAAGCCGCGCATGCGGGTGGATCCAGAACTCGTCGGCGAGGATGCCGGCGACGACGCGCTCGGCCACGTCTTCGACCGGGGTGTAGGCGATGTCGACGCCGGCGGCCTTCATCTGCGCCTCCAACGCTTCCACGGTGGTGTACGGCGTGACGCGCGGTCGCTCCTTGGCGAACTCCTCGGTGCGGCTGCGCCACGACTCGAACAGCCCGGTGCGCAGGATGTGCGGTCCGGGGAACAGCACCGACGCGCTCACCCGTTCACCCGGGCGCTCGCCTGGGCGTCCTGCAGCTGGCCGTACAGGCACTCGGTGATCGTGACGACGGCGGCCTTGGTGGCGGCGTACTGCGGGGTGCTGGGCAGCGGCGAGACACCGCCGTTGCCGGACGACGTGTTGACGACGTGGCCGCCCGCACCCTGGGCGAGCATCACCGGCACGAAGGCGTTGATGCCGTGGACGACACCCATCACGTTCACGCCGATGGCCCAGCGCCAGTCGTTCAACTCGTGCTCCCACATCTTGCCCTCGGCGCCGGCACCGATGCCGGCGTTGTTGCACACCACGTGCACGGCGCCGTAGGCCGCCAACGTGGCGTCGCGCAGGGCCTCGACCGAGGCGTAGTTCGTGACATCCGTCTGATGGCCGGCGATCGCCAGCCCTGCGGCACGGCACTCGGCGACGGCGCGCTCGAGCGGTTCGGCCTGCACGTCGGCGAGCATCACCCGCATGCCCGCACGGGCGAACCGCTCGCCCATCGCCCGGCCCAGTCCGCCGGCCCCTCCGGTGACGACCGCGACGCGGTCCTGCAACGTCTGCATCAGGCGCTCATTCGGTTGCGCAGTTGGTCGGGCGACGTCGCCCCGTGTCGGACCGTTGCCATCGTGATACCCCCAGTATCGATTGCGGAGTGAGCGTGCAGGTGGTGCGGGATCTCGTCAGCGGGCGCCGAAGCCGGCGAGCGCCGGGCACTTCTCGGCCACCATCGGCACGTCGCCAGGCAGCAGCGGGCGATCGATCTCGCTGACCAGCGGGCCGATGCGCTGGGCGAGCGGCGCGAGCGCGTCGAGGTCGAAGCCGTAGATGCCGCGCGGCGTTCCCACCGAGCATCATCGCCGTCTCGTCGTGCGGCACACCGGCGAACGCCGCACGCAGCGCCTCCGACGTGTACGGCGTGCTGGCTTCCTTGTGCGGGTAGTCGGTGCCCCACATGATCTTGTCGAGCCCGACGGCGTGACGCAGCGGCACCTCGGCCGGGCGGATGAAGCTGGCCCCGACGTTGCACTGCCGGGCGAAGTACTCGCTCGGGCTGAGTGACAGCCGATCGGTGACGGGCTTGCCCCAGACGTGCTCCTGCGAGCCGACGGCGGTGCGCATCCGGTGGAAGAAGTAGTCGAGCCTGGCCAGCTCGTCGGGGATCCACGCCGTGCCCTGCTCGGTGAAGACGAGCTGCAGATCCGGATGGCGCTCGAGCGCGCCGGACACGATGAGGTGGGCGAGGGCGCGGTGCGAGAACCAGGTGACCTCGAGCAAGAAGATGACCGGTGACTCGATCGCCTGCGTCATCGGCGGGCTGGCGCTGCCACCGTGGTGGTTCACCGGCATGCCCAGTTCGGCGCACACGGCCCACAGCGGCTCGTAGTACGCGCCGTCGTACAGCTCGGGCAGACCGCTGTTCGGCGGCACACCCGGCAGCAGGATGCCGCCGGTGAGCCCGGCTTCCTTCGCCCAGCGCACCTCGGCGACGGCGGCGGGGATGTCGTTCAGCAGGATCTGGGCGATGCCGGCGCGACGGCCCGGCACCTCGCTGCAGAAGTCGGCGAGCCAGCGGTTGTGGGCCTGCAGCCCGGCCCACCGCTTGGCCGCGTCGCCGGCGTTCTGCGCCGGGAGGCTGGAACGTGAGCGACGACTTCGGGTAGAAGGGCGGGATCGTGTTCGGGTAGATCACCTCGGCCACCACGCCCTCGGCCTCGAGGTCGGCCTGGCGCCGCTTCGAGTCCCAGTTGCGCTCGCCGAGCTCGCCCTTGAGGTCGTCGAACTCGATCACGTAGGAGCCGGCCCAAGCATCGAACTCCTCGTGGAACGCCTTCGGCAGGTACTCGCGGTAGTCGCCGATGGCGCCGCCGCCATGGCAGTCGGCAGAGATCAGGGTGTAACGATCATCGTCCATGAATTCCGGGCCCCCGCCCGCCTGTATCACTGGGTGATACACATGTTCGTACTGTGATACAGTGTGACCTGCATCACCATGGCTGTCAAGACGATCCAATCCGTGCAGCAACGCGCTCGTCGTCCTCGAGGCGCTCGCTGCCCATCAACCCATCGGCGTCTCCGCGCTCGCACGGGTGGCCGACATCGACAAGACCGCCGTGCAGCGGATCCTGCTCACACTGGGCGCTGCGGGCTGGATCCGCCAGCTCGAGTCCGGGGAGTGGACGGTCACGTCGAAGGCGCTCCAGGTCGGCACGCACTACACGTCAGGCCTGCGCGAGCTGGCCCACCCCCACCTCGTCCAGCTCCAGCGCGAGACCGACGAGACCGTGCTGCTCTTCGCCCGCGAGGCCAACACCATGGTGGTGCTCGACTCGGTCGACAGCAGCCAGGTGCTGCGCATGACCGTGCCGGTCGGGATGGTGGTACCCATCCGCCAGGGTGGCGCGTTCGACGCCTGGCTGTCCGACGACGAGCGCGACACGTTGCCGCACCTCGCCCGCGTCCCGTCGCCGGCGGCGCTCGCCACGGTGCGCGCCAACGGCTACTTCGTGATCGACGAGATGTACCCCAACGCCATCGCGTCCGGCGCTCCGGTGTTCGACCGCCACGGCCGACCGATCGCCACGATCACGATCGTCGCGCCCAAGGCGCGGGTGAACAAGGCCGCCGCCCGCCGGCTCGGCGAACGTGCCGCGGCGACGGCATCACGGGTCACCGACGCCGCCACCGGCCTGCGCACCTGAGGTCGTGGCGCCAGGCGCCAGGCCGTGTTCAGAACAGCGGGTCGAGGATCTCGCGCGTCTTGGCGTTGAGCGTGCGCCCCGGGTAGATCTCGGCGATGAGCACCTCGACGTCGATCAGCGCGGTCATGCCGAGGTTCGCCGCCAGCAGGCGGATGTCATCGAGGTCTTCCGGCCGATTCGGGGCGAGTGCGCGGATGGCCAGCATCTGATCGGCGCTCAACGACGCCACGGCGAGGTTCGGTGCCGTCCACAACGGATCGACATCATCCGCGTACCCCTTCGCCAGCACCGAGGTCGACTGGTCGTTGATCCAGTGCGCCGGCAGCCCCAGTGGCTTGGCCGCATCCCGAGCCGCGCCGAGCACGAGGCCGCGCGGCGTCGGCGCGGCGTCGACGTGATCGATCTCCGTACGGGCATCGAAGCCGAACATCATCGCCGCGTCACCGAACAGCACCACCGTGGCATCGACACCCCGCTCCACCAATCGGTCGGACAGCGCGGCGAACGCCGTCTCGAGTTGGGCACGGCTGTAGAGCGGATTCGGCACGGGCGAGAGTGTACGAGTCGATCGGCGGCGACGCTCAGGGTGCGAGGCCGCCGGCAAGCGCTCGCAGGGTTGCCTCGGCGCAGGCGAGCATCGGGAACCGACAGCCGCAAACATTCGTACTGTTCGTGGATCGGCGGTCGACGCCACGCTGATGAAGGAGCACGACATGTTCAACCGGACCCGCTGGAGCGCGATCGGCGCAGCCATCGCCGTCACCCTCGGAGGTGGCCTCGCCATCCCCCGAGCCGGGGCCAGCGTCACCTCGGGCGAACGCAACATCTTCGTCCCGGTCGTGCCCTGCCGGCTCTTCGACTTCCGCACCGGTGACTCCAACATCGGCAGCCGCAGCACACCGCTCGACGCCCAGGAGGTGTTCACCCAGCCGGTCACCGGCACGAACGGCAACTGCACCATCCCCGCCGATGCCACCGCCGTCGCGATGAACGTCACTGCCGTCGACCCCACCGCCAACTCGTTCCTCACGATCTGGCCCGCAGACGCCCAGCAGCCACGAGCATCCAACCTCAACTGGACACCCAACTCCCCGCCGACACCGAACAAGGTCGACGTCAAACTCTCCGCCGACGGCCGCATCAACCTGTTCAGCAACGCCGGCACCATCAACCTCCTCGCCGACATCGTCGGCTACTACGCCGATCACACCTTCGACGACCGCTACTACACAAAGACCCAGATGGACGCGCCCTTGCCACCATCGTCGGCAGCAGCGGGCCACAGGGCCCCGGTGGACCACAGGGAGTCCAGGGCGTGCAGGGGCAGCAGGGGCCGATCGGCATCGGCGCTGCCAACACGGGCTACTCGTCCGTGACTGTCGACGATCAAGCGTTCCCCGTTGGCGCGTCGCCGGCGCTGGCCTTCGGCGCCGACGGGCTCCCGATCATCGCCGGCAGTGCGGGCGGAGCTCTCCCGCGTGACGCACTGCAACGATCCGCAGTGTGTGTCGTCGACGTCGACGACGGTCGACGACATCGCCGACAACGTCGCCGGCTTTGCTTCGATCGTGATCGGACGGGACGGTCTGGCGATCGTCAGCCATCAGAACCTCGGCACCCTGGCGCTGCGTGTCACGCACTGCAACGACACCGCATGCACATCTGCGACCAGCCGTGATGTCGACGACCTCGCGGGCACTGCCCAAGCGGGGAGCTACTCCGACATCGAGATCGGCGCTGACGGCCTGCCGGCCATCGCCTCGGGAACGTTCGGCAACACAGTCCGCTTCACCCACTGCCTCGACGTGTCGTGTGCGACCTCGGGTTCCCTGGTCCTCGATGATGCCGGTCACAACATCGCATCGACCCTGAACATGGAGATCGGAGTCGATGGCCTCCCGATCATCGCCTACCCGGACACGAATGGCTCGAGCCTGCGGGTGACCCACTGCACTGATGTGGCATGTGCAGCGCGCGGGGCACCGCCGTCATCGACGACCCTGCCGCGATCGTGGGCGACTCTCCATCGATCGCGATTCCGTCCGATGGAGTACCGATCATCGCGTCCGAGACCACGAACGGCTTCCGGATCACACGTTGCACCACCCTGACTTGCGCGGCAGGTACGGGCACGACCGTGGTCCTCGCTGTCTCCACCGGGTTCACGAACGTCGTGATCGGTAGCGATCAGCTTCCCGTGGTCGTCAGCCGCGACGGAGGGTCCATCCGCGCCACGCACTGCGCCACCGTCACCTGCACCACGTTCGCCACCATCAATGCGGGCGGGACGTCCGCCAACCCGGGAATCCGCCCCCAGGTGAGCATCGGTCCGGACGGCATGCCGCTCCTCGTCGTCCAGGCCGGCGGCGCTGTGTCAGCGCTACTCGTCATCCACTGCAGCAACACGTTCTGCACGCCGTTCTCACGCCGCAACTGACCCGGCCGGCCCGCCCGCCCGGAAAACGACTCATGTCACCGCACGTCATCACAGATGATGATGTGCGGTGACATGAACGCAGTCACTGGGTTGGGCGGGGTGACGTTGCGGGTCAGCCGCCGCTGACGTCGGACACCTTCTGCTTGCCGGCCCCGAGGAACGGCATCATCTTGCGCAGCTCGCCGCCGACCTTCTCGATCTGGTGCTCGGCGCCGGCCTTGCGCAGCTCGTTGAACTTGACGCGGCCGCTCTCGCTCTCGGCGATCCACTCCTTGGCGAACTTGCCGGTCTGGATCTCCTCGAGGATCTTCTTCATCTCCGGCCTTGGTCTTCGCGTTGACGATGCGCGGGCCACGGGTGACGTCGCCGTACTCGGCGGTGTCGGAGATGCTGTAGCGCATCCCGGCGATGCCCTCTTCGTACATGAGGTCGACGATGAGCTTCACCTCGTGGAGGCACTCGAAGTACGCCATCTCGGGCTGGTAGCCGGCCTCGACGAGCGTCTCGAACCCGGCCTGGACGAGCGACGGTGACGCCGCCGCAGAGCACGACCTGCTCGCCGAACAGGTCGGTCTCGGTCTCTTCGGTGAACGTGGTCTCGATGACCCCGGCGCGGGTGCCGCCGATGGCGTCGGCGTAGGACGAGCGCGAGGTCGTGGGCCTGGCCGGTGGCGTCCTGCTCGACGGCGATGAGGCGCGGCACGCCGCCACCCTCGGTGTAGGTGCGGCGCACGAGGTGACCGGGGCCCTTCGGGGCGATCATGATGACGTCGATCAGCTTCGGCGGGCGCGATGCGCTCGAAGCGGATGTTGAAGCCGTGCGCGAAGGCCAGCGCCTTGCCCGTCGTTCAGGTGCTGCTCGATGTCGGTCTCGTAGATCGCCTTCTGCTCGGTGTCGGGCATCAGGATCATGATGACGTCGGCCCACTTGCGCGGCGTCGGCGATGCTCATCACCGTGAGACCGGCAGCCTCGGCCTTGGCCTTGCTGCGACGAACCCTCGCGCAGACCGACGACCACGTCGACGCCGGATTCCTTCAGGTTGAGCGCGTGGGCGTGGCCCTGCGAGCCGTAGCCGATGATCGCGACCTTGCGGTTGCGGATGATCGACGAATCAGCGTCCTCCTCGTAGTACACCTTGGCTGCCATCAGACTGCTTTCCCTTTCACAGCGCGAAGCCGTGCTTCGCGTTCTAGTTTGGGCAGCGCGACCCGACCGGTGCGCTGCAATTCGACGATGCCGTAGCCGCGCAGAAGATCTTCGAAATCGTCGAGCTTGTCCGGGTTCCCGTCGAGGCTGACCGTGATCGCTTCGACACCGACGGCCAGGATCTTGCCCTCGAAGATGTTAGTGAGTTCCACGACCTGCCCACGATTCTCCGAGGTGACCCGGATGGTGGCCGAGCAGCAGCTCACGCTCGACGCTGCGGCGCGGATCGAGCTCGCTGATCTTGACGACCTCGATGAGCTTGAACAGCTGCTTGACCACCTGCTCGACGGGCGCGGACTCGACGTCGACGACGATGGTGATGCGGCTCAGCGCATCGTCCTCGGTCGGGGCGACGGCCAGCGAGAAGATGTTGTAACCGCGGCGGGCGAACAGGCTCGCCACCCGGGCGAGCACGCCCGGACGGTTCTGCACGAGCACGCTCAGGATGTGGTAGTTCGGCTGGTTGTGGTGGAGGCGACGCTCATCGCAGGAACTCCTTGCGGGCCATCTGAGCCGGGGGCAGCAGCAGATCGTCGTTGGTCGGCGCCGGCGGGCACCATCGGGAACACCTTCTCCGAGGCGGCGACGCGGAAGTCGACCACGACCGGGCGGTCGTCGATGCCGTTGGCCTTGTCGATCGCCGGCTGCACCTCTTCGGGTGAATCGACGCGGATGCCGACGCAGCCCATGGCCTCGGCCCACTTGACGAAGTCGGGCACCTCGGGCGAGAGGTAGACCTCGCTGTAGCGCTCCTCGTAGAACATCTCCTGCCACTGGCGGACCATGCCGAGGTAGCTGTTGTTCAAGATCGCGACCTTGACGGGGATCCGCTCGACGCTCGCGGTGACGAGCTCCTGCGCCGTCATCTGGAAGCAGCCGTCGCCGTCGACCGCCCACACGGTGGCGTCGGGACGGCCGACCTTGGCGCCGATGGCAGCGGGCACGCTGAAGCCCATCGTGCCGAGGCCGCCGGAGTTGACCCAGCTGTACGGGTGCTCGAACTTCCAGTACTGCGACGACCACATCTGGTGCTGGCCGACGCCGCTGACGAGGATGGTGTCCTCCGGAGCGCTGTCGCGCAAGCGCCTCGAGGCAGAACTGCGGCTTGAGCGCCTCGCCCGGCTCGCTCATGCTCGTAGCTGAGCGGGAACTGCTCGCGCCAGCCGCTGATCCGGCTCTTCCACACGCCGGTGTCGGCCTGGGTGGCACCGCCGTTGAGGAGGTCCTTGACCGCCTTGACGATCTCCTCGATGACGAGGCGGCAGTCGCCGACGATCGGCACGTCGGGGCGGCGGACCTTGCCCTGCTCGGCCGGGTCGATGTCGACGTGGATGATCTTGGCCTCAGGGGCGAACGCCGCAGACCTTGCCGGTGATGCGGTCGTCGAAGCGGGCGCCGAGGGCGATCAGCAGGTCGGCTCTTCTGCATCGCCGTGATGGCGGTGGCGTTGCCGTGCATGCCGGGCATGCCGAGGCACAGCGGGTGGCTGTCGGGGAACGCACCGCGAGCCATCAGCGTCGTGACGACGTGGATCTGGGTCAGCTCGGCGAGCTCCTTCAGCGCCTCGGCGGCGCGGGCCTTGAGGACGCCACCGCCGACGTAGAGGATGGGCCGCTCGGACTCGAGGATCAGCTTCGCTGCCTCCTTGATCATCCGCGGGTGGCCCTTGGTGGTGGGGCGGTAGCCGGGCAGGCTGTCGGCCACTTCGGCGTCGGTCGGCCAGTACCAGTCCATCGTGTTGGTGAGGCAGTCCTTGGGGACGTCGATGAGCGTCGGTCCGGGGCGGCCGGTGGTGGCGATGTGGAACGCCTGGCGCACGGCCATCGGCAGGTCCTGCGCGCTCATCACGAGCTCGTTGTGCTTGGTGACGCTGCGCGTGATGCCGACGGTGTCGCACTCCTGGAACGCATCGGTGCCGATCGCCGTGGTGGCGACCTGGCCGGTGATGCAGACCATCGGGATGGAGTCCATGTAGGCGTCACAGAGCGGCGTGACCATGTTCGTGGCCGCCGGACCGCTGGTGACGAGCGCGACGCCGGGGCGGCCGGTGACGTGGGCGTAGCCCTCGGCCATGTGCCCGGCACCCTGCTCGTGACGCACGAGGATGTGGCGGATGCTGCTGTCGAGCAGCGGATCGTAGGCGGGCAGGATGCACCCGCCCGGGAGCCCGAAGATGACCTCGGTGCTCTCCATCTCCAGTGCTTTGATGAGGGCTTGCGCCCCGGTCATCTTCACGGTTGCTCCTTGTTCCTTGCGATTGGTGTTGCTTGAGAGATCGAGGGGGCGGGCAGGCGAAACCGGCCCGAAAAACGAAACAACCTCCCGATTGGGAGGTTGGGCGACGCAGGCGGCACGAGGCCGGGTGCGCGCCTACGTGAGTACTACGAGAATGCGGGAGGCGGTGCAGACGCGGATCACGCTGGCGATTGTGCCACGCCGCTGGGTCGAAAGCAAGCGACCGGCGATCAGAACCGTGGCACGGAGTGCTAGAAACCGGACCGTCCCGCCCGATGAACACGCAGGTGACGCCGCTCGAGAACACCAGACTGCCGGCGGCGCGCCGGTTCCGCTTCGTCCACGTCGGCGTGGCCGCGATGCTCGCCGCCGCGGCGGCGACGTCGGTGCTCCCTCGTGCAGGCGTCGGGCACGGGCACCGCCAGCCGTGTACGTGCCCATCGCGCCGTGCCGGCTCGCCGACACCCGTGCCTTCCCGGACACCGTGGGCGGCCGGAGCCTGCCGATGACGAGCGGGCGAGATCGCCACGTTCCAGGTGCTGGGGCACGAACGGCAACTGCACGATCCCGACCTCGGCCACGGGCATCGCCACCAACGTCACTGCGGTCGATCCGAGTGCGTCGTCGTACCTCACCGTCTACCCCGCTGACGCGCGCCGCGCCCACTGGCCAGCAACCTCAACTGGATCGCCACCAGCCCGCCGACACCGAACCAGGTGACCGTCGGCCTCTCGGCGACGGGTGCGATCAGCGACGTTCAACAACAACGGCATCGTCGACATCATCATCGACATCGTCGGCTACTACCAGGCCGCTCCGGCCAGGTGGCGGCGCCACCGGGCCGCAAGGTCCGCAGGGCGTGCAAGGTCCGACCGGACCGACCGGCGGTCGGGCCACCCGGGCCGACGACCCGGATCACGACCGCCGCAGACTGGCGACGCTGCGTTGGGACCAGGACCGCGGCCGGCCGGGCACGATCCTGGTGGGTTCCGCTCCGACGGCGGCTGCGTTCGACGGCCGAACGTGTGGGTCGTCAACAACGGCGGGCCATCCGTCAGCAAGATCGACCCGAGGACGAACACGGTCATCGCGACCGTGACCGTGCCGACGAACCCGTACGGCATCGCCTTCGACGGCGGCGACATGTGGGTGACCATCGCCAGCAGTGCGGTGGTCGTGAAGATCAACGTCACCTCGAACACCGTGGTCGACACCGTTGCGGTCGGCTCGTCACCGCGGGGCATCGCGTTCGATGGTCGCTTCATCTGGGTCGCCAACACCGGCGCGCCCGGCAGCGTGTCCAAGATCGACACGACGAACGACACCCTCGTGCAAACCATCACGTCCGGGGTCAGCCAACCGTTCGACGCTGCGTTCGACGGAACCAACGTCTGGATCGTGAACGCCGGCAGCAACAACGTCGTCCGCTTCAACGCCGTCACGAGTGCCGCTGTGGGCGGCGCGATCCGGTGGGACGTCGCCAGGCAACATCGCCTTCGACGGCACGACGATGTGGATCGCCAACTACGGCTCCAGCAGCGTCTCGCGGATCACCGCTGCGACCGGCACGTCGCAGGGGGCGATCAGCGTCGCAGCCAACCCGGACGACGTCGCCTACGACGGTGCGAACATCTGGGTGACCAGCGCGACCGGCACGCAGATCATCAGCCCGACGACGGGCTCCGTGACCAGTCAGTTCCTTCCACTGGGCACGCAAGGCCTGCTCTTCGACGGCACGAACATGTGGGTCACCCGCAACTCGGCCAACACGGTCGCCAAGCTGCTGCCGACGTGACGCTGCGAGTCGCCATGCGTCACTTCGTGAACGCCGGCGGCTCCCAGTAGATGCGGTCGCGGTAGTCCTGCTCGGTGGTCGGCGGGAAGACCTCGACGAATCCAACGGTGTCGTCGTCGGCAGAGAACGCTACCCCCCGGCGGCATCGAGCTCGATGTTCGCCGTCTTGCCCTGGCGCGAGCGGAGCTCGACCACGTGTCACCGAGCAGTGATCGAGCCGACGATGGCGAGATGCCCGGGTCGGTGACCGAGATCATCACCAGTGCATCACCGTCGAAGTAGAACTTCGCACCGTGCAGCTTCTTGCTGCGCACGATCGAGAGACCGGTCATCGACTGGTACTTGTAGCCGCGTCTCGACATCGGACGGTGACGCGCCCGATGACGTCGAGCACATCCTCGCTGTCCGAGATCGCGGATCGCAGATCAGTTTGTTGATGTCGGCCGGCTTCATTCCCATGGAGACGTTCTACTCGCGTGCTCTACTTCTTCTTCGGCTTCTTCGCCTTGGCTTCCTTCTTCCACGCCGTGATCGTCTTGGCGAGGAAGGCGTGGCGGAGCGGCGCGTCGGCCTTCAGCTTGGACTCCTCGACGAAGTAGAACATCACGGATTCGCACATGTCCTCCGGCGGCGTTGGTCGCGCCGTAGTCAGACGGTGGTTCCTCGGCGTTGGCCTTGCCGGACTCGTTGTACTGGTCCTCCCAGTACGCGAACTCCTTGACCCAATCCTTCACCAGGTAGCCGAACAGACCGTGGGCCATCTCGTGCACCGCGGTGCCTTCGAGCTGCTTCAGGTTGTCCGTGAAGTCCTGGGTGGAGTCCGTACCCTCGTCGAACAGGCCGAGCGTCTTCTGCTTCTTGAAGTACTCGCCCATGGTCGTGCTGTCGAGCACACCCTGGTCGTTGTTCTCGTTGATCGCCTTCTCGACCTTGCCGATGAACTTGACCTCTTGGCTCGCCTTGCCGCGCGTCGAGTCCTTGCGATCGACGCCGAGGATCGGTGCGAAGTGAGCGAGCGCACGCTCGACCGCGTGCAGCTCCTTCATCTGCCAGACGCCGGCCTCGACCGCCTTGCGGACGTCCTTGGGGGCCTTGGTGTAGTTGATCGGGATCGCCTTGGCCAGCTTGTCGGATCGGATGGAGATGCCGTAGCTCACCTCGATGTTCGTCATGATGACCGTGGCCTCGAACTTGTCGCTCTCCTGCTCGAAGAGGACGGCCTCACCCTTGACTTCGCCGACCTTCGGGAAGTCGGGACTCTTCGGTCCCTGGTAGCAGGCGGGTTTCTCGACCTTGGTCTCCTGCTTGGCGTGCAGGGGGTTCTCCTTCACGGTCGTGTTCGCGCTGCACGAGCGTCATCGACCGGTGCGCTGCTCCACTCTGCTGCAGGGTGTGGGTCAGCTCGTGAGCGAGGAGCTGGTCGCCGGCGGCGCTACCGGCCCTCGGGGCCGAGCGGCCCATGAAGACGTCGGAGCCGGTGGTGAAGGCGCGGCTGCTCAGGTGGTCGTTGAGCTGTGCGGACTCACTGCCCTCGTGGGGACGCGCGACGCCGGAGAAGTCGGCGCCGAAGGCACCCGACATCCGCTGCATGGTTCCCGGGTCGAGCGGTCGTCCACTCGAACCGAGCTCGATCGATGCGACCGGCGAGATCCGGCTCGACGCTGCCGCCCTCGGGCCCGATCGCCGCCGTGTTCGGCCTCTGGCAGCAACGGGCGCGGTTGCGCGCCGGATGCGCGACTCCGGCGCCACGCGCAGCCGGCGGCGGTCGCATCGCCCTCGTCGTCCGGCAGTCGGCGACGACGGCATCGGCCGTGCGATCGGCCTCACGCTCGAGCGGGTCGCTGGACGCGCGACCACCAGCTTGCGCTGGACGAACGCACGCTTGAACGTCGGCATCGTCGGCGGAGCGGCCATGGACTGCGGTCGAGACCGCTGTGCGGCGAAATCACGCATCCCGCATGATCCCCCGATCACCGTGACGTGTCAACCACGCCATCGCGGTGCGGTCACCAGGTGTCGATGTTCGGTCGCTTCTTCGGGCGTGACGCCCAGCGCGGCGTCGGCGGCACGGATCGCAGCATCGTCGAGAGCCAGCGACGCGTGTCGGCCGGGTCGATCACGTCGTCGATCTCGAAGTGCGACGCGGTGTTCGACGGCCTTGCCGTGCTCGTACATCCGGTCGACCATCTGCTGGAACAGCGCGTCGCGCTCGGCGGGATCCTCGACCGCGGCGAGCTCCTTGCTGTAGCCGAGGCGCACCGCGCCTTCGAGACCCATCCCGCCGAACTCGCCCGTCGGCCACGCCACGGTGGCCAGCGGCGCCTTGGTGCTGCCGCCCATCATCGCCTGCGCGCCGAGGCCGTAGCGACTTGCGGGTGACGACCGCGACGAACGGCACCGTGAGGTTCGCGCCGGTGACGAACAGCCGGCTGCAGTGGCGCACCAGCGCCGTCGCCTCGACGTCCGGGCCGACCATCATCCCCGGCGTGTCGCACAGCGAGACGATCGGCAGGTCGAACGCATCGCACAGCTGCATGAACCGGGCCGCCTTGTCGGCGCCGTCGCTGTCGATCGCACCGGCGAGGTGGCTCGGGTTGTTGCCGATGACACCGACCGGCACGCCCTCGATGCGGGCGAGCGCCGTGATCATGCCCAGCCCGAACTCGCGGCGCAGCTCGAGCACCGAGCCGGTGTCGAACAGCGCATCGACCACGGCGCGCACGTCGTAGCTGCGCCGGCGGTCCTCCGGGATCACGTGGCGCAGCAGTGCGCTGGTCGGCGCACTCCCAGTCGTCGATCGGACCCTGGAAGTACGACAGGTACTGCTTGGCGACGCGGACCGCCTCGGCTTCGTCGGCCACCACGATGTCGACCACGCCGTTCGAGCGCTGCACGCTCGATCGGACCGATCTCGGTGGGTGCGAACACGCCGAGGCCGCCGCCTTCGATCATCGCCGGGCCGCCCATGCCGATGTTCGAGTCCTCGGTGGCGATCACCACGTCGCAGCAGCCGAGGATGGCGGCGTTGCCGGCGAAGCAGTAGCCCGCGTTGATGCCGACGAGCGGCACCGACGCCGCTCAGCTCGGCGAACCACAAGAAGGCGAGGCAGTCGAGCCCGCTGACGCCCATGCCGTCGGTGTCGCCGGGCCGGCCGCCGCCACCTTCGGTGAAGAACACCACCGGGAGCGCGCAGCTGCTCGGCCACCTCGAACAGGCGGTCCTTCTTGCGGTGGTTCTGCAGGCCCTGCGTGCCGGCGAGCACGGTGTAGTCGTACGAGACGGCGACGACCTGCCCGGCGTGGCCGGCGAAGCGGTCACCGTTGACCGTGCCGATGCCGCCGATCATCCCGTCGGCCGGCGTGTTGGCGATCAGGTCGTCGAGCTGCGCGGTCGACGACGCTGGGCGGCGATCGCCAGCGGGCCGTACTCGACGAACGTGCCGGCGTCGACGAGGTCGGCGACGTTCTCCCGTGCCGTCCGCCGCCCGACCTTCCGGCGCCGTTCGCCACGGCATCCGGGCGGGCCGCGTCCGAGCCCGAGCTCGTGGCGGCGCAGCACCTCGGCGAGGTCCGGTGCGGATCGCGTCGAGGTCGACCGTGTGCGTCGACGACGGCAACCGTCGAGCCATCGACTCGACGAGCTCGATCGCGACACAGCGGATGGTCCGGCGTGACCGTGTCGCCGACGCCGGACGTACACCACGTGCACGATGCCATCGGTGGCGGCCTTCACGTCGTGGAGCATCTTCATGCTCTCGAGCACGCACCAGCGGTCTGGCCCCGACGCACGACGGTCTCCCGTCGGCGATCGACACCGATGGACCACCGTGCCCTGCATCGGCGACCCGACCTGCTCGGTCGTCCCTGGGGCGCCGTCGGCCATGCTCGTCAGTGTTGCCACGGGCTATTCTCGCGCGCATGACGACGAAGTTCACGCTCGACGAATCGGAGATCCCTCGCGCCTGGCTGAACATCGTGCCGGCACTGCCGAGCCCGCCGCCGCCGGCATTGCACCCCGGCACGCTCCAGCCCGCCGGCCCCGACGACTTCGCCCCGCTGTTCCCGATGGACCTGATCCTGCAGGAGGTCTCCCAGGAGAGCTACATCGAGATCCCCGAGCCGGTGCTCGACGTCTACCGGCTGTGGCGGCCGACGCCGCTGTTCCGCGCCCACCGCCTGGAGAAGGCGCTCGGCACGCCGGCGCACATCTACTACAAGTACGAGGGCACCTCACCCGCCGGCTCGCACAAGCCGAACACCGCGGTGCCGCAGGCGTACTACAACGCCAAGGCCGGCGTGAAGAAGCTGACCACCGAGACCGGGCGCCGGGCAGTGGGGCACGGCGCTCGCCTTCGCCTGCGCGCAGTTCGACCTCGAGTGCGAGGTCTGGCAGGTGCGTGCGTCCTACGACGCGAAGCCGTACCGCCGGCTGATGATGGAGACGTTCGGCGCCACCGTGCACCCGCTCGCCGTCCGATCTCACCAACTCGGGCCGGGCGATCCTCGCCGAGCACCCCGACTCCCCCGGCTCGCTCGGCATCGCGATCAGCGAGGCCGTCGAGGTCGCGGCACCGCGATCCGAACATCCGGTACGCCCTCGGCTCGGTGCTCAACCACGTGCTGATGCACCAGACCGTCATCGGCCTCGAGGCGCTCAAGCAGTTCGAGCTGGCCGGCGAGTACCCCGACGTCATCTACGGCTGCGTCGGCGGCGGCAGCAACTTCGGTGGCCTGACGTTCCCGTTCCTCAACGAGAACCTGGCCGGGCGGCGCAACACCGCGCATCGTCGCCGTCGAGCCGGCCGCCTGCCCGAGCATGACCAAGGGCGTGTACGCCTACGACTTCGGCGACACCGCCGGGATGACGCCGCTGATGAAGATGCACACGCTCGGCAAGGACTTCATCCCCGACACCATCCACGCCGGCGGCCTGCGCTACCACGGGATGAGCCCGCTGGTGTCGCACATCTACGAGCTCGGCCTGATCGAGGCCGAATCGAAGAACCAGCTCGACTGCTTCGCTGCCGGCGTGCAGTTCGCCCGCACCGAGGGCATCGTGCCGGCGCCGGAGCCCACCCACGCGCTCGCCGCGTGCGTCGAGGAGGCGCTGCGCTGCAAGGAGAGCGGCGAGCCGAAGGTGATCCTCACCGCGCTGTGCGGCCACGGCATGCTCGATCTGCCGGCGTACGAGAACTACCTCGTCCGGCAAGCTCGTCGACTACGACTACCCCGCCGAGGCCATCGCGGCCGCCCTCGCCGGCCTGCCCAAGGTCTGAGCCTGCGAAGCGAGCGCATCCAAGGTCTGAGCCTGCGCCGCTCAGGCGCGGAGGCGGCGGGCCAGCTCGTCGGCGGCCGGGTCGCTGATCGACTCGGCCCGCCGGGCGAGCACGAGCACCCGCTCGACGACCTCGGGGCCGACCACCACCGCCGGCCCGCCGAGCGTGGACGAGCCGACAGGAAGCACCGTCCAGCCGAGCCCCAGCCGCACCATCTGCAGCGAGCACGTCGGGCTGATGGCTCTCGGCGGCGATGGTGGTGGGCGCGCCGAGCGCGGCCAGCGCAGCGAGGATCAGCTCGCGCGTGTGCGAATCGGCGGGGAACGTCAACCACGGCCCCCACGTGGCGGGCGCGCCGATCGTCGTGCCGGGCGGCGCCATCACGGCGAGCGACTCGCGCCGCAGCTCCTCGATCTCCAGCCCGTCGCGAGGCTCGGGCGGTTTGACGCACACGACGAGATCGAGCTCACCGTCGCGCAGACCGCCGAGCAGCTGCGCCGACGGCGCGACCGACAACGTCAGGTCGACGTCGGGTCGTTGCGCGCGGAACCCGGCGATCATGTCGGGCAGTGCACGACGGCGGCGACGTCGATCATGCCGACGCGCACCCGACCCTGGCGCGCACCGCGCACCCGGTCGGACCAGTCGACCAGATCGCGGGTCAGGCCGATCACCCGACGTGCGTGGTCGAGCACGGGCAGCGCCGAACGGCGCAGCACGCGCCGCCGGCCCTGCGATTCGAACAGCGGCGACGCCGACCCGCCGCTCCAGCTCGGCCAGCCCCTGCGAGAGCGCCGACGGGCTGACGCCCGACGCGGTGCGCAGCCAGCGACCACGTGGCCTCGTCGGCGACGGCGACCAGGTACTCGATCTGGCGGATCGTGAGGTCGGGGAGCGGGCTGCACCCGCCGCACGATAGTTCAGTCTTGCTTCACTGACGTGACAGCTCGCCAAGGCTTGCTTACGATGACCGCCATGTCGACACCCCCCATCCCCCACCGTGCGCCCGCGACCGGACGCCTCGGCGTGCTCGATCGTCGGCCTCGGCGCGGTGGCCACCACGCTGATCGCCGGCGTCGAGCTGGCCAAGCGCGGCCAGGCCCTGCCGATCGGCTCGCTCACCCAGATGGGCACGATCCGCCTCGGCAAGCGCACCGAGGACCGCACCCCGCTGATCAAGGACTTCGTCCCGCTCGCCGCGCTCGACGACATCGTGTTCGGCGCGTGGGACGTGTTCCCCGACGACGCCTACGTCGCCGCGCTCGCGCGCCGGCGTGCTCGAGGCGGCCGCCACCTCGAGGCGATCTCCGACGTGCTCCGCGACATCCGCCCGATGAAGGCGGCGTTCGAGCGCAAGTACGTCAAGCAACCTCGACGGCCAGCACACCATCGGCATCGTCGACAAGCGGACGCATGCTCGAATGCGATCCGCGAAGACATCAACCGCTTCCACGACGAGAAGAAGCGTCGACCGCCTGGTGATGATCTGGTGCGCGTCCACCGAGATCTTCATCGAGCCGGGCCCGACGCACCAGACCTCGCGAGGCTTCGAGGCGGCCATCGACGCCGAACGACGACCAGATCTCGCCGTCGATGCTCTACGCCTACGCCGCGCATGCTCGAGGGCGTGCCGTTCGCCAACGGCGCCCCGAACCTGGCCGTCGACACGCCGGTGCTGCGCAAGCTCGCCACCGAGCGCAACGTGCCGATCAGCGGCAAGGACTTCAAGACCGGTCAGACCCTGATGAAGACCGTGCTCGCCCCGATGCTCAAGGCCCGCATGCTCGGCCTGGCCGGCTGGTACAGCACCAACATCCTCGGCAACCGCGACGGCGAGGTGCTCGACGATCCGGAGAACTTCAAGACCAAGGAAGAGTCGAAGCTCGGCGTGCTCGAGAACATCCTGCAGCCGGCGAAGTACCCCGACCTCTACGGCGACGTGTACCACAAGGTCGCGATCAACTACTACCCGCCGCGCGGCGACAACAAGGAGGGCTGGGACAACATCGACATCTTCGGGTGGCTCGAGCTACCCGATGCAGATCAAGGTCGACTTCCTCTGCCGCGACTCGATCCTCGCGGCGCCGCTCGCGCTCGACCTGGTGCTGTTCAGCGACCTCGCCCAGCGCGCCGGGCTGGGCGGCATCCAGGAGTGGCTGAGCTTCTACTTCAAGAGCCCGCAGGTGCGCGCCCGGCCTGTACCCCGAGCACGACCTGTTCATCCAGCTCACCAAGCTGAAGAACACGCTGCGCTGGATGATGGGCGAAGAGCCCATCACCCACCTCGGCCGCGAGTACTACGACGAGCTCCCCCCGGAGGAGTGACGCAGCACCTGTCGGGTCACACCGTCGGGGTGTGGCCCGCCATGATCTCGGCCAGCATCGGTACGTCGATGTTCCCGCCGCTGAGCGCCACGCCGACGCGCCGGCCCTGCTGCTGATCGCGCTCGGCGAGCAGACCGGCCAACGCGATCGCGCCCGACGGCTCGGCCATGTTGTGGGTGGTGGCGAACAGCAGCCGCACGGCCTCGGCGCAGAGGTCGTCGCTGACCTGCACGATGCGTGACGCCCCGGCGACGATCGCGGCGGATGGCAGCGGCGTCCGGCGCACGGCAGGCGACGCCGTCGATCATCGTGTCGGCGGTGTCGGTGTTCACCACCTCGCCGGCGGCGAAGGAGAGCGCCGTCGCCGGAGCGCGCTCGGCCACCACGCCGACGATCTCGGTCTGCAGGCCGAACAGGTCGCGGACGGCGATGTGCGCGCAGATGCCCGAGCCCATGCCGACCGGCACGTACACCGTGTGCGAGACCGGCGGCGCCGAGCAGGAACTCGCGAGCGTAGGTGGCGACGCCGAGCACGAGGTCGGGGTGGAACGACGGCACCATGTGCAGGTCGCGCTCGTCGGCCAGCGCATGCGGCGTGCTCGCGCGCCGCCTGGAAGTCGCGGCCGTGCTCGATGAGCGTCGGCCCCGAACGCCGCGCATCGCCGCGTTCTTGTCCGGGCTGTTGCCGTGCGGCACCACGATCGGTGACATCCACACCGAACGCGCGACCGGCGAAGGCCAGGCTCTGCCCGTGGTTGCCGCGGGTGGCGCTGATCAGGCCGCGCGCATCGACGGCGCTCGCGTCGTCGCGCACGTGCCGGTCGACGTACACCAGCCCGCCGCGCACCTTGAACGCACCGGTCGGCGTGTGGTTCTCGTGCTTCACCCACACCTCGGCACCGACGGCGCTCGCCGAGCAGCGGCCACGCGTACTGGGGTGTCGGCGGCACGAACCGGCCGACGAGCTCGGCGGCGGCGTCGAGCTCGGCGAGGGTGAACGGATCGGCTGTCGTGGTGGACATGGACGCACTGTATTGCGCCCTCGCCCGGTCAGTCGGACGGGTTTGCGTCGGTGATCACCATCGTCAGCACGCGGTCGTGGGACTCGCTCGGCAGGTCGTCGACGATCTGCACGGCGAAGCCCACCCCACACGTGACGCAGTCGTCGCGTAGGAGCGGCAGGAAGCGGTCGTAGTACCCACCGCCTTGCCCGAGCCGGCGGCCGTCGCGGGTGAACGCCAGGCCGGGGACGACGACGACGTCGATCGTGGTCGGGTCCACCGCCGGTCCGATCGGTGCCGGGATGCCGTGCGCGCCGGGCCGCATCACATCACCGGCGCGATGGACGACAGCGACGATGCGCTCGTCCTCCACCCGGGGCAACAGGATGGTGTGACCGCTGCGACGCGAGCAGCCCGACGAGCACCGGCGTGTCGGGTTCGCTGCCGACCCCGTGGAACGCCATCACCGTCGCAGCGTGTCGCCGCCGTGGGACGGATCCGGCCGCATGCGGCGCACAGCTCGCAGCGACCTGCGCCCAGAGCAGCGCGAACCGGCGGCGCGATCCGGCAGCACCGCCGCGCGTCGCCGCATCTCGGTGCGCGGCAACGTCTGTTTGGCATCGGTCGATCGTCGATCACGTCCACGAGCGCACGACTGACACAGCAGCGGTGCGAACGGCTAAGGTCAGATCGATGTCAGATCACCTGCGAATGCCTTCGACTCCGCCCACTTCCGCCAGGTGCTCGGGCCACTTCCCCACCGGCGTCACGATCATCACCGGCATGGCCGGCGACGAGCCCGCCGGGTTCACGATCGGCTCGTTCACCTCGGTCTCGCTCGATCCACCGCTCGTCGGGTTCCTGCCCCAGGTCACCAGCGACACGTGGGCCGCGATGGCGCCGTCGGCGAAGTTCTGCGTGAACGTGCTCGGCGCAGCACCAGGGCGCAGCGTGCTGGCGCTTCGCGAAGAAGGGCGTCGACGACCGCTTCAGCGATGTGCCGTGGCACCCCGGCGTCACCGGCTCACCGATCCTCGACGAAGCCATCGCCTGGATCGACTGCGAGGTCGAGGTGGTGCACGACGGTCGGCGACCACTACTTCGTCGTCGGCCGGGTGATCGACGATGAGCCACTGCCGCGGACGATCCCGCAACCGCTGCTGTTCTACCGGGGCAAGCTCGGCGGCTACTCGACTCCACGAATGACTGCGCACGAATGCCCGTCGCCCGGTCGCCCGAGACGGTCGTGCTCTGCCTGATCGACGTCGTCGCCGTGCTGTTGTTCGTGGTCATCGGTCGCGCGCAACCACCACGAAGGTGGCAACGTCGTCGTCTGCCACGACTGGCCGTCGCCGGCCCGTTCCTGATCGGCTCGTCGTCGGCTGGATGGTCACCCGTGCGGCGACGGCCCCGATCACGATCCGCACGGGTGCGGTGTCTGGGCGTGCACCGTGGTGCGTCGGCTTGCTCCTGCGGCGCTTCGTGTTCGACCGGGGCATCGGCGATCGCGTTCATGATCGTCGCCACGCTCACGCTCGGGGTGTTCCTGATCGGCTGGCGGGCCATCGCCCGCCAGGTCAGCGGCCCGGCGAGCGGCTGACCTCGAGCCCAGCCGACTCAGTCGCGACGTGCGCTCACCCCGTTGCTGCCCACCCGGGTCGTACAGTGATCGGCATGCGAGTCTGGCCAGGTTCTCACTTCCCCTCGGCGCCACCTTCGACGGCGTCGGCACGAACGTCGCCGTGTTCTCCGAGGTCGGCCGAGTCGGTCGAGTTCTGCGTCTTCGACGACAACGGCACCGAGCAGCGCGTCGCCCTGCCGGAGCGGTCCGGCAGCGTCTGGCACGGCTACTTCCCCGATGTCGGCGCCAACACCGCGTACGGCTTCCGCGTGCACGGTCCGTGGGACCCGGCCAACGGCCATCGCTGCAACCCGGCCAAGCTGCTGCTCGACCCCTACGCCCGCGCCATCGAGGGCGAGTTCAGCTGGGGCCAGGCGATGTTCTCCTACCACTTCGACGACCACGACGAGCTCGACACCAGCGACAGCGCGCCGCACACGCCGCGCAGCCTCGTGGTCAACCCGTTCTTCGACTGGGGCACCGACCAGCCGCTGCTGCTGCCGTGGGCCGAGACGGTCATCTACGAGACCCATGTGCGCGGTGCGACGATGCTGCATCCCGGCGTCGACGAGGAGATCTGCGCGGCTCCTACGCCGGCATCGCCCATCCGGCCTTCATCGACCACCTCAAGAACCTCGGCGTCACCACGGTGGAGCTGCTGCCGGTGCACGAGTTCGTCCACGACGCGCACCTGGTCGAGCGCGGGCTGCGCAACTACTGGGGCTACAACACGATCGGCTTCTTCGCGCCCGCACAACGAGTACTCGCACCGCCACGGCCAGGGCCAGCAGGTGCAGGACTTCAAGCAGATGGTCAAGACCCTGCACCAGGCCGGCATCGAGGTCATCCTCGACGTCGTCTACAACCACACCGCCGAGGGCAACCACATGGGCCCGACGTTGTCGATGAAGGGCATCGACAACGCCTCGTACTACCGCCTCGTCGAGGACGACAAGCAGTACTACATGGACTACACCGGCACCGGCAACACGCTCAACATGCGCAACCCGTTCGTGCTCCAGACTGGTGATGGACAGCCTGCGCTACTGGGCGACGGAGATGCACGTCGACGGCTTCCGCTTCGACCTCGCGTCCACGCTGGCGCGCGCAGCCTGCACGAGGTCGACCAGCTGTCGGCGTTCTTCGACCTCGTCCAGCAGGACCCGGTGATCAGCACGCTGCAAGCTGATCGCCGAGCCGTGGGACGTCGGCGACGGCGGCTACCAGGTCGGCAACTTCCCGCCGCAGTGGGCGGAGTGGAACGGCCGGTACCGCGACAGCATCCGCGACCTCTGGGCCGGGCGCGTCGCAACGGCCTGCGGCGAGTTCGCCTACCGCATCACCGGCGTCGAGCGATCTGTACGAGGCACGCCGGCCGCAAGCCGCATGCGCCAGCATCAACTTCATCACCGCCCACGACGGCTTCACGCTGCGCGATCTCGTCAGCTACAACGACAAGCACAACGAGGCCAACGGCGAGGACAACACGCGACGGCGAGAGCCACAACCGTGGCTGGAACTGCGGCGTCGAGGGCCCGACCGACGACCCGGAGATCAACGCGCTGCGAGCCCGTCAGCAGCGCAACCATGCTGGCGACGCTGCTGCTGTCGCAGGGCGTGCCGATGATCCTCGGCGGCGACGAGATCGGCCGCACCCAGGGCGGCAACAACAACGCCTACTGCCAGGACAACGAGGTGTCGTGGTACGACTGGGAGAACGTCGACCACGAGCTGCTCACGCTTCGTCTCGGCGCTGATCGCGCTGCGCCGCGAGCACCCGACGTTCCGCCGCCGGCAGTTCTTCCAGGGTCGCGCGCTGCACGGTGAGGGCACGGTCGACCTGCAGTGGTTCACGGCCGATGCCGACGTGATGACCGACGACCAGTGGAACCAGGACGACCTCAAGACCGTGACCATCTTCCTCGGCGGTGGCTCGATCGAGCAGAGCACGCGTGGCGAGCAGATCACCGACACCGACGTGCTGTGGCTGATCAACGCCAGCGCCGACGACACCGAATTCCGGTTGCCGGCCGAGCAGTGGGGACAGCAGTGGCGGTGCGTGCTCGACACGGCCACCGGCGAGATCAACTCCCCGGAGGCGGCGACCGTCCATGCCGGAGCGTCGCTGCAGCTGATCGGGCGATCGCAGATGTTGTTCGTCCGTCACGAACCGGACCAGTGACCCGGACTAGAACAGCGCCATGACGACGTGGCCGCTCGCGCCGATGAAAGCGACGAGCGGCCGGTTGCCGACGCGGTGACGACTGGCGCTACGAACCGAAGTGGGACGGGCACCGGGTCATCGTGCGCCGCCGCGGCGACACCGTCGAGGCCGTCAGCTCCAGCGGCCAGGATCGCATCGCCCGCTGGCCATGGCTGGCCGATGTCGCCCGTGCTGCGTGTGACCGCGACGCGATCCTCGACGGTGAGGTGATCGCCGCAGACGACGACGGACGCCATTCGTTCGGTCTCGTCGGCCGACCCGACCGTGCCCACTCGTTCGTGGTGTTCGACCTGTTGTCGCTCGACGGAGCGGACCTGCAGAACACGCCATGGATGCAGCGCGGCGCGAGTTGCTGGAGGCCCATGTCCGGCCGGTGCCGCAGCTGTCGGTCACACCCGTCACCGACGACGCCGACGCGATGATGACCGCCACGCAGCGGAACGGGTTCGAGGGCGTGATCGCCAAGCGCACCGGCTCCACCTACCTCGCCGGACGGCGGACCTCGTCGTGGATCAAGGTCAAGCACCGCTTCGAGCAGGAGTTCGTGATCGGCGGCTACTCGACCGGCGACGGCAACCGCTCCACCTCGTTCGGCTCGATCCTCGTCGGCGTCTACGAGGGAGCCCTCTGCGCTTCGCCGGCGCCGTCGGCACCGGGCTTCAACGACGTCACCCTGCGGCCATGCAGCGCCACGTTCGCCGAGCTCGTCACGCCGGACTTGCCCGTTCGACCCGGTGCCCAAGCTCGTCGCGGGAAGCCGCGCATGGGTTCGGCCCGAGCTGGTGGCCCAGGTGAGCTTCGCCGAGTGGACCGAGGCCGACCACCTCCGCCACCCCGTGTTCGTCGGCCTCCGCGACGAGCCCCCGCGAAGGTCGTCCGCGAGCGCTGAGTTCCGGCCGAACCGGCGCACTAGGGTTGCTGCGCACGAGGGGTCGACAAGGATGGTCGGATCGTCGGAGATCGTTTCGGCGCCACTGGCGTCGAGCTGTGCGTGCTCGCCGGCAACAACATCACGGTGGCTGGTGGCGGCCCCACGGTTCCCTCGGCGGCACGCCCGGAGGTGCTCGGCGCTGCATTCGAACGCGGATTGCGACTCCATCCAGCCGCTTGCGCTGGAGCGGTCGTTGCCGTCGGATCCGCCACCACCGGGTTGGAGTACGCCGGCCGCCGCGACCGCCCAAGGCACGAGCGGGACGCTGACCGCGCCCATCAGCCTTCCAGCGGGAACGACCATCACCGGTGTCGACGTCGGCATCCACTCGAACTTCCAGAACTCGGTCACCGACGTCTACGTGCAGAGCTTCGCATGGGGGTCGGAGACCATGCTCTCCGAACACCACGTCACGGTGAACGGCCCCGGGCCGACCGGGACCGTGTTCGATTTCATGACCACGATCCCGGTGAACGAAGTCGTGACGGCCACCTCGGTGTATGCGATCTTCATCGGGCCGACGTCGTACACACCGATCCCGAACCCTGCCGACGTCAGCGTGACAGTCACGTCCGCTACATCCCCAAGGCGATCGCGCCACCTGGGTCGACGTCGTCGGGTTACGTCGGGATCGACCCGAAGCGCGTGTACGACAGCCGGCTCGACATGACACCCGATGCGAACGGGCCCGTCGCCGGCGGCGCCACCGCACCCTCAGCGTGGCGTCAGGCCGCCATTGCCACAGGAGCAGTCGACGTCACCGACATCGTCCCCACGAACGCCGTGGCGGTGACGGCCACGCTGACGGTGACCGGAACCGTCGGAACCGGCTACCTCGCTGAACCCGGGCGGTGTCTCCACCGTCTTCGCCTCGACGATCAACTGGACGTTGCCGGGTTCCGACCTCGCCAACACCACGTCGGTGAACCTCGGCCCGAACCGCACCCTGACCGTCGTCGCCGGGGGCGTGTCGACCCACTTCGTGATCGACGTGGTCGGCTACTTCGTGCCCTGACCGGGATCAGGCGGACTCCGCGCCTTGGCCGGCGCCTCGCAGGTGCCGCCTTCTTCGCGGCGGAAGCCTTCTTCGGCGTGGCCTTCTTCGCCTTCGCGCGGTCAGGCTGGTGGCGGACGGATGGTTGGCCCGGGCCTCCTTGGCGTCGCGCAGGCTGGCCTCGAGCGCCGACGGCGAGGTCGATGACCGTGGCCTTCGCCGCCGGCGCTTCCTCGAACACCGGCGTCTTGCCCGGCTGCCTTCTGCTCGATGATCCGCCTCGACCGCGAGTGCGGTACTCGTCGCGGTACTCGCCCGGCTGGAAGTCCTCGCTGAGTGCCTCGACCAGCGACTTCGCCATCATCAGCTCCTTGTCGGAGATGTCGACGTCGTCGAGCGCCTCGAAGCCGTCGACCGCTGGCGACATCGACGAGCTCGTCGGGGAACACGAGCGTGGACAGCGTGAGGTACGTGCCGTCGGAGCGGATCGCGGCCAGGTACTCCTTCTGGCGCATCACGAAGCGGCCGATGCCGACCCGACCCGAACCCGCCATCGCCGTGGCGAGCAGCGCGTACGGCTTGGGCGTCTTGTCCGGGACGACGAGGTACGAGGCGTCGAACATCAGCGGGTTGACATCGTCGGCGGGCACGAACGTCTCCAGCCCGATCTCCTTGGACTTCGCGGGCGCCAGCGGGGCGAGATCGTCGTCGGTGATGATGACGTAGTTCTCCGCGCCCATGTCGTAGCCCTTGACGATGTGCTCGGCGGGCACTTCCTCGCCCGTGGCCTCGCTGACCTTGCGGTAGCGGATGCGCGACATGGTCTGGTCGTCGAGCTGGTTGAACGAGATGCTCTTCTTCTTGACCGCCGGCAGAGCCGGATCGGGATGGAGACCATCCCGAACGAGATCGAACCGGTCCACACGGGGCGCGCCATGCGGCGAGAATACCCGTTCAGAGCGCCGGCAAGTCCTGTTCCACCCCCACGAGCACCCGAAACGGGTCGCCGACGGCTGCGAGCCGGGGCAGCACGTCGCGGATCGTCCACCGGTCCGCGCGCCAGCTCCGGGTCGTCCAGCTCGTCCCACTCCGATCGGCACCGACACGGGCGCCCCGGCGGCCGGGCGCAGGCTGTACGGCGCGACGAGGGTCTTGTTGATCGGCGTTCTGGGTGTAGTCGAGACGAGCCAGACCGCGCGCGTTCGCTCTTGTGCCACTTCCAGCTGACCAGCTCGCGGCACCGACCCGTCCGACGGTGCGCGACAGCGCCTCCACGAACGCCGACGTCTCGCGGAACGTGTAGCCCGGAGCGCGACCGGGATCCAGATCTGGATGCCGCGCTGGCCGGTCACCTTCGGGCGGGCGACGAGGTCGAGCTGCTGCATCGCGACGCGGAACAGGCGGGCGATGGTGAGCGTCTCGTCCCACGTGGTGCTCGGTCCCGGGATCGATGTCGACGAGCGCGTACGACGGCTGGTCCGGCGACGGCTGCGGTGGAGGTCCACGGATGGATCTCGATCCCGGCGAAGTTGGCCGCCCACACCAGCGCCGGCGCGCCGTCGACGAGCAGGTACTCGCGCGTCTCGTCGGTGCTCGGCACGCGGATTCGGCCAGCGCCGCACCCACGTCGGGCGCGTGCGCGGGCACGGCCTTGTGCCAGAACCCCTTCTTGGCGCCGACGATGCCGTCGGGGAAGCGGTTGCAGGTTCACCGGACGACCGGCGAGGTACGGCGTCATCCACGGCGCGATCTGCGCGTAGTAGCGCGACGATGTCGCGCTTGGTGATCGCGCGTGGTCGTCGCCACGGCCGGGCATGAACACCTTGTCGAGGTTGGTCAGCTGCGTGTCATCGCCGCCGATGCGTCCACTGGCCCTTCGTCCCCGAGCGCGTCGAGCGCTCGCAGCTCGGCCGACGGTCGGCGCCGCGCCAGCGGCCCGGGCTGCCGGCGACGACCTCGGGGTTGGTGCGGGCGCTGAGCACCGAGTGCGGATGGTCCTCGGGGTCCCAACCGGCGACGGCGTCGTCGTCGTTCTTGTGGATCAGCAGCCACTGGTCGGCGTCCTCGCCTGTCTCCTGCGGTGTGCACGATCACGTACCGGCCGCGGAGCTTGCGACCGTGCAGCACGAACTTCAGCTCGCCGGCGGCGATCGCGGCGGCCGGATCGGCGCTCGCCGGGTACTCGGGATCCGGCTCCCACCAACCGTCGTCCCACAGCGATCGACGTCGCCCTTGCCGTAGCCGCTGCCGATGTTGCCCTCGAACCAGCCGTACGCGTACGGGTGGTCCTCGACCTTGACCGCCAGGTTGCGCCGCTTCGGGTCGAGGCTCGGCCCCTTCGGCACTGCCCAGCTGACGAGCACGCCGTCGACCTCGAGGCGCAGGTCGTAGTGCAGCCGCGTGGCTCGGTGCCGCTGCACGACGAAGCGCCTGCGCCCGTGCGGCGAGTGCTGACCATCGGCGGCGGCTCCGGCGTGGCCGAGAAGTCGCGCTTGGCGTCGTACTCGGCGAGCTTGCTCCCGTGGTCAGCCATCTGTCGCCGGCTCTGGCTCGGACTCTGTCTCTGGCTCCGGCTCTGGCTCTGGCTCTGGCCGACGACGATGACCAGCAGCGCCGTGTCGTCGGCCGTCTGGCGGCCGCCGAGGCATCGGGCCAGGAGCGTGTCGGCGATCTCGTCGGCGCTGCTGTCGATGCACTCCGCGAGCGCGACACGCAACCGGTCGAGTCCGACGTCGATCGATTCCTCGCGCCGCTCGACGAGCCCGTCGGTGTAGGCGACCACCACGTCACCGGGACCGACGAGGACGGTCTGCACCTCGATGTCGTCCTCGGTGACGCCGATCGGACCGCCGCCACCGCTCTCGAGCACCTCGATCTCGCCGCCGACGACGTCGCACGAACATCGGTGGATGACCGGCCCGGATGTAGGCCAGCGATCCGGCGACCACGTCGACGATCATCAGCCCCGCCGGTCGCGAAGCGGAGCTCGTCGACGTGCTCGACACGGAGCAGGGCGGTCGACATGGCCGGCACCGAACCGAGCGCGCTGATCGGTCCGCAACAGCGTGGAGATGGTGGTCCGGAACTCGGTCATGTCGGCGATCGCATCGATGCCATGACCGGAGACGTCGCCGACGACCGCACCGATCCGCTCGCCGTCGAGCACGTAGACGTCGTACCAGTCGCCGCCGAGCCCCAGCGTCGCCGACGACGGCAGGTACCGCGCGGCCATGTCCAGCCCGGCAACGACCGGCAGATCGGCGAGCGTCTGGCGCTGCAGGTTGACCACGAGCTCGTGCTCTTGCAGGTAGAGCATGGCTCGTTCCACCGTCTGGGCGGTGACGTCGGCGATCGTGGCCAGACGGCCGGACTCCGGCGGTTCGCGCCGGCTCGGCCCGGCGACGAACACGAAGGCGAGCACGCCGCGCAGCTGACCGTTCGAAGTCGATGAGCGGGATGCACACCAGGCGTTCCATCTCGAAGCGGATCAGCTCGGTGAGCACGGGGAACCGCTCGATCTGGCTGCGGTCCGTCGAACTCGATCGGCTGGCCGCGACGGAGCACGCGACATCAGCGTGCCGTTGATGTTCACGGGCAGCGTTGTGCTGCCGTGCCCGAGCTCGCGCTCGGAGTCGAGCACGGGATGGAACAGCTCGAATGCGGTGCCGGTCTCGTTCATGAACCCGACGCCGACATGGTCAGCCGCCGCCGCTGCCGGGCCGCGCAGTCGATCACCGCGGCGGCGATCTGTCTGATCGTGCGTGCCACCGACAGACGCTGGCTGAGGGCGAGCAGCGCCGACGCCGACGCCCAACGCTGCTCTCGCTGGTCGGCCGCTCCACGCTCTGTTGCACGAGATCGGCCGTGGCCTGCATGGTCGATCGTTCGCGGTCCCGAAGCGCTGCGTCGTCGGCCCACTCCCACGCCAGCACACCGATCAGCTCGCCATCGGGTCGGCGCAGCGGCATCGCCGCCGCCGAGCCGATCGCGCGTCGCACGCTGGCTGCAGACCATCGGCGTACAGGCCACGGAACGCCGCTTCGTCGGCCACGAAGACGGGAGTGCGCGTGTTCCACGCGTCGGTGATCGGCGATCGGCACGGCTGACGTGATCGTCGCCCACCGGGCGGCATCGATCGCCGGTGCGGTGCCGCGTGACCAGCTCGGTGACCATCACTGGAGGGGATCGGCCACGCCGTCACCGACGTGGAACGCGCGCGACCGGCTGGCTCGGGCCGCACACCGGCGGCCGCAGCACCACGCCGGTCACATCGTCGAGCGTGTCGGCGACGGCGAGGCGCTCGCTCAGCTCGCCGAGTCTGGCGCACGCTGAGCGCCGCGGCGCGCAGCTCGTCGGTCTGGCGCATGTTCCGTCGCAGCGACAGGCCCACCGCCAGCGGCGAGCAGCGACGCGGCGAACAGCGACAGCAGCGCCGAGAGCATGATCGGCGACGTGGTACTCGACGGCGATGCTCCATGTGCGGTTCGCCTGGGTGATCGTGACCTCGTGTCCGCCGTTCGGCGCCGATCGGCGTCGACGCCAGGACCACACCCTGGCATCGACGATGCTCACCCGCGCCCCGTCGGCAGTTGCGCTCGGACGGCGTCCGAGCATCGCTGTGGCGGGGACCAGCGACGACACGAACCCGACCGGGCCGCGCCGCGTGCCGGCTCGGCGAGCCGAGATCGCCACCGGGCGGGTAGAGCGGACCGATCGCGACGAAGCCGACCTGGCCACGTCGGCCTGCGAGACCACCGGCGCCGAGAACAGCGACGCTCCCAGCGCTGGCGGTCGCGGCCATGGCGGCAGCGGCGCGCATCGGGTCGGAAGTCGATGTCGAAGCCCGACGACCTCACCGAGGTCGTCGACCGACGGGTACACGAACCGCACCACGAGGTACCGGTCCTTGCGCTCGCTGCTGACCAGCTGCCGTCGGGTGACGACCTGGTGATCGGGCACACCGAGGTGCTGCTCGATCGCAGCGCGCTCGATCGTCGGGGACCACTTGCACGTTGGCGAGCACCGGCAGCAACGTGGTGTTGACGACGCCGGAGGCAAAGGAGTTGAAGCGGACCTCGCCGACCTCGCCGGTGCTCTCGTCGACCATCGCCGAGGCGCCACCGAGCGACGCTGACGACGTGCCGTGTTGATGCTCTGCACCGTACCGCGTCGCCCGGTTGGCCAAGGCGGCCTCCTGACGGTCGGCGATCCGCTCGGACTGCACGAACAGCGCTGCCGACGTACCGAGGCCGACGACGAGGATGCCGGCGACGACGCCGACGGTCAGGCCCCAGCCGAACGTTCGGGGCAGCCACCAGTTGTGCTCGCGCGCTCCTCCTGCCGGACTGCTGGGTCCGGACGACGTGGCGATCTGCGCCGGTCTGCGGCTCACGTCATGATTCTCGCGGGCGGACGACGCTCGCGTGTCACACCGCAGCATCGGTCGGCACTTCGAACCAAACGCTGGTCTGGCCGTCGTCGCTGGAACTGCCCCACCCACGGGCCAGTTCGTCGACGAGCTGCAGACCGCGACCGGAGAGCTCCTCCGGCGAGGCGCGGCGCATGCGCGGTTGGCCGTCGCCGCTGTTGCACACCTCGACCCGGCAACGCTCGCCCTCCGTCGATCTCGTCGACCACGAGCCGGATCGGGCCCGGCGGCGTGCAGCACGGCATTCGACACGAGCTCGCTGACGAGCAGTTGGGCCCGCTCGATCGACAGCTCCCGTACATCCCACTTGCCGAGCACGTCTGGTGACGAATCGACGCGCCAGGCGCGGCGCTTCGACCGTGTGGTCGAGCTCGAGTCGTGCTGTTCGGATGTGCGTCATGAGCCGTCGGCGCCCGCACGCGTTGTCGAGGTTGTCGGGCAGCACGAGTTGCTCGCGCTGATGTTCCTGGCGGGCCGACTTGATGATCACCTGCAGCGCTCCGGAGGCGGGGACGGCGAGCAGCGCACCCAGGATTCCGAACAGTTCCACGCCGACGAGCACGCTGAGCAGGATGACGAGCGGGTTGACGTTCACCTTGCGGGCCATGATCCACGGGTAGATGATGCCCGTTCTCGACCTGCTGGTAGACGATGAAGAACACCAGCGAGACGATGCCCGCCGTCGGGGAGTACAGGTACGCAGCGAGCACGCTGACGGCGGCCCCGATGGTGGCGCCGACGAGCGGGATCAGATCGGCGAACGCGACCCACAGCGCCAGCACGATCGGGCTCGGCACGCCGAGCGAGACGAGACAGATGAACGCCGTCGACGCCGGCGATGACGCTGATGATGAGGTTGCCGATGACGTAGCCGCTGACCGCGCCCGCCGCTTCGACGGCGATGCGTCGGATCGACGCCCGCCGATGCCGGGGCACGAGGTTGATCGCTGTGCGGCCGATGGCCTCGCTCTGGCTGAGGAACAAGAAGGTGATCAGGGTCACGGTGACGAACGCGAGTGCGGCGCTGAGCGCCGTGGCGAGCGTGTCGAACGCGGAGTTGCTGAGCTGCTGCGCGGCCTTGGCGAGCTTGCTCTCGTTGTCCTGCACGTACGTCTCCACGTGCAACTTCTTGACGAGGTTGCCCACCGGGCCCTTGCCCTGCGCGGCATCGTGGACCGTCCCGGGGAGGTCGGTGATGATGTTCACCAGCTGGGTGCGCACGGGCACGACGAACAAGGCGAGCACGCCGACGAGCGTGAACAGCGTGGAGAACACGACGATGCCGGTCGCGAGCGTGCGGCGATCACCGACACGCCGCTGGACACGCGAGACGAGCGGAGCGAGCACGATCGCGAAGAAGCCGGCCACGGCGACCCAGGCGATGAGCCGCACCGTGGCGAGCACGAGCACGAGCGCCAGGTAGGTGGCCAGCACCACGCCGACCACGCCGACGATCGTGCGCCACGGGACGTCGCTCCAGCCCACGTTGCCGCGCGGACGCGTGCCGCCATCGGCGTCCTTGGACGAGTCCGCGCTCGGGCGCGACAGGAGCAACCGGTCGGCTTCGGGCCCCGTCAGCATGTCGTGCACGCGTCGGTCACTACCCGAGCGATCCGCGACCTAAACTCGTTCACCTGCGCGAGCGAAACACCGGGTATCTCCCGAGGCGCAACACCACGTCGCACCGCACCGAACATCAAGGAGTGAATCATGGCTCTACTGCTCTGGATCCTCGCCGTCGTCCTCGTCGTGTCCGGACTCGTCGCCATCGTACGCAAGGAATACACGTGGGGGTTCGTTCTGGTCATCGTCGGCCTCCTCGTCGGCCCCGGGGGCGTCAGCGTCTTCAGCTGATCACGTCCGCCGCCGCACCCATCCGATCGCCGGCGTCTGGTTGCTCGCCGGAGTGGGTACTGTCCGTCGTCGCGCCGCGCTGTGCCGGCTCGGCATGCCTGACGATGGGAACGATGGAGATCGACGACATGGAAGAAACCGACATGGAAGAGATCGGCAAGAACGAGTCCGTCCGAGTCTGTCCTCGGCCCCGACGGCGTGGTGATCGCCGAGGGCGACATCGACCTCGCCGGTGGACCGCTGCTCGACACGGCGATCATGCGGGTCGAAGGGCCCCGGCCGGTCGTCATCGATCTGGCGGCCGTGGAGTTCATCGATTCCTCGGGGCTGCGCAGCCTGCTCGCCGCGAGCCGCCGAGCGGAGA